>NZ_BOOH01000011.1 GCF_016863135.1 Planobispora longispora
TCCGGTGGCGGGAGCGGCCCTCTCGGTTCGGGTGCTTCCTCCGGCGGGAGCGGCGGTTACGGTGGGAGCGGTCCCCGGGACGAGGCGTGGCGTCCTTCGCGGCGGGCAGGCGCGGACCCCGCGCACGAGCAGGCGCAGGCCGAACCCCGTGACCGCGATCCCGGCCGCCACCAGCAGCGCCGCGCGTGCTCCCGGCGCCAGCCGTACGGCCGAGCCCAGCAGGCCGAGCAGTGCCCCGGCCACGATGTGGGAGGCCAGCCGTCCGGTGAGGAACAGGCCGACGACCTTCGGATCGGAGGGCTCGCCGGAATCGGGGGACGGGTGGCGGTCTCGGGTGCGGCGGTCTCGGGTGCGACGGGAGGAGGGCTCGTCGCCGTCCTGCCGGAGCGACTGAGGGGTGTGGCAGTCCCGGCTGCGCGGGAAGGCGGGGGAGGGGCCGGAGATGAGGCCCGCGAGCAGGCCGCCCTGCACGGCCGTACACGACGCGGCGCCCGCCACCAGGCCGGCGGCGAGCCCCCCGACGAACAGCGCGACCGGCCCCACGCTCAGCGAGCGGCCGGGATCGCGATCCAGGTCCCCACGGCTCGACCGTAACCGCCCTCACCGGGAACGAACAGTGACATTCTCATTACCCACCGCCACCGGCGGTCGTTCGGGACGGTGGGTGCTCAGGTCCGCTTGAGGGCCTTCTCGAAGATCGAGGTGTCGAGGGTGAAATCGACGGGCGCGGGGAGGCGGAGCTCGCTGCCCACGGCGACGCGGGAGACCGTCTGGTACTCGCCTCCCTTGGGATCGCTGAAGACGGTCACGGTGGCGGGGGTGGCGACGGGGTCGATGAGGAGCATGACGGGGATCAGCCCCATGGCGTAGAGGTCCGGCTTCCGCTCACGGTCGTCGATGACGCTGCCGGGTGAGACGATCTCGGCGACCATGATCAGACCGGAGGAGAGGAGTTCGCGCGTGCCCCAGCGCGGGCAGTCGGCCGGGGCCAGGACGAAGTCCGGCTCGACCGGCTCGCGGGAGCCGTCCATGCAGACGTCGACGTTGCCGCTGAAGCCGTCCCAATCCTTCTCTTCCATGAGAGGAAGCAGGGCGGCGTACAGGCGCATGGCGATCCTGGCATGCTCGGGGGTGCCTACCGGACTCACTATCAGACTCCCGTTGATGACCTCGGTCCGCAGTCCGGGGAGCTGCGGGAGCGCGTCGAACAGCTCGCGCGCGGTGCTGGGCAGGGGCCGGGACGCGGTCTCGGGGGTGGGCCGCAGGTCGGCGGGCTGCCGTCGCGAGGTCATTACCATGATCACGTGTCCCTTCGTGTTCCTGTGAACACGGTCAGTATTGCAAACACCTGATCGGATCGCGAGGCGTTCACGCCCAGCCGGGGCGGACCAGTCCGCTCTCGTAGGCGATGACGACGAGCTGGGCGCGGTCGCGGGCGCGCAGCTTCATCATGGTGCGGCTGACGTGGGTCTTGGCCGTGGCCGGGCTCATGAAGAGCCGCCCGGCGATCTCGTCGTTGGTCATGCCGGTGCCGACCAGGGCGAGGACCTCGCGTTCCCGGTCGGTGAGCGGGGACAGGTCCATGGAGGACTCGGGCCGCTTGGCGCGGCTGGCGTACTCGGCGATGAGGCGGCGGGTCACGCCGGGGGAGAGCAGGGCGTCGCCGGCGGCGACGACGCGGACGGCCTGGATCAGCTCGGCGGGCTCGGTGTCCTTGACCAGGAAGCCGCTGGCGCCGTTGCGCAGGGCCTCGAAGACGTACTCGTCGAGCTCGAACGTGGTCAGGATGATGATCTTCGGGCCGGGTGGCATCCGCCGGGTGGCCTCCAGGCCGTCCATGCCCGGCATCCGGACGTCCATCAGGATCACGTCCGGCCGGTGCTCGCCGGCCCGCGCGATGGCCTCGGCCCCGTCGGCGGCCTCGGCGACCACGGTCATCCCGGGCTGGGCGTCGAGCAGGGCCCGGAAACCGGCCCGGACCAGGGCCTGGTCGTCGGCGAGAACGATGCTGATCACGTGTCGTCTCTTCCGGGGGTCACGGGGTCTCCTCCGATGGTCATGGTGTCCCCCCGGGGCATGGCGTCTGTTCCGCGGTCACGGCGTCTCCTCGGGGATCGGCAGCCGGGCCTCGACGCGGAAGCCCCGCCCGTGGCGCCCGGCGGTGAGCGTCCCCCCGAGGGCGGCGGCCCGCTCCTTCATCCCGGGGATGCCGTTGCCGCCGCCCAGGTTCTCGGCGGGCGTGCCCTCCCCGGAGTCGGTGATGCGGATGAGCAGCTCGCGGGCGCCGTACTCCAGCAGGAGCTCGACGGCGGAGCCGGGAGCGTGCCGGGCGACGTTGGTGAGGGACTCCTGCGCGATGCGGTACCCGGCCAGGTCCACCCCGGACGGGAGCGGCCTGGCCCGGCCGGTGACGCGCCGGGTGACGTCGAGGCCGCTCCGCCCGGCCAGCTCGTCGAGCCGGTCCAGCCCGCCCGCGGGGGAGCGCGGCGCGCCGTCGCGGAGCACGCCGATCAGCGAGCGCATCTCGGTGAGCACCTCCTTGGACGCCTGCTTGATCGTGGTGAGCGCGGTGCGGGCCTGCTCGGGGTGGTCGTCGATCAGGTGCAGCGCGGTGGAGGCCTGCACGTGGATGAGCGAGATGTTGTGGGCGAGCACGTCGTGCAGCTCCTGGGCCATGGTCAGCCGCTCCTCGCTGGCCTGCCGCCGCGACTCCTCCTCGGTCACCCTCGCGTGTTCGGCCGCCCGCTCCTTCCTGGCCCGGACGAACTCGCCCACGGCCAGGACGATCCCCATGACGGCCGCGATGGCGATGGTGTGCCACAGCCCCGGGCTGGGGACGGGCGCCAGCCAGTTCGTGTAGACGACGAAGAACGCGTAGGCCACGACCGAGGCGGCCCAGGCGACGCGCCGGTGGCCGAGGACGACGGTGAAGTAGAGCGCGATGACGGGGCTGAAGAAGATCGGGCCGTAGGCGTGGCCCCGGATGATGAAGACGAAGGTCGTGGCGAGCGTGACGAGCAGGGTGGACACCGGGTGGCTGCGCCGCATGGCCAGGGCGAGCGGCCCGGCCAGCAGCAGGGAGACGCCGAACGGGTCCGCCGGGAGGCGGTCCGGCTGGTTGTCCTCCGCCCCGTAATTGGACGCGACCTGGGCGGCTCCCACGATGAGCGGGAGCATCCGGTCGGTCCAGCGGGGTCGGGTGCGCACGCCCAGCACCCTATGCCCGCCCGCCGGCCCGGGCGTCCGCCCTGCGGGGCAGGGGGCGCTACATCCTCCGGCGTACGGAACTTCCGGAGCACGGCCCCCGGTGGCACGGACATTCCCCGTGAGCACAGGACTTCTCAGAAGTACAGAGCTGACAAACCTGACAAGCTGGGTAAAGCTCTCCGCAGGAGGTCATGATGATCGCTCATCGCTTCGCGGTACCGCTCGCCGGAGTCCTGTTCGGAAGCTCTGTCCTGATCGCGTCGCCCGCCACGGCGGTGACGCCGTCGATCAAGCCGGCGGCCGGTCCCGCGGCCGGATCCGTGTCCGGGCCGCCGCCGGTGGCCGGAGGCGGGCGGCGGGAGAAGAGTCCCGTCGCCGAGGGGTACGGCGGAGCCGTCTCCACCGTCGATCTGGACGCCAGCGAGGCGGCGCTGAAGGTGCTGCGGCGCGGAGGCAACGCGATGGACGCGGCGATCGCGGGGGCGGCCACGCTCGGCGTCACCGAGCCCTACTCCGCCGGGCTGGCCGGGGGCGGGTTCATCGTCTACTACGACGCCCGGCGGGGACGGATCCACACGATCGACGGCCGTGAGACGGCGCCCCGGGCGATGACCCCGACCTCCCTGGAGGGCATCCCGTTCGAGCAGGCCGTCACCAGCGGGCTCTCCGCCGGGGTGCCGGGCAGCGTGGCGCAGTGGGAGCTGGCGCTGCGCCGGTTCGGCACGATCTCGCTCCGGCAGGCGCTGCGGCCCGCGATCGAGGTGGCGCGCGAGGGGTTCACGGTCGATCAGACCTTCCACGACCAGACGGCCGCCAACGCCGCCCGGTTCAAGGACTTCACCTCCAGCGCCGCGCTCTTCCTGCCCGGCGGCGCGCCGCCCCCGGTCGGCTCCACGTTCCGCAACCCCGAGCTGGCCGAGACCTACCGCCTGCTCGGCCGGTACGGCGGCGGCTGGCTGTACGGCGGCGGCCTCGGCGTCGAGATCGTGGACACCGTCAAGAATCCGCCGGTCACCCCGGGCTCCACCAGGAGCGTCCGGCCCGGCCTGATGGAGGTGCGGGACCTGACGGCCTACCGGGCCCTGGAGCGCCCGCCCACGAAGATGACCTACAAGGGCATGGACGTGTACGGCATGGCGCCGCCGTCCTCGGGCGGCTCGACGGTCGGCGAGGCGCTCAACATCCTGGAGGCCCTCCCCGAGGCGGGCGTGCACGAGTACCTGGAGGCGTCCCGGCTGGCCTTCGCCGACCGGGGGAAGTACGTCGGCGACGTCCCCGGCGTGCCGCTGCGGGAGCTGCTGTCCGACGGGTTCGCCAAGGAGCGCGCCTGCCTGATCGGCGATCGGGCGATGCCGCACCCGGCCCCGCCCGGGAACCCCGACGGGGCCTACGAGCCGTGCCCGCCCGCCTCGCCCTCGCCCGCCCCGTCCCCGGACTCTTCCGTGCCTCCCCCGTCTCCGGCGTCTCCGGGGCGGGGCGCGGAGCCGCCGGCGGAGGGACCGGAGACCACCCACCTGGTCGTGACGGACCGCTGGGGCAACGTGGTCGCCTACAACATCACCATCGAGTCCACCGGCGGCAACGGCATCGTCGTCCCCGGGCGCGGCTTCCTGCTCAACAATGAGCTGACCGACTTCACCTTCGGCCCGGCCCCGGGCGACTCGAACCTGCCCGGCCCGGGCAAGCGCCCCCGCTCGTCCATGGCCCCGACGATCGTCCTCGCCGAGGGCAAGCCCCTGCTCGCCCTCGGCTCGCCCGGCGGATCGACGATCATCACGACCGTGCTGCAGATCCTCGTCAACCGCTGGGAGCTGGGCATGCCCCTGCCCGAGGCGCTCGCCGCCCCCCGGGCCACCCAGCGCAACACCGCCCAGACCCAGGCCGAGCAGGGCTTCCTCGACCGCTACGGCGCCGAGCTGACGGCCAGGGGGCACAGCTTCGCCCTCAACCCGGAGATCGGCGCGGCCACCGCGGTGGAGTTCCTCGGCCGCGGCAGACTCCAGGCCGTCGCCGAGCCCTCCCGGCGGGGAGGAGGCAGCGCCCTGGTCGTCGTCCCGGCCCGCTGACCGCCTCGCCGGGGGCGGTACGGCGTCCCCGGCGAGAAGGCCCCTCTCTTCGGAGGCGGTTCTCGGACGCACCGGTGAGGCGGTTCTCGGACGCACCGGTGAGGCGGTTCTCGGACGCACCGGCGAGGTGGCTCTCGGACGCACCGGCACGGTGATCACCCGGCTCCCGGGCTCTCCTCCGCCGGCGCCGGTACGGTGGGAGGCGGCGCGGTGTTTTCGGCGCCGCCGTACGGCGGGTGCCCGTCCGCGGGGCGCGATGCCTAGGATTCCGGGAGTCCGCACTGCTGAGGATTCCGGGGGAGGGTGAACCGGTGGACGTGGGCCAGCCCGTGGAGGTGCCGGGGCCGCCACGCGACGAGCAGTTGCTCGCGGGGCTGGCGAGGCTGGGACAGGCGGTGCGGATGAGCGCCTGGCGCAACGCGGGACCCCATGGACTGACACCCCTCCAAGCCGACATCCTGACGTTCCTCGCCGGGGACGATCGCCCCCGGCGGCAGGGAGAGGTCGTCGCGGCTCTGGCCTCGACCGCGCCGACGGTCAGTGACGCCATGCGGGCCCTCACCGGCAAAGGGCTGGTGGGAAAGGCCAGGGACGCGGCCGACGCCCGCGCCTTCGTGCTCACTCTCACCGACGCGGGGCGGCAGGAGGCGGCTCGGCTGAGCGTCGTTCCGGAACCGCTGCGGGCGGCCGTGGCCGCACTGGACCCCGGTGATCTCGCGGCGATGTTGCGCGGGGCGGCCACGATGATGCGAGAGCTGCAGGAACGCCGGGCGATCCCGATCTCCCGGATGTGCGTGACCTGCCGTTTCTACCGTCCCGACGCGCATCCGGAGGATCCGGGTCAGCCGCATCACTGCATGTTCGTGGACGCTCCCTTCGGCGACGGAGAACTCCGTCTCGACTGCCCGGACCACGAGCCCGCCTGACCGCGAGCCCGCCTGATCCCGCGGTTCATCCGTCCATGTGAACGGTTCACCCGGTGGAGGGGCCGTTCGTGTCCTCGGTCCTCGAAGACCCAGCCCGGAGGTTGAATATTTGGCACTGCCAAGTATAGTTGGCAGTGCCAAACGTTGATTCCCGTGAGGAGTTCCCATGCCTCGTCTGTCCGTCGTCGATCCGGCCACCGCGAACCCGGAGGCCCGCGTTCTGCTCGGCAAGATCGAGCGCGCGCTCGGCGCGACCCCCAACATGATGCGCGCCATGGCCGCCTCCCCGGCGGTTCTGGACGCCTATCTGGCCTTCAGCGGAGCCCTGGCCAAGGGGCGGCTCTCCGCCGCGGTCCGCGAGCAGCTCGCGCTGGTCGCGGCCGTGGAGAACAGCTGCGAGTACTGTCTGGCGGCGCACACCGTCCTCGGTGAGCGGGCGGGCGTCAGCGGGGCCGACCTGGAGGCCGGGCTCGACGCCGACGCCGGTGATCCGGCCGTGGCCGCCGCCCTCCGCTTCGCCCGCGCGGTGATCCGCAACCGCGGCTTCGTCTCCGACGCCGACCTCGCGGACGTCCGTGCCGCAGGTTACGGCGACGGCGAGATCGGTGAGATCATCGGCGCGGTCGCGCTCAATGTCTTCACCAACTACTTCAACTCCGTCGGCCAGACCGAGCTGGACTTCCCGCCGGTGGAACTGCCCGCCAAGCCCGCCGACGCCTGACTCGCCCACGCCGCGTGACCGTCCGGGTCGCGTGACCGGTCCGCATGCGCGCCGTACGGCCTCCGTCTCAGGGGGAGGCCGTACGGCGCGCCGTGCCCGGCGAGTGATCCCGGCGGGCGGAGCTCAGTGGATGAGCTCGTACGCCTCGGCCTTCACCTTCCGCATCCGGGCCCAGTACTCGAAGGTGAAGCCGGGCCAGGTCGTGCGGTTGACGCCGTGCTCGTCGAGGTACCAGCTCTTGCAGCCGCCCTCGTTCCAGATCAGGGCGTGCAGGCGCTCCTGGAGGCGGTCGTTGAACGCCCGCTGGGCCTCGGGCCGCACGTCGAGCGCCTTGGCGCTGGTCTTCGACAGCAGCCTCAGGCACTCGATCACGTATCTGACCTGCGATTCGATCATGAAGACGACCGAGTTGTGGCCCAGGCCCGTGTTCGGGCCGAGCAGGAAGAACAGGTTGGGGAACCCGGCGGTGGAGACGCCGTAGTAGGCCTCGATGCCGTTCTGCCAGGCGTCCTGGATCTTCAGGCCGTTCCGGCCGATGATCCGCTGCTCGTTCAGCGCGTCCACGACCTTGAAGCCGGTCCCGTAGACGATGACGTCCACCTCGATCTCCCGGCCGGTGGAGTCGACGATGGAGTTCTCCCGGATCTCGGCCACCCCGTCGGTGACGAGTTCGACGTTGTCGCGGGTCAGCGCGGGATAGTAGTCGTTGGACAGCAGGATGCGCTTGCAGCCGATCGTGTAGTCCGGGGTCAGCTTGGCGCGCAGTCCCGGATCGGGGACCTGCCGCTCCAGGTGGCGGCGGGCCACCACCTCCTGCAGCTTCATCAGGCGCGGGTCGATCGTGAAGCCGAGTGCGCGGGTCTCCAGCACCCAGTAGATCGAGTTGCGCAGTGAGCGGGCGGCGCCCGGCAGGCTCAGGAGCCGCTTGGCCGCGGGCGGGAAGGCGAAGTCGGGCTTGGGCTGGATCCACGGGGGCGTGCGCTGGAAGACCGTGAGCCGGCCGGCCCGCTTGGCGATCTGCGGGACGAACTGGATGGCCGAGGCGCCGGTGCCGATCACCGCGACCCGCTTGCCGGTCAGGTCCAGGGAGTGGTCCCACTGCGCCGAGTGGAAGGCCGGGCCCCGGAAGCGCTCACGGCCGGGGATCTCCGGGAACGACGGTATGTGCAGCGCCCCGATGCCGGAGACGATCGCGTTGGTGGTGAACGTCTCACCGTCGGTGGTGCTGACCTGCCAGCGGTTGGCCGCGTCGTCGTACTCCAGCCCGACGACCTCCTTGCCGAACCGGAAGTGGGGGGTCAGGCCGTACTTCACCACGCAGTCGCGCATGTAGTCCCAGATCTCGGTCTGCGGGGAGAACATCCGCGACCAGCCGGGGTTGAGCTCGTAGGAGAAGGAGTACATGTGCGAGGGGACGTCGCAGGCACAGCCGGGATAGGTGTTGTCCCGCCAGGTGCCGCCGAGGTCCGCGGCCTTCTCCAGGATCACGAAGTCGTGGTATCCGGCCTCTTTCAGCTTGATGGCCATGCCGATGCCGGCGAAGCCGGAGCCGATGATGGTTATCCCGGGGCGAGTTCTCATGCGCTCTCCTTATTGGACGCACCGTCTAATGTAGTCGGCGCGCCCGAGCCCCGTCCATACCCTCCGGCCCGTGAGGCGCCTCACACCGACTGGTCGGTACGGGACCGTCCCATATCGAGCGATCGGTATGGAGCAAGGAGGGCTCTGAAGCGGGCGCTCCGATGGGGGAGCGCGGAAGCCTGTGAGGAAACACGAAAAGCGCCGGGGCGTGGCCTGCGGCGCTGGCGGTCGCGGGCCGCCGACCCGAGGGGAGATCGGGAGGCCGCGAGAGGCGAGCGGACCCTGGGAAAGGGGGGCGTCTCCCAGGAGCGTCCGGATTCTCGGGTACTGCGGGTTTCCTTGGGGCCTGGCGGGCCCGGGCCTCAGAGGATCAGGTAGGCGGCCACCGCGATGACGATGATCACGGCGAGTGCGATGGCGATGGGAACGAGCGGCGACCGCTTCTCGGCGGCGACCTCCGGCTCGTTGCGCTGCGCGAACGCGCGGAACTGCTGTGTGTTTCCTGCTGGGTCAATCTGGGGATCAGACATGGCTCGACTTTAGCGACACCGAATGACTTTTCGACATAGGTTCCCAGCAGGCAGGCGGCGTGTCATGCCGAACGGGGCTGGGGGCGGAACCGCGCACCTGGGCGGATAGCGTGGTGTCATGCTCCGGATCCTGTTCTCTCCCCGTGTGGTGGTGCTCCACCTTCTCGCGATCGGAGCGCTGGTGGTGTGCGGGCTGCTCGGCCGCTGGCAGCTCGGCGTCTTCGAGGACTCCGGGAAGCCCCGCGCCGCGCTGGACCCCGCACCGGTGGCGGTGGGCACGCTCACCGGCGTCGGCGCGCACCTGCCGGGGGAGGCGGCCAGGCGCCGGGTGACGGCCGAGGGCACCTACGACGCCGGACGGCAGCTCATGGTGGCCGCGCGGGACGACGGCCTGTGGATCCTCACCCCGCTCGACCTGGGCGACGGCACGACGATCCCGGTGGTGCGCGGCTGGGTGCCCGCGGCGGACCACCCGGCGACGGCCGTCCCGGCGGGGAAGGTGACCGTCTCCGGACGGCTCATGGCCTCCGAGTCGAGCGACAGCGTGCCCCGGGCCCGGCGGCTCCCGCCGGGCCAGGTGATGACCGTCTCGTCGCCCGAGCTGATCAACGTGTGGCGAGGGGTCGAGCTGCGCGACGGCTTCGTGGTCGCCGCCTCCCAGTCCCCGGCCCCGGCCGTCGCCGCCACGCCGGTCCCCGTGGGGCCGCCCACCGCCCCGGGCGCGCTCACCTGGCGCAACCTCGCCTACGCCGCCCAGTGGTGGATCTTCGGCCTGTTCGCCGTCTTCATGTGGTGGCATTTCGTCCGCGACGCCGTCCGGAGCGGCACGGCCGGGCCGGAACCCGAGCCCGCGACGGACCCGGAACCCCGGTCCGCCGCCGTCTGATCCCGCATATCGTTGAGTGTCCGAACCCCAGACCGAGGTAGATCACAGTGGAATCCGCCCTCAAGCCCTTCCGAGTCCTGGCCTACATCGTCGGCGTGATGCTGCTGGTCCTGGTCACGTGCATGATCCTCAGGTACGGCTTCGACATCGAGGGCCCGTCGAAGATCGTGTCCCCGATCCACGGGTTCCTCTACATGCTCTATCTCGTGGCCACCATGAACCTGGGCATGAAGGCCCGCTGGTCGTGGCAGTACATCCTCGGCGTGATGCTCGCGGGCACCGTGCCGCTGCTCTCGTTCGTGTTCGAGCGCAAGGTCACCCAGCGCGTGGAGAACGAGGTCGCCGCCGCGGCGGCCTGAACCCCGGCGGAGCCCGTTCCCTGCTCCGCCGGGTCCGGATCAGCGGCCGAGACCGCGCCTGCGTGCGCGCTTGAGCCGCTCGCGCTGGGACGGGTCGAGCATCAGGTAGCCGACGACCGGGGCGGCGACGACGCCCAGGACGACCAGCAGGGTGATCAGGCCGGGCAGGAAGATCCACGAGAGCAGGACGACGGCTCCGGCACCGATGGCGTACTTCTGGACGGGTGACATTCTCGACATCCTCCGAACGCGGAGCGCGCGCCCCGCCTGGTGTCATTCTGCGTCGCCCGTCCAACGCACGGGCCCATCGCCGTGGTTCCCTCCGAGATATATCGCGATTTCCGGCGGTTGTCGACAACCACGGCGATCCGGACTCCCCGCCCTCTTACGATCCCCGGCCGGTCACTTCGTGCGGCTGAGGGTTCCGAGGATCCAGCGGGTGGTTGTGAGCGCGCCCTCACGCGTGGCGCCGCCGGAGTCCTCCGGGCTCTTGCGTGAGTACTGGACGGTGACCACCAGGTTGCGGGCGCGGAAGATCATTGTGGTGGTGTAGGTGAGGCCGTTGGTGACCTCCTTGGTGAAGGCCTCGTCGGCGATTCCGGGGACGGCCTCCAGCTCTCTGCCGACGGTCAGGGGAAGACCGACACCGGTCGTGGTCCGCCCGGCGGTCTCCTTCCGGAACCGGGTGTAGTTCTCCTGCGCCACCTTCACCGACGAGAGACGGAAGGCTTCGATCTGGAGGGTGAACGCGAAGCTGCCGGGCTCGCCGTCGATCGCCTTCCAGTTACAGCGTTTCGAGCCACCCCGGGACGGGGTCGTGTCCAGCCGCAGATCGGACGCCTGCCGCTCCGAGATGAGCGTGCAGGGGTCGATCTCCCCGGTGAAGAACGTGGGGAGCGGGACCGGGGCGGCCGCCGGGGACGGGGCCGGGTCCGGAGTCCCGGAGCCGGCCCACAGCACCCCGCCGGTGACCAGGACCGCGGCGGCGACGGCGAGCGCGACGGCGAGGAGCGGCCCGCGGCGTGAGGGGGCGGGGCGGGGGGCGAGGCTCTCCAGGGTCAGGCGGACGGAGGCGGCGTCGGGCCGGCGTGCCGGGTCGTCCGAGAGCAGGCCGTCCAGGAGCGGGGCGAGAGGACCGGAACCGGTGGCGCCGGTCTCCGGACCGGCCAACGCGGTGCCGTCGGCCAGGCGGGGGGCGGTGTGGGCTCCGGGAAGGCGCCCCTCCACGGCGGTGTAGAGGGCGGCGCCCAGGGCGCGCAGACCGTCGGCGGGGGCCGGGACGGCGATGCCGGTGAGGACGACCCGGCCGTCGGGGGCGAGCAGGATGGTGTCCGGGGTGGCGGCGAGGTGGACGCCGTGCCGCTGGGCGGCGGTCAGGGCGTCCAGCACGGCCAGGCCCACCTCGGCGGCGCGCTCCGCGGGCAGCGGCCCCTCGGCCCGGACGGTCTGGGCCAGCGAGCGTCCGGCGGCCGACTCCAGGACCAGCCACATCCCGTCGGGGGCCGGGATCACGTCGTGCAGCGTGATCACCGAGGGGTGCCGGAGCTCGGCCGCCGCGCGGACCTGGCCGATCAGCCAGTCGTGGTGCGGGCCGGGGGGCGGGAGCCGTACTCCGGAGAGGATCACATCCCGGTGGAGCAGTTCGTCGCGGGCCCGCCGGCTCGCGCCG
Source organism: Planobispora longispora (assembly GCF_016863135.1). Classification (GTDB taxonomy): domain Bacteria; phylum Actinomycetota; class Actinomycetes; order Streptosporangiales; family Streptosporangiaceae; genus Planobispora; species Planobispora longispora. The sequence goes on from NZ_BOOH01000011.1 coordinate 11,946, forward strand.
GCGGGGTCACGGCGCTCCAGCAGGCGGTAGCGGCCGGCGAGCAGGTTCGGGTCCGTCATCACCGCTCCAGTCGTCGTTCTCCGGAGGGAACCGCCTCACGGGCAGGAGCCTCACGGGCGAGCGTCCCATGGGAAAGCGCCTTGCGGGGAAGCGCCTCACCCACGGCCGTCCAGCCCCCTCGCGACGACCTGCGCGGTGCGGAGGGCACGCCGGCGCAGGTCGGCGGTGGCGCGCTTGCCCGTCATCGACAGGTTCACCTCGACCAGCAGGTTGCTGGAGCGGAACCGGATGACGCTGTGCGCGCGGTCGAGGGCGGTCAGCTCGTAGCCGAAGGCCTCCTCGCCGACCCCGTCCACGTCCCTGAGGGGCCCGGCCGAGCCCAGGAGCCCGTCTCCCTCGTCGGCCCGGGTCGCGGTCCGCTCGGCGGCGAAGAAGGCGTGCGCGGTCTCGGGGCCGGTCTTGCCCGGGGCGGGCTCGTGCAGGGACAGCGAGACGGTGATCCGGGAGCCGCCGGTCGCGGGCCCCTCCCATGTGCAGGACGCCTCCCGGTCCCCCTTCACCTCGACGCCGAGCGGTGAGGAACCGGGGACCACGGCTCCGGCCTGCGCGTCGGTCAGCAGGGAGCAGGGGGCCGGGGCGGTGGTGAAGCGCCCGGCCCGGGGGTCCGGGCCGGTGGGGGAGGGGGCGGGCGTCGTCGAGCCGCCCGAGGTCAGGAGCACCGTGGCGGCCGCCCCGGCCGCCACGACGGCCAGCCCCGCCCCGGCGATCAGTCCGGTGCGGCCCCGCGCGGTGCGGCGGCCGGACGGGGACCGTGTCCCCGTGGCCGGAACCGCCGGGAACGCCGGCGACGTCGAGGACGCCGGGGAGAGGGGCCCGGCGGGCCTGCCGTGGGAGACCTCGCGCAGGGCGGCGCGGAGCGCCCTCTCCCCGGGCCGCTCACGCGGATCCTTGGCGAGTACGGCCAGCAGCACCGGAGCGAGCCCTCCGGCCCGGGACGGGTACGGGGTCTGCTGGGTGAGCACCGCGCCCAGGGTGGCGACCGGGGTGCCGCGCTGGAACGGCCCCGCGCCCTCGACGGCGGCGTAGAGCGCCGCGCCCAGCGACCACAGGTCGGCGGCCGGGCCGTCGCCGGTGCCGCGCAGCCGCTCCGGGGCGATGTAGCCGGGGGAGCCGACCAGCGCGTCCGGCGAGGTGAGCTGGACGTCCCCTTCGAGGGTGGCGATGCCGAAGTCGGTCAGCAGCACGCCGCCGCCCCGGTCGATCATGATGTTGGCCGGTTTCACGTCCCGGTGCAGGATGCCCCGGCTGTGGGCGAGGACCAGCGCGTCGAGGACGGCCAGGCCGATCGCGGCCACCCGCTCCGGCGGCAGCGGGCCGCGGGCGCGGATCACCTGCTCCAGGGAGTGTCCCCGGACCAGGTCCATCACGATCCACGGGCGGCCGTCCTGGGCGATGACGTCGTGCACGGCCACGATGGACGGGTGGCTCAGCCGGGCCGCGGCCCTGGCCTCACGGAGCGTCCGCTCCCGCATCTCGGCCCGCTGCGCCTCGGGGAGGTGCGGGCCGAGATTGACCTCCTTGACGGCCACCTCACGATGGAGCAGCTCGTCGCGGGCCCGCCAGACCACGCCCATCCCGCCCGCGCCGAGCCGCTCGACCGCCCGGTAGCGGCCCGCCAGCACGGGGAGCGCCTCGCCCGTCACCGGCTCACCCCTCGATCTGCCGGGCCGGGGCGCCGGACCGGGGCGGTGTCCTCCCGGGGAACGCTCACGAACGCGTCAGCCATGGACCTGCTGCCGCAGGGCCTCGGCGAGCCAGCGGGCGGTCTTGCCGGCGTTCTCCGCGATCTTTCCGTCCGGGTCGCCCTTGACGCCGCCCCGCTCGTATTCGACCTCGGCGACCAGGTTGCTGACCCGGAAGACCACGGTCACCTTGTAGGACCCGCCGTAGAGGTTGATCGTGTTGTGCGCCGCCGCGATGAACGCCTCCTCGCCGACGCCGCTCATGTCCTGGGGCGGCAGGGCCTTGGGAGTGGCGAGCCGGCCCTTGCCGAGGATGTCCTGCTTCTTGCTCGCCAGGTACTCCCTGGCCCGTGCGATCTCCGAGCCGTCCTGCTTCTGGGCGACGAGCCGTACGCGCAGGTCGTATTTCTCCGCGCTGGGCTTGCGCCAGTCCCGGTTGAGCCAGTTGCACTCGGCGGCCTCGACCTCGGAGCTCTGGAAGCCGGGGACCACCTCGGCGGCCTGCTCGTCGGTGAGCAGGCTGCACGCCCGGGGGGCGGCGGGGAACAGGCCCTGGGTCCCCGTGGTGGAGGGCTCGGGCGCGGCCTCCTCCGGGGCGCCGCTCAGCGTGGGACCGAGCAGGAGGCCGATGGTGACCGCCATGCCGGCCAGCAGCACGCCCGTCAGGGCCACGATCGAGCGGGGCACCAGGACGCCCTGCGGGCCGGACGACCGCTGGGTCGGAGCGGTGGAACCCTCGGGCGTCCACGACGGGGAGGCGGAGGGGACGGGGACGAGTTCCCGGGAGGCGGGCACGTCCCCGTCCGGGCGCGTGCGCGCGGGCGTGGTGACGTCGTCCTTCGCGGCGGGTACGGCGGCCTCCCGCCCGGGGGCGCCCTGGGCGGCGAGGTCGCGCGGGACGGCGCCCTGCGCGGGACCGCTCACGGCCTGGCCGGGACCGCTCTGCGCGGGACCGCTCACGGCTTGGGCGGGACCGCTCATGCCCTGCGCGAGACCGTTCCGCGGGGCCAGGTCCTGCGAGGTGAGACTCCGCAGGGGGACGCTCTGCGAGGTGAGGCCCTGCACGGTGGTGTCCTGCGCGGCGTCCCGTGTCGCGGCGCCCCGTGTCGCGGCGCCCCGCGTGACGGGCACGGCGGGTGCGGCGAGGACGTCCGGCGCGGCGAGGACGTCCGGCACGGAGGCGAAGGGCTCCGGCACCGGCAGGGCCGCCTGCGGCATGGGGAGCACGGGCGCGATGGCGGCCACCTCGGGCACGAAGGGGCGGGGCCCGACGCGGGGCGTCTCCGGCTCGGTCTCCGGCGGCTTGGGGAAGGTGAGTGTGGCGTTCGGCCGGCGGGCGGCGGGCGCCGGGGCGCCGGGGAGGCCGGGGCGGTCCCGGGAGACCTCCAGCAGGGCCGTGCGCACGGTGTCCGCGCCGGGGCGGAGCGCGGGGTCCCCGGACAGCAGCTTGACCAGGATCGGGGCGATCGGGCCCGCGTTCCGCATCGGGGCGCCGGGGGTGGGGGTGTAGCCCTCGACGGCGGCGTACAGGGTCGCGCCGAGCGACCACAGGTCCGAGGCCGGTCCGGTCGCGCCCTCGGGAGCCGTGTAGGAGGGGGACCTGACCGCGGGGGCGGCCAGCACCGCCCGGTCGCCCGGGCCGATCAGCACCGAGGCGGGCCGTACGTCGCCGTGGACCGTCCCGTTCCGGTGCGCGGTCATGATCTGGTCCAGCAGGCTCAGGCCGATCGCGGCGGTCCGCGCCGGGGACATGGGGCCGTTCTGCCCGATGAGGAACTCCAGCGACGTCCCCCCCGGCTCCGTGGCTCCGCCGGCGCCGGGGGCGAGGATGTCGGGGCCGCGACCCCCGTGGTCCCCGTAGCCCCCGTGACCGGGTGCGGAACCGGCGTGCCTGCCCTGCCGCCCCGGAGTGTCTGCCTGGTTCATCCCGCCGCCTTCTGCTTGTTCAACGCCTCCGCGACCCAGACCGCGGCGGTGTGGACGCCGCTTCGGATCGCCGGGCCGTCCTTGGTCCCGTCCACCACGGTGTAGGCCACCTCCACGACCAGGTTGTCGACGCGGAACGTCACGTAACTCTGTTCGAGCCTGCCGGTCTTGCGGTTCTCGTAGACGTCGTAGCCGAACGCCTCGTCTCCGACGGGCCGCACCGGCAGCGGGCCGGTGTTCCTGGCCGAACGCGACCCGGCCGAGATGCTCGCCCAGTTCCAGGCGAGCCGGCCGTTGGGGAGGGTGGCGTTGCGCTGGTTGACGAAGAGCTCGTGGGCCTGGCGCGGGCTCTTGCCCCACTGCTTGTCCTGGCCGCCGGCGGGCTCGACCACCAGCCCCTTGCCGGAGGTCGTCCACTCGCAGCCGCCCCTGTTGGTCGGCTTCCCCGCGCCGGTCAGGGCGGGCAGGAGCTGCCCGGCCCGTTCCGGGGAGATGAGCCCGCACAGGTCCACCGGGGTGGCGAAGGCGCCGGGCCGCTCGCTGAGCCGCACCGGCGCGGCGGGCGCCGTACGGTCCTCGGTGAGATGGACCACGCCCGCGGTGGCGCCGATGATCATCGCGACCGCGGCCACCTCGGCGACGGCCCACACCAGCGCTCCCCGCCCGCGCGGGGGGCGGACGAGGGACGACACCAGCCGGGTGAGGGTCGATCCGGTGGATCCCGGCCCCGCGAGCCTCGGCCCGGAGCGGCTCCCCGGATACCCGGAGAGGTCGACGTCGTCGGAGGACGGGGAGCCGGTGGCCGGACGGCCGGAGGCGATCTCCTGGAGTTCCCGGGAGACGTCGTCGAAGGACGGCCGGGCCACGGGGAGAGGGTGCAGCATGCGCATCAGCAGCGGGCCCAGCTCGCCCGCGCGCTCGGGCGGCCGGGGCGGCTCGGTGAGCACCTTGCTGATCGCCGAGACGGGCGTGTCGGCGGGGTGCGGGGGCACGCCCTCGACGGCGAAGTAGAGCGTCGCGCCCAGCGACCACAGGTCGGAGTAGGGGCCGCCGCGCTCGCCGCGCAGCCGTTCCGGGGCGATGTAGTGGGGAGAGCCGACCAGGCGGCTGGTCTGCCCGGCGAGGGTGTCGCCCTCGGCGACGGCGATGCCGAAGTCGGTGAGGACGGCCTTGCCGGTCCTGGAGAGGAAGATGTTGCCCGGCTTGACGTCCCGGTGCAGCACCCCGACGGCGTGCGCGGCGGCCAGCGCGCTGAGGATGCCCACACCCGCCCGGGCCGCCTGGTGCGGCGGGAGCGGCCGGCGGTCCCGGACGATCTTCTCCAGCGATTCCCCGGTGAGCAGCTCCATGATGATCCACGGGCGGTCGTTCTCGACGACCACGTCGTGGATCGTGACGATGGACGGGTGTTTGAGCCGGGCGGCCAGGTTGGCCTCGCGGAGCGCGGCGGCGCAGACGTCCTGCCGCTGGAGGGGGGACAGTTCCTGCGGGAGCCGTATCTCCTTGACCGCCACGTCGCGGCGGAGCGTCTCGTCGGAGGCGAGCCACACCGTGCCCATGCCGCCCTCGGCGAGAGGGTTGAGCAGGCGGTAACGGCCCGCCAGCACTCGCGCGTCGATCCTGCTCACCTCGTTAACCGGCCTGCCACCCCAGGGGACCCGCTGACCCGTCTCGGACAGCATGTCGCCGACAAAAGATAGCCATTGACCGCGATGCGGGCCAAAGAACAGGGATTTCTCTTATCTCTCGATCTCGCTCATACCGCTGTCTGTCGCCTCCGCCGGGGCAAGCCGTTGATCTCGGAAAAAATGATCGATAGGCTGGCCCTCCCTTCGACGAAGAGGAGGTGAGGAGCGGATGTCCACCCTCATGACGCGCTCTCACCTCGGGCGGCAGGACGCCTGAGCCCGGAGAGCGCACTCTCGCTTCCGGAGTTTCGCTTGTCTGATCTGATCTTCCGTCCGCTCGACGCGGACGAGTTCGACGTGTTCCACCGCTACGCCACCCCGCCGACCTCCGGCGTGGGCGCGCGCACCCTCACCTTCGAGGAACTCGGCTACCGGTCCGGGCGGGTGTGGGTCGCCCTCCGCGGTGACGAGGCGGTCGCCCGGGCCGCGTTCTGGGGTCCCGACGACTTCGACCACCCGTTCAGCCTCGACTGGTTCGACCCGGGCACCGGCCCGGACGGGATCGAGGCGGGGGCGGCCCTGCTCCGGGCCGCCTACGCCGCGCTGGTCACGCCCGACTACGCCACGCCCATCGGCGACCGTCCGGACTACCACCTGTTCCTCCCCGCCGACTGGCGGGAGCGTCCCGACGCCCGCGCCGACGCCGAGGCCCGCATCGCCGCCGCCGAGAAGGCGGGGCTGAGCGTGCGGGTCGAGCGGCTGAACCTGCGCTGGGCCCCCGAGTACGGCCTGCCGCCCCGCTCCACCCGGCTCACCTTCGCCCCGGCCACCGACGACATGGTGATCGTGGAGGTGCTCTCCCGGATCCTGGTCGGCAGCCTCGACGACGACGACCGCCGCACGATGGCGGAGAAGGGGCCGGAGGCGGCGGCCCGGGAGGGCCTGGCCGACCTGGCCGGCTTCCCCGGCGGGCGGGACCGCTGGCGGCTGGCGTACGACGGGGCCGGGGAGCTGGTCGGCATCGTCATGCCCACCCGCAACTCCTACAACGCCACGATCGGCTACCTGGGCGTGCTCCCCGAGCACCGGGGCCACGGCTACGCCGACGACCTGGTCGCCGAGGCGCTGCACATCTTCAGCGCCGAGGGGGCGCCCCAGGTGACCGACAACACCGACGTCGGCAACGAGCCCATGGCGGCGTCGTTCGCCCGGATCGGCTACCGGGTCACCGGCCGCAGGATGATCCTCGTCTGACGGACGACGGCGCGCCGCCGCTCGCAAGGCTCATGACCTGCTCGCCTCCCAGGCCTCCTGCGCGGTCACGAGCCGGTCCCAGAGCGCGGCGCGCCCGGCGGGGCCGACGTCGTCGAGGGTGAGGCCGAAGACGTCGGCCAGCAGCGCGAAATAGTCGTCCGGGGTCTCGACGGTCAGCCGGTTCTCCCGGTCGCCGACGCGGGTGAGCACCAGGCCGCGCAGGATGTCGACGCCGGCCGCGTCGCGCCGCTGGACCGTGGCCACCCGGACGAAGCCGGAGTCCGGCGAGGTGGACAGGTGCCTGTGCATGCCGGCGAAGGCCGTCATCTCCACGGACTCCGGCCCGAAGTCCATGCCCAGGAAGCTGCCGCGCGGATCGTGGTCGAAGCGCCAGCCGCCGGGCGCCACCTCCGACGGGCGCAGGCCGTAGGAGAAGGGCCCCTGCCGGTAGACGCCCTCGACCAGCGGGAGCGGCTCGTGGAGGGCGTCGCCGAGCCCCGAGTCGACCAGCCACCCGCCGCCGGGGTTCTCCGCCGTGGGCAGGCCCGAGACCGTCAGGACGAGGTGGTTGCCGTCGACGCCCGCCGGGCGTTCGGCGTTGCCCTGCACCCCGCCGAAGTGCCGGGTCACCCGGTAGCCGAGCCCCTGCAGGAGCAGCGAGAACGCCCCGTTGAGGTGGTAGCAGTAGCCGCCCCGCCCGCGCAGGATGCGCCCGGCCGACTCCGCCGGATCCACGCTCGTCGGGCGGTCCAGCCAGATCTCGAGGCACTCGTACGGCACCCGCTCCACGTGGGCCCGGTGCAGCAGGCGGAGCGATTCCGCACTCGGCGGGCCATCGCCTGCCCCGCCGATGCGCCGTAGATATGCGGAAAAGTCGATCACCTCGTGACGATAACCCATCACCGTGGACGCGCGGGATCCTGGAACTGCGCGGGCGAAGCTGCGCGGAATCTTCACAATTCACCTCAAGTCCTCTGCACAGGGCGGGCCTAAGCTCGCGCCATGGCTACTCCGCAACAACGACGGATCCTCGTGGTCGAGGACGACGCGACGATCGCGCGGGCCGTACGGCACCGGCTCGTCGCGGAGGGCTTCGACGTGCGGATCGCCGGGGACGGCGAGGAGGCGCTCGCGGCGTACGCGAAGGCGGAGCCCGATGTGGTGGTCCTCGACCGGCTGCTCCCCGGCCTCGACGGGCTGGAGGTCTGCCGGCGCATGCAGGCGGCCCGGCCGGTGCCGGTGCTCATGCTCACCGCGCTGGGCGAGGAGACCGACCTCCTCGTCGGGCTCGGGGTCGGCGCCGACGACTACATGACCAAGCCGTTCAGCATGCGCGAGCTGGTCGCGCGGGTGCACGCGCTGCTGCGGCGGGTGGAGCGCGCCTCCCAGCTGGCCGCGGACGACATGGTCGTCCGGGTGGGCGACATCGAGGTCGACACCGCCGAGCGGCGGGTCTACGTCCGGGGCGAGGAGGTCCAGCTCACCCGGACCGAGTTCGACCTCCTGCGCCGGCTGGCGGAACGGCCGGGGCAGGTGTTCGAGCGGGAACGCCTCCTGGCCGACGTGTGGGGCTTCTCCGAGGCCGCGGCCACCCGGACCGTCGACAGCCACGTGCGGGCCTTGCGCCGCAAGCTCGGCTCCGGCGTCGTCCGCACCGTCCACGGGGTCGGCTACGCCCTCGTGAGGTCCTGACGGCCCCGCCGGCCGTTCACCCGGACTCGCGGCGAACCAGTCGCCCTCCCCGTCGGTCGAACACTGAAATGCGCAGACAATTGAGACCACTCGACTTCCTGGGCCGGATCAAGGTCAAGCTCGGCATGGTGATCCTGCTGGCCGTGGCGGCGGCGTTCGTCGTCAACGAGGTCGGCATCAACGCCGGATTCTCGCGGGACGTGCGCGTCGCGGTGGCGGCGGTGCTCGCACTGATCATGGTGCAGCTGCTGGCCCGCGGGATGACCAAGCCGCTGCGGGAGATGGCCGCCGCCGCCCAGACGATCGCCCAGGGCCGCTACGGCCTGCGGGTCACCGCCACCTCCCGCGACGAGGTCGGCGAGCTCGCCCGCGCCTTCAACGCGATGGCGGCCGACCTGGGCGAGGTGGACCGGCAGCGGCGCGAGCTGGTCGCCAACGTCAGCCACGAGCTGCGCACACCGATCACCGCGCTCCGGGCGGTGCTGGAGAACGTGGTGGACGGCGTCTCCGAGCCCGATCCGGCGACGCTCGGGACGGCGCTGGCCCAGACCGAGCGGCTCGGCCGCCTCGTCGCCCAGCTGCTGGACCTGTCCCGCCTGGAGTCCGGGGCCCGGCTGATCGATCCGGAGAACGTCGAGCTCAGAGCCCTGTGCGAGCAGGCGCTGCGCGAGGCGGTGCTCGCCCGGGAGGAGGTGACGGCCCGGTGCGAGGTGCCCGCAGGCCTGAGCGTGCGGGCCGACGCGGACCTGCTGGCCCAGGTGCTGGCGAACCTGCTGGACAACGCGGTGCGGCACAGCCCCGCGGGCGGCGTGGTGGTGCTCTCCGCCGACTGCGAGGGCCCCGGCGTACGGCTGCGCGTCATCGATCAAGGTCCCGGGATCCCCGAGGAGGACCGGGCCAGGGCCTTCGAGCGCTTCTCCCGCTTGGACGCGGGGCGGGCGGCGGACGACGGCGGCGCCGGGCTGGGCCTGGCCATCACCAAGGAGATCGTCGAGCTTCACGGCGGCTCCATCCGCGTCGAAGACGGCGTCGGCTGCCGCATCGCGGTCGACCTCCCCGAAAGGATCACGATGGACACCTCGTCCCTCCCGGATCCACCCGGGTCCCCCGGGTCCGATCCCGCTTCCTCCGCGTTCGCCGGGGCCGTCGTCCCGGAGGCGCCCGAGGGTTCCATCCCCGACGCCGGAGCGCCCGCCGAGACGCCTTCCGGGGCGCGGGCCCGCGCGGACACCCCGGCGGACGTCTCCGCGGACGTCGCGGCCGAGACTCCTGCGGCTGTCTCCGCGGCGGCCCCGGCGGACGGCTCCGCAGCGGTCTCGCCGGAGGTCTCCGCGGCTGTCCCCGCGCCCGCTCCCGGGCCGGCGCCGCCGGCCGGCGGTGATCTCCCGCCGTCCCCGGAATCGTCGGAATCCCGGTCCCCGGGATCCTCGTCCCCGGACCCGGTGCTCTCCGGCGCGCCATCGGTCCCGGACATGTCCCGGGAGCCGGCGTCCTCCGGCGCGTCGCCGGAGTCCGTCCCGTCCCCGCCCGGCGGTTTCCCGGTCGGGCTGTTCCCCCAGTCCGGTACTTCCCCCCAGGCGGCCACGCCGCCCGCGGCGTCCGTGCCCGCCGAGACTTTCGCGTCCGCGCGATCCGGGGACAGGATCAAGGCCGCCGCGCCCGCGCCTGCGGAGCCGGTCCGAAGCTGGTGGGGAGCGATCGCCGGGTTCTTCATCGGAGGGTTCATCGGGCTGTGCGTCGGCGTGCCCGTCGGCTTCGTCATCGGCTCCATGGAGATCAGGCTCGGCCTGATGCTGGGGGTCCTCGCCCCGGTGGTCGGAGCGTTCATCGGCACGGTCGTCGGAGCCACCACGCCGCCCAACGGCATGTGGACCGGCTACCAGCAGGCCGGGTCCCGTACGGCGGCGCCGACGACCGAGGCCGCCTATCCGGCCGTGCCGGTGCTGGTCGGCGAGGTCCGGCAGACCGCGCCGGGCGGCGGGCTCCCGGGTGGCCAGGGGCGGCAGGCCGTACCCGGCGGTGACGGGATCAAGGAGGCCGCGCCGGACGGCGCGCCGCGGGGGATCACGACCGACGGATACGTGGCGCCGTCGATCTTCCCCCGGCCCGAACTGCCGGACACCCCGCGGTGGATGCTCGCCGTCTGCGCGGTCGTGGGCGTGCTCGCGGCGGTCGCCCTGCCGGGCAGCGCGGCGGGCCTGGGAGTCGCGCTGGTGGCGGTCGCCATGGGGGCGGCGACGCTGCCGGTCGTGCGCCGCCGGCTCACTCCCTGGTCGATCGGGATGGGCGTGATCGCGTACGGACTGGTCGCGGTGGCCGTCTTCAGGGACGCCGACTGGCTCGTCGGGCTGCTGCTCCTCGCCGGATTCCTGATGGCCGCGCTCGCTCTGTCGGGGGCCGGGCGCGGCTGGCTCGGGGTGATCAGGGGGGCGTTCTCGGTGGTGCTGGGGCTGCTCCCGCTGCCGTGGTTCCTGGCCGCGCCGGTGAAGGGGAAGGGGATGACGGCCCGCCGGCGGCTGGTGCCCACGCTCCTCGGGCTCGGGATCGCCATCGTGCTGCTCGCGGTCTTCGGCGCGCTGTTCGCCTCGGCGGACGCGGTGTTCGCCGAGGCGGTGGAGCGGGTGTTCACCTCGCAGAACTGGGCGGACGACCTGCCGCTGCGGATCGTGGTGTTCGCAGCCTTCGCGGTGGCCGTCGCCTCGGCCGTGCTGGTGGTGCTGCGGCCGGTCGTCGAGCCGAAGGGGCCCGACGTGCGGCTGCAGGTCGGGCGGGGGCTGTGGGTGACGCCCCTGGTCGCGCTCAACCTGCTCTTCGGCACCTTCGTGGCGATGCAGCTGACGGTGCTGTTCGGCAGCGCGCGGTGGCTGGTGACGACCACCGACCTCACCTACGCCGAGTACGCCCGTTCGGGGTTCTTCCAGCTGGTGATCGTCAGCGTGTTCGTCCTGGCGATCGTGGCGGTCGCCTCGGGGGCGCTCGAACTGCAGGGCCGCGACCGGTGGCTGATGGCCGGGCTGCTCGGCCTGCTGTGCGCGCTGACCGTGGTGATCCTGATCTCCGCGATGTACCGGCTCGACCTCTACGTCGACGCCTACGGGTACACCCGGCTCCGCGCCTCGGTCGGGGCGGCCATCTGGTGGCTGGGCGGGATCTTCGCGCTGGTCCTCGTCGCGGGCGCGGTACGGCTCACCGGCCGGGCCGCGGGCTGGCTGCCGAGGGGCGTGGTCGTGATGACGGGCGCGGGCCTGCTGGCCTTCGCGATCTGGAACCCGGACCTGAGGGTGGCCGAGTCCCAGCTCAGCGTCAGGGGCGTGGACCGGCTGGACCAGGCGTACCTCAGCGACCTCGGGGCGGAGGCCGTACCGGCGCTGGACCTGTTGCCCGAGCCGACCCGCAGCTGCGTGCTGCGGGAGGTCATCCAGATCAACCAGCTCGACGGCGCCGACCCGTGGAACGGCTGGAACCTCGCCAGGGAGCGGGCCAGGGAACTGCTCGCCGAGCGGCCGGTCCCGGCGGCGCCCTCCTGCGCCTCCGGGCGGCTGGACTACATCCCGGACCAGGACTGACCCCGGGCCGATCCCGGAGCGGGCCGGCCCCGCGCGGCGGTCGCGGGGCGGGATTCCGGAGCGATCCGGAATCCCGCCCCCGGCGTGAGGATAGGGTCCTCCAAGGCGGCCGGAGGAGGCCGCCGACGCCGCCGGGCGAACGAGGGGGGACGTCGTTGAAGGGGATCATCGATCCCGGCAGGGTCGTGGGCGAGTCGCTGTTCGGCGGGGCGTTCACCTTCCCGGTGATGGTCGCGCACCGGGACGCGCTGCGGCACAACATCGCCACCCTCGCCGCCTTCGCGCGCGAGCACGGGCTGACGCTCGTCCCGCACGCCAAGACGACCATGTCGCCCGAGATCGTCCGGGCCCAGCTCGACGCGGGCGCCTGGGGCCTGACCGCCGCCACCCCGAGCCAGGCGCTCACCCTGTGCGAGTTCGGGGTGCCCCGCGTGCTGCTCGCCAACCAGATCTTCGACCCGGCCGCGCTCGACGCCCTGGCGGCCAGGCTCGCCGGCGACCCCTCGTTCGAGTTCCTCTGCTTCGTGGACTCGGCGGCCGGGGTCGAGACGCTGGCCCGGCACGCCGGGCCCCGGCCGTTCCGGGTCCTGGCCGAGCTGGGCCACGAGGGCGGGCGGGCCGGCTGCCGGACCCTGGAGGAGCTGCTGGAGGTCGCCGCCGCGGCCCAGGCCGCGCCCGGGGTGGAGCTCGCGGGCGTGGCCGGGTACGAGGGGTCGCTGACGTCGGCCGCCGAGGTCCGGCGCTACCTGCACCGGCTGATGGAGGCGGTGGAGCACCTGCGGGTCAGGAACCCGATCCTGTCGGTGGGCGGCAGCCAGTGGTTCGACGTGATCGGCCGGGAACTGGCCGCCTGCCAGGCGACGATCATGCTCCGGAGCGGGGCGTACGTCTCCCACGACGACGGCTACTACCGTGAGCGCACGCCGTACACCCGGATCGAGGGCGAGCTCCGTCCCGCGCTGGAGATCTGGGCCCACGTGCTGTCCGTCCCCGAGCCCGGCCTGGCCGTCGTCGGGTTCGGGAAGCGGGACGCCCCCTTCGACGAGGGGCTGCCGGTGCCGCGCGGCGCGGTCGAGGGCGCTACCGTTCTCAAGGTTCAGGACCAGCACGCGGTCCTGCGGCTCGCGCCGGACTCCCCGGTGCGGCCGGGGGACCTGGTGTCGTTCGGGATCTCCCACCCGTGCACGGCCTTCGACAAGTGGCGGGCCATGCCGGTGGTGGACGACGACTACACCGTCGTGGACCTGATCACCACCTGTTTCTAGGTCTCCCCAGGTTGCCTGGGCTCCGGATAAGGACGGACAGATGAGCGGCAAGGTTGAGCTGCGGACCGACGAGGGCGCCGCGCCGGTCGGCGCCTACTCCCAGGGTCTCGTGGTGGGCGACTTCGTCTACACCTCGGGCATGGGCCCGCTGGACCCGGCGACCGGCGAGGTCGTCGGCGCCGACGTGGCCGAGCAGACCCACCAGACGATGCGCAACCTCGGCGCGATCCTCGCGGCGCACGGCCTGGGCTTCGACGACGTGGTGAAGTCGACGGTGCACCTGCAGCACCTCAAGCGCGACTTCGCCGCCTACAACGAGGTCTACAAGTCCTACTTCACCGAGCCCTACCCGGTCCGCACGACCGTCGGCTCCAACCTGATGGACATCCTGGTCGAGATCGACTTCGTGGCCTACAAGGGACGTTAGAGTCTGACCAGAGTCTGACCGGCGGCGGGAGGGGCGGCGGCGTGGACAGTTCGGTGTACGTCTACGTCGAGGACGTGCGGGGCGAAGGCCTCCAGCCGGTCCTCGACCGCGTCGCCGGATACGGCGTGGCCGGCGTGACCGTGGCCGCCGCCTACCACCGCACCCGGGACGTGACCCCGCACGGCTCGTCCCGGGTGACGATCCGCCGGGACGGAGTGCACTTCCTCCCGCCGGAGGACCTCTTCGGCGGGCTCCGCCTCGTCCCGCCCGTCCAGGAGGGGGCCGAGGAGGAGCCGCTGGCCGCGCTCCGCAGGGCCACCGCCGAGCGCGGGCTCAGGCTGCACGGCTGGACCGTCTTCCTGCACAGCGTCACCCTCGGCGACACCCATCCCGACGTGACCGTGCGCAACTGCTTCGGCGACCGGGGCTCGCTCGCCGACCTGTGCCCCTCCCACCCCGACGTCCGCCTCTACGCGGTTGCGCTGGCCCGGGCCGTGGCCCGGCAGGGCGTCGACAGCGTGGTCGCCGAGGGGCTGCACTTCGGCGCCTTCGGGCACGGCTACCACCACGAGCGGAGCTTCGTCGCGCTCGGACCGATGGACCTGTTCCTGATCGGGCTCTGCTTCTGCGACTTCTGCCTGCGCCGCGCCGCCGACCTGGGCGTCAACGCCGGGGCCGCGCGCCAGGAGTGCGCCAGGATCGTGGGCGGCGTGCTCGACGGCGACCCGCCCGCCGAGGGAGAGGTGACCCGGGCGGCGCTGACGGCCTACGCCGGGCCCGAGGTGGTGGCCTACGCGCGGGCCCGCTCCGAGGCGGTGACGTCCCTGGTGTCCGAGGTCGCCACGGCGGTCGCCGACGAGGGGTCGCGGCTGGTCTTCCTGGACGGCACCGGGTCGGTGAAGGGGTACGCCGACGGCCTGCCCTCGCCGATCCTCGCCGCGCACGACGCCTGGCAGCTCGGGGTGGACCTCGTCGCCCTGGGCGACCTGGTGCCCTCGCTCGGGGTGCTCGCCTACGCCCGCGACGCCGCCCGGGTCGCCGACGACGTGAGCTCCTACCGCCGTTCGACGGGCAAGGAGCGCGAGCTGCGGGTCGTGCTCCGGCCCGGCCCGCCCGACACCGACTCGGCCGACCGCCTCGTGGCCAAGGTCCGCGCGGCCCGGGCGGCCGGGGCGGACGCGGTGGACTTCTACGCGTACGGGCTCATGCCGTACCCGATCCTCGACCGCATCCCCGGTGCGCTCTCGAGCTGACCCGCACGTCCGGGACCGGTCGGCCGGAGCGTGAGGCGGCCGGCCGGGTCCGGGGCGCGGGGCGGCGGCCGGGTCCGGGTCCGGATCGGGGCGATGGCCGGATCTCCGATCAGGCCGGGGCGGAGCCGTCGAGCACCGTCCGCACCGCCTCGGCGGCGAAGCCGTCGTCGAGGGGGAGTCCCCGGAAGACCGTCCGCAGCCAGACCGCGCCGCCCAGCAGGTCCATGATCAGCATGGGGTCGGCGTCCTCGCGGAGCTCGCCGCGCCGCCGGGCCCGTTCGAAGATCTGCTCCTCGCGGGCGAGCCGGTCGGCGAAGAAGCGCCGGGCCGTCTCCGCCAGCTCGGGGTGGTGGACGGCGGCGCCGAGCGCGGCCACCGCGACGTCGGCCGCCGGGGGGCGGGTGAGCAGCGCGGCGATGCCCCGGACCAGCGCCTCCAGGTCGCCGCGGAGGCTCCCGGTGTCCGGCGCCTCCACGGCCAGCGTGTCGGCCTCGACCAGCGCGGCGGCCAGCAGCGCGGCCTTGGAGGGCCACCAGCGGTAGATCGTGGTCTTGTTGACCCCGGAGCGGTCCGCCACCCCCTCGACGGTCAGTCCTTCGTATCCCTTCTCGGCGAGCAGGCCGAGCGTCGCCTGGAAGATCTCCTGCTGCCTGCGCGGTGCCATGGTCCTCCTTGCGCGGTGCCGTGGGTCTCAGGGTAGCGTGTCATGCAACGCAACGGTGCGTTGCGTTTTCTGGATCGGGAGGTTCTCATGACGCCGGTCGTCTTCGTTCACGGAATCCGCGTCAGCGCGACCATGTGGGGGCCGGTGACGGCCCGTCTCGACCGGCCCGCCGTGGCGGTGGACCTGCCCGGGCACGGGACCCGGCGGGGCGAGCCGTTCACGATGGAGGCGGCGACCTCGGCGGTGGCCGCCGCGATCGACGAGGTCGGCGGACGGGCGTTCGTGGCCGGTCTCTCCCTCGGCGGCTACGTCGGCATCGCGACGGCCGGGCGGTTCCCCGGGCGGGTGGCCGGGCTGGCCGCGCTGGGATGCACGGCCCTGCCCGGCCGCTACGCCTGGATCTACCGGTCCCTGGCCTCCCTGGCCGCCCGGGATCCGTCCCTGGCCGACCGGATCAGCGCGTACGGCCTGCGCCGCGCCCTGCCCGGTCCGGCCGGGGAGGCGATGGTGGCGGGCGGGCTGTCCTGCGAGGTGATGCCCCAGGCCGTCGCCGCCGTCGCCGGGCACGACCAGCTCGCGGCGCTGGCGGCCTATCCGGGGCGGGTGTGGCTGGTCAACGGCGCCCGCGACCCGTTCCGCGCGAACGAGCGCGACTTCCTGCGGGCCTGCCGGGACGGGCGGCTGATCCTGGTCCCCCGCCGGGGGCACCTGGGCGTGCTGGCCGCGCCGGGGCCGCTCGCCCGGCTGCTGGGCGACCTGTGCGCCCAGCTGGACGGCCCGGCGGGCGGGCGCGCGGGCGGAGACCGGACCGGGCGGCCGGAGAGCGGGGCGGAAGGTCGGGCGGGGCAGACGGAGAGCGG
The DNA here is from genome assembly GCF_016863135.1 of Planobispora longispora. Lineage (GTDB taxonomy): Bacteria > Actinomycetota > Actinomycetes > Streptosporangiales > Streptosporangiaceae > Planobispora > Planobispora longispora. Next base: position 28,223 of record NZ_BOOH01000011.1, read on the forward strand.
GGGCGGAGATCAGGCCGGGCGGCTGGAGAGCGCGGTCGCCACGCCGAGCCCCAGGTAGACCACGCCGCTGACATAGCCCAGCGGCCTCGCCCGGTTCCGCAGCCGCCTGCCGAGGGCGCCCGCGCTCGCGGCGTAGATCATGTCGGAGATCAGCCCCAGGACCAGCAGCGTGCCGCCCAGGATGACGATCTGCAGCGGCACCGCCCCGGCCTCCGGGACGACGAACTGGGGGAGGAACGCCAGGAAGAAGAGGGTCACCTTGGGGTTGAGCACGTTGACGACGACGCCTTCGAGGAAGACGGCGCGCAGCGGCTGCGGGGCGGTCTCCCGGGCGGCGAGCTCCTGCCTGCTGGTCAGCGCCCGGAACCCCAGGTAGACGAGATAGAGCACGCCCGCCCATTTGATCACGTTGAACAGGGTCGCCGACTGGGCGATCACGTACGAGAGTCCGGCCGCGGCCGCGGCGATGTGCACGAGCGTCCCGGTCTCCACGCCGAACGCGCTGGCCATCGCCGCGGCCCGTCCCTGGGAGATGCCGCGGGCGGCGATGTAGAGGTGGTTCGGGCCCGGCACGAGCACCAGCGCCAGGGACGCGACCGCGAACAGCAGGAATGTGGACATCGACACCATGCGTCCGACATTAGGGGGGGTTTGGTCCTCGCGGCGAAGGCCAATCCGGGGGCGGTCCGGTGGACCAATCGAATTGCCGGCGGTCCGTGACATACTCGCCGTTGTGGTGTCCCAAAAGGTGCAAAGCGCCCTGGTAGGGCGGCTGGTCGAGCTCGACCGGCTGCTCGGCGTGCTGCAGTCGGCGAGCGGCGGCATGGCCGGGGTCGCCCTGGTGGGCGGTGACGCGGGCATCGGCAAGACCCGGCTGGTGACCGAGCTGGCCGAGCGGGCCAGGGAGAAGGGCCTGGCCGTACTCGTCGGGCAGTGCGCCGAGCTCGGCGACGCCCTGCCGTACCTCCCGCTGGCCGACGCCCTGCGCGGCGCGGAGGGAGAGCTGCGCGCGGCGATCGAGGCGCGTCCCCTGCTCGGCAGGCTGCTGCCCGGGGTCGCCGACGCCGGCCCGGAGAGCGCCTCGGGCCTCACCCAGCAGCAGCTGTTCGGCTCGGTGCTCGGGTTCCTGGCCACCCAGCCGATCCTCCTGATCATGGAAGACCTGCACTGGGCCGACCAGTCGACCCGCGACCTGCTCGTCTTCCTCAGCCGGATGCTGCAGACCGAGCGGGTCTGCCTGGTCGGCACCTACCGTACGGACGACCTGCACCGCCGCCACCCGCTCCGCAGGGTCCTCGCCGAGCTCAAGCGCCTCCCCCTGGTCACCTCCGTCGAACTGAGCCCGCTCGACCGCGAGGAGATGGCCGACTACGTCACCACGCTCGGCGGCTCCGACGCCCGGGTGGTCACCGAGGTCGTCGACCGCGCCGAGGGCAACCCCTTCTACGCCGAGGAACTGCTGGAGGCCGCGCTCGGCGGCTCCTCGATGCCCGACGGCCTGGCCAGCCTGCTGCTCTCCCGGGCCGAGCTGCTCTCCGACCCCGCCCAGCGGGTGCTGCGCGGCGCGGCCGTCGCGGGACGGCGGGTCGACCACGCCCTCCTGCAGGAGGCCTCGGGCCTGGACGACATGGCCTTCGAGGAGGCCATGCGGGAGATCGTCTCCCGGGGCCTGCTGCATCCCTCCGGCGAGTACGGCTACGCCTTCCGGCACGCGCTGCTCCAGGAGGCCGTCTACACCGACCTGCTGCCCGGCGAGCGGACCCGCCTGCACGCCGAGTTCGCCCGGCTGCTGACCGCCCGCAAGGGCGCCGCGGCGGAGCTCGCCCACCACTACCTGGCCAGCCACGACCTCGCCGGGGCGCTGGCCGCCTCGGTCGAGGCCGGGCGCCGGGCCGAGCGGCTCGGCGCGCCCGCGGAGGCCCACCGCCACTTCGAGCAGGCCCTCGGTCTCTGGGACCGGGTCGAGGACGCCGAAGGCCTCGCCGGGACCGACCACCTGTGCCTCGCCATGCGCAGCGCCGCCGCGGCGGCCGACAGCGGCGACAACCACCGGGCCATCGCCCAGCTGCGGAGGCTGCCGCCGTCGGCCGAGGTCAACGAGCGACTGGCGTACGTCCTCATCGACAAGGGTGACGAAGAGGACAAGGCGGGAGCCGTCGCCGCGGCCCAGGCCGCCGTCGAGGCGGCGGAGGAGGAGCCCGTACTCGCCCGGGCCCTGGCGACCTACGCGCGCGCGCTCTACTGGACCGACCGGGATGACGAGGTGGAGCCGCTCGCGTCGCGGGCGATCGAGAAAGCCCGCGCCAGCGGCGCCACCGACGCGGAGACCAGCGCGCTGATCACCCTGGGGTCCCTCGCCGCGTTCGGCGGCGACATCCCCCGGGCCAAGGAACTGCTCGCGTGCGCCTCGGCGGAACGCTCCGGCGATCTGGTCATCGACCTGCGAGCGATCTTCCAGTACGCCCGGGTCCAGTATGAGAGCGGCGACCTGGCCGAGGCGGCGGTCACCACCGACCGGGGCCTGGAGCTGGCGCACGAGACCGGGCTCGACTGGAGCACCTTCGGGACCGACCTGCGCTTCCTGCGCTTCCTCATCCACTACGTGGCGGGAGAGTGGGACGCGGCGGAGAAGGTCGCGACCGGGTTCGGCATCCGGGTGGGCACCCCGGCCGAGGCGCTGCTGTCCTCCTTCGCCCTCTTCGTCGAGGTGGCGCGGGGCCTGCCCGCCGTGGAGGAACGCCTCTCCTGGATGGCGCCCTTCCAGTCCGACGCGTTCGTCTCCTACATGGCGCACGGCCTGGCCGCCGAACACGCCATGTGGCAGGGCGACCCGGAGAGGGCGCTCAGCCACATCGAGACGGCGCTGGAGGCCACCGATTCCAGCGCCGCCATCCGGCTCAGCGCGACCGGCCTGTGGGCGCTGGCGGACCTGGGACGCGCCGACGCCGCCGACGCCCTCCTGGAGCGGGCCAGGACGCCCGTCGCCGGCGGCCCGGGATCGAGCCGGGGCTGGATCGGACCCGAGGGAATGGCCTGGGCGGCCCGGGCGGAGGCCGAGTGGCACCGCGCCCACGGCCGCCTCGACGTCGACGCCTGGCGCGCGGTGGTCGAGGCGTTCGACTTCGGCTTCGTCTACGAGACCGCCCGCTCGCGCTGGCGGCTGGCCGAGGCGCTGCTGGCGGCCGGCGACCGCGACACGGCACGGGAGGAATGGGAACGGGCGGTCGAGGCCGCCGCGTCCCTGGGCGCCCGGCCGCTGGGGGAGGCCCTGGAGGAACTGGGCCGCCGGGCGAGGTTCACCTCGGCGCAGTCGGGGCTGCTGACGGGCCGGGAGCAGGAGGTGCTGGCGTTGGTGGCCGAGGGCCTGTCCAACCGTGAGATCGCCGGGCGGCTGTTCATCGCGCAGAAGACGGTGAGCGTGCACGTCTCCAACATCCTGGGCAAGCTGGGCGTGTCCTCCCGGACTCAGGCCGCCGTCGTGGCCCGCAAGGAAGGCCTGATCTGAGGCCGCCCCGCCGGTGGTCTCCCTCACCCGCTCACCCCGTCGCCCGCCTTACGCAGCCGCGGCCGGCCTGCGGCGGCGGTGACGCGGTGACCCGCTTGCGGGGGCGGTGACCCGCTTGCGGGGGCGGCAAGACCGAGTGGCCGGATGGCCGGGTGACCGGGCGTCAGCCCCGGCCCGGCCGTCGACTGCCAGCCGTCAGCCGCTGCGGGCCGAGAGCGCGAGGTCGCGGACGACCTGGATGAGCTCGGCCGGGTCGAACGGCTTGGTGAGGTAGGCGTCCACCCCGATGCCGAACCCCCGCCGCTTGTCGTCCTCCTGAGCGCGGGCGGTGATCAGGACGACCTTGATGTGGCTGGTGCTGTCGTCGCCCCGCAGCCGGGTGGCGGTCGTCCAGCCGTCCATCCGGGGCATCATCACATCCAGCGTGACCACGTCGGGTTGCACGTCCCTCACCCGGTCCAGGCAGTTCTGCCCGTCGAAGGCGGTCTCCACCTGGAAGCCCTCCAGGGTCAGGTTGACCGCGATGAGCTGCCGGATGACCTCGTCATCGTCCACCACCAGAACTTTGCCCAGAAGTTCTCCCACGGCCGCCAAGCTAGCTCTTCGGGATCGATCACGCGCGGGTTTCTGCGGATGTGTACGCGGACTTGTCCACAGCCGACAGGTTTTCCACAGAACCAGGCTCGGTCCCATGGTGATCACTCCGTCCCACCGATTCTGGGGCCTCGATCGTCCATCGAGCTCAGGAGGCCCAAGTGATCGCCACTCTCATCACCGCCACCGTCCTCGCCACGACCGTCACGGGTGGTCTGGGAAGCGCGGAGGCGTGGTGGTCCTGCCCGCGGGCACTCACCCAGTTGCCGGACCACATCCGGCGCTGGATTCCCGAGAGCCTGCGCGCCCTGTCCGTCGCCGATTGCCGCCCAGGTCGACCGGAGGCCGCAGATCCCCGTTCCCCGGAACCGCCCGCCCGGGTCCACCGGCCCGCCGCCACCCGGCCTCCCGTCCCCGGCCCCCGGCCCGGGGCCACGCCGGAGACACCGGGACGGAAGGAACCCGCATCGAAGAAGCCCGCGCTCAGAGAGCCCGCGCCGGGGAAGTCCGAGCGCGGAGAGTCGGAGCCGCTACGGCGGCAGCCCGAGCGGAGGAAGCCCGAGTCGTCACGGCGGCAGCCCGAGCGGCAGGATCACCCCTCGCCCGGCCAGATCGCGGCGGCCGCGGCACTCCGCCAGCTCGGCACGCCGTACGTCTGGGGCGGAGGCTCGAGCACCGGGCCGACACGCGGCGGCTTCGACTGCTCCGGTCTCGCCCTGCACGCCTGGTCGAAGGCCGGAGTCACCCTCACCCACTACACCGGCACCCAGTTCCGGCAGGGCCGTCGCGTGCCGTTCTCCCAGCTCCGCCCCGGAGATCTCGTCTTCTTCGGGGGCGGCACCGGCGCCCCCGCCCACGTCGGCGTCTACGTGAAGAACGGCGTCATGGTCCACGCCCCCAAGACCGGCGACGTCGTCAAGACCACCGCCTTCGCCGGCTCCCCCTACTACCGCGCCCGCTACCGCGGAGCCGTCCGCCCGTCCCCCCGCTGAGAGCCGATCCCCACCAGATCACCCACTTCCCCGCTGTGAGTGTCAGTTCCCCTCCGGATGCTGGTAATCTAGTCACGCGTTGGCCCCCTTAGCTCAGGGGATAGAGCACCGGCCTCCGGAGCCGGGAGCGCAAGTTCGAATCTTGCAGGGGGCACCAACGCAGGACCAGTGGGATCATGCCGCTGACCTGCACGAAGGACGCCGGAACGGGCGGGGCTCCAGTCTCACGGAGTCCCGCCCGTTCTCATTGGCGCTCGCTGTCTGTGGGCCAGCTGTGGACCACCCTTCACCGGGTCGACGCGAGTTCCTCGATCACACGCCGGGCGACGCCGGGCTCTTCCAGCTCGCTCGTGGCGAGCGTGCCCTTCTGAAGAAGGCGGACGGCGGTCTCCGGGTGCGGCGGTACGGTCTCGCCGTCGGCCCGCGGAATCGGAGCCCATTGCATCGCAGCCCTGATGTTCTTCCTCGGCAGGCCGGCACCTTCCCACTCCCTCCGCCGACGAGAACGGATCATGTCGTATACCGTTTCGGGTAGATCGCGTACGGCCCGCGACCGGAGACGGTGACCGAATTCCCCGAAGGGCGCGCCAGTGGATGGTTTCGGCGATGCCATCGAGAAGCATCGGCATGAACTGCACGTGCACTGCTACCGGATGCTCGGCTCGTTCGACGAGGCCGAGGACATGGTCCAGGAGACGTTCCTGCGGGCCTGGCGCAGGCAGGACACGCTGCAGAGCGAGGCGGGGCTGCGCGCCTGGCTCTACCGGATCGCCACGAACACCTGCCTCGACTTCCTCAGGGCGAACCCGCGGCGGCCGGAACCCCGCGAGGCGCCCGTCGTGGCGGACTCGTGGCTGGACTGGCCGGTCAGGACGGCGGTGCCGTGGCTGCAGCCGTACCCCGACGACCTGCTCGACGCCGTCATCGAGCGGGAGACGATCGAGCTGGCGTTCCTGGCCGCGGTCCAGCACCTGCCGCCCCGGCAGCGCGCCGTACTGATCCTCCGTGACGTCCTCGGCTGGCCGGCCCAGGAGACCGCCGAAGCTCTGGAGATCAGCGTGGCGGCGGTCAAGAGCGCACTGCAGCGGGCCCGGCCGGTCCTGCGGGAGCATCTGCCCGCCCAGCGGCTGACGTCGGCGACGGCCGAGGAGATGGCCGTCGTCCAGCGGTACGTCGACGCCCTGGAGAAGGCGGACCCGTCCCTGCTCCCCGAGTTGCTGAGACAGGACGTCTACCAGACCATGCCGCCCGCGCCGATGTGGATCCTCGGCCGCGAGGCGTTCCTGGCGGCCTGGACGCCCGCCATGGTCGGCGAGGGGTCGTGGGGCGACTGGCGGCTGGTGGTCACGCGGGCGAACCGGCAGCCCGCGGTCGCCGCCTATCTCCGCACGCCCGTCGACTCCCTGTACCGGCCGTACTGGATCGCCGTCCTCCGGATCGAGGACGGGCTGATCGCCCAGATCACCACGTACGGCCGGGACCTGTTCCCCGCGTTCGATCTCCCCGATTCCTTTTCCGCCGCCCGTTCGTCTTAGGAGCAGATCCTTGAGGACAGGTATCGCGAAAGGGAGTCCACCATGTCTGATCTTCAGAAGAACGTGCAGGCCGCGATCGACGAGCTGGTCGAGTCCGGAGCCGAGCGCGGGGTGCAGGTCGCGGTCTACCGCCGCGGCGAACTCCTGGTCGACGCGGTGGCGGGCGTCGCGGACCCGGCGACCGGCCGCCCCTTCACCTCCGACACGCCGGTCTACGTCACCTCCACCGGCAAGGGGGTGATCGCGGCCGTCGTGCACGTGCTCGCCGACCGCGGGGTGCTCGACTACGACGCGCCGATCTCCTCCTACTGGCCCGAGTTCGGCATCCACGGCAAGGACAGGGCGACCGTACGGCACGCGCTCACGCACGCGGTCGGCGTGCCGGGGGTGCCCGTCGGCACCACGCCCGAGGACATCGCCGACTGGGACCGGATGTGCGCGGTCATCGCCGCCGCGGAGCCCTGGTGGGAGCCGGGCACCGCGACGGGCTACCACCCGCAGACCTTCATCTTCATCCTCGGTGAGACCGTGCGCCGGGCGACCGGGAAGAGCATCTCCCGGGTGCTCCGCGAGGAGGTGGCCGGGCCGCTCGGCCTGGCCGACGAGCTGTTCTTCGCCGTGCCGCCCGCCGAGCTGCCGAGGCTGGCCGTGATCGAGGACGCGCAGCCCCCGATGGAGATGCCCGCGGAGATGCTCGCCCAGATCCCGTTCTTCAGGGTCGTCAACGGCTACACGGCCGCGCCGCTGAACGCGATGCCCGACGCCGCCTACAGCAACCGGTCCGACATCCTGACCTCCGACTCGGGCGCCACCATGACCGCACGGGCGCTGGCCCGCGTGTACGACGCGCTGATGAACGGGTTGATCTCGGCCGGACGGCTGCGCGAGGTCACCTCGGCCGCGGTGTCCGGGATGGACGAGGTCAACGGAACGCCCGCGACCTGGGGGCTGGGATACTCCATCGGTTTCCCGCAGGCGCTGAACAGCCCCACGGCCTTCGGGATGGCCGGCAGCGGGGGGACCGCGGCGTTCGCGGACCCCGCCACGGGCATCGCGGTCGGGGTGACCAAGAACCGTGCTTCGTTCGGGGACTTCAGCACCGTCGAGCGGGTGGCCCGGCTCGTGGCGGACGCCTGACACGGCCGCCGGGGCTCCGGGGGCTCCGGCGGCTCGGGGGTTCCGGGGCTCCGGGGGTGCCGAGGCGTCAGGGGCCGAGGTGCCGGGACGGTGTCAGCCGAAGGATGCGGTCCGGCCTCCTCAACCGTCAGGAGGCCGGACGATCCGCCGTGAGGGCTCCTTCGGTGTCGATTTTTCGAAGTCGGCTGCACGGATGTCTGAACTCCTGCACACGTGAAGGTCTGCCTCTATCGGCGGGTCGGCGGGCTACCGGTCGGCCCACGCGATGATCGGGCCGGTGTGCTCCGGCAGCAGGACGACGAACTCGCCGAAGGGCTGGACCACCCGTGCGATGCCGATGTGGGCGGGGGCGGCGAGCAGGTCTTTCACGATTTCCGCTCCGTCGGTGATGCGGTCGGCGTGCGCATGGACGGCGATTCTGTCTGCTGGTCCGCTGATCCAGACGTCGATCTCGGCGCCGTTGCGCAGCACGTCGAGGAGCCAGGTCCGTAGGGCGCCGGGTGCGGCCGTCAGGACCTTGTCGTGCAGGCGCTCTTGGACGCAGGCGACGGAGGACGCCGCCGCGGCCTCCTCGCGACACCGCGGGCAGGCTCGGGCGTCGTCGGGTCCGAAGAGGTGCCGGTAGACATCGAGCTGGACTTCCGGGATGCCGCACAAGGTGGCGTGGCCGGCTCCGAGCGCGTGCTCCGCCCCTGGGAACCGGCGGTGTTCGGCGGCCGCGAACCTGGCCGGTTCTCTCGCGGAGGCGAACGACCATCCCCCGTCGTCTGTGGTCATCGGTAACCCCCGGTCGCCGCTACGGAGAGATCTGCCGGTCTGCGGCGATCGCGGCCAGGAGGGCCGCCGCTCGCTCGATCAGCGCGTCGGACTCGGCCTTCGTGTGGACGGCCGCATGCAGTTGCAGGGCGGTGCCGTCGAGGAGTGACGTCATGAGCTGTGCCCTGATCCGGACATCCGGGAGCGCGGCATCGGGGTCGATCCGGCGGACGAGTGAACCGATCGCGGCGTAGAACGACTCGTAGACCTCGCGGTTCAGTGCCCGGAAACGATCACTGTGATAGGCCAGCGAGGCGAGCGAGAGATACACCCCGCCGGTGCCGGACGACCAGTTCTCCACCAGTTGCCGGGCGAGTTCGGGGACGTCGCGCACCGCGTCCTCGGCGCGGAGCGAGCCCTCGACCATGGTGAGATCGTTCGTGATCTCGGCCCGGATCACGGCCTCGAGCAGGTCGTCGCGTGTGGCGAAGTAGTACTGCAGATTGCCCAGTCGCATCCCGGCCGACGCGGCCACGGTGCGCATCGCGAAGGCGTCCAGGCCCTCGCCGAGGAGCAGGCCGCGGGCCGTTTCGATGATCTCGGCGCATCTGCTCGCGTGCCGTGGTCGTGTCCCCGCCATCCCATGATCTTACTTCGCTCGCCAAGGATTAGGTCGCTGACCTATGTTAGGTCAGTGACCTATTCTGATGGGAATTCGGACGGATTCCTCGACGAGCTCCATGTCGGCGTGCTGCATGCCGTGGCCCGGGTGGGGACGCTGGCCGTCCCGGTCTGGTACCGGCGGGTGGCGGACGGCATCTCGGTGATCACCGCACTCGGCTCCCGGAAAGGGCGGGCGATCAGCGAGTCCGGCCGGTTCGGGCTCGTGGTGTCGACCGGTTACCGCTATGTCAGCCTCGAAGGCCCCGTCGTCGAGGTACGGGAGTGTGACTTCGCCCATGACCTCGTCCCGATGGCGGTCCGCTACCTGGGTGACGACGGCGAACGTTACGCCGCCCTCTGGCGGGACGCGGTCGGTGACGACCTGCGGGTCTTCGTGATGCGTCCCGAACGCCGCTACAGCGCCGATGTCACCGGCGAGTTCGCCGAGCTCGGCATCCGTCCCCTTCCGCTCCCCTGACGAGGAGCCGATCATGAACTCCTCGTTCCGGCCCGTCACGACCGGGAAGCTGCAGCTGCCGAACGTGCTCGGCCGCCCCGTCCTGTGCCCGGTGGGGAGCCGCAACCGGACTTGAACCGTTGACCGGACTGTCGGTGACCATCCTGAGAGGGATCACCTCATCGGTGACGTACTGCCGATGATCGCGCCGCCTACGACTCGTCGTCGAACGGCGTGTCACTCCAGCGGAACCACGCCTCGTCCTCCTCGATGTGCAGCAGGAACTCTGCGACGGGACCGGAAGGTGCCACCAGGGAGACCTCCTTGCGGATCTCTGCGTACACCTTCTCCCATTCGCCGCAGTTCTGGTCCTCCATCAGCTCGAGATCACGGTCGAACAGCGGCTTCACCGCGGGGAACGCCGGGCCGGGAGTGAAACGCCCGGCCAGCCAGGGGAAGTCGGTCTCCTCGATGGTGATCTCCCCGGCGAGTTCCCGTCCGCGCAGCACGCGCCAGATCTCGCCCACGAATCCCATGGCCCACTCCTCATCGCGGCGATCGAGTCCGTCACGACGCAGCGTTCCAGACCGCTGCGACAATCCGGTTCGGGGAGAGCCGATCGACGACGGGACAAGAGCAGTCGTCAGCCCGGGAGGAGGGGCGAACGTATGTGCGCCCCCTTGAGTCCGCCATCGTTCTCGGGGGCGTTAAGAGGGCTGGTGGATGCTCCTCCGTCATGACTGAGCGCTTCCGCCCCGGGGCCGCTGGTATGCCGCCCTTCGATCCTTCATCGTGGATTCCGTGGTGAAGCCAGCCGAAACGGTCCCCGCCCCGTCCGACAAGACCTCCACTACACCCGCCTCCGGTGAAGGTCTGCGTCTGGCTCGCATCGGGCCCGTGCTCGCCCTCGCCCTGACCGGCACGGTCCTGCTCAGTGTCGGCCTGTTCGTCGGTGCTCTATGGCTGCTGGGTTTCCCGGTCCTGACTCCGGTCGGCTCGAAGGGCATCTCTCTAGCCCGGCTGCTGGACCTGCTGAAGCTGTCCTTCGCCGTGGTGGCGGGGGTCGGCGGTGTCATCGCCTTGGTGGTGGCCTACCGAAAGCAGAAGGTCACCGAAGCCGCCGAGCACCGCCAGCAAGCCGCCGAACAGCGCGCGGACGAAGCTCACCGGCGTGAGGCCACCAAACTGTTCAACGAACGCTTCTCCACCGCCAGCGACAAACTCGGCCACGACTCACCCGCCGTACGTCTGGCCGGCGTGCACGCCCTGGCCGGTCTGGCCGACGACGCCCCCACCCGCGAGCTGCGCCAGACCGTCATCGACGTGCTGTGCGCCTACCTGCGCATGCCCTACAAGCCCGATCCCGGCGACGACGGCGATGCCGAGGAGCGCCTGCTGTTCGCCGGACTGCGCGAGGTGCGCCACACCATCGCCCGCGTCATCACCGCTCACCTCCGCGACGGCGCCGCAGTGTCCTGGAGAGGTCACGACTTCGACTTCACCGGTGTGGTCTTCGACGGCGGAAGCTTTGGCGGTGTGGAGTTCTCCGGCGGTGAAGTCAGCTTCATCGACGCGACGTTCGGCAGCGGCACGGTCTGGTTCGGCAGTGCGAGGTTCTCCGGCGGCATGATCTCGTTCCGCCGCGCCAAGTTCTCCGGCGGTACGGTCGACTTCAGCGGCGCGGCCTTCTCGGGCGGTACGGTCGACTTTCGCCACGCGGTGTTCTCGGGCGGTACGGTCGACTTTCGCCACGCGGCCTTCTCGGGCGGTACGGTCGACTTCAGCGACGCGGCCTTCTCCGGCGGCACGGTCCACTTCCGTGAGGTGGCATTTTGCGGCAGCACGGCCTACTTCGGCGGCGCGGTGTTCTCGGGCGGTACGGTCGACTTCAGCCGCGCGGCCCTCTCGGAGGGTACGGTCTACTTCGGCCGGGCGGCCTTCTCGGGCGGTACGGTCTACTTCGGTTACGTGAAGTTCAACGGCGGTACAGCCGACTTCGGCGGCGCGGCTTTCGCGGGCGGTACGGTCTACTTCGGTTACGTGAAGTTCAACGGCGCCACGGTCGACTTCGGCTCTGTGAAGTTCAACGGCGCCACGGTCGACTTCGGCGGCGCGGCTTTCGCGGGCGGTACGGTCCGCTTCTGTGAGGCGGCCTTCTCCGGCGGCACGGTCCACTTCCGTGAGGCGCTCTTCTCCGGCGGCACAGTTGACTTGCGTGAGGTGAGTGATTGGTCGCATCCGCCGGTGCTGCCGAATCCGGTGCCGGCCACATTGCTGCTGTCCGAGCGGAGCAAGATGCCGGGCTCCAGGAAAGGGCGGAACCCGAGGAGCCTCTGAGCGAGGTGCCCGACCGCTGGGCGCCCGGGGCACCGGCCACTGATACGGCCGGCAGCACGGCTGCGGTCGGTGCGAGCACGACCGCAGCGGAGATCTGGCGACACCAGACGGGAGCGTGGCAAAGTGAATCATGCCCGCGAACCAGAAGCGACCGGTGGATGAGCTGGAACCTTTACCCGGTGATCTCCTTCCGGAGGTCCGGGAGCTCGCGGAGTTCCTCCGTGAGCGCTTCGCGGAGATAAAAAGGCCGTTAAAGCCTTACGCACATGGGAGGGGGTGGGGTCCCGACACCGTCTCGCGTTACCTGAACGGTAAAAGCGTCCCCACCTGGGATTTCCTCCGGCCTTTTCTCCACGATGCCGCCCTGCGGCGGGGGAGGCCGATGTCCGCCGACCAGATGGAACGCGCCAGGGAACTGCAGAAGGAGGCGCTGCGGGTCAGCAACGAGCTGGGCTACGAGCTGGAGGAGCTCCGAAGCCGGCTGGACGAGGCCAAGGTGGAGAAGGAGGAGGCGGAGAGGCGTCTGAGGCATGCGCTCGCCCGCCACCAACAACAGATCGACGCGGTCAACCGGGTCGAGGTCAAACGGCGGGCGCTGGAATCCCGCTGGCGTCAGCGTGAGTTGACCGCCTCGTCCGGAGAGGAGGCGAAGCAATATACGAGAGATCATGAGCTTCTTTTGCAGAGGCAGCAAGCCCTGGAGGCTGAGGTCGAGCGACTGGAGGCTGAGCGCGAGACGGCCGAACTGGAAAAGGAGAAGGCGGATCGGAAGTGCCTCGCCCTGGAGGCGGCGCTCAGTAAATACAAGGCCGTAGAGGTCGAGATCGGTGATCTCGGATCGCAGGAAAAAACTGTCGTCCCGACTGCGGTGCCTGCCGCCGTTTACATATTTCCTATATATTTGGGTTTCATCTACAGACTGTTTTCCGGCAGCAGTCTCTTTCTGAAGATCTGCACTCTTGCCGGCCTCATGATTCCCGTCTGGGTTTCTTACGGCATCAAGCGACTCGAGCGATCGCGGCTTGCGCCCGCTGTGCGTCTGGCGTACGCCGCGGCGACTACATTGATCATTTTCATTGTCAGCACTGCGTTGCCCTTAGAGCGATGGATATGGTGACCCAGACTGGTGGATATAGGCCCGGCACTCCTGGAGCTCCGATGAGGGGCAAGGCGGGCCGGAGTCTCCGGCAGAGGCTCTCGGTGTCTTCTTCCTCCGACCTGCCGGGCAGGCGCCGGGTGAACGGACGTGGCGCTCGGAGTTCGGTGGAGTCGATGGGGTGCCCCGCGTTCGGTGGAGCCGCGCGATCCATGATTAATTGCGGCTCTTGGGGCGACCTCGGTGGCGATGCCGGAACGGCTCTTGCCGGGGAGTCGAGGACGGGTCAGGCGTCGCTCGGGCCTGGTCGCCAGCCGACGCTTTGCGCCCAGGCGTCGGCGTGCCGCACGATGTCCCAGACCAGGGGTTCCTTGGCGGTGACGTATCGCCGGCGGTCGTCGCGGAACCGCCGCGCGCACTCCCGCTTGGCCTGCGCGAACTCGGTCGCGGCGGCGGGGTGGGCGCGCAGGTAGTCGCGGAACAGCAGGGGCAACTGCTGGGAGAAGCTGCCGAGTTCACGGACATGGATGTGGGTGCGCCGGGTTCCCGGCGCCTCGCGGAAGTAGCGTTTGGTCAGCTCCGGATTGCCCGTCCGGTGAACCAGGCCCAGACGTTCCAGAGGGGCCTTGTAGGCGTTCAGCGGCTCCAGCGCGCGCACCGAGATCTGGATGTCGATCACCGGCTTGGCGGCCGGGCCGGGCACCGACGTCGAGCCGATGTGATCGATCCGCGGTGCGACGTCGCCGAGCGCCTCGCGCAGTACCGCCCCGATCGCGGCGAACTCCCGCGGCCAGGCGGAGTCGTGGTCCGTGATCTCGACGGGGTCTCCCATGCCCTGATTATCGACCACATCGATCAACGTCGGGAGGCGTGCAGGGGAGGCCGGACACGCCTTGGGAATCGTGGGGGCGAAGACGCCGCCCAGGATGGCACCGAGCGCGTAGCCGAGCTGGAAGGTGCGGGCCCGGCCGATCCGGTCGGACGGCGTCCCGCCGTACATCGTGAAGACCGGCCGGCCCGCCGGCCCGGCGACGGTGGCGAGCAGGGCGGACGGCCTGGACAGGCCCAGCGTGGTGGTGCCGTAGCCGATGAAGGAGGCGATGAGGAGGGAGGCCGCGGCGTCGGCCGTGCCTGACATTCCGCCGGGAAATTCTCCGGAGCGATGTCGAGAATCCGTACCCCGCTCCGTCCCCGCCCTGAACGCGGCCACAATGGGCCGTACGCATCGAGGGGGTCATGATGGCCAAGTACCTGCTGCTCAAGCACTACCGCGGCGCCCCGGCGCCGGCCAACGACGTGCCGATGGACCGGTGGGCGCCGGAGGAGATCTCGGCGCACGTGAAGTACATGGAGGATTTCGCGAGCCGTCTGGAGGAGACGGGCGAGTTCGTCGACGCCCAGGCGCTCTCCATGGAGGGCACGTTCGTCCGCTACGACGGCGAGGGGCGGCCGCCGGTCACCGACGGCCCGTTCGCGGAGACCAAGGACCTGATCGCCGGCTGGATGATGATCGACGTCGAGACCTACGAGCGGGCGCTCGATCTGGCGGCCGAGCTGTCCGCCGCCCCGGGGGCCGGCGGGAAGCCGATCCACGAGTGGATCGAGGTGCGCCCGTTCCTGACCGCGCCCCCGACCATCACGGAGTGACGCACGGTGGACGAGGCCCTTCTGCGGACTCTCACACCCACCGTGATCGGTGTTCTCGTCCGCCGTGGAGCCGACTTCGCGGCGGCCGAGGACGCCGTGCAGGAAGCCCTGGTCGAGGCCCTGCGCGTGTGGGCGGGCGAGCCGCCGCGGGACGCCAAGGGCTGGCTGGTCACGGTGGCCTGGCGCAAGTTCCTCGACGCCGCCCGCGCCGACGGCTCCCGGCGGCGCCGCGAGGAGCTCGTCGAGGGCGAGCCCGTCCCCGGTCCCGGTGAGGCGGTCGACGACACGCTCCGGCTGTACTTCCTGTGCGCGCACCCGTCCCTGACGCCGGCCTCGGCCGTCGCGCTCACGCTGCGCGCGGTCGGCGGCCTGACCACGCGCCAGATCGCGCAGGCCTACCTCGTGCCCGAGGCGACCATGGCCCAGCGCATCAGCCGGGCCAAGCGGACCGTCTCGTCCGTCCGGTTCAACCAGCCCGGTGATGTGGCCACGGTGCTGCGCGTCCTCTACCTCGTCTTCAACGAGGGCTACTCCGGCGACGTCGACCTCGCCGCCGAGGCGATCCGGCTCACCCGTCAGCTGGCGGCGAAGACCGGGCACGAGGAGGTGGCGGGCCTGCTCGCGCTCATGCTGCTCCACCACGCGCGGCGCCCGGCACGGACCGGTCCCGACGGCAGGCTCGTGCCGCTGGCCGAGCAGGACCGGAGCCTGTGGGACACCTGCCTGATCGCCGAGGGCGTGGACATCCTCCAGGCGGCCCTCGCCCGCGACCGGCTCGGCGAGTTCCAGGCCCAGGCCGCCGTCGCCGCGCTCCACGCCGACGCCCGGACGGCGGAGGAGACCGACTGGGTGCAGATCGTCGAGTGGTACGACGAACTGGTGCGCCTCACCGGCAACCCGGTGGCCCGCCTCAACCGGGCCGTCGCGGTCGGCGAGGCCGACGGCCCGCGGGCCGGGCTGGCCGCCCTGGCCGACCTCGACCCCGCCCTGCCGCGATACGCCGCCGCCGCGGCGTACCTGCACGAGCGGGACGGTGACCCGGCGACCGCGGCACGGCTCTACGCCGAAGCCGCCCGGTCGGCGCCCAACCTCCCCGAATGCGACCACCTCATGCGCCAGGCCGCCCGGCTCAACGCGCGGCTGCGCGGCGGAGCCGCGACGTGACCGGTGGCGGACGGCGGACGCGCCACCGCCTCCGCTCCGGGCGGGCGCCTCCCGTCCGTCACCGCAGAACGGACCGGCCCAGCATCACACGGCAATACCACCAGAACGCGAGGGACAGGACACCGACGCCGATGTCGAACAGGCTCATCGGCGCCCCGAGGAGGTCCCACCGGTCCCGGAAGGCGAAGGTGAGGATCAGCAGCATCACCTGGGCCAGCGCGGTCATCAGGGCCAGCGGCACCGCCCAGCGGGAGCGCAGGATCGAAGCCGCCGCCGAGGTGAGACCTCCGACGACGTTGAGGGTCCACAGGACGCCGAGACCGAACGGATAGTCGGTGAAGTAGCCGATCTGAGGCTCCCCGTACCCCTGGGCGGCCAGATAGCCCGGGTCGAGCGTGAGCGTGAGCAGGTAGTCGCGCGCGCCGCCGATGTAGAGCGCGAGCATGAACAGCCCGACGACCCACAGATGCCACGGCGCGCGGCCCCGTCGAGGACTTTCCACTGCGGCCGGCACGGTGTCTTCACGCATCGTCGCTCCGGTCCTTGTGGGCGTCGAGCACGGTCTCGGCGAGGTGGACGAAGTCGTCGTTGCGCAGCACCGCGATGCCGCGCTCCACGTCCGCCAGCAGCAGCAACGTGTCTCCGGCGACGATCCCGAACATGTCTCGCATGTCCTTCGGGATGACGATCTGGCCGCGATCCCCGACTTTCGCCGTCCCGGCGAGCTTCCCTGGCGGTGGTGGCGTCAACCCGGCTCCATGTGCGCTCGTTCCTATTTTTCATACCTTTCATACTGAACCTACATCAGACACCGGGCGTGCGGGAGATCAGATCATCGGTTCCGGGCCGGGGCGCACGCCGTTGAGGGCGAGGCCGAGCAGCCGGTCGGCTTGGGCCGACCCGTCGGGGCCGCCCTCGGTGGCCTGGGAGATGGCGCTGACGAGCGTGAGGAGGTCGGCGATCGAGACGTCGGGGCGTACGGCTCCGGCCCGGCGGGCCCGCGCCAGCACTTCCTCCCCGGCGTCCAGGATCATCGTGTGGCAGGTGGCGCCCAGGGCGGGGTCGCCGCCGGAGGCGCCGCGCATCAGCGAGGCGGCCAGGCCGCGATTGGACACGGCGTGGGCGACGACGGCGCGAAGCCAGGCTCCCAGCGCGGGGCCCGGGTCCCGGGTGGCCGCCAGGTCGCGTGCGGAGGCGCACAGGACCTCGACCTTGCCGCGGAAGACGGCCTCCAGCAGTGCCTGCCGGGAGGGGAAGTGCCGGTGCAGGGTGGCCGAGCCGACGCCGGCCCGCCGGGCGATCTCCTCCAGTGACGCCTCGGCTCCGTGCCGGGCGACGGCCTCGGCGGCCGCGGTGAGGATTCGCTCGTAGTTGCGGCGTGCGTCGGCGCGCATCGGCCGCCCGGCCCGCGCCGGCGCGGGGCTTCCCTCCGGCATGAGATCTCCAGGGGATTGAAAAACGGGGTGGTCCTCCATGTCGTACTCGATCGTAAGTGGAGGGGTGCCCCGTTTAGTGGGCGTCCTTCCCGTGCCCTCATTCGGGAGAGATCTGTGGACGCATCAGAAAAGACCATCGCGGTGGTGGGAGCCACCGGTCTGCAGGGCCGTGCCGTCACGGCGCACCTGCTCGCCGGCGGCTGGCGGGTCCGGGCGCTGACGCGTGACCCCGCGGGCCCGGCCGCCCGGGTGCTGGCGGAGGCCGGGGCGCAGGTCGTGCGGGCGGAGATGGACGACGTCGCCTCCCTCGTGGCCGCGGCCGAGGGCGCGTACGGCATGTTCAGCGTCCAGCCCACCGTCGGCTCTCCGGGAACCGCGGCCGGCTTCTCGGCCGAGGACGAGGTCCGCTGGGGCTGCAACGTCGCCGAGGCGGCCCGGGCCGCCTCCGTCCGGCACCTCGTCTACGCCTCGGTCGCCGGCGCGGGCCGTCACGGCACCGAGAGGCTGCCGCAGAACGTGGTGAGCAAACACCGGATCGAGCGGTGCGTCGGCGAGCTCGGCCTGCCCGCGACGATTCTGCGGCCGGTCTCCTTCATGGAGAACTACACCGGCGCGTACCACCTGCACGGCGGGGCCCTGACCGCCGCGTTCGCGCCTGAGGTGCCGCAGCAGATCATCGCCGTCGACGACGTCGGCGCCATCGCCGCTTCGGTCTTCGCCCGGCCCCGGGACTGGATCGGCCGGGCGGCGGACCTCGCGGGGGACGAGCTGACCCCGGTGCGGATCGCCGCGGCCATCTCCGAAGCCGTCGGACGTCCCCTGCCCTACGTCCGGATCTCCCTGGAGGCCGTCGCCGCGGCCGGTGGGGAAGAGGCCGCCTTCGCCTACCGGTGGCTCAACGAACGCGGCTACCGGGCCGACGTCGCCGCCACGCGCGCCCTGCACCCGGGCCTGATGGATCTGCGCGCGTGGCTGGCGGTCTCGGGTGCGGCCCAGATCGCGGGCTTCCTGGCCGCCCGGGGCGACGGGGGAGGGGAGGGGTGAACGGGCCCGCGTGACGCGTGGCTGTGCGTAGTGCGCCGGGTTCGCATTGACAGGCAAGTAGTGGCTTGCCTATCGTTGCCGTATGGGCGATGTCTTCAAGGCCCTCGCCGACCCCACGCGGCGGACCATCCTCGACGAGCTGGCCGAACGTGACGGCCAGACCCTGTTCGAGATCTGCGCCCGCCTGGCGAATCACGATCAGCTGAGCCTGACCCGGCAGGGAGTGTCCCAGCACCTGGCGGTGCTGGAGGAGGCCGGGCTGATCACGACGCGCAAGGAGGGCCGGTACAAGTTCCACTACCTCGACACCACTCCGCTGGCCGCCATCTTCGAGCGGTGGCCGATCACCGGGAAAGGACAGACGCCGTGAAGATCTATGTCACCAGCGTGTTCGTGGACGACCAGCAGAAGGCCCTCGACTTCTACACCGAGGTGCTCGGCTTCACCAAGAAGCACGACATCCCGGCGGGCGGGGCCCGGTGGCTGACGGTCGTCTCGCCTGAGGACCCCGAGGGCACGGAGCTGCTGCTGGAGCCGGACGGGCACCCCGCGGTCGGGCCGTACAAGAAGGGGCTGGTCGCCGACGGCATCCCGGCCGCCTCGTTCCAGGTCGCGGACGTGCGTGCGGAGCACGAGCGGCTGCGCGGGCTGGGGGTGACGTTCACGCAGGAGCCGATGGAGGCGGGGCCGGTGACCATGGCGGTCTTCGACGACACCTGCGGGAACCTGATCCAGATCGTGACCCCGGCCTGACCGCCGGATCAAGCCGCTGACCTGGGAGGAGAACGGCGGAGCGGGCGGGACTCCGATCTCGCGGAGTCCCGCCCGCCTTCCCCTTCGCCCGCCCGCGCCCGCCCGCGTCCGCGCTCGCTCTCGTCCGCGCCCGCTATCCGTGGGCCGGCTGCGGGCCGACCCGGGGGTCCGCCGTCCGCCCCGCGACCTCGCGGGCCGGTACGAGGCTGGCGCCGAGAGCGCGGGCCGCGATCACCATGGCCGCGGCCGCCAGGACGATGTCCTTGAAGATGTACTGGGCCTCCAGCGTCGGCGCGCCGGGGAACAGGTCGGTGAAGAACAGGACGTACGGCGCGAAGAACCCGGCCGTCGCACCGATCATCACGACCAGGCCGGTCTTCAGCAGCTTGCCGGTCACCAGCGTGAGGCCGATGAAGACCTCCATGCCGGCGATCACGAACTGGGCCGCGTAGCCCGACAGCATCCCCAGGGACAGTTTCTCCAGCGTGGCCACCGACAGCTCCTCCGCCGGACTGACCCCTGGGAAGAACTTGAGTGTGCCGAAGACCACGAAGACCAGGCCGAGGCTGACGCGGAGGATGTCGATGCTGTGCCGGGACAGCCAGGCGGCCAGCTTGTGGATCGTGTTCGAAGTCATCTCGTGCTCCCTGCCGATGTCGTTCTCGTCTGGGTCCAGACTCGTGAAACCGGCGGCGGAAAACGTCCGGCCAGCGGAGGCAGTCGGCCTACATCTTCGCCCGTACGGTGAGCCGGGCGCATACCTCGGCACGCCTAAGGGGTTCGCCCTAGGGGAAGCGAACGGCCTGGTCAGGACCGGTGGCGGGCATGCTCCGGCGGAACGGGCGCGCTCCCGTGGGATGGATCGCCGCGCTCCGGACGGCGAGCGGAGATCGTCGGACGGAGCAGAAGACGGTTGTCAAATCATGATCAATTAGGGCTGGGTTGACATTTAGCTAGGTAAGCCTAACCTAATCCCCGTGACCGAGAAGATCTCGCTGCGTGGAGCCGACCTGCGTCTCAGCTACCACGGCGCCACCGCCGTCGAGAACGGCCACATCACCTTGACGCAAGGGCGCGTGACGGCGCTGGTGGGCCCGAACGGCAGCGGCAAGTCCACGCTGCTGCGAGCGCTGGCCCGGCTCCACAAGCCGGAGACGGGCACGGTGACACTGGCCGACGGCACGTCCGCCCTGGACCTTCCGGCCCGCGACTTCGCCAAGCGGGTCACGCTGCTGGCCCAGAGCCGTCCCACGCCGTCCGGCGTGCGGGTCCGGGACGTCGTCGGGTACGGCAGGCACCCCTACCGGGGCCGGTGGCGGTCGGGCGACCCCGACGGGGAGGCCGCGATCACCAGGGCGATGGAGCTCACCGGCGTCACGGCCATGGCCGACCGTCCGGCGGACGAGCTGTCGGGCGGCGAGCTGCAGCGCGTGTGGCTGGCCACCTGCCTGGCGCAGGACACCGGCGTCCTGCTCCTGGACGAGCCCACCACCTTCCTGGACCTGCGCTACCAGATCGAGCTGCTGGATCTGGTGCGCGATCTGGCCGACGAACACGATGTGGCCGTCGGCGTCGTCCTGCACGACCTGAACCAGGCCGCCGAGCTGGCCGACCACGTCGTCCTGCTGCACGGCGGCCGCGTCCGGGCCGACGGTCCGCCCGCCGAGATCCTCACCGAGGAACTCCTCACCGAGGTGTACGGCATCCGCATCAAGGTCACGCACGACCCGAGGACGGGGACGGTGAGCACTCGGCCGATCGGCCGGCACACCAGAAGCGTCTCTGCAACAACCTGACAGGAATACCATGATCCCCCTGCGCACCGCCCTCGTGGCCGTGGCCGCCGTCGCCGTGCTCGGCGCCTGCGGCACCACCGAGACCCCCGCTCCGGAACCGGCCGCCTCCGGCGGCACGGCCTCCGCCGCCCCGATCACCGTGACCGACGACCGCGGCAAGCAGATCACCCTCGACCGTCCCGCCGCCAAGGTGGTCGCCCTGGAGTGGGGCGAGGCCGAGATGGTGGTCAGCCTCGGCGTCATGCCGGTCGGGGTGGCCGACGTGAAGGGGTACGGCACCTGGGTGACCGCGGCCAAGCTGGACCCCTCGGTCAAGGACGTCGGCACCCGGCAGGAGCCGAGCGTCGACTCCATCGCCGCCCTCCAGCCCGACCTGATCGTCATGGAGGCCTCACGCGACTCCGCGCTGGTGCCGCAGCTGGAGAAGTTCGCCCCCGTCGTCGTCATGACCGGCAGTGACGGGAGCGACAACCTGGGCCGGATGCGGAAGGACCTCAAGACGATCGCGACCGCGCTGGGCAAGACCGCCGAGGCGGACAAGCTGCTGGCGGACTTCGACACCGCGCTGAGCGAGGGCAAGAGCAAGCTCGCCGCCGCCGGCTTCGCCGGCAAGCCGTTCGCCATCGCCGACGGCTGGAAGGACGGCAGCAAGATCTCCATCCGCATGTTCGGCAAGGGCGCGCTGGTCTCCGAGGTCGCCACCCAGCTCGGGCTGGTCAACGGCTGGAAGGGCGAGGTGGACCCGGCGTGGGGTCTGGGCGTCACCGACGTCGAGGGCCTGACCGCGCTGAAGGACCCCGGCACCCGCTTCTTCTACAACGCCTCCGACGGCGTCGACGTCTTCGCCGACGGACTGGCCTCGAACGCCATCTGGAACAAGCTGCCGTTCGTCGAGAAGAAGCAGGTCACCAAGCTGCCCGACGGCATCTGGACCTTCGGCGGGCCGCTGTCCTGCAAGCAGTACGCCGAGGCCCTCGTGAAGGCCTACACCGGTTGAGCACTTCGGTTCGGACCGCGCCTGCGCCCGTCACGCCGCTGCGGCGGCTGGGGGGCGCCGGCGCGGTCCTCCTGACGCTGGCGGCGGTCGTCCTGGTCGCCGCGGTCCACGTGACGCAGGGCACGTCGTCCATCGGCGCGCTCGACCTGCTCCGGCTGCCGTTCGGCGACGGGGACGACGAGGCCGCCCGGATCCTGCTGGCCTCCAGGCTGCCCCGGCTGCTGGCGGGGATCTCCGTCGGCGTGGCCCTGGGCGCGGCGGGCGCGCTGCTGCAGGCCGTCTCCCGCAATCCCATGGCCTCGCCCGACACGCTGGCGGTCAGCTCCGGCGCCTACTTCGCGGTCGCCGCGGCGGCGGTCTTCGGCCTGACGCTGCCGCTCTTCATGTCGGGCCTGCTCGCCCTGCTGGGCGGGCTGGCGGCGGCCGCCCTCGTGCTGGCGCTGGCCGCGGGCGGCCGTACCGGCACGACCAGGCTGATCCTGGCGGGCTCGGCGACCGCGCTGGCGCTCGACTCGCTCACCAACCTGCTGCTGATCCTCTTCGAGGAGGAGACCACCGGGCTGTTCGCCTGGGGCAGCGGCTCGCTCGTGCAGAGCGACCTGGAAGCCGTCTCGCAGATGGGCCCGCTGATCCTGCTGGTCCTGGCCGCCGCCGTGCTGGCCGGGCCGAAGCTCGACATCATGGGCCTGGGCGACGACACCGCCACGGTGCTCGGCGTCAACGTCGCCCGGCTGCGCCTGTGGCTCACGCTCCTGGCCGTCGTGCTGGCCGCCGCCGCGGTGACCGTCGCGGGGCCCGTCGGGTTCGTGGGCCTGTGCGCGCCGGTGATCGTCAGGCTGCTCCCGGGCGCGCACCGCCACCGGACGGCGGTTCCGCTGGCGGGTCTCGTCGGCGTGCTCATCGTCCTCGGCTCCGACATCGCGCTGCGCGCCGTCTTCGGCGGGCAGGCGGGCGTGGACGTGCCGCCCGGCGTGGTGACCACGCTGTTCGGCGCCGCCGTGATGGTGTGGCTGGCCCGCCGCTACCGGGACGCCGGGCCGACCCGTCAGCCGCCGATCGTGCGCGTCGCCGCCCGCTCGCGCGCCGCCTTCCTGACAGTGGTGACGGTCTGCGCGATCCTGCTCGCCGGGGCGGTCTTCCTCGGCATGCTCGGCGGCGACACCTGGATTCTGGGCGGCGACCTGGTCAACTGGCTCAGCGGGCGGACCGGCCGCGGTCTCACCTTCGTGCTCGACCAGCGCTACCCCCGCGTTCTCGCCGCGGTGCTCGCCGGCGCGGCGCTGGCCGCCGCGGGCACGGCCGTCCAGGCCGTGTGCCGCAATCCGCTGGCCGAGCCCGGCATCCTCGGCGTCACCGCCGGTGCGGGCGTGGGTGCGATCTCGCTGCTGGCCCTCGTGCCGCTCGCCGGGATCTGGCCGATGTCCGCGGCGGCCATGGTCGGCGCGCTGGTCGCCGCCGCCGCGGTGTACCTGCTGTCGTGGCGCGGCGGGCTGAGCTCCGACCGCCTGGTGCTGATCGGCGTCGGGGTGCAGGCGGCGTGCACCGCCCTCACCGTCATGATCATCGTCAAGGCGGATCCCTGGAACACCGCCATGGCGCTGACCTGGCTGTCCGGTTCCACCTACGGCCGCGTCCCGGCCCAGCTGATCCCGGTCGCGCTGGCCCTGGTCCTGGTGGTCCCGCTGATCGCCTGGCTCCGCCGTGATCTGGACCTGCTCTCCCTGGACGAGGACAGTCCCCGCATCCTCGGCGTCCCCCTGGAGCCGGTACGGCTGGCCGCCCTGGGCGGCTCGGTGCTGCTGACCGCCACCGCGGTCTCCGCCGTGGGCGTCGTCGGCTTCGTCGGCCTGATCGCCCCGCACGCCGCCCGTGCCCTGGTCGGCTCGGGTCACACCCGGGTCCTGCCGGTGGCCGTGCTCCTCGGCGCCCTGCTGGTGAGCCTGGCCGACACGCTCGGGCGCACCGTCATCGCCCCGGCCCAGGTGCCCGCCGGGATCGTCACCGCGCTGCTCGGCACGCCGTACTTCGTCTGGCTGTTGTGGCGCTCACGGGCGCACGCGGACGGCTGACGGGCCGACGCCGGGCACCTGGGCAGCGATCAGAACATTCGTTAAGGTTAGCCTTACCTAATGAGGCGCTAGAGGACCGAGGACCGTCCATGGCGAAGAGCAACATGACCGCGACCCGCGTCAAGCCCGAAGTCTCGGAACCGCTCACCCTGCGCGTGCTGCGGAGCGAGCGCGTCTCCCCCCACTTCATGCGCGTCACGCTCGGGGAGGGGGACATCGACCGGTTCACCCCGATGGGCTACGACCAGTGGTTCCGGCTGTTCCTGCCGGTCTCCGACGACTCCCTGGCCCGCCTGCCCGGCAAGCTGACGACGCTGGCCTACGCCAGGTATCTCACCATCCCCAAGAGCTCGCGTCCCATCCTGCGCAACTACTCGGTGCGCGCCTACCGCCCCGAGGGGCCCGAGGGGCCCGAGCTGGACGTCGACTTCGTGCTCCACGGCTCACCCGGGGACGGGACCGCCGGCCCCGCGTCCACCTGGGCGCTCACCTGCCGACCGGGTGATCAGGTGGCCATCCTGGACGAGGGCATCAGCTTCAACCCCCCGCCGGGGGTGCGCAGCGTCATGCTGGTGGCCGACGAGACGGGCTTGCCCGCGGCCGCCTCGGTACTCGCCTCGCTCCCGCGTGACATCGAAGGCCGGGCCGTCATCGAACTGCCCTCCCCGGACGACCGGCAGGACCTCGACGCGCCCCCCGGGGTGGAGGTGACCTGGGTGCCGCGCGAGGACCCGCACGAGGTTCCCGGCCGTGCGGCGCTGGCCCTCGCCCGGGAGCTGCCGGTCCCGGCCGAGTCGTTCTTCGGATGGGCGGTGGGGGAGCAGGCCCTGCCCGCCGCCCTGCGCCGCCACTGGATCGGGGCGGGGGTCCCGAAGGGGAACATCATGTTCTGCGGCTACTGGCGGGCGCCCGCCGCCCGGTAGCCCCCGGACCCCGCTCCCGGCCCGTGCTCGCTCCCGGCCCGCAGCCGGGCCTGGAGCGGCGTGGCCGGTTCGATCCAGGTGTCATCCGCGCTCTTCGGGATCCCGCCCGGCCGTCTCCGCCCACCGGGCGAGCTGGCGCCGGGTCTCCAGCGTGTCCGGATGCTCGGCTCCGAGCAGCCGCTCGAACCCCGGCAGCAGGACGGCCATCCGGTCACGCGCCCCGGCGGCGTCTCCCGCTTCGCCCGTCATATGGGCGAGACTCTCGCGCAGCCGCAACGTGTGCAGGTGCTCGGCCCCGAACACCCGCTCGTGCGTCGGTAGCAGGGCGGCCAGCTGGTCGCGGGCGGCGGCCGGGTCCCCGGCGTCTCCCGTCCAGTAGGCGATGTTGTGCCGGGTGTCCAGCGTGTCCGGGTGCTCGGCTCCGAAGAGCCGCTCGTGTACCGGCAGCTGGGCGATCATTTGGTCGCGGGCGGCGGCCGGGTCTCCGGCCTTCGCCTTCCAGTAGGCGATGTTGCCCAAGGTGGCCAGCGTGTATTGATGCTCCGGCCCCAGGACCCGCTCGCGTATCGGCAACAGGGCGATCAGCTGGTCGCGGGCGGCGGCCGGGTCCCCGGCGTCTCCTATCGAGGAGGCGAGTTCGGCTCGGGTGATGAGGACGTCCGGGTGTTCGGCGCCCAGAACCCGTTCGCGCACCGGCAGCAGCGCGGTGAACTGGTCGCGGGCGGCGGCCGGGTCCCCGGCCTCCCGCGTCCAGTAGGCGAGGTACCCCCGGGCGGCCAGGGTGTTCGGGTGTTCGGCTCCGAACACGCGCTCGTACAGCGGGAGCATGGCGGCGTACTGGTCGCGCGCCCCGGCCGCGTCCCCGGCCTTCCCCGTCATGCGGGCGAGGCTGTCACGCAGGATCAGCATGTCGGGACAGTCAGCGCCCATGCCCCGTTCATACTCCGGTAGCAGGGTGGCCAGCTGGTCGCGGGCGAAGGCTGCGTCCCCGGCGTCTCCCGTCAAATAGGCGAGTTCGGCTCGGGTGATGAGAACGTCCGGGTGTTCGGCGCCCAGAACCCGTTTGATCGTCGGCAGCAGGGCGGCGTACTGGTCGCGGGCGGCGGCCGGATCCCCGGCCTGCCGGGTCCAGTGGGCGAGGTAGCCCCGGGCGGCCAGAGTGTCCGGGTGTTCGGCTCCGACTGCCCGCTCGTACAGCGGCACCAGGGCGGCGTACTGGTCGCGCGCCCCGGCCGCGTTCCCGTCCCTTCCCGTCCTGCGGGCGAGGCTGTCACGCAGCATCAGCGTGCCGAGGTCGAGGTGTCGGTCTTCCCGGACTCGCTCGTACGGCGGTTCCGGAGCGGCGTACCGGACGTCGGCGGCGGCCGGATTCCCCGTCTTCCTCTTCCGGGTGGCGCGTTCGGCTCGGGTGAGCGGTGTGCCCGGGTGCCCGGCTCTCCGCGCGCGCCTGCGCATTCGCAGGAGGGCCGCGACAGCGATGACCACGGCACGACGCACTCGTGAGGAACCCGGCGGCGGGGTGATCGGAAACTCCTGCGGGTCGGGGGGAGTGGGCATGGCTCCCAGCGTGCCGCGCTAAAAGACCGATATATACATATGTGCCCTATCTGTTACCGATCGTCCTCCAAATGGGGCGGGAAGCCCCGCTGCCCACAGGCGTGTCGTTTCGCCGTGTCGTTTCGCCGTGTCGGGCGGTACGGGGACGTGAAGTCCCCGGTGCCCGCCCGGATACGAATATAGGATCACGAAGATGCGCATTGATCTGGTGACGATCATCGTGGACGACTACGACCGCGCCATCGACTTCTTCGTCACCGCCCTGGGCTTCGAGCTGGCCGAGGACGCGCCGTCGCTGACGAACGACGGCCGCCCGAAGCGCTGGGTGGTCGTGCGGCCGCCGGGCGGCGGGACCGGCGTCCTGCTCGCCCGCGCCGACGGCGAGCGTCAGGCCGCCGCCGTCGGCGACCAGGTGGCAGGCCGGGTGGGGTTCTTCCTCCGGGTGGACGACTTCGAGGCCGCCCACGAGCGGATGACGGCGGCGGGCGTCGCGTTCGTGACCGCGCCGCGCAGGGAGCCCTACGGGCGGATCGCCGTCTTCGAGGACGTCGCCGGCAACCGGTGGGACCTGCTCGGCCCGGCTTGAGACGTTCCTCGGAGGCGCCGATCCGGGTGGTGAGCCCGGGGGCGGGAGCCGAGGCGAACGGAAAAGCCCGGCGGAGACGGGCCGCCCCTCAGATGCTGACCGCTCCTCAGAGGCTGACCGTCCGGCCGGTGAGGCGCCGCACCCCTGCCGCGATCCAGATCGTGGCCAGTCCGGCGTAGGTGCTCAGCATCACGGCGGACATCGAGGCCAGGACCGCTGACACGGCGATGACGAGTGCCAGCAGGCCCGCCCAGCCGTACAGCACGATCCGTGCGAGCGGCGAGCCGGTGTGCACCGTCTCCTGGACGGGAGTGATCAGAGCCATGACCGCCGCACCCGCCGCGCCCACGACCTCGTGGGAGGACACCGCGCCCAGCACGATCAGCGTCGCGCCCGCGGCCAGGAGGGCGCAGCACAGGCCGGCCATCCGGACCTCCGCGCGCTCGAAGAGCAGCCTGGCGTCCCCGGCGCGCGCCAGGCGCAGGGTGGTGAACGCCTCGACGGTCCAGGCCACCCAGTGCAGCAGCGCGACGAGCAGCAGGAGGATGATGAGCATCGGCGCCGCGGGCAGCAGCAGCACCACCCACCACCTGCCGAAGAACCTGCCGCGCAACCGGTCCAGCGCCCGGTAGAGGGGGTTGCGCCGCTTGAGCGCCTTCAGCAGGAGGTCCCTCGCCTCGCCGAAACCGGGATCGAGGCGGAGCACCTCGCGGAAGGCGCGGGCGGCGTGGCCGGGGTCGCCGAACTCCAGCGCCACCCGCCCGTACGCCAGGTGGGCCAGCGCGTCCTCCGGGTCCAGCCGTACGGCCTGCGCCGCGGCGTCCCGGGCCTGGGCGACCTCGCCGAGCGCGGTGAGGGCGAGTGCCAGCAGGCCGGCCGACTCGGCGTCCTGCGGGTCGAGGGCCAGGCCGCGACGGGAGGCGTCCGCCGCCTCGGTCCACTGTCCCGCCCGCAGGTGCGCCCGGGACAGGAACCTCCAGATCGGCGCGTACCCGGGTTCGATGGCCAGGGCGGCGCGGAGGGTGGCGATCGCGTCGCCGGGCCGTCCCGCCATCAGGTAAACCTGACCGGCCACGTAGTGCGGGAACCACTGGTCCGGCGCGAGCCGTACCGCTTCGCGCGCCTCGCCGACCGCCTCGGACGGCATCCGCTGCTCGGCCAGGGCGATGCCCAGCAGGGCGTGCACCTCGGCGTGTTCCGGGTCCCGGGCGAGCACCCCGCGCAGTTCCCGCTCGGCCTCCGCCGGGCGGCGCAGCTTCAGCAGCGTCCGTGCCCGCTCGATCAGGGTGTCGGCGGTCACCGGATGTCCTCGATCCAGGGCATCAGCTCGTCCCAGGCGCCGGAGTCGTTGGCGTGCAGCACGTAGTTGCGCGCGGTGGCCAGCCATTCCCGTACGGCGGTCGGCCTGGCGTCGCGGGCCGCGGCCAGCAGGTCCTGCGTCGTCAGCGGGACGAGGCGGCCCGCGCTGATCGACTGCTGGAGCTTGGCCTCCACCGCCCGGTCGACCACGCCCTTCAGGTCCGCGCCGGCGAACTGGTCGGTGGCCCGCGCGACCGCGTCGAAGTCCATCTCGGCCAGGGGTTTGTCACGGCAGAGGATGCGCAGGATGGCGGCCCGCGCCGCGACGTCGGGCGGGGGAACGAACACCAGCTGGTCGAACCGGCCGGGGCGGCGGAAGGCCGCGTCGACGTACCAGGGGGCGTTGGTGGCCGCCAGTACCAGCACCCCTTCGTTGGCGCGTTCGTCCACGCCGTCGAGCTCGGCCAGGAACTGGTTGACCAGCTGGCGGTTGTGCGCCTGGCGCATGTCGGCGCGGCGGGCGGCCAGCGCGTCGACCTCGTCGAAGAACAGCACGCACGGCCGGTTGCGGCGGGCCAGGTTGAACGTGGCCCGCAGGTTGCGCTCGCTCGAACCGATGTACATGTCCAGGATGTCGGCCAGGCCGACGTCGACGAACGACGCGCCGAGCTCGCCGGCGGCGGCCCGGGCCAGGTGGGTCTTGCCCGCTCCCGGCGGGCCGTACATCATCACCCCGCCACCGGCCCGCTTGCCGAACGCGGCGAACAGCTCCGGCTGCTGGACGGGGAGCAGGAGCTTGATCCGCAGCGCTTCCTTGACGGCGTCCATCCCCGCCACGTCGGCGAAGGTGACGCGGGAGCGCACCGCCTCCACGCCGGTCTCGCCGGACGGCCCGGGCGCGGGACGCGCGGGGACGGCCGGGACGGGCTGCGGCGGCGCCAGCCGCGCGGCCAGATCGGGATCGGCGACCGCCGGGTCGCGGGAGACCGCGTCACGGTAGCGCTGGGCCGCGCCGGTCGTGTCGCCCTCGCCGAGCAGCGCCCTGGCCGCGATCACTCCGAGCCGAGGGGGATGGCCGGGCACGGTCAGGAACGGTTCGAGCGCCGAGAGCGCGGCGCCGTGGGAGTTCTGCCGCACGAAGGCCTCCGCCAGCCCGGCCGCGACGTCCGGATCCCTGGGAGCCAGCCGGAGCGCGGCGCGGTACTCGGTCTCGGCCTCGGCGAGATATCCCCGGGCCAGGAGCTGTTCGGCGAGATGCCGCCGCAGGGGGAGGTTCTCCGGGGAGAGACGCGCCGCTTCGCGAAGCGCCTGGAGCCCAGCGTCGTCGAGCACGTGCCCGATCCCTTCTCACGAGAAGGATGGTCGATTCCAGCCCGGGTAAGGGTATCCGAATCGTCAGACCAGGTGATCGGCTGTGGGCGCGGGGCATCCACGGCCGGGCCGCGTGACGCCGGCGGGGCCGCGTGGCGTCAACGGGGCGGTGTCCGGGACGCGGCGGGCGGTGGCGGCCAGGGCGGGGAGGGCAGGCGGAGAGGGGAGCGGTCAGGTCTTGTCCTGGTCGGAGTCGGCGGAGAAGACGATGGCCCCCACGTAGCCCTCGCCCTCCCGGGTGACCTTCATGAGCATGCTCGGCTGGTAGATGTTGTCGCCGTCGTTGAAGGTGTCCCGGCCGGTGCGCTGGGCGTACGGCTGGCTCTCGAACACCTTCGTGTTGACGGTCTCGTCGAACATGACCTGCGTGGTCAGCACCCGGGCGCCGCCGACGTGGACCATCGCGTGGATGTGCACGGTCCGGCCCCGGTACCAGCCCGGCCAGATCGTGACGAACTGGACGATCCCATCGGCTCCCGTGACCTGGGCGCCGCGCAGGTAGCGCTTGTCGTCGACCGGGCTGAGATCGCCCATGTCGCCCCCGCCCCGGCCCGGATCGCCCGACGGGCCGCCGGGGGGAGGGGTGTCCCGGCCGGGGCCGCCGGGGGGAGGGGTGCCCTGACCGGGACCGCCCGTGGGCGGCGTGCCCGGCGGGGTGCCGACGCCCGGGCCGCCCTCCTGGCCGCTCCCCGACGACAGCGACTCCGCGCCCGAGTAGATGCCCCCGGCGTCGCAGTGCCAGATCTCGACCACGGTGTCGGGCAGCGGCGTGCAGGTCTCGCTGTCCTGCACCTTGATCGCCACCCGGAGCGGGACGCCCTCCCGGTCCTCGCGGATGTCGCTGCGGATCTTGTCCGCGTCGAAGTAGTACGGCCCCTGCGTGGTGGTCTGGGTCAGCGTGCAGGTGTTCGCCCCGGCGAACAGGTCCTCCAGACCGGAGGTGGCCGCGGTCGTCGGTGAGATGGCGGTGGTCGAGCCCGTGGAGGTGGTGACCGTCGAGGGGGTCCCGGCCTGCTCGCCGCAGGCCGCCAGGAGCGCGCCCAGCCCGATCGTGCCGATCCCGGCGAGCGCCGTACGGCGGCTGACCCGCCGGCCCTCGTGATCGTGCCCCATGTGATCCGTCCCTTCGAAGCCTGCCCGTACGGCCGCATGACCGGTATGGCGGGAAAAGTACGGAGGGAGCGTGAGAATCATCTTAGAACGCCCCGAGAACGGGCTTATGAAGGGCGCGCGGGCCGCGGGATCGCGCTCGGGCGAAGGGGGCGTGCTCCGGCGAACGAGGGTGTGCTCAGGCGGAACGGGAGCGCGCTCAGGCGAAGACGTCCTGCTGGTAGCGGCCCTCGGCCTCCAGCCCGCGCAGCCACGCCTCGCCGTCCCCGCCGGTCCTGCTCTCGTAGATCCCGGCCAGGGCGCGCCGTACGGCCGGCGCCATCCGCAGCCCGTCCCCGCACACGTACACGTGCGCCCCGCGCTCCAGCAGCTCCCACACCCGGTCGGCCTCGGCGGCCACCGCGTCCTGCACGAACCGGAACCGGTGCCCCGGGACCGCGGAGAACGCGGTGTGCACCCGGGCGACCCCGTCGCGCTCCCAGCCCTCCAGCTCCCTCCGGTACAGCCAGTCGTGGCCGGGGTGGCGGCAGCCGGTGAAGACCTCGGCCGGGCCGCTCGCCCCCGACAGCGCCCGGTCCTCCAGGAAGCCGCGGAGCGGGGCGAAGCCGGTGCCGGGGCCGATGAGGATCACCGGGACGGCCGGGTCGCCGGGCAGCCGGAACGGGGGAGCCGGGACGCGGACGTAGCCGTAGAACACCTCGCCGGGCGCCAGGCCCGCCAGGTAGGCCGAGCACGTGCCGCGGTACTCGCCGGCGCCGGACCAGGCGGGGCCCTCCACCAGCCCGACGGTGATCCGCACCGTCCCCGGATCGGCCAGCGGCGAGGAGGAGATCGAGTAGTAGCGCGGCCGGATCGGCCCCGTCATCTCCAGGAAGAGCGGGAGCGGCAGCGTGATCGCGGGGAAGCGCTCCAGCAGGGCGAGCACGGAGACCCGCTTGGTCAGGATCTCCTCGGCGTAGTCGAGTGCGGCGAGCTGCCCGCGGGTCCACGGGCACTCGGTGTGCGCGGCGAGCGTCTCCAGGTCGGAGCGGGTGGCCACGTCCTGCAGCTCGGCGAACTCGGCCAGCAGCAGCCCGGCCGTGACCGGGGTGTCCGTCGGCAGGTGGGTGGCGCCCCGGGCGCGCAGCCGTACCACCCGGTCGCGGGGGACGCGCAGGCAGCGCAGCGCCCACTCCACCAGCTCCGGGTCGTTCTTGGCGAAGACCGCCAGGTGGTCGCCGGCCGTGTAGGAGACGCCCTCGGGCAGCCTCGCCGTGATCGAGCGCACGCCCGCGCGGGGCGCCTCCAGGGAGAAGTCCCAGAGTCCGGCCGGGTCGCCGGTCAGCTCCTCACCGGCGATCACGGTCAGCGGGACGGCCCGGTCCGAGACGACGGCGGGCCGGACGTCGGCCTCGGTGAGGATCTCCATCTCGTAGCGCGGCCCGCCGCCTGCGTCGCCTCCGGAAGCCGCGCCGTACTCGGCGGCCAGCGCCGCCCACAGGGCCGAGGTCCAGGCGGTGACGTCGCCGTCGAGGTCGCCGTCGGCGTCGGCCTCCCCGCGCTCCACCAGCGGTACGGCCCCCGCCCCGGTGAGCTTGGCGAAGGCCCGCCGGGGGAACTCCTGGTAGCTGGGCCACTGGGTGTCGCCGCAGCCCAGCAGCGCCAGCCGTACCCCGTCCAGCGGCGGCAGCTCTTCCAGGGCGTCGAACGCCTGGGCGTTGTCGGGGGCCCTGCCGTTGTAGCTGGAGGCGACGATCACCAGGGGACCGCTCGCGGGCGGGGCGGCGGCCAGCTCGTCCAGGGTCGTCAGGGTGACGGCGAACCCGGCCCGCCCGGCCCGCCCGGCCAGCCGCTCGGCGATGTCGGCGCAGGTGCCGAGGTTGGAACCGTAGGCGACGGTGAGGCCGGTCCCGGTGACGGCCATCTCCACCGGCTGCTCGTCGGCGGTCCGGCCCGCCCCGGTCTCTCCGGAGGCGTTCCTCTCGTACGGCATGCGCTCCCGGACCCGGAGCGTGAACCCCTCCGGCTTGAGGGTGAGGGTCTGCTTGACCTTGATCCGGTAGGCGTCCGGGTCGGAGATCGCGAACCGCTGGAGGACGAGCGCGAGGGCCAGACGCGCCTCGGTCAGCGCGAACTGCCGTCCGATGCAGGCGCGCTCGCCGTTGCCGAACGGCTTGTAGGCCGCCGGGTGGTGCTCCTTCCTGCGCTCGGGGAGCCAGCGGTCGATGTCGAACTCCCCGGGCCGCTGCCACGCCTTCGGGTGCCGGTGCAGCGGGGGCAGGAGCACGACGGTCGTCTGCCCCTTGCGCACCGGGTAGCCGCCGATCTCGGTGTCCGCGAAGGGTTTGACGGCGAAGGCCGGGATGGGGGACCAGATCCGCAGCGTCTCCTCCAGGACGCGGGGGATCACGTCCAGCTTCATGATCGTCTCATAGGAGGGCGCGGCGTCGCCGGGCAGCAGCCGGTCGACCTCGGCGTAGGCGCGGGCGAGCACGTGCGGGTTGCGCAGCAGGTTGTACAGGGCGAAGGAGAGCAGGCCGCTGGTGGTCTCGTGTCCGGCGATCAGGAAGGTCAGGACCTGGTTGCGGATGTTCTCGTCCGGCAGCCGCCGTCCGGTCTTCGGGTCGGCGGCCCCCAGCATCAGGCCGAGCAGGTCCCTGGTCGAGGTGTCGCCCGCGGCGCGCCGCTGCCGGATGACGTCGTCCACCAGGTCCTGCATGGCCCGGATGTCGGCCCGGTAGGCGGCCTCCTGCTTCTTCATCATCCTGGTGACCAGGGGGAGCCGCCGGTTGCGGAGCATCGCCTCGGTCAGGGCGCGCCCCATCGCCTGCAGGAACGGGTGGAGCTCGGGCGAGGCGAAGGAGTCGAACCGGTAGTCGAAGCCGGTCAGCGAGATCGTGTCCAGGGTGAGCCTGGTCATGTCGTCGGAGACGGGCAGGTCCTCGCCCTGCCTGCGCTCCCAGGACGCGACGAGCTGCCGGGCCACCTCCAGCATCTGCGGGAAGTACGCCTTCATGGAGCGCTGGCTGAAGGCGGGCATCAGGATGCGGTGCGCCTGGCCCCAGACCGGCTCGTTGCCGCGGGCGGTGAACAGCCCGTCGCCGCCGAAGTCGCGGACGATGGACAGCGGCGGGTCGATGCCCTTGTAGAAGCGCGTCTCGTCGCAGACCTCGGCGACCAGGTCGGGGTCGTAGACGAACAGCACCCTGCGGCCGAGGATCTCCAGCTGGTAGACGCCCTCCTCGTGCTCCGCGGCGAGCCCGTCGAGGAACTCGTTGGGGGAGTGGGCCGGTATCTGCAGGGTGTTGCCGAGAACGGGCAGGCCCCGCGGGGCGGGCACGGAACGAGTCGCGGACATGGGAACTCCTCGCATCCCGTGGCCGGTGACCTCCGTACGGCACCGGCCATACACCGTATGGCAGTAGCTACCATACGGCGTATGGCCGTGAGTGCGCGCAGGGGGGAGCCCCTGACGCTTGAGGAGATCTGCGCGACCGCCCTGCGGATGATCGACGCGGGCGGGGTGGACAGCCTGTCCATGCGCAAGCTCGCCGCCGAGCTCGACGTCAACCCGATGTCGCTCTACCACCACGTGGACAGCAAGACCGCGCTCCTGCAGCAGGTCTGCTCCATGGTGGCGCTCCGGCTCCGGCTGCCCGCCGACGACGGCACCCCGTGGCGGGACCAGCTGCGCGCCCTGGGATACGCCTACCGCTCCATCGCGCAGCGGCACCCCTCGCTCTGGCTGTACGTGCAGTCCCACCCGGAGGCGCTCAAGCACGACTACCTGCTGTGGGACGTGCTCAACCGGATCCTGGTCGCCGCCGGGGTCCCGCCGGAGCGGCTGGCCCACACCCGCAAGGCGCTGTTCACCTTCGTCTCCGGCTTCGTCTTCGCCGAGTGCGCCGGGATCCTCGCCGAGCAGGACGGCCCCGGAGGCGCCGCCGACGTCGACGACACCTTCGAGGTCGCCGTGGACCTCATCATCGCGGGCCTGTCGGCGGCCCGCCCCTGACGGGCCGCTCCATCCGCTCGTGAAGGTCCGCTCGCGGTCCGCTCGGGGGAGTCCGCTGAGAGTCCGGTCCAGAGAGGCCGGTCAGCCCTCGTCGCCGAACCAGTTGCCGTGGAAGCCGGCGGGCACCCGGCGCGGCAGCCGCACCGCCGCCACCTGCTCCAGGGAGGCGGCGTCCAGCACCTTCAGCTCCGAGTCGTCCCCGGCGCTGACGACGGACATCAGCCAGCCGTCGTCCTCGGCCCGCGCGCCCTCCGCGGGCACGTACACGGCCTCCCCGGTCGTGCCGCCGGTCTCCTTGACCCGGCCGGAGCCCGTGACCGTGTCGTACTTGACGATCGCGTCGCCGGTCACCGCGTAGAGGTAGCGGTTGGCCAGGCCGGTGCGGTCCCCGTTGAGGCTGGGGAACTCCACGTCCCGGTCGTCGAGCTGCTCCTCCTTGGCGGTCGCGCCGAGGGTCCAGCGGTACAGGGGCGCGCCGCCGAGCTCGGCGGCCGAGGCGGCCGGATCGAGATCCCCGCTGATCTCGCCCCAGATCCGCCGGAACGAGCCGGCGGAGTAGCGCACCGCGTCCAGCACGACCTGGCCCTCGTCGTCCTCGTGGGCGTTGCCGACGTGGAAGACGTAGCACGGGTCGATCTCGTGCCAGCGCACCTTCCCGCCGTCGCCGCCGTCGCGGCGCATGACGCCGAGCCGCGCGCCGTAGCCTTCGTCCCACCGGTACGGCATGGCGCCGCTCATGGCCGTCTCCAGGTCGAAGACCACCGGCAGGTCCAGCCAGACGACGTGGTTCTCGGTGATCGCGAAGTCGTGGATCATCGTCGGCCCGGGGACCTCGATCTCCCGGCTCTCGACCAGCTCGCCGTCCGCCGACAGCCGGTGGTAGGTGAGGTACGGCGGGGCGAAGCCGTACCCGAAGAAGAGCAGCTCCCCGGTCGCGGGGTCCTCCTTCGGGTGCGCGGTCATGGCGGTGGTGAGCCTGCCGCCGAAGTCGTGCGGGCCGAGGGTCTCCAGCTCCGGGCTGATCTCGTACGGCAGGCCGTTCTCGACCAGGGCGAGGATCCGGCCGGAGTGCCGGATCACGTGGGTGTTGGCGCTGACGGCGGCCAGGTCGAAGCCCTTGTCGGAGATGAACGGGGCGTCGTCGGTGAAGGCGGTGGTCTTCGTCCACCGGTTCCGGTACCACTCGGCGCGGCCCTCGCGCAGCCGGACGCCGTGGAGCATGCCGTGCCCCAGGAACCAGTGGCCGGGGTCCTGGCCGGGCAGCGGGTTGGGGCCGTTGCGGAAGTAGCGGCCGGTCAGTTCGGCGGGCAGTTCGCCGGTCACCGACAGGTCGGCGACGCTGATCTCGTCGGGGACGGGTGCGAAGTGCCCTTGCAGATAAGCGGGGGTCATGAGCCCTCCCAACATTCCAGTTGTGACATGTCAAAAGTAGAACGTTCATTGATGACATGTCAATCGAGGAATCTAAGATGACCTCATGAGCCTCCGTCACGCGGTGCTCGGGCTCCTCACCGAGGGCCCGGCCAGCGGCTACGACCTGCTGAAAGTCTTCGAGGTCTCGCTCGCCAACGTCTGGCCCGCCACCCAGAGCCAGCTCTACGGCGAACTCGGCCGGCTGGCCGACGCCGGGCTGATCGAGGTCGTGGCCGAAGGCCCGCGCGGCCGCAAGGAGTACGGGCTGACCGACGCGGGCCTGACGGAGCTGCGCCGCTGGCTGATCGAGGTCGAGCCCGAGTCGTTCCGCCGCACCGACATGCTGCTGCGGGTGTTCTTCCTCGGCGTCGTCCGGCCCGAGGAGGCCCGGGCATACCTGCAGGAGCAGGGCACGGTGGCGGCCCGCGCCCGTGAGGACCTGGAGGAGATCCGCTCGGCCGCCGAGAAGGGCGACCTGGGGAACACGCCCCTGGCGGTCTACGGCCGCATCGCCCTCGAATGGGGACTGCGCTTCACCGTCATGCAGCGGGAGTGGGCCGAGTGGGCCGCCCGCCAGATCGACCAGATCGAGGAGCAGAACAGCGTCGGCGCCTCCCGCCAGGATCTGCCCTGACCTTTCCCGCTCCGGGCGGGGAAGGGCGGGCGGCGGGCTCAGGCGAGGACGCGGCCGACCACGCGGGCGTACATCCGGCCCGGGCTGGGCACCGAGGGCGGGGTGAGGAAGCCGGGGAGCATGGGGAGGTCCACGGCGAAGGGCTGCAGGCGCTCGTAGAGCGCCTCGACCCCGGCGGGGCGCCGGTCGGGATTCTTCTCCAGCAGGTCGGCGAGGAGACGGTTCAGCTCGGCGGGGACGCCGGGCACCGGCGGCGGGCGCTCCTTCACCTGCCGCTCGAACACGGCGTACTCGGTGGGGCCGGTGAACAGCTGCCTGCCGGTGAGCATCTCGTGGATCATGCAGCCCAGGGCGTACAGGTCGCTGCGCGGCCCGGCCAGGCCCCGCTGGATCTGCTCGGGCGCCATGTAGGACGGGGTGCCCAGGAGCTGGCCGATCCGGGTGAACCGGGTGGAGTCGGCCTCCCGGAGCATCGCCAGGCCGAAGTCCAGGACCTTGACGCTGCCGTCGGGGCAGAGCATCAGGTTGGTCGGCTTGAGGTCGCGGTGGTAGATGGACAGCGCGTGGGCGGCCGAGAGCACCGCGCAGGCCTGGGCCGCGATCGCGGCGGCCCACGGCACCGGGAGCGGGCCGTGCTCGCTGACCAGGTCGGCCACGGTGACGCCCTCGATGAACTGCATCACCTGGAACAGGCGCTGGTCGAAGGTGCCGAAGTCGTACAGGACCGGGGCGCCGGGGTGCTCCAGCCGGGCCAGGATGCGGGCCTCGCGCATGAAGCGCCGCTCCAGCTCCTCGTCGGGGCCGGTGAGCAGGCGCATGATCTTGACGGCCACCCGGCGGTCGAGGTGTTTGTCATGACCGGCGTAGACCGCGCCCATCCCGCCCTGCCCCAGAGGGAGGTCGTCGAGAACGTAGCGGTCGCCGATGACCATCGACCCTCCCTGGACCCGTGGGCACTAACCCCCCTGGCCGCACGGTCTCAGATGGCCGTCGGCCAGTCCATCAAAGCCTAGCCGGATCAAGGTCTCGCCCAGTGCCGCCGTCTCGCGCAACCGGTCCTCCATCGCGGCCAGTTCCCGGAACGCCTCGCCGTAGCGCCGCTGCTCGGCCACCGGCAGCACCGGCACCCGGGCCCGGCGCACGTCGAGCCGGCTGGAGCTGGAATGCACGCGCGAGGAGTCCGCGGAGCGGAGGAACCCGGCGAGGAAGTGCGGGTCGAGCCGCTCCGGGTCCACCCGGTAGAGGGTGAGCTGCGGCCCGAGCGCGGCGCCGGCTTCGGCCACGGAGTCGGCGACCACCCGGACCGCGCCCAGGACGGTGGTCACGATGTCACCCGGGCCGACCATGACCAGGGCCGGGTCGGGAACGGTCCCGCCGGAGGGCGGCGTTCCCGCGGCGGCGTCCTCGGCCGTCAGGACCGGGACGGGCCCGGAGTCGGCGGTCAGCTTCGACGGGGCCGCCAGGATGGTGACCAGCCCCGCCTTGACCAGCTCGCCGACCGTCGTGGTGGGCAGCTCCTGCCGTTCGGTCAGCGTCTCCAGCTCCGGAGGGGACTTCGGCAGCGCGGCCGACGCCTCCCGGAAGCGGTCGAGGGCGGCGGTGAAGTCGCGGGCGAAGTCCATCCCGCCCTGCTGCGGGCGGTGCCGCCCCGTGGCGAGGTCCACCTCGTCGTCGAGCAGGTCGATGATCCGCACGGTACGGCTGTCGCCGGTCAGCTCGGCCTCGGGATCCGCGGTGAAGGCGCGCCAGGCCGGTTCCACGACCGACAGGTCCTCACCGGCGTCCACCATCAGGACCTGCGACGGGGGCCGCTCGCCGGCCGGGCGGCGCAGCAGCCACAGGTCGGGGCCGCCCGGTCCCAGGGAGATCACCGCGCGGAGCGCCCCGGCCCGCAGCAGGTTTCCCCGGATCCGCTTGCCGGGGCGGCGGCTGGCCGCCGCGGCGGGCATCAGGATCGCCACCAGGCCGCCCGGCCGCACGTGGGCCAGGCAGTGCTGCACCCAGGCGAGCTCCGGCTCGCTGCGCGGCGGCAGGCCGTACTCCCAGCGGGAGTCGCCGGTCAGCTCGTCGTAGCCCCAGGCCCGCTCGTTGAACGGCGGGTCGCAGAGCACCGCGTCGGCGAGGGCGCCGGCCAGGCCGTCCTCACGGAGCGAGTCTCCGGCCACGATCCGGGCCGGCGCCCCGCGCAGCAGCAGCCGCACCGCGGTGAGCAGGGCGTTCGTCTCACTGAGTTCCTGGCCGAGCGGGGTGTTCGCGCCCAGCAGGAGGGTGCCGACCCCGCAGGCGGGGTCCAGCACGGCGCCGCCGCCGGCCAGGCGCGTCATGAGCGCGGCCACGTCGTCCCTGGTGACCGAGAGCTGGCGGGAGTGCACCTCGACGTAGCGGGCGCAGAGGAACTCGAACGCGTCCAGCGGCCCGTTCTCCCGGGCCAGCCGGGAGACCAGCCGGAGCAGCGCGGGGTCGTGCGGCCGGAGGTCGGGCGCGCGCGGCAGGTCGGCCGTGGTGGCCGCCACCAGTGTGGCGAGGGAGGGCGCGTCGCGGTCGCCAGAGGAGCGGGAGCCGTCCCCGACGGGGGAGGGCCAGATGCGGCGGTCGCCGGAGAGCACCCGCGGGCCGTGCTCGCGCCAGCTCTCGGGGTCGCGGTGGAGGGAGAGCAGGAAGACGCCGACCTGTCCGACCAACTCGCCCAGGCGCAGGTCGTCGACCGCGGTCCGCATCCGCTGCCAGACTAGGTCGCCGAGGGAGACTTCGAAGGACTTGCCGTTGCCGCGCAGCCACGCGGTGACCTCGGACAGGGAGAAGAGGGGGCTGGAGGCGGTTCCGCCGATCGGCTGGGGGAAGTCATCGTGACGGCGGCGCCAGTTGCTCACCGCCGCCCGGCCGACATCGGCGAACCGGGCGATGTCGCCCGCGTTCACGGTGATCTCCTGGCTCTCCTCCATACTCGGTCACAGTAGTTGACTGTGCTGAAATGGTCTACAGCCCGTTTGCTTGTGAAGTGCTTCAACCAGTGCTTTACTGCCTTCATGGCACAAAACGAAGGACTGGCACTGCGCTACGCCGCCCGCTCCGACGTCGGGGTCCGCCGTGAGGCGAACGAGGACTCGGGCTACGCGAGCGCCCGCCTGCTCGCCGTCGCCGACGGCATGGGCGGCCACGCCGGGGGCGAGATCGCCAGCTCGCTCGCCGTCGCCGCCGTGGCAGCGCTGGACGACAGTCTTCCGAATACCGGTGTCGACCTCAAGGCCGCGCTGAAAGGCCTGGCCAAGGACATCAACCAGGCGTTGCGCGACACGGCCGAGCGGGAGCCCGCGCTGCGCGGGATGGGCACCACCCTCACCGCGATGCTCTGGGACGGCGACATGTTCGCCCTGGCCCACGTCGGCGACTCCCGTGCCTACATGCTGCGCGACGGCGCCCTCTACCAGATCACTCACGACCACACCCTCGTCCAGTCGCTGGTGGACGACGGGCGGATCACCCCCGAGCAGGCGGCCGAGCACCCGCGCCGGTCGATGGTCCTCCGCGTGCTGGAGGGCACCGGCGACGGCGAGCTCGACCTGACCCTCCGCGAGGCCCAGCCGGGCGACCGCTACCTCATCTGCTCCGACGGCCTGACCGCCGTCGTCGGCCCGGAGACCCTCTTCAACACCCTCACCGAGATCGACGAGCCCGACGAGGTCGCCCGCTGGCTGATCGACCTGGCCAACCGGGGCGGCGGCCCCGACAACATCACCTGCATCGTGGCCGACTTCGGCGCGCACGACGCGGGCGCGGAGCGGTTCGTCGTCGGCGCCGCGACGGAGCGCAAGCTCACCCCCTGACGGCCGCCTTCAGGAGTCCCGGGCGGACGGCCGGCGGCGGCCGTCCTCAGGCCTCCCGGGCGGGCAGCCGGTGGTGACGGCCGTTCTCCGGGATGCCGGACAGGCGGTCGGCGGCCTGCTCGATGGCGGTGCCGACCCGGTCGGCCAGCAGGCCGACCGCGCCGACGGCCCGGGTCACCGGGTCGTCTTCGGCGCCGCCGAGCGCCCTGGCCCGCACATAGGCGGCCTTCACCTCCGCCCACCGCTCGGCCTGCCCGGCGGTGAGCCTGCCGCGCAGCTCGGCCAGCTTCAGCAGGTTGGCCTCGGTCCCGGACGTGAGGGTCTGGGCCTCGCCGAGATAGTGATCGTCGATGACGGCCTCCAGCTCGTCGTCGTTCATCACCGGCACGACCCGCGCGGCCAGCTTGGTCATGTTCCGGTAGGACCCCTGGAGCTGGAACGGCGGCTCGGTCCTGGCGGCGTCGGACTGGGCGGCCGAGGCGATGTAGGCCCGGTTGACGGTCAGCACCACCCGCTGGACGCGGAGCAGCTTGCGCAGCACTGCGAGGACCTGCTCCAGCTCCACCTGCGAGTACGGGTGGGAGAGCCGGTCGGCGCGGACGGCGGGATCGCCCTGCGCGAGCCGTACCAGCAGGCGTACGTCGTCGCGCTCCCGGGTGGACAGCGGGGCGAGGACCGGGTTGGAGGTCAGCGCCGTGTCGATGTAGCTCAGCGCGAACAGCTCCTCCCGGCCCGAGAGCACGTCGCCGAGGTTCCAGACGTCGGCGCGGTTGGCGAGCATGTCGGGGACGCGGAACCGGCTGCCCGACTCGGTGTACGGATTGCCCGCCATGCAGACCGCGAAGCGCT
The DNA here is from genome assembly GCF_016863135.1 of Planobispora longispora. GTDB lineage: Bacteria > Actinomycetota > Actinomycetes > Streptosporangiales > Streptosporangiaceae > Planobispora > Planobispora longispora. The sequence goes on from NZ_BOOH01000011.1 coordinate 69,761, forward strand.
TGCCGCGCAGGTCGTAGGTGCGGGCCCGGCCCTCCCAGACGCCCTCCACGCGGCGCTGGGCGTCGCACAGCGAGATGAACTTCTGCAGCAGCTCGGGGGAGGTGTGCTGGATGTCGTCGAGGTACAGCAGCACGTTGGAGCCCATCTCCAGGGCGAAGTTGATCTTCTCGACCTCCTGGCGCGCGGTCGCGTCGGGGGCGTCGGCCGGGTCGAGCGAGGTGACCCTGTGGCCCAGCGCCGGGCCGTCCACCTTCACGAACATCAGGCCGAGGCGGTCGGCGACGTACTCCATCAGCGTCGTCTTGCCGTAGCCGGGCGGTGAGATGAGCAGCAGCAGGCCCATCTGGTCGGTCCGCTCGGCCGCGCCGGTCGCGCCCAGCTGCTTGGCCAGGTTGTCGCCGATGAGGGGGAGGTAGACCTCGTCGAGGAGCTGGTTGCGGACGAAGGCGCTCATCACCTTCGGCCGGTACTCCTCCAGGCGCAGCCGCTCGCGCTCGGCGGCGACCAGGGCGTCGCGCCGCTTCAGGTAGGACCGGTAGGCCGGCGCCCGGCGGGTCCCGAACTCCCGGGTCCTGGCGAGGAACTCGTCCAGGCGGATCGCGAGCCGGCCGCCGGCGATGCGCGGGTGCGTGCCGAGCAGGCCCTCGACGGTCGCGGTCAGCGCGGCCGACGAGTCGTGCCGGGGCAGCTCGCACAGCCGTACGGCCACCGCCTCGGGCAGCTCGCGGAGCTCGCGGAGCTCGGGCGAGCGCCCGAACGCGCCCAGCCACGCCTCGGCCAGCCGGTGCCGCCCCGGCAGGTCGCCCTCCAGGGCCCGCAGGTCGTTCTCGAACTCCTGACCCGGAGCCCCCGGGCCCCGCGAGCTCCGCGAGCTCCGCAGCGCCCGCTCGAAGCGGTCGAGCAGCGTCCTGGCCCCGACGCTCGTCACGAATCCGGGCGGGTCGCCGGCCAGTTCCTCGAACAGGTACTCCCCGGCGAGCTCGATATCGCCCTCGCCGTACGGCGCCGGCGCGCCGTCCGATCCGGGCGCGCCGCGCAACGCGGACACGAAGGACCCGACGGCGCGGGACAGGGCCCGGCAGGTCTCCCCGACCGCCTCCACCCGCCCGAACAGGGACCGCGCCCGCGCCAGCGAGGCCGCCTTCGTGGTCCACGACGCGCGGGCCGCCTCGTCGGTCCCGTGCGCCCAGAACAGCTGGGCGGCGGCCCGCGCGGACGGGGGATAGCGCAGCAGGCCCGCCCCCGCGTGCAGGCGGAGCAGGGCGCGGAGGATCAGCGCGGCGTCGTGGTCGTGGACGCCGCGCTCGTAGCCCTCGTCGTAGCGGGTCTCCGCCACCCCGCGGACGATCTCCGGCAGTTCCCCCCCGGCCGGCGCCGCCTCGTGGAGCGCGGTGAGCGAGATCGCCCTGTCGCCCAGGAGCAGCGTCCCGGCCTCGGCGGCGGCCAGGATCGAGGCGGCGAGGTGCTCGCCGCGGTAGACCTCCGGCGACTCCGAGACCAGCAGCTGGGTCCAGAAGGGCCTGGTCGCCGCGAAATCGGGGTCCCGGACGGGGGAGCGGTAGCCGGTCCCGGTGACGGCGAAGGCCATCCCGTCCCCGTGCGGGACCAGCGTCAGATCGGCGGGCCGGGTGGTGACCGCGAACCGGTGCCGGCCCAGCCGGATGGTCTCGCCGCCGTCGGCGTACAGGTCGAGCCGGTCGCGCAGGGCACGGCCCGCCTCCTGCCGGGCCGCGGCGATCCGGCCGTCCAGCTCCTCGGCGCGCACCTGGTCGCCCAGCGCGCGCAGCTCCCCGGCCACGGAGCGCAGCTTGGCCACCATCGGGTCGGCGGCGAAGTAGGTGTTGACCTCGTCGAGCGAGCCCAGCGAGGCCAGGCGGCGGCGCACGCTCGCCAGGATCCGGGCCGCGGAGGAGGCCAGCCGGTCGGCGCGGCGGGCCCGATCGTCCAGCAGGGCCTGGCGGCGGGAGGAGAACGCCTCGTAGACGTCCTCCCGCTTGGAGGCGAGCCGGGCGAGGAAGTCGTCGAACTCGGCGAAGCGCGACTCCAGTGTCTCCAGCCGGAGCATCAGCCGGCCGAGCTGCTCCTCGCACCGCTCGGGGGTGTCGGCCACGGCCAGCGCCCCGGTGATCGCCTGCCCCAGCAGGGCGAACTCGGCGGCGAAGGCCGCGCGGCCCTCGGAGCCCAGCAGTTCCCGCCGCCGCGCCTCCAGCGTGGCCCGGGCCCGGTTGATCCCGCCGAGCACCGCGCCGACCCGCTCCAGGATCGCGGTGCGCACGGTCGCGTCGGCGATGTCGAGCGTGCCGACCACCTCGATCACGACTTCCAGGCCCTGGGACTGCCCGGCCAGCCGCTCGCCGAGCGGGCCGGCCCCGGCCGTGGCGGTGATGGCCCCGGCCTCGGCGACCAGCCGCTCGATCTCGGCGTGGTAGCCGGCGAAGGCGTCCTCGCCCTGGAGGAAGGCCACGGCCCGCCGCGCCGTGCCCGTCAGCTCGGACTCCAGCTCGGCGTCGATCCGGTCGATCCGACCGAGGTCCGCGTAGCGCAGCTCGCGCAGGGTCACCAGGCGTCCCCGCGCCCTGCGGAGCTCGGCGAGGCGGTCCACCCACCCCTGGGCGGAGCGGGGCGCCGCGGCCCGCGCCCGCCGTACGAGGGAGGCGGTCTCCTGCGCCGCCTCCTCCAGGGCGGCCGCCGCCTGGGCGGTGAGCGACTGGACCTTCTCGAACTCCTCCAGCACCTGCTCGGCCGTGGCCCGCACGTCGGCCAGCGGCCCGCTCAGCTCGTGCTCGCCCAGCCAGTGATAGTGGTCGGACACGCGGACGCAGGCCGCGATCAACGCCTCGAAGACGGGGACCGAGGGCGCCATCTCCTCGACGGCCGCGGTCACCGACAGGCAGTCGGAGATCCCGCGCACCAGCTCGGCGTTGCCGATCCGCTCCAGCGGGCCGGTCCCCACCGGCTGGGCCGCGGCGTAGACGTCGGAGGTGTACGGCGTCTGCCACACCTGCATCGGGTGGACCCGGGCGGGCTCCTCCGAGACGGCCCGGAACACCACCAGCGTCCCGTCGTCGAACAACGAGTAGCCGTGGCAGGGGATCGGCGTGGCGACCTGCTTGCGGATCACGTTGTACGGCAGCAGCAGCGACCGGCCGTCGGAGCGGGCGTGGAACACGTACAGCACGTCCTCGCCGTTGGCCGAGCGGATGACCCGCTCGAACTCCAGGCCGGCGACGTCGGTGTCGAAGGTCTTGCTCACCCCGGTGGACAGGTGGTAGCCGCCGGGGAAGATGATCCCCTGGTCCTCGGGGAGCCGCCGGCAGGCCTGGCCGATGCCGTCCAGCCGCACGACGTCCTTGGTCCGGGTGTTGAAGACCAGGTGCCGCCAGCCGGTCTCGTTGTAGGGCCGGACGCGCAGCAGGATCAGCGGGCCGACCCGGGCGTGCAGCACCTCGGCGTCGGCGAGGCTCTGCAGCGGCTCGGCCACCGGCTCGCGGTAGACGCCCTCTCCGGTCTCGGTGTTGTTCTCGATCTTGATGGTGAGGTCGCCGCCGACGGTCTCGACGAACACCTCGCCCTGGATCGAGATGTGCGGGTGCCGCCCGAGGACGTGGTCGTCGCGGGTGGTCGCGGTCCACTCGAAGTCGTGGGACGGCGGGAACACGTGGTCGCGCTCGCCCCGGTCGTCGATGTAGGCCAGCGAGCCGTCCGCGCCGACCTGCCAGCGCAGCACCCTGATGTCCTGCGGGCCGGTCCGGAAGACGGCCAGCATCTTGCCCTCGACGCGGCGCAGCTGCAGCAGCCGGGTGTCGCGGTAGTAGCGGTAGAGCTCGGCGAAGTCCTCCTCGAACCGCGGGTCCCGGACCATCGGCGCGGGCTCGAACCGGAAGGCGTCGCCGTCCCGGCTGAAGCGGTGCGCGGAGAAGACGTCCTCGACGGTCGTCTCCGGCTTCAGCCCGATGAACACGTTGTAGCCGAACAGCATGAGGTCGCCGATCGACACGATGTCGCGGGGCACGCAGTTGTTCTCGGTGCGGATCCGCTCGGCGCCGATCAGGCGGAGCTCGGTCCCGCCGAACGCCTCCAGGCGGCGGGCGTTGAGCGTCTCGGCCCGCCGGGCCAGCTCCGCCGCCTGCTCGGCGAGCCGGGCGCGGAGCACCTCGTAGGTGCCCGCGTCCAGCCCCTGCCCCGCCCCGTCCAGCCGCTGCTCCGTCCCGTCCGGCGCAGTCGTCCCGGTCGTCGCAGTCGTTCCGGTCGTCCCGGTCTCTGCGGTGGTCACGTCCGTGCTGGTCACGTCTGGGGTCACTCCTGGACCGTGTCGACGACGGAGCCGCCGGCGGTGATCGGGGCACCGCCGTCGCCCAGGATGTCCACGGCCGCCACGGGGGTCATGGCGGGCGCCGTGGTCGTCACGGTGGACGCGGGGCTCAGCAGTTCGCGCAGCTTCTGCGACTCCGCGCCGCCGCCGTTCATCAGCTTGACCAGCAGGGCCGAGAGCGACAGGTCCCGCACGTCGCCGCTGCCCAGCGAGCCGAGCGCCCGGGTCAGGTCGGCGGGCAGGCTCTGCGTCCCGTCCAGGTACGGCCCGGCGAGCGTGCGGGCCACGTCGGAGCTGTCCACGAAGCCGTCCAGGCTCTTGCCCAGGGTGACCGAGCCGACCAGCTTGTCGAAGAACACGCTGTCGCCGCCGACGATGTCGATGTTGGCCTTCTCCAGTCCGGCGGCCAGCACCACGGCCTGCGCCTCGGCGAGCTTGACCTGGGAGGTGACGCCGGCGAGCCGGATCTCCTTCTCGGCCTCCAGCCGCAGGCGGTACTCCTCGTGGCCGCGGCTCGCGTCGTCGAGCGCCGCCAGCGCCGCCGCCTTCTCGGTCAGGCCCTCGGCCTCCGCCTTCAGCTTCTCGCCGATCGTCGCGGCCGCGGCCAGCGCCTTCTCCCGCTCGCCCTCGGCCTCGGCCTTGAGCTTCTCGCGGATCGCGGTGGCGACGGCGTGCGCCCTGGCCTGCTCGCCCTCCGCGGCGGCCAGCGCCTTCTCCCGCTCGACCGCGGCCTCGGCGCGGCCGACCTTCTCGATCGCGGCGGCGTTGCGCTCGGCGACCTGGACCTCGGCCAGGCCGACCGCGGCGGCCTCGGCCTGGACGCCCTCGGCCAGGCGGATCTTGGCGCGGGCGTCGAGCTCGGCGGCCTGCTGGCGCGACTCGGCCATCACCAGCGCCTCGCGCGCCTTGTACTTGGAGGCGGCCTCGGCGGCCTCGGCGGCCTTGATGTCCTTGACCAGGTTCTCCTGGGACTCCGCCTCGGCCTGGATGATCACGGCCTGGCGGGTCCGCTCGGCCTCCTCGACCACCCGCAGGCGCTTGATGCTCTCCTCCTGCTCGGCGACGGTCTTCTCGACCGCGATGCGCTCCCGGACCACCTCGGCGATCGAGCGCTTCTCGCCCTCGAGCTCCTTGTCCTTGGCGATGCGCGACAGCTCGGTCTCGCGCTCGCGGGAGATGACCTCCAGCATGCGGTCCTTCTCGATGCGCTCGCTCTCGATGGCGATGACCCGCTCGCGGTTCTTGGCCGCCACGGCGATCTCGCGGGCCTGGTTCTCCTGCTGGATGCCGAGCTGCTCCTGGGTGCGCAGGTCGGCGGCGTGCGCCTTGAGCCGCTCCTCGGCCTGGACCCGGGCGATCTCCGCCTCCTCGCGGGCCCGCATGGTCTCGATCTCGCGCTTCTGCTTGATCTCCGCGTCGGTCTGGCGCCGCTGCAGTTCGAGGATCGCCTCGCGGGCGTCCACGTTCTGGCGGGTGATCTCCTTCTCCTCGCGCCGCTGGAAGTCGTTGGTCCGCACGTGCTCGATCGCGGTCAGCTCGGTGATCTTCCGGATGCCCTGGGCGTCGAGGATGTTGTTCTTGTCGAGGGAGAGCAGCGAGGTCTGCTCCAGGTAGTCGATCGCCGCGTCCTCGAGGCTGTAGCCGTTCAGGTCGGTGCCGATCACCTGGATGATCTGGTCGCGGAAGTGGTCGCGCTGGGTGTAGAGGTCGACGAAGTCGAGCTGCTTTCCGACGGTCTTGAGCGCCTCGGAGAACTTGGCGCTGAACAGCTCCTGCAGCGTCTCCTGGTCGCTGGCCCGGGCGGTGCCGATCGCCTGCGCGACCTTCACCACGTCCTCGGCGGTCTTGTTGACCCGGACGAAGAACGTGATCTTGATGTCCGCCCGGATGTTGTCCCGGCAGATCAGGCCCTCGCGGCCGGACCGTTCGATCTCGATGGTCTTCACCGAGATGTCCATGACCTCCGCCCGGTGGAGCACGGGCAGGACGACCGCCCCGGTGAAGGTGACGTCGACCTTGTTGACCTTGGAGACGATCAGGGCCTTGCCCTGTTCGACCTTGCGGAACAGGCGGGTGACCGTGATCACCATGGCGATGGCGACGAGGAGGACGACGGCGAGGAGCACGCCGAAGCCGGTGGAGATGACGTCCATGGATTCCCTCGGCTAGATGGGACGGTGGGGGTCGAGTTCCGCGTCGTACGGCATCACCCAGAAGAATTCGCCGCCGGAGTCGTAGGCGAAGATCAGGGCGGTGCTTCCGGCGAGGAAGACGTCGTCGCCGGTCTGTCGGACTTGTACGAGAGCGGAGGACCCGTCGGGAGCGGTGACCTCGGCCTGGCCGAAGTCCCCTCCCACCCGGCCCGTGCGGATGACGCAGGTGCGGCCCACGAAGTCGGCGCGGGACGGCGCGCGCTCCTTGCGCGCGACGCGCCGCAGGGGCAGCGTCAGCAGGCGGGTGCCGAGCCAGGCGCAGCCGATCGCCGCGACGGGCACGGCGGCCAGGGCGGCCGTGCCGGTGATGAGGGCGGACCCGGCGAGGCTGGCGAACCAGGCGATGGCGACCAGCAGCGAGACGGTCACCGAGACCGGCACCCCGCCGAGCCCGAGGCCCGCCAGGAAACCCGCCGCGCCCGAGAGCTCCGCGTCGCCGATCGCGTCGTCACCCGCGACGCCGTCGCCCGCCGCGTCGTCGAGCACGGCGCCGCCGAGAAGGGCGAGCAGCCAGTAACCGACCACCACGATCAGCGGGAAGGTGAACAGAACGGTCGGGAACGACAGCGCGGTCTCGGTGAAGCTGCCCAACTGGCCCATCGATGCGGAAGATCTCCCTGTCCGGTGTGCTCGCCTGCTCCCCCGAGCGTGTGGCTTCACCCGGATAAAGAATGAGTAAAAGAAATAGTTCCCGAAGCCTGAAAAATCTGGATATGCGAGGGACGGGAGGGGTGGAAGGGGGGCGCGGGAGAGCACAGGAGGGCGCGGACGCGCGGGGGGAACCGCGAGAGGGGCGGACGCGCGTGGGGAGGCGTAAGGGCGCGGACGCGCGTGGGGAACGGCGTGGGAGGGCGCACGGCATCGCCGCCCGGGCGGGGACGGGGCGGGCGGGGCGTCGGGGCGCGGACGGGCGCGCGGGTGCTACGGGGCGGCCGAGCCGACGATCAGGGGAGTGTTCTGGACGGAGTCCGGCTCGTCGACCACGTCGGCCACGACACAGGTGATGTTGTCCGGGCCGCCGCCCTCGCAGGCGAGATCGATGAGCGTGCGGATCACGGTGTCGAGATCGTCGATCGTGGCCAGCACGTGGCGGAGCTGCTCGGCCTCCACCACGCCGGACAGGCCGTCGGAGCAGAGCAGGTAACGGTCTCCCACCTCGGCGTCCCGCAGCGACAGGTCGGCCTCGACGCCGTCGCTGCCGTCCAGGACCTGGAGCAGGATCGACCGGTGGGGATGCCGGGCGGCCTCCTCGGCGGTGATCCGGCCGTCGTCCATCAGGGTCTGGACGAGCGTGTGGTCGTAGGTGATCTGGTAGAGGTCGCCGTTGCGCAGCAGGTAGGCGCGGGAGTCGCCGATGTGGGCGAGCGCGACGCGCGGGCCGTCCCAGAGCATCAGCGTCAGGGTGGTGCCCATCCCGGTGAGACTGGGATCCTGCTCGGTCAGCTCCCGCAGCCGCTGGTTGGCCCGGCGGACCCCGCTCTCGGCGGCGGCGACCAGATCGGAGGGGGGCTCGTGGTCCAGGGGTGAGATGGCCGCGACAGCGGCCGAGCTGGCGACCTCCCCGCCGACGTGCCCGCCCATGCCGTCGGCGACGGCGAGCAGCCGGACACCGGCGTAGGCGGCGTCCTCGTTGCCCTGGCGGACCTTGCCGACATCGGAACCCGCCGCGTAGCGGAGCGTGATCATCTGCACTCCACCGGGACCCTGCGCTCTGAGGGAACCCTGCGAACTGGAACATCGAGTTGCACGAGCAGTCGCTTTCGGACAGTCAATACGGACACGGCGAACCGAGATCTCCAACGATCCACTGTGCGCCGTGGTGGCGCAAGCGGCCTGAGAAAGTGTTGCCACATCAATTGAAGGGCGTGGTGACGCGTAAGCTGTTGCGGCACCCCGCCCACCATCTCGGACGAGTTCCACCGTACGGCAAGGAGACGAAGGATGACCGCGATCGCCCAGCAGGCGTCCCGGCGCCGCACGTTCGCGGTGATCAGCCATCCCGACGCCGGAAAGTCCACCATGACCGAGGCGCTGGCGCTGCACGCCTCCGCCATCACCGAGGCCGGCGCCGTGCACGGCAAGGCCGGCCGGCGTGGCGTGACCTCCGACTGGATGGACATGGAGAAGGCCCGCGGCATCTCCATCACCTCGGCCGCCCTCCGGTTCGAGTACCGCGACCACGTCTTCAACCTCGTCGACACGCCGGGCCACGCCGACTTCTCCGAGGACACCTACCGGGTGCTGGCCGCCGTCGACTGCGCGGTCATGCTGCTGGACGCCGCCAAGGGCATGGAGCCGCAGACCCTGAAGCTGTTCGAGGTCTGCCGCCACCGCCGCATCCCGGTCATCACGTTCATCAACAAGTGGGACCGCCCCGGCCGCGAGGCGCTGGAGCTGCTGGACGAGATCGAGGAGCGGACCGGCCTGCGCCCGACCCCGATCACCTGGCCCATCGGCACCGGCGGCTTCTTCCACGGGGTGATCGACCGGATCGGCGGCCAGGCCGTCCGCTACACCCGGACCCCGGGCGGCGCCACCAAGGCCATCGAGACCGAGCTCACCCCCGAGCGGGCCCTCGCCGAGATCGGGGAAGACTGGGAGCGGGCCAGGGAGGAGGCCGACCTCCTCACGGAGATCGGCTCCGACCACGACCAGAAGGCCTTCGAGGCCCACGAGTCGACCCCGGTGCTGTTCGGCGCGGCCCTGTCCAACTTCGGCGTCGGCCGCCTGCTGGACGCGATGGTGGACATCGCCCCCGCGCCCGCGCCCCGTCCCGACGTGAACGACGACCCGCGCCCGCTGGAGGAGCCCTTCGCCGGCCTGGTCTTCAAGGTCCAGGCCAACATGGACCCCTCGCACCGCGACCGGATCGCTTTCGTCCGGGTCTGCTCCGGCCGCTTCGAGCGCGGCATGGTGCTGACCCACGCGGCGACCGGGCGCCCGTTCGCCACCAAGTACGCCCAGTCGGTCTTCGGCCAGGAGCGCGCCACGATCGACGAGGCGTTCCCCGGAGACGTGATCGGCCTGGTCAACGCCACGGCGCTGCGTCCCGGCGACACCCTCTACGAGGGCCCCGCGGTCGAGTTCCCGAAGATCCCGAGCTTCGCGCCCGAGCACTTCTGGACCGCCCGGGTCCGCGACTCCAGCCGCTCCAAGCAGTTCCGCAAGGGCATCGAGCAGATGGAGGGGGAGGGCGTCGTCCAGGTGCTCCGCTCCGAGATCCGGGGCGACCAGTCGCCGGTGCTCGCGGCGGTCGGCCCCATGCAGTTCGACGTGGTCAAGCACCGGCTGGCCGGGGAGTTCAACACCGAGATCGCCCTGGACCGGCTCGACTTCAGCCTCGCCCGGCTCACCGACGCCGAGTCCGCGCCGATCCTGGCCCGCCAGCGCGGCGTGGAGGTCTTCACCCGGACCCTCGACGGGGCGCTGCTGGCGCTGTTCACCGACGAGTGGCGGATGCGCGGGGTGCTGCGTGACCACCCGGACCTGGTGCTGGAACCGCTGCTCGCCGACACCCGCGGCTGATCCGCGGGCCGCGTGCGCGGTCTCCGGCTGCCCGCCGCACCGCCTGCGCCCGGCCTTCGGGCGTTCGCCGTACCGCCTGCGCCCGGCCTTCGGGCGCCCGCCGTACCGCTCGCGTGGCCTCCCGCTCGGCGAGCGGTACGGCGAGCGGTACGGCGAGCAGCCGTGGGAGCGTTCCCACGAAGCGGTGTGACGTGGTGTGATAGGGCGCTATGAGCACGATTAAGTGGGGAATCCTCGCCACCGGCGGCATCGCCGCGACCTTCACCGAGGACCTGAAGCTGCTGCCCGGCGCCGAGGTGGCGGCGGTCGGGTCCCGCTCGGCCGAGAGCGCCGCGGCGTTCGCCGACCGGTACGGCATTCCCCGCGCCCACGGCAGCTGGGCCGAGCTGGCCGCCGACCCGGACGTGGACGTCATCTACGTCGCCACCCCCCACAACGCCCACTACGAGGCGGTCAGGCTCTGCCTGGAGGCGGGCAAGGCCGTCCTGTGCGAGAAGGCGTTCACGCTCAACCGCGCCCAGGCCGCCGAACTGGTGGACCTGGCGCGCGAGCGCGGCCTCTTCCTGATGGAGGCCATGTGGATGCGGTGCAACCCGGCCATCAGGAAGATCGTCGAGCTGGTCGGCGAGGGCGCGATCGGCCCGGTGAGCACCGTGCACGCCGACTTCGGGCTCTCCGTCGCCGTCGAGCCCGGCCACCGGCTGCGCAACCCGGAGCTGGGCGGCGGGGCCCTGCTCGACCTGGGCGTCTACCCGATCTCCTTCGCCCACATGCTGCTCGGCGCTCCCGCGAAGGTGCAGTCCTGGTCCCACCTGACCCCCGAGGGCGTGGACGAGAACACCGGCATGCTGTTCGGCTACTCCGGCGGCGCCGTCGCGCTGCTGTCCTGCGGCATCGGCACGCACAGCCCGGTCACCGCGTCGGTCTCCGGCCCGCTCGGCCGCATCGAGCTGCCGCACCTGTTCTTCCGCCCCGACGTCTTCACCCTCTACCGCACCGGCGGCGAGCCGGAGACCTTCCACGTCCCCTATGACGGCAACGGCATGAACCACGAGGCCGCCGAGGCCATGCGCTGCCTGCGGGAAGGGCTCCTGGAGAGCCCGCTCGTGCCCTGGCAGGCGACGCTCGAGGTGATGGGCCTCATGGACGAGATCCGCGCCCAGGCGGGGGTGCGCTTCCCCGGGGAGTGACCCGCCCCGCCGGTCAGACGGGTTTCCAGTCGTGGCGCTCCAGGAAGGCGCGGTTGTCCACGGCGTACTCGGCGAAGGCCGTGCGGACCGTCTTCAGCTCCGGGACGTGGGTGCGGAACATCAGGTTCCGGACGCTGTCCTTGTACTCCAGCTCGTAGCCGGTGATCTCCGGGGACGCCTGGACGAAGTGCTGGCCGAAGACGACCAGCGCGACGAACGGGTTCTGCGGGCCCATGGTGTCCAGGGTGTCGTGGACCAGCTGGAGGTCGGGGTCGATCACGATCATGCCGTCGCCCGTGTGCATCTGCATGCCCGGGTAGGAGCCCAGCGGCTGCAGGTTGTGCACCAGCCGCCGCTGCGGGTCGTAGCAGACCAGCCCGCACTCGCGGGCCAGCTCGAAGGCCGCGCCCGCCACCTCGTCGGCCCGTTCCGGCGCGACGCTGACGAGAGCGTAGCCGGGCGCGGCCTGCTCGGCCTCGGCCAGCCGCCCGGCGAACGCCGCCACCCCGGGGTGCGGCGCGACGGCTTCGGGCTCGCCCCTGCGGAGCGCCCGGAAGGTGTGCTCCGCGTGCTCCCTGGTGATCGGCTCGGGCGTGTGCCAGACGGCCAGTTCGAAGTTCACGGGTCCATCGTCCTACAGCGTGCTCTCCTGTGGCAGTCCGGGCACCGCCATCGCCGTCGCCGGACGGCTGCCACCGGTGTTTATGGGGTGGTTTTAACCCTTTTGACCTGGGATTTCATCGAGCCGCAAGCACCGGGCAAGTCCGTCGGAGCAGACTCCCGATCAGAAACCGCCCCGGACGAGGAGGGGCACGTGCTGACGGGGTGGAACAGGTGAACGGAGTTTCGATGCGGCGGCTGGCCGCGGTGGCGGCGCTGGCCGTGGCGGGGGCACTGGGATCCGCCGGCGCGGCGACCGCCGGGACCGAGCCGGTCCCCGCGGCGACGCTGATCGCGGCGAAGGCGAACCCCGCCGTGCAGCTGATCAAGACGACCTACTCGGGCCGGGTCACGGTGCCCACCGCGGCCTCGAAGAAGTCGTTCGACGAACTGCTGGACGAGGCGCAGAAGCAGGCGCGCAAGGGACGGATCCCCTCCGACAACCTGAGCATCGCCAAGTGGGCGTTCGGCAAGCTCGCCGCCGACCCCGGCAAGTACCTCAAGACCGGCAAGCCGGAGCGCACCGAGGACGTCACGTTCTCCGGGACGTGCACGGGCTGGTGGATCACCCCCGACGGCCACATGGTCACCGCCGGGCACTGCGTCCAGAACACCCCCGCCCAGATCGAGGCCGGTTTCGCGGAGTACGGCCTGGCCGACCTCACCAAGAAGGACGTCGAGGCCGCGCTGAAGGACCTCATGGGCTCGGTCGAGCCCGACAAGGAGCTCACCGACCTGGTGACCAAGGTCTTCGTCACCTTCAACACCGACAACCTCCGGGTGTCGGACGCGAAGGTGAAGTACGAGCTGGTCCTGCCGCTCCCGGGCGGAGGCATGAACGCGACCTCCACCCACCTGCCGATCGAGCTCGTCGCCGTGAACGGCACGGGCGGCCCCGGCAAGGACGTCGCCCTGCTCAAGCTCGACGGCGCCCGCAACCTGCCCACCGTGCCGCTCGGCACCGACGGCGACGTGCGGGTCGGCAACGCGCTCTACGCTGTCGGCTTCCCGGGGACGGTCAACCGCGACGAGAGCCTGACCGAGAAGTCCCGGCTGTATCCCGCGATCACCGAGGGCGCCTACAGCGCCCTGCGGGAGACCACCCTGGGCGTGCCGTACATCCAGGCGCAGACGCCCATCTACGGCGGCAACTCCGGTGGACCGGTCTTCAACTCCGAGGGCAAGGTCGTCGCGCTCGTCTCCGCCACGTACCTCAACGAGACCATGACCGAACGCCAGGAGAACCAGAGCGTGTTCTTCCCCGTCGGTCAGATCCGCGAGTTCCTCGAGGCCCAGGGGGTCACCCCCCAGGAGTCGCCCGCCACCCGGACCTACGACGCCGCGCTGGCCGACTTCTTCGCCGACCGGTACAGCCCCGCCCTCGCGGGCTTCAAGCAGACGCTCGACCTCTACCCGCTGCACCCGTACGCCGCCGGCTACATCAAGGAGTCGGAGGAGGCCATCGCCGCCGGCCGGGACACCTCGTCCGGCGCGCCGCCGGCCTCCCCGCAGCCCGACGCGGCCGCCCCGGACGCGTCCGCGACCTCGACACCCGGCACCGCCGCGGTGAACGCCGACGCGTCACCGGCCCCCGTTCCCTCCATCGAGGCCGAGCCGGTCGCGGCCGAGGAAGGGCTGATGAGCAAGCCGATGGCGCTCGTCGGCATCTTCGGCAGCGCGCTGCTGGTGCTCTTCATGCTCGGCGGCCTGCTCATGGCTCTCCACCGCCGCAAGCTCGCCCCGGCCGGGGTCCCGGCGCTCCAGGTCCCTGTGGCCGCCCCCGCCCCGGCCGCCCCGCCGGCCCCCTTCCCGTTCGGCCCGGGTACCCCCGCCCCTCAGGCGGCTCCGTCGGCCGCACCGTACGCCCCGGCCCCGAGCACGCCCGACCCCACCGCGACCCGCGTCTACCCCCGGAACCCGGGCACCCCGTACGGCAACGCCCCGGTCCCGCCGTCCCAGAACGGCCACCCCGGTCAACTCTGACCCACGACCGGGACCGCACGATCCCCGAAGACTCCGCCGCCACCGGAGGCCATCTCGGCCGGTGGCGGCGGAGGCCGTTGTCGGCCCTCAGGGGCGACGGCGAGAGAACAGGCGTGCCCTGCGCCGGGCACGCCTGAACCAGGCGATATCGAACCGCCCACGCCGTACGGCCCGCACGAAGGCTGCCCACTCGTCAGCAGTGAACGTCAGGACCGATCCGGTACCGTCGTCCTTGCTGTCGCGCACCCCCACTCGGCTGCCGTCGAAAGCCAACTCCACACAGCTTCCGCCGTTGCACGGCCGGTGCCAGGCGCTGGGGTTGAACGGAGTTTTCCCCGTCATGCGCTCTCCCGAAAAGATCGACTACACGGAGATGGGGCGCAATGTCGGAAGTATCATAATATACGTTTTTATAAATTTAATGTCTCTTTTAGGTGTTAAAGGTACCGGGGTCGAGGGAGTCGGCCCCGGTACGGCGCCGGACCCGCTAAGAGGGGTCGTGTTCCCCCTGCTTGACGGCCCAGATGAACGTCGCCCACTCACTGTGGGAGTACGTCAGCGTGCCATTGTCCGGGGCCTTGGAATCCCGGACGGCGATCAAGTCTCCGGTGAAGGCGACTTGGACACAGTTTCCTCCGTTGCAGTGGGAGGAAGTGTGCCACTCCAGTGAAGGAGTGCCGGGACTTTGCGGTGAGCCCATTGAAACTCCTGGGGTCGGATGGAACAATGATGCTTCTTAGTTCAGGAGTTTTCAGAGCCGATCAACATTCGGTGATCAGCGATGTCGCAGACTTGACCTCTGCGTACGTAAAAGGTGTCGTCACCGAGATCGCGGTTCCCTGTGCCCGGTCGGTGGGTCGCTGCCGCCGAGGTCGGGTGCTTATTTTACAAGGTTGCCTGCTGAATTCCGGGTGGATGTGTTCTGTAAATTATTGGACTGTGCGGCCTGGGTTCCGTAGAATCAGCCCGCGTGACGAGCCGAGGCCCGTACGGAAGGCCTCGGCTCTACTATCGCCCCGCGTCAGAGGCGCCCGTATCTATTAGTCTTGACGTCCATGATGAACGCGCGCCACTCGTCGTGTGAATAGCGCAATACGGGGCTGCCTGAGATTTTGGAGTCACGAACGAGCACGAGGTCATCGCCTATGGCGACCTCGACGCAGCCTCCCCCGTTGCAGTGACTTGACTTGTGCCAAGCTTCTGTCAAAAAGTGGACATTCTCTGGAGCTGTCATCGATTCTCCTGTCGACTCTGGAATACTGGCCACCTCTCCAGGCAGCTCTTCGAGCGACATGTGTCCACTTGCGTGTCTGCTTATAAGGTGTATGACTGATTTGCCTCCATGATCTTCTCAAGAGACGACTGGGGGTTCAGTGCCGCTGCGCGAATGTGGTCGATCGCCTCTCGATACTGCTTGAGGTCGCGCTCCTTCTCCAGGTACTCCGCCACGGTCAGCAATTCCAGGTGGACGATGGTCGAGACCTGCTGGTCGTCCACCTCAAGGAGTACGAACGGATTTCCTGCCCCCATGTACGGACCAACGTTAAAAGGTATGACCTGTACGGTTACGTGAGGTAGGTTGGCTGTTTCCAAGACGGTCTGCAGCTGGGCCCTCATAATCTTGGGTCCTCCCACCGCCCTGAAGAGGGCGGCCTCGTCGATGAAGGTCCAGTATCGAGGCGGGTTCTCCTTTGTCAGGATGTGCTTTCTTCCCATGCGGGCCGTTACTCGTCTGTTCAGCACATCCTCGGGTATCAGTGGAAGCAGTCCGCGGATGAGGGCCCGCGCGTAGTCTTCGGTCTGCAGGAGGCCGGGGATGTAGGCCGTCTGGAATTCGGTGATCGACTGAGAGACCTCTTCAAGCTCCATATAGGTGTAGAGAGCGTCGTCGCCGAGGTCTCCGTACTCCTGCTTGAGGCCTGGCTGGCGTATTTCGCGCGCCAGTGTCATCAGATGATCAATCAATTTCTGATCGGTTATCCCGTAGATCCTGCAGAGATCCCGTACGTCTCGCTGACTGGCCGGGCGCTGCGCCGTCTCGATGCGGCTGATCTTAGGCGGGCTGCAGAGCAGTTCCTGTGCTACTTGCTCAACCGTAAGGCCAGTGTTTTTACGTAACTCGCGCAACTTCCCAGCCAATTGACGCCGACGAAGGGTCACATTGGTTTCAGCCATCGCTTCACCGCCCTCCTGATGCCGCCAGCGCACTGTACTCCCAGGTGGAAGTCGATATTACCGCGTTAGCATGATCCTTCGGCAAGAACCTACGGAAAATTCTGCTGGCAAGTTTTCCTGGTAATTTCCATCTGTAGGTTGCCACAGGTACAAACCAGGGTAAAAATACATAAAGGCCCTGGTGGGCGGACCTTCAAGGGGGTGCTGACCTTGAAGCACCACATCGAGATCCGGGGCGGCCACTGGATCGGCGTACGAGGCTTGCTGATCGTCTGGCTGCGGGCGCTGGAGGACCGGATCTTCGGAGAGATCGACGCGTTCGCGTGGGTGCAGGGATGGGAGATCGACCGGCGGAGGGTGCTGCGCCGGGTCTACCGGGATCCCAGGTTCGACGCCCTGCAGGAATGCGGTCTGTGCCGGGGCGAGGGCACGACCGCCGTGAAGGAGCGGTGCCCGCTCTGCGACGGGACCGGGCGGATCGACCGGGGCGGAAGCAGAACGTCGGGACAGGGGGAGCCGGAGCTGGACACGGACACCGACGGGTGGCCGGTGCCGGAGCCCAGCGGACCACGGGCCCAGAAGTACGGCGAACGGCAGGCTCGGGAGTACGGCGAGTGGTGGGTCTAGGTGCGTGATGAGCGGTGAGGACGGCACACGCAGGCAGGTGTACGCCGGGCGGCGGGCGGCGGTCATCCCGGCCGTGCGCCCGGGGCCGCTGACCCTGGTCTGGTGGTGGCGGTACGAGATCATGCTCGCCGCCGGGTTGCCGGTGGCGTTCCTGTGGGCGGCGGGGGCGTTCGGCTGGCTCCCGGTCGTCCTGATGGCCCTCGGGCTCGTGGCGTCGGTTTTGGTGTGGCCGACGGCGCGGCGCGAGGTGTGGGGGCGGATCCGGTGCGTGTACACCGCGCACCGGATCCGATCCGGGTGCGTCGAGGCGATCATCATGAACCGGCGTGGCCGGATCCCGGCCGTCCTGTGGACGGTGCCGACCCGGTTCGGCGAGCGGGTCTGGCTGTGGTGCCGGGCGGGCACCACGGCGGCCGACCTGGAAGGGGCGGCGGGGCTCCTGGCGTCCTGCTGCCTGGCGCCGGTGGTGCAGGTGAGCGCCCATCCCCGCTATCCCGCGCTCGTGGTCGTCGACGTGGTCCGCGACGAGAAGGCCTGGGCCGACAGCTCGATCACCTGATGGGGCCGTCCCGGTTGCCCGCCGTACGGTGGCGCCGAAGATCGCCGTGCCGCCTCTCGCCGTACCGGCGCCGTGGGATAAGGCTGTCGCTGGGGGAGGGAATCGGGGTGGCCGAGGCAATCAGAGCGGCGGTTGGGCGGGAGTGACCGGGCGGCTGGGATGGGTGGTTGAGGGGAAGGGGTGGGGCGGGAGGGGCGAGGGGGTGGTTGGGCGGGGTGGCGGGGGGAAATGGGCGGGCGGTTACTATCGGCGCATCTGCGAGCGAGGTGGCCGGGGTGGACTTTCGGGTGCTGGGGCCGGTCGAGGTGATCGGTGACGATGGGACGCCCCTGGACGTCGGGTCCTATCAGCAGCGGGTGGTGCTGGCCCTGTGCGCGCTCGCCGCGCCCCGCCCGGTCCCGCTGAGCCGCGTGGTCGACGTCCTCTGGGGGGACGAGCCGCCCCCCGGGGCGGTCAACACCGTCCAGGCCTACGTCTCCAAGCTCCGCCGGGTCTTCGAGCCGGACAGGCCGCGGAACACGCCCCCCGCGATCCTGGTCAGCAGGCCCGGCGGCTACGCCCTGGAGATCCCCGAGACGGGACTCGACCTGAGCCGGGCACGCGCGCACGCGGCCGAGGGCAGGCGCAGGGCCGCGGCCGGCGACCACCGGGGCGCGGGGGAGGAGCTCCGGCGGGCGCTGGGCGAGTGGCGCGGGGAACCGCTGACCGACTTCGCGGAGGCCTCCTGGGCGGAGGAGGAGATCGCGCACCTGGTGGAGTTCCGGCTGACCCTGGAGGAGGACGCCGCGGAGGCGGACCTCGCGCTCGGCCTGGGCGAGGCGCTCACCGGGCGGCTGGCCCGGCTGGTGGCGGCCCACCCGTTCCGGGAGCGGCTCCGCGTGCTCGGCGCGCACGCGCTTTACCAGGCCGGACGGCAGGCCGACGCGCTGGCCGTCCTCGCCGAGGGGCGCAGGCTGCTGGTGGAGGACCTCGGGCTCGACCCCGGGCCCCGGGCGCGGGAGATGGAGCGGCGCATCCTCGCCCAGGACGCCGCGCTCATGCCCCGGGTCCGCGTCACGGCCGAGGCCCCCCGGCTGGTCGGGCGGGAGGCGGAGACCGGGGAACTGCGCCGCGCGGTGGCGGAGGACGGCCACCGGGTGGTGCTGCTGGCGGGGGAGCCCGGCATCGGTAAGACCAGCCTGGCCGAGCAGGCGGCGGAGGCCGCCGCGGCTCTCGGTCACCGGGTGGTCTGGGGCCGGTGCTGGGACGGGACCGGCGCGCCGCCGTTCTGGCCGTGGACGCAGGCCGTACAGGAACTCGCGGGGGTGGACGGCGGGCTGGGGCGGCTCGCCGGGAGCGGACGGTTCGAGCTCTACGAGGCGTTCGCCGGGCTGCTGAACGAGCACGGCCGGGTCCTGGTCGTCCTCGACGACCTCCAGTGGGCCGACGCCTCCTCGCTGCGGCTGCTGGAGTTCCTCGCCACGACCCGGCTCTGCCCCGGGCTGACCGTGGTCGCCACCTACCGCGACACCGACGTGCGGCCCGGCGGCGCGCTGGAGCAGGCCCTCGGCACGCTGGTACGGCTCCCGCACGCACGGCGGCTCCTGCTGCGCGGGCTGGGCGAGGCCGAGATCCGCCAGTATCTCGACAGGGCCGGGGCCGACCCGGAACGGGCCGCCGAGATGGCCGGGCTGACCGCGGGCAATCCGTTCTTCCTCGGGGAGATCCTGCACCTGGGGGAGACTCCGGGGGCTCTGTCCGACGTCGTGCGGGGGCGGATGGCCGGCCTGCCGCCGGAGACCGAGGAGGTGCTCACCGCCGCCGCCCTGCTCGGCAGGGACGCGGCCACCGACATCCTGCTCCGGGTGGCCGAGCCGCCCGAGGAGCGGGTGCTCGACATCCTCGACGCGGCGGTACGGGCCCGGCTGCTGACCGAGGGAGACGGGCCGGTCTTCCGGTTCGTCCACGACATCGTCCGCGACGTGCTGCGCGAGGCGCTGCCCCCGTCGCGCCGCAGGCGCCTGCACGCCAGGATCGCCGAGGTGCTGGAGGAGCGGAGCGGCACCCGGCTCACCGAGATCGCCCACCACTACCGCGAGGGCGTCCTGAGCGGGCGCATGGCGGGCAAGGCCATCGGGTACACCCGCCGTGCCGCGGCCCAGGCGACGGCGCAGTTCGCCCACGAGGACGCGGTGGAGCACCTGGAGCGGGCGATCGCGCTGATCGGCCAGTTGCCCAGATCCGATGACGCGCTCCGCTGCGACCTCCTGCTGGATCTGGCCGAGGCGCAGGCGGCGGCGGGGATGAGCACCGCCGCGCACGTCTCGCTGGAGAGCGCCGCGGGGATCGCCGAGGAGCTCGGCGACGACAGCCGGCTGGCCCGGGCGGCGCTGGGCCTGTCCGACCAGATCTACCTCGCGATGTACGAGGAGGTGACCGAGGTCGAGCGGCTCGCCGAGCGCATCGACCGGGCGCTCGCCTCGGACCTGGCCGAGGAGTCGCCCTGGCGGGCCCGGCTCCTGGCCGCCTCGGCGTTCATCGGGTCCACCGGGCGGCCCGTCGAGCGGAGCCGGGAGCTGGCGGCGCGGGCCGTACGGCTGGCCCGCCGCACCGGGGACGACCGGGCCCTGTCCAGGGCGCTGATCGTCCAGGAACTGCTGCTCCGGACCGGCCACGACCACGATCTCCGGCGGGAGGTCGTCGGGGAGATCATCGAGATCGGGGCCCGCACCGGTGACCTGATGACCGAGTGGATCGGGCGGGAGGTCGAGTACGTCCTGCTGACCTCCCAGGGCACGACCGGCGGGGCGGAGCGGGCACTGGCCTGGCTGCGGGAGACCGCGGGCCGGCTCCGGCTCCCCTCGATGGTCAGCCTGGCGGCCTGGCAGACGGCGGTCCACGCCCACCTGACCGGACGGCCCGCCGAGGCGCTGGCGGCGGCCGAGGAGTCCGGCGCGGTCTACCCGGAGGGGGCGCTCGGCCGCGGTGACGCGCGGCTGCGCAGCGAGACCTTCCGCTTCCTGGGGCTGCGGCGGGAGGGGCGCCCGGCGGAGGCGCTGGCCCTGGCCGAGGAGCTCCTCACCCTCCGTCCCGGCCAGCGGCCCTGGCGGATCCTGCGCTGCCTGGCCCTGATCGACCTCGGCCGTTCCGAGGAGGGACGGATCGAGCAGGCGCGGGCCGAGTTCGCGGGGTTCGCCCGCGACGGCTTCGCGGAGATCCTTCCCGACCTGCCCTACCGGTTCGTCGCCGACGCCCTCAGCGAGATCTGCTCCGGTCTGGGAGACGCCGGGGCGGGCCGGGTCCTCTACGGCCACCTGGCCCCGGACTCCGGGCGGCTGCTGGGCTGGTCGGTGGCCGACCTGTGCCTGGCGCGGCTGGCCCTGCTGGACGGCGACCGGGAGCGGGCCGGGAAACACCTGCGGGCGGCCGAGACGTTCGTCCGCCGCGCGGGGCTGCACGTCTACGAGCCCGTCCTGGAGACGCTGGCGAAGGAGCTCCCGGCCAGGTGACCCGGCCGGAAAGCCTTCCGGGGGTGACGGGCTGAGACGGTCCTGGAGAAGTCGGTCCCGAAGAGGTGAATCCTTTCGCGGCGCGGGGGCCTCTTATGGGGGTGACGATCACGCGGGGAAGGAGATCCGGATGGGTGACGCCGTGCTGCCGGCCGTTCGGCAGGCACTGTTCACGACTTCGTTCCGCCGGCGGAGGTGCGGACGTGGCTGATCGCGGCTGGGCGAGCACGCGGCTCATCGAGGCCGCGCAGGCCGGTGATCGAGAGTCGATCACCGCGGTGGTCCACGGCGCCCATTCCCATGTGCGGCGCTTCGCCGAGCATCTTTGCGCCTCTCCGCAAGATGCCGAGGACGCCGCGCAGGAAGCACTGATCATCCTCTATCGGAAGATCGGTTCGCTGCGCGCCACCGGGGCGCTGGCATCGTGGATGTTCCGAATCGTCCGGAACGAGTGCCTGCGCCGGGCTCGGTTGCTGTTCGACCACTATGACGGAGCCGGCGCCGGCCTGGCGACGTCGGCCGAGGACGAGGTCATCCGGCGTCTGGAAGCCGACCTCGTCGCACAGGCGATCAAGGAGCTGCCGGAGGTCCAGCGCAGAGTGTTGATCATGCGGGATGTGCTGGGCCATCCGGGACGGGTGGTCGCGGAGAGGCTCGGGCTGAGCGACGCCGCGATGAAGTCCCAGCTGCACCGGGCACGCGGCAGGCTACGGCACAGCCTGGACGGAAAGGGCCACGCCGCCGGCGGCCCGGACGGGGCCGGAACCGCCGGCGCCTGACCTGAGCGGACCGTATTTCCACAACCCGAGTCGAAGGGGAGCTTCACCATGCTCGAAACCGGATCGCCCGCACCCGACATCGTGCTGGAGGACACCGACGGCCAAGTCGTCCGTCTGTCCGACTACCGGGGCGACCAGGCCGTACTCGTCTACTTCATGCGGTCCACGTCGTGCCCGGTCTGCAACCGGCATGTCCACGACCTCATCCGGCG
Organism: Planobispora longispora; assembly: GCF_016863135.1. GTDB lineage: Bacteria > Actinomycetota > Actinomycetes > Streptosporangiales > Streptosporangiaceae > Planobispora > Planobispora longispora. The sequence goes on from NZ_BOOH01000011.1 coordinate 91,484, forward strand.
CCGCGACGAGTTCGCCGCCGGCGGCCTCCGGGTGTTCGTCGCGGTTCCCGAGGACCGCCGGACGGCGGCCGAGTGGAAGACCAGGCGCCGGATCCCGTTCCCCGTCCTCACCGGCCGCGGCGGCGCCCCGCACGAGATGATCGGCCTGAGCAGGAAGGTCTTCGGCTCGCTGCAGCAGTCGGGCAGCGTCCTCATCGATTCCCGGGGAATCGTCCGCCACGCCCACGGCGCCACCATGCCCACCGGCGGTTACGACAGGAAGGGGATCACCGCCGCCGTCCGGGCCCTCCGCGCATAGGCGGGCGGGGACGCCCGGGGCGGGAGGAGCGGGCGGGGGCGGGTTTCGGGAGGGGGAGGCCGGTCAGGGGAGGTCCATGGTCGTGAACCGAATCCTCACCAACATCCTGTCCGACCGGCTCCCCGAGACCAGGGACTTCTTCACCGGCCTGCTGGACCTCCAGGTCAACTTCGAGGAGGACTGGTACGTCCATCTGTCGGCGCCGGGGAACCTCGGCCTGGAGGTCGCCGTCTGGCGCCGTGACCACGAGCTGATCCCGCAGGCCCACCGCGCCGCGCCGTGCGGCACGATCCTGACCGTCGTCGTGGACGACGTGGACGCCGTCCACGAGCGCGCCGTGACGATGGGCGTCGAGGTCGTCGCCCCGCCCCGCGACCAGTTCTACGGGCAGCGGAGCTGTCTGGTGCTCGATCCCAACGGCCTGCTCGTGGATGTCTCCACCCCGGTGTCCCGAACCGTCTCCTGAACGCGGCGGCAGCGGCGGGGGCCGTGATGCCGGGACCGGAAAGCAGGCATGGCCTGGAGAGCAATGGGCATATCTCCACACCGCTGAAGGGCGGTGAAATGATCGAAATCTGGCCGGGTGACCCTTATCCCCTGGGGGCTACCTACGACGGTGCGGGGACGAACTTCGCACTCTTTTCCGAAGCGGCGGAACGGGTCGAGCTGTGCCTGTTCGATGAGGAGAACGTGGAGACCCGGGTCCTCCTCACCGAATGCGAGGGTTACGTCTGGCACGGCTATCTGCCGCGCGTCGGCCCCGGGCAGCGGTACGGCTACCGCGTGCACGGCCCCTACGACCCCCCGCGCGGGCGGCGCTGCAACCCCGCCAAACTCCTGATCGACCCCTACGCCAAGGCGATCGAGGGGGGCGTGAGATGGGACGAGGCGGTGTACGGCTACCGCTTCGGGCGGCCGGACAGCCGCAACGACGCCGACTCGGCCCCGTTCGTCCCGCGCTCCATCGTGATCAACCCGTTCTTCGGCTGGGGGCACGACCGGCCGCCCGCCACGCCGTACCACGACACCGTGATCTACGAGGCGCACGTCAAGGGCCTGACGATGAAGCACCCGAAGATCCCGGAACGGATCAGGGGCACGTACGCCGCGATCGGGCACCCGGAGATCGTCGATCACCTGGTCGCGCTCGGGGTGACGGCGATCGAGCTGATGCCGGTGCACCAGTTCGTCGACGACCAGCACCTCGTGGAGCGGGGGCTCAGCAACTACTGGGGCTACAACACCATCGGCTTCTTCGCGCCGCACAACGCCTACTCCTCCAGCGGGCAGCGCGGCGGGCAGGTGCTGGAGTTCAAGGCCATGGTCAAGGCGCTGCACGAGGCGAACATCGAGGTCATCCTCGACGTGGTCTACAACCACACCGCCGAGGGCAACCACCTCGGCCCGACGCTGAGCATGCGCGGCATCGACAACGACGACTACTACCGGCTCGTCGAGAACGACAAGCGCTACTACATGGACACCACCGGCACCGGCAACAGCCTGCTGATGCGCTCGCCCCACGTGCTCCAGATGATCATGGACTCGCTCCGCTACTGGGTCACCGAGATGCACGTGGACGGCTTCCGTTTCGACCTGGCCGCCACCCTCGCCCGGGAACTGCACGAGGTGGACCGGCTGAGCGCGTTCTTCGACCTGGTCCAGCAGGACCCGGTGCTCTCGCGGGTGAAGCTGATCGCCGAGCCGTGGGACGTGGGCCCGGGCGGCTACCAGGTCGGCAACTTCCCGGCCCGGTGGACCGAGTGGAACGGCCGCTACCGCGACACGATCCGCGATCTGTGGCGGGGCGAACCCGCCGCGCTGCCGGAGTTCGCCTCCCGGCTGACCGGCTCCAGCGACCTCTACCAGGACGACAGCCGCCGCCCGGCCGCCTCGATCAACTTCGTCACCTGCCACGACGGGTTCACCCTCACCGACCTCGTCTCCTACAACGGCAAGCACAACGAGGCCAACGGGGAGGGCAACCGGGACGGCAGCGACGACAACCGGTCGTGGAACTGCGGCGCCGAGGGGCCCGCCACGCTCGCCATCGAGTCGCTGCGCGAGCAGCAGAAGCGCAACTTCCTCACCACGCTCTTCCTGTCCCAGGGCGTGCCCATGCTCTCCCACGGCGACGAGCTGGGCCGCACCCAGGGCGGCAACAACAACGTCTACTGCCAGGACAACGAGCTGAGCTGGGTCGACTGGTCCGACATCAGGGAGAACTGGCTGCTGCTGGAGTTCAGCCGCAAGCTCGCCAAGCTCCGCGCCGACCACCCGGTCTTCCGCCGGCGGCGTTTCTTCTACGGCAGGCCGGTGCGCGGTTCGGAGGACGAGCTGAGCGACATCGCCTGGCTCACCCCGCAGGGCAAGAGGATGACCGACTCCGACTGGAACGTCGGCTACGCCAAGTCGCTGGCCGTCTTCCTCAACGGCGAGGCCATCACCGAGCCGGACCGCCGGGGGCGGCGGATCACCGACGACTCGTTCCTGCTGATGATCAACGCGCACCACGACGTCATCAAGTTCACGATTCCGAAGGACTACGGCGAGATGTGGCTGACGGAGATCGACACGGCGATGCCGATCACGGTGGACACCCGGCTCTGCCGGGCGGGCGAGCGGGTGCCGGTGGTGGGCCGGTCGATGCGGGTGATGCGCCGTGTCTGATCCGAGGCCGCCAGACCCGGCGGCGGGCCGGCCCGCCTCCACCTACCGGTTCCAGCTGACCCCCGGCTTCGGGTTCGCCGAGGTGGCCGGACTCGCCCCCTACCTGCGGGAGCTGGGCGTCGGCCACGTCTACCTCTCGCCGATCCTGCAGTCCGTGCCGGACTCGACGCACGGCTACGACGTCACCGACCACTCCCGGATCCGGGAGGAGTTCGGCGGGGCCGAGGGGCTGCGGGCGATGGCGGCCGCGCTCGCCGAGCACGGCCTGGGGATCGTGGTGGACATCGTCCCCAACCACATGACGGTCCCGGTGCCGGAGTCGGGCAACGCGCAGCTGTGGTCGGTGCTCGCCGAGGGGCCCGCCTCGCCGTACGCCTCGTGGTTCGACATCCAGTGGTCGGACGGGAAAGTCAACATGCCGGTGATCGGCGACGACACCGAGCCCGTCGTGGACGGCGACGTGCTGCGCTACCACGACCACGTCTTCCCCCGCGCGGACACGCACTACCGGCTGGTCGACTGGCGGCGGGGGCCGGGGTACCGGCGTTTCTTCGACGTGTCGTCGCTGATCGGGCTCCGGGTGGAGGACCCGGAGGTCTTCACCGCCACCCACGAGGTGATCCTCTCCCTGGTCCGGGAGGGGCTCGTCCAGGGGCTGCGGGTGGACCACCCCGACGGGCTGGCCGACCCGCGCGGCTACCTGGCCCGGTTGCGCGCCGCGTCGGGCGGGGTGTGGACCGTCGCGGAGAAGATCCTGGTCGGGGAGGAACGGCTCCCGGAGGACTGGGACTGCGACGGCACCACCGGCTACGACGTGCTCAACCGGATCACCGGGCTGTTCGTGGACCCGGGCGGGGCCGGTCCGCTGCTCGACCTGTTCGTCCGGCAGACGGGCGCGCCGCCCGACTACGCCGAGGTGGTCTACACGTCCAAGAAGCAGGTCCTCGACCTGTTCTTCGGCGCGGAGCTCGACCGGCTGGCCGAGGTCGCCGGGGCCGGCCGCGACGTGCTCGCGGAGCTGCTGGCCGCGATGCCCGTCTACCGGGCGTACGCGGTGCCGGGAGAGCCCGTGCCCGCGGCCTCGGCCGCCATCGTGGAGGAGGCGGGCCGGGTCGCCGCGGGGCGGCTGCCGGAGGGCGCCCCCGCGGGAGAGGCCGAGGAGGCGGTGGAGAAGGTGCTGTACGGCCCGGCCGAGGCCGTGGTCCGCTTCCAGCAGACCTGCGGCCCGGTCATGGCCAAGGGCGTGGAGGACACCGCGCTCTACCGGTGGTACCCGCTGTCGTGCCTGAACGAGGTGGGCGGGGAGCCCGACCGGTTCGGCGGGACGCCGGAGGAGTTCCACGCCTTCTGCCGGGAGATGTCCCCGGGCACGATGACCACGCTCTCCACCCACGACACCAAGCGCTCGGAGGACGTGCGGGCCCGGCTGGCCGTGCTGTCGGAGCTGCCCGGCCGGTGGGCGGAGGCGGTCGGGGAGTGGTCGGCCAAGGTCTCCTTCGACCCGTTCCTGGACTACCTGGCCTGGCAGAACCTGATGGCCGCCTGGCCGATCGGGCCGGACCGGTTCTTCGACTACCTGTTCAAGGCGGCCCGCGAGGCCAAGACCTCGATCTCCTGGGTCGCCCCCGACCCGGCCTACGAGGAGGGGCTGCGGGCCTTCGCGAACCGGGCGATCGGCGAGTGCGGCCCCTCGATCGCGGAGTTCACCGCCTCGATCGAGCCCTACGCGCGGTCCAACTCGCTGAGCCAGAAGCTGGTCCAGCTCATGCTGCCCGGCGTCCCCGACCTCTACTGGGGCAACGAGATCACCGACTTCTCCCTGGTGGACCCGGACAACCGCCGCCCGGTCGACTTCGAGCTGCGCCGCCGGATGCTCGCCGCGCCGGGCGTGGACGGGGGAGAGGCCGCGGAGAACGGGCGGGGCTCCTCCTGGGACGCGGCCAAGCTGCTCGTCACGAGGCGGGCGCTGAACCTGCGGCGGCGGCTCGACCCGGCGGCGCCGTACGTCCCGCTGGAGGCCGACGAGCACGCGATCGCCTTCGCCCGCGGGGAGCAGGCGGTGGCGGTGGCGACCCGGCTCCCGGTGGGGCTGGAGCGGCGCGGCGGCTGGGGGGACCGCACGCTGACGCTGCCGCACGGGCGCTGGCGGGATCTGCTGTCCGGCGCCGAGCACACCGGGCGTGTCCCCCTGGCCCACCTGCTGTCACACCATCCGGTCGCGCTTCTGGAGAGGGAGAGGGGATAGCCGATGTTCGAGGTCTGGGCGCCGCAGGCGCAGTCGGTCGAGGTGGAGATCGGCGGGACCCGGCATCCCATGCGGCCCGGGCGGGGCGGCTGGTGGACGGCCGAGGTGCCCGGGGCCGGCCACGGCACGGACTACCGGTTCCGGCTGGACGGCGGCGACCCGCTGCCCGACCCGCGGACCCGCTGGCAGCCCGAGGGGATCTTCGGGCCGAGCCGGGTCTACGAGCACGACCGGTTCGTGTGGAGCGACGGCCTGTGGACCGGCCGTACCCTGCCCGGCTCGATCATCTACGAGCTGCACATCGGCACCTTCACCCCGGCCGGGACCTTCGAGGCGGCGATCGAGAAACTGGACCACCTGGCCGAGCTGGGCGTCGGCTTCGTGGAGGTCATGCCGGTGCCGCCGGTCCCCGGCGAGCGCAACTGGGGTTACGACGGGGTGGACCTGTGGGCGGTCACCGACAACTACGGCGGTCCCGACGGGCTCAAGCGTTTCGTGGACGCCTGTCACCGCCGGGGGCTCGGAGTGATCCTCGACGTCGTCTACAACCACCTCGGGCCGTCGGGCAACTTCCTGGCCCCCTTCGGCCCCTACTTCCACTCCTCCGCCTCCTCGTTCTGGGGGCAGGCGGTCAACCTGGACGGTCCCGGCTCCGACGAGGTGCGCCGCTACTTCATCGGCAACGCGCTGCAGTGGCTGCGCGACTACCACATCGACGGGCTGCGCCTGGACGCCGTGCACGCGCTGCACGACGAACGCGCCACGCACTTCCTGGAGGAGCTGGCCGTCGAGGTGGACGCGCTCTCGGCCGCCCTCGGCCGCCCGCTGACGCTCATCGCCGAGTCCGATCTCAACGACCCCGGGCTGATGACCCCGCGCGAGGCCGGCGGGTACGGCCTGGCCGCGGCCTGGAACGACGACGTCCACCACGCCCTGCACGCGGCGGTGACCGGCGAGCGGCACGGCTACTACGAGGATTTCGCCACCGCGTCGCCGCTGTCCCTGGCCAAGGTGCTGACCTCGGCCTACTACCACGACGGGACCTACTCGGCCTTCCGCGGGCGCGGTCACGGCCGCCCGGCCCGGCACGTCCCGGGCCACCGGTTCGTCGTCTGCGCGCAGAACCACGACCAGATCGGCAACCGCGCCGAGGGCGACCGGATGGACCCCGAGGCGCTCCGGCTGGCCGCCGGGCTCCTGCTGACCTCGCCGTTCACGCCCATGTTGTTCATGGGCGAGGAGTGGGGGGCGCGCACGCCGTTCCTGTTCTTCACCGACCACGTCGAGCCTGCGCTGCGGGAGGGCGAGGCCGACCGGCGGCGCCGGGAGTTCGTGGGCTTCGGCTACGACGACTGGGCGGAGAAGGCGCCCGACCCGGGCGAGGAGATGACGTTCCTGCGCTCCAAGCTCGACTGGAGCGAGCTCGACGACCCGGCCCACCGCGCCCATCTCGACTGGTACCGCGCCCTGGTCGCGCTGCGCCGTACGCACCCGGACCTGTCGGACTCCCGGCTGGACCGGGTCCGGGTGGAGCACGGCGACGGCTGGCTGGTCGTCCACCGGGGGGCCTTCCGGGTGACGGCCAACCTCGGCCGCGCCCCGGTCACGCTCCAGACCGAGCCCGCCGAGATCGTGCTCGCCTCCGACCCCGGCGTCCACCTGGGGCCCGATCTCGTCCTCCCGCCCCGCTCCCTGGCGATCCTGCGGGTCTGACCGCCCGGCGTTCCGCACGGCCCGCCCGCGGGGAGTGCAACCGCCGGCGACCCCGGCGGCGAAGGGATCCGTGTGGGCAGTCACCGACATTTCAAGGGACGGGCACGGTGCGGAGCGTGAGCGCGGCGGTGTGCGGGCGCAGGGGCAAATGGGTGGTCCTCGTGATCTGGCTGCTGCTGGCGGCCGGGGCGGGGATGCTCGGCGGCAGGCTGGAGGAGGTCCAGAGCAACGACCCGGCGTCGTTCCTGCCGGACGGGGCCGAGTCCACGGTGGTGCAGGAGGCGCAGCGCCGGTCCGCGGCCGGGAACCAGGTCCCGGCGATCGTGGTCTACCAGGGGCGGCCGGTGGCCGAGGCCGCCGCGGACGCCGAGCGGTTCGCGGAGGTGGAGGGGGTCGCCGGGCGGGTGTCGCCCCCGGTCCCCGCTCCCGGCGCGGAGGCCGTGCAGGTCGTCGTGCCGCTGGACGGGAGCGACTACGGCGCGCTGACCGCGGCGGTCGACCGGATCCGCGAGATCACCGGTGACCGCGCGTACGTGACCGGCCCGGCGGGGCAGAGCGCCGACACCATCGAGGTCTTCGGGTCGATCGACGCGACGCTCCTGGCGGCGACCTCCGCCGTGGTCGTCCTGGTGCTGCTGCTGACCTACCGCAGCCCGCTGCTGTGGCTGATCCCGTTCCTGTCGGCGGGCGTGGCGCTGGCCTGCTCGCGGGCGGGCAACTACCTGCTGGCCGAGTACGCCGGCCTGACCGTGAACGGGCAGAGCGGGGGCATCCTGCTGGTGCTGGTCTTCGGCATCGCCACCGACTACGCGCTGCTGCTGGTCGCCCGCTACCGCGAGGAACTCGCCCTGCACGAGGACCGGCACGAGGCGATGGCCTCCGCGCTGCGCCGGGCCACCCCGGCGATCGCGGCCAGCGCGGCGACCGTGGCGGCCGGGCTCTGCTGCCTGCTGGTGGCCGAGCAGAACGCCACGCGCGGGCTCGGGCCGGTCTGCGCGGTGGGGGTGGCCTGCGCGCTGGCCGCCATGCTCACCCTGCTGCCCGCGCTGCTGGTGATCGTCCCGCGCGGGGTGTTCTGGCCGAGGGTCCCGGTGTACGGCGGCGCGGCCGAGACCGGGTCGCGGCTCTGGGACCGGATCGGCCGCGTGATCGCCCGCCGTCCCCGGATCACCTGGCTCGGGACGGCGGCGGCCCTGGGCGGCCTGGCCCTGACGCTGACGGCCGCGACCGTCGGGCCGCTGGCCGATGCCGACGCCTACCGCGCCGAGCCCGAGTCCGTACGCGGCGCGCAGGTCCTGGACCGGTACTTCGGCACCGGTCAGGAGGGGTCGCTGGTGGTGCTGGCCCCGGAGGGCGAGGCCGAGCGGATCGCGGCGGCGGTGGCCGCGGACCCGGGCGTCGAGCGGATCGGGGACCGGGGCGCGGGCGGGCGGCCCGGCGGCGCGGACGGGCGGCCGGACGATGCGGGCGAGAGGCCGGACGGCGGCGCCCAGGCGGTGGACGGCCGGGTCCTGCTCCGCGGCACGTTGAAGGACGCTCCGGACAGCCGGGCCGCCTACGAGACGGTCGAGCGGCTCAGGGAGATCCCCGGCGCCACGGTCGGCGGCACCGCCGCGGTCAACCTGGACGGCACGCTCGCCTCCGAGCGCGACCTGCGGGTCGTCGTCCCCCTGATCCTGGGGGTCATCCTGGTCATCCTGGTGGTCCTGCTCCGGGCGCTGGTCGCGCCGCTGCTGCTGATGGCCACCGTCGTGCTGTCCTTCGCGGCGGCGCTCGGGGTGAGCGGCCTGATCTTCACGGAGCTGTTCGGCTTCGCCGCCGTGGACACCGGAGTGCCGCTGCTGGCCTTCGTCTTCCTGGTGGCGGTCGGCGTCGACTACAACATCTTCCTGATCACCCGGGTCCGGGAGGAGGCCGCGGTCCGCGGCACGCGCGAGGCCGCCCTCGTCGGGCTCTCCGCCACGGGAGGGGTGATCACCTCGGCGGGCGTGGTGCTCGCGGCCACCTTCGCGGTGCTGGGCGTGCTGCCCCTGGTGGTCCTGGCCGAGCTGGGCTTCGTCGTCGCGTTCGGCGTCCTGCTCGACACCTTCGTGGTCCGCTCGGTCCTGCTGACCGCGCTGACGCTGGACGTGGGCCGGTGGATGTGGTGGCCGGACCGGCGGCTCACCCGGGAGCGGGCGGACGGCTCCGGCGGCGTCGCCGTCGCGGAGACGGCGAGGAGCGCGGCCGTCCGGCGGGGATGAGGAGCGCGGCCGCCGGGTGATCGCCTCTCCGGCGGCGAAGAGACGGCCGGCCCGTGACGGGCCGGCCGTTTCCGCGGCTCAGGCCGGGACGTGGTCGCGCGGGCGTCCGGGCTCAGGCCGGGACGTGGTTGCGCAGGCGGAGCTCTTCCGGATACGGGGCGAAGTACGTCTGGTCGCGGACGTAGTCCTCGCCCTCGCCCCGCGCGTCGTGGAGCAGCAGGGCCGCCGGCACGCTGAGGGCCACCCGCCCGTCCCGGTAGGAGGTGATGACCTCCGCCAGGTCGGCCCGGCGGGCCGGGTCCAGGGAACCGGCGATCATTCCCGCGCAGTGCTGGAGCACGTTGACGTTGCGGCCGATGCTCGCCTTGTGGGAGAACGCCGTGCGGAAGGCGCGGCCGTACCTGGCCGCCAGCTCCCGGCGGCCGAGCACGCCGGCCAGGGCCACGGCCCGGCCCGCCTCGTTGTAGGAGACGGGGTCGTGGGCGAGGAGCTGCATCTTGTGACGGGAGTGGAACGCGATCAGCTCACGCGGGCCCCAGTCGCTCTCCAGGAACGCGCGCAGCCGGGCGTGGGCGAAGATCCGTTCGACGAAGGTCTCGCGCAGCATCGGGTCGTGCAGCCGCCCCTCGTCCTCCACGGGCAGCAGCGGGTGTTCCTCCATGATCCGGGCCGCGAACAGGCCCCGGTTCCTGCGGTCCGCCGGCATCTCCCCCGCGTAGATCGGGACGCCGTGGATCCCGCAGCTGGGGCTCTTGGCCTTGAAGACGTAGCCGTCCACGTCGAGGGTGCGCGCCCGCTCGGCGGCGAGGGCCGTCATCCGCGCGGTGTGGTCCGTCCGCGACTTCCTGGCGATGAGCCGGGGGCCCTCGGGAGAACGTTCGAGGTGAAGGCTCTCCCGGGGGGCGCCGAGGCCGATCTCCATCTCCGGGCAGACCGGCACCCAGTCGACGTACGGATCGAGCTCGCCGCTGAGGAACCGGTCGCGGCTGTGCCCGCCGTTGAAGCGCACCAGCTCGCCGATCAGGCAGCTCGACACCGCGACGCGGGGCCTGACCTCGTCCGTCCGGGCGGTGGGAAGACCGTTCATGTCGTTCACATCCCCTTCATGCCGCCGTGGAGGTGAGGACGCTCGACAGCCGGCGCAGGCCGCGCGCGGTGCGGGCCTTGACGGTGCCGAGCGGGACGCCGAGGAACTCGGCGATCTCCCGCTGCGTCAGCTCGCCGTAGTAGGCCAGTTCGATGGCCTGGCGCTGGGGCGCGGGCAGTTCGGCCAGCGCCCGGCGGACCTGGTCGCGGTCGGCCATGCCGTCGCCGGCGGCCCGGCCGTCCGCGCCGGGCGGATCGGCGACCGCCTCCAGCGGCACCGTCTGCGGGGCGCGCGCCCGCAGGTGGTCGACCGCGCGTTTGTGCGCGATGCCGAGCAGCCACGCGGGCAGACTCCGGGACGGGTCGAACCGGTGCCGTGAGCGCCAGACCTCGGCGAAGACCACCTGCCGTACGTCTTCCACGTCGTACGGCGGCACGAAACGGCGCAGGTAGGCGCCGATGAGGGCGGAGTACGTGCGCAGGCATTCCGCGAGCGCGGTGTCGTCGCCGGCGGCGAGCCGTGTGTTGAGGGTTTCCGCGGTCATGACGACCTCCTCATAAGAAACCTATTCAAAACTTATTCATACCGGTTGGTCCGCCATGATCGCAAGGTGTCGGCCCAGGTCGGTGCCGGGATGACGGAGGAAGGGACGCCGGAATGGGAGGGGAGGGGCTCCGGCGGAGAGGCCGCGAGGGCTTCGGCGAAGAGGCGGCGAGGGCCCCGGTGAAGGGAAGACAGGGGCTCCGGCGAAGGGAGGACGGGGGCTCCGGCGCGGGGCTCAGCCCAGGGCCGAGGAGATCCGGGCGAGGGCGTCGCGGAAGGAGGTGACGTGCGGGATCGACGCCGGCAGCCCGGCCCGCCATCCCGGGCCGCCCGCCATGACGCGGCTCGCCGGGCGCGACGCCGGCAGCCCGGTGAGCGCTCCGGGATCACCGGTCGACGCCTGCTGGGACCAGACGAACACGACCGCCGGGGCGAGCCGGCGCGTCGCCCCGGCCAGCGCGGAGAAGGGCGTCCGGGCTCCCAGGACGCGCGACTCGATCCGGTGCTCGGTGGCCAGCGCCGCGGCCAGCGCGTAGATCGGGAGGCTGTGCTGTTCGTCCTCGGCGCAGGCCAGCAGCACCGGCCGGTCGTTGACCGGCGCCCGGGGCGCCTTGACCAGCGGGAGCAGGGCGGCGAGCACCCGGTCGGAGAAGACGTGCTCGACCTCGATGGCGGCCCCGGTCGCGGCCTGCCGCGCGCAGATCGCCTCGAAGACCGGGATGACCAGGCGCTCCCAGGTCCACACGACCCCGTGCCGGGTCAGCGCGGCCCCGAGCCAGCCGGACAGGGACGAGCTGTCCAGCGCCACCGCGGACCGGGCCATCATCGCGGGCGTCGGGATCTCGTGCCGGGGCGGCGGGACCGGAAGCCCGCCGGGCGTGTCGTCACCGGGGGACGCCCCCCGGGACCGTCCGGCGGAGACCGTCTCCCCGGCGGCCGGGACACCGGGCCTCCCGGTGGCCGCGACGGCCGCCTCCGCCGGGGCGTCCGCAGCTCCGGCGGGACGGGCCCGCAACACCTGCCGCGCGGCGTCGGCGGCGGGGACACCGGTCTTGATCAACCGGTTCATCTCCTCCAGCCGCCACAGGTCGCCGGAGTCGTAGCGGCGGTGCCCGCCGGGGCTGCGGCGGCTCGGGCCGACGCCGTAGCGCAGGTTCCAGGTGCGGAGCGTCGGGGCGGGCACGCCGAGCCGCCGGGCGACGGCGCCGATGCCGTAGCCCGGTTCGTCTTCGCTGGTCGGTCGCTCGTCCATGACTCTCGTCTTCCGTGCGCCGGACTGCCGGGGGTCGCCCGCGCGCTCAGGACATTCTTTCGCAACAGGTTCGCCCGCGGATGCAACCGCGGCCGAACCCGTGCGCGGAGAGGGTGGCGATGGACACCGTCGTCGTTCTCTTCACCAATGACCTCCGGGTGCACGATCACCCGGCGCTGACCGCCGCGTGCGCGGAGGCCCGGCACGGGGTTCCGCGCGTTCCCCGGCGTGACGATCGTGCCGCCGGAGGCCCTGCGCCCTTCCGGAGGCGGCGACCACTACCGGATCTTCACGCCGTACCTGCGGGCCTGGACGCGCGCCGGGCGCAGGCAGGTGCTGGACGCCCCGGAGAAGGTGCCGTTCCCCGGCGGGCCGGCCCTCGGCCGGCCGGAGATCTCGCGGGAGCCGTACGGCTCCACGCGGCGGGCGAGGCGGCCGTACGAGTTCCCGCGGGGCGGGGAGAGCGCGGCGCGCCGGCGGATGGCGCGGTGGCTGGAGTGGTGCGCGGAGGACTACGCGGACGGCAAGGACGACCTCGCCGGGGACCGGACTTCCCGGCTCGGCCCCTACCTGCGGCTGGGCTGCGTGTCCCCGCTGGAGCTGGAGTCGCTGGCGGAGAACGGCGAATTCGTCCGGCAGCTGTGCTGGCGCGACTTCTACCACCAGGTGACGTCCGCGTTCCCGCGCATCGACCGGGACGACTACCGGCCCCGCGGGACACGGTGGCGTGACGACGACGGCGCGATCCGGGCGTGGAAGGAGGGCCTGACCGGGGTGCCGATCGTCGACGCCGGCATGCGCCACCTGCTCGCCGAGGGCTGGATGCCCAACCGGGTCCGCATGATCACGGCGTCGTTCCTGGTCAAGAGGGTGTTCGTGGACTGGCGTGTGGGCGCCGGCCACTTCGCCGAGCTGCTGCTCGACGGCGTCGTGGCGAGCAACTACGGCAACTGGCAGTGGGTCGCGGGGACGGGGAACGACACCCGTCCCAACCGGACCCTCAGCCCCGTCCGGCAGGCCAGGCGGTTCGATCCGCAGGGAGAGTACGTCCGGCGCTACCTTCCCGAACTGGCCGCCGTCCCGGCGAAGGCGGTCCACGAGCCGTGGCGGTCCGCCCCGGTCAAGGGATATCCGCCGCCGCTGGTCCCGTTCGGCTGACCGCCCCGCCCGGGCGGTCCGGGGGAGCCGCCCCGGCGGAAGGCCGCGGAACTGTTCTAGAACCTCGTTCAGGAAAGTGTTCCGTGAGTTACGATCTGCGCCAGAGTGATCAATGGGCCCGGCGGTTCGAGGCAGGTGCGTGTGAACGACAGGAACCCCTACGGCATCGACGTGAACACGGCCAATGTCGCGCGGATCTACGACTACATGCTCGGCGGGAAGGACAACTTCGCCGCCGACCGCGCCGCCGCCGAGGAGATCCTCAAGGCGTTCCCCGAGTCGCGCGAGGGCGTGCGGCTCAACCGGGAGTTCCTCGGCAACGTGGTCCGCCACCTCGCGGCGGAGGCGGGCGTCCGGCAGTTCCTCGACATCGGCGCCGGGCTTCCCACGCAGAAGAACGTGCACGAGGTCGCGCACGAGGTGAACCCCGAGGCCCGCACGGTCTACGTCGACAACGACCCGGTCGTGTGCGTGCACGGCAGGGCGCTGCTCGCCAGCACTCCGACGGTCGCCATGGTCGAGGGCGATCTGCGCGCCCCCGAGGAGATCTGGGACGGAGCGGCGAGGACCGGCCTGCTCGTCCCGGGAGAGCCGGTCGCCGTGCTCATGGTGGCGCTCCTGCACTTCCTCGACGACCCCTACGCCGAGGTCGCCAAGGTCAGGGAGCTGATGGCCCCCGGCAGCTTCCTGGTGATCACTCACCTGTCGATGGCCGAGCGCCGGGCCAAGGACACCGACGCGGTGAAGGACGTCTACTCCCGGGCCAACTCGGGCGTGGTGCCCCGGACGCCGGAGGAGATCCGGCGCTTCTTCGGCGACTTCGAGCTCCTGGACAACAAGCGGTTCATCGCGCCCAACGCGCTGGAGCGCATGTCGGTCCTCGGCGCGGCCGGAGTGGGCCGCAAGCCCTAGGATCCGGGACGGCCGGAAAGACGGGCCCCGGGGCCGGGGCGGGCGGAACGATTTGATCGTCTCACGCGTCGCACAGGTGTGACCCCCTTCGACATCAACGATGACGATCTGCGCGCCGCCCGCGAGAGAGTGCGGCGGCTGGAACGGCTGACCGGGCAGCGCCGGGCCGCGGCCGCGCAGATCGAGGAGACCGTACGGCTCATCGCCGAGCTGGAGACGCGGCTGGCGGAGGAGGAGCACGACGTCTCCCGCCTGGAGGAGGGGGGTTTCGCGGCGTTCCTGGCGGGCCTGACGGGCTCCAGGGAGGAACGGCTGGCCAGGGAGCGGGCCGAGGCGCAGGCCGTACGGGAACGGCTGCGCGGGCAGCGGACCCGGCTGGAGTGGCTGAGAGCCGACCTGGCGGCCGTGGAGAGCGGCCTGACCGAGGTGGGAGGGGCCCGCGAGGAGTTCGACGCCCTGCTCGACCGCAAGGAGCGCCTGCTGGTGCGGTCGGGTGACGCGCGCGGCCGCGAGCTCGTCGAGCTCGGCCGGAACCTCGCCGACACCGTCGCGGACCTGCGGGAGCACGAGGAGGCCCACCGCGCCGGAGCCGTCGCGGCCGAGGCGATCGGCCGGGTCCTGCACTGCCTCGGCGGCGCGCGCGGCGCGTCCACCTGGGACGTGGTCGGCGGCGGTCTCATCGCGGACATGATGGAGCACGGCCACCTGCGCGACGCGGACGAGGCGGCCCTGCACGCCCAGCGGGCGCTGGACGCCTTCGCCCGGGAGCTGGCCGACGTCGGCGTGCACGTCGCCCCCGCCCTCCCCGAGGTGGACACCCGCGTGTTCGCCGACATGTTCTTCGACAACATCATCACCGACGCGCTCAAGCACCAGCGGATCTCCCGCACCGGCGAGGCCGTGGCCGAGATGGCCCGGTGGGTGAACGGCACGATGGGCGACCTGGCCGCGCGCGGCGCCGAGCTGGCCGGCCGGCGCGACTCCCTCGTCGCCCGCAGGCAGGACGTCCTGACGGGCTGAACCGCCCCCTGACCCCCTGTGACGGACGGGGACCGGCGCCCTAGGGAAATCCCCGGGGCGCCCCCTGAGGCTGGCCGACGCCGGAATGCCTATGGTCAAGGGGCTACGCAGTGATGCGGGAGAGATGGTCATGGACGTCCAGCAGGTACGGCGCCGCCACGAGGACGCGCTTCTCGCCAAGCCCAACGTCGTCGGTGTGGCCACCGACAGCAGCGGCCCCGACGGAGGCGTGATCATCGTCTACGTCACGCGCAAGGTGCCGCCGAGCCGGCTCGCCGAGCAGGACGCCGTTCCCGGGCGGCTGGACGGGTTCCCCGTGAGAGTCGTCGAGATCGGTTCCCCGGCTGCGCAGCAGCCGTGAGCAGCGCTCACGGTCCTTTCGGCCTCAAGAGAGGTGGCTGGTATGAACCGGCAGGAACTGATGCGTGGTCCACAGAGTTTCCGCCTGTCGGGCGAGGTCCGGGCGCAGGCGATCGAGGAACTCGTCAATCCCGAGCGGGGACCGTCCAACGTCGTGGGCTTCGGCCAGGGCGTGAAGTGGAGCGGGGGCGAGCCCACCGGTGAGCCGGCCCTGCTGGTCTTCGTGACCCAGAAGCTGCCGGCGGCCCTGCTCTCCAGCGAAGAACTCATCCCGCCCCGCATGAGTGACGGGACCACCACCGACGTCGTCCGGGTGGGCCACGTGGTGGCGCAGCAGCTCCAGCCGGTGATGCAGACGCAGCCGGCGCAGCTGGCGGAGTCGCTGCGGAGCCTCGACAACGAGACGCAGGCCGAGGTGGCCGTCCAGCAGCTGACCCGCCGGATGCGGCCCTGCCCCGCCGGGTTCTCCATCGGCAACGTCCAGATCACCGCCGGCACGCTGGCCGCGGTCGTCTACGACCTGCTGCCCGGCGCGACCATCGACCCGCCGGCCCCCGGCATCGGCACGCCGCCCAGGTTCTACGTGCTGAGCAACAACCACGTGCTGGCCGACTCGAACCGGGCGCCGATCGGCAGCGCGATCGTGCAGCCGGGCAGGTTCGACGGGGGCGTCGATCCCCAGGACCGCATCGCGACCCTCACCCGGTTCGTGCCGATCGACCTGACCCCGGCCGTCCCCATCCAGCGGCACAACAACCTCGTGGACTGCGCGATCGGCGAGTGCCGCTTCGAGGACGCGACCAGGGAGGTCTACTTCAACGGCGCTCCCCGGGGCTGGCGTCGCAAGGCCAACGTCTCGGTCGGCGACTACGTCAGGAAGACGGGGCGGACGACGAACCTGACCCAGGGCAGGATCATCGCCGTCGACGCGACCATCGACGTGAACTTCGGCTTCGGCGTCGGGCGCTTCCGCGACCAGATCGTCACCACCGGCATGTCGGCCGGCGGCGACTCGGGCTCGCTGGTCACCACCCTGGACAACGTGGCCGTCGGCCTGCTCTTCGCGGGCTCGACCCAGGTCACGATCATGAACCACATCGAGCACGTGCGCAGCCTGCTGCGCGTCGAGGTCGCCGACACGCTGCTGTGACCGGACGGCGAGAGAGGACCGGATGACATGGCCAAGAAGACAGAGAGCAGCGAGTACGTCCTGTACGACGCGAGCGGGAGCCAGGTCGAGTCGTTCGCCGACTCCGTGGCGGCGCCCAAGGCGGCCACCATGAACGCCTACGTGGAGCTGCGCAACGGGATGGTGTCGTTCATCATCGACCTGGAAGTCGACCCCAACACCTATCCGTTCCAGATCGTCGGCGGCACCATCAAGTCCGGGATCTGCGGCGCGCCGTGGAACGTCACAGGCGGCCGGTTCGGCAACGACCTGTACCTGGAGGCGGTCCGCAAGGGGCAGGGGAGCTGCGCCGGCTCGATCATCATCGTCGGGGAGCGGCAGGACCCGGACAGCTGGCGCGGCACCTACGGGTTCGACGGCACGAGCGCGTCGTTCCGGCACACGACGATCTTCCACCGGTGGTCGCTGAGCCCGTGAGCCGGATCTCCGGCCCGCGTGCCTGATCCCCGCGAGGTGTCCGTGGAGGGGGCCTCGCGGGCGGACGCCGCGAAGGTGACAGGAGGGGTCGTCCCCGCGGCGCGAGGGGCCGGATCCCACGGGGCTCCCGGAACTCCGGGATCTCCGCGGGACCCGGCCCCTCGTCACACGCTCGGATCAGTGCCCGTGACCGTGCCCGTGACCGTGCCCGTGACCGTCGTGGTCATGGTCGTGCTCGTCGTCCTCGTCCGACGGGCCGTCGGAGGGCTCGACGCTCAGCACGGCCTCGCGGGGCTCGACGTGCTCGACGTGCTCGATCAGCGCCAGGACGTGGTCCGGCTCGATCAGCCACTGCAGCGCGGTCGCGCCGCTCTCGTCGGAGGAGACCATCTCGGCCTGCTCCTTGCGCTCGTCGTCGTCCAGATCGGCGTCGGGGTGCTCGATCTCTCTGAGGGCGGCGGCCTGCAGGGCGCCGAGGTCCTGCACCTCCACCGTCAGTTCGACCGTCAGCCGGAGGTAGCGCTCAGTGCCCGATTCATCACTCATGATGAGCTATCCTAGTGCCCTCCCGCGAAGGGGCGGGACAATCCTAGGGCAGCTTCCAGTCGACGGGCGCCACGCCCAGCTGCTCCAGCAGCTGGTTGGCCCGGCTGAACGGCCGTGAGCCGAAGAAGCCGCTGCGGGCCGAGAGCGGGCTCGGGTGCGCCGACTCGATGGCGGGGGTGTCGCCGAGCATCGGCACGAGCGAGCGGGCGTCGCGGCCCCACAGGATCGCCACCATCGGCTTGTCCCGGGCGACCAGCGCCTTGATCGCCTGCTCGGTGACCTCCTCCCAGCCCTTGCCCCGGTGCGAGGCCGGCTTGCCGGGCATGACGGTGAGCACCCGGTTGAGCAGGAGCACGCCGTGCTCGGCCCACGGGGTCAGGTCGCCGTTGCTCGGCATCGGCAGGCCGAGGTCCTCGGTGAGCTCCTTGTAGATGTTGCGGAGGCTGCCCGGGATGGGGCGCACGTCCGCGGCCACGGAGAAGCTCAGGCCGATCGGGTGCCCCGGCGTGGGATAGGGGTCCTGGCCGACGATCAGCACCTTGACCTGGTCGAAGGGCTGTTTGAAGGCGCGCAGGACATTCTCTCCCGCGGGGAGGTAACCCCTGCCGTCGGCGACCTCCTTCCGGAGGAAGTCGCCCATCTCGGCGATCTTTTCTGCGACGGGTTCGAGGGCCTCGGCCCACCCGGATTCCACGAGTTCGTTCAGCGGTCGTGCGGCCATGTCCGGCACCCTATCGGGATCTACCGACATTACGGGGAGGTACGCGTCACTCCGCCGGAGCCCGTGTTTTCCGGGCTCGCGCGACCGGACGGAGGAGTCCCACGAGCTCCGGTACGGCCGCGCTGGAGGCCTGCCCTCGGGCGGGCCGCACCGGAGCTGCCCCCGCGGGTGCCCGGCGGCGGATCACGCGCTCTCCGCCGCCGGGCACGTCCTATTTCACCGAGCCCGACAACATTCCCTGCACGAAGTAGCGCTGGAAGGCGAAGAACAGGATCAGCGGAATGATCAGCGACAGGAACGCGCCCGGCGCGAGGATGTCGACGTTGGTCCCGAACTGCCGCATCTGGGACTGCAGGGCCTTGGTCATCGGCTGGTTCTCGGTGTTGGCGAAGACCAGGGCGACGAGCAGATCGTTCCAGACCCAGAGGAACTGGAAGATCCCCAGCGAGGCGACCGCCGGCTTGGCCAGCGGGAACACCACGGTCGAGAAGATCTTCCACTCTCCCGCGCCGTCCATCCGGGCCGCCTCCAGCAGCGAGGCGGGGATGCCCGCGAAGAAGTTGCGGAGCAGGAAGATGGCGAAGGGGAGTCCGAAGGCGACGTGGAAGAGCACCACGCCGGGAATGGATCCGAAGATGCCGAGGGCGCCGTACATCTTCGCGATCGGGATGAGCGCGATCTGGATCGGCACCACCAGCAGGGCCACCACCACCAGGAACAGCCCGTCCCTGCCGGGGAACTCCATCCAGGCGAACGCGTAGGCCGCCATGGCCGCGATGCCGATCACCAGGATCGTCGAGGGCAGCGCGATGAGCACGGTGTTCCAGAACGACGAGGTGAAGCCGCTGGACAGCAGGCTGCTGTAGCTGGACAGGGTCAGCTCGGCCGGCTTGGTGAACACGGTCCACCAGCCGCTGGAGTTGTTGGCGGCCTCCTCGCGGATGGAGACCACGAACAGGCCGAGGGTGGGAACCAGCCAGAAGATGCCGATCAGCACGAGCAGCGCCTGGACCACGCCGCCGCCCACCCGGTCGACGATCCGGCCGAGGGCGCCGCGCGGGGGCGCGCCGAGAGTGGGGGCCGTCACTGGTTGTCCCTCCTGAACCGCCGGATGTTGAGGATCATGAAGGGCAGCACGAGGATCAGCAGGAAGATGGCCAGCGCGCTGCCCAGCCCCTGGTTCCCGCCGCCGCCGAAGGAGACCCGCCACATCTCCAGCGCGATCACGTTGGCGTTCGGCTGCACCGATCCCGGCGCGATGACGAAGACCAGGTCGAAGACCTTCAACGTGTTGATGATCATCGTGACGAGCACGACGAGCAGCACCGGCGACAGCAGCGGGACGGTGATCCGGCGGAACACCTGCCACTCGGTGGCGCCGTCGATGCGGGCGGCCTCCAGCGCGTCGCGCGGGATGGCCGAGAGCCCCGCCGCGATCAGCACCATGGCGAACCCGGCCCACACCCAGATGAACGCGCCGATGATCGCCGGGGTGATCAGCGTCGGGCCGAGCCAGCTCAGGCCGTTGAAGGACGCCTCGAAGTTCGACTGCGGGAGCCGTACGACGTAGTCGCCCGGGGCCAGCCCGGTCAGCCGGAAGGTCCCGTCGGCCTCGGTGGTGGCCTCGGCTTTGACCGCGCCGTTCTGGACCGCCTCGACGGTCATCCCCGCCAGGCCCTTCTCGGTGCCGTCCACCTGGTTGGCCTGGCCGCCGCCGCCCTGGGTGAAGTCCACCCACACGGTCCCGGTCAGCTCGCCCGGGGCCGGCTGGGCGGCCTTCGCCGGGGCGGCCGAGGCGAGGTCGGCGGGCTTGACGCCGACCAGGGGGAGGAGCACGGGCTGTCCCGGCCGGGCGGGCTGCTTGCTCACCACCGCGCGGCCCTCCGCGGCGACCGGGGACTGGTCACCGCCCCTGGGGCGGGCGTCCGGATACCCCTGACCGCCGCCGAACACGCCCGAGACGGAGGAGATCACGGCGTTGGCCACGCCGCGGTCCGGATCCTGCTCGTAGACCAGGCGGAAGATGACGCCGGAGGCCAGCAGCGAGACCGCCATGGGCATGAACACGATCAGCTTGAACGCGGTCGCCCAGCGGATCCGCTCGGTCAGCACCGCGAAGATCAGGCCTATCACGGTGACCAGCAGGGGGGCGACCACGACCCAGATCAGGTTGTTCCTGATGGTGGTCAGGGTCGAGGAGTCGGTGAAGATCGCCGCGTAGTTGTCCAGGCCGACGAAGGTCTTCTCGTTCGCGCCGTAGAGGCTCCGGTAGGCGGAGTAGACGATCGGATAGATCACCATCGCGCCGAGCAGGATCAGGCTCGGGAGCAGGAACGCGGCCGCCAGCGTCGGCCGCGGTCCCGTCCCGGAGCGCCTGGCCGGCGCCGGGACGGCCTCCGGGGCGGCGGGCCCCGCGGTCGCGACCTCCGGCTCGGCGGCGGGGACCAGCGGATCCTCGGAGCGGACGTCGGACAGTGCGGGGTGCGCCTTCCCGTCGTCGCCCGCCGGCCGGGCGGTCCCGGAGGCGTCGCCGGGAGCGGGGGAAGAGTCGTCGGGAGTGCTCTCGGAGGCGGGGGAAGAGTCGTCGGGAGTGCTCTCGGAGGCGGGGGGAACGTCGTCGGGAGTGCTCTCGGAGGCGTCGCCGGGAGCGGCGCCGCCGGATGCGTCGTGCGGTCCGGGGGAGGACCCGCGGGCGAGGTCGCCGCGCGGGTCCTGCGGGCCGTCCAACCTGTCGGTCACGGCCGTTCCCTTCTACTTCCAGGCCTTCTTGGCCTCGGCCTCGAGCTGGCTCTGGATGCCCTTGATGTCGGACGGGTCGCGCAGGAAGTCCTGCAGGAGCTTCCATTCGCCCTTGCCGTCGGTGCCGCCGAAGGCGCTGGGCGCGAGGTCGGACATGTCGTAGCGGACCGTCTCACCCGCGGAGATGATCGTCTGGGCGAGCTGCTTGGTCAGGTCGCTCGGGTAGTTGTCCGGGGAGACGTTGCGGTTGGGCGACAGGTAGCCGGGGAGCTTGGCCCAGATCTCGCCGCCCTCCTTGGAGGCGAGGAACTCCAGCAGCGCCATCGCGCCGGGGCTGTCCTTCATCGCGACCGCGACGTCGCCGCCCAGCACGACCGGCGCGGTGTCGCCGGCCTTGGGGAACGGGAAGTACTTGGCCTCCTCGCCCAGCTTGGCGTCCGACTCCTCGGCCGTGGTGCCCACGAAGTCGGCCTCGATGATCATGGCCGCCTTGTCCTGGCCGTAGACCTGGGTCACGCAGGTCGGGAAGTCGGTCTGCAGGGCGCCGGAGCTGCCGCCGAGCATGAGCTCCTGCTTGCCGAAGATCTGCGCCATCTTCTCCAGCGCGGTGGTCACGCTGGGGTCGGTCCACGGGATCTCGTGCTTGGAGAGCTTGGTGTAGTTCTCCGGCCCGGCGGTGGACAGGTAGACGTTCTCGAACAGGTCGGTCAGGGTCCAGCCGGAGGCCCCGCACAGGGCGAACGGCGCGGTCCCGGAGTCGGCGACGGTCTGGGCGCCGGCGATGAGCTCGTCCCAGGTGGTGGGCGGCTGCACCCCGGCGTCGGCGAAGGCCTGGTCGCGGTACCAGACGAGCGACTTGTGGGCGGCCTTCACCAGCACGCCGTAGACCTTGCCGTCGGCCGAGCCCAGATCCTTCCAGTAGGGGGTGTAGTTGTCGTCGAGCTGCTTGATCACCTCGGGGGTGAGCGCCTTGAGCGCGTCATCGTCGGCGTACTGCTGGACCAGGCCGGGCTGGGGCAGGATCGCGACGTCCGGCGGGCTGCCGCCCTGGATGCGCGGTCCGAGGTAGGCCCCGGTGTCCTCGCCGGTGGAGGAGTAGGTGACCTTGGCGCCGGTCTTGGCGGTGAAGGCGTCCAGCACCTTCTGGAAGTTCTCCTGCTCGGCCCCGGTCCACTTCGCGGCGACCTCCACGGTCTGCCCCTCCAGGGTCTTGGCCGCCGCGGGGGCGGAGGTGGTGCCACCCGTCGCCGGAGACGTGGGCTCGGCGGTCTCGCCGCCGCCGCCGCACGCGGCGAGCGCCACGGCGAGACCCGCTGCGGTCGCCAGGGTGATGGTTTTGCGCATGTCGAACAGACCTCCTGTGCTTTTGGTAACTCCCGCGGTTCGGACCGGCGGATTCGGCGGCTCGCCGGGCGGGTCCGGTCAGCGAGCCCGGATGATCTCGTTGAGCTGGTCTCTGATGGATGCGACGACGTCGCCGCTGGACTCCTCGAAGGGCGGGATGAGCGCGTTGGAGACCGCGCTGGCGATCGCCAGGCTCACCTGGTCGTAGTTGGCGGTCGCCGGCCTCGGCGTGGCGGACAGGATGCTCTGCTTGAGGACCGGCAGGTAGGGGAAGCGTTCGATCAGGGCGGGGTCGTCGTACAGCTCGGTCCACACGGGTGGGAACGAGCCCTCGGTGAGCACCCGCCGCTGGTTCTCCAGGCCGGTGAAGTAGCGGATGAACTCCACCGCCGACTTCTGCCGCTTGGAGTAGGCGCTGAGCGCGAGGTTCGCCCCGCCCAGCGAGCTGGAGCCCGGCCCGTCGAGGCCGGGAAGCCTGGTGACGGCGAACTTCTCGCCGATGTCCGACTGGGTGGCCGGGCCGTAGGCGTGCGGCCAGTTCCGGGCGAAGGCCAGGCGGCCCTCCTGGAAGGCCAGCCGCGACTCCTCCTCCTTGAAGGAGAGCGACTCGGCCGGGATCCACCCCTCCCGGAACCCGTCCATGAGGAAGTCCAGACCGGCCTCCGCCCTGGCCGGGTCCATGGTCACCTGCGTGCCGTCCCGGCTGAGGATCGGCCCGGCGCCCGCCGACTGCACCGCCTCGGCGACGTTGACGGTCAGTCCCTCGTAGGCCAGGAACTGCCCGGCGTAGCCGCCGATGCCGTACCCCTCGTGCAGGGTGCGGGCCTGCTCGCGCAGTTGCGCCCAGGTCGTGGGCGGCGCGAAGCCCTCCTTGGCGAGCAGGTCCTTGCGGTAGTAGAGCAGCCCGGCGTTGCTGGTGTACGGCACCGCCCAGAGCTTGCCCCGGTAGACGGCCGTGCTCACGGCCGGCTGCAGGAACCGGTCGAGCGGGAACAGGCTCCGGTCCAGCGGCACGATCCAGCCGGCGTCGGCGAACTCCGCCGTCCAGACCACGTCCAGGCCCAGCACGTCGTAACGGTCGCTCTTCGCCTGGAGGTTGGCGACCATCTGCGCGCGCTGCTCGTCGGCGGCCTCGGGAAGCTCGAGCAGGGTGACCTGCTCGGCGGGATGATCCCGGTTCCACCGGTCGAGGAGCGGCTGCAGATAGGCGGTCGTGTCCCGTCCGATCACCAGGGTGAACGGGCCGCTCCCGCCGGACCGCGCCGTGAGCTCCGCGAGCTCCGTGCGTTCCGCCTCGCCGGCCGCCCCCGCCGCGCACCCCGCCAGCGTGATCGCGGCGAGTGCGGCGAGGAGCAGACGATGCACCGATGACCTCCGGGTTTCGAGGCGGTTACATACGTGTTAGGTATCTGCATTCATGTTATGCACAGCGCTAATGTGGACGTCAACGGATGTATCCGTAACGCTCACATAACGTGAGCACGATGAGGAGGTGGGCGTGCGGCTGTTCCTGCTGGCGCTCCTCGCGAAGGAACCTGCCCACGGATACGAGCTCAAACAGGCGCTTGAACAGATCTTTGGCAGCGCCTACCCGTCGCCGAACATCGGCCAGATCTACGTGACGCTGGGTCGCCTGGAGAAGGACGGCCTGGTACGCGCGGTGGACGTCGAGCAGACCAACCGGCCGAACAAGAAGGTCTACTACCTGACGGCCGCCGGCCGGGAGTCCCTCGACTCCTGGGCCGACGAGCCGACCGAGGGGCCGCGGGTCCGCGACGAGTTCTTCATGAAGCTCGTGCTGGCCCCGATGACCGGCATCGCCGACCGGATGACGTTGATCAACCGCCAGCGCCGCCACTACCTCGCGCTCATGCGCGACCTCAACGAACTCGCCGAGCGGACCGCCCCGGAGGACCGGATCGCGCTCCTGCTGATCGAGGGGGCCATGCTGCATCTGCAGGCGGACCTCGACTGGCTCGAACGATGCCAGGAAGATCTCAGTTGAGCCGGGAGGCCGGCGGCGGACGGAGGCGGGCGGCGGATGAGAGCGGAACGGACCCGGTGGAGCGAGGGGAGCGGCCCGCGCGGGACGAGCGGCCCGCGGAGCGGGTGAGGAGCGGTGAGCGGCCGATGAGAGCGGATCCGGTGGTCGCCACCGTCAACCTCGTCAAGATCTACCAGAACGGCGGCGTGCCGGTGCCCGCCGTACGCGGCGTGGATCTGCGGGTGGAACGCGGAGAGTTCGTCGCGATCATGGGCCCCTCGGGCTCGGGGAAGTCGACCCTGGTCCACATGCTCGGCGGCCTGGACCCCCGGACCAGCGGCGAGATCTGGCTGGACGGCAAGCGGGCCGACACGCTCGGCGAGAGCGCCTGGGCCCTGCTCCGCAGGAAGAAGATCGGCTTCGTCTTCCAGTTCTTCAACCTGGTCGCCAACATGACCGTCGCGGACAACGTCGAGCTGCCCGCGCTGCTGGCCGGGGCCTCCCCGCGCGAGGCGCGCGAGCGCCGGGAGCGGCTCCTCGACGCGCTCGGCCTCACCGGCCGCGCCGACGCCGCCCCCGCCCAGCTCGCCGGCGGCGAGCAGCAGCGGGTCGCCCTGGCCCGCGCCCTGGCCAACCGGCCCAGCCTCCTGCTGGCCGACGAACCCACCGGCAACCTCGACAGCCGCAACACCCGCGACGTGCTGAAGCTGCTCGGCGAGGTCCACCGCGACGGCCAGACGATCATCATGGTCACCCACGACGCCAGGGTGGCCAGCCTCGCCGATCGCGTCGTCTCCCTCCTCGACGGCCAGATCGTCGACGACGGCGCCGTCGCCGCCCCCCGCCGTCGCCCCAAGGGCACCGCCGGCGACGTGGTCGAGCTGAGGGGCTGAGACGGTGAGCACGGTCCGGGCCTCGGCGCGGTGGATCAGGGCGGACCTGCGGGCGCGGCGGGGGCAGGCGATCCTCACCGTCCTCGCCGTGGCCGGGATCGTCACCGCCCTGATCACCTCGGCGACCCTCCTGGAGGACGGGACCAACCCGTGGCGGAGGCTGTTCGCCCAGACCAAGGGCGCCCACGTGTGGATCCACACCGAGGACGCGCCCGCCGTCGCGGCGCTGTCGCGGCTGCCGGGCGTGGAGCAGGTCGCCGGGCCGTACCGCACGGCCCCCGTGACCCTCGTGCTGGACGGCAAGAAATCGCCGGTGGCCCTGCGCGAGGCCGCCGTCCAGCCGCCCCGGGTGGCCGCGCCGCTCGTCCGCGAGGGCCGCTGGCTCCGCCCCGGCGACGCCGGCGGCGTGGTCGTCGAGCGCTCCTTCGCCCAGGCGGTGGGCCTGCGGGTCGGCGGGCCCTTCCCCGTCACCGCGCTCAGCGGCGCCTCCCACCCGCTGGTCGTGGTCGGTCTCGCCGACAGCGCCGACCAGGGCTTCTACCCCGAGTGGACCCCCGGCCTCGCCTGGACCCTGCCCGCGACCCTCGCGGCGATCGAGCCCGCCCAGGGCCGCAGCGAGTCGGTCACCGGGCTGCGGCTGTCCGACGGCGAGGACACGCTCCCGGCCGTCCACGGCGCCGTCACCCTGCTCGACGAGCAGGTCCAGCGCATGTCCACCTGGCGGGAGGTGCGCGCCTCCATGGAGCTGGACAACCGGCTGCTGGGCCTGCTGCTCGCGCTCTTCGGCGCCGCCGGGCTCGTCGCCGCCGCCCTGGCCCTCGCCAACGCGACGGGCGGCCGGGTGCTCACCCAGACCCGCGACATCGCGACCCTCAAGTCGCTCGGCTACACCCGCGGGCAGGTCTTCGCGGTCCTCGTCACCGAGCACGGCGCGCTCGGCCTGCTCGGCATCGCCCTCGGCCTGGCCTGCGGCCGTCTCGTCACGACCTTCACACTCGACGGCCTGCCGATCCTGCCGCTCTCCCCGGTCCCACTGCTCGCGATCACCGGCGGCACCGCCGCGGTGGTCCTGGTGGCGGTGGCCCTGCCCGCCTGGCGCGGCGGGCGCACCCCGCCCATCCCCGCCGCCCCCGCCGCCCCGCCCCGGGGCCGCCTGTCACGGCTGGCCAGGCTCGCCCTCCTGGTACGGCTCCCGCCCGCCCTCGTGCTGGGCACCCGCGACGCCTTCACCCGCCGGACCCCCGCCGTGCTGAGCGTCGTCGGCCTGGCCGTCCCCATGATGATGATCACCATTGGCCTCGGCTGCTGGGCGACCCTCGACGACTTCCTGCGCCACCCCGAGCGGGTCGGCCAGGCCGCCGCGCTCACCGTCCACCCGGGCCGGCTCCCCGCCGACGAGGCCGCCCGCCTGGCCAGGGCCGACCGGGACGTCGCGGCCGTCTACCCGGGGGCCGAGGTCTCCGCCCTGGAGCCCGAGCAGACCCGCAGCGTGCTGGCCCGCGCGCTCGGCACCTCCGCCGAGCCGTACCCCTTCTCGGTGGCGGAGGGCCGCATGTTCGCCGCGCGCGGCGAGGCCGTCGCCGGTCAGGGACTGCTCGACCTGCTCGGCGCCGAGATCGGCGACCGGGTGCGGATGACGGTCGGCGGCACGCCGCTGATCGTGCACATCGTGGGCCGCGTGGTCGAGCCCGAGCACGACGGGGAGGTCCTCTCCCTCGGCATCGACAGCCTCGCGGCCAAGGACGCCGTGCCGCCCCAGTTCTACGGCCTGGTGCTCCGGCAGGGCGCCGACCCCGAGGCGGTACGGGCCCGGCTGCTGGCCGCCTCCGGAGAGGCGCTGGAGGTACGGCAGGCGGTCAACCCCGCCGAACGGCTCGCGGTCATCCGGGTCGTGATCGTGGCGCTGACCGTCGTCCTCGCGCTGCTGGCCCTGGCCAACCTGCTCACCGCCAGCGCCCTCGGCCTGCGCGACCACGCGCTCGACCTGGCGGTGCTCAAGGCCATGGGCCTCACCCCCCGGCAGGTGGCCGCCACCCTGGTCACCGGGACGGGCCTGCTGGTCGTGCTGGGGGTGACGGCCGGCACGGCGGTCGGGGCCTCGGTGGTCGCCGGCCTGATCGACCTGCAGGGCCACACGAGCGGGGTGGGCGCGGGCATCGGCCGCACCCCGTCCGCGCTGACCCTCGCGACCGCCGCGGGCACGGCGATCGGGGCGGCCCTGCTGGTGGCGGTGATCCCCGCCCGCAGAGCAGCCCGCGCCCAGGTCCCCGTCACCGCCCGGTGACGCCGGTTACCGCTCCAGGCGGGTGAGCTGGAACCAGAAGAAGCCGTGGCCCGGCAGGGTCAGCGTGTACGGCGGGTCGCCGATGACCGGGAACGGCACCCCTCCGCGGGCCTCGACCGGGGTCAGGCCCCGGTAGCGGCGCAGGTCCAGCTGGACCGGCTGCGGGTGCTCCGACAGGTTGTTGACGCACAACATCGTGTCGCCGGAGTCCTCGCGGACGAAGGTCAGCACCGCGGGGTTGTCCGACCACAGCTCGATGTAGGCGCCGGTGCCGAAGACCGGGTGCCGCCGCCGGATGCCCAGCATCTTCCGGGTGAAGTGCAGCAGCGACGACTCGTTCTTCTGCTGCGCCTCCACGTTGACCGCCTGGAAGCCGTAGACCGGGTCCATCACGGCCGGCAGGTAGAGCCGGCCCGGGTCGGCGGTGGAGAACCCGGCGTTGCGGTCCGGGCTCCACTGCATCGGGGTGCGGACCGCGTCGCGGTCCTCCAGCCAGATGTTGTCGCCCATGCCGATCTCGTCGCCGTAGTACATGACCGGGGAGCCCGGCAGCGACAGCAGCAGCGCGGTGAACAGCTCGATCCGGTCCCGGTCGTTGTCCAGCAGCGGGGCCAGGCGGCGCCGGATGCCCAGATAGGCCCGCATGCGCGGGTCCTTGGCGTATTCGGCGTGCATGTAGTCGCGCTCGTCGTCGGTGACCGTCTCCAGCGTGAGCTCGTCGTGGTTGCGCAGGAAGATGCCCCACTGGGCGCTGTCGGGCAGCTTCGGGGTGCGCGACATGATCTCCGAGATGGGCTCGCGGCTGCCGCGCCGTACCGCCATGAAGATCCGCGGCATGAGCGGGAAGTGGAACGCCATGTGGCACTCGTCGCCGCCGACGGCGGGGTCGCCGAAGTACTCGACCACGTCCTCGGGCCAGCCGTTGGCCTCGGCCAGCAGCACCCGGTCCGGGTAGAGGCGGTCCACCTCGGCGCGGACCCGCCGCAGGTAGGCGTGGGTCTCCGGCAGGCCGGAGCAGGCGGTGCCCTCGCGCTCGAACAGGTACGGCACCGCGTCCAGGCGGAAACCGTCGATGCCCAGGTCCAGCCAGAACCGCAGCACCTCCAGCATGGCCTCCTGGACCGCCGGGTTGTCGTAGTTCAGGTCCGGCTGGTGGTGGAAGAAGCGGTGCCAGTAGTACTGCTTGCGGACCGGGTCGTAGGTCCAGTTCGACTCCTCGGCCCCGATGAAGATGATCGGCGCGTCGGGGTAGCGGGACGGATCGTCGCCCCAGACGTAGAAGTCGCCGTAGGGACCCTCGGGGTCGTGCCGGGACGCCTGGAACCACGGGTGCCGGTCGCTGGTGTGGTTCATCACCAGGTCGGTGATGACGCGCATGCCGCGCTTGTGGGCCTGCTCCACCAGCTCCACGAAGTCCGCGAGGTCGCCGAAGTCCGGCAGGATCTTCATGTAGTCCGAGATGTCGTAGCCGCCGTCGCGCAGCGGCGACTCGTAGAGGGGGAGCAGCCACAGGCAGTCCACGCCGAGCCACTGGAGATAGTCCAGCTTCTCGATCAGGCCGCGCAGGTCTCCCGTGCCGTCCCCGTTGGAGTCCTTGAAACCCCGGACCAGCACTTCGTAGAAGACCGCGCGCTTGTACCACTGGGGGTCCGCCGAGACGAAGTCCTCGGCGACCGCTTCAGGGCGGGGGGATGCGTTCATCGTTCTCGCTCACAGTGAAAAGGGCAGGACGAAGTCACCGGGTGCCCCGGCTGATGATGTGTTGGTGACCGCGCCGGAGGGAGCCGTCATCCCTACAGCTCCCTGCCCTCGGCCGGACCGAATTCGTGGTTCGGGCCGGCCGTTCTGGCGCTTTCTGGGGCGAACACTACCAGCCGCATTCGATCAGTGAGGCCCGATCAACAGCACTTCTCGCCGGGAACGATCGGGTGGGCAACCGGCGAGAAGTCGGTGACGCTCCGGGGCGGCCGCGAGCGGCCGGTGAGCGACCGGACGGGAGGCGGGGAGGGACCGGTGAGCGAGCGGGGAAGAGCCGGTCGGCGGCCGGTGGGCGGCCTCAGCGCCTGCGGTGGCGGTAGAAGGTCCACGCGCCCAGGACGTAGAGGCCGAGGCCGAGAAGGATCATCATGACGATCACCGGCCACTGGAACGCCTCGGCCAGGTGGAGCGCGAGGAACCAGCTCTTGCTCTCGACGTCGTTGATTTTGAACAGGGCCGGCACGACGCCCTGCGGGAACAGCGGGATCGCCGCGATCGTCATGCAGACGGCCACGATGATCCGCTCGCGCTTCGGCAGCTCGTCGAAGCTGCCCCAGTCACCTGATGCGGAAGCGGGGCGTTTGCCCGTGCGCATCGTCTGCAGCAGCTCCGGCCCCCGGGCGTGCAGCCGCCGCTGGGCCAGCAGGCCGAAGCCCCACCAGCACAGGACGCCGGTCACCACGCCGACGGCCACGCCCGCCCAGCCGTACAGCACGACGGCCACCGCCGCCGGGGCCCCGGTGAGCGCGACCAGCGCCAGTACGGCGTAGGCCATGCCGGTCAGCGCGCCGTCGTCCTCGCTGACGCGCAGCGGGTTGCCGCCGCGCCGGTGCGGGTCGGTTCCGGGGACGAGAGCGTAGACCGACATCAGCGGGACGATCCCGGCGCCGCCGCCGAGCAGCGCGGCGGTGAGCGCGAGCACCATGGGCCAGGGACCGCCGGTCACGGCGGCGGTGCAGGCCAGGGCCAGCGCCACGGCCACCGGGCCCACGACCAGCAGCCAGGCCCGCTGCCTGCCCCGCACGTCGGCCGCGCCCGGGACCAGCAGGGTGAGCCACAGCGCGGTGCCGTCGACGGCGTAGAGCCCGGCCGTCATGGCGGCGGCCATGACGATGAAGATCGGCCCGGCCCAGGGCAGCATGACGTCCACGCCCAGCACCAGAGGGGCGGCGGCGAAGAACACGCCGTAGGCGACGGCGAAGGTCAGCTGGTGGGTCCGGACCAGGTCGCGCGACCAGGCGCGCAACTCCTTGGCCGTGACGGCGCCGGACGCGGTCGAGGCCGTCATGGGGCGCCGGCCGCGGGCGGACGCCCGGGCCGCGCTCGCGCGCCGGGTGAGCAGGGCGGCCCAGACGGCCAGCAGCAGCGCCACGAGCACCGCCATCGCGCCCAGCGCCAGGCCCGCGTGCGCCCAGTTTCCGGCGCCCACCGCCTCGACCGCGGCCAGTCCCCACCCGGACGGCAGGTAGCGCAGGACCGCCGACGCCTCGGGGGTGATCCCGCCCGCCTGGCCCAGGGCGACGACGAAGACCCAGCCCTGGCCGAGCGCGGCCAGGATCGCGCCGTTGACGAGACCGGTGCCGATCGCGCCCGCGCGCGAACGCAGGGCGATGCCCAGGGCGGCCACCGCGACCCGCGAGAGCAGGACGAAGATCGCCAGCTGCAGGAGCATCGCGGGGAGCGCCGCCAGGACGGCGGCAGGGCTCTGCCGTACGCCGGAGACCGCGAGCCCGGCCAGGGCGAGCAGGCTGATCGCGGGCGCCACCCCGACGAAGGCCCCGACCAGCAGGCCGCCGGCCAGGCGTCGCGGGGGGAGGCCGAGGAGGGTGAAGTACTCGGGGCGCAGCGTCTCGTCGCCTCCCCCGGAGAAGACCGGGCCGAGGATCCAGCCGAGCATCCAGACCGCGTAGGCCGCGGCGAGCAGGTCGCCGCTCTGGAACGCGGCGAACAGGGTGCCGCCGGCGAGGACGAGCCCGAGCGTGCCGCCGACGGCGATGAGGCCGGCCTTCTGGCCGTTCATCGAGTGGCGCAGCACGGCCAGCTTCATGGCGGCCATGGTCCTGGCCGTGCCCGCGGCGGTGGCCGGGGCCGCGGCCGCGGTCAGCGCGACAGCCACGACAGCTCCTTCGTCCCGGTGTCGGCCGATCCGACGAGCCCGACGAAGGTGTCCTCCAGGGAGAGGTCGCCCCGGACCTGCTCCAGCGTCCCGGCGGCGGCCACCCGGCCGCCGTCGATCACGCCGACGTGGTCGCAGAGCTGCTCGACCAGGGCCATGACGTGGCTGGAGAGCACGATGGACCCGCCCCCCGCCACGAAACCCCGCAGGATGGTCTTGATCGTGGCCGCGGAGACGGGGTCGACGGCCTCGAAGGGCTCGTCCAGCACGAGCAGCCGGGGGGCGTGCAGCAGCGCGGTGGCCAGCCCGATCTTCTTGCGCATGCCCGTGGAGTACTCGATGACGAGGGTCTTCTCCGCCACGTCGAGCTCCAGCACCGACAGCAGCTCCTCGGCGCGCTCGGCGACGACCTGCCTGGACAGGCCGCGCAGCAGCCCGAGGTAGGTGAGCACCTCGCGCCCGGTCAGCCGCTCCGGCATCGCCAGGCCGTCGGGCAGCACGCCGACCATCGACAACGCGCGCGAAGGATCGGTCCAGACGTCCGCCCCGAAGATCCGGGCGCTGCCGCCGTCGGGCCGGAGCAGGCCCACGGCCATGGACAGGGTGGTGGTCTTGCCGGCGCCGTTCTGGCCGACCAGCCCGTAGAAGGAGCCCTGGGGGACGGTCAGGTCGACATGGTCGACCGCGACTTTCTCCCCGAAGGTCTTGGACAGGCCGACGATCTCAAGGGCTGGAGTCATGGGGGGCTTTCGAGGTGCGGGGTTCTGGACACGAAAGGGGCCCGGAGGAACAGGCCAGAATATTTGATCATGTATGACCGGAATGCGTCCATATCTCCGACAATCCGTCCCATCTCCCGAGACAGCGGGCCACCGCCCCGGCGCCCTTCGCGGCGGAGGCGGCCGGGGAAAGGAGGGGCCGGATGAAATGCCCGGGTGTTACCATCCCCGCATGGTAGGAATGCGGCGATTTATCCGCCCCCGGCTGGCCACGCCAGCCGCCGGGGCGAATCGGCGCGCTCTGACCTGACTGGAAGGCGGCGTCCGCATCGGTGCCCGGCGGCGGGCCGGCCGGGGGAGACCTCCCGTCCGCTGCGAACCGATCGGAATCATCATGTCCTCTCTCAGCCCGTCTTCCGTCTCCTCTCTCCCCGGCGGCCCCGTCCCTTCCTCTCCCGTCTCTTCCTCTCCTGGCGGCGCGAGGTCGCGTCCGCACATGCTCGGCGCCGACGAGCTCGCCCGCGCGCTGGCCGTCCGGGACCTGAGCGACCCCGCCCGAGGGGCGCACGCCGTTCAGCTGGTCGTCGACACCCTCGTCCGAGCCCTCCGTGCCTCCTGGAACAACCGGGTCCAATTGATCCGGGATCATCCGCTGGTGTCCGTGGAGGACAACTACGAGCGGCTGGGCTATCCGCAGGACGCCGTCTCCAGAGACGCCCGCTACACCCGCTACGTCAGCCGGACATGCATGCTGCGCAGCCATACCAGCGCCATGATCCCCCCTGCTCTGCGGGAACTGGCGGGCCAGACCGGCGACGGCGGGGATCACCGCCGGTGTGACGTGCTGCTGGCCTGTCCGGGGATGGTCTACCGGCGCGACGTCGTCGACCGGATCCACACCGGCACCCCGCACCAGCTCGACCTCTGGCGCGTCGTCACCGGCCGGCGGATGGACTCCGGCGACCTCGAGGAGATGATCGCCGCCGTCGTGGGTGCGATCCTTCCCGGGATGCCGTACCGGACGGTCCCGGCATCGCACCCCTACACCGAGCACGGACGCCAGATCGACGTCCGGGCCGGGCAGGAGTGGATCGAGGTCGGCGAGTGCGGGCTGGCCGCCCCCGGAGTTCTGGCGACGGCGGGGCTGGGCCCCGGCGTCAGCGGTCTGGCCATGGGGCTCGGGCTGGACCGGCTGCTGATGTTGCGCAAGCGGATCCCCGACATCCGCCTGCTGCGGGCGTCCGACCCCCGGATCGCCGGTCAGATGCTGGACCTCACGCCCTACCGGCCGGTGTCCAGGCATCCGGCGATCTCTCGTGACATGTCGGTGGCCGTCCACGCCGAGGCCGACGCCGAGACGCTGGGCGGCGCGGTGCGTGACGCCCTCGGCCCCTACGCCGACGCAGTCGAGGAGATCCGTCTCATCTCCGAGACGCCGGTCGGCGACCTGCCGCCCTCCGCGGTCGACCGCCTCGGCGCCCTGCCCGGGCAGAAGAACGTGTTGCTGCGCGTCGTCCTGCGCGACCCGTCCCGCACTCTGGCCGACGGCGAGGCGAACGCCATCCGCGATCGCATCTACGCGGCCGTGCACCGGGGAACCGCCCACCAGTGGGCCGGTTCCCGCCCACCGGAGACGACCCCTGACGGAACCTGACACCCACGCGGCGCGCCGGCCCCGGCCGGCGCGCCGTCCGAGGGGAGACGATCATGTTGATCAGAGCGGCGCGGGCGGACGAGGCCGAGCTCCTGAGCGAGCTGGCGATCCGGTCCAAGGCCCACTGGGGCTATGACGAGGCGTTCATGGCGGCCTGCCGGGACGAGCTGGTGATCCGGGCGTCGGAGATCGGCGGGCGGCGCGCCACGGTGGCCGAACACGACGGCCGCGTCCTGGGGTTCGCCACGCTGGAAGGAGATCCTCCGGAAGGGGACCTGGGCATGCTCTTCGTCGAGCCCGGCGCCATCGGCCGGGGCGTCGGCCGGCGCCTGTTCGAGCACGTCACCACCACCGCGGCGGCCCTCGGTTTCGCGCGCCTCACGATCGACGCGGATCCGAACGCCGAGCCGTTCTATCTGGCCATGGGAGCCGCCCGGATCGGCGTGACCCCGTCGGAGTCCGTCCCCGGGCGGATGCTGCCCCTGCTCGCGATCACCATCGCCGGAGGCGGCGCGGGAACCGGAAGCCCCGTCGCCGACCCGGTCCGGACGTGACCGCCGCACCGGCCGTCGGGGAACGTGACCGCTGCACCGGCCGTCGGGGAACGGGACCGGCTCGGGAAAGGGATCGCGCCCCCGGCGGGACGCCGTCCCGTTCACTGCCAGACGAGGACGTCGACCAGGAAACCCTCGTCCACCGTCCGGACGATTCTTATGTGAGCCAGGCGCTCCACGTTCGTGCGCATGCAGAAGGCCGTTCCCGGCGGCGGGGAGGCGAAGCCGTGCCCGGACTTCCAGGGGCTTTTCCGCAGGGCCTCCTCGCACTGGGCGGACGACGGCGGGTTCTGTCCCGTCCACGGGGCGGAGGCCAGGGCCGGGGCGACGGACACCCCGGCGTCCTCGTCGTATCGCAGGTCCTCCCAGCTGGGGTCCGGGGGGACGTGGTCGAGGTCGAGCCCGCTCCTGGTCAGGGTCCGCTCTCCCCGGTAGCGCACGCCCTCGCCGGTCTCCGGCGACGCCGACGCCGGAGCGGTGGCCGGGGAGCGCGTGGCCTCTTCATCCGGGGCCGTGGACGCCGGGGCCGTGGAGGCGGGAGCCGTGGACGCCGACGGGGTGGTCCCGGCCGAGGCGGCGGTCCCGCTGCCTCTCGTCGCGTACAGCCCGATCAGGGCCGCGACGACCGTGGCGGCGGCGCCGATCAGGGCCGCGACGACGACCGGCCAGTTCTTCCCCTCCTTCGTGCCGCCGCTCCGCGCGGGCCCGCCCTGACTTCCCTCGTCACCTGTCACGCTCGGACGTCCCTCCGGTGTCTTTCCGGGCCGCGCCGATGTTCCGGGCAGGATGCCGGCGGCGATTCACTCGCGAGAGGGAAACCCCGGCAGGGGGAACGGACGCGTAAAGGTCCCGTGGATTCAGCGTCCATCGTAAAACCGGTCGCCCGCGATTGCGAGGTCCCGTGTCTCGAACGTTGCTTTCGCCATGGGTTTCTCGCGGTGAATCGTTGATGGCGAAGTTTTTGTGGGTTAGATGCTTTTGTCCAGATGTGAGTGGGCAACCGGCGGCGTCCAGCGGGAACGCGGTCAATTCACGCGGACCGGAATCCAATGGCGGACGGTGGCCGGACGAACGCGTCACCGAGGTGTTGACCGCCGTCGAAGGCGACGGTTACATGAGGTTGTCGAGATCGATTGACGATGCGGTTCTGCGGTGCGAAGCGGAGCTTCCAGGGAAGCGCCGGTCTGCGGCGCCCCGAGCGGTTCGGAAGCGGTTCGGAAGCGGGATATCCGGGTTCACTCGAGAAAGGGCTGGACATGGGTAACAGCAACTCCAACGGATGTACGCTCGCGAAGCCGGGCGGAGGCTGTCTCGAAGACGATTTCTCGCTCTCCGCCACTGAAAGGCAGCTGATGGACGCCGTCTTCGTGATCAAGTACGCGCCCGGCGTGCTGTAGCGGTGGGGGCGCGCGCCCGGGCGGAGCGGAGCGCCGGCGTCGGCGAGGCCCTGGAGTCGATCGAGTCGTTCCTGACCGGTCTCGGGTTCTCCGCCGAGCTCGTCTCCGCGGGGTCTCCCGAGTTCCCGGTTCACCGTTGCGTGCTGCGAGATCCGCAGGGCCGGCCGGTCGCCGAGTCGCTCGGCAAGGGCGCCGGCGAGCAGAGCCGGGCGAGCGCTCTGTTCGAGGCGTGGCAGCACCTCCAGCACCAGCGGGGACAGGCCGCACTCGCTGCGGACCCGCGGCGGGTGCGGGTCCTGGCGGCTTCAACCGTGGTGGCCCAGCCGCAACTGCGCGGGGAGGGGATGCTGCACCGCCTCGCGGCGGACTATCCGGACGCCCGGCTGGCCTGCCTGCGCCTCGAACCGATGGCGCAGGGCGCCTCGGAGCTCTGGTATCCGGCCTTCGCCCGGTCACCGGTCTGCCGGGACCATCCGATCCCCGGTGACGACCTGGAGTACGAACCCTATCTGCGATACGCCTACGACAGCGGTACGGCGACCGGGATGAGCGAACCGGAGGCGCTCCTGCACGGGCTGCTGGAGGCGGTGGAGCGGGACGCGCTCTCGCACGCCCTGCTGAACTGGTACGTCAATGACACGTACCGGCCGTCGGGAGTCGATCCCGCGGACCTTCCGGCGGACATATCCCGGCTCTACGAATACGCGACGGACCGCTTCGGCGGCCCGCCGCTGCTCATCGACATGACATCGGATCTGGAAATCCCCGCCTACTGCGCGCTGCCGCCCCGCGCGCGCCATCCCGGCGTGCTGGGCTCCGGCGCCTCCCTGGACGCCGAATACGCGCTGGAACGCGCGCTCACCGAAGTGGTCCAGTCGGAATTCAACATGTCACTCGGGGTGGATCGCACTCTCGGCAACCGTCTCGCCTACCTGCGGCGGTGGCCGTTGCTGGAACGGTGCGCCAGGGCCGACCCGGCCGGGCTGGCGGACCGCCTCTCCCGTGGGGGGCGACTGCCCGGACGGGCGGAGCGGACGGGGGAACCGGGCGTGCGGCGGCGGCTCGCCGCGGTCCTGGAGAGGCTGGAGCGGGCCGGTTTCACGGCGTACTCCTTCCGGTGGAATCCCAGCGGCCCCGGTTTCCCGGTGGTGACGGTGGTGGTCCCGGGCCTGGACACGTTCGCGATGGTGCACAACGCCGTACCGGTGCTGCCGACCGGGAGGGCCGCCCGGCTGCTCGCCGGAGCCCGGTGAAGAGGTGATGCGGTGATGCGGTGATGCTGACGGTCCTGCGCCGGCGGGACTTCCGCCTGGTGTACGCCGCGATGGCGACGAGCCTGCTGGGCGACGCGTCCCTGCTGCTGATCCCCGCCATCCTGGCCAAGAAGCTCACCGGGTCCGACGGGGCGGCGGGGCTGACCCTTCTCTTCTTCACTCTGCCGCTGTGCGTCTCCCCGCTGTTCGGCTGGGTGATCGACCGCTTCGACCGCCGGAGGTTCCTCGTCGGGGCGTGCCTGGCGTCGGCGGCGGGGATCATGCCGCTGGCCGCGGTGTCCGGTCCCGACACGGTCTGGCTGGCCTATCTGGCCTCGGCGGCGATGGGATGCTCCTACACCGCCGTCTTCGGAGCGCTCAACGGCCTGCTGAAGAGCATGTTGCCGGAGCGGTTGCTCGTCGACGCCAACAGCGTCCTGCAGGTCACCCGTCAGGGGCTCCGCCTGGTCGGCCCCCTGCTCGGGGTCGCCGTCTACACCGGGTTCGGCCTGTGGGCGGCGGTTCTGCTGGACGCGGCCACCTTCGTGGCCGCGGCCCTGGCCTTCGCCGCGCTTCCTCCCGGGCCGCCCGCCGCGCTTCCTCCCGGGCCGCCCGCCGCGCCTCCCCGGCACGGGCCCGCTGCGCCTCCCCGGGACGGGCCTGCCGGGCCCCCGCGGCCGGAGCCCGCCGGGCGGCCGGAGCGGTCCCGCCTGCGGGCCGAGCTCCTGGCCGGAGCCCGGCACATCGCCGGTGAGCCGGGAATCAGGCGGGCGGTCGGCTCCTTCTGCCTGATGTCCGCGGCGGCGGGGGCGACCGAGTCGCTCATCTTCGCCGTCATCCAGGCCGCCGGCCGTCCTCCCGAGTTCACCGCCTTCACCTCGACCGCGATGGGGATCGGCGCGGTCGCCGGCGGGACGCTCGCGGCCCCGGCCGTCCGGCGCTGGGGCGAGCTGCCGGTGATCGGCGCGGGGATCGGGCTGCACGGCCTGGCGGTCGCCCTGTGGCTGCTCTCCGCCGACGTGACGCTGGCGGCGGCGATGCTCGTCTCGGGCGGCGGCCTGACGGCGGCGGGGATCGCGGTGCGGACCCTGAAGCAGCGCCGCAGCCCCGGCCACGTCCTCGGCCGGGTGTCCACCGCCTTCGACGCGCTGACCGGCGCCCTCCAGCTCGCCTCGATCGCGGCCGGCGCGGTTCTGGTGACGGTCGTCGACCACCGGATCCTGCTCGTGGCCGTGGCCGCGGTCATCTGCTGGGCCGGGGCGCGCTGCTTCGGCGTCGCCCAGGCGGTCAGTCCCAGGGCGGGGTGAGGTCCGGCAGGCGGTCGGCGTAGTCGCCCAGCCAGGCGCCGAACAGAACCAGGCTCCGCACCCAGAACCGGTCGTTCCAGCCGTTGAAGCGGGCCAGCGCGTCCGGTCCCTCGGCGACCACCGCGTGCAGCTGCTCCGACAGCAGCGACGGCACCGTCTCCGCGACCCGGGTCAGCATCGCGTGCCCGTAGGCGCGGGCGGGCGCGGCGGCCGAGCGGAGCGGGACCCGCTGGAGCGGCTGCTTGACCACGTTGGTCGAGGGGAGCGCCGCCACGCGCGGGTTGGCCGTGTGCAGGACCTCGCGGTAGAACTTCCCGCCGTCCTTGCGGGCCACCCCCACCGAGAGCGCGGCGTCGAAGAAGTCGGGGTGCATGAACGGGGCCGCGAACGACACCTCGGGACCGACCAGGTTGACCGCGGATCGGGCGATGCCCCGGGCGGTGCGGGTGTGCAGGACCGACAGCGGCAGCTCGGCCCGGTGACCGTTGAGCATGGAGGTCGCCTGGGCGAAGGCCGCACGCACCGACGAAGTGATCCACTCTTCCGCCCGCTCCGACAGGAACGGGGCCGACGGGGCGCCCAGGGCGAGCGAGCCGAGCAGCGCGGCCTTCCGCTCGGCCTGCGTGGAGGCGGTCAGGGCGGCCCCGCTGACCATGAAGTTCTTCAGCAGCGGCCCGCCGGCCAGGCCGTCCACCAGGGTCCGCCCGGCCTGGTGCACCTCGCGGGCGAACGGGGCGTACCAGGCGTGGTGCGGGGTCAGGAACTCCAGGCGGCGGGCGACGGCCAGGGCGTCGGCGGGATAGGCGGCCGGGTCCTGGCCGATCACACGGTGCCGCACCCCGAGCTCGCGGGTGATCGCCTCGGCGAAGGCGATGTCGGTGTCGGTGCCGTCGTCCGGGCTGGTCGTCCACGACTCGACGTCCGCGCCCCGGGCCACGGCCACCGAGCACAGCAGCCGCGAGTCGTAGCCGCCGCTGACCGGCACCAGCAGCGGGCGCCCGTCGAGCTCCTTGTAGGCCTCGTGCAGGATCTCCAGGATCTCCCCGGCGCTCCGCCCGGCCTCGATCGGCTCCTCACGCAGCCAGCGCGGGAGCCGCCGGTCGGTCGAGAGCCGCTCCGCCCGCTTGTCCCAGACCAGCGCGCTCGCCCCGGCCAGCCGTCTGACCTGCGTGTACGGCGTGTCGTCACGGAGCGGGAAAGTGAGCTGGACGATCGAGGCCCAGGCGTCCCAGTTGATCTCGTACGGCTCGCGCGCGAGGGAGAGCAGCGGCTCCAGCAGCGAGGAGAAATAGACCGCGTCGTCCCGGACCAGGTAGTAGACGTCCACCAGGCCGAGCCCCCCGGTGTGGAGCGTGATCCGGTCGCCGTCGTCGATCAGGCCCGGCGTCTCGTAGGTCTCCGCCACCGTGATCCACGGCGTCCGGGCGTCCATCCCGGCCGGCCGGCGCTCCCCCCAGGAGAACGCCCACATCCCGGTGTCCCGGGCGGCGTTCCCGACGAGGTCCGCGCCGGGACCCCGGCCCGGGCCCTTGGCGTACGGCGGCAGCGGCGACGAGCTGAACAGCGCCGCGCCCGGAGCCCGCAGCGCGGGCCGCACCCGGGGACCGGCCTCGCACAGCACCGCCAGGACGGCCTCGTCGAGCCGGCCGATGCCGCCGCAGACGTACGGCCTCACATTGAACGTCGGCCACTGCACCGTGCTGACTCCTCCGTGTCGCGATTGCCCAAAGGGTATCCTTTGCGCGGCTCAGGACAATCGGAGGACGACGTGGCGGGCGAGCAACTCGAGAGCACGCGGCAGGCGCTGCGGGAGGCCATGGCCCAGGCGGAGCGGGCCGCCGAACTGGCCAGGCTGCTCGACGCGGCACAGGCGAGGGCCGCCGAGGCCGAGCGCGGCGCCGAGGAGGCGCGCGTCCTCCAGGAGCGGCTCAAGGAGGCCGAGAGCCGGCTGGAGGCGGCCGAGGCGGTCGAGGGCAAGCTCCGCCAGGACCTGGCCGAGCAGCGTTACCAGGCCGAGGTCGCCCGGTGGAAGCTCTCGTCGGTGCAGATGGCGCGCTGGTCCCGGATCGGTGACGCGATCAAGACGGGCAAGAGCAACCCGGTCCGGCTGGCGCGCGGCCTGCGCGGCGCCGCCAAGCCCGCCAAGCGTCCGGCCGCGCCCAGGCGCCAGCCCGTCCCGGAGCCGAAGAGCGAGGCCAGGCAGGCGCCCGGGGCGGCCTTCCAGGCCACCGCGACCACCCGGACGATCGGCGGGAAGTCCGTCAAGCTCAAGCCCTTCCGCGTGCCCACCGGCCCGAACACCCGCCCGCACCTGACCGCGGCGGTCGTCGCCGAGCCGCACGCCGAGGCGCTGCTGCGCTACGAGTGGCGGCAGACCACGGGGTTCACTCCGAGGGACTTCGACCGCGTGCTCGCGGCCGAGGTGCCGCACCTGCTGCTGGTCGAGTCGGTCACCGGCGGGCCGTGGGCCGAGGAGCTGCGAGGACGCGGCGAGGGCCTGCGCCCCCTGCTGGCCTGGTGCGCCGAGCGGGGCATCCGCACCGTCTTCTGGCACACCCGCGGCGAGGTCGCGGACTTCGCCCCGGCCGCCGCGCTGTTCGAGCACATCGTCACCGCGCTGCCCGCGACGGTCGGCGCGTGGGGCGCCGCGCTGGCGTCCGCGGGGACCGACCCGGGGGCGGGCCGCCGCGAGCCGTCCCTGGGGCTGCTGCCCCTCGCGATCCAGCCGCGCGTGCACAACCCCCTGCCGCTGTCCGGGGACCGGTTCGACCGGGTGCTCACCCTGGAGGAGCTGCTCCCGGGGCACCTGTCGTATCCGGACGTCCTCACCTCCTACCGCTGGCCCAGGGCCGTGGACTGCCCGCCCGGGACCGAGCCCTGGCGGATGGCGGAGCTGGCCGCCTGCGGCACCCCGATCGGGGCCGAGCCCGACGAGCGCCGGGCCCATGCGGCCCTCCGGCAGGCGTACGCCTCCGGCACGATGACGCAGAAGGTCGACGAGCTGCTGGACGCGGTCGGCCTGCCCAGCGCCCGCGCGACGCTGGACATCTCGGTGATCATGATCGACCGGGGCGATCTCGACCACACGCTGGCCCAGGTCGCGCCGCAGAAGGGCGTCGTGCAGCTGGTGCTGCTGTCGGACGCTCCCGACGCCGGGGACAGGGCGCGCGCCGCGATGCCCGACCGGGTGGACGTCGTGGTCCGCCGCACCGACCCGGAGCTCTCCCTGGGCAGCGCGCTCAACCGGGCGCTGGACCTGTGCGAGGGCGACCTGGTGGCGGTCATGGACGCCAGGGACGCCTACGGCGAGCACTACCTGACCGACCTGGCCCGGCCGTTCCTGTTCAGCATCGCCGACATCGTGGGCAAGGCCGCCTACTACGCGCATCTGCGGGACGTCTCCGCGACCGTGCTGCGCCACCCCTCCGCCGAGTACTCCTACGTCCCCGACGTGGCCGGAGCCACCCTCCTGGCCCGCAGGACCGTGCTGCGCTCGATCGGCTTCGCCGACGTCTCCGAGGGCTGGGACGAGGTGCTGATGCGGCAGTGCCGGGCCGACGGGATCAAGGTCTTCTCGGCCGACCGGTACGGATACGTCAGCCGCCGCGACCACGACGGCGCGCTGCTCGGCTCGTCCCAGCTCGTCGAGTACGGCCCGGCCGAGCCGCACGCCTTCGTCTAGGGCCGTGCCCTGTGACCCCCGGCCGCCTCGGCGAGATCCTCGGGACGCCGCCCACCCCGCGGGGGACGTGGGAGGACGAGGCGCTCTACGTGTCCCCGGCCGCGCTGCGCCGGGGTGAGCCGCCGCAGGAGCTGGCGGCGCGGGTGCGCGCGCTGCCCGGCGTGGCGGCCGTGCGGGTGCGGGCCGACGGCTTCCTGGAGATCGTGGCGGCCGTTCCCGGGGAACTGCTGGAGGAGATCGGCCCTCCCGGCCACGGGGAGGCGGCGGGTCACGGCGGTGCGGCGGGCGCGGGAGGCCGTACGGCCCGGACCGGGCGGCAGGGGAGACCCGCAGAGGCGCCGTGGGCGTTCTCCCCGGGGACCTGGGACAACCCGGGCTTCGTCGTCGGCTACGCGCACGTCCGGGCGGCGGCCGTCCAGCGCTGGGCGGCCGAGCTGGGCGTGCCGGGGGAGTTCCGCCCGCGGGCGCTGTCCGGCGCCCGGGACCGGGCGGTGCTCAGGCTCCTGGCGGAGCTGCCGGGCCGGCGGGCGAGCCGCGACCCGGGCTGGGCGGCCTACGCCGAGCAGCTGGCGCTGGCCTACCACGACGCCTTCGAGCGGGCCCCGGCGCTGCCGGCGGGCGACGAGGCGCCGTCGGCGCTGCACGGGGCGCGGGTGCGGCTGGCGCGGGCCGTGCGAGACGTGCTGGCCGAGGTGCTGGGAGCGCTCGGCCTGCAGGCGCCCGCCCGGATGTGACGGGACCGCCCCCGGCGCCGTGTTCCGGCGCCGGGGGCGGGCGGGCTCACGTCACCCGGATCGGCCTAGCAGAAGGGGGACCAGATGCAGTAGAGACCCTTCTTGTACTTCTTGAGCAGCTTGTAGATCACCCAGGGGAGGCTCTCGAAGGTCCTGGAGAAATCGTTCCAGCCCTTGCGGGCGGCGTCCTCCAGCTTCTGGAGAGCCCACATGCCGCCGGCGCGCTTCACGGCCTCGCAGGCCATCCGCATCTTCCAGTTCTTCACCTTCTTGCACGGGTTCCGGCCGGCGGTCTCCGCCAGTGTCGCCGGGCCCGTCATGTTCACGGCGGCGACGGCGGCGGTGAACGCCGCCTCCGCCGTCGCGACGCGTACGGACGGTCCCGCCGTGGCCGCGTGCGCCGCGACCGGCGCCCCGGCGCTCATGACGGCGGCGGTCAGCACGGCCGCGGCCAGCTTCTTGGTGGGTCCCATGTGCGGTTCTCCTTCTTGTCGTCCGTCGAGGCCGGCGCCGTGGCCCGGTCGCCGCGGGAGGTCTCCGTCTGAAGTCCCGCGCCGCCGGTGCCGCCGTTCGCGAGGGCGTCCGGTGGTCTCCGCCGGTCTTGCTGACAGGAAGGTAGGGCGGGGCGCGTTGAGGAAATGTTGAGGATCCGTCAGGCCCGCGCCAGCAGGTCGAGCGCCTCGTCCCTGCCGCGGTCGTCGCCGATCTCGTCGAAGGTCCTCATCGCCTCCCCCGCCAGGGCGCGCGCCCGGTCCGGGGCGCCCTCGGCGAGGTTGACGCGCGCGAGCGCCAGGAGAGCGCGGGCGTCGAGCAGCCGGTCGCCCAGGCGTACGGCGATGCCCCGCGCCTGCTCCGCCGCCTGCCGGGCGTCGGCGGCCAGGCGCTGCGCCAGCCGTACGCCGGCCAGCTCCAGCAGCGCGTCGGCCTGGCGGTGCCGGTCGGCCAGGCCGGCGAAGAGTCCGGCGGACTCGGTCAGCCGGCCGACGGCCTCGTCCGGGCGTCCGGTGCGTCCCAGCACGGCGCCCAGGGCGTGGAGCGTCTCCGCGGCGTCGCGGGGGTTGCCGGCGGAGCCGAGGCAGGCGGTGAGGGTGCGCTCGGCTCTGGCGGCGTCGCCGAGCTCGAACTGGACCTGGCCGAGCCTGCGCCTGGTCCGCGTCACGTTGTCGCCGTCGCCTTCCCGCAGGAACACGCCCAGCGCGAGCCTGAGCCGGTCGTGCGCGAGGTCCCAGCGCCGCTCCGCGCGGTGCAGGTCCCCCTGGTCGCGCAGGATGAGGGCCTCGCCCCGGAGGTCTCCCGCGCGGCGGGCCGCCAGCAGCGCGAGCTCGGTCACCTGCCGCCAGTCGTCGAGGAAGCGGTGGCGGTCGAGGAACGGCACGAGCAGGTGCGCGAGCCGCCGGCACTCGTCGTCGAGCCCGGCCCGGTGGAGCTCGGCGGTCAGGCCGACCAGGAACGCCCGCTCGGCCCGCAGCCACTCGACCGACTCGCGGATGTCCCTGGTGGCGGACGCCTCCCGCAGATCACCGGAGATCAGGGGGAAACGGGAGGACCGGACCCGGACCACGGCCGCGGCGGCCAGGTCGGCGAGGACGTCGCGGATCTCCCCCTCGCCCAGGAGGCCGCGGGCGAACAGCCGGGTCAGGGGGTGCATCCGGTAGCGGGCCTGACCCGCGACGTCGATGACGTGCCTCTCCAGCAGGCCGGCCTCCACCAGCGTCTCGGCCTCGCCGCCGCAGCGCGCGGCCGCCCATTCGGCGAAGTCGTTCCCGGGCAGGGCGCCGAGCGCCCGCAGGCTGCGGCGGGCCTTCTCCGGCAGCCCGTCGTAGCCGATGGAGAACACGCTCCGCAGCGCCTGGTCGCCGACGTTCAGCCGGTCGAGGCGGCTGCGCTCGTCCTCCAGCAGCCGGACCAGGTAGCCGACGGTCCAGTCGGGCCGGGCGGCCAGCCAGGAGCCGACGATGCGCAGCGCGATGGGGAGGCCATCGCAGATCCTGACAAGTTCCGATACGTCGCCGCGGTCGGGGCCGATCAGCTTGACCAGCAGCTCCGCCGCGGCGTCGTCGTCGAGCACGCCCA
Source organism: Planobispora longispora (assembly GCF_016863135.1). Taxonomy (GTDB): domain Bacteria; phylum Actinomycetota; class Actinomycetes; order Streptosporangiales; family Streptosporangiaceae; genus Planobispora; species Planobispora longispora. Next base: position 136,349 of record NZ_BOOH01000011.1, read on the forward strand.
CCGGCACGCGGGCCGCACCGGTCAGCCCGCCGAGCGCGGACCGGCTCGTCACCACCGTGGGGCAGGCCGTCAGCAGCGGCCGTACCTGGCCCTCGTCGGAGGCGTTGTCGAGCAGAACGAGCAGCCGCCGGTTGGCCGCGTACGTGCGCAGCAGCCGCTCCCGCTGCTCGGCGGTGGCGGGCACGGCCTGGGCCGGGCAGCCCAGCCAGCGCAGGAAGTCCTCCAGCACGGCCGCGGGGGAGGACGCCTCGCGCAGGTCCGCGTACAGGATTCCGTCCGGGAAGGACTCCCGGCGGCGCCACGTGGCGTGGACGGCGAGCGCCGACTTGCCCACGCCCGCGGGGCCGTGGACGACGACGTGGCCGCCGATCACCCGGTCGACCAGGTCCTGCCGGTCGGTGAAGTGCGCCACGTCGTGGGGGAGGAGCACCGGCGGGCCCGCCGAGACGTGCAGGGAGACGTCGTCGTGGAGCATCCGGTGGTAGAGGAGCTGGATCTCGGGATCGGGCTCGATGGCGTGCCCGTCGTCGAGCTCGTCGCGGAGCGCCGAGTAGGCGGTCAGGGCGTCCACGCGGCGGCCGCTGCGGTAGAGCGCGAGCATGTACTGGCCGCGGAAGCGCTGCCAGGAAGGATGGCGCGTCACCAGCTGCCGCAGCTCGGCCAGGACCTCACGGTGCCGGCCCGCGTCCAGGTCGAGGCCGATGCGGCGGTCGAGGGCCAGCAGGCGCAGCTCCTCCAGCTCCTCGCGCAGCCGTCCGGTCTCCACCCAGCGCAGGCCCTCGGGGTCCACGTCCGCCAGCACGGGGCCCCGCCACAGGGCGAGGGCTTCGAGCAGGTCGTCGCGCTCTCCGCGGGCCACCAGCCGCCTGAAGCGGTCGAGGTCGAGCTGGTCCTCCCCGACGGCCAGCGTGTAGGTTCCCGCGACCGTGGTGATCACGTCTTTGCCGATCAGCCGCCTGAGCTGGCCGATGTAACCCCGCACGAGGGAGTCGGAGCGCTCGCCCTCCTCGTGCGGCCACAGCAGCGCGCGTAATCGCTCCACGGTCAGCGGCCGCCGGGCGTTCAGCACGAATATCGCCAGCAAGTCCCTGTGCTTGGGCGCGGTGGGGGTGCGATCCCGTGTGCCGTCCCGCACCTCAAGAGGCCCCATGATGCGAAATTCCACTTCGGATCCTTTATTCATCAGCAAATGACGATTTAATGCGCCAGAATTCCATATTTGATGGATGCTCTCACTCCTTCTGACCCGTACCGGTTGGGACGGTACTGGCTGGCCGGGCGGCTCGGCTCCGGCGGCCAGGGCGTGGTCTACGAGGCGTACGGCGAGGCGGGCGAGCGCGTCGCGGTCAAGGTGCCCAGGGTCGACGATCCCGCGTCCAGGGCCCGGCTGGCCAGGGAGGCGGCGGCCGCCCAGCGGGTGGCCTCGTTCTGCACGGCCAGGATCATCGAGGTCAGGACCGACGTCGCCCGGCCGTACATCGTCAGCGAGTACGTCCCCGGCCCCAACCTGCGGCAGGTGATCGCCGAGGCGGGGCCGTACCGGGATGACGCGCTGCTGCGGCTGGCGATCGGGGCCGCCACCGCGCTGACCGCCATCCACCAGGCCGAGGTGGTGCACCGCGACCTGAAACCCGACAACATCATCCTCAGCTCCGACGGGCCGCGGGTCATCGACTTCGGCGTCGCGCGGGAGACCGGCCCCACCACGACGGGACCGATCATGGGGACGCCCGCCTACATGGCGCCCGAGGTCCTGGCGGGCCGCGGCGCCACGGCCGCCGCCGACGTCTGGGCGTGGGGACTGGTGGTGCTGTTCGCCGCCTCGGGGCGAGACGCCGTGCAGGGCGAGGATCCCGCCGCCCTCATGACCGCCGTGCTCGACCTCCGTCCCGACGTGGGCGGCCTGACGGAACCCCTGGCCGCCCTCGTGACGGCGGCGCTCGCACGCGACCCCGCCGACCGGCCCGCGGCCAGGGACCTCCTGCTCGCCCTGCTCGGCGACGTGGAGGGCGACCGGCTGCTGGACGAGGGCGGGAACGCCGCCGCCCCGCTCGCCGGGACCGCGGACCCCGACCTGGGCGCCATCGCCGAGGAGCTCTTCGAGGAGCTCTCCGAGGACGAACGGGCGGTCGCGCCCGACGTCTTCCTGCGGATGGTCGGCGACGACGACACGATCAGGCAGGTGCCCCGGGAGGAACTCGCCGGCGCCGAGGCCGTGGACTCCCTGCTCGCCCTGTACGGCGCGGCGGGGCTGGTCACCGCGGAGGAGTCGGCGTACACGCTGGCCAGACCCGCCCTGATCAACGCCTGGCCGCGGCTGCGGCAGTGGGTGGCGGACAACCGCCAGGGCCTCCCCGTCCACCGGCGGCTGACCGAGGCCGCCCGGTTCTGGGACGACCACGGCCGCAAGCCCGGTGACCTGCTGCACGGCTCCAACCTCGACAGGACGCTGCGGTGGGCCGCCACGGAGCGCAGGGACATCACGCTGCTCGACCTGGAGCGCGCGTTCCTCGACGCGGCGGCCGGGCAGGCGCGGAGCCGGTCCCGGCGCCGCGCCCTGCTGGCCGCCGCGCTCGCCGTCCTGCTGGTCGCGGCGCTGGGGGCGCTCGGGCTGGCCGAGTACCGGCGCGGGATCTCCGACCGCCAGCGCGACGAGGCGACCGCCCGATCGCTCGCGCTGCGCGCGGCGGGCCTGCGCGAGACCGACCCCCGGCGGTCGATGCTGCTGAGCGTGGCGGCCTACCGCCTGGCCCCCTCGCTGCCCGAGACCCGCGGGGCGTTGTACGAATCCCTGTCCCAGCCCGTGGTCGACTCGTTCGCGGACCCGCATGCCAGTCCGGACACGGTCTACGCCCTCAGCCAGGACGGTGGCACGCTCGCGGCGGTCCTGAACGGTCGGGTGCGGCTCTGGGACGTACGGACACACAACCAGATTCGTGCCTTCGCCGGCGTGAGCACGACAGTCAGAAAGGCGGCGCTCAGTCCCGATCTCAGAACACTGGCGCTCCAGGACGACCGCGACGTGCGGCTGTGGGACGTCTCCACAGGCAGGCCCACCGGCGGAGGATTCGCGGTGGGAGCCGAGGAGGCTCAACCGGACGACATGGTCTTCGATCGCTCTGGACGGCTCTTGGCCGTGCCCGAGAGCATCTACGCGACCCGATGGTGGGACCTGGCAAGCCGTACGCGCCTCCAGGCAGGGTCGGGTGCCGGTTTGGACGTGGTGAACACGGACCACAGCATGGGAATCGTGTTCACCACGGGAGAAGGCAGAGCCGAACTGTGGGATCTGCGCGGGCGGAAGCGCCTCCACGCCCCCTGGCTCCCTCTGAAAGAGGATTTCGAAAGAGCGGAGTTCAGCAGCGATGGCCGGATCCTCGTGCTGATCACGACCGTGTCGGACGAGACACGGCTGCTTGTCAGGAGAGTGCCCTCCGGTGAATTGGTCGCGCAGTACTCGGGTGAGGCCACCGCATGGCTCGCCTTCAGCACCCGGTTCCTGGCGCACTGGAGCAATCTCGGGGAACTGGTCGTGCGCCGGCGCTCCGACGCGCACGTCGTCATGGAACGGAAATTGCGCGAATTGCCCGACGGCCTCCGCATCGACGAAGCCGATCGGGCGCTACGAGTGATCACAGACGGTGGAAGAATCTACACGCTCGACATCTCGTACCTGTTCGACGAGTCCGTGACCGCAGGCGCGCCGGGCAATATAGGGCTGCTGGGGCCGGACGGACGGATCCTCGCGATCGGCACGGATTCCGGCACGCGGCTCTGGGACGTCCGCGACGATCGGCAGATCGCGGCACCCGTCAGAGGGAGGGCCAACGTACTCGCCTTCAGCGCGGACGGCAGGCGTGTCGCCGCCGCGAACACGGCGGGCAGACATGTGAGGGTCGTCGACGCCGTCTCCGGCAGGATGCTCGTTCTCTTCGAGGTCTCCGACAGGCGGGCGACGGGTGTCGACGGCGTGGCCTTCAGCCCGGACGGCGGCACGCTGGCGGTGTCGCCCACCGGGCTGGACGGCACGCTGCCCGTGGAGTTGAGAAGCCTCAAAACCGGCTCCGTCACCGCCGCCGATGTGAGGAGCGGAGGCGCCATGACCTTCCGTCCCGACGGGAAGCTTCTCGTGACCGGTCCCGTCCCCGAACTTCTCGATCTGGCGAACGGCGCCCGGCGTCCGCAGCCCGAAGGATTGGGCAGCCTCTCGAGCCCGTACGCCTTCCGCCCCGACGGAGGGCTCGCGGCCTTCAGCGGATCCGGCCGGATCTCGCTGTGGGATGCCGGCCTCACCTCTGCTGTCGGAGATCTTCCCACCGCGGGCGAGAGCGAGTTTCTGGTCTGGTCGCCCGACGGGCGCACACTTGCCTCATACGAGTTCGGTGACCGGATCCGGCTGTGGGACGTGCCGAGCAGACAGCCTCTGGGGGTCGTGTTCGACGGCTTGATGGAGTACGGCTTCGGCGCGACCGCCTCGATGGCGTTCAGCGCGGACGGCAGAACGCTGTACAGCGCGACACCGGAGGGCGTCGTACGGGGGCATCCCTTGGACGGCGAACAGGCCGCGGCAGCGGTCTGCGCGCGGGCCGGTCGGGCCATGACCCCGCAGGAACAGCAGCGTCATCTCCCGGAAATCCAGCGTGCCGAGGTGTGCGGGTAAACCCGGAAGAGCATGTTGAAGCGAGCTGTAAGCGCGGCTGGATTATCCAGGTGGTTTCGTCGTCCAGTCCATGAATTGCAATTGAATTTTTCGGCCTTCCTTGCGGTGGTCATATGCCGGCTGTAATCTTCCGAAAAGATATTGGACGACCGGCGTCCACCCGTCCCGTCAAGGAGGAAGAATGCGCTTCCAGCGATTCGCCGTAATTGCGTTTGTCGTCGGGCTCTCGGCGGCGTCAACCATTCCCGCGCATGCGGCGACCGCGGCCGTGATTTCGAGCGCAGGTCCTCAGGCAGCGCTTGACTACGCTTACGATCAGATCGGTAAGGAATACTGTTACGGCGGCACAGGTCCCTCCTGTTTTGATGCGTCGGGGTTGACCAAGAAGGCATGGGCTGCAGGAGGGGTGACACTGCCGAGAACTATCGGCGCACAGTACTCGGTCACTCGCAGGGTGAGATACGGCGGACTTCGGCCAGGGGATCTGGTCTTCTTTTCTGATCTTGGGCACGTCGGCATATATGTGGGCTCGGGGAAGATGATTCACGCCCCGCGCACGGGAAGGGATATCGAAATGGTCAGTATAACCTCGGGGTATTATCGCTCGGAATACTACGGGGCTGGACGCCCGTAGCCGCGGAGACGGTCTGCGCGCGGGCCGGCCGGACGCTCACCGTCGCGGAGTGGCGCGACGACGTGCCGGACCGCGAGCCGGTGGAGGTGTGCGGGAGGCCGGGAAGGGCTGAAGGGGTTCACGCGACGGTAGATTGGGATGAATTACCTGGAATGTGGCGGTGGGAGGGTCAGTGAGCGGTCCGCGGGACTGGTCCCCCGGAGGGGGCCGGCGCAGGGGCGCGGTCCGGCGGATCCTCCCGGTCATGCTCGTCTTCGCCGTCGTCGTCGGCGGGACGGTCTACCTCCGCGGCGACCTGCAGAACCTGCTCGGCACGGCCCCCGGGTCCGCCCGGTCGGCCGTGGCGACCCACAGCTTCCACAGCGAGAGCGGGCCGGTCGGCGGCCGGTGCGAGGGTCTGCCGGAGGAACTCGACGCCGACGCCGACGCGACGCTGACCGCGCTGGCGCGCTGCCTGGACCGCATGTGGGAGGCCGTGCTGGAGCCGGCCGGGGTCGACTACGAGGAACCCGCGGAGGTGCGGCTGGTCGGCTCCCCCGAGGAGGCGGCCTGCGGGACCGAGGACTTCGACTGGGCCGGGATCTACTGCGGCGGGGAGGCGGTCGTCAACGTCCTCGTCGAGGGCGGCCCCGATGACGGCTCCGGCGACGGCTCCGATGACGGCTCCGATGACGGCTCCGGGGACGGCGAGGTCTTCCCGGTGATGTTCACCCTCGCCCACGAGTACGCCCACCACGTCCAGGCGATCGTCGGCATCTCCGCCCAGGACGGGTCGGAGGTCTTCGACGAGGCGTGGTCCCGGAGGCTGGAGCTGCAGGCCGACTGCCTGGCCGCCGCGGCGCTCCGCGACGTCCAGCCGTACCTCCTCAACGACCTGCGCCGGTCGCTGGCCCATGGGACGGAGACGGACGCGACGGAGGAGGACGCCGCCGAGCAGCGTGCCTCCCACGGCTCGTCGCGGAGCGGCGCCCTGTGGATGTTGCGCGGGCAGAGGGAGGGCACGGTCGGGGCCTGCAACACCTGGAAGGCCCCGGAGGGGGAGGTCTCCTAGCGCGGAGGGGGAAGTCTCCCCGCCGCCCATGGCTTCCGGGGGTTCTCGCCCATCCTCCGCCGTCAGATGCTCATATGGCGCCAAAATATACGGCGCACCCTGTGCAAATCGTGAAAAGTTCGCGTGTTCTCGGATGATCCTGTCTCGCCAGGTGGTCACCGGTCCCACGGGGATCAGCGGTTCCGATAGCCTCCTTTGGGTGAGTCGATTCGTCCACCCCGCCGGTGACCGGCACGCCGAAGTGCTGCCCGAGGACCGGCCTCCGCACGCACCCGCCGACCTGAACGTCCTCGACCCGGCGATCTGGCCGCGAACGTCGGCCCGCTCCGGCGGCGCCGTCACGATCGGCGGCGTCGACGTCAGAGACCTGGTCGCCGAGTACGGCACGCCGCTCTACGTGGTGGACGAGGAGGACTTCCGCTCCCGCTGCCGCGACTACCGGGCCGCCTTCACCGACGGCGAGGTCCACTACGCGGGCAAGGCGTTCCTCTGCCGCGAGGTCGCCCGCTGGATCATGCAGGAGGGCCTCGGCCTCGACGTGTGCAGCGCCGGCGAGCTCGCCGTCGCGCTGAGCGTCGGGTTCCCGCCCGAGCGCATCACCATGCACGGCAACAACAAGTCGCTCGCGGAGCTGGAGCGGGCCGTCGAGGCGGGCGTCGGGCACATCGTGGTCGACTCCTTCGAGGAGATCGCCCGGCTCGGCTTCCTGGCCGACAAGCACGGCAGGCGGCCGAAGGTCATGATCCGGGTGACCGTGGGCGTGGAGGCCCACACCCACGAGTTCATCGCCACCGCCCACGACGACCAGAAGTTCGGCCTCTCCCTGAACAGCGGCGCCGCGGCCGAGGCCGCCCGCCGCATCCTCGCCCTGCCCCAGCTGGAACTGGTGGGCCTGCACTCCCACATCGGTTCGCAGATCACCGACACCGCCGGGTTCGAGGTGGCCGCGAGCCGCCTGGCCAAGCTCCTGGTGCAGATCAAGGAGGAGCACGGCGTCGTCCTGCCCGAGCTGGACCTCGGCGGCGGGTACGGCATCGCCTACGTCGAGGGCGACGAGACGCTCGACGTCAAGGAGATCGCCGACAGCCTGCGCGAGATCGTCGCCAAGGTGGCCCGGTCCGCGGGCCTGCCGGTCCCCACGCTCACCGTCGAGCCGGGCCGGTCCATCGCCGGGACGGCGGGCGTGACGCTCTACGAGGTCGGCACGATCAAGGACGTCGAGGGCCTGCGCACCTACGTCAGCGTCGACGGCGGCATGAGCGACAACATCCGGACCGCCCTGTACGGCGCCGACTACACCGCGCGCCTGGCCTCCCGCGAGAGCGAGGGCGGGCCGATGCTCTCGCGCCTGGTCGGCAAGCACTGCGAGAGCGGCGACATGGTCATCCGCGACCTGTGGCTCCCCGAGGACCTGGCCCCCGGAGACCTGATCGCCGTCGCGGGCACCGGCGCCTACTGCCGCTCGCTCGCCAACAACTACAACTACCTTCCCAAGCCCGCAGTGGTCGCGGTCAAGGAGGGGGTGTCCCGTGTGATCGTCCGGCGGGAGACCGAGGACGACCTGTTGAGAGGGCAGCTGTGAAACAGACCGCAGGCAAACCGCTGAAAGTCGCGCTCCTCGGCTGCGGCGTCGTCGGCTCCCAGGTGATCCGGCTGATGCGGGAGCAGGCCGGCGACCTCGCCGCCCGGATCGGCGCCCCGCTGGAGCTGGCGGGCGTGGCCGTGCGCCGTCCCGGCCGGGTGCGGGGCGTCGAGGTGGACCCCTTGCTGATCACCACCGACGCCGAGGCCCTGGTGACCCGGGACGACGTCGACATCGTCGTCGAGGTGATCGGCGGCATCGAGCCCGCCCGCTCGCTCATCCTCGCCGCGATGAACAGCGGCAAGTCGGTCGTCACCGCCAACAAGGCGCTGCTGGCCGAGGACGGCGCGACGATCCACGCCGCGGCCCGGGACAACACCGTCGACCTGTACTTCGAGGCGGCCGTGGCGGGCGCGATCCCGCTGATCCGGCCGATGCGCGAGTCCCTGGCCGGAGACCACGTGCACCGTGTCCTCGGCATCGTCAACGGCACCACGAACTACATCCTCGACAAGATGGACTCCTCCGGCGCCTCGTTCTCCGAAGCGCTGGAGGAGGCCCAGGCGCTGGGGTACGCCGAGGCCGACCCCACGGCCGACGTCGAGGGCTTCGACGCCGCGGCCAAGGCCGCGATCCTGGCCGGGATCGCCTTCCACAGCCGGGTGACGGCCGCCGACGTGCACCGCGAGGGCATCACCGAGATCAGCGCGGCGAACGTGGCCAGTGCCAGGGAGATGGGCTACGTCATCAAGCTGCTGGCGATCTGCGCGCGCTCGGACGACGGCCGTTCCTTCGGCGTCCGGGTGCACCCGGCGATGATCCCCAGGACGCACCCGCTCGCCGGGGTCCGCGAGGCCTACAACGCGGTCTTCGTCGAGGCCGAGTCCGCCGGTCGGCTCATGTTCTACGGCGCGGGCGCCGGCGGCGCGCCGACCGCCAGCGCGGTGCTGGGCGACATCGTGGCCGTGGCCCGCAACCGCCTGGCCGGCACGTGCGGCCCGGAGGAGTCCACCTACGCCGACCTGACCGTCCACCCGATGGGCGAGACCGTCACCCGCTACCACGTCTCCCTCGACGTGGCCGACAAGCCGGGCGTGCTCGCCCGGGTCGCCGAGATGTTCGCCAAGCAGGACGTCTCCATCCAGACGGTCCGCCAGGAGGGGCTCGGCGACGACGCCCAGCTCGTCCTGGTCACCCACCGGGCCAGCGACGCCGCGCTCTCGGCGACGATCGAGGGCCTGCGCGAGCTGGACATCGTGCGCGACGTGGTGAGCGTCATGCGCGTCGAGGGCGAGGACGCCTCGTAGCACCCCCTGCGGCGTAGGACTTCGCACAGGAGGACTTCTCGCGTAGAGGACGACCCCGTACGGCGGCGGCCCTGACAGGTCTTCCCGCGTGGCCCCGGTGCCCGCGGCCTGTCGGGGTCCCGGCCGTGCCCGCCTGATGCGGGATTACTGCGATCATGGCGGCATGGCAGATATTCCGGTTGTTCCGGACAACGGTGGGCGGCTGAGCCGCCAGGAGATCTCCGACGCCGTCGGAGATCTGGGCTGGCGGTACGTTCTGGGGGCGCTTCAGACGTCGGTACGGGTGCCGTCGCTGCGCCGGGCGGTCGAGGTCGCCGCCTGTGTGACGGAGGCGGCGGGTGGCGACGCCGACGGCAGCCTCTGGATGGACGTGCGCGCGGACCGGCTGGTGATGACCCTGCAGTCGCTCGACGCGGCGATGGTGACCCCCGGGGAGGTGGAGCTCGCCCGCGCGGTCTCCGGGGCCGTGCGGGAGCTCGGCCTGCGGCTCGACCCCGAGGTCGCGGGCGCGGGGCCCCGGTCGGTCCAGCTGGTCGAGATCGCGATCGACGCGATCGACATCCCTCGCGTCCGCCCCTTCTGGAAGGCGGTGATGGGATACGCCGACGAGGCCGGCGCGTCGGGCCCGGAGGACCCGCTCGTCGATCCCCTCCGGCACGGCCCGGCGATCTGGTTCCAGCAGATGGACGCGCCGCGCCCGCAGCGCAACCGCATCCACTTCGACATCTCCGTCCCGCACGACGAGGCGCCCCACCGCATCCGGGCCGCCCTGGAGGCCGGCGGCGTCCTGCTGTCCGACGAGCACGCCCCGTCCTTCTGGGTGCTCGCGGACGCGGAGGGAAACGAGGCGTGCGTGACGACCTGGCAGGGGAGGGACTGACCGGACCGCCGGGGACTGACCGGACCGCCGTGGGCCTCCGCGCAGGGGAAGCGGGAGTCTGTACTCCGGCGGAAGAGGAGTTCAGACCGGCATGGGTGGGTAATGCGGCGTTTGTGAAACTTGTAGCTAAGTTTTAGAGAAGTCGCATATCCCTAGGTATGGTGCCTTCCTGTGTCGCCCCCTCGATCCCGCCCGGCTGACCGCCCGGTCGTCCTCCTCGCCTGCGCCGCCGCCGTCTACGTGGTGGCGCAGCTGGTCGTCCTGCCGTACGGCATGCCGCTGGAGTGGGACGAGGCGGTCTACACCAGCCAGGTCGCGCCCGGCGTCCCCGACGCCGTCTTCAGCGCGCCCCGGGCCCGCGGGATCGTCTGGCTGGTGGCGCCGGTCGCCTACGTCACGAGGGATCCGGCCGCCATCCGCCTCTGGATGACCCTCCTGTCCGGCCTGGGGTTCTTCCTGGCGTTCCTCCCTTGGGCCTTCCTGCTCCGCAGGGGCGTCCTGCTGCTGTCCGCCGGACTGTTCGGCGGGCTGTGGGTCACCCTCCTGTACGGCACGCAGGTCATGCCGAACCTCTACGTGGCCTTCGGCTGCGCCGCGGCGACCGGCTGCCTGCTGCTGGCGCTCAGGGACGGTTCCGCGAAGGCGTACCTGGGGCTCGGGGCCTCGGTCGCCGCGGTGGCGGTGCTGCGGCCGGGCGACGCCCTCTGGCTCGCCCTGCCGCTGGCGGCCGTCAGCCTGCTCGGCCGCCGGGTCAAACCCGCCGCGGTGACGTCGGCCGGGGTGGCCGCGGGGTTCCTCCCCTGGGTGATCGAGGCGTACGTCTCCTACGGGGACCCGCTGTCGCGATGGCGTCAGGCGGGTGAGGTGCAGGGCGGGCTATCGCTCGCTCCGGGATTCCTGCACCAGTTCAAGACGGCGAACGGCCCGCTCTTCTGCCGCCCGTGCCTGATCCCCCCGGAGGATCCATGGCCGGCGGCGTGGTGGGTGATCCTGCCGATCCTCGCCGTCGCCGGCGCGGTCCTCGCCCGGCGGGCCGCTCCCGGGACCCCGGCCACCGCCGTGGCGGCCGTCACCGGGTTCAGCGTGGCGGTGCCGTACCTGCTGCTGGTCGACTACGGCGCGCCGCGGTTCCTGCTGCCGGCCTACGCGCTGCTGGTCATCCCCGCCGCCGAGTGCCTGCTCGGGCCGCCCGGCCGGCGCCTCCGGCGGCCGGTGGCGGGACTGCTCGCCGCGGCGCTGCTGGCGCACACCGCCTTCCAGGTGAGCCTCCTGGTCGACCTCGCCTACCAGCAGCACCGGGGACGGAGCTATCTCGCCGGGGTGGTCAAGGACATGACCGAGCTGGGTGTGCGGCCGCCCTGCACGCTGGTGGACGAGCTCGTCGACCCCGCCGTGGCCTTCGTCGCCCGGTGCGACACCCTCAACCTCGCCGACCCGGGGAACTCGCTCGACGGCCGGATGGCGGCGGCGGAACCGGAACGGGTCTTCGCCCTCCTCACCAAGCAGCCGCCGCCGGAGGCCGTGGCGGGCTGGGAGAGGCACGTTCTGCGCGAGAACGACGGCGAGCCGGTCTGGGTCGCCTACCTCACCCGAAAGGACGCCCCACAGTGAAGACCGCGAAGCTCCCCCGCGCGGCTCTGGGCCCGCTGACATCGGCCCTGCTCGTCTCCCTCCTCCTGTCCGGCGGACCGGCCCTCGCGTCGGACACCGCAGCGGGCGCCGCGTCGGGCACCGCGGCGGAAGCGAAGCCGGGAAAGCCGAAGAAACCGCAGAAATCGAAGCCGCCGAAGACGATCGTCTCCCTCACGTTCGACGACGGGGACGCCACGCACGTCCTGGCGGCGCGGATGCTCGGCAAGCGGGGCATGCGCGGAACGTTCTACGTCAACAGCGGGAACCTCGGTGAGGACGACAGGCTCACCCGGCGCCAGCTGGCCGCGATCGCCAAGTCCGGGCACGAGATCGGCGGGCACACGCTGGACCACGCCCGGCTCACCGAGCTGCCGCCGGACGAGCTGCGCGCGCAGATCTGCGACGACCGCAAGGCGCTGATGCGGATGGGGCACAGGGCCACCACCTTCGCCTACCCGTACGGGGCGGTGAACGCCGAGGCCACGAGGACGGCCCGGCTGTGCGGGTACGCCGCCGCCCGGACCACCTGGGGCCTGAGGCAGTGGACGTGCCGGAACTGCCCGGCCACGGAGACCGTCCCCCCGCTGGACCGCTGGGCGATCCGCGCGCCGTCCTCGTTCGTGGAGGACACCGAGGTCCGGCAGATGAAGCAACTGGTGCTGAACGCGGAGAAGGCCGGGGGAGGGCTGCTCCCGCTGATCTTCCACCGCGTCTGCGACGGCTGCGGCCTCTACTCGACCCCGCCGGACCGGCTGGGCGAGTTCCTCGACTGGCTGGCGGCCAGGAAGAACCGCGGCACCGTGGTCAGGACCATGGCCGAGGCGGTGGGCGGCGGACGGTGAGCTGAGGCGTCAACCGTTCCAGAGGCGGCAGACAGGCTGAGGCGTCACCCCTTCCAGAGGCGGCCGAGCCGGTTGCGGGTCCGCCGCAGGAGGGAGCGCTGGGCCGCCCGCCGGAGGGCGACCGCTTCCTGCCGGCGCTCCTCGGCCTTGCCCCGCCAGCGGGCCACGTCGCGCTGCCCCTTGGCCACCGCCGCGCGGAGCTCCGCCAGTTCGGCGGCGAGCTTGTCGGCCTTCCGCCGGGCGCGTTCGGCCTCCTTGCCCCGCGCCTCGGCCTCGGCACGCCAGCGGGCGGCCTCGCGGTTGCGGTCCGAGGCCCACGCCGGGTACGCCCGGGCGGCCGGGCGGAACCTCCAGGACTCGCCGTCCAGCCACTCCGCGCCGTACAGGTCGGCGATCACGTCGTCCGGCGACTCGCCCTCGCGGGCCACGAGCGCCGCCCGGGCCACGGCGGCGGTCCGTTCCAGGCGGGCGGCCACCACACCGGAGTCGTTCTCGTCCAGGGCGACGAGCAGCAGCCCGGCGTCGTCTTCTTCGGCACGCTCCACCAGGGACCGGAGCGTGTCGGCCCCGGGGACCCAGCCCGCCGGGCAGGTGAGGCGGAACGGCGCCGGCGCGGAGGTCGCGGGAACCGCCTCGGCGAAGGAGACGCGGCTGTCGTGGGCGTACTGGCCGCGGACCAGCCGCAGGTCGAGGAGCGGATCGTCCAGCGGCGCCCGGCGGTCGCCGGTGAGCGACGACCACGGACCGGTCACCGTGACGCGGATGTCGGACAGGGTGCTCGCCAGCGTCCCGTCCACGCTCGCGCGCACGTCCTCGAACGAGGCGTTCCGGGCGTCCACCACAACGTCGACGTACGGCACCAGCCACTGGCGGCCCGGGTCCGTGCGCAGGTTCCGCCGGTAGGGGATCCGGTCGGCGATGAACGGGGCGTTGTGGCGCGCGACCTCGGCGGAGCGTGTCATGGCGGTGCTGCTGCCCAGATGCCAGGCCAGCGCCCTGGTGTCGGGGACGAACACCGCGCCCGCCTGGGTGAGCCGGTAGCCGAGATCGGTGTCCTCGCCCAGCGCGAGCGAGAGGTCGTAGCCGCCCACGGACCTGAGCAGGTCGGCGGGGAGCGAGCCCGTCGCGCCGACGTGGATCCGGTGCAGGAGCGCGCTGGGCGCGTCACGCATGCCCCGGTGCTCGGTGAGGAGCCGGTCGACCCAGTCGTGCCCGGGGCCGGGGTCGGGCTCGAAGAGGGAGTCGATCTCACCCCTGGCGATGCGGGCCCGGACCTCGGCGGGGGCCGGCACGGTCCCGGTCATCGGGGTGAACCGCAGCGTCCCCAGGACCACCAGGTACCCGGCCAGGTGATGCCAGCGCATGTGCGCCTCGACGTGCTCCCGGCAGGGGACGATGTCGGCGTCCATGCGGTGGATCACCGCGCCGTCGGCGACCGCCGCACCGCACTCCAGGGCCCAGGCGATCCCCCAGCCGCCGGGGGCGGCGCCGATGAGACGGGTGCGCTCCGGCGCCGTCTCGGGGAGCCGGAGCGGCGGCGCGCTGCCGTCGTCCACGACGACCACCTCCAGCAGGTGGTCCGGGTAGGACTGGGCGGCCAGGGCGGCCAGGGCCAGGTCGAGTTTCTCCTGGCCCCCGCGTGCCGGGATCACCACGCTCACCGGCAGCCGCGGCTGCCAGGCGCCGAGCGCGGGCACGTCGAGCACCCCGTAGTCGTTGCCGGGGATGCGGGGCTGGGGCGTCCCGCCCGCCGGCCGGGGAAGCGGCTCGGGGCCGGTCTGGGCGTCTCCCGGGGGAGCCACGATGGTCATGCCGTCCCTCCGGGGAGCTCCATGAGCGCGTTCGGCCGGAAACCGCGCCACTGGCGCTTGTTGCGTCGCAGAAAGGTGCCGATCGGCTCGCGCCAGGTGTGGCCGGTCACGCTGCCGCGGCGCAGGATGTAACCCAGGCCGTGGGTGCGGTAGATCTGCCCCCCGGCCGTCTGCACGGCGTGCTGGAACTGGGCGTCGATCGTCCCCGGCAGCGGCCGGAAACCGCCCACCGCCTCGAACGCCGAGCGTTCGGCGAAGATCGTTCCTCCCGCGATGAAGTTGGTGATCTGCTCGGTGACCTGCTCGCGGTGGACGGTCACGTCGATCGAGGCCAGGTAGACGAACTCCGGGACCGTGCCGACGACCTGCGCCCCCGAGTAGGAGTGCGCCAGGAGCAGGTCGGACAGGAAATCCGGGCCGTACCAGTCGTCGTCGTCCATCTTCAGCAGGTACGACCCCGAGGCCCTGGCCGCCGCCTCGTTGAGCACCTGGCCGAACACGGTCCGCCGGTCGGCCTCGAACACGGTGACCGGCCGCTCGAAGGACGACAGCGCCGCCGTCACCTCCGGGTGACCGGCGGGCACCCCGTGCAGGGCGAGGACCACCTCCAGCTCCGCGCCGCGCTGCCGGCCCACCTGCTCCAGCGCGAAGCCCACCATCTCCGGGCGGCGGGTGGCCAGCAGCACCGAGGTCAGCGGGGCGGACGCGGCGGGCGCGCCGAGCTGCTCCCAGCGGGTGCGCACGCCGTGGGCGCGCAGGGCCGCGCGCCGCAGCCGGATGCTGTACTCCTCCCGCTCCAGGTCGTCGGCGAGGCCGGCCTCGTCCACCGAGGTGAGCAACCGGATCAGCTCCGGGCCGAGCGCGCCCGCCCAGGCGGGCACGGCCGCGGCGACGAGGGGGACGCCCGCCGCGGCCAGGCCGATGACGACGCGCAGCGCGGCGACGGGACCGGTGTGGCTGCGGCCCCAGTCCACGCGCACCCCCCGGATCTGCCTGATCCGGCTGACGTCGACGTCGGTGACGCATCCGGAGGCGGCGAACCGGGTGAACGTGCGGCCCTCACCGGAGACCGTCCACCGGTCCGCGTCCAGGGAGAGGTCGGCCATGCCGCGGGCGGGCACGGTGACGAAGCCCATGGGGTTGACCGAACGGTCGTCCACCGGCGGCACGCTGCGGGGGTCGGACAGGCCGCCCAGGCCGCTCCGGAAGATCTCGTCTCCGCCGGGGAGGCCGAGCCGCTCCCAGCTGACGAGCTCCGCCAGCGGGCGCTCCACCGGGGTCTCCTCGCCCTCCCAGGGCTCCGGGTCCCGGCCGGTGGTGCGCAGGACCAGGTCGGCGCCGCGCGCGCCGAACCTGCTGGGAACGGGTCCGCCCGGGTCCGCCGGGGCCGCGTTCGGATCACCGGGGCGCCAGTGCGCGGCGCCGGGACCCGCCAGCGCGGCCACCGGGGCCGCGACGGCGTCCAGCCGGTGCCCGGCGAAGGCCCTGGCCGTCGCGGCCAGCGTCCGGCCCGCGGGAACGGGCTTGTCGAAGCACGCGTCCACCACCCACGTGGAGCCGGCCGGCCGGTACACGCGCAGATCGGTCAGGGCGCGCCAGCGGTGGGCGGGGGTCGGCGACAGCACGGGCGCGGTGTACCAGTAGGGCGTCTCCACCACCACGACGATGACCCGTGAGGCCTGGGGGAGCAGCGACTGCACGGTCGCGGCCCTGCGGACGTCGGTCGGCGTCCGGGCGATCAGCAGCACCTCGGCGACGCTCTCGTCGGCCGGGGGGGCGCCGGCGAGATCCCCGTCCAGGTCCACCGCCTCGTACGGATCCAGCCCGGTGAGCGCTTCGAACCCGGTGCGGTAGACCCGCGCGCGCTTCCCGCTGCGCTTCTCCACGGCCCGGAGGATGTTGATGACCTGCGACGTCGGCCGGTCCTGCGGATGAGGCATCAGCCGGTCTTCCCCTGTCGCCTGGCCGTCGCGATGAGCCCCCGCAGGTGCCCTCGCGGCCGTTCCCCCTCCAGCCGGTCGATCTCCGCGCGCAGCCGCTCGGCCTCGGCGCGCAGGGACTCCACCTCCCGCTGGCGGCTCTCCGCCTCCCGCCGCCATTTCGCCGCGCTGGCCCGCCACTTCGCGGGGTCGCCCGCGAGGGGCTCGGCCTCCGCGGCGGTGGTCACGCCGAACTCCTCCGCGCTCACCCAGAAGGAGCCGAACAGCTCGTGCACCGCGGCGTCCACCGGGCCGCCGTGGCCCGCTCCCGGGGCCGGCTCGCCCGTCACCAGCGACGCCCTGGCGAAGGCCGCCGCGCGCTCCAGCCGCATCGTCTCGACCCCGTCGGCGTTCTCGCCGAGCGCCACGTACAGCAGGCCGTGCCCGTCTCGCTCCGCCAGCCGTACCAGCTCCGCGAGACTGCCGGCCCCGAGGACCCACCCGGCCGGGCAGGTCAGGCGGAAGGGCGCGGGGGCCGAGGTCGGGGAGACCTCCGCGGCGAAGGAGACCCGGGGTTCGTGGGCGTAGAGGTTGTGAACCAGCCGCAGGTCGATCATCGGGTCGTCGAGGGAGGGGTGCCGCTCTTCGGTGAGGTCGTGCCACGGTCCGAGCAGGGTGACGGCGACGTCGGCGAGGGTGCCGCCGAGCGCGGCGTCCACGCTCGCGCGCACGTCCTCGTAGGAGGCGTCGCACGCGTCCACGACCACCTCGGCGTACGGCACCAGCCAGGTTCTGCGGGGGTGGGCGCGAAGCCAGCGCAGGTTGGGGATGAGGTCGGACAGCAGCGACCAGTTGTGCCGGTGCACCTCCTTCTCCCGCCGCATGACCGTGGAGGAGCCGAGATGCCAGGACCGGGCCTCGGCGTCGGGCACGAAGACCGCGCCCGCCTGCGCGAGACGGTAGCCGAGGTCGGTGTCCTCGCCCATGGTGAGCGCCGTGTTGAGCCCGCCCGCCGCGCGCAGCAGGGCGGCGGAGACGGAGGTGGTGGCGCCGGAGTGGAGACGGTAGGCGTTCGCGCCGGCGTCCCGCAGCTGCCGGGTCTCGGCCAGCACGTCCACCCGGTAGGCGTGCGGGGCCGTCTCTGCGAACAGCTCGGCCGCGGCGCCCGCCCCGGTGGCGGCGAAGACCTCCTGCGGGGTGGGGGCGGTCCCGTCCGGGGTGAACAGGATGTCGCCGAGCACGACCGCGTAGGAGGCGAGGTGGTGCCAGCGCATGTGCGCCTCGATGTGCTCCCGGTCGAGGATCATGTCGGAGTCGACCCAGTGCACGATGTCGCCGCGCGCGGCCGACGCGCCGGTCTGCCGGGCCCAGCCCCGCCCCCACCGGCCGTCCGGCACCCGCACGATCCGGGTGTTCGCGGGGGCGAGTCCGGGCACGTGAAGCGCGGGTGAGCTGCCGTCGTCGGCGACGACCACCTCCGTCAGGTGCGCGGGGTAGCTCTGGGCGGCCAGCCCGGCCAGCGTGCGCTCCAGCGCGTCCTGGCAGTTGTGCGCGGGGATGACGACGCTGACCGTCAGCCGGGGCCGCCAGTCGCCGAGGGCGGCGGGCCGGAGCGTCCCGTAGTCGTTGTGCCGGATCCGCGCCTCGGGCGACGGCCGGGCGCCGGGTCCGGCGGACGGGAGCGGTGATCCGGCCCCCGGCGGCGAGGGGTGCGCGGGCTGGGGGAGGGCCATCACTTTCCGCTCTCGGTGGCGGCTCTCGTCTCGGTGGCGCCCTTCGCTTCGAGGGTGGTCAGCCGGGGCAGGAGGTCGTCGATGACGCCCCTCATCTCCTGCCGCATGGACATCGCGTGGAGCCGCTCCTCGCCGAGGGACGCCAGGATCGCCCGCAGGTTCTCGTCGTGCTGGAGGCGGTCCTGCCCGAGCAGCTCGGAGATCTCGTCGAGCCGGGAGCCGAGCCGCTCGACCGCCGCGGCGGTCCGGGCGATCGCGGCCTCGCAGCGCTTGGTCCTGGCGTCGATGCGCAGCGCCTTCCCGTCGGTCCTGCGGATTCCCGTGATGAGGAGCACCTGGGCGCCGAGCAGGACGGCGGACATGCCGAACAGGACGGCGGCCGTCGCGGAGACGGCGCCGGTGCTCGCCAGCAACACCAGAGTGATCAGGACCAGGGACCCGGCGGCCGCGGTCAGGAGCACCAGTTGTCGGGTCGTGGGCATCCGTGTGGGTACCTTCCGTGCTGTTCGTCCTCACCCGCTGAGAGGGATATCTCGGTGCTTATCCACCACTCAGTGGAGACGCATCGCTAAATGTATCGTTTGCAGCGATATGGGTCTTGTGTGATTGACGTGAAGTTCCATTTCAAGATCACAACGATCTCCGTGGGATTCCGGCTCCCCCTGTGGTCAGAGGGACGGCCGCGACACCGGAGGGCGCGGACCTCCGGGCTCCGGGAAGACCGGATCCGGCATTCGCGGTGAAGATTTTCTGATCTTGGCTAGAGTGGTCGTTTATGCGGTGAGATGTCCCAGGTGGAGGAATCAGGAAACCACGCGCATGGCAGCTGTCGCCGAGCTCGGCTCCCCGGAGGCGGGGCTGAACCCTGCGGGATTCCTGCGGATCTCCTCAGGCGAGGCCGGAGACCTCCGCTGGGAGGACGGCCGGTGGGTCGTCGAGGACGACTCCCTCGCCGCGCTGCGGGCCCGGCACGGGCTGCGCGTCCACTGGCCCGGCAGCCCCGTGGATCTCGCCGGACCGCTCGATCTCGCCGCGGCGGGCGTGCCCCTCCACGCCGAGGAGGTCCCCGCCTGGGCCGTACGGGCCGACCCGGTTCTCGCGCGGCTGCTCGCGGCCGGCGGCTGGTTCGGCCGGGAGCCCCGGGGCACGCCGCGCTGCACGGCGAGCCTGCGCCGCGAGGAGCACAGCGTGCGCCTGCGCAGGCACGGGCTGGCGCGCAGGGCGCGGGCGGGCCCGGGGCGGCCGGGCGTCCCGAGGGTCAGCGTCGTGATGGCGAGCATGCGCCCGCACCTCCTGGAGGCGGCGCTCGCCCAGATCGCCCGCCAGCGCGGGGTGGAGGCCGAGGTCCTGCTGGGCCTGCACGGCGTCCCCGCCGGCCACGGGGCGGTACGGCGGGCGGTCGCGGCCTGCCCGCTCCCGGTCACGGTGCTCGAGGCGGACGCCGGGACCCCGTTCGGGCAGGTGCTCAACCTGGCCGCCTCCCGGGCGGACGGCGACTACGTCGCCAAATGGGACGACGACGACTGGTACGGCCCCGGCCACCTGTCCGACCTGCTGCTGGCCCGCTCCTACTCGGGGGCCGACATCGTGGGGACCGCCGCCGAGTTCTTCTACCTGGAACCGCTGGACGTCACCGTCCGGCGCACCGACTACGCCGGCGAGGTCTGGTCGGACCACGTGGCCGGGGGCACGATCCTGCTGGACCGGGTGGGGTTCCGGGAGACGGGTGGCTTCCCGGCCCTGGCCGCGGGCGTGGACGCCGCCTTCCTGAAGGCCGCGCACGCCGCCGGGGCGCGGATCTACCGCACCCACGGGCTGGGCTACGTGCTGCGCCGCTCGGTGGGCGCCGAGCACACCTGGCGGCTCCCGCTCGCGCACTTCATACGCGTCGCGTCGAATCAGTGGCGGGGCTTCCGTCCCAGCCTGATTCTGGAAATGTCATGACAGTACGGATCGCGGGCAACGACTACCGCACCCTCACCCCGCCCGAGCTGGGCGCATGGACGCCGTCACTGCGCGTCAGCGTGGTCATCCCCGCCTACGGCGGCCAGGACAAGCTCGACCTGGCGCTCGCCGGCCTGGCCGGGCAGACCTACCCCGCCGGCCTCACCGAGGTCGTCGTGGTGGACAACGGCAGCGAGCCGCCGCTGCGCCTGCCCGCGATCCGCCCCCCGGACACCCGGCTGATCGTCTGCCCGGTCCCGGGCCGGGCCCACGCCCGCAACGCCGGGCTCCGGGCGGCGGGCGGCGACGTCGTCCACTGGCTGGACTCCGACGTGGTCCCGGACCGCCGCGCGGTCGAGGCGCACATGCGCTGGCACCACGCGGCGCCGTACCTCGTGGTGACCGGACGCCTGCGCTTCACCTCGGCCGACCTGCCCGCCCCCGAGGCGGTCGCCGCGGCCGGCGACCTGGCCGAGCTCTTCGAGCCGGCCGAGCCGCACGCCTGGCTGGTGGATCTGGTCGAGCGGACCGGCGGCCTCACCGACCACCGGGCCCGCGCCTTCAGCCTCCACGTGGGCGGCGCCACCTCGGTCAACGCCGCGCTGCTCGCGCGGGCCGGGCCGATGGACACCGATCTCGTCCTCGGCCAGGACACCGAGATGGGCTACCGGCTGGCCCAGGCGGGCGCGGTGTTCGTCCCCGAACCGCTGGCCCGGGCCTTCCACCTGGGACCGACCATGAGGATGCGGGACAAGGCCCCGATCGACCGGGTGAGCCACGCCTTCGTCGCCGACCGGATCCCGGCCTACCGCTGGCTGCGCTCCCACCCGAACCGGCACTGGAAAGTGCCCTGCCTGGAAGTGATCGTCGAGGCCGGGCGCGGCCGCCGGCCCGGCTACGACGAGGTCCGGGCCACCGTGGACGCCGTGCTCGCCGGCACGGTCCCCGACCTCGCGGTGACGGTCATCGGCCCCTGGGACGAGATCCGGGGCGAGAGCCGCGCACCGCTGGCCGATCCCGACCTGGACCTGGCGCTGATCCGAGGACACTACGCCCATGAACCCCGGGTGCGGACGGCGCGCGCTCCGGCCGGGGACGCGCCGTACCGGCTCCGGCTGCCCGCCGGGTGGACGCCGGGCGAGGACGGCCTGGCCGGCCTGCTCGACCTGGCCGCGGACGGGGGATACGGCCTGGTGTCGGTGCTGCTGGCGGAGGGGCCGGGCCGGGAGGTCGTCACGGCGCGGCTGGAGCGCACCGCCGCGTTCGCCCGCGCGGCGATCGTGCTCCGGGACGGCGAGGACCTCGACGACGCCGTGGAGGACACCTTCGGGACGCTCTGGGCGGACGGCCACGCCTACGGCTTCACGCCCGGCCCCGGGACGATCACGGGCCGCCGCGGCGCCTACCGGGCCCGGATCGAGGCCGAGGCCGAGGCCGCCCGCCTGGCCAAGGAGGTCGAACGGCTCCGCGGGCAGGCGGGCCGGTGGCGCGAGGAGGCCGGCCGCTGGCGCAGGAGCACGGTGGAGCTCAGGCGGGAGGTCGGCACGCTCCGCAGGGAACTGGCGACGCTCAGGAGAGCGCACCGGCGCGGCCTGCTCTCCTCGATGAGACGGGCGATCGCCCGCCGCCTGTGACCGGCATGTCTGTGATCGGCGCGCCTATGACCGGCGCGCCTATGACCGGCGCGACTAGTCCGCGCGGATCGCGGCGCGGAGCCGGGCGAGCAGCGAACGGGAGTCGTCGCGCGCCGGGTCCGCGGCCGGCCGGCTCTCCGGCGCGCGTCCGCCTGGGCCGGGTTTCCCGGGCCCGGTGCCTCCCGGCTCGTGTCCCTTGCCGGTCTTCGCAGCCGAGGCCCTGCCCGCCTCCGTCCCCGAGGCCCTGCCCGCCTCCGTCCCCGAGGCCCTGCCCGCCTCCGTCCCCGAGGCCCTGCCCGCCTCCGT
>NZ_BOOH01000012.1 GCF_016863135.1 Planobispora longispora
CTGCCCGCCTCCGTCCCCGAGGCCCTGCCCGCCTCCGTCCCCGAGGCCCTGCCCGCCTCCGTCCCCGAGGCCCTGCCCGCCTCCGTCCCCGAGGGCTCGCCGGTCTCCGCCGCCGAGACGTCCGGGCGCGGGGCGCTCTCCGGCGGACCGGGCCGGGGGGCCGGCCGCGCCGCGCGCCAGGACGGCCAGAACTCCCGGGGGTCGCCGTGCCGTACGCCGTGAGTGGCCCCGATCGAGGCGGCGGCGTCGTCCGCGCCGAGCAGGAGGGCCCGGCCCAGCGCCTCGGTGCGCGCCAGCGTGGCCGTGCCCTCGCCGGGGAGGCCGACGGTCAAGAGCCCGCACCTGCCCTCCTGGAGCGTGGCGATCATCCGCTCCAGCGACTCGCGCTCCAGCGGGACCGAGACCGGGCCCGTGTAGCGGAACGGGATCGGCGCCGGACTCGGCGCGACCTCGTCCGCCAGCCGTATCCGCTCGTCGTGGGCGAAGTGCTCGCGCATGACGCGCATCTCGAACGCGGGGTCGCGGAGCACCGGGCGGCGCCCCGAGGGCAGCGCCGACCACGGCGCGACCAGCGTGACCCGCACGTCGGTCACCGTCCCCTCCAGCGCCGCGTTCACCGCCCGGCGCACCTGCTCCTGGGTGGCGTCGCCCACGTGCAGGACCACCTCGACGTACGGCACCAGCCAGCGGCGTCCCCGCTCCTTGCGCAGGTCCCTGCGGAGCGGCACCCGGTGGGCCAGGTACGGGGCGACCACCCGCAGGGCGCGCTGCCGGTCCCGGCGCTGCGCGGGGAGGCCGAGGTGGGCCGCCCTGGCCGCCATGTCGGGGATGAAGACCACGCCGTGCTGGGCCAGCCGGTAGGCGAACTCGGTGTCCTCGCCCCGCAGCACGTGCGGATCGACCCCGCCCACGGCGTGGAACGTCTCCCGCCGCATCGCCACCGTGGGCCCGGTGCACACGTGGTAGGGATTGCGGCTGGTGCGCAGCCCGTTGGTGCGGGCGATGGTCTGCTCGGTGGAACTGGCCAGCGCCGAGGACAGGTTGACGACGGACTCCAGCGAGCCCGCGTGCACGGCCTCGTACACCTGGACGGACGTCAGCGCGGGCTCCTCGACGAACCTCTTGGCCCCGATGGTCACCAGGCAGCCGGCCAGGTGGTGCCAGCGGGCCAGCGCCTCGATGTGCTCGCGCGAGGTGATCATGTCGGCGTCCAGACGCTGCAGGATGTCGCCGCCGGCCAGGGCCGCCCCGGTGTTGACCGCGTGCGCGATGCCCCATCCGCCGGGATCCGTGGTGACGATCCGGGTGCCCCGCGGGGCGATCTCCGGCAGGCGTAGCGGCGGGTCGCTGCCGTCGTCCACCACGATCACCTCCATGAGGTGATCCGGGTACGTCTGCGCGGCCAGGGCGGCGAGGGTCAGGTCGAGCCGGTGCTGTCCGCCGTGGGCCGGGATGACCACGCTCACGGAGAGGGAGGGGGCCCACTCGCCGAGTGCCGGGGGGCGCAGTGGCGAGTAGTCGTTGTGCCGGATCGGGGGCAGATCGCTCGCTGCTCCGCCCGTCATAATGTCGCGCCCCTCATTCGCGTCGTCACTCGTCAAGCCCTTGACCATATTCGCAGTTGCTGAACGTTAGCTGTGCGGCCGGCGTCGCCTTCCCGCCACGGCCGGCATCGCGTTCCGGCCCCGGCCGACGTCGTGTTTCCCGTGTGTAAGACGCGCGAGGTGTCCATCTGGTGGACGCCGCATCCCGCCGGAGAGGTCGTTGCCCGTAGACTCTTTGCCCAACATCGCAGGTAGAACGCGCACGGCGGAGCCTCGCGCGGGAGGAGCAATCATGACCAGGGCGTGGCGTGGCCTCATCGAGGAGTATCGTGACCGGCTTCCGGTGACCACGGCGACGCCCGTCGTCACGCTGCTGGAGGGCGGCACGCCGCTCGTTCCGGCGCACCGCGTCTCGGCGCTGACCGGCTGCGAGGTCTACCTGAAGGTCGAGGGGCTGAACCCGACGGGCAGTTTCAAGGACCGCGGCATGACGATGGCCATCAGCAAGGCCGTCGAGGAGGGCGCCAAGGCCGTCATCTGCGCCTCCACCGGCAACACCAGCGCCTCGGCCGCCGCCTACGCGGTCCGCGCGGGCCTGACCTGCGCCGTGCTCGTGCCCCGAGGGAAGATCGCGATGGGCAAGCTGGCCCAGGCGCTCGTCCACGGCGCGAAGCTGCTCCAGGTCGAGGGCTCCTTCGACGACTGCCTGGAGATGACCAGGGAGCTCTCGGAGAACTACCCGATCGCGCTGGTCAACTCGGTCAACCCGTTCCGGCTGCAGGGCCAGAAGACCGCCGCCTTCGAGATCGTGGACGCCCTCGGCGACGCGCCCGACATCCACTGCATCCCGGTCGGGAACGCCGGCAACATCTCGGCCTACTGGATGGGCTACACCGAGTACGCCGGGGACGGCGTCGCCACCAGGACGCCCAGGATGTTCGGCTTCCAGGCGAGCGGCGCCGCGCCGATCGTCAACGGCGCCCCGGTGACCCACCCCCACACGATCGCCACCGCGATCCGCATCGGCAACCCGGCCTCCTGGCAGCTGGCCGAGGCCGCGCGCGACGAGTCCGGCGGCGTCATCCAGTCGGTGACCGACCGGCAGATCGCCGCCGCCTACAAGCTGCTGGCGCAGGAGGAGGGCGTGTTCGTCGAGCTGGCCTCGGCGGCCAGCGTGGCCGGTCTCCTCCAGGCTCACGAGCAGGGCCTGGTCGACCCCGGCCAGCGCATCGTCTGCACGGTGACGGGCAACGGCCTCAAGGACCCCGACTGGGCCATCTCCGGCGCCCCCACCCCCCTGACGATCTCGATCGACGCCCACGCCGCCGCCACCGCCCTCGACCTCGTCTGATCCGTCCGGCGCGTCGTCCCGCCCGGCGGGCGCGCCGCCGTCTCCCTTCCCGGAACGGCGGCGTTCTCCCCTGCCGGGCGCGGTGTTCCCGGCGCCGCCGTACGGCGGGTGACAAGGAGACAAATGACCGACAGCACGGTGGTCGTCCGGGTCCCGGCGACCTCGGCCAACCTCGGCCCCGGGTTCGACACGCTCGGCCTGGCCCTCGCCTTCTACGACGAGGTCGAGGCGACCCTCTTCGAACCGTCCTCGGACGCGACGGCCGCGGAGGTTCTCGTGGAGGGTGAGGGCGCGGGCGAGCTCGATCTCGGGGAGGGCCATCTCATCGTCGCGACGATGCGCAAGACCTTCGACCGGATGGGCCTGCCGCAGCCCCGGGGGATCCGGCTGCGCTGCCGCAACCGCATCCCGCACTCGCGCGGTCTCGGTTCGTCCTCGGCCGCGATCTGCGCCGGGATCGTCGCGGCCCGCGCGCTGGCGGCGGCGCCGTACGCCGCGCAGCCACGACTCCGCCCGGACGGCTCAGCGTTCAGCTACGAGGGGAATCCGGCGGAGCCCGCGGGCTTCACCGACGACGACGCCTTCGCCCTCGCCACCGAGATCGAGGGGCACCCCGACAACGTCGCGCCCTGCCTGGCCGGAGGGCTGACGATCGCGTGGATGGAACAGCCCGGCGTCCCGCGTATGGTGAAGCTGGTTCCCCACGCGGACGTCAGGCCGGTGGCGCTCGTCCCCCGGCACCGCCTGTCCACGGAGGTCGCCAGGGGACTGCTCCCCGAGCGGGTTCCGCACGCGGACGCCTCGGCGAACGCCGGGCGGGCGGCGCTGCTGATCGCGGCGCTGACCGGCCGGCCGGAGCGGGAACTGCTGCTGGCCGCGACGCAGGACCGGTTGCACCAGGACTACCGCGCCCCCGCCATGCCGCAGACGGCCGAGCTGGTCAAGCGCCTGCGCGGAGCGGGCGTTCCGGCGGTCGTCTCCGGGGCGGGTCCCACGGTTCTTGCGTTTCCGGCAGCGGATACGCAGGATTTGATCGCACCGGAAGTGGGTACTGACTGGCACATCCAGCCACTGGATGTCGAAACCCACGGTGCGTGCGTCGTTTCTCCCGAGACACGCTGATGCCTCTTACGACCTTCAGGGAATAGCTGTGTGCGCTGGTGATGTTAGGCTGATAGCCGCACCAGGTGCCCCCGTTTCGGGTGCGTGCTTGTCAGCCACACATCGTCGTACCACGTCTCGCTCCGTGAGGCGTGAGCGCCACAGTGGTTTCCCCGAATCCGTCGCCTCCGAATGGCCCACATTCGGTTGGGGCTGTCAGAGACGGCGTTTCAGGGGACATGCGCGTTCGAACCATCTCGACATCTGGTTGCCGGTAGCGATCCGGGGGGTGTCCTCCAAGCCCCACCGTCGATGAGCCTCGATGGTGACGGCGTGGATGCGCCCTTCCGACAGCGGCGGCGGCTCCCACGGGCCGTCGAGGATCGTGACGTGCAACCCGGCCCGGTCTGTCCCACCGGGTCGATCGCACCACCGGGACGATTGGCCGATCGTGGCCACGCCCGACCCCTGGGAAGGACCCATTAGTGAGCGACACCACCGAACTCCTCTCCGACGCCAACGGCACCCAGCCGGCGGCCGGCGACACCCCCACCCGCGCCGTGAAGCGTCGTCGCTCCGGCACTGGTCTGTCCGCCATGGTGCTGCCCGAGCTGCAGGCCATGGCGAGCAGCCTTGGCATCAGCGGGACCGGGCGGATGCGCAAGAGCCAGCTGATCGCGGCCATCCAGGAGAAGCAGGGCGTCTCCGCGGAGAGCGCCCCGGCGCCCGCCGCGGTCCAGGAGGCTCCGGCCGCCGCCGAACCGGCCCCCGAGCGCCCCGCCCGCAGCCGCCGGGAACGTTCCCGGGCCGCGGCCCCCACCGCCCCCGCCGAGCCCGCGCCCGAGCAGGCCGTCACGCCTGAGCCGGTGGCCGCCGCCGCTCCCGTGGTGGAGCAGCCGGCCGAGGCCGGTCAGGCCGAGGGCCGTTCCGAGCGGGGTGAGAGCCGCCGTGAGCGCCGCGGCCGCGGTGAGCGCCGCGAGCGCGGTGAGCGCGGCGAGGCCCGCACCGACCAGCGCGCCGCCGACGCGGGCCAGGGCCGCGCCGAGCGCGGTGAGCGTCCCGAGCGCGGCGACCGTGCCGAGCGCGGTGAGCGTCCCGAGCGCGGCGACCGTGCCGAGCGCGGCGACCGCGCCGAGCGCGGCGACCAGAACCGCGGTGGCGCGCAGAGCCGCGCCGACCAGCACGGAGCCGGCGGGGAGGACGACGACCGCCGCGGCCGCCGCGGCCGGTTCCGGGAGCGCAACCGCCGCGGCCGTGACCGCTTCGACAGCAACGAGCCCGTGGTCGGCGAGGACGACGTCCTGATCCCGATCGCCGGCATCCTGGACATCCTGGACAACTACGCGTTCGTCCGGACCAGCGGCTACCTGCCCGGCGCCAACGACGTCTACGTGTCGCTGGCCCAGATCCGCCGGCACGGCCTGCGCAAGGGCGACGTCGTCACCGGCGCCGTCCGCCAGCCGCGCGAAGGCGAGCGCCGCGAGAAGTTCAACGCGCTCGTCCGCCTCGACACGGTCAACGGCATGGACCCGGAGCAGGCCCGCCAGCGGCCCGACTTCAACAAGCTCACGCCGCTCTACCCGCAGGAGCGCCTGCGCCTGGAGACCGAGCCGAACATCCTGACGACCCGGATCATCGACCTGGTCGCCCCGATCGGCAAGGGCCAGCGCGGCCTCATCGTCTCCCCGCCCAAGGCGGGCAAGACGATGGTGCTCCAGGCGATCGCCAACGCGATCACCCGCAACAACCCCGAGTGCCACCTGATGGTCGTCCTCGTCGACGAGCGTCCGGAAGAGGTCACCGACATGCAGCGGTCGGTGAAGGGCGAGGTCATCCACTCGACCTTCGACCGTCCCGCCGAGGACCACACCACGGTCGCCGAGCTCGCCATCGAGCGGGCCAAGCGCCTGGTGGAGCTGGGCCACGACGTCGTCGTGCTGCTCGACTCGATCACCCGTCTGGGCCGCGCCTACAACCTGGCCGCCCCGGCCTCCGGCCGGATCCTGTCGGGCGGTGTCGACTCCACGGCGCTCTACCCGCCCAAGCGCTTCTTCGGCGCCGCCCGCAACATCGAGAACGGCGGCTCGCTGACGATCCTCGCCACGGCGCTGGTGGAGACCGGCTCCAAGATGGACGAGGTCATCTTCGAGGAGTTCAAGGGCACCGGCAACGCCGAGCTCAAGCTCAACCGCTCCCTCGCCGACAAGCGGATCTTCCCCGCGGTGGACGTCGACGCGTCCGGCACCCGCAAGGAGGAGATCCTCATGTCGAAGGACGAGCTGCAGATCGTCTGGAAGCTGCGGCGCGTGCTGCACGCCCTGGACATGCAGCAGGCTCTCGAGCTCCTCCTGGAGAAGATGAAGGAGACCAAGTCCAACGCGGAGTTCCTGCTCCAGGTGCAGAAGACGACGGTCAACTCCGACCGCGACTGATCCGTCGTCCCCCGCGGGAAAGCCGTCCCGCACGGGAAACGGGAAACGCCCGGTGGCCTCGGCCACCGGGCGTTTCGTTCGTCTGCGCCGCCCGCTAGCGGACGTCGACGTACTCGTGGCCGGACTTGGAACCGTAGGTCTTGCCGGTCCCGCCGACGACGGCCCGCCAGTGGGCGTCGAACCTCGGCTTGATCGTCTTGCTGAACCTGCCGGTGCCGCTCGCCTTGACGTAGTAGGCGAACGTCCAGCCGCCGCCCCTCTTCTTGTAGTACAGCCCGACGGTCTTCCCGGCGTAGGGGGAGTAGCCGCGGTAGGCCTTGCCGAACAGGCGGACGGACTTGCCCCGCCTGACCTTGTTGGCGGAGACGTCGAAGGAGACCTTGGACTTCACCTTCTTGCCGGCGCCCCTCCGGACGGTGAAGGTGTCGGCTTCCTCGATCTTCAGGGTCTGGCCGCCGCGTGAGGCCTGCAGCTCCAGCGTCCAGGTTCCGGTGGCGTAGGAGGTGTCGAAGGAGGTCTCGGCCGTCCAGGAGCCGCCGTCGCCCTTGGTCAGGGCCAGGTCGACCGAGTCGCTCTCGTCGTCGCTGTAGAGCCTGCCCTTGACCGAGGAGGCGCCGACGATGCTGGCGCGGATCTTGACCTTGGTGTCCCCGCCCGATCTGAGGACGACAGGGTCGGTCACCCCGGCGTAGACGAACTTGACCTGCGGGTCGACCGTGACTTCTCTGCAGCTGTCATTGCCGGAGCCGCCCCGCTTGACCGTCAGGCGGACGAGCCACTTGCCGTCCTTGTCGCCCTTCTTGATTTTGAAGCTGCCCTTGATCTTGACGCTCGCCGGAGCGGAAGTCTGGGCGCCGGTGGGGGGCGCCGGGACCTGCCCGACCGTGGCGGCGGTCCAACCGGTCTCGCCGGTCCTCTGGAAGTCCGCTTCGAGGAGGGTGACGTTCTTCTCGAGGAACTTCTTGCCGGCGTCGTCCCCGGTGCCGTTGACCAGCTTGTACGGGTCCTTGATGGTCGCCTCGAAGGTGACCGTGGCGTCATCCTTGATCGGGATGTAGGCGTCGTCCACGGTCAGTGCCGTGACGTCGGCGTCGTTGAGCGTGCAGGCCGCGGCTGCGGACGCGGCCGGCGTGAGGATGGTGACCGTGCCTCCTGCGAGGACGGCAGCCCCCGTGGCGGTCGCCAGGAGCAACCGCATTCCCTTCCCCGTCATTAATCCCCTTACTTACGTAAAGATTGAGAAAAGTTACAGTTCGGGCATAGGAGCCTAACGGGGCGGAAGTGATGCGTCCATCGGAACCGATCAGGTGCCGGGGAATGCCTCACGGGCCGGAGTGGTTGCAGCATCTGGCACACTGGTTACCGAACCGCAGCGGTTCCGGTTCCCGCCCGCGCGCACCTGGTGTGCTTCAGCGCGCAAGCCGCTCTCGGCGAGACACAAGTGGCGACCCGGCGACCGCGCACTGGAGAGGACGAAAGCCATGAAGCCCGACATTCACCCGGAGTACGCCACCACTCAGGTGACCTGCACCTGCGGTAACTCCTTCACCACCCGCAGCACCGCCAAGGGTGGCTCGATCCACGCCGACGTGTGCTCCGCCTGCCACCCGTTCTACACGGGCAAGCAGAAGATCCTGGACACCGGTGGCCGCGTGGCGCGCTTCGAGAAGCGCTTCGGCAAGAAGCCCGCGGGCAAGTAGCCCTCGTCCCGACGCCGGCTCGGCGCGTCCCTCGTCCGCGGGGGACCCGCCCGGGTCGGCGTTCGTGGTGATGGGGCAGGTGTAAAAGGGCTCTCCAAGGAAGAAGGACGTGCGGTGAACCTCGACGAGCTGCTCAGTGAGTACGCCGAGCTGGAACTCAAGCTCGCCGATCCCGCCGTGCACGCCAACCCGACGCAGGCGCGCACATTCGGCCGCCGCTACGCCGAGCTGACCCCGATCATCACCACCTACCGGGAGCTCGAAGGCGTCCAGAACGACCTGGCCACCGCCCGGGAGCTGGCCCCGGAGGACGAGGCGTTCGCCGAGGAGGCCAAGGAACTGGAGGCCCGCGTCCCCGAGCTGGAGGACAGGCTCCGCCACCTGCTCATCCCGCGTGATCCCAACGATGACAAGGACATCATCATGGAGATCAAGGCGGGCGAGGGCGGCGAGGAGTCGGCTCTGTTCGCCGGCGACCTCCTGCGGATGTACCTCCGCTACGCCGAGCGGATCGGCTGGAAGACCGAGATCATCGACATGACCCACTCCGACCTGGGCGGCTACAAAGACGTCACGGTCGCGCTGAAGGCCAGGGGCGACGACGGCGTCTGGTCGAGGCTCAAGTTCGAAGGCGGCGTGCACCGCGTGCAGCGCGTGCCGGTCACCGAGTCGCAGGGCCGCATCCACACCAGCGCGGCGGGCGTGCTGGTCTACCCTGAGGCGGAGGAGGTCGACGTCCAGATCGACCCGAACGACCTGCGCATCGACGTCTACCGGTCCAGCGGCCCCGGCGGCCAGAGCGTCAACACCACCGACTCGGCCGTGCGCATCACGCACCTGCCGACCGGGGTGGTCGTCTCCTGCCAGAACGAGAAGAGCCAGCTGCAGAACAAGGAGTCGGCCATGCGCATCCTGCGGGCGCGCCTGCAGGCCCTCGCCGAGGAGGAGGCCAACGCCGCGGCGATGGCCGAGCGCAAGTCCCAGATCCGCACGGTCGACCGCTCCGAGCGCATCCGCACCTACAACTTCCCCGAGAACCGCATCTCCGACCACCGCACCGGTTTCAAGGCCTACAACCTCGACCAGGTGCTGGACGGCGACCTGTCGGCCGTCATCCAGTCCCTGCTCGACGCCGAGATGGCGGAGAAGCTCGCGGCCCACTCCTAAGGCCCACGCACAGAACGCGCCCATGACCCTTCTGCTGGACGAGATCGCCCTCGCCACCGCCCGGCTCGCCGAGGCCGGTGTGCCGTCGCCGCGCACCGACGCCGAGGAGATCGCCGCCTACGTGCACGGCGTGCGGCGCAGCGAGCTGCACACCGTGACCGACGCGGACTTCGACGCGCTGTTCTGGGAGGGCATCGCCCGGCGCGAGGCCCGCGAGCCGCTCCAGCACATCACCGGGCGGGCCTACTTCCGCTACCTGTCGCTGGAGGTCGGCCCCGGCGTGTTCGTCCCGCGCCCGGAGACCGAGGTGGTGGCGGGATGGGCCATCGAGCGGCTGCGGGAGATGGACGTCGCCGCCCCCGTGGTCGTGGACCTCGGCACCGGCTCCGGCGCGATCGCGCTGTCCATCGCCCAGGAGGTCGCCCTGGCCACGGTGCACGCCGTCGAGGTCGATCCGGACGCCTACCGGTGGGCCAAGCGCAACATCCTGGAGCACGGCCAGGGCCGGGTGCACCTGCACCCCGAGGACCTCGCCGACGCCCTGCCCGAGCTCGACGGCCAGGTGGACCTGGTCATCTCCAACCCGCCCTACATCCCGCCGGGCGCGATCCCGCGCGACCCCGAGGTGCGCGACTACGACCCGTACCGCGCCCTGTACGGCTCGGGTGAGGACGGCCTCGACGAGGTCAGGGCGGTGGAGCGGACCGCCAGGCGGCTGCTGCGGCCCGGCGGCTTCGTCGCCGTGGAGCACGCCGACCAGCAGGGCACCCCGGTCTACCTGATCTTCTCCGAGGAGAACGGCTGGCGCGACGTGCGCAGCCGCCAGGACCTCACCCGCAGAGACCGGTTCGTCACCGCCCGTTTCGGCCAGGAATAGCGATCGGGAACGGCGGACGGAATATGATGATGTTCCGTGAGCCGACGATATGACTGCGCCGACGCGGAGCAGAGGGCCGCGGGGCTGACCGACGCCGCCTCGGCCGTGCGCCAGGGCGAGCTGGTGGTCCTCCCGACCGACACCGTCTACGGCATCGGCGGTGACGCCTTCACCCAGTCGGCCGTCGTCCGCCTCCTGGAGGCCAAGGGGCGCGGCCGGGACATGCCGGTGCCCGTCCTGGTCGGCACCGTGCGGGCGGCCAACGCCCTGGTGGAGAACCTGGGGCCGTACGGCCAGGACCTCATCGACGCCTTCTGGCCCGGCCCGCTCACCCTGATCTGCCGGGCGAACCGCTCGCTCTCCTGGGACCTGGGCGACACCAAGGGCACCGTCGCGCTGCGCATGCCGCTGCACGCCGTGGCGCTCGACCTGCTCAAGGAGACCGGGCCGATGGCCGTCTCCAGCGCCAACCGCTCCGGGGAGCCTCCCGCGACCACGGCCGCCGACGCGGAGAAGCAGCTCGGCGACTCGGTCTCGGTCTACCTCGACGGGGGACCCTGCTCCGACGACGTCCCGTCCACGATCATCGACCTGACCACGGCCGTGCCCCGGCTGCTGCGCCGGGGGGCCATCCCGGTGGAGAAACTGCGCGGCGTGGTCGGCTACGTGGCGACGGACGCCGACCCGGCCTCCGGCGACTGACCCGCCGCCCGGACACCGGCGCACGCGCTCGCCGTGCGCCGGTCCGACCGGTGAGCGCCCGGACCGATGATCCATACCGGCTGATTATCACCGTGACGAGAGGCCGTCTCCCCGGTAGCGTGAAATGGGCCGCCACCCCCGGGAGACGCTCATGGGAAAGTTCGACGGGATGGACCCCGAGCTGGTCCGCGAGCTCCTGGCCGAGGTGAAGCAGGCCGCTGAGCAGATGCGGACGGTCGAGGGCCGCGTCACCCGGCTCATGAGCGGAGCCGGCCTCTCCTCCCAGTCCGCCCACCGCCCGGTCCAGGTCGCCGAGGCGTGCGACACCATGGTGAAGGACGTCTCCGGGCGCGTCACCCTCCTGGAGAAGAAGCACGACCAGAAGGGGACGTCCGGCGAACCGAGGGTCACGGACCAGTCGGCGGACGACTCCCCGAAGCCCGAGCCCAAGGACTCCACGCCGGATCCGAAGCCCGAGCCCAAGGACTCCACGCCGGATCCGAAGCCCGAGCCCAAGGAGCCGCCGCCGGATCCGACGCACGACGAGCCACCGGCTCCGCAGCCGAGAGACTCCGGCGACTCCACGCCCGGCCCGGGCAAGGACTCCGGCGCCGCGCCGGACGGATCCCGGGGCGACGGAGTCGTGGACACGCCCGGGAAGGATCACTCCGACGACGTCGACCAGAGCGGCGATCCCAAGCCCCAGGTCGTCGTCGTGGACGGCGTCAAGGTGCTGCAGATCCCGCTCGACCCGCCGACCGCGGAAGAGGTCGAGACGCTGCTGCGGAACATCCAGGACGTCCCGCCCATGGACATGCCGTCCGTGGAGGGCGCCTCCGACTCCGCGGACACGCGGCCCGGCCAGGTCGAGCCGGGCGAGCCGCTCCCGGGGGTCAAGCCCGACGGTCCCGTCCTCGACACCGCCGAACCCGCCGAGGGCCAGACGATCCAGCCGCCGGGCACCGGCGGCGAGGCGACGCGAGGAGAAGTCACCGAGGGGTCCGGGAGCGGTGGTGATCGGGGAGGGTCCACGGCGCCGTGGGCGGACGACGGCAGCGAGGTGGTCTCGGTGGCGGCGAGGCCGCCGGATCCGGAGGCGCTCAAGGTTCTCGTCGACAACGTGCGTGAGATCGAGCCGCTCGACATGCCGGACGCGCAGGCGACGGCGGGAGACCCCGGCACGGGCGACTCCGGCGGGTCCGGGAGCGGTGGTGATCGGGGAGGGTCCACGGCGCCGTGGGCGGACGACGGCAGCGAGGTGGTCTCGGTGGCGGCGAGGCCGCCGGATCCGGAGGCGCTCAGGGTCCTCGTCGACAACGTGCGTGAGATCGAGCCGCTCGACATGCCGGACGTGCGGGTGCCCGACGGGGAGACCTGGGGCGAAGGCCCCTGGGCGCCCATGGACATCAGGCCGGACGGCCCGGCGGGCGATGTGGAGCCGGGAGACCCGCTCCGGCCCATCCCGCCTCCGGGCGGGTCGTCAAGCGCAGAGTCGGTGTGAGGAGCCATCGGATGTACGCAGACCCGCCCGCCCCGCAGCCGCTCCAGCCGGGGGAGACCCCGCCCGCGCCGGACTCCGCAGGTTCCGCGCTGCTCGGTCCGGGCGCCGCCGTGACCTGGGAGTTCAACCCAGAGTACCAGCGGCTGGTCACCCTGTGGGGGCAGGTGCTGCCCCTGATGGAGACGCTGACCACCTCCCTGGACAAGGCCTACCAGATGGCCAAGAGCCGCGATGTCTGGGACGCCCCGGTGGGGGAGCGCTACGTGCGGGACCTGGTGGAGTGGCGGGCCCGGCTCGGCCAGTACCGGCAGGCGATCCTCACCTCGATCAGCGACCAGGCGGCCGACACGCCCCGCTGGGTGCCGGTCAACGCCGGGGCGCCGCACGCGTTCTCCTGACGACGCGACCGGACGACCCGCCCTGACATGGGATGACGAGGGCCCGCGGGCTTACAGTGGAGAGGAGTCGTCCGCCCGACCGCCGAACGGAGTAAGGCGATGAGCCCTGGGAGCCCTGAGAGCCCCGTGCCGTACTACGGGCCCGACTTCGGCCTTCTGCTCCGGCGGGATCCGGAGGCCGCCGAGGTTCTCCTCGACGAACTCGACCGGCTGCGCGACGGGCTCCAGCTCATCGCGAGCGAGAACTTCGCCTCGCCCGCGGTGCTGGCCGCGCTCGGCTCGACCCTCACCAACAAGTACGCCGAGGGCTACCCCGGCCGGCGTTACTACGGCGGATGCGAAGTCGTCGACCGGGCCGAGCGGCTCGCGATCGACCGGGCCCGCGAGCTGTTCGGCGCCGACCACGTCAACGTGCAGCCGTACTCGGGGGCCATGGCCAACCTGGCCGCCTACGCGGCGCTGCTCCAGCCGGGCGACACCGTGCTCGCCATGGCGCTGTCGCACGGCGGGCACCTCACCCACGGATCGAAGGTCAACTTCTCCGGCCGCTGGTTCAACGTCGTGGCGTACGGCGTGCGCCGGGACACCGAGCTGATCGACTACGACGAGGTCAGGGAGCTGGCGCTGCGCCACCGGCCCAAGATGATCGTCTGCGGCGCCACCGCCTACCCGAGGGAGATCGACTTCGCGGCCTTCCGGGGGATCGCCGACGAAGTGGGCGCCTGGCTGCTCGCCGACGTCGCGCACACCATCGGGCTGATGGCCGGAGGGGCGCTGCCGTCCGCGGTGCCGTACGCCGACGTGGTGACCTTCACCACGCACAAGGCGCTGCGCGGCCCGCGGGGCGGCGGGATCATGTGCACGGCGGAACTGGCGACGAAGATCGATCGGGCGGTGTTCCCGTTCGTCCAGGGCGGCCCGCTCATGAACGCGGTGGCGGCCAAGGCGGTGGCCTTCGGGGAGGCGCTCCGGCCGGAGTTCGCCGGCTACGCGCACCGGGTCGCGGACAACGCCCGGACGCTGGCCGACGCGCTGGCCACCGAGGGCCTGCGGCCGGTCTCCGGCGGCACGGACAGTCATCTCGTCCTGATCGACCTGCGGGACGTCGGGACCTCCGGCGCGGTGGCCGAGCAGCGGTGCGCCGCCGCCGGGATCACGCTGAACCGCAACGCCATCCCCTACGATCCGGAGCCGCCCACGGTGACCTCCGGGATCAGGGTGGGAACCCCCAGCGTGACCACCCAGGGCATGGGGCAGGAGGAGATGAAGGAGATCGCCACGATGATCGCGCGGGTCGTGCGGGAGCCCGGCGCGGCGGGGGAGATCAGGCAGCGGGTGATGGAGCTGACGCGCATCCATCCCGTATATCCCAGCGAATTATGAGGTGCTCTGTGCAGTTTTCCGGTCACAGCTGGCCGCGCTATCCGCGAAACTAGGTCCGTGCGCGAATACCTACTGACGGCTCTCGTGGCGGCGGCGGCGACCTATCTGCTGGTTCCGCTGGTGCGCGTCTTCGCCATCCGCATCGGCGCGATGCCCGAGGTCCGCGACCGGGACGTGCACACCACGCCGACCCCGCGCCTGGGCGGCCTGGCCATGTACGGCGGGCTGGTGGCGGGCCTGCTGGTGGCGGCGAACCTGCCGTACGTGGGGGGCGACGGCGGGCTCGCGGCCAAGGAGCTGGCGGGGGGGAAGGTCGTCACCGCGCTGATCCTGGCGGGCGGCCTGATCACGCTGACCGGCTTCCTGGACGACTGGTGGGGCATGGACGCCCTGATCAAGCTCGCCGGCCAGATCGGCGCGGCGGGCGTGCTGGCGGCCTTCGACGTCACCCTGCCGTGGATCCCGCTGCCCAGTGACATGGGCGGCGTCCAGAGCCTCGACTCCATGCTGAGGGCGCTGATCACGATCCTGATCGTGGTCGTCATGATCAATGCGGTCAACTTCGTCGACGGGCTGGACGGCCTGGCCGCCGGGATCGTCGGCATCGCCGCCATGGCCACCTGGACCTACGCCATCTTCCTGTCCACGGACTTCGGCAACACCAGCATCAACGCCACGGCGACGATCGCCGCGGTCCTCATCGGCATGTGCCTGGGCTTCCTGCCGCACAACTTCCACCCGGCGAAGATCTTCATGGGCGACACCGGGGCGATGCTCATCGGCCTGGTCCTCGCCTCCACGATGATCACGATCACGCCGCTCGACTCGAACAGCATCAACACCTTCCCCGTCATCCTGCCGCTGCTGCTCCCGGTCGCGATCCTGGTCCTGCCGCTGCTCGACCTGATCATGGCGGTGATCCGGCGCACCTCCAACGGCCTGTCGCCGTTCGCCCCCGACCGCGGCCACCTGCACCACCGCCTGCTGGACATCGGTCACTCGCACCGCCGCAGCGTCCTGATCATGTACGCCTGGACGTTCCTGTTCGCCTTCGCGGTCGTGGCGATGTCCTACGAGGGCGTCCCGCTGGCCCTGTTCCTGCTGACCGTGCTGCTGGCCGTCGGCGTGCTGGTGGCCATGGCGCTGCCGCGCCTGCGTTCGCGTCGCAACGGCGGGGGCGCGCACGCCGCCGGACGTCACGCGCGTCAGGCGGAGGAATCCGAGCGGGGGCAGGACGCCGGCCCTTTCCCCGCTGAAGCCTCCTTCCCCGCCGGGACTCCGTTCTCCGCCGGCGCCCCGTCCCCGGAGGGCGCCCGCCCGGTCTTCCCGCAGCCGTCCCCGGAGGGCGCCCGCCCGGTCTTCCCGCAGCCGTCGCCGCAGGGCCCGGCCGCGCAGGTTTCCCGCCCGCTCCCCATGGAGTCCCCGCTCCCGCCGGTCGTTCCGCCGTTCTCGCCGGGGCCGCCGCACCCGGGGACGTCCGCGGCGGGCGACGACACGGCGGTGCTGTCCGTCCTCCCCGACCTGTCGTTCAGCACTCCCCGGACGAGCTTTCCGCCCACTGAGACGCCGCGCTGAACACGTTCCGGAAACCTCTTGATCGTTTACTTGAAACGGCAGGTAAAGGCGCTCTTCCAAGAGCTTGTGATAGCTTTCACTAGCAGGCGTTGAACAGTACGAGGCCTGCTGGGTAGCAATCGCTCGCTTGATAACAGTCACCTGGAGTGCCGATGCAGGCCAACGACCTCCGACTCCTGAGGGCCGCCGCGATCCCGACGGTGCTGGCCGGGTTGGTCGCCGTCGTCGCCGCGGTCTTCCTCGAAGGGGGAAGGGGCGCGCTGGGCGCCGTCCTCGGCATGGTCACGGTGACGGTCTTCTTCGCCCTCGGCGTGGCCGCCGTCGCCTACGCCTCCCGCATCTCGCCCACCGTCATGATGGCCGCCGCGATGGGCACCTTCTTCGCGAAGATCATCGCGCTCATCGTGATCCTGGAGTCCCTGGCGAACGTCGACATCTGGCACCCCAGGGCCTTCGCCCTGACCGCCATCACGTGCACCATCGCCTGGACGATCGGCGAGGCCCGCGGGTTCATGCGCCTGCGCATGCTCTACGTGGAGCCCGGGTTCAAGGTCCCGGGCCACCACGAGGAGAAGCGATGACCTCCGTCGCAGGTCGCCTCCCCCTCTCGAGAGCCCGACACGCCGCGGGCACGGGCACGGTGAGCCCCCTGGTCACCGCCCGGACGGGTGACTCCGGTCCGTCACGCTGGCCCGGTATGACTAGCCGTGGCCGCGACTGCTATCGTCGCCTACGCGATACGCATGAGAGAGTGCCAGGCTGGGCTCACGGCCCCTGGCCTCCCGTCGATCGCATCACCCATCTACTTGCTCTTCCCGATGTACGGCCGCCCGGCGGCACGGCAGTGGAAGACGTCCTGACCCACCACGACGAAGGGAAAGCCGAGTGAGCGCCGCGCTGCCACTTCTCGCTGCCGAGGAGTTCCAAGCCCCGGGGCTCGGCCTGTTCGACTGGCCGGCACTCGTCGAGGGTCAGGCTTGGTTCAACAAGCCGGCCCTGTTCGCGCTGATCGCCGCGCTGCTGGTCATCGTGTTCGCCTTCAGCGCCTTCTCCCGCCCGCAGCTGGTTCCCCGGGGAATGCAGAACATCGGCGAGCTCGCCTACGTGTTCGTCCGCGAGCAGGTCGCCCGGCCGTTCCTCGGCAAGGACAGCGACCGCTGGATGCCGCTGCTGTTCAGCATGTTCCTCTTCGTGTGGATCATGAACCTGTTCGGCTCCGTCATCTTCATCCAGTTCCCCGTGATGTCGCGGATCGGCTACCCGGCCGTCCTCGCGATCGGTGTGTGGCTGCTGGTGATGTACCTCGGCATCAAGCACCAGGGTCCGATCGGCTTCTTCAAGAACGTCATGTTCCCGCCCGGTCTTCCCAAGTGGATCTACGTTCTCGTCGCCCCGATCGAGCTCGTCTCCACCTTCTTCCTGCGTCACATCACGCACGCGGTCCGGCTCTTCGCCACGATGATGGCCGGGCACCTGATCATCGCGCTCTTCTCCGAGGTCGGCTGGCACTTCCTGTTCGTCCAGCTCACCCCGCTCGGCGCGCCGGTCGGTGTGATCGGCGTCATCATGACGATCATCCTGACCGCCTTCGAGCTGTTCATCCAGGCCCTGCAGGCCTACGTGTTCGCGCTGCTGACCGCCATGTTCATCAACGACGCCCAGCACGCGCACTGAGACTTCCCGCCCCGAAACGACAGATGGTTCCGGTGGACACCCTCCACCGGTCGATAGAAAAGGAAACGAAAGCATGAGCGCTGTGCTCGCTGAGGTCACCGGCAACCTCGGTTCCATCGGCTACGGTCTGGCCGCCATCGGCCCCGGCGTCGGCATCGGCATCATCTTCGGTCAGGGCGTGCAGGCCATCGCCCGCCAGCCCGAGGCCTACAACCTCATCCGCCAGAACATGATCCTGGGCTTCGTCTTCGCCGAGGCGCTCGCGCTGATCGGTGTCGCGCTCGCGTTCGCCTTCCGGGCCTGAGACAGACGATCGGCCCCTGACGGGAAGGCATCACCATGATTCTGACAGCGGTAGCGGCAGCGGAGAGCAACCCGCTGCTTCCGCATCCGGCCGAGATGGCCATCGGTGGCTTCGCGTTCCTGCTCGTCCTGTTCTTCGTCGGCAAGCTGCTGGTGCCGCGCATCCAGAAGACTCTGGAAGAGCGCACCGCCGCCATCGAGGGCGGCATCCAGAAGGCGCAGGACGCCCAGGCAGAGGCCCAGGCGATGCTCGCCCAGTACAAGGAGCAGCTCGCCGAGGCTCGTCACGAGGCTTCGCGCCTGCGTGAGGAGGCCCGCGAGCAGGGCGCCCAGATCAAGGCGGAGCTCCGCGAGGAGGCGCAGGCCGAGGCCCGCCGTCTCATCGAGGCCGCGCACGCCCAGATCGAGGCGGACCGTCAGCAGGCGTTCGCCCAGCTCCGCGCCGAGATCGGCCGGCTGTCGACCGACCTGGCAGGCCGCATCGTCGGTGAGTCCCTCGAGGACGAGGCGCGTCAGCGCCGCACCGTCGACCGGTTCCTTGAGGAGCTCGAGTCGAGCAGCGCGGCGGTCCGCTGATGCTGGAGCGAACCCGACGCAGTGAGCGGAGTGGCTCGCGAGGTACGAGCGGGCCGCGCAGCGAACGAGGAGCGGTGAGCGACCGATGAGAGGTCTGAGCAGGGCTTCGCTGGCCGAGGTCGAAGAGCGTTTCAACGCTGTCGCGGGGAGCGCGGACCTCGGCACGCTGGCCGACGAGCTTTTCGCGGTCGCCGACCTGTTCGACCGTGAGCACGGGCTCCGCAGGAGCCTGTCCGACGCCGCCCGTCCGGCGGAGCAGAAGGCCCAGACCCTCCGGATCCTCCTGGAGGGCAAGGTCAGCACCGCCGCCCTGGAGACGGCCATCTCGGCCGTCTCCGTCAAGTGGGCGCGCTCCGGCGACCTGGCCGACGCGCTGGAGCGCCTCGGCGTGGTCGCCGCCTCGGCCGAGGCCGAGGCGCAGGGCAAGCTCGACGACGTCGAGGACGAGCTGTTCCGGTTCGGGCGCATCGTCGCCGGGAACCTGGACCTGCACCGGACGCTGGCCGACCCGGCGGCGCCCGCGCAGGCCAAGCGGGAGCTGCTCACCACCCTGCTCGGCGGCAAGGCGGCCCCGTCCACGCTCCGTCTGGTCACGCAGCTCGTGGTGCACCCGCGAGGACGTAGCCTTGACGGTGGGCTGGAGCAGTTCGGCAGTCTGGTCGCCGCCCAGCGGCAGCGTCTCGTCGCGGTGGTGCGCAGCGCCGTCGCTTTCTCCGAGGAGCAGAAGCAGCGCCTGGCCGCGTGGCTGCGCACCTCGTACGGCCGCGACGTTCACCTGAACGTCGAGGTGGATCCGCGGGTGATCGGTGGGTTCTCGGTCCGCATCGGGGACGACCTCATCGACAGCACCGTCGCGGGACGAATCGAAGAAGTCCGCCGCCGGTTGGCCGGCTAGGCGAATAGGGAGACAGAAGAGAGATGGCGGAGCTTACGATCCGGCCGGACGAGATCCGGGACGCGCTTGAGCGCTTCGTCCAGGCGTACGAGCCGGAAGGCGCCGCGCGCGAGGAGATCGGGACCGTCGTCGACTGCGGCGACGGCATCGCCCATGTCTCCGGCCTTCCCTCGGCGATGGCGAACGAGCTGCTCGAGTTCGAGGACGGCACGCGTGGTCTGGCACTGAACCTGGACGTCCGGGAGATCGGTGTCGTTATCCTGGGCGACTTCAGCAAGATCGAGGAGGGCCAGTCGGTCCGCCGCACGGGTGAGGTCCTCTCCGTGCCGGTCGGCGACAACTTCCTCGGCCGCGTGGTCGACCCGCTGGGCAACCCGCTGGACGGCAAGGGCGCCATCGAGGCCGAGGGCATGCGCGCCCTCGAGCTCCAGGCCCCCTCCGTGGTCCAGCGCCAGCCGGTGAAGGAGCCGCTGGCCACCGGCATCAAGGCGATCGACGCCATGACCGCGATCGGCCGGGGTCAGCGTCAGCTGATCATCGGTGACCGCGGCACCGGCAAGACCGCCATCGCCGTGGACACCATCCTCAACCAGCGGGAGAACTGGCTCTCCGGCGACCCGTCGAAGCAGGTCCGCTGCGTCTACGTCGCGGTCGGCCAGAAGGGCTCGACGATCGCGCAGGTGAAGGGCCGCCTGGAGGCGGCGGGCGCGATGGAGTACACCACCATCGTCGCCGCTCCGGCCTCCGACCCGGCCGGCTTCAAGTACCTCGCCCCCTACACCGGCTCGGCCATCGGCCAGCACTGGATGTACCAGGGCAAGCACGTCCTCATCGTCTTCGACGACCTGACCAAGCAGGCCGACGCCTACCGCGCCGTCTCCCTGCTGCTGCGTCGCCCGCCGGGCCGCGAGGCCTACCCCGGCGACGTCTTCTACCTGCACTCGCGTCTGCTGGAGCGTTGCGCCAAGCTCTCCGACGACATGGGCGCCGGTTCGATGACGGGCCTTCCGGTCATCGAGACCAAGGGCAACGACGTCTCGGCGTTCATCCCGACCAACGTCATCTCCATCACCGACGGACAGGTCTTCCTCGAGACCGACCTGTTCAACGCCGGTGTCCGCCCGGCCATCAACGTCGGCATCTCGGTCTCCCGAGTCGGCGGCTCGGCGCAGACCAAGGCGATGAAGAAGGTCGCGGGCACGCTCCGTCTCGCCCTGTCCCAGTACCGCGACCTGGAGGCCTTCGCGGCCTTCGCCTCCGACCTGGACGCGGCCTCCAAGGCGCAGCTGGAGCGCGGTCAGCGCCTGGTCGAGTTGCTCAAGCAGCCGCAGTACAGCCCCTTCCCGGTGGAGAAGGAGGTCGTCTCGATCTGGGCCGGCACCACCGGTGAGCTCGACGAGGTCCCGGTCGAGGACATCCGCCGCTTCGAGGCGGAGTTCCTGGACTACCTGGGCCGTGACCACAAGGGCGTCTTCGACGGCATCCGCGAGACCAAGGAGCTCTCGGACGACGCGATCACGACCCTGAAGGACGCGATCACCCAGTTCAAGAAGGGCTTCGAGACCTCCGCGGGTGAGCTGCTGGTCAACGACGAGCCGGTCGCGGCCCTCGGCGCCGACCGGGTCGGCCAGGAGAAGATCACCAAGCAGATCCGCACGGACGAGAAGAAGTAGCCGATGGGTGCCCAGCTAAGACTGCTGCGGCGGCGGATCAAGTCGGTCAAGTCCACGGCGAAGATCACGCGCGCCCAGGAGCTCATCGCTTCGTCGCGCATCGTGAAGGCCCAGCAGCGGATGCAGGCCGCGGTGCCGTACGAGCGCGAGATCACTCGCGCCGTCACGGGCGTGGTCAGCAACACCTCCAGCGTCGACCACCCGCTGACCGTGGCGAGGGAGAACACCCGCAGGGCGGGTGTGCTCATCGTCACCAGCGACCGCGGGTTCTGCGGCGGCTTCAACGCCAACGTCCTGCGTGAGGCCGAGGCCCTCGGCAACCTGCTGCGGAGCAGGGGCATCGAGCCCGTGCCCTTCGTGGTGGGGCGCAAGGGCATCACCTGGCACAGCTTCCGGGGACGGGAGATGGGCGGCCAGTGGGGCGGGTTCTCCGACAGCCCCTCCTACGCCAACGCCAAGGAGATCGCCGACACGCTCATCAAGGCGTTCTCGGCCGAGGAGATCGACGAGATCCACGTCGTCT
Source organism: Planobispora longispora (assembly GCF_016863135.1). GTDB lineage: Bacteria > Actinomycetota > Actinomycetes > Streptosporangiales > Streptosporangiaceae > Planobispora > Planobispora longispora. Next base: position 21,376 of record NZ_BOOH01000012.1, read on the forward strand.
CGACCGAGTTCGTCTCGATGCTCACGCAGAACGTCGTGGTCAAGCGGATCCTGCCGCTCGAGGTCGAGGAGACCCGGGAGAAGCCGGAGACGCCGCTGCCGTACTTCGAGTTCGAGCCCACCGCGGGCGACGTGCTCGACTCGCTGCTGCCGCGGTACGTGGAGTCGCGCATCTTCAGCACGCTGCTCCAGTCGGCCGCCTCGGAGCACGCCGCGCGTCGCCGGGCCATGAAGTCGGCGACCGACAACGCCAACGAGCTCATCCGCGTGTTCACCCAGCAGATGAACCAGGCTCGACAGGCCGAGATCACCCAGGAAATCAGCGAGATCGTCGGTGGCGCCAACGCGCTGGCTGACGCCGCAGCGGGGAAAGAGTGAAATGACTGCAGAGACTGTTGAGACCGGCGTGGGCCGTGTCGCCCGGGTCACCGGTCCCGTCGTCGACGTGGAGTTCCCCGTCGAGGCGATGCCCGACATCTTCAACGCCCTGAACGTGGACGTCACGGTCGGCGGCGAGACCAAGACCCTGACCATGGAGGTCGCCCAGCACCTGGGCGACAACCTGGTCCGGGCCATCTCGATGCAGCCCACCGACGGCCTGACCCGCGGTGCGGCGGTGTCCGACTCCGGCGCGCCGATCTCGGTGCCGGTCGGCGACGTCGTCAAGGGCCACGTGTGGAACGCGCTCGGCGAGTCCCTGGACGTGCCGACCGCCTCCCTGAAGGTCACCGAGAAGTGGGGCATCCACCGCCCGTCCCCGGCCTTCGACACCCTCGAGTCGCGCACCGAGATGCTGCCCACCGGCATCAAGGTCATCGACCTGCTCACCCCGTACGTGAAGGGTGGCAAGATCGGTCTGTTCGGCGGCGCCGGTGTCGGCAAGACCGTTCTGATCCAGGAGATGATCCGCCGCGTCGCGCTGAAGTTCTCCGGAACCTCGTGCTTCGCGGGCGTCGGCGAGCGCACCCGTGAGGGCAACGACCTCTGGCTGGAGATGGAGGAGGCGGGCGTCCTCAAGGACACCGCGCTCGTCTTCGGCCAGATGGACGAGCCGCCGGGCACCCGTCTGCGCGTCGCGCTCTCCGCCCTGACCATGGCGGAGTACTTCCGTGACGTGCAGAAGCAGGACGTGCTTCTGTTCATCGACAACATCTTCCGGTTCACCCAGGCCGGCTCCGAGGTGTCCACCCTGCTCGGCCGCATGCCGTCCGCGGTGGGTTACCAGCCGACCCTGGCCGACGAGATGGGCGTCCTCCAGGAGCGCATCACCTCGACCCGCGGTCACTCGATCACCTCCATGCAGGCGATCTACGTCCCCGCGGACGACATCACCGACCCGGCCCCGCACAACGCGTTCGCGCACCTCGACGCGCAGACCGTTCTGTCCCGGCCGATCTCGGAGAAGGGCATCTACCCCGCGGTGGACCCGCTCGACTCCAGCTCGCGGATCCTCGACCCGCAGGTCGTCGGCGAGGAGCACTACCGCGTCGCCCAGGAGACCAAGCGGATCCTGCAGAAGTACAAGGAACTGCAGGACATCATCGCGATCCTCGGCATCGACGAGCTCTCCGAAGAGGACAAGGTCACCGTCAACCGGGCCCGCCGCATCGAGCGCTTCCTGTCGCACCCGATGTACGCCGCCGAGGCGTTCACCGGCCAGCCGGGTGAGTTCGTGCCGCTGGACGAGACCATCGCGTCCTTCAAGGGCCTGTGCGCCGGCGAGTACGACCACCTGCCCGAGCAGGCGTTCTTCATGGTCGGTGGCATCGAGCAGGCCATCGCCAAGGCCAAGGAACTCTCCCGCTAGTCGCCTTCGGTGCCGGTACGGCCTCAAGCCGTACCGGCACCCGGTTCGAAAGGAACGGATCCGAAAGTGGCGAAGCTGCGAGTAGGCGTCGTCTCACCGGAGCGGGAGCTCTGGTCCGGCGAGGCGGACATGGTGATCGCCAAGACGATCGACGGCGAGATCGGCATCATGCCCCAGCACGCTCCCGTGCTCGGCGTCCTCGTCGAGGGCGGCGTGCTGACGGTGAAGCGCGGCGGGGGCGAGCCCGACCTCGTCGCCGCGGTGCACGGCGGGTTCCTCTCGGTGGCGGACAACGAGGTGTCGATCCTGGCCGAGGTGGCCGAGCTCGGCTCCGAGGTGGACGTCGCCCGGGCGAAGAACGCGCTCGACCGGGCGCAGGCCTCCGTCGAGGTCGGTCAGGAGAACACCGACGCCAAGCGCGCCAGGGCACGGCTGCGCGCGGCGGGCGAGGAAGTCGGATAGGTTCTGCTCCTGAGCGGTACGGTTTTTGGGGGCGGCGGACATGACGGCACGTGACGTACTCATCGTGGCGGTGCTGCCCGTCGTCCTGCTGGCCCTGCGCATCCTGGTGCTCACCCGTTCCCGGGGCTCGGTGCTGTGCTGTCTGCGCCCGACGCCCGGGAAGCGGGGCTGGCGGCTGGGCGTGGCCCGCTACGCCGGAGAGCGCCTCAACTGGATCCCGCTCATAGGTCTGCTGCCGAGGCCGCGCCACGTCATCGTGAGGCGCGGCCTCGTCGTTTCCGGACGTCGCCGGATCGGGACCGGCGAGTTCTTCGGCTTCCTGGAGGGCGTGACGGCCCTGGAGTGCGAGAGCGGAACGTTCCGATTCGAGCTGGCCGCGGGCTACCGCGCGCTGACCGGTTTCGTCGCCTGGCTGGAGTCCGCCCCGCCCAGCGCCCACCTCGACGTCGTCTGACCCCTCCCCGGAGAGTTGACGCCCCGCCAGGCGTACGGGGTCGACAGGCACCGCCGGGCCGTCCAGAGAATCTTCTCGCCATCCTTGTACGGCGTCGCCATCACCTACCCGCTGCTGCCATGGGCCTATCCCTTCTGGCGCCGGTACGGCGAGAGGTGGCACGGGCGTGCTCGGCGCCGCCGTACGGTGCGCGACTCGGGCTGGGCGGGTCCGGGGTGGGGGCTTCTGCTGGGACACGGTCGCGCTGTGCGGGCGGGTTCACCAGCCGGCCGTCGGGGTGCTCTCCAGTGGTTCCAGGCCTCCGGCCTGCCCGGGCGCGCGGGGTCCTGGCACGGTCTTACGCCGGCTGGTGAACCCGCCCGCGCCGCGCTCGTCCTGCCTTCGCCGTACCGGGTGCGGGCCGTAGGCGAGGGACTCTCCCGCCGCACATGACCGGCGGGCTGTCCAGCCTGAGGCAACGGCGGTTCAGGTTGTGAGCAGGCGGAGGCCGAGATCTGCCGCGTCGAGGTCGGCGAGGTCGCTGTTGCGCTCGGCCCACCGGCCGGAGTCGAGGTCGCGGCCGAGGCTCCGCACCGCCCGCTGTTCGGCCTCCGGCCCGACCCTCGTCCACACCGACATCGCCCGGCGCACGTGATCCTCCAGATACGCCGTCGGCCGGCGCCAGTACGCCTCGAACAGGCCGTCGGCGCAGTCCCACGGAACGGGCACCGGCTCAGCGCGGGCTCCGATCGCGTCGGCCATCCCGGTGAGCGAGGGAAATCCCGCGAGGACGGCGGCGAACTCGGGCAGGTAGTCACGGGTGAGCCAGAACCGGTCCTGCCATCCGGGCTCGTCGGTGTCGAACGTGAGCACCACCACGCGGCGGGCCACGCGCCGCATCTCACGCAGCCCCCCTATCGGATCCTTCCAGTGGTGAACGGTGGAGACGGCCATCGCGACGTCGAAGGAGTGGTCCTCGAACGGCAGGCTCTCCGCGGCGGCGGCCACGCACGGCGCCGCGCCGACGGGCCGCTGCCCCCGCATGACCGCCGACGGCTCCACCGCGGTCACGTCGCGATCGGCGGGCTCGTAGGAGCCGGTGCCGGCGCCGACGTTCAGCACCGTCCGCGCGTCCCCGAGCGCGTCCCAGATCTGCGCGGCGATCCGCGGATCGGTACGCCGTGTCGCGGGGTAAGCGCTGCCGATCGCGTCGTACAGCCGGGCGCCGAGCATCTCCAGCTGCTCCTGCGGCGTCACCTTCAGGCCCTTCGCCCGCGCCTCGAGTTCCCTGTCGATGGCCGCCACCATGGCGTCGGCGCGATCACGTCGCTCCAGCAGCAGGCGGCGCAGCCGGCGCAGGTGCGCGACCGCGTCGGCGGACGGGTCGCCGACCAGTTCCGCGACCTCTCGCAGCCCGAAGCCCAACCGCCGGTAGGCCAGGACCTCCCGCAGCCGCTCCACGTCGCCCGCCGAATAGGCCCGGTACCCGGCCGCGGTCCGCGCCGAGGGCCGGACGAGCCCGATCGCGTCATAGTGATGCAGCGTGCGGACGCTCACGCCGGCCAGCCCGGCCACGTGTCCCACGGTCCAGTGATCCTCCACGGCACCGACTATGCGGCCTGACGCCACGTGAGGGTCAAGTGAGGGTGAGAACGCCCCTGCGCCGGCTCAGATCGCTTCTCGATCGCCTGTGGAGGGCGGTGGCCGGGAGACGCCTGCCGTACGGGATCAGGTCAGCGGGTGCCGCCGGGCTTCCAGAGGATCTCGTCGCCGGCCGCCGCGATCCGGCAGAGGATGAACATCAGGTCGCTCAGCCGGTTGAGGTACTTCGCGGTCAGCGGGTTGACGTCGTCGTGGGCCTCCAGCGCCGCCCAGACGGTCCGCTCGGCGCGGCGCACGACCGTCCTGGCCACGTGGAGCTGGGCGACGACCGGGGCGCCTCCGGGGAGGATGAAGCTGCGCAGCGGCTTCAGGCGCTCGTTGAACTCGTCACAGCGGGCCTCCAGCCACTCGACGTAGGACGGCTCGACGCGCAGCGGCGGGAACTCGGGGTTCTCCGTGACCGGGGTGCACAGGTCGGCGCCGACGTCGAACAGCTCGTTCTGGATCCGGACGAGGACGGCGGCGACGTCCTCCTCCAGGGTGCCGAACGCCAGGGCCAGGCCGAGGGCGGCGTTGGCCTCCTCCACGTCCGCGTAGGCGGCCAGACGCGGGTCGGTCTTGCGGGTGCGGCTCATGTCGCCGAGCGCCGTGGTGCCGTCGTCGCCGGTCCTGGTGTAGATCTTGGACAGCACCACCGGGTTGTCTCTGTCAGCTCGCGTCATGGGGCCAGCGTAGCGGGCCGAAAAATCCTCCTGATCAACCCTTCGATGGACAATATGCTTCATCAATGGCTTCTGGTTCTTACCTGCGATTTCCCCATATATCCGGCGAAACGCTGACCTTCGTTGCCGACGACGATGTATGGACGGCCCCCGCGGAGGGAGGGCGGGCCGGACGCCTGTCCTCCGACCGGGCCCCGGCGAGCCACCCCCGCCTCTCCCCGGACGCGACGCGGGTCGCCTGGACGAGCGTGCGCGACGGCGCCCCCGAGGTGTTCCTGGCCGACCTGGACGGCGGCCCGGTCGAGCGGCTGACCTACTGGGGCGATCCCCGGACCCGCAACCGCGGGTGGGCCCCGGACGGGCGGGTCCTCGCGATCAGCGCGACCGGCCAGCCGTTCGGCTCCAGGACGGCCGCGTACGCGCTGGACGGCGGCTCGGCCGAGCGGCTGCCGTACGGGCCGGTGACCGATCTGGCGGTCGCCGGGGACGTGACAGCGCTGCTGACCGCGTCGCTCCACCGCGACCCGGGAACGTGGAAGCGCTACCGGGGCGGTACGGCGGGCCGCCTGTGGGTCAGGCGGGGGCAGGGCGACTTCGTCCGGGTCCTGGCCGATCTGGACGGCCACTTCGGCAGCCCGATGATCGTCGGTGACCGCCTGGTCTTCCTCTCCGACCACGAGGGCGTGGGGAACCTCTACTCCACCGCCCTGGACGGAACCGGCCTGCGCAGGCACACCGACCACGACGCCTTCTACGCCCGGCACGCCGCCACCGACGGCGCCCGCGTCGTCTACCAGCACGCCGGCGACCTCTACCTGCTCGACGGCCTGGACGCCGAGACGCGCAGGCTGGACGTGCGGCTCGGCTCCCCGGCGCGGGGGCGGCAGCCGTACCCGGTCAACGCCGCCAGGAAGCTGCGGGACCTGGCCGTGGACGCGACCGGGCGGGCCAGTGTGGTGGAGGTCCAGGGCACGGTGCACTGGGTCACCCACCGGGACGGCCCGGCCCGGCAGCTCAGCTCCCGCCTCGCCGCGGGCAAGCCCCGCCTGCTGGGGGAGAGCCAGGTCGTGTGGGTCGCCGACGACGGCCTGACGCAGAGTCTGGAGATCGGCCCGGCCGGAGGAGGGGAGACTCGCAGGATCGCCGAGGGCAGGCTGGGCGAGGTCGGCGACCTCGCCGTCGCGCCCGACGCGGGCACGATCGCGGTGGCGGCCAGGGACGGCCGGCTGCTCCTGGTGGACGTGGCCTCCGGCGAGGTGGTCGAGCTGGCCCGCGCCAACGGCCAGATCGACGGCATGGCCTGGTCCCCGGACTCCGCCTGGCTGGCCTGGTCGCACCCGGAGGCGACGCCGCTGCGCCGGATCCGGCTGGCCCGGGTGGCGGACCGGGTGACCCACGACGTGACCGACGGCCGCTTCGTGGACGTCTCGCCCGCCTTCGCCGGGGACCACCTGGCGTTCCTGTCGCGGCGCGGGTTCGACCCGGTCTACGACGCCCACTCCTTCGACATGTCGTTCCCGTACGGCTACCGCCCCTACCTGGTCCCGCTGGCGGCCGCCACCCCCTCGCCCTTCGCGCCCAGCGTCGACGGACGCCCGGCGGGCGATCAGGCCGGCGGCAAGCGTGACGACGGCGAGAGCGGCGACGGCGCGAAGAAGGCCGAGGCCGCGATCACCGTGGACGTGGAGGGACTTGCCTCCCGCATCGTGCAGGTGCCGGTGCCGGAGGGCCGCTACTCGACGCTGCGCGCGGTCAAGGGCGGGTTCGTCTGGTTGCGCGAGCCGCTGGCCGGGGAGCTCGGCGAGGACCGGGGCGACCTGGCGGGGGAGGCGCCCAGGCCCGCGCTGGACCGCTACGACCTGGCCAAGCGCACCTGTGAGGAACTGGTCGACAAGCTCGACTGGTACCGGGTGAGCGGCGACGGGACCCGGCTGGTCGTCTGCGACAAGGGCGCGCTCACCGTCCGCTCCGCCACCGGCAAGAACGGCGACGACGACGTGACCGTGGACCTGTCGCGGATCCGGGTCACCGTCGAGCCCGTCGTCTACCGGCGGCACGCCTTCGCCCAGATGGGCCGCCGGGTGCGGGCCGACTTCTGGGTGGAGGACATGGCGGACGTCGAGTGGGACGCCGTGCTGGAGCAGTACCGGCCGCTGGTGGACCGGGTCTCCACCAACGACGACTTCGCCGACCTGCTCTGGGAGACGGTCGGGGAGCTCGGCAGCTCGCACGCCTACGTCATGGCCGCGCCCTGGGGCAGCCCGGCCTCCGACGGGGTCGGCCTGCTCGGCGCGGACCTGTCCAGGAACGAGGAGGGCCGCTGGCAGGTGGACCGGGTGCTGCCCGGCGAGTCGTCGGACGTGCGCGCCCGCTCCCCGCTGGCCGCGCCCGGCGTGGCCGTGCGGCCCGGTGAGACGGTGCTGGCGGTCGACGGCCGCCCGGTGCCGCCGGAGGGTCCCGCGCGGCTGCTGGTGGGCGCCGCGGACAAGCCGGTCGAGCTGACCCTGGGCGGCGGGCGGCGGGTGGTCGTCACGCCGCTCCGCGACGACCGGCGGCTGCGCTACCAGGACTGGGTCTCCGGCCGCCGGGCGCTCGTCCGCGAGCTGAGCGACGGCCGCCTGGGCTACCTGCACATCCCCGACATGGTCGCCGAGGGCTGGGCGCAGTTCCACCGCGACCTGCGCCGGGAGATGACCTTCGAGGGGCTCGTCGTGGACGTCCGGGACAACCGGGGCGGCCACACCTCCGAGCTGGTCATCGAGAAGCTGATCCGCCGGGTCATCGGCTGGGACCTGCCGCGGGGCCTGTCGCCCATCACCTACCCCGAGGACGCCCCGCGCGGCCCGCTCGTCGCGGTCACCGACCACAACGCCGGGTCCGACGGCGACATCGTCACCGCCGCCTTCAAGATCCACAAGCTCGGCCCGGTGATCGGGACCCGGACCTGGGGCGGCGTCATCGGAATCGAGGACGACCACCGTCTGGTGGACGGATCGGCCATCACCGTGCCCAGGTACTCGTTCTGGTTCGAGGGGCCCGGCTGGGGCGTGGAGAACTACGGGGTGGACCCGGACGTCGAGGTGGACATCACCCCCGACGACTGGGCCGCCGGGCGCGACCCGCAGATCGAGGAGGCGGTACGGCTGGCGCTGGCCGCCCTGGCGGAGCGCCCCGCGGCGACCCCGCCCGACCCCGCCACCCGTCCCTCCCGGCGCCGCCCGGCCCTGCCGCCCCGCCCGTGAGTCCCGTCCCGGGGCCTCCGCGGGCCCCGGGACGGCACCGGGATGACAAATGTCATCCGGAACGTCCGTGAGATCCACATTTCTCCGGTGATATCCGTGACTACCTGCGGAGAAGCCCGTGGATCATGATTTATCCCATGAGAACACGACAGCTTGCGGACGCGACCGGCGCCGGGACCGCCGGCCTCGAGAACGTGATCGAGGTTGGCGGGCTCCGGCAGAAGTACGGTGACTTCGAGGCCGTGCGCGGCATCTCCTTCGCCGTCCCCCGGGGGGAGGTCTTCGCCCTGCTCGGCACGAACGGGGCCGGGAAGACCACCACGATGGAGGTCCTGGAGGGCTACGCGCCCGCCACCGACGGCACCGTCCGGGTGCTCGGCCTCGACCCGATCCGGCAGCACCGCGAGCTGCGCCCCCGCGTGGGGATCATGCTGCAGGAGGGCGGCTTCCTCGGCGACCTCACCGTGGCCGAGACCGTGGACCTGTGGAAGGGCATGAGCGAGGACGCCGGCCGCCCGGTGACCCTGTCCGGCAGCACCGAGCTGCCCGGCGGGTTCACCCTCATGGGCACCCGGATCCGCCGGGTGGACCGCGCGACCATGGGCGCGCTGGAGCTGGTGGGCCTGGAGAAGAAGGCCCGCGTCAAGGTCAAGCAGCTCTCCGGCGGCCAGAAGCGCCGGCTCGACCTCGCGCTGGCGGTTCTGGGCTCGCCCGAGGTGCTCTTCCTGGACGAGCCGACCACCGGGATGGACCCCGAGGCGCGCCGTACCACCTGGAAGGTCGTGGAGAACCTGCGGGAGGCCGGCACCACCGTGCTGCTGACCACGCACTACCTGGAGGAGGCCGAGCGCCTGGCCGACCGGCTGGCCATCATGCACGAGGGCCTGATCCACACCCACGGCACGGTCGACGAGGTGGTGGCCACCTCCGGAGACATGATCACCTTCCGGCTGCCCGGCACCTCCTGGACGTTCGGGGACCTGCCCGCGCTGGACGGCGTCGCCCCGGTGCTGACCTACTCCGGCGGCGGCACCGAGGTCGGCTACACGCTGACCGGCGCCGACACCGCGACCCGCGCGCACGCCGCCCTCCGGCCGCTGATGGCCTGGGCCGACACGCGCGGCGAGGCCCTGGAGCGCCTGGCCGTGCGCCGCGGGACGTTGGAGGACGTCTTCATGCGGATCGTGGGGGAGGCCGGGCTGTGAGGCACGACGGAACCGTGACAGTGAGCGGAGCGATCCGCGAGGACGAGCAGACCGCGCGGCGGACGAGGAGTGGTGGAGTGATGAGGACCGACGTTCTGCACGCCGTGCGGCTGGCGCGGATCGACCTGACCCTGGTCGGCCGGAACACGACCGTGCTGTTCAACGTGCTGCTGATGCCGCTGCTGCTGGCCGCCGTCTACACCTCGTTCCCGACCGGGGACATCGCCGGGATCGACGGCGAGCTGTTCGTGCTGACCGGCGTGCCCGGGCTGATGCTGGCCTTCGCGGTCTTCATCAACCTGGTCAACGCCTTCACCGCCCGCCGCGAGGAACTGGTGCTCAAGCGGCTGCGCGGGGGCCAGCCGTCGGCGATGGCGGTCATGGCGGGCAGCGGGCTCAGCGCCCTGGCGCTCTTCCTCTTCCAGGTGCTGCTGCTGGGCGTCTGGGTCCACCGCGCCGAGGGCGTCCTGCCCGCCAACGTGCCGATGATCGTGATCGCCGCCGCCCTGGGGGTCGCGGTGTTCGGCCTGCTCGCGGCGGCCTTCTCCGGCCTGACGCCGAACGCCGAGATGGCGCAGATCACGGTGCTCCCGGTGCTGCTCGTCATGATGGTCGCCGCGCCGATCGCCTTCCCCGCCGAGGTGCTGCCCGGCCCGCTGGCCGTGATCTCGGGCCTGCTCCCGGTCACCCCGATCGTGGAGATGATGCGCACCGGCTTCCTCGGCGCGGACCACTTCACCGACGGCGGCGAGCAGCTGAACATGATCGAGCAGTGGGTGGCCGCGCTGCCCTCGATCGGGATCCTGCTCGCCTGGGTGGTCATCGGAGCGGTGCTGGCCCGGTGGCTGTTCCGGTGGGAGCCCCGGCACGGCTAACGTGATCGCCGATGTCGACAAACACTGACAAAAAGGGGACGGGGCGCATCCGGCGCCTCGTCCCCCCCGCCGTTCCCCGGCTGCCGCTGCGCCGCAAGAACCGCTCCCAGGTGGAGCGGTTGCGCCGGCTGACCTTCTGGATGCTGAGCATCGGCGTCTTCCTGCCGTGGGTCGGCTCCCTCGGCTGGTTCTCCCGGGCCACCGAGACGGATCCGATCCCCCTGATGGCCCTGGGGATCGCGGTGCTGATCCCGTTCAGCGTGCTCCAGCTGCGCATGGTCAGGGCCGCGATGGACGGCACCACCGCGAACCGGGAGACCGCCGTCTCGGGCGTGATCGCGCTGGTCGTGCTGGGGACCCAGGACGGGCACATCTGGTCCTGGGGGATGATCGCCCTGGCCTGGACGACGAGTGCGGCGCTGCTGCTGAGCCGGTCCGGCACCTTCGTCGCCACCCTCGGCGTGACCGCGGCGGGGCTGTACCTGCTCTGGCCGGGCGCCCCGGACTCCCCGGAGGCCCTGGCGCTCTACACGGACCAGGAGGGCTTCGGCACGGCGGTCGGCGGCTACGTCGGGATATCCCTGGTGCTCCCGTGGGCGAACCGGTTCCAGCTCTGGTTCTGGGAGGTGGTCCGGGCGGCGGAGGCCGGCAAGGAGGCCAAGGCCCGGCTGGCGGTGACCGAGGAGCGGCTGCGCTTCGCCCGCGACATGCACGACCTCGTCGGGCACAGCCTCTCCGCGATCGCGCTCAAGAGCGAGGTGGCCGTCAAGCTCGCCCGGGCCGACGCGGAGCGGGCCGCCGCCGAGATGGAGGAGGTCCGCGGACTGGCCAGGGAGGCGCTGAAGGAGATCCGCACGGCGGTGCGCGGCTACCGGACGGTCGACCTCGACGCCGAGCTGCGCAGCATGACGGCGGTGCTGGAGGCGGCCGGGATCCGCTGCACGCTCCAGACCCCGCAGGAGGAGGTCCCCGAGGAGCTGGCCACGCTGCTGGCCTGGGTGGTCCGCGAGGGCACCACCAACGTGCTGCGGCACAGCGCGGCGACGCGCTGCCGCATCTCCATCGCCTTCCAGGACGGTGCGGCGGTGCTGGAGATGGTCAACGACGGGACGAGGGAAATGGACGGCCGGGGCGGCACGGGCCTGGCCGGGATGGCGGAGCGGGTGGCCGCCTCGGGCGGTTCGGTGACCGCCGGGGCGGACCGCTCCGGGGAGTTCAGGTTGCGGGCGACGGTCCCGCTGGAGGAGATTCGATGATCCGGGTCCTGCTGGCCGACGACGAGCACCTGATCCGCGGGGCGATCGCCACGCTGCTCGGGCTGGAGCCGGACATCGAGGTCGTGGCCCAGGTCGCCCGGGGCGACCTGGTGGCGCAGGCCGTACGGGAGCACGGGCCCGACGTGATCGTGCTGGACATCGAGATGCCGGGCATGGACGGCCTGAGCGTGGCGGAGGCGCTGCCCGGGCACGCGGTGCTGATGCTGACCAGCTTCGGGCGGCCCGGATACCTGCGGCGGGCGCTGGCGGCCGGGGTGCGCGGCTTCGTCCCCAAGGACGCCTCCTCGGACGAGCTGGCGACCGCGATCCGCAGGGTCCACGCGGGCGGGCGCTACCTCGACCCGGAGATGGCGGCCTCGGCGATGATGGCGGGGGAGAGCCCGCTGACCGACCGGGAACGGGACGCGCTGGCCCAGGCGGCCCGGGGCGCGTCGGTGGGAGAGATCGCCAAATCGCTCCACCTCACCGAGGGCACCGTCCGGAACTACCTGTCCAGTGCGATCACCAAGCTGGGGGCCAGCAACCGGATCACGGCCATCCGGGCCGCCCAGGAGAAGGGCTGGCTGTGACCCGCCGGGCCGGTCAGCTCCCCAGCGACCGCCGATAGATGTGCACGGCGGCCTTGACCACCTGATCGACCGAGGGCGGGTCGTCGGCCAGCACCCACTCGATGAGCAGCTCCTGCAGGGCGCCGATCATGCCGAGCACGAGCAGGTGCGGGTCGGCCCCGTCGGTGTCGGGAGCCTCGATCAGGTTGGTCTCGATGATCTGGGTGAAGCCCGCCACGGCCGCCTGCCGGGAGGAGATCAGGCAGTCGCCGGCCCGCCGTACCTCCAGATGGAGGATCCGGGCCCGGCGTGGCTCCTCGGTGACGAACTGGATGTACGCGGCGACACCTGCCTCGATCCGGCCGAGCAGGGTGTTCGGGGCCTGCTCGACGGCCTTGGAGACCACGGCGAGGTTGTCGCGCACGCACTTGTCGTACACCACCCGCATCAGCTCCTCGCGCCCGGTGAAACACTCGTAGAACGCGCGGTTGGAGATGCGGGCGGCGGCGCACAACTTCTCGATCGTGGTGTCCGGGAACCCCAGGTCCGCGTAGAGGGCGTACGCCGCGGAGACGAGCCGCTCGCGGCGCTCCTGCAAACGCTCCTCCGCTGACATTCCCCGGTAAGAACGGCCGCTCATGTCAACTCCTCGCCGAGGGGAAGGAGTTGACAAACAATCTCTCTATCACTTCCACTCCATGATCCTGCTACCTGGAACCCCCCATTATGGGCGCAAGATCCTTTTTGTGGAAGAGTAAAGAGGTTATCGCCTGCGTCGGCCGTGCAAGAAGCTCACAAGCTTGACCAGACGGTCAAGTTCGGCTTGCCCGCGAGTGAAGGAAGTGAGGTTCATTCCGGGGAGCGCGAAGCGCTGCCGGGACACGCCCTTGGGCCGGGCGAACTCCCGCAGGCCGTCCGCGCCGTGGATCCGGCCGAAGCCGGAGTCGCCCAGGCCGCCGAAGGGCAGCGCGGGGATGGAGGCGAAGGAGATGACCGAGTTGATCGCCGTCATCCCGGTGCGCATGCGCCGGGCCAGGTCCATGGCCCGCCGCCGGTCCCCGGAGAAGACGGTGCCGGCCAGGCCGTAGGCGCTGGCGTTCGCCCGCTCCAGCGCCTCCTCCGCGTCGGCGACCCGCTTGACCGTCACGGTCGGGCCGAACGTCTCCTCGCGGATGGCGGGGGAATCTTCGGGGACGTCCTCCACGATCACCGGGTCGACGTACGGCGGGCGGACCGACTCCGGCCCGCCGAGGACGGCCTTGCCGTTCGCCACTGCCGCGTCGATGTGCCGCCGGATGACGTCGATCTGCTGGGGCATGGTGATCGGGCCGTAGTCCTCACCCGCCCGCACCTTCTCCGCCCGCCCGGTCAGCTCGCGCATGAAGTCGTCGTAGACCGCGTCCACCACGTAGACCCGCTCCACGCCGACGCAGGTCTGACCGGCGTTGGACATCGCGCCCCACAGCGCGGCGTCCGCCGCCGCCGGGAGGTCCGCGTCGACGTCCACGATCAGGGCGTCCTTGCCGCCGCACTCGGCGACCATCGGGGTCAGGTTCTCCGCGCAGGCCGCCATCACCCGCTTGGCGGTGGCCGTCGACCCGGTGAACGCGATCTTCTTCACCCCGGGGTCCGCCGCCAGCGCCGCGCCCGTCTCGCCCAGGCCGGTCACCGTGCGGAACACCGGGTGCTCGGGCACGGACTCGGCGAACAGCTCGGCCAGCAGCGCGCCCACGCCCGGCGTCAGCTCGCTCGGCTTGAAGACCACCGCGTTCCCCGCGGCCAGCGCGTAGGCGATCGAGCCCATCGGGGTGAACATCGGGTAGTTCCACGGGCCGATCACCCCGACGACGCCCAGCGGCAGGTACTCCAGCGTGGCGGCGATGTTGAGGCCGACCATCCCGGGGGAGACCCGCCGGGGACCGAGGACCTTGCGCGCGTTGCGGGCGGCCCAGTCGAGGTGGGTGATGGTCAGGATCACCTCGAGGGTGGCGTCGGCCTTCGGCTTGCCCGTCTCCTCGTGGATCATCGTGACGATCCTGGCGATGTCCCGGGTGATGACCGCCTTGTAGTCGAGGAGACGTCGCCTGCGCTCGTCCCAGCCCAGCCCGGCCCACCACTCCGCGGCGGGCCCGGCCGCGGCCACCGCGGCGCGCACGGCCGCCGCGTCGTGGACCGGGTGGGTGCCGACGACGGCGCCGGTCACCGGGTTGAGTGAGTCGAAAGTTCGCTGCTCGGTCGCCGTGGACATCGCGGGCCCTCCTGCTGTCGCGTCACGGGTGCCCGGAGACGAGCCGGACGGGCGGGCTCCGAACGGGCACGGTGCGCCCACGATAGACCGCGCCCGCCGCGAGGTAAACCATCACTTACAACAGCAGGAGACCCCGGTCCATGGCGGTGGTGACCGCCGCGGTGCGGTCGGAGACGCCGAGCTTGCCGAAGACGCGCAGCAGATGGGTCTTGACCGTGGTCTCGCTGATGAACAGCTCCTTGCCGATCTCGGCGTTGGTCAGCCCCCGGGCGACCAGGGAGAGCACCTCCTTCTCGCGCCGGGACAACGACTCGGCCGCGGGCGCCCGCATCCGGGCGACCAGCCGGGTCGCCACCGACGGCGACAGCACCGTCTCGCCCCGCGCGGCCGAGACGATCGCGGCCAGCAGGTCCGCCCGGGAGGTGTCCTTGAGCAGGTATCCGGCGGCCCCGGCCTCGACCGCGCGCACGATGTCCTGGTCCGTCTCGTAGGTGGTCAGCACGATCACCCGGCTCTCCGGTCGGTCCGCCAGGATGCGCGAGATCGCGCTCACCCCGTCGCCGCCCGGCATGCGCAGGTCCATCAGGATCACATCCGGCGTGAACTCGCGCGCCCGCACGACCGCCTCGTCCCCCGAGGCGGCCTCCCCGGCCACGACGACCCGCGGATCGGACTCCAGCATCCCGCGCAGTCCCTCGCGCACCACCGGGTGGTCATCGACGATCAATAGACGCAGCAACGGTCATGCTCCCTGGTCGGCGGTGACGGCGGGCGCGGAGGCGGCGTCCCCGCCGGGCGGGTGCGGCCCGGTCGCCGGAGCCGCTCCCGTGGACGCGTCCGGGGCGGCGGTCGCGGGGGCGGCGTCCGGCCGGGACCCGGCGGAACCGGTGGGGACGGTGATCTCCAGGACGACCCCCCCGCCGGGCGCGCCGGTCAGGGTGAGGGACCCGCCCACCTGCTCGACGCGGGCGCGCATGCCCCGCAGGCCGTACCCCTCCCCGCTCCCGCCGGAGGCCCGGCGGTCGAGGCCGCGCCCGTCGTCGCGGATCTCCAGGGTCACCGCGTCGGCGTCGTAGGCGGCCGCGACCTCGACCAGGCTCGCCGCCGCGTGCTTGCGCACGTTGGCCAGGGCCTCCTGGACGGCGCGGATGAGCACCACCTCGACGGGCGGCGGCAGCGGCCGCGACGTCCCCCGGACGGAGACGGCCGCCGAGATCCCCGTCTCCTCGCCCAGCCTGGCGACGAGCCTGCGGAGCGCCTCGTCGAAGCTGGAGCCGTCCAGCGGGGCGGGGCTGAGCGCCGCCACCAGCGCGCGGGCCTCGGCCAGGTTCTCCCGCGCGGTCTGCACGGCCAGCGCCAGGTGACGGGCCGGGTCCGGCCGTGCCTCGGCGGCCTGGATCAGCATGATGATGCTGGTGAACCCCTGCGCCAGGGTGTCGTGGATCTCCCCGGCCAGGCGCTCCCGCTCGGCGAGCGCCCCCCGCTCGGCCGAGAGCCTGGCCACCTCGGCCCGCTGGGCCTCCAGCTCCGCGATGAGCGCGGCCCGCTCCTCGCTCTGTTCCATGATCCGCTCCATCCAGACGCCGAAGACGGCGGCGAAGAAGATCGTGATCGTGGTGACGGTCAGGAAGTTGAACGTCCCCTCCCAGCCGTCGGTGGACAGCAGGAAACGCAGGGCCGGGCCGAGGTTGAGCAGGACGACCACCCCGACGGCCGGCCTGGCCCGCAGGACCATGAAGCACTGCGGGCAGAGCCCGAACAGCGCGAACGTCCCCGACGGGGCCAGCAGCGCGGCCGGAGTGAACAGCACGGCGATCAGGACGATGTAGACGATCCCGCGCCGCCGGTCGTCGTTCATGATCGCCGAGCGGCCGATGAGCAGGTAGACCGGGAAGATCGCGGCCATGAGGCCGGCGGCGAGCGGCTCCGCCCAGCCGCTCCAGTCTTCCAGCGTGATGAACACGGCGGGCAGGAGCGTCGAGGCGGCGAGCAGCAGCTCCCAGCCGAACAGGGACGACTCCCAGACGTTCGGGCCGGCCGGGTCGGCCGGCCGACCCGGCCGCAGCAGCGGGACGGCGGACCGCGGGGCGCGCCCGCGCGGGGCGGGCGGCCCGTCCGGACCGGTCGCTAGCCGTCGCTCCGGCTCTTCCAGCGGAAGGTCGTCAGGCACAGCACCAGTCCTCCGATGACCCACGCGCCCAGGACCAGCGCGACACGGCCGAGTTCGTACGAGTTCGCCGGCTCAAGTGTGACACCGCCCTCTCCCAGGAAGACGGCGCGGAACCCCTGGCACATCCACTTCAGGGGGAAGATCGCCGCGATCTGGGTCAGCCACTCGGGCAGCTCCCTGACCGGGATGAACACCCCCGAGATGAACTGCAGCACCACGAACGGCATCGCGATGACCGCGCTGGCGCTCTTCCCCGAGCGCGGAAGGCTGCTGACCGCGATGCCGAGCAGGGACGATCCGAGCACGCCGAGCACGAACACCCAGGCGAAGGTCAGCCAGTCGGAGACGGCCGAGGGCAGGTCCAGGTCGAACAGCGCCACCCCGATGGCCAGCAGGATCGCGACCTGGACGGAGGAGATGAACAGGGTGTTGAGCGCCTTGCCCGTGAAGTAGGCGACGGGCGGCAGCGGGGTGCCGGCCAGCCGCCTGAGCGTGCCGTCGTCCCGGTCCATCGCGATGCCGATGCCGAGGTTCTGGAAGCCCGTCATGGTCGCCGAGCCGATCAGCCCGGCCACGTACAGCTGGGAGACGGTCAGGCCGGTGCCCTCCAGGCCGTCCGAGAAGATCGACCCGAAGATCGCCAGCAGGATGATCGGGAAGGAGAAGGTGAAGATCACCGCGTCTCGCTGCCGGAAGAACATGCGGGTCTCGGCGGCCGCCCGCGAGAGTCCCAGCTTGAGCGTGGAGGGCATCGCCGGGGAGGCCGCGGGAACGGAGACGGGCGGGGTGGTCGTGATCTGGGTCATGGATACCGGTCCTCGGTCAGCTCTCGATCAGGTTGAGGTAGACGTCCTCCAGGGACGGGCGGGTCACGGTCAGCTCGGGGACCTCGCCGTCGAAGCGGCGGGTCAGCTCCATGACGGTCCGCGTCGGGGTGCCGGTCTCCACCGACCCGCCCGCCCAGCGGACCGTGGCCTTGGCGGTGGCCCGCCCGCCCAGGGTCGAGGGCTCCCCCTCGGCCACGATCCGGCCCCGGGCGATCACCGCCACCCGGTCGGCGAGGGCCTCGGCCTCGTCGAGGTAGTGGGTGGTCAGCACGATCGTGGTGCCCTGGTGGGCCAGCCCCTGGATCAGCTCCCAGAACCGGCGGCGGGCCTCGGGGTCGAAGCCGGTGGTCGGCTCGTCCAGGAAGAGCAGCTCGGGGCCGCCGATCACGCCCAGCGCCACGTCCACCCGGCGGCGCTGGCCGCCGGAGAGCTCGCTGACCCGCTTGCCCGTCTTCTCCGTCAGGCCGACCCGCTCGATCACCTCGTCCGGATCCCGGGGGAGGGGGTAGTAGCCCGCGAAGTGCCGGACCGTCTCCCGCACCGTCATCGTGCCCACGTCGCCGGCGGTCTGGAGCACGATCCCGACCCGGGAGCGCCACTCGCGCGTGGGCCTGCCCGGGTCGGTCCCCAGGACGCTCACCTCGCCGGAGTCCCGCCGCCGGTACCCCTCCAGGATCTCCACCGTGGTGGACTTCCCGGCCCCGTTCGGGCCGAGGATCGCGAAGACCTCGCCCGCGCCGATGTCGAGGTCGATCCCCCCGACGGCCTGCACGTCGCCGTAGCGCTTGGTCAGCCCGCGCACTTTCACCGCTGTCGTCATGCTTCGATCGTCGCGAGAACGCCGATCACGCGGTACCGACGGCCGGTGGAACCGGCTGTCCTCCGGACGGAGGACACGGGACCCGGCCGGAGCGCGGGCGGGCCGTACGGGATCGGCGGCCGCGCGGGATCGGATGCCGTACGGCGTCAGAGGCCGCGGAGGATCGCAGGCCGCGGAGGATCGCAGGCCGTGCGGCGTCAGAACAGCGTGGGGTTCTCCGGCTCGATGCCGCGCAGCGCGTCGTAGTCGAGGGTCACGCAGTCGATGCCCCGGTCGGTGGCGAGCACGCGGGCCTGAGGCTTGATCTCCTGGGCGGCGAACACGCCCCGCACCGGGGCCAGCAGGGGGTCGCGGTTGAGCAGCTCCAGATAGCGGGTGAGCTGCTCGACGCCGTCGATCTCGCCGCGGCGCTTGATCTCGACCGCCACGGTGGCGCCGCCGTGGTCGCGGCAGAGGATGTCCACCGGCCCGATCGCCGTCATGTACTCCCGCCGGATCAGCGTGTAACCCGCGCCCAGCGTGGTGATGTGCTCGGCCAGCAGCTCCTGCAGGTGCGCCTCGACACCGTCCTTGATCAGGCCGGGGTCCACGCCGAGCTCGTGGCTGGAGTCGTGGAGGATCTCCTCCATGGTGAGGACGAGCTTCTCACCGGTCTTGCCGTGGGTCACCGTCCAGACGCCTTCGTCCTCGCGGAGCTTGCACGGCGGGTTCATCCAGTTCAGCGGCTTGAAGGCGCGGTCGTCGGCATGGATCGACACGCTGCTGTCCGCCTTGATCAAGATCAGCCGGGGCGCCATCGGGAGATGGGCGGTGAGCTTTCCCACGTAATCCACGCTGCAACGCGCGATGACCAGCCGCATGGGGCATCACCCTACCGGCCCGGCGGGACCGGCCGCCCGCCGAAGCGGACGGCCGGTCGTCTCGCCGGACACCGGGTACGGCCCCACCTGGCGGGCCGTGACCGCACCCGGTGCGCGGTCGTCAGCGCACGACCTCCGAGAGCTTGACCCGCGCGCCGGTGCGCAGGACCGCGCGCTCGTAGACGCGGGCGCCCAGGGCGAGCATCGCCGCCGTCGCCACGGCCATCAGGGCCGCCGCCACGCCGATCTCCCAGAAGGGCACCCCGCCGCCGGCCGTGCGGACCGGCATGACCATCGTGGAGAACGGCGGGATGAGCGAGAGGATGCGGGCCACCCCGCTGCCGGGCTCGACGGCCGCGAAGTAGGACACGAAGTAGGTGGCCATGATCAGCAGCGTCAGCGGGCTGATGACGCTGCTGACCTCCTCCTGCCGGGAGACCAGCGAGCTGAGCGCGGCGGCCATGGTGGCGAAGAAGGCGTAGCCGAGCAGGAACCAGAACAGCGCGCTGAGCACGATGCCGGCCATGCCGGGCGGCAGGTCGGCGGAGAAGCCGGTCGCGACGGCGGCGCCCAGACCGGCCACGATGATCACGACGAGATTGGCCAGAGCCAGGATGCCCAGCCCCAGGATCTTGCCGCCGAGCAGCTGCCAGGGGCGGATCGAGGTGAGGAGGATCTCGACGATGCGGCTGCCCTTCTCCTCGACCACGCCCATGGCGACGTACATCGACGGCTGCAGGAGAAGGAAGAACAGCACCATGACCAGGAGGAACGCGATGCCCGTCCGCACATCCTCGTAGCGGGTGTCGGCGCCGACGGAGACCTGCTCCAGCGGGGCGACCCGCATCGCCGCGGAGACCTTGGCGGGGTCCAGGCCCGCCTCGGAGAGCTGCTTCTGCGTCTGCGCCGCCTGGTGCGCGCTCTCCAGCAGCGCGCCGAGCTCCCGGTCCACCTCCCCGTCGGCCAGCGTCCTGCGGTCGCCCACCACGGCGGCGTCCGCGTCGCCGTCGAGGACGGCCTTGCGCGCCGCGGCCTCGTCGGCGAACGGCTTGACGGTGACCTCGGTGCCGTCCTCGCCCTGCTGTCCGGCCCCGGCGAGCGCGGACTGCAGCGCCGGGGAGTCGACGACGCCCACGGTGAAGGAGTCGGGGCCGGAGAAGAGCCGGGGGAGGACGGCGAGGGCGCCGACCAGGACCGCGCTCAGCACCAGGCCGACGACGAACCCCTTCGTACGGCCGCGCGTGGTGATCTCCCGCCGCGCGACCAGCCACAGCCCGTTCATGCCACTGCCTCCCGGAAGATCTCGGTGAGCGTGGGCCGCTCCCAGCCGAAGTGCTCCACCGTTCCCGCCGCTGTGGCGGCCCGCAGGATCTCCTGGTCGCTGCCGTTCGCGTCAGCGAAGAGCACCTCGTCACCGTTTTTCGTGATATTTCCGCTCAAGCCGGTCGTCCAGTCGGGCGTCGCACCCCGGACCACCACCTTCAGCAGACGGCGTCCCTCCCGCGCCCGGAGCGCCTCCACCGTGTCGCTGGCCACCATGCGGCCGGCCGAGATGATGCCGACCGAGTCGCACAGCCGCTCCACGAGGTCCAGCTGGTGGCTGGAGAAGAGCACCGGCACACCCGCCGCGCGGCGTTCGACGAGCACCTCGGCGAGCGCGTCCACGGCGATCGGGTCCAGTCCCGAGAACGGTTCGTCCAGCACGAGGACCTCGGGATCGTGCACCAGCGCGACGGCGAGCTGCACGCGCTGCTGGTTGCCCAGGGAGAGCGCGCCCACCTCGTCGCCGGCGCGCCCGGTGAGCGCGAGCCGCTCCAGCAGGTCCTCGGTCGCCTTGGCCGCCTCCTTCGGGGACAGGCCGTTGAGCTGCCCGAAGTAGCGCACCTGCTCGGCGACCTTCATCTTCTGGTAGAGCCCGCGCTCCTCCGGCATGTAGCCGAACCTGCGCCGGTCCTCGAAGGCCAGCGCCCGGCCGTCCCGGCGCACCTGCCCGGAGTCTGCGGAGAGGACACCCATCAGGATGCGCATCGTGGTCGTCTTGCCCGCGCCGTTCGCGCCGACGAAGCCGAACATCTCACCTGGCTTGACGGAGAACGAGACTCCGTCCAAGGCGATTTTGTCGCCGTACCGTTTGTGGAGATCATCTATTTCGATCATTGGGGGGATCCCTCGGTCAGTCGTTTCAACACGGAGACATAATCCTGGAAGGCGTGCCGTCCTGCGTCGGTGAGGGAGAGCCAGGTGCGCGGGCGCTTGCCCACGAACACCTTCTCCACCTCGACGTATCCCGCCTCCTCCAGCGTGATGATGTGCTTGGAGAGCAGGGAGTCGCTCACCTCGATCGTGTCCCGCAGGAAGCGGAACTCGGCCTTGTCCGCGGCGGCCAGGGCAGCCATGATCGACAGCCGGACCGGCGCGTGGATGAGGTCGTCCAGCCGGTGGCGCGGGTGCGAGCCGTTCCCGCTCACCGCTCCGCTCGCATGACCCGCCAGGCCGCGTAGAACATCGGCAGGCTCGTGCAGACCGCCAGCACGACCAGCGCCGCGATCCAGCCGCCGCCGGGCTCGTCGGGGAGGAGGAATATCCCGAACACGAGCGTGATCACGATCAGGACGCCGTAGACGACCGTCACCGGCCCGGTGGGCTTGTTGGCCCAGGCGACCTCCCGGTCCTGGGTGCCCATCCGGTGGACCTGGGTGACGAAGAAGGTCGTGAGGGCGAGCCATGACGCGGCGGCCACGATCTTGGCCCAGCCGGGGCCGAGTGACATGACCAGCCAGTAGACGATGGTGCCGAACCCGGCGACGATGAACGTCACCCCCACTGCCCGGGCCGGTCGCCTCGCCCGCCGGTCGATCTCGTCGATGCGCCGCAGGGCGTTTTCAGGTGTGAGGTTCTCTCCCATGTCCCCTCCCCGCTCAGATGCGCTCTTGCTCACTGTGCGCCCGGAGGATCCGCCAGGCCCCGTAGAACATAGGCAGGCTTGTGCAGACCGTCAGGGCGACGACCAGCGCGATCCAGCCGGCGCCCGGATGCTCCGGCAGGAGGAACGTTCCCACCACCATCAGGCCGGTCATGACGAGGGTGATGATCGTCACCGGCCCGGTGGGCCTGTTGACCCGGTTCACCTCGCGGTCCTGCGCCTGCTGGGACCAGCGGTGCCCGAGGACGACGATGAAGATCGTCATGATGAACCACGAAACCATCGCCGCGTACTTGGACCAGTCGGGGCCCAGTGCCATCACCAGCCAGTAGGGGATGTTGGCGAAGCCCATGACCAGGAGGATCAGCCCCGTCGTCCGCGCGGGCCTGCGCGTGCGCCGCTCGACGTCGCCGATGTGCCGCAGGGCGTCTTCCGGTGTGAGGTTCTCTCCCACTGTCCCTCCTCGCTCATCTACTCAAACGTTAAGCGATACTCAACTCCCATTCAAGTAGTTTCCTGAGATTGAAAGAGAAGGACCGGATGGGGCACCCGGCCTGTGGGGCGGGCAGGTCATCTCTGGGAGACTGGTGGGGTGCCGGGGCGGGCAGCTCCGGCGGCAGCGCGTTCTCGGTGCGATGGGGAGAGTCGATGGCGGGCACCTTTGAGACGGTCGGCGTGG
This sequence comes from Planobispora longispora, assembly GCF_016863135.1. Lineage (GTDB taxonomy): Bacteria > Actinomycetota > Actinomycetes > Streptosporangiales > Streptosporangiaceae > Planobispora > Planobispora longispora. The sequence continues at coordinate 44,075 of NZ_BOOH01000012.1, forward strand.
TCGGCCTGGGCACGATGGGCGCGGGGATCGCCGAGGTGTTCGCCCGCGCGGGACTCACGGTGATCGGGGTCGAGGCCGACCCCGCGGCGCTGGAGCGCGGCCGCGGCCACCTGGAGGGCTCCACCGGCCGGGCCCTGGCGCGGGGCAAGCTGACCGAGGCGGAGCGGGCGGAGATCCTCGGCCGGGTGTCCTTCACCACCTCCCTGGAGGACCTCGCGGACGCCGACCTGGTCATCGAGGCCATCCCCGAGGTCATGGACTACAAGCGGGCCCTGTTCACCGACCTCGACCGGGTCTGCAAGCCGTCCGCGGTGCTGGCCACCAACACCTCCTCGCTCTCGGTCACCGCGATCGCGGCCACCACCACCCGGCCCGGCCGGGTCATCGGCATGCACTTCTTCAACCCCGCGCCGGTCATGAAGCTGGTCGAGGTGGTCCGGACCGTGACCACCGACGACGGCCTCGCCGGCGAGGTGGCCGACCTCGCGCGCCGCCTCGGCAAGACCCCGGTGACCGTCGGCGACCGCGCCGGGTTCGTGGTCAACCGGCTCCTGCTGGCCTACCTCAACCACGCGGCCGCCCTGCTGGAGAACGGTCTGGCCGGCCGGGACGACATCGACGCCGCGATGAAGCTGGGCGCGGGCTTCCCGATGGGTCCCTTCGCCCTGCTCGACCTGATCGGCCTGGACACCTCCTACGAGATCTGCGAGGTCCTGTTCCGGGAGACCCGCGACCGCCGCCACGCCCCGGCGCCGATCCTCCGCGAGCTGGTCACCGCCGGGCGGCTCGGCCGGAAGTCGGGCGAGGGCTTCCACTGCGCCGAGGAGCCCCAGAGCCCCTCGCCCCACGAGAAGCCGTCGGCCGCCTCGGTCGCGGTCCTCGGCGAAGGGGCGGAGGAGTTCTCCGCCCGGCTCTCCGGCGCCGGATTCAAGATCGTCGACCCGGAGGGCGCCGAGCTGGTCCTGGCGCTCTCCCACACCCCCGTGGTCGAGCGGGCCGTACGGCTCCCGCACCCGGACCGCCTGGTCGGCCTGCACCTGGTCGGCGACCAGGTCGCCGAGGTCGCCTCCACCGTGCTCACCTCCCCGGACACCGCCCGGGTCGCGCACGGCCTGCTGCGCATCCTCGGCCGGACCCCGGTGCCCTGCAAGGACCGGGCCGAGTTCGTGGTCGACGCCCTCCTGTACCCGTACCTCAACGACGCCGTGCGGATGTACGAATCCGGCTACGCCTCCATCGAGGACATCGACACGGCCATGAAGCTCGGCTGCGGCTACCCGGCCGGGCCCTTCGAGACACTCGACCGGCTGGGCCTGGAGACCGTCCGCGACGGCCTGCGCGCCCTCTACGCCGAGTACCGCGAGCCGTCCTTCGCCCCCGCGCCGCTGCTCGACCAGCTCGTCACGGCCGGGGTGCGGAGCATCCGCGATCTGACGCCGTGAGCCCGCGCAAGGCGCGCCGGATGGACCCCTTCGACCGGGGCGGCGGCCGGGGTGCCGTCCGGCCCGTCGGGGGTTCCGTTCCCGGCGTCGACCAGGTCGAGGAGTGGCCCGACGGCGACTGGCACGTGCGCCGCGTCAGCGGCGCGGGATCCGACAAGGTCTACCGGTGCCCGGGCTGCGACCAGGAGATCAGGCCGGGCCTGCCGCACCTGGTGAGCTGGCCCGCCTGGGCGGGCGGGGAGAACGAGCGCCGGCACTGGCACACCGCGTGCTGGCGGAACCGCGTCCGGCGCGGCCCGGGCCGGAGCCGATACTGACCCCGGCCACGGAGACGCCGGCCACGGAGACATGGCCGCCGGTTACGGAGACATCGGCCACGGAGACATGGCCGCCGGTTACGGAGACATCGATCACCGGCCGTGGAACGGGCCGGTCACGAAAGGGATGAGATGGAGATCCGGGCCTCTACGGTCCTGCCCGCCAGGCGCGAGCCGATCGAGCTGCACACGGCCGACGGGCTGACGCTCGTGGGCGAGCTGGCCCTCCCCCCGGAGCGGCCCCCGGTCGCCACGCTGGTCTGCCTGCACCCGCTGCCCACGCACGGGGGCATGATGGACAGCCACGTCTACAAGAAGGCCGCCAACCGGCTGCCGGCCCTGGCCGACCTCGCGGTCCTGCGGTTCAACACGCGCGGCACCTCCTCCGAGCGCGGCACCTCCGAGGGGGCCTTCGACGGCGGAGAGGGCGAGCGGTTCGACGTCGCCGCGGCCCTCGAATACGCCGAGTTCCACGACCTGCCCTCCGTCTGGCTGGTCGGCTGGTCCTTCGGCACCGAGCTGGCGCTCAAGTGGGGCCACGACCCGCTCGTGCGGGCGGCGATCCTGCTCTCCCCGCCGCTGCACCGGGCCGGCGACGCCGATCTCGACGCCTGGGCCGCGTTCGGCCGCCCGCTGACCGCGCTGGTCCCCGAGTTCGACGACTACCTCCGGCCGGAGGAGGCCCGCGCCCGTTTCGCCCGGGTGCCGCAGGCCGAGGTCGTCGGGGTGGAGGGCGCCAAGCACCTGTGGGTCGGCGAGCCGTACGTGCGCATCGTGCTGGATGAGATCGTCCGCCGGGTGAACCCGGCCGCGCACCCCCTGCCGACGGAGGTCGCCGACTCGTAGAATCTTGTTCGGTCCGGGGCCGCGCGGTGCGGTCCCGTGAACGAGGAGGAGGCGGTCGTGCAGGCGTTCGATCTTTCCGGGAAGAAGGCGCTCGTCACCGGGGCGTCACGCGGCATCGGGCGGGCGATCGCGGTCGCGTTCGCGCAGGCCGGCGCCGACGTCGCCCTCGTCTCCCGGTCGGCCGAGTCGCTGGCCGGGAGCGCCGGGGAGGTCGAGGCCCACGGGCGCAAGGCCGTGGTGGTCCCGGCCGACCTCACCGACCGGGACGCCGCCGCGCGGGCCGTAGAGCAGGCCGTCGAGTCCCTCGGCCACGTCGACGTGGTGGTCAACAACGCCGGCGGCTCCAACTTCATGGTGCCGTTCAAGGACCTGCGGCTGTCCGGCTGGGACAAGCTGATGAAACTCAACCTCGACTCCGCCATGACCGTCTGCCACGCCGTCGCCCCGCACCTGCTGGAGCGCGGCTCCGGCTCGGTGATCAATGTGGCCTCGGTGGCCGCCAAGGGCGCCCCGTTCCTGGCCGCGTACGCCGCGGCCAAGGCCGGGCTCGTCGCGCTCACCAAGAGCCTCGCCCTGGAATGGGCCGGCAACGGCGTGCGGGTCAACGCGCTGTGCCCCGGCTGGACCGCCACCGACCTCAACCGGAACCTCTGGGAGGACCCGGCCTCGAGCCAGGCCACCGTCCAGACCGTCCCCATGCGCCGCTGGGGCACCCCCGAGGAGATGGCCCACCCCGCGATCTTCCTCGCCAGTGAGGCCTCCGCCTACGTGACCGGTCAGGTGCTCTTCGTCGACGGCGGAGTGACCACGACCTCATAACTGATCGCCAGTCAAGGGGTGTCAGATCGGGAGTCCGCGATTACGGTGGACGGCGTGCGCCTGTACACACGATCGGCGGGCGAGGGACTTCCGGTCATCCTTCTCCACGCGTTCCCGATGTCGTCCACCATGTGGCTGGCCCAGCGCGAAGGCCTGGCGGCCACCTGCAAGGTGATCACTCCGGACCTGCGCGGATTCGGCGGCTCGATGCTCGGCGACGACGACCCGTCACTCGACGTGATGGCCGACGACGTCGTCCGCCTCCTCGACGAGGAAGGCCTGGACCGGGCCGTGATCGGCGGCCAGTCCATGGGCGGCTACGTGACGATGGCCCTGTGCCGCCGCCATCCCGACCGGATCCTGGGCGTGATCCTCGCCGACACGAAGGCGACCGCCGACCCCGAGCCCGCGCGGGCCAACCGCGAGCGCATCGCCGCCGCCGTCCTCGACCGGGGCACGGCGGTCCTGATCGAAGAGGTGCTCCCGGCCCTGGTGGGGTCCACCACCAAGCAGCGCCGGGCGATGGTGTTCGGCCGCGTCCGCGGCCTGGTGCAGTCGGCCCCGCCGGGCGCCGTCGCCTGGGCCCAGCGGGCCATGGCCGCCCGCCCCGACTCCTTCGACACCCTGCGGGCGCTGAAGGTGCCCGCCCTCGTGATCGTCGGTGAGGAGGACGAGCTGTCGCCGCTGTCCGACGCCGAGGCGATGACGGACGCGGTCCCCGACGGCCGCCTGACCGTGATCGAGAAAGCCGGTCACCTGAGCGCGATCGAGCAGCCCGAGGCCTTCAACCGGGCCGTGACCGGCTTCCTCAAGGACCGCCTCCTCTGATCCGAGGGGTCATGGCCTCTGATCCGAGGGGTCATGGCCGCGCCGTGCGGGCGGGTTCTCCGATGGCGGAGCGAACCGGATGACGTTTTGTCGGTGCGCGTTGCGATGATCCGATCGGATGAAGGGAGAAAGCAGATGCCGAACGATCCCGGTGAGGTCGATCGCTTCATGGCGACCCTCCAGCACCCGCTGAAGGAGGGGGTCGAACAGCTGAGGACGGCGATTCTGGCATCGAACCCGGAGATCACCGAGCGGGTGAAGTGGAATGCCCCCAGCTTCTGCTACGGCGGGACGGACAGGGTGACCTTCCTGCTCCGGCCGGGCGACCGGCTGCAGCTTGTCTTCCACCGCGGAGCCAAGGTCCGTGACGACAGCGCCGGGTTCATCTTTCACGACCCCACGGGTTTGATGACGTGGCAGGCATCCGACAGGGGCGTCGTATCGTTCACCGGCCTGGAAGACGTCGAGTCCAAGAAGGCGGCGGTCGTGTCCCTGGTGAACGAATGGGTCCTGGCGTAGCCGTGCGGTGATCGGATCCACGAGACCGGGCTGCCGGCTCGTCGAGGACCGTACGGCTATGTCGTCCGTACGGCGCGCAGGCAGCGGTCGGCCTGGGCGCGGAGGGCGTCGGTGAGGGCGGGCGGGCCGCTGACGAGGGTGAAGTCGGCGTCCACCGAAGTGATCATCCAGACCAGGTCCGACGGGGTGTCGGCGCCGACGTGCAGCAGGCAGCTGCGGTCGTCGACGGCCTCGATCACGCCCATGCCCGGCCAGACCCGCTCGGCCACGTCCCCGGCGGACTCGTGCAGGGTGACGGTCGCCTGGAACGGCCAGGTCCGTGACGACAGCTGGTGCGCCAGGTAGGCGGCGACATCGCCGTCGGGCGGCTGCCTGGGCGCGAACCGGGGACCGGTGGGCGGGCGGGGGGTCAGCCGGTCCACCCGGAAGGTGCGCCAGTCGCCGCGGTCGACGTCCCAGGCGACGAGATACCAGTGCCGTTCGAAGCTGACCAGGCTGTGCGGTTCGACGGACCGGACCGTGTCGCCGCCGCGAGGGCTCGTGTAGTCGAAGCGCAGCCGTTCGCGCCGGCGGCAGGCCTCGGCGATCACCATCAGCGCGTCCGGGCTCACCGCGGGCCCGGTGCCGCCGACCCGGACGGTCACCGTGTTCAGCGTGTTCACCCGGTGGCGCAGCCGGGAGGGCAGCACCTGCTCGAGTTTGGCCAGCGCCCGCAGCGAGGTCTCCTCGATCCCGGCGACCGAGCCGCCCGCCGCCGTACGGAGACCGACCGCCACGGCGACCGCCTCCTCGTCGTCGAGCAGCAGCGGCGGCAGCGACGTGCCGGCGCCCAGCCGGTAACCGGCGGCGCCCTGGGTGGCATGAACCGGGTAACCCAGTTCGCGCAGCCGTTCCACGTCTCTGCGGACCGTGCGCGCGGTGACGCCCAGCCGGCCGGCGAGTTCGGCGCCGGACCAGTCGCGGCGGGTCTGCAGCAGCGACAGCAGTTTGAGCAGCCGCGCGGAGGTCTCCAGCATGTCCCAAGATTGTCAGACCCTTAGGACCGGACTCGTCCTAAGCGGCTCATAACGTCGTGGCCATGACGAACCCGCAGCAGGACATCCGTCCCTTCCGCATCGACATCCCGCAGGCGCAGCTCGACGACCTGGGCGCACGCCTGGCCGGCACCCGCTGGCCGGACGAGCTGCCGGGCGTCGGATGGAGCCGGGGAGTGCCGGTGGGTTACCTGAAGGAGCTCGCCGAGTACTGGCGCACCGGTTACGACTGGCGGGCGCACGAGGCGGCGCTCAACGAGCACCCGCAGTACATGACCACCATCGACGGGCAGAACGTCCACTTCCTGCACGTGCGCTCGCCCGAGCCCGGCGCCATGCCCCTGATGCTGCTGCACGGCTGGCCGGGCGGGATCGTGGACTTCCTCGACGTCATCGGCCCGCTCTCGGACCCCCGCACGCACGGCGGCGACCCGGCCGACGCCTTCCACCTGGTGATCCCGTCGCTGCCGGGGTTCGGGTTCTCCACGCCGCTGGCCGGACCGGGCATGAGCGCGGCCGCGATGGCCGGAGTGCTCGCGCGGCTGATGTCCCTGCTCGGATACGAGCGGTACGGCGTCCAGGGCTACGACACCGGCGCGTGGGTCGCTCCCCGGATGGGCGGGCAGGACCCGGAACACGTCGTCGGCGTTCACGTCAACGCCCTGCTCACCTTCCCGATCGGGGAGGAGGGCGAGATGGACGGCCTGTCCGAGGTCGAGCGGCGGCGCTGGCAGGCGATGCAGGACTTCAACGACGGCTACCTGCAGTGCAACTCCAAGCGGCCGCAGACGGTGACGTACGGGCTGCACGACTCGCCCGTCGGCCAGCTCGCCTGGATCGTGGAGAAGTTCAAGGAGCTCACCGTCCCGGAGGAGGGGCTCCCCGAGGACAGCATCGACCGCGACCGGATCCTGACCGACGTCTCGCTGTACTGGCTGACCGGCACGGCCGGATCGGCGGCGCAGATCTACTACGAGGAGGTCTCCGCGAACGCCTGGAACGGGGCCGGCGAGGGGGACGGCGCGGACTGGAGCGGAGCCGGAGATGGGGGCGGCGCGGACTGGAGCGAAGGCGAGACCGCAGGCGGAGGCGGCGCGGACTGGAACGGAGGCGAGGCCGCGGGCGGGGACGCGGGCGGCTGGGCCGGGGCACAGCGCGGGACGGTGCCGACCGGCGTGCTGGTCTCCGCCCATGACGTGACCATCCGCCGCTGGGCCGAGCGCGACCACAACGTCGTGCGCTGGACCGAACTCGGCAGGGGCGGCCACTTCCTCGCGATGGAGGAGCCCGGCCTGCTGGTCGGCGACGTCCGCGAGTTCTTCCGGAAGGTCCGCTGAGATGGGCGCCCGCGGGCCGGCGCGACGGCCGGGCACCGACCTGCTGACCCCGCGGGCGCTCAACCGCGCGCTGCTGGAACGGCAGATGCTGCTGCGCCGCACGGACCTGCCGGTCGTCGCGGCCGTCGAACGGGTGCTCGGGCTGAACGCCCAAGATCCCAACCTGCCGTACCTCGCGCTCTGGAGCAGACTGGAGAGGTTCGCCATCAAGGACCTGACGGCCGCGATCGAGGATCGTTCGCTGGTCCGGTCGACGATGATGCGGGCCACGCAGCATCTGCTGTCCGTACCGGACTTCCGGCTGGTCCGCCCGGCGCTGGAACCGCTGCTGCGCCGGGTGCAGCGCAACGTCTTCGGCCGCCGCACCGCCGGTGTCGACCTCGATGCGCTCGTCGCCGAGGCGAGGGAACTGCTCGGCGGCCGGGTGCTGACCCGGCCCCAGCTGGGCCGGCTGCTGGCCGGGCAGCGGCCGGGCGCGGACCCGACCGCCCTCGGCTGGACGGTGCAGTACCTGCCGGACTTCGACGCGACGCTCCTCGCCCACGCGGACCGGACGCGGATGATGACCGACCAGATCCGCCGCCGGGTCTGCGTCGGCGACGCCGTCGCCGCCGTCGTCCTCGTCGACGGTACGGTCGCCGCGACGTGGACGCGGTCCCGCACCGGCGAGACCGCCGTACTGACCGTGCGGCCGTTCTTCCCGCTGTCGATCTCGGACCGCGACGCCGTCGAGGCCGAAGCCGGCCGGCTGCTCGCCTTCACCGACCCGGACGCCTCCGAGTGCCGTGTCCGGCTCTTTCGGGAGTCTTGAGCGGCATTCCGGACGGGTCTCGTGACGCGTCCCGCCCCGGGGCGGATGCTCCGGGCCGGCCACGATAAACCGGCGGGCCGTTCACCGGATGAGCTCTCGCCCGCTGTACGCCGCCCGCTGTACGCCGCCGCCCCCGCCCGCTGTATGCCGCCCGACGGTCCGGCGAAGCGGCGCGGGGTCACTCGCCGTCTGGGTCCGCCGGCTCCGCGGCCGGTGCGATCTGCAGTCGTGCCGCGGCGCCGCCGGCGATCTCACGCCCGTGATTCAGCGTGTAGTCGAGCTGCCTGGCCAGGAGCGGGAGGTCGGCCGGGGGCAGGTACGCCTCGGCGCCGGCGTCGAGCAGCCGCCGGACCGGGCCGTGGTACTGAACCCCGAGTTCGCGGTCCTCGATTTCGGTGACGATGACGCGGGCTTTCGGGAACATCGATCGGAGCGCTGAGATCAGCTGCGGGCTGCCCGGAGGGATCAGCAGCACATCGGTCGTCGCGGGAGCGGCGTGCATGTCGAGCACCACGTAGTCCGCCCCGAGCTGGTTCGACAGCGCGACCCGGGCCGCGGTCGACAGCTTCATCGCGGTGGCCACGACCGTCACGCTCTCGTCGTCGACCGGTTCTCGGTCGTCGGCCTCATCTGAGGCGTCGCGATCGACGACGGCGCCTCGGACCACGTCGACGGTGCTGGAGATCGTCGCGATCGACGCGCCGTCCCGCGTGAGGACCAGGGTCTCGCCGGGTTCGAGGGCGTCGATGAGTGCCACGACGTCGTCGGGGAGGCGGGTCACGTCGATGCGCTGCGCGGAGCGTGGGGCGCGTTTGCGGATCACCATGCCTGCGACACGCTCACGGCCGCGGGGACACCCCGTGTCATGCGCCGTCCCGGCCGTCCGGCGAAAGGCCCCCTGCGGTGACACGGCTGCCTGCCCCGAAGGCGCTGCTCAACCAGATGATCACTCGAGCCCCTTCTGACGCTGTGGCGCTCAGCGCTCTCGATGTCGTCGCCTCCATCTAACCCGACCGCGCCGCGGTCCGGCCCGTCACCCGCTCACCGATCGCCTGCGCGCGGCGTCCCGCCGGACGGGGGCGAGCCCGGAGACGAAAAAAGGAGAGCCCGGCGACCGTGAAGGTCACCGGGCTCTCCTGTAGCCGTCGTCAACGTCGTGGAGCCTGGGCGCGTTACTCCTGCCACCACTCCGCGTCGTCGTCGGCCTTCTCCGCCTTCGCGGCGGCCGGGACGGGCTTGTCGTTGCCGTTGGCGGCGGCGATGGCCGGCTTGGCCGGGGCCGCGGTGACGGCGGGCTCGGGGTCGGCCGCGGGGAGCGGCGCGCCGCCGAGCAGCTGGCGCAGCTGGGCCAGGTGGCTGGTGATGCTGTCGCGCTGGCGGGTGAGCTCGTCGACCTGGCGCTGGGCGACCGTGCGGCTCCGCTCGGCCTCGGCCTTGGCCTCGGAGACGATCGACTCGGCGCTGCTCTTGGCCTCGGAGACGATCTGGTCGGCGTTCTTGCGGGCGTTGGTCAGCAGCTGCTTGGCGTGCGTGTCGGCCTCGCGGCGGGTCTGCTCGGCCTGCTGGGTGGCCTTGGTGGCCCGCTGCTCGGCGGTGGCCGCGCGCTGCTCGGCCTCGGCGACCAGCTTCTGGGTGGCGGCCTGCGCGGTGGCGTGGCGCTCGGCCTCCTGGCGCTCGGCCTCCTCGCGGCGGGCGGCGAGCTGGATCTCGAACTCGGCCTCGTCCTGGGCCCGCTTGGCCTCGGACTCCTCCAGGATGCGCTGGGCCTGCGCCCGCATCTCGTCGGCCTGACGCTTGGCCGTGGTGAGGATCTCGTCGCGCTCGCGCTTGGTCGAGGCGCGGAGCTGGGCGACCTCGCGCTCGGTGGTGGTGCGGAGCTTGGCGATCTCGCGCTCGGCGTCCGCGCGCTTCTCGGCGACCTCGTGGTCGGCGGTGGCGCGGAGCTTGGCGACCTCGCGCTCGGTGGTGGAGGTGAGCTCCTCGGACTCGCGGCGGGCGGTCGAGCGGATCTCCTCGGCCTCGCGCTCGGCGGTCCCGCGCATGTCGTCGGCCTCGCGGGTGGCGAGGGCGCGCTTCTCCGCCGCCTCGTTCTCGGCCGCGGCGCGCATGTCGGCGGCCTCCACCTTGGCGGCCGCCTTGATCTCGTTCGCCTCGGACCGGGCGGCCTGAACGAGCTCGGTGGCCTGCTCCTCGGCGAGACGGAGCAGCTGCTCGATGCGGGCGCCGAGGCCGGAGTAGGTCGGCCTCTCCTGCTCCTGGAGCTGGCGCTGGGAGTCGCTCAGATCCCGCTGCAGGCCGGTGACCTGCTCCCGGGCCTGACGCAGTTCGGTGTCGAGCTGCTTCAGGTAGTCGTGAACCTGGTGCCGGTCATAGCCACGGAGCACCACGTCGAATTCCCGGGCGGGGGCGTCCTCAAAGAAGTTGTTGAGCTGGGCGTCGATGTCGGACTGCATGGAGGCTCGATCCTGGGTTGGCGAGACGGCTACACGGGCTGGACGGGGGCTGGAGACATCCGAGGCAGGATCCCTGGTGGACCCACGTCCGGTTGATAGGCCAGCGTACTCCGCTGTTGCCTCGTTGGCGGCCCCCTCTGGCTATCTGCGCGACTTGTTACGTATGAGTCTCCCTTGTGTTCGGCGGAGCTACTGTCCCTGGTCAGGAGCCTGGACGAGCTCGGTCAGCATCCCGCCCACGTCCTTGGGATGCAGAAAAGCTATGGAGGAGCCCATCGATCCGTGACGCGGCTTCTCGTCGAGGAGGCGGATCCCCTTTCCGCCGATCTCCTCCAGAGCCCGCGCGACGTCGGGGACTCCGAAGGCAACATGGTGCACTCCCTCGCCGCGCTTGGCCAGGAACTTCCCGACGGGCGTGTCGGGGCCCAGCGGCTCCAGGAGCTGGATGTAGGACCCGCCCCCCTCGCCGTCGGCGATGTGGAGCATGGCCTCCTTGACGCCCTGCTCCTCGTTGACCTCGCGCGCCACCACCGTCAGGTCGAAGGTCCGCTCGAAGAACGCGATCTTCTCTTCCAGGTCGTGGCAGGCGATTCCCACATGGTCGATACGCATGAACATAGGGCCAACCTCCATGGCAGTCGTTCCTGTACTCATGGGTATGGTGGCAAAGTCGCCCCACTTCCTGCCAGGGAGGCCCCTCTATGTCTGGTTCCGTCATCGTCGCCGGAGCTCGTACCCCCATCGGCCGTCTCCTCGGCTCGTTGTCGAGCCTGACGGCCGCAGAGCTCGGCGGCATCGCCATCAAGGCCGCGCTGGAGCGCGCCGGCGTCGCCCCCGAGGCCGTGCAATACGTGATCATGGGGCAGGTCCTCCAGGCCGGAGCGGGCCAGATCCCCTCCCGCCAGGCCGCGGTGAAGGCCGGGATCCCGATGACCGTGCCGTCGCTGACGATCAACAAGGTCTGCCTGTCCGGGCTGGACGCGATCGCCCTCGCCGACCAGCTCATCCGGGCGGGCGAGTTCGACATCGTCGTGGCGGGCGGCATGGAGTCGATGTCCAACGCCCCGCACCTGCTGCCCGGCCTGCGCAGGGGAGTGAAGTACGGCGGCGCGGACATCGTCGACTCGATGGCCCACGACGGCCTCACCGACGCCTACGACCAGGTGTCCATGGGCGAGTCCACCGAGCGGCACAACGCCCGCCTCGGCTGGAGCCGCGAGGAGCAGGACGAGTTCTCCGCCCGTTCCCACCGGCTCGCCGCGGAGGCGATCAAGAACGGCGTCCTCGACGAGATCGTCCCGGTCCCGATCCCGCAGCGGAAGGGCGACCCGGTGGTCGTCACCGCCGACGAGGGAGTGCGGGCCGACACCACCGTCGAGGCCCTGGGCAGGCTGCGCCCCGCCTTCAGCAAGGACGGCACGATCACCGCCGGCTCCGCCTCGCAGATCTCCGACGGCGCCTGCGCCGTGGTCGTGATGTCCAAGACCAAGGCCGAGGAGCTGGGCCTGGAGTGGCTGGCCGAGATCGGCGCCCACGGCAACGTGGCCGGTCCCGACAACTCGCTGCAGTCCCAGCCGGCCAACGCCGTCAAGCACGCCCTGGGCAAGCAGGGGCTCCTGGTCGACGACCTCGACCTGCTGGAGATCAACGAGGCGTTCGCCCAGGTCGTGCTGCAGTCCGCCAAGGACCTCGGCGTCTCGCTCGACAAGGTCAACGTCAACGGCGGCGGCATCGCCGTCGGCCACCCGATCGGCGCCTCCGGCGCCCGCATCGTGCTCGCCCTGGCCTACGAGCTCAAGCGCCGCGGCGGCGGGCTCGGCGCGGCCGGGCTGTGCGGCGGCGGCGGCCAGGGCGACGCCCTGATCATCCGCGTCCCCTCGGCCTGACGTCCGGACCCGCCCGCGGACGCCGGTGGATCTCCGGCCGCGGGCGGGTCTCATGATGTCGGCGATCCGGTGTGTGATCTGATCGAGGGTACGGAGGCGGCATGGACCTGGGCGTGGATCTGGACGTCCTGATCGCGGGAGCGCGCGAGGGGCGGCCCCGCGCCGTGGCCCGCCTGATCTCCCTGGTGGAGAACGGCTCGCCGCTGCTGCGGGAGATCACCGCGAGGCTCTGCGCCGACCGGCCGAACCGCGCCCGGATCATCGGGCTGACCGGCTCGCCCGGGGTGGGCAAGTCGACCTCCACCGGGATGCTGGTCCGGGCGTTCCGCAAGCGGGGCCTGCGGGTCGGCGTGCTCGCGGTGGACCCGTCCTCGCCGTTCACCGGCGGGGCGCTGCTCGGTGACCGGGTGCGGATGCAGGACCACGCCACCGACCCCGAGGTGTTCATCCGGTCGATGGCCAGCCGGGGTCACCTGGGCGGACTGTCCTGGGCGACGCCGCAGGCGCTGCGCGTGCTGGAGGCCGCGGGCTGCGAGGTCGTCCTCGTCGAGACCGTGGGGGTCGGCCAGGCCGAGGTGGAGATCGCCTCCCTGGCCGACAGCACCATCGTGCTGCTCGCCCCCGGCATGGGCGACGGCGTCCAGGCCGCCAAGGCGGGCATCCTGGAGATCGCCGACGTGTTCGTGGTGAACAAGGCCGACCGCGACGGCGCCCAGGCGGCGATCCGCGAGCTCCGCAACATGATCGCGCTGGTCGAGCGGGACTGGAAGCCGCCGATCGTGCCGACGGTGGCCTACCGGGGAGAGGGCGGCGAAGAGGTGGTCGAGGCCCTGGACAAGCACCTGGCGTACCTGGAGGCCTCGGGCGAGCTGGAGCGCCGCCGCCACGCCAGGGCGCGTGAGGAGATCGAGGCCATCGCCCTGACCGCGCTGCGGTCCCGGTTCGCCGACCTCCACGGGGACCGGAGGCTCGACGCGCTCGCCGGGCGCGTCGTGGAGGCCGGTCTCGACCCCTACTCGGCGGCCGACGAACTGCTGGCCGCCCTGGACTGAGGATCCGCCCCGGACTGAGGAACTGCCCTGGACCGAGGATCCGCCTCGGCCGGGCGCTCGCTCAGGTCTCGTCGGCGAACTTCACGGTGACCTTCTCGAAGCCGAGACCGGTCAGCATGCCCTGCAGCATCATCTTGGTGTTCTGGTCGGCGCGGTTGCGCAGGTCGCTCGCGAGGGCCGCCTCGGCGATCTTCTTCTCGGCCAGGACGTAGAGCTCCTGCTGGTTGCTCGGGGAGGACGACAGGAAGTCGGAGACCCGGTCGAAGAGCCCGCGCTCCTGGGCGTAGACGTAGGAACGCCGGTTGTCGAGGTTGGGCTTCTCCAGCTGGGCGCGCGGGAGCCGTACCGTCACCTCGGTCCGGTCGGGTGAGACGGTCAGCGCGTCCTTGGCGAGGCCGCTGAAGTCGACGTAGGCGTCGACGCCGCCCGCCCCCACGAAGAGGGTCCGGGTGCCCTTGACCGCGTCGGGCAGGAAGTCGGCGTCCTTCTCCAGGTCGACGATGACCTGGAAGTTCCCGGTGGCCGCCTCGAACCGGCTGAGGTTGTGGATGGACTGCAGCAGGACGGGCTGGCTGCGGTCGACCGTGGTCTCACCGAACGGGTTCATCCACGACCAGGCGAGCCGGCCGCCGACGAGGAGGAGGACCGCGGCGACGAGGAGCCCGGCCAGCAGGCGCCAGCGGCGCCTGCGGGGCGCCGAGGGGGCGGCGGGTGGTGCTTCCACACGAGCCTTCACGGCGGTCCCCTTCCCCGGACGGCGGGTTTCTCACGTAGAGCCTATGCCGATCTTGTCTGTGGCGGCGCGCTGCCCCACCCGTTCCGGCCATCGCCCGGTCTCCGCCGCCCCGGCTCTGGCCGGGTGGCCGCCGAAGTGGACGTTCTGCAGACGGCATCCGACGAAGTCGGCGTAGTGGAGGCGGAGCCAGTCGCGCCGCTGGGTCTCGGTCAGGCCGGAGAACCACGCGGCGGCGTACCGGTGCTCGGGGAGCGGCCCGCCGGGCAGCGGCTCGCCGCGCAGCCAGGCGGTCACGACGTCGCGGTAGCCCGCCGAGGGCGTCCTGTCGCACTTGGCGGCCAGGCCGTCCACGAACTCGTCGGCGGCCCGGTCCGCGAACCCGGCGGCCAGGTCGTCCACGTGCACGGGGACCGTTCCGGGGGTGAGAGGGGCGCCGTCGCGCCGGGGGCGCTGCTCCACCCGGGAGAACTCGCCCGGCGTGCCCGCCAGCCTTGAGGCGATCTTGATGAACGTCGAGCCGAGCTCGTCCAGCCCGGTGCGCATCCCCGGATGCACGCAGACCATGATCGGCCACTCCTGGCAGCTGTAGACCACCCGCTCGGCCGAGACGGACTGCGGTTCGGTCAGCAGCCGGGACAGCCCGGCCCCGGCGGCCAGCACCGCCAGCAGCGCGGCGGCCAGCACGAGTGCCTGGCGGGTCACCACCGCCGCCCAGCCCAGCAGCAGCGCGGCGCTGATGCCCAGCAGCCAGAGGGTCTGGTCGGCGAAGGCGGCCGAGCTCAGCCCCTGGAAGAGGTCGTACGGCTGCCGCGTGCCGGGCACGAGCCGGTCGGCCCAGCTCGATCCCTCGGAGAGCCAGGCGAACAGCGCGTAGCAGCCGATCCCGGCGAACACCGGAGTGATCGTCCAGGGGAGCAGCCAGCCGGTCACCCAGCCGATGGTGACGTACAGCGCCAGCCCGGCCACACTCATGACCAGGCCGCTGGGGAGCAGGCGGCCCGCCTGCTCGGTGAGCATGGTCTTGACCGCCAGGACCAGCACGGTGGCGGTGAAGGAGCCCATGACCACCACCAGGATCGCCAGCGGCGCGCGCACCGCCTGCCAGGGCGTCAGGGCCCGGCCGCCGGTCCCGCGCCGCCTGCGGACCGCCACCCAGGCGGCGAACGCCGCGGCGACCGGTCCGGTGAGCCGGAGTGAGCCGATGAGGGCGACGATGATGTTCTCCCACGCGCTGACGCCCGGGATGAGGACGCTCCACGCCGCGACCAGGCCGAGCACGAGAAGGACGGCGACCGCCACCAACGCGCTCTGCTGGAGTTCTTCGCGTGAAACGCCCCTGTGCTCACGCACCGTTCAGCGCGGGCCGGGCCCACGCCGTGCCGGCCGGGCCACGGGCCGAGCCGGAGCCGATCTGCGAGCCGGAATCGACAGGCCGTTCAGACGCCTTTGGAATATCGTTCATCAAGCACCCCCCGTGCCGTGAATGTGCGGAGCCGGTCCCCAGGGCATCCGGTCCGGCCCGCTTCCCCCCGCGGACCGGACTGAGCGCACGTGACCACTTGGTCACGGCCTCACCATTCGATGTGGGAACCATAACTGAGTGTGACGTTTGATGTCCGGGTTCTTGGTGAAGCCATCGTTCTGATTGCTGTACGTATACGGATGAACCGGGACGGGGCCGCGCTACCGTAGCCCTGTGGCTACCGGTCAGCTGAACTTGCCGTTCGACCCCATCGAGCGCGCCGCGGAGACGTGGCGCGCCCGCTTCGGGCCGTCCTCGGCCATGGCCGCAGTCACCTCGATCATGAGAGCGCATCAGATCCTGTTGGCGCAACTGGACACGCTACTCAAACCGTATGACTTGACCTTTGCTCGGTACGAGGCGCTGGTTTTGCTGACTTTCAGCAAGACGGGGGCGTTGCCGTTGTCGAGGATCGGCGAGCGGCTGATGGTGCACCCGACGAGCGTCACGAACACGGTGGACCGTCTGGAGCGGGCCGGGCTGGTCCGCCGGATGCGCAACCCCCGCGACGGCCGTGGGGTGCTGGCGGAGATCACCGACCGGGGCCGGGAGGTCGTGGAGCAGGCGACGGGGGCGCTGATGGGCGCGGACTTCGCCATGACCATGTACGGCGAGGCGGAGCTGAAGCAGCTGTTCGAGCTGTTGCGGACCCTCCGGGTGGCCGCCGGCGACTTCGCGGATCAGGCCCCCGGCGGGCAGGGCTGACCCTCCGGGCGAATCACCGCCGCGCTCGCGGGCGGAGAACTCCTCCCGGCTGACGCTGGCCAAGAAATACTAGGACGTCCTAGTATTTTTCGGAGGCCACAAGCCGGACGAAGGGGTGGGCGATGAACGCCGAGGAGATCGAGGCGGGACGGGCGCGCTGGCAGGCGCGCTTCGACAAGGCCGCCAAGCGGGAGTCGGAGTTCCGGACGCTCTCCGGCCTCGAAGTGGAGCCGGCCTACGGGCCCGCCGGGGACGACCCCCGGTTCGAGCGCATCGGCTGGCCCGGTGAATACCCCTTCACCCGGGGCCTGCACGCCACCGGCTACCGGGGCAAGGCCTGGACCATCCGGCAGTTCGCGGGCTTCGGCAACGCGCGGCAGACCAACGAGCGCTACAAGATGATCCTGGGCGCGGGCGGCGGCGGGCTGAGCGTGGCCTTCGACATGCCGACGCTGATGGGGCGCGACTCCGACGATCCGCGCTCGCTCGGCGAGGTCGGGCACTGCGGGGTGGCGATCGACTCCGCGCTGGACATGGACCTGCTGTTCGACGGCATCCCGCTGGGCGACATCACGACCTCCATGACGATCAGCGGCCCGGCCGTCCCGATCTTCTGCATGTACGTCGTGGCCGCCGAGCGGCAGGGAGTCTCCGTCGGCCGGCTCAACGGGACGCTCCAGACGGACATCTTCAAGGAGTACATCGCGCAGAAGGAGTGGCTGTTCGCCCCCGAGCCGCATCTGCGGCTGATCGGCGACCTGATGGAGTTCTGCGCCGCCGAGATCCCGGCCTACAAGCCGCTGAGCGTGTCCGGCTACCACATCCGCGAGGCGGGCTCCACGGCCGCGCAGGAGCTGGCCTTCACCCTGGCCGACGGGTTCGGCTACGTGGAGCTGGGCCTGTCCCGCGGCCTCGACGTCGACGTCTTCGCCCCCGGGCTGTCGTTCTTCTTCGACGCGCACATCGACTTCTTCGAGGAGATCGCCAAGTTCCGGGCGGCCCGGCGGATCTGGGCCCGGTGGATGCGCGACGTCTACGGGGCCACGACGGACAAGGCGCAGTGGCTGCGCTTCCACACCCAGACGGCCGGGGTCTCGCTGACCGCGCAGCAGCCGTACAACAACGTGGTCCGCACCGCGATCGAGGCGCTCGCGGCCGTGCTGGGCGGGACCAACTCGCTGCACACCAACGCGCTGGACGAGGTGCTCGCGCTGCCCAGCGAGAAGGCCGCCGAGATCGCGCTCCGCACCCAGCAGGTGATCATGGAGGAGACCGAGGTCGTCAACGTCGCCGACCCGCTCGGCGGCTCCTGGTACGTCGAGGCGCTCACCGACCGCATCGAGGCGGAGGCCGAGGAGATCTTCGCGAAGATCCGGGACATGGGCTCCGACGGCTCGATGACCTCCGGCATCCTGCGCGGCATCGAGGACGGCTGGTTCATGTCCGAGATCGCCGAGGCGGCCTTCGACTACCAGCGCAAACTGGAGAAGGGCGAGAAGAGGATCGTCGGGGTGAACTGCCACACGGCCTCCGCCGAGGAACCCCTGGAGATCCTGCGGGTGAGCCACGAGGTCGAGCGCGAGCAGAACCGCGTCCTGGCCGAACGCCGCAGGACCCGCGACCAGGCGGCCGTGGACGCCGCCCTGGCCGCGATGGTCCAGGTGGCCAGGGGCGAGGGCAACATGATCCCCACCATGCTCGACGCGGTCCGCGCCGAGGCCACCCTGGGGGAGATCTGCGACGCCCTCCGCGACGTCTGGGGCGTCTACACCGAACCCGCCCGCTTCTAGGTCTCGCGGTCCGTGACGGGCCCGTGATGCGGCAGGATTGGAGTCATGAGCCCAGCGGACTTTACTCGACCCGGATCGCTGTACGGTGCCGTGGACCTCGGCGCGCGCAAGCAGGCGCTGGAGGCGCAGGCGAGGCGGGAGGCCGTCGCGCAGGAAACCGGCGGCGCTCCGGCGCAGGTCGTCGATGTCGACGACGCAAACTTCGCGACCGAGGTCGTCGAACGCTCCATGAACAGCCTGGTGCTGCTGGAGCTCACCGTCACCCGCGCCGAACAGGCCAGGCAGTACAGCCTGCTGCTGGAGAAACTGGCCGCGGAGAACGCCGGCCGGTGGACGCTGGCCCGGGTGGACGTCGAGGTCAGCAGGCAGATCGCCCAGGCCCTGCGGGTGCAGAACGTGCCCGCCCTTTACGCCATCTTCCAGGGGCAGCCGGTCGCGGTCGTCCCCGGCATCGCCACCGAGGAGCAGCTGCGCGACTGGCTCGTCCAGCTCATGGAGGCCCTGGCCCAGTACCTCCCGCCGCCCGGGGAGGAGGAGGGGATCGGCGCCCGCCCCGAGGAGGCGCCGGTGGACCCCGACATCCTCGACGCGGAGCGCGCCATCGACGCCGGTGACCTCGACGGCGCGACCGCGGCGTACGAACGGCTGCTGGCCCGCTCCCCGAACAACGAGGACGCCAAGCTGGGCCTGGCCGGGCTCGGCCTGATCCGCCGGACCCAGAGCGTCGACCCCGCCGAGCTGGAGCGCCGCCTGGGCGATCCCGCCGACGTCGAGGCCCAGCTCCTGGCCGCCGACTTCGAGATGCTCTCCGGAGAGGTGGACGCCGCCTTCGACCGCCTCGTCGGGGTGGTGCGCAGGACCGCGGGCGACGGCCGCGACCGGGCCCGGGTGCACCTGCTCGGCCTGTTCGACACGCTTCCGGCGGACGACCCGTCGGTCGTCAAGGCCCGCAGGAGCCTGGCGTCCGCCCTGTTCTAATTAACGGCTGAAAACTGTCATACAGGGATGTTTCGCCGGGCATGAACACGGTGTGAGGGTCGTCACCATCTCCGCGACGTACGGCACCGCCGGCAGCGTCATCGGCCCCGCGGTGGCCGAGCGCCTCGGCGTGCCGTTCGTGGACCGGGCCATTCCCGGCGCGGTGGCCGCGGAGCTGGGCTGCACGCTGGAGGAGGCCCTCTCCCACGACGACCGTTCCGAGCACGGGCTGGGCTGGTTGTTGTCGGGGGCCTCGCGGCTGCCCACGGCCACCTTCGGCGGGGTGGACGTCTACCTGCCCGGGGCCCTGCCGCCCTCGCCCGAGGACTTCGCCGTCCACACCGAGAACGTGATCAAGCAGGTCGCGCACGAGCAGGGCGGGGTCATCCTCGGGCGGGCCGGGGCGCTGGTCCTGGCGGACCACCCCGGCGCGCTGCACGTGCGGCTGGACGCCCCGCCCCGGCGGCGGATCCTGCGGACGGCGGCGCTGACCGGCCTGAGCGAGCGCCAGGCCCGCAAGCTGGTGGAGGACAACGACCGGGCGCGCACCGCCTACGTCCGCCACTTCTACCGCGCCGACCCCGCCTCACCCCACCTCTACCACCTGGTCGTGGACAGCACGGTCATCCCGGTGGACGCCTGCGTCGAGCTGATCGCGACCGCGTCGCAGGCGCTCGACTGAGCGTTTCCGGCGCGCTCCCGGCCCGCGGTCGGCGGGCGGCGGCGCGGACACCTGCCCGGGAGTGGCACGATGGAGGGATCCTGAACCAGGTCAGTCGCAAAGGAGCAGATTGACTGTGGCCACTGTGCCGAGTGTGTCGTACTCCATCACCGTGCGGCTGGAGGTGCCGGCCGGTGGCAAGGCCGTCAGCCAGCTCACTCACGCCGTTGAGTCCGCCGGGGGCGTGGTCACCGCGCTCGACGTGACCACCGCGGGGCACGAGACCCTGCGCATCGACGTCACGTGCGCCGCGCGTGACACCGACCACGCCCAGGCCATCGTCGACAATCTCGACGACGTCGAGGGCGTGGTCATCCACAAGGTTTCCGACCGGACCTTCCTCATGCATCTCGGCGGCAAGATCGAGATGAAGTCGAAGGTGCCGCTGCGCAACCGTGACGAGCTCTCCATGGCCTACACGCCCGGCGTCGCCCGGGTCTCCATGGCGATCGCCCGCAACCCCGAGGACGCCCGCCGTCTGACGATCAAGCGCAACAGCGTCGCCGTGGTCACCGACGGCTCGGCCGTGCTCGGCCTGGGCAACATCGGCCCGGCCGCCGCGCTCCCCGTCATGGAGGGCAAGGCCGCGCTGTTCAAGCGGTTCGCCGACATCGACGCCTGGCCGATCTGCCTGGACACCCAGGACGTCGACGAGATCGTCCGGACGGTCCAGCTCATCGCGCCCGGCTTCGGCGGCATCAACCTGGAGGACATCTCCGCGCCGCGCTGCTTCGAGGTGGAGCGGAGGCTGCGGGCGCTGCTGGACATCCCGGTCTTCCACGACGACCAGCACGGCACCGCGATCTGCGTCCTGGCCGCGCTGACCAACGCGCTGCGCGTGGTCGGCAAGGACCTGTCCGGCGTCCGCATCGCCCTGGCCGGAGCCGGCGCGGCCGGTACGGCGGTGCTGCGCCTGCTGCTCGCGGCCGGCGCGCGCAACGTGATCGTCTGCGACTACCGGGGAGCCGTCCACCTCGGGCGCGACGACCTGGACGACTCGCTGCGGTGGATCGCCGAGCACACCAACGGCGAGGGATACTCCGGCGACCTGCGCGGCGCGGTCAAGGGCGCCGACGTGTTCGTCGGAGTGTCCGCCCCCGGCATCCTCAACGGCGACGACATCGCCACGATGGCCGAGAACGCCGTGGTCTTCGCGCTGGCCAATCCGGAGCCGGAGGTCTCGCCCGACGACGCCCGCGAGCACGCGGCCGTGGTCGCCACCGGGCGCTCGGACTACCCCAACCAGATCAACAACGTGCTGGCCTTCCCCGGTGTCTTCCGGGGGCTGCTCGACGCCCAGGCCAGCGTGGTCAACGAGGAGATGCTGCTGGCGGCGGCCCGGGCGCTGGCCGCCGTGGTCACCGCCGAGGAGCTCGGCCCGAACTACATCATCCCCAGCGTGTTCCACCCGGACGTGGCGGGCGCCGTCGCGGCGGCCGTGCGCGAGTCGGCCGGCGGCCGTGCGCGCACCGGCATGACCGAGGTGTGACCGCCCGGCTCCGCACCCGCTCCCGCCGGTGAATTGCGGGGGCGGGGCGGCGCGCGACGGACTCCACCCATCATCATGGAGGGATGGCGGAGGCGATCTATGTGGGCGGGCTCCTCGTGGCGACCCCGAAGCTCGATGACCCGAACTTCCGGCGCTGCGTGGTCCTGATCCTGGAGCACGACGAGGCCGGGGGCACCCTCGGCGTGGTGCTCAACCGGCCGAGTGAGATCTCGGTCACCGACGTGCTGCCCACCTGGGAGGGGCTGGTCACCAGCCCGTCCGTGCTGTTCCAGGGCGGTCCGGTGCAGACCGACAGCGCCCTGGCGCTGGCCGCGGTCCCGAGCGGCCAGGAGCCGCTGGGCTGGCGGCGGCTGCACACCGGCAACGCCTCGGTGTCCCGCCTCGGCACCGTCGACCTCGACGCCCCGCCGGAGATCCTCGCCGGTGAGATCGCCCAGATGAGGATCTTCGCCGGATACGCGGGATGGACCTCCGGACAGCTGGAGGCCGAGATCGGCGAGGGCGCGTGGTACGTGGTGGACTCCGAGCCCGGAGACACCTTCCACGACACCCCCGAGACCCTGTGGCGCGCGGTCCTCCGCCGCCAGCGCGGAGAACTCGCCTACGTGGCGACCTGCCCCGACGACCCCTCGATGAACTGACCCTCCCCCGGCCCGCGACGGAGCGCGACGCGGGAAGGCGCCGGTCGTCAGTCCCCGGGCCGCGGCGCGTCGGCGTCGCCGTGGACCCGCGGCGCGTCGGCGTCGCCGTCGACAGGGCCGCGGTCCCAGCCGGGGCGCAGGGAGCGCTCGGCCAGGGAGAGGATCTGCTCCAGGCGCTCGCCGAAGGCGGGCAGGTCCTCGATGCTCCGGGGGTGGCAGGACTCGAAGCCGACGCGCGCCACGGTGGTGAACAGGGAGACCACGAAGTGGGGGAGGAGATCGTCGGGTGAGGAGCCCTCGCGGCGGGCGATCTCGGCGATGAGCCGCTGCTCGTTCTCCATCATCCGGCGGACGCTTCCGGCGAAGAGGGCCGGAGTGTTCTCGATCAGCTCGCGGGCCTTGAGGAACCGGGCGGTCTCGGTCAGGTCTCCGCGCTGCAGCTCGGTGACGACCGCGCGCATGGCGTGGCTGAGCGCGGTGAAGGGCGGTTCCCCGGCGGGACGGCCGGCGAGTTCCCTCAGCATGACCTCCTGTCCGTCGACGGGAAGGGAGAGCGCGACGTCCTCCTTGGTCGCGAAGTAGCGGAAGAACGTGCGCGGCGAGACGTCCACGGCGGCCGCGATCTGGTCGACCGTCGTGGCCTCGTAGCCCTGGGCGGCGAACAGCTCCAGGGCGGCGTCGATGAGTGCCAGCCGTGTTCTCTGCTTCTTGCGCTCACGTAGGCCGGGCTGACTCATGGCTGTCACCTCCTCGCAACATGGACTTCACAGTCTGCCACAAGTCAGAGACTGCCTCATAAAAGGATTTGTCATCTGTCAGCTCCTGACATAAATTACCCGAGCTGATGTCCCAAATTGGGACCTACCTACGTGAACAGGGGGAACCCTTCCATGGCAAATGCCAAGACGGTGGTGGCACCGCCGCCATCTGAACCGGGCAAATCGTCCAGGCAGGGTCATCCTTGGCTCACTCTGCTGGCGGTCTCGCTGGGCGTGATGATGGTGATGCTCGACGGCACCGTCGTCGCCATCGCCAACCCCGTGATCGGCGCCGAGCTCAAGGCCTCCCTCGAGGATCTGCAGTGGGTGACCAGCGGCTACCTGCTGGCCCTCGCGGTGTTCCTGATCACCGCCGGCAAGCTCGGCGACCTGTTCGGGCACAAGCGGATCTTCATGATCGGCATCGCCGGCTTCGCGCTCACCTCGCTCGCCATCGGCCTGAGCGACTCCATCGGCATGCTGATCGCCTTCCGCGTGCTCCAGGGCCTGTTCGGCGCGCTGCTGCAGCCCGCCGCGCTCGCCCTGCTCCGCGCCGCGTTCCCGGCCGAGAAGCTCAACATGGCGATCGGCATCTGGGGCGCCACGATCGGCCTGTCCAGCGCGGCCGGCCCCATCGTCGGCGGCCTGCTGGTGGAGCACGTCAACTGGCAGTCGGTGTTCTTCATCAACGTCCCGGTCGGCATCGTCGCGATGATCGTGGGCGCGCTCGTCGTCAAGGAGAGCAGGGCCGAGTCCCTGTCCAAGGTCGACTGGCTCGGCGTCGTGCTCCTGTCGGGCGCGATGTTCTGCCTCATCTGGGCGATCATCAAGGCCCCCGAGTACGGCTGGGGCGACACCAAGACCATCGCCTTCCTCGCGGGCGCCGTGGTGGTCGGTGCGGCGTTCGTCTGGTGGCAGGGCAAGGCGGCCGAGCCGCTGGTCCCGCTCAGCCTGTTCAAGAACCTGTCGGTCGCCGTCGGCACGCTGCTGATGGTCCTGATGGCGTTCTCGATGTTCGGCGCCATGTTCTTCCTCACGTTCTACTTCCAGGGCGTGCACGACCTGTCGCCGCTGGACGCGGGCATCCGCATGCTCCCGATGAGCGCGGGCATGATCGTCGCCTCGCCGCTGGCGGGCGCGGCGATCAGCAAGTTCGGTCCGAAGATCCCCATCGCGGTGGGCATGCTGATCACCGCCACCGCGATGTTCCTCCTGTCCCGCCTGGGCGTGGAGGACGGCTACACGGCCAGCGCGATCCCGTTCGTGCTGCTCGCCTTCGGCCTCTCGCCCGTCATGGTCGGCGCCACCGAGATCATCGTGGGCAACGCCCCCGAGGAGCTCAGCGGGGTCGCGGGCGGCATGCAGCAGTCGGCGATGCAGGTCGGCGGCTCGCTGGGCACCGCGGTGCTCGGCGCGGTGGTCGCCGCCAAGGTGAGCGAGGTGCTCCCCGGCTACTGGAGCGCCGCCAAGCTGCCGCAGCTCCCGCCCGAGCAGATGGCGCTCGTCGAGGAGGGGGCGAACTTCGCCCAGTCCGGCGCCGCCCCCGGCACCCCCGAGCCGGTGGTCCAGGCGATCGCCGGTGCGGTGAACTCCTCCTTCCTGGACGGCATGCACCTCGCCTTCCAGTTCAGCACCGGCGTCGCGGTGCTCGCCGCTCTGCTCGCGCTGGTCGTCAAGGCCGGCCGCAAGACCGAGGGCGCCCCGATCCACATGGGCTGATCCCGGCCCGTCCGCCGGGAGAGGCCACGCCCTCCCGGCCCGGTCCCGGCTCTTTCCGGTACGGCTCCCGCCATCTCCTGGCGGGAGCCGTACCCGCATGTGGGGACGGTCGCGCCCGCGCGCACAGATGCCGCCGGGAGACACCGGAGAAGACCGCGAGACCCCGGCCGCATAAAATCGACGGGTGAGCACGAAGATTCTTCCTGAGAGCGACGTCCGGCCGAACCTGTCGCACGGCGACGGCGACCACGAGCGGTTCGCCCACTACGTCGAGAAGAACAAGATCATGGAGAGCGCGCTCACCGGGACGCCGGTGCGCGCGCTCTGCGGCAAGGTCTGGGTGCCGAACCGGGACCCACAGAAGTTCCCGGTCTGCCCCGAGTGCAAGGAGATCTACGAAGGGCTGCCGAAGGGCGGAGACGACGACAAGAAGGAGTGAGTGTTGCTCCCGGTTGATCGCCCCCGATGAGGTTACGGTCGGGATGTCGCTGAAGGGCGACATCCGGCCTGACCGGGTGATTCATCGGGGGAATCATGTTCGCGCGCGCGATCGCCGTCGTCTCGTCATGCCTGTTGTCGGCGGGCGCGCCGCACGTCGCGGACGCCGCCCCCGCCTCGCCGCCGGCTCCGGCCCCGGGGGCGCTCTCCGCCCCGTCATCCGCCGCGGCTCCCGGTGCGCTCTCCGCCCCGGCGTCCGCCGCGGTCCCGGGCGCGGTCTCCGCCCCGTGGCTCGTCCCGGCCCCGGGCGCCGCTCCCGCGCGCTCCGCCGGGTCCGGCTCCGATGAGTGCCCGGACGCCGCGCGGACCGCGGGCAGGGGACCGGGCCGGGGGCCCGAGCCCCGCGCGCCCGGGCCGGAGCAGGTCGCCGGGCTGATCGCCGATCTGGACGCTCGCAGGTCGGCGCTGCGCCGGACCGATCGGGAGCCGGTCACCGTCCCCACCTGGATCCACGTCATAACCGACGGCCCCCGGGGCGCCTCCGACAGCGCCGTGCGCGAGCAGATGACCGTGCTCGACGCCGCCTACGGCGGCCGGCTCGGCGGGGCCGACACCGGCATCAGGTTCCGGCTCGCCGGCCTGACCAGGACGGACAACCCCGCCTGGTTCCGGGACCCGCTCTCCCACGAGCAGGCGATCAAGCAGATGCGCCGGGGCGGTCCCGAGACGCTCAACCTCTACGTCGCCCAGCTCGGCCGGCTGGTGCTGGGCTACTCCACCTATCCGCACCAGTACGCCGGCGCGCCCGTCCTGGACGGCGTGGTCGTCGACTGGCGCAGCCTGCCCGGCGGATCACTGCGCGACTTCGACCGCGGCTACACCGGGGTCCACGAGATCGGCCACTGGCTCGGCCTGCTGCACACCTTCGAGAACGGCTGCCAGGGGCCCGGGGACGCGATCGCCGACACCCCGCCCGAGGCGCACCCCACCGAGGGTTGCCCGGAGGGCAAGGACACCTGCCCGGGGAGCGGCCCGGACCCGATCCACAACTTCATGGACTACTCCGCCGACGCCTGCATGTCGGAGTTCACCGAGGGACAGGCGCTGCGCATGCGGGAGGCCTGGGCCGTGTACCGGCAGACGGACCAGGACATTACTCTTGACAGGTGACAGCACCGAAGACACTTGACGCTCCATACGAACCCCCTCGGATCTTCGGCCCGCGCTACCGCACGGCCTCACTCGGCATCCTGCTCGTCATCACCCTGATCGCCTTCGAGGGCATGTCCATCGGTGCGGTCATGCCCGCGGCCTCCGCGGATCTCGAGGCGCTCAACCTGTACGGCATGAGCTTCTCGGCGTTCCTGATCGCCGGGTTGTTCGCCAACGTGGCCGCCGGGCTCTGGTCCGACCGGCGGGGGCACGCGGTGCCGTTCCTGCTCGGCGTCGCCCTGTTCACGGTGGGCCTGGCCCTGGCGGGCGCGGCCTGGTCCAAGGAGGTGTTCATCGCCTCCCGGGCGGTCCAGGGACTGGGCGGCGGGTTCGCCATCGTCGCGATCTACGTCATGATCGCGCGGGTCTACGCCCCCGAGACCAGGCCCCGGATCTTCGCCGCGCTCTCGGCCGCCTGGGTGCTGCCCGCCCTGATCGGGCCCGGCGTCGGCGGGTTGATCGCCGAGACGGTCGGCTGGCGCTGGGTCTTCTACGGGATCGTCCCGCTGGTGATCCCCGCCCTGGTGATGCTGCTGCCCGCGCTGCGCGGCGGTGAGGGAGAGGCGCCGGTCCCGGGCACCGGGCCCCGGTCCAGGCCGCTGCCGATGACCCTGGCGGCGCTGGGGACGGCGGTCGGCGCCGCGGTGTTGCTCTACGGGGCGGACCTGCTGCACACCCGCCCGGTGCTCGGCGGGATCATGACCGCGACGGGGCTGGCCGCTCTGGCCGTCGGGCTGCCCCGGCTGCTGCCGCCGGGGGCGCTCCGCTTCGGCCGGGGCCTGCCCACCACGGTCATGATGCGCGGCGTCCTGGGCGGGGCCTTCTTCGGGGTCAACGCCTTCATCCCGCTGGTGCTCCAGGAGGAGTTCGGCTTCGACCTCACCAAGGCGGGGGTCGCGCTCACCGTCGGCGCCCTGGGCTGGAGCAGCGGCTCCTACATGCAGGCGCGTCACGACTGGGACCGCCCCAGGCTGGTACGGTTCGGCGCCGCCGCGGTCACCGCGGGCATCCTGCTGACCCTGCTCGCGTTCATCCCCGGGATGACCGGGTGGATCATGGCTCCCGCCTGGCTGGTGGCCGGGCTCGGCATGGGCGTCGGCATGCCCAGCGTGAGCATCACCACGATGCGCCAGTCGCCCGACGCCGAGCAGGGCGCGAACTCCGCGGCGCTCCAGGTCATCGACACCCTGGGCAGCTCGCTGACCATCGGCTTCGGCGGCGTGCTGGTCAACCTGATCGGCCACGACGACATCGCCACCGGCTACACCGCGATCGTCGCCATGACGGCGGCCGTCGGGGTGCTCGGGATGGTCGTCGCCGGCCGCATGCGCGACGTGTCCTGACCGGGCCCGAGTCTGAGCCCGGGCCCGAGTTTGAGCCTGAGGCCGAGTTTGAGCCTGAGGCCGAGTCTGAGGCCGGGTCCAAGTCCGGGGCCGCGCGCGAGTCTGAGGCCGGGGCCGGGACCGGGGCCGGGGCCGGATCGCCGCCGTCCGCGCCCGCACGGGCCGGTCACCCGCCCATACCGATGATCGCCTATGGCCGGATCGCCCTCGCGGAGTCATGGTAGGACGGGAAGGCCGTGACCGCCGGGAGGAGGCTCCGTGGACGAACCCCCGCGCCGGGCACGGCCGTCCGCGGCGCCCGGGTGGGGTCCCGGACGGGCGGGGCGGCCCGCGTCGTCCGGGTGGGGTCCCGGACGGGCGAGACCGCCCGCGTCGCCCGCCGAGGAGGACCTGCCCCCCTCGGCCCGCTGGTACGGCACGCCCGCCGCGCCCTCCCGGCACCGGATCCCCCGCGGCCTGCGCCGTTTCCTGCTCGGCCTGCTCGCCCTGGCGGTGTGCGCGGGGACCGTCGCGGGCGTGGTCTTCCTGGTGGCGCGGGCGTTGTCCCCGGCCTCCCCGGCCGCCCGGGTGAGCGACCGGGCCGCGGGCGTCGGCTACCCGCTGCCCGCCGGATGGCGGCAGGGCGCGGTGCCGCCGGTCACCGGGTTCACCTCGGCGGCCGGAGACGGCCGGACGGTGACGGTGATGGTCGGGCCCGGAGAACCGGCCGCCGACCCGCGCGAGGCCACGGCCGGGCTCGCCGACCTGTACGCCAGGCTGCTGCTCCACGGCGACGAGGTGAAGGTCCAGGACGACCGGTCGGTCTCCGCGGGCGGGTGGACGGGGCACAGCCGCACCCTCCGGGCGGAGTACCGCGACCTGGTGAACCGCCCGGCCTACCTGCGTGTGGTGCTTCTCACCGGACCGGGCGGCGCCCCGGTCGTCGTGGTCGCGGTGGCCGAGTCGGACGACCCGCGGGTGCACGCGGCGATCGACCAGGTGATCGCGGGAATCCGCCGGGAGTGACGGCGGCGCGGAAGGGCGGAGGGCGGCCGGCCGGTCCCGTGCGGCGGCCACCGTACGGGACGGGAAGCGGCTGTCGCAGGGAGGCGACCTTGACGGGGATCTCGCATGATCGGCACGTCTTGTCGGTGCTGGCGATTACGCTGGAGCAATTGTGAGTGAGCGAAGCGAGCGAGCCATCAGACACAGCGGTGCCGTGAACGCCTCGACGGGCCGGCGGGCGGGGAGGGACGGGTGAGCACTTCCGCCGCGTCCCACCTGTCACCCTCATACCCCGACCGGGCCGCATGGGGCACCGCGCCGAAGCTGCGCGCGTGGCAGCAGGAGGCCTTCGACCTCTACTGCAGGCGCGAGCCACGCGACTTCCTCGCGGTCGCCACGCCGGGCGCGGGCAAGACGACCTTCGCGCTGCGGATCGCGAGCGACCTGCTGTCCCGGGGCGTCATCCGGGCGGTGACCGTCGTGACCCCCACCGAGCACCTCAAGCGGCAGTGGGCGGACGCCGCAGGCCGGGTCGGCATCCCGATCGACCCCGAGTTCAAGAACAGCCAGGGCGCGACCTCGCGCGACTACATCGGCGTGGCGGTCACCTACGCCCAGGTCTCGATGCACCCGGCGCTGCACCGCGCCCGCACCGAGGCGCGCAAGACGCTCATCATCTTCGACGAGATCCACCACGCGGGCGACGCGAAGGCCTGGGGCGACGGCGTGCGGGAGGCCTTCGAGCCCGCCGCCCGGCGCCTGGCGCTGACCGGCACGCCGTTCCGGTCCGACGTCAACCCCATCCCGTTCGTGACCTACGCCGAGGACGGCGAGGGCGTGCGGCGCAGCGTCTCCGACTACTCCTACGGGTACGGCCCGGCGCTGGCCGACGGCGTCGTCCGCCCGGTCATCTTCCTGGCCTACGCCGGCGAGATGCGCTGGCGGACGCGCGCCGGAGACGAGATCGCCGCGACGCTCGGCACCCCGCTCACCAAGGACCAGCTCGGCCAGGCGTGGAAGGCGGCGCTCGACCCCAAGGGCGACTGGATCCGCCAGGTGCTGCACGCGGCCGACCGGCGCCTGTCCGAGGTGCGCAAGGGCGTGCCCGACGCGGGCGGCCTGGTGATCTCCACCGACCACGAGACGGCCCGCGCCTACGCCCGGCACCTGCGGGCGATCACGGGCGAGGGCGCCACGGTCGTGCTCTCCGACGACCCCGAGGCGTCCAAGAAGATCAAGCAGTTCTCGGCCTCGCAGGACCGCTGGCTGGTCGCGGTCCGAATGGTCTCCGAAGGTGTCGACATCCCCCGCCTGGCCGTCGGGGTCTACGCCACGAGCACCTCGACGCCGCTGTTCTTCGCCCAGGCCGTCGGCCGCTTCGTCCGGGCCCGCAAGCGCGGCGAGTTCGCCTCGGTGTTCCTGCCGTCGGTGCCCAACCTGATGGGCCTGGCCGGGGAGATGGAGGCCGAGCGCGACCACGTGCTCGACCGCAAGCTGCCCGAGGAGGGGCTCGACGACTTCCTCGTCGAGGACGCCAACCGGAAGAAGGACAACCCGGACGTCGTCGGCGACGAGCTGCCGTTCGAGACCCTGGAGGCGGTCGCCACCTTCGACCGGGTGCTGTTCGACGGCGGCGAGTTCGGCGCCGCGGCCGAGCCCGGCTCGCCGGAGGAGGAGGACTTCCTCGGCCTGCCCGGCCTGCTGGAGCCCGACCAGGTCCGCACCCTGCTGAGCAAGCGTCAGTCCGAGCAGCTCAAGGCCAAGCGCAAGGCGTCCGAGCCCAAGGAGTCCCAGCTCGCCCCGCACGAGCAGATCGCCGGCCTCCGCCGGGAGCTCAACGGCCTGGTCGGCGCGTGGAACCACCGCACCGGCCAGCCGCACGGCGTCATCCACGCCGAGCTCCGCCGCGCCTGCGGCGGCCCCGCCATCGCGCAGGCGACCGCGGAGCAGGTTCAGGAACGGATCGACAAGATCCGGGCCTGGGCCACCCAGCGCTCGCGATGACCGGGCCGGGAGGGGTCAGCGCAGGGCGATGGGGCGGCCGGTGCGGCCGTCGACGGTGGTGAGCCCGGTCCCGCCGGGCAGGGGCGGGGCCAGGCGCACCCGCGCGGACGCCACCCCGTCCGACACGGTCACCGGAACCCTGAAGGCGTCGGGAGATCGGTGACCGCCCGGCCCCTCCGACAGCCACACTTTGATCCGCTGGTTCCGGTGCCGGAGGACGACGGTGGCGGTCGCGCACTCGTCCGGCGCGGCCGTCCACGAGAGCGCCACGGCCCGGATCCCGTCCTCGTGCGCGACCAGCTTCGCCCGCTCGGGAACGGGTAGCCGGCCGGAGCAGGGGGCGGCCGCCCCGGAGGGCTGCGTGACGGAGCTCGCGGAGCTCGCGGAGCTCGCGGGGCCGGCGGAGCTCGCCGCGGGCTGGGCGAGCGGTGTCCGGGGCCCGGCTCCCGCGTCGAACCAGATCGTGGCCGCCTCCAGTCCCGCCAGCGTGAGCAGCGCGCCCGCCCGGGGCAGGCCGCGCCCGCGGACGAGGAACCACAGGCACGCAGGAGTCAGGACCAGCCACAGGACGCCGAGCAGGAGCATGAAGTCACCACCGCGAGTATGAGGATGTCAACTCTCCGTCATACTCCGGTCGCGGTGCGCGGTGCCCGTGTTTGCCGCTTGATTGACGGCGGGTGGCCGATCGGATACCCGGTCAGGGGCCTGCCGGCGACCCTTCCCGTCCGCCGCGGCCACCCGGTCGACGCTCCGCGGCGGAGATCCGCAGGCAGGATCCAGCGGACGATCGGGGTGAGCTGCGGACAGGGTCTAGCGGACGATCGGGGTGAGCTGCGGACAGGGTCTAGCGGACGATCGGGGCGCCCGTCAGGATGACCCCCGCGGAGTCGAGCTCGGCGAGGGCCGCCTCGGTGGTCTCGCGGGCGACGCCGGCCGTCAGCTCCAGCGGCACGCGGACGGCCAGGCCGTTCTCGACCGCGTCGAGGGCGGTGGCGCGCACGCAGTGGTCGGTGGCGATGCCGACGACGTCCACCGCGTGCACCCCGCGATCGGCGAGCCAGACGCCCAGGCCGGTGCCGTCGGGGGAGAAGCCCTCGAAACCGCTGTAGGCGGCCGAGTGGGCGCCCTTGCTGAACACCTCTTCGACGCGGCCGGTGTCGAAGGCGGGGTGGAAGTCGGCGCCGGGGGTGCCGGCCACGCAGTGCGCGGGCCAGGAGAGCACGAAGTCGGGTTCGGCGGCGAAGTGGTCGCCGGGGTCGACGTGGTAGTCGCGGGTGGCCACGACGTGGTCGTACGCGTGCGAGGAGACGTGACGGGAGACGGCGGCGGCGACCTCCGCGCCTCCGTTCACCGCGAGGCTGCCGCCCTCGCAGAAGTCGTTCTGGACATCGACGATGATCAGCGCGGTTGCCATCGCTCTCCTATCGGGGCCTGCCTGGTTCACCCGGCGGGGAATCCCTTCCCCGCCGTGGTTCCCGTGCCGGGAACGGTCAGGGGCCGCCCTGAGGAACCACGAGGCTAGTCAAACACGGTCGGCAGGGCCACGTCGCCCCGGGAGAGCTGGTGGGCGACGGCCGGGAGCTCGGCGAAGGCGCGGCGGTGCCGGGCCCGGGCGTCGGCGAGGCTCTCCCGCCCCACGACCTCGCCGTCGCGGACCAGTTCGACCTGGAGGGGGCGGGCCCCGGCCGGCGCGGCGCCGGAGGTGAGGACCAGCTCGGCGGCCGCCGTACCGGTCCCGTCGAGCTCGCGGAAGGCGTCCTTGCGCCCGCCCCGGCTCGGCTTGCCCACCGACTTCTTGGCCACCGCGCGCATGACGCCGGAGGCGTCCTCGCGGGCGACGAGCTTGTAGACGAGGGCGGCCGTGGGCGAGCCCGAGCCGGTGACCAGGGAGGTCCCGACGCCGTAGCCGTCCACGGGGGCGGCGGCCAGCGCCGCGATGGCGTGCTCGTCGAGGTCGCTGGTGACCAGGATGCGGGTACGGTGCGCGCCCAGCGCGTCGAGCTGCTTGCGCACCTCGTGGGCGGCCTCGCCCAGGTCGCCGGAGTCGAGCCGGACCGCGCCCAGTTCCGGCCCGGCGAGCTCCACCGCGGTCCGCACGGCCTGCTCCACGTCGTAGGTGTCCACCAGGAGCGTGGTGCCCGTGCCCAGCGCGGCGAGCTGGGCCTCGAACGCCTGCTCCTCCGAGTCGTGCAGCAGCGTGAACGCGTGGGCCGCGGTGCCCGCGGTGGGCAGGCCGTACGCGCGGCCGGCCATCAGGTTCGAGGTGGCGGCGAATCCGGCCAGGTAGGCGGCGCGGGCGGCGGCCGGCGCAGACATCTCGTGGGTGCGCCGGGTGCCCATCTCGATGAGCGGCCGCCCACCGGCGGCGTGGACCATCCTGGAGGCGGCGGTGGCGATCGCGCAGTCGTGGTTGAAGATCGACAGGATCAGCGTCTCCAGGAGCACGGCCTCGGCGAACGTGCCCTCCACGGTCATGATGGGGGAGCCGGGAAAGTAGCACTCGCCCTCGGGATAGCCGCGCACCCGGCCGGAGAAACGGTAGGAGGCCAGGAAGTCCAGGGTGGGCTCGTCAACCACCCGGTTGTCCCGGAGGAAGGCGATCTCCTCGTCGCCGAACCGGAAGCGCTCCAGGGCGTCCAGCACCCGGCCGGTCCCGGCCACCACCCCGTACCGCCGGGCGCCGGGAAGCCGCCGGGCGAACACCTCGAACACCGTCCGCCGCGAGGCGGCCCCGCTCCGTAGCGCGGCCTGCACCATCGTCAGCTCATAGTGATCCGTCAGCAACGCCGTGCTCATGGTCATCATCACGAGTCGAAGACTAAGCCCGGCGTAGGGCAGACTGGTGGATGTGGGTAGCACTGCTCCGATGGAGGTCGAGCGTCCGTCGATGGACGTCCGGCCCGATCTGCCGTGGCTGACCATTGTCTGGAACGACCCGGTCAACCTCATGTCCTACGTCACCTATGTCTTCCAGGCCGTCTTCGGCTACTCCCGGGAGAAGGCCGAGAAGCTGATGCTCGACGTGCACCACAAGGGCAGGGCCGTGGTGTCCAGCGGCACGCGCGAGGAGATGGAGCGCGACGTTCAGATCATGCACTCCTACGGCCTGTGGGCCACCGTGCAGAAGCAGTCGTGAACCCCGCGGGGGAGACGGCGGCGGCGGCCGGGAGAACCGGCGGCGGGAGCGACGGCGGAAGGAACACGGTGGGCGGCGTGCGAGGGCCGGTGGGGGGCCGATGAGCAGCGGGTTCAAGCCGGGGCGCGAGGGCGGGGTGATCGCCCGCTTCGACGCCGCGGAGGTCTCGATCCTGCGGTCGCTGCTCTCGCAGATCCTCGAGCTGGTCGAACCGGGCCCGGGCAGCGACGACCCGCTGGAGCGCGCCCTCGGCATCGGTCCGTCCGAGCAGCCCACCGACCCGGTGCTGGCCCGGCTGTTCCCCTCGGCGTACGAGGACCACGAGCTGTCGGCGGAGTTCCGCCGCTACACCGAGACGACCCTGCGCGAGGGCAAGCGGGCCGACGCGCGGACCATGCTCGACAGCGCCGCGCCCGGCACGGTGGAGCTCACCCGGGAGCAGGCCCAGGCGTGGATGCGGGCCCTGAACGACGTGCGGCTCGCGCTCGGCACCCGGCTGGAGGTGACCGAGGAGATCCACGATGAGCTCGCCGGGATGCCGGAGGACGACCCCCGCTATCCGGCGTTCGTCACCTACGACTGGCTGACCTATCTCCAGGACACCCTGGTCCGCGCCCTCTGGTAGGCGCTTTGGTAGCTTCCAGGCATGCTCACGATCTCGCAGGAACTGGTTGACAAGATCATCGCGCATGCCCGGGCCGACCACCCGGACGAGGCGTGCGGGGTGATCGCGGGTCCCGAGGGTTCGGACACCCCGGTCCGGTTCGTCCCGATGGAGAACGCCGAGCGGTCGCCCACCTTCTACCGGTTCGACTCCAAGGAGCAGCTCCGGGTCTGGCGCGAGATGGACGACCGGGACGAGGAGCCGGTGGTCATCTACCACTCCCACACCTCCACCGAGGCGTATCCCTCGCGCACCGACATCAGCTACGCCTCCGAGCCGAACGCCCACTACGTGCTGGTCTCCACGCGCGAGGAGCTGGGGGAGAGCGTGGAGCTGCGGTCCTACCGCATCCTCGACGGGGTGGTGACCGAGGAAGAGGTCAAGATCACCCAGGTGTGACGTCCGGCGTGGGCCCCGGTGTGACGTCCGATGCGCAAGCCGGTGTGACGTCCGGCACGGATCCGGTGTGATGTCCGGCACGTGATACGGCCGTGAGAGGCAAGAATCCCGTTGGGTAAACTGACCACCATGCAGACCTCCGATCCGACCTTCGAGGACGTCGCGTGCGCGCGTCCCGGATCGCGGGTCCGGCGGGCCGGTCTCGCACCCGTGCAGAACTTCCTGTTCGGGCACACTCCCTTCTCCGTCGTCTACGACTGTCGCTGACCGACGGTCCTGGAATCCTCCCCACGCCCCCGGTGTTCTGATCCGGTGGGCGATCCCCCGACGACACAAGGAGACTGACTCGCGATGGCCATCGAGGTTCGCATTCCGACCATCCTGCGCCCCTACACCGACGGCGCGAAGGCCGTGGACGCCCAGGGCGCCACGCTGCAGGAGCTGATCGGCGACCTGGAGTCCCGCCACCCGGGCCTGCAGGCCCGGCTGGTCGACCAGGGCGCGCTGCGCCGCTTCGTGAACGTCTACCTGAACGACGAGGACGTCCGCTTCCTCGGCGGTCTGGAGACCCCGCTGTCCGACGGCGACACCGTCACCGTCCTGCCCGCCGTGGCCGGCGGCTCCCGCTGACAGGGCGCGGAGACCATTTCCCCATGCGTTTCGAATCGCTGATCGACTCGGTCGGCCGCACCCCCCTGGTCGGCCTGCCCCGCCTCTCGCCGTCGGAGGACGTGCGGGTCTGGGCCAAGCTCGAGGACCGCAACCCGACCGGGTCGATCAAGGACCGGCCCGCGCTGTGGATGATCGAGCAGGCCGAGAAGGACGGGCTGCTCCGGCCCGGCTGCACGATCCTGGAGCCCACCAGCGGCAACACCGGCATCTCGCTGGCGATGTCCGCCAAGCTCAAGGGTTACAAGCTGATCTGCGTGATGCCGGAGAACACCTCCGAGGAGCGCCGTCAGCTGCTGCGCATGTGGGGAGCCGAGATCATCTCCTCCCCGGCGGCGGGCGGTTCCAACGAGGCCGTCCGGGTCGCCAAGGGCCTCGCCGCCGAGAACCCGTCCTGGGTGATGCTCTACCAGTACGGCAACCCGGCCAACTGGCGCTCGCACTACGAGACGACCGGCCCGGAGATCCTGGCGGACCTGCCGACGGTCACCCACTTCGTGGCCGGCCTCGGCACCACCGGCACCCTGATGGGCGTCGGCCGGTTCCTGCGCGAGCAGCTCCCCGACGTCAAGATCGTCGCGGCCGAGCCGCGCTACGGCGAGCTGGTGTACGGCCTGCGCAACGTGGACGAGGGGTTCATCCCCGAGCTCTACGACCCCGAGGTGCTGACCACGCGCTTCTCCGTCTCCTCCGGGGACGCCCTGCGCAGGACGAGAGAGCTGCTGGCCGCCGAGGGCATCTTCGCCGGCGTCTCCACCGGGGCCGCGCTGCACGCCGCTCTCGGCATGGCGGCCAAGGCGGTCAAGGCCGGAGAGCGGGCCGACATCGTGTTCGTGGTGGCGGACGGCGGGTGGAAGTACCTGTCGACCGGCGCCTACGAGGGCACCCTGGACGAGGCCGAGGAGCGGTTGGAAGGCCAGCTCTGGGCCTGAGGGCCCGGCGCCGGCCCGTGCCCCTCCGGCCTCTCCGCCGGATCCGGCGCGACCCGCGCGAACGGATCCGCGGGTGCACTCGGTCCGTGCGCCATCCGTGTGAACGGAGCGCCCGCGCGAACCTCGTGCGAACGGAGAACACCCGCGCGAACCTCGTGCGAACGGAGAACACCCGCACGAACAGAAAGAGGGCGGGCGCCCCACCGGGGCGCCCGCCCTCTTTCTGTCGTTCCGGGTCCTGCCGGTCAGCCGGGACCCGGGACCCGTCGGTCAGTTGAACAGCACCCGCAGGGAGAAGTCCGCGTTGCCGCCGTCCTGGGAGCCGCTGATGCCGACGGCGCGCAGGACCTGGAGGTTGGCCTTCTCGTCGCCCTGGAGGCCTTCCAGGTAGAACTTCTCGATCTTGTCGAGGTCGACGAAGGCCGCGAAGCTGGCGTCGCCGGCGTTCGGGATCGCGAGCTGGAAGGTCTCGTTGTCGGCCAGGCTGCCGTCCTTGGCGAGCTCGGCGGCGTAGCCCTGGTCGCTGGCCAGGACGAGGACGCCGTCACCGGGCACCTTGGCGATCTGCGGGACGCTGGTCCCGCTGTCGGCGAGGAACTTCTCGATCTTGCCGACGACCTCCTGGGCCTTGGCCGGGTCGGTGGCGATCCGCGCGCCGAACTTGGGCGCGTTGCCGTCGAGGCCGTTGGAGTCCAGGGCCAGGGTGAGGTTGGTGCCGAGCAGGGTCTGCAGGTCGGCGGGGAGCGCCAGGCCGTACTTCTGCTGGGCCTGGTCGACGAACTGCTGGAAGGTCTGGTCGCCGCCCTGACCGGCCATCTTCGTCAGCTCGGCCCACTGCTTGCTGATCGCCTCGCCGAGTCCGGAGACGGAGACCGCCGCGGCGGTGGAGGCCGGGAGGTTGCCGATCTGGGAGGGCTCGGCGTCGCCCATGCCGAGGTCCTGCGCGCCACGGGTGACGCCGGCGATCTCGACGTAGTTGCCGTCGAAGCGGAGCGCCGCGGCCACGCGGACGTTCTTGATCTTGGCGAGGGTCGCCGGGTCCTGGCTGGCCAGGTCGGGGACGAGCTCCGCGACCTTGCCCGCGTCCATCCAGAGGGACAGGACGCCGGGCTCGCCGAGGTCGCTCTGGTCGGCGGTGAAGTTGGCGTTCTCCGACAGCGGCGCGGCGGTGACGGCCTGGTCGGCCTCGGCCTGGGTCGGGGTGATCAGCGCGTAGTCCTCGCGGAACGCGATGCCGTACTTCTCCTCGCCCATCAGCTTGGCGATCCCGGCCTTGGCCTTCTCCTGGTCGGTGACCTGGACGGCCACGACGACGCCGGGCTGCTCGCCGCCCTTGGCCGGCGGGAGGAAGGCCGCGCCGACGCGGGAGCCGAGCCACGGCTCGATGTCGGCGGCGTAGTCCACCTTGCTGAGGTCCTGGCTGTCCTTCTTGACCATGTCGAAGAAGGACTTGCGGGGGTCGTCGCCGGTGAAGGAGTCCTTGGTGACGGTGAACTTCTTGGCGATCTCGTACAGCGCCAGCTTCTGGTTCGCGGCCGGGTCGAGGTCGATCCGGGCGTAGCCGAAGGCGGTGCCGGGGAGCACCTGGTCAGGCTGGGTGCCGCCACCGCTCAGCAGGTTGACCGCGTAGTATCCGCCGCCGCCCAGCAGAGCCACCACGAGGGCCGAGACCACGGCGATGACCCAGCCCTTGCCGCCCTTGCGGCGGGGCGCGGCGGGCTGCGCCGAACCCAGGAAGTCGGGGCCCTGCTGCTGCCATCCGGGCTGCTGGTTGTAGGCCTGCTGGCCGTACGCCTGCTGCTGGCCGTAGGGCTGCTGGGCCTGCTGGCCGTAGTTCTGCTGCTGGCCGTACTGCTGACCATACGCCTGCTGGCCGTACGCCTGCTGCTGGCCGTAGGGCTGCTGGGCCTGCTGGCCATAGCCCTGCTGCTGGCCGTACGGCTGCTGCGCCTGCTGGTGTCCGCCCTGCTGGGGGTAGCCCGGCTGACCCTGCGGGTAGCCGCCACCCTGGGACGGATAGGCCCCCGGCTGGGGGTAGGCCTGGGTGTGCGGCTGGTCGTGCTGCTGCGCACCCTCGTTCCGACGGTAAGCGATCGTCCGGTCGGGCTGCGGGCCCGGCGGGGGGAACTGGTCGGGGGGATTGTTGGCAGACATGCTCACTCACAATGTGGACTTCGCGGATAAGGAGAAGCTAGTGCATGTTTCTAGCGAACGACTTGCAACGAACTAACTGTGCGCTTGGGACGTCTAATGGGGAATCGCCCCTGCTTCTAGCCCTCATGAGGATATGTGGCGCATACCACCTCGGAAGGGTAATGAGGGGTAAAGTCTAACTACTAGAATAAGATTCGGTACGGTGTTCCGGAGACATGCCCGGATCCGGGGCCAGGCAGGAGGGCGCGGAGGCCGTACGGCGCCGCAGTCCTCCCGGCCGCCGGGCGGCTTGAGCTAGTGGGGAGCAGATGACGAAGTTCGACGAGGCGACGCAGGCGATCCGGGTGGACGAGACCACCTACGACGTGTGCCTTGACCCCGGCTACTCGATCGGCGGACCGCTCAACGGCGGGTACCTGATGGCCGTGATCCTGCGCGCCGTCGTGGACGCCTCCCCGCACGAGCACCCGGTGACCACCAGCGCGCAGTTCCTGCGCGCGCCCCAGCCGGGACCGGGCCGGGTGCGGCTGGAGCAGATCAAGACCGGTCGCACCGCGACGATGACCCGCGCCACCCTCATCCAGGGCGACAAGCCCTTCATCGAGACCCTCGTCACCACCGCCACCCTCGCCGACGTGGCCCCCGAGTGGACGGACGGGCCGTCGGCCGCCATGCCGCCCATCGAGGACTGCGTCAAGCTGCCCGACCCCAAGCCCGAGTCGAACATGACGTTCAACGCCCAGATCGACATGGCGTTCGACCCGCCCACCATCGGCTGGCTGGCCGGCGACCCCAGCGGCCGTCCCGAGGGCCGCGCCTACTTCCGGATGGCCGAGCCGCAGGATCCCGACCCCTACATCCTGGCCCTGGCGGTGGACGCGCTGCCGCCGGTGGTCTTCTCCGCCGGAGCCCGCGGCTGGGCCCCGACCGTGGACCTCACCTGGCACCTGCGCGCGCTGCCCGCCCCCGGCTGGCTCACCCTCCTGGGCAGCGGCCGGATGATCAGCGACGGCTGGTTCGACGAGGAGGTCGAGGTCTGGGACTCCGCCGGCCGGCTCGTCGCCCAGTCCCGCCAGCTCGCCCGCGTCGGCCGGGGCTGAGTTCCGCGGCCCCCGCCCGCCGGGGGCCGTCACCGCAGTCCGGACCCCGTCACCGCAGTCCGGACCCCGTCACCACAGTGACGCCATGGCATGTGATCGGCGCAACAGGAGTTGTGAGGATTCTTACCGTGAGCGTTCTTCCCAGGTCGCCTACCCTTGGGAACCGTGTCGCAAGCGAGTATCGGAATCTTTGACAGTGGTGTGGGCGGCCTCACGGTGGCCAGGGCGATCATCGATCAGCATCCCAGCGAATCGATCTTCTACGTGGCCGACACCGCGCGGCAGCCGTACGGGCCCAAGTCCATCGCGCAGGTGCGGTCCTACGCCTTGGAGGTGATGGATCACCTCGTCGAGCACGACGTCAAGATGCTGGTGATCGCGTGCAACAGCGCGAGCTCGGCGGTGCTCCGCGACGCTCGGGAACGCTACGACGTGCCGGTCGTGGAGGTGATCCAGCCGGCGACCCGCCGGGCCGTGCGGGCCACCCGCAACGGCCGGGTCGGGGTGATCGGGACCAGGGCCACCATCGAGTCGATGGCCTACCAGGACGCCTTCGCCGCCGCGCCCGACGTCTGCCTGACCGGGGTGGCCGCACCCCGGCTGGTGGAGTTCGTCGAGCGCGGCGAGACGATGAGCGACGAGCTCATCGACGTCATCCGCGACTATCTGGAGCCCATCCTGGGCGACGGCTGCGACACGCTCATCCTGGGCTGCACCCACTATCCGCTGCTCGCCGGAGCGATCTCCTACGTGGCCGGAGACGGCGTCACTCTGGTGTCCAGCGCGGACGAGACCGCCAAGGACGTCTTCCGGATCCTGCACGACCGAGGCCTGGCCGCCACCCCCGGCACGCCCCGGCACAGGTTCCGCGCCACCGGGGAGACCAGCCTCTTCGCCCAGCTGGGCCGGAGGTTCCTCGGTCCGGAGATCCAGGCGGTCGAGCTCGCGGAGCTCGCGGAGCTCGCGGAGCCGGCGGGACCCGTGGCGGTGGGAGGCGCCGCGGGCAACGGGCAGCGCCCGTGATCCCGCCTCGGCCGCGAGGGGGCGAGCCGAGGCGTAGCGCCATACGTACAACAGGGCGCGGGGGCACCAGCGCCCGATAGCGACGCGCAGCGTCGCACCGAACAGGAGGCCGCCGTGAAATTAACGATCATCGGGTGCTCGGGAAGCTTCCCCGGTCCGGACAGTCCCTCATCCTGCTACCTGCTGGAGGCCGAGGGCTTCCGCATGCTGATGGACTTCGGCAGCGGATCCCTGGGCACGCTCCAGCGGCACATCGGCCTCTACGACGTGGACGCCATCTGCCTGTCCCACCTGCACGCCGACCACTGCCTCGACCTGTGCCCCTACCACGTGGTGCGCACCTACTCCCCGGACGGCCCGTTCGGGAAGATCCCGGTCTACGCGCCCGCCGACGCCTCCCGCCGCCTGGCCGCCGCCTACGGCATGCCCGAGGAGCCGGGCCTGGAGACGGCCTTCGACTTCGTACGGCTCACGCCCGGCGTCTTCGAGATCGGCCCCTTCGCGGTGACCGCCGGCCGGGTGAACCACCCCGTCGAGACGTACGGGTTCCGGATCTCCCACGGCGACCGCTCGGTGGCCTACTCCGGTGACACCGGGGAGTCCGCCGAACTGGTCAGGCTGGCGGCCGGAGCCGACGTGATGTTGTGCGAGGCCTCCTATCTCGACGATCCGGACCTCCCGCCCAA
Organism: Planobispora longispora; assembly: GCF_016863135.1. Taxonomy (GTDB): domain Bacteria; phylum Actinomycetota; class Actinomycetes; order Streptosporangiales; family Streptosporangiaceae; genus Planobispora; species Planobispora longispora. Next base: position 85,243 of record NZ_BOOH01000012.1, read on the forward strand.
CCTGCACCTGAACGGCCGGCAGGCCGCCGAGCACGCCGCCAAGGCGGTCGCGGACACCCTGGTGCTGACCCATCTCGTCCCCTGGTACGACAAGGACCGGATCCTCGAAGAGGCCTCCCGGGGCGGTTTCGACGGGCGCGTCGAGCTGGCGCGGAGCGGGGCGGTGTATGACCTAGGGTGATTCCCATGGCTCGTGCAGACGGACGTACTCCCGATCAACTCCGCCCGGTGACCATCACCCGGGGCTGGCTCGCCCACGCCGAGGGTTCGGTGCTCATCGAGTTCGGCGGCACCAAGGTGCTGTGCGCCGCCTCGGTGCAGGACAACGTGCCGCGCTGGCGCAAGGGCAGCGGCCAGGGCTGGGTGACCGCCGAGTACGCCATGTTGCCGCGGGCCACCAACACCCGTAACGACCGCGAGTCGGTGCGCGGCAAGATCGGCGGCCGGACGCACGAGATCTCCCGCCTGATCGGCCGCTCCCTGCGGGCCTGCGTCGACTACAAGCTCATGGGCGAGAACTCCGTCCTGATCGACTGCGACGTGCTCCAGGCCGACGGCGGCACCCGCACCGCCGCCATCACCGGCGCGTACGTCGCGCTGGTCGACGCGGTCCGCTGGATGCGCGAGCGGAAGATGTGCAAGGGCGACCCCCTGATCGGCTCGGTCGCGGCCGTGTCGGTCGGGGTGGTCGGCTCCACCCCGCTGCTCGACCTCTGCTACACCGAGGACGTCGCCGCCGAGACGGACATGAACGTCGTGATGACCGGCTCCGGCGAGTTCGTCGAGGTCCAGGGCACCGCCGAGGGCAAGCCGTTCAACCGGGGCGCGCTCGACCAGCTGCTCGACCTCGGCATCGCCGGCTGCGCCGAGCTGACCCGCCTGCAGAAGGAGGCGCTGACGTGAGCGAGCGAGCCGTGGGCACGACGGCGGCGCGGACGTGGCCGGAGGGGGAGGGCGCGTGAGCGAGCGGAGCGGTGCGGCGCGCGCCCGGGTCGTCCTGGCGACGAGGAACAGCGGGAAGATCACCGAGCTCCGCCGCATCCTGGCCGACGCCGCGGTGCCGGTGGAGATCGTGGGCCTGGAGGAGTTCCCGCAGATCGGCGACGTTCCCGAGACCGGTCTGACCTTCGCCGAGAACGCCCTGCTGAAGGCGCACGCGGTCGCCCGCGAGTCGGGCCTGCCCGCGATCGCCGACGACTCCGGGCTGTGCGTCGACGCGCTGAACGGCATGCCGGGCATCTTCTCGGCCCGCTGGTCCGGCACCCACGGCGACGACAAGGCCAACCTGGACCTGCTGCTCGCCCAGGTCTCCGACGTGCCCGAGGGGCATCGCGGGGCGCACTTCGCGTGCGCGGCGGCGCTGGCCCTGCCCTCGGGGGAGGAGCGGGTGGCCGAGGGCGCGCTCCGCGGCGTGATCATCGACGCCCCGCGCGGCACCGGCGGCTTCGGCTACGACCCGATCTTCGTCCCGGAGGGCGAGACCCGGACGACCGCCGAGATGACGCCCGCCGAGAAAGACGCCGTCAGCCACCGGGGGCGCGCCTTCCGCGCGCTCGTCCCGATCCTGGCCGAGGCGCTCGGCTGACCCGGCCGGGCGGAACACGTTCCGCCCGGCCACCGCCTCACCGACCAGGCACCCTGGCGTCATGCCCGATCGACGGGTTCGCGCGGCTGGGGCTCATCGGACGGTGACGGCTCAGCGGATGGTGACGCGATCGCCCTTCGGCGCGGGGACCGGCGAGTGGTTGGCGATGTACGCCGCCAGCGCTCCCGTGTTGTCCGGTCCGCTGGTGGCCACCCTGGTGGTCCCCGTCCACTGGGGGAAGCCCTCCCAGCCGCCCATCAGGATGTAGGTGGCCGCGACTTTGATCACCTGGGTGTCGGACACCGGAGCGCCGTTCAATGTGATCTCGGTGACCACCCCGCCGGTCACCGTGTAGCGGAGCGAGGCCGAGGGGGTCAACGCCCCGATCTGCGGATTCGCGTGCCCCAGCAGCTGCTTGAGCTGCGCGCCGGTCATCGAGCGGACGTCGACGGCGACCCCGCTGGACTGGACACCCCACACCTGCGAGAAAGTGACCCCGCCCGCCTTCAGCTCCGCGCCGGGCATGCTGATCGACTTCCTGCTGACGAGGGCGACCTGCGCGCCGGAGACGGTCCGGACCGCTTCCAGATAGGCGTCGGCGATCAGTTCGGCCAGCGGGCCGCCCATGTCGGTCCGCACGATGTCCTCGGCGACGACGCCGATCGACGTCCCGGTGCGCGGCGGGCCGCACTGGAAGTAGTAGATGACGTTGGACGTGAGCCGGTTCGGCTGGTCGATCTCGACCCGGACCGAGGTCTTGCCCGTCTCCCAGTCCCAGTCGATCGTCTCCAGCACGGTGGAGAAGACGTCCCCGTGGTCGGCCGGAACGTTGACGGTCTTCCACTCCTGGGCGCCGACGAGGCGGTACCGGACGGTCTGCGCGCCGGCGGGGAGCCCCTCGAAGTAGCCGTGGACCTTGAAGGTCACCGGGCACTTCACGGCGGTGGTCCGTTCGAAGGCGATGGCGACCTTCCGCACCGGGTTCCGCGCCGGATCGTTGTCGTCCTGGCCGGTGGGAGGCGGCGCGGCCGGGTCCTCCGGGACGCCGGCGCCCGTGGCGGAGGTGGTCACGCTGTCCCACGTGTCGCCCGTGATCCCCTCGTCGCCGGTGCAGGTGACGGCGAACGCGGCCTTCCCGGACGTCTTCTTCACCGGGCTGGTCAGGCGGACCGCGCCCCAGCCGCGGGCGTCGCCGGTCACCTCGACCGACGTGGACAGCCGGACGGTCTTGAGGCCCCTGCCGCCGACCCGGTAGGTCTTGACGCGGGTCCTGTCCCCGTCGCTGAAGGTCCAGACGTACTTCAGCGCCACCGGCGCCTTGACCTTCACCGTGGTGGACAGCGTCACTGTCGTCGGGCAGGCGCCGGTGTGGGTCTTCGGCGAGGCGGCGGCCGTACCGAAGACGACCGGTTTCGGAGCGGCCTGCGCTCCCGGGGCGAAGGCGCCGGAGGCCAGGACGGCGGCGGCCACCGCCGCACCGATCCGGCGTCCTGCCCCAGTCAGTAACTTCACGGGATTCCTCTCATGTCATCTCGGATGACGCATCTCTTGGATCTTGACCGGATGATCAATATCAGTCCGCTCCGACAAACGCGCCCGGGGCCGGCCGGCGCGTTCGATCAGCGGGTCCGGCCGGCGTAATCGGCGCGTAAGAACCTCGGCGCCCCGGTGGGCGTAGCGTCTGGGGCATGGAGAGCTACAGGCGCGTGCCCGCGTGGGCCGCGGCGCTGGTCGGGCTGGTCGCGGGGGCGGTGGCGCTCGGGGTGTCATGGCTGGTCGCCGGTCTGGTGAAGGCCTCGGCCTTTCCCGTCCTCGTGGTCGGCGACAGCGCCGTCGATCTGTCCCCTTCCTGGTTGAAGGAGTGGGCCATCCGGACCTTCGGCGAGGCCGACAAGATCGTCCTGCTCTCGGGCGTCTCCGTGGTCCTCGCCGCCCTCGCCGCCGGGATCGGGATCCTGGCCTCCCGCGATCTCCGGTACGGCCATGCGGGCCTGGCGGTCCTCGGTGCGATCGGCGTCGCGGCCGCGCTGACCCGTCCCGGAGCCGGACTGGCCGACACCCTCCCGGTTCTCGCGGGCGTCGCCGCCGGCATGGTGGCACTTTCCCGGCTCACCCGCCGCGCCCTCGCCTCCGGCTCGGATTCCCCCCGCCCGCCCACCGGCGGAGCACCGGAGCGCCGGCCCGCCGCCGGAGCGGAAGAGCCGGATCACGTGCTGAGGCCGTCGGTCATGCGGGCCGGGGAGGACCTCCGCTCCTTCGACCGGCGCGGGCTGCTGACCGGCCTGCTCGGCGGGGTGGCCGTGGCCGGGGTCGCCGGTGCGGCGGGGCGGCTGCTGTCCGGAGGCGCGGAGGTGGACGCGGCGCGCGTCGGGCTGGCGCTGCCGACGCCCGCGGCCCCGGCCGGGCCGGTTCCCGCCGGGAGCGACCTCAAGATCAAGGGGCTGTCGCCGTTCTTCACCCCCAACCGGGACTTCTACCGGGTGGACACCGCCCTCATCGTCCCCCAGGTCGACCCCGGCGACTGGACCCTGAGGATCCACGGCATGGTGGACCGGCCGATCGAGCTGACCTTCGCCGACCTGGTCAAGCGGCCGCTGGTGGAGGCCGACGTCACCCTGTGCTGCGTGTCCAACGAGGTCGGCGGGCCGTACGTCGGCAACGCCCGCTGGCTCGGCGCCCGCCTGTCCGACGTCCTGCGCGAGGCGGGCGTCCGCAAGGACGCCGACATGCTTCTGAGCGTCTCCGCCGACGGCTGGACCTGCGGCACTCCGCTGGACGTCGTGATGGACGGCCGGGACTCCCTCCTGGCGATCGCGATGAACGGCGAGGCGCTCCCCGTCGACCACGGCTTCCCCGCCCGGCAGGTCGTGCCCGGCCTGTACGGATACGTCTCGGCGACCAAGTGGGTGACGGAGATCAAGGTCACCCGGTTCGACCGGGACCAGGCCTACTGGACGCCCAGGGGGTGGGCGGCCAAGGGGCCGATCAAGACGCAGTCGCGCATCGACCTGCCGAAGTCCGGGGCGAGCCTCCGGCCGGGCCGTACGGTGATCGCCGGTGTGGCCTGGGCGCAGCACAAGGGGGTGGACGCGGTCGAGGTCCGGGTCGACCGGGGGGAGTGGCGGCAGGCCAGACTCGCGGAGGCCCCCACGGCCGACACCTGGCGCCAGTGGGTGCTCGACGACTGGGACGCCGTCCCGGGCACGCACACCATCCAGGTGCGGGCCACCGACGCCACCGGCTACACCCAGACCTCCGAGGTCACCGCGGTCGCTCCCGACGGCGCCACCGGCTGGCACACCGTCGAGGTCACCGTCGCCTGAACCGCCGAACCGCCTGAACCGCCTGACCGCCTGAACCACCGAATCGCCGGGCCGGTCAGGCGCGGGCCCGCATCGCGGACATCGCCTCGGCGAGCCGTCCGAGCTCGTCCAGCATCCCGGTCGCGGCGGCGGTCAGGCCGGCGTCGGGGACCAGCCGGCCGTCGGGATCCACGCTCTGGCGGGTGAAGACGGTCACCGCCTCGCCCGCCGGGACCATGCGCAGGGTGGTCACCACCTGCTTGATCATCTGGACGGCGCGCAGGCCGCCGGACATGCCGCCGTAGCTGACGAACCCGACCGGCTTGTAGCGCCACTCGTGGTAGAGGAAGTCGATGGCGTTCTTCAGCGGCGCGTTGAACCCGTAGTTGTACTCCGGCATGACGAACACGAACGCGTCCGCGGGGTCGATCGCGGCGCTCCAGTCCTTGGTGTGCTGATGGACGTACTCGCGCTTGGACGGGTGCTCGGGCTCGTCCAGGAACGGCAGCCCGATCTCGGCCAGGTCGGCGAGCTCCACGTCGAAGCCGCCGTGCCCGGCGGCGTGGCCGGTGAACCAGTCGCCGATGTTCCGCCCGATCCGGCCGGGCCGGGTGCTGGCGACGATGACCTTGAGCAGCGGCATGGCGCGCCTCCAAAAGTTGTTTACGTGTAAACGTTGACGTGTAAACAGAGTGTGCCGCCAGATTGGTTACATGTCAACAAACAGCTAGGCTGTCCCCATGACCGACCCGCGATGGCTGGACGAACGCGAATTCCGGGCCTGGCTCGGCTACCGCCGCATGCGCCTGCTCCTGGACGCCCGGATCGCCCGTGACCTCAGCCGCGACTCGGGCCTGTCGGACCCCGACTACGACGTCCTGTCCGCGCTCAGCTCCAGCGCCGACCGCCGCTGGCGCCTGCAGGCCCTCGCCGACCGCATGTTGTGGTCCAAGAGCCGCCTGTCCCGCCACATCAGCCGGATGGAGGAACGCGGCCTCGTCACCCGGGAGGAATGCGCCACCGACGCCCGCGGCTCGGTCATCGTCCTCACCGACGACGGCATGCGCGCCATCGAGGAGGCCGCCCCCGGCCACGTCGAATCCGTCCGCCGCCACCTGATCGACCTGCTGAGCGGAGAACAGATCGAGGTTCTCGGCGATATCGCCGAGATCGTCCTGCGCCATCTCGGCGAAGACGGCGACTGACGCCGGCCGCCCCCGGCCGGCCCCGCCCTCCCCCGGAGGACAGCAGCTTCCCGATCTGGTCAACTCCCGGCGCCGCGCAGGTGAGCGCCCTACCATCGAGGTGCGGCACGGATGGGCAAGGGGGGATTCGTGTGACGCGATGGTTTCGGCCTGCGGGGGGCTACAACCCGGTCGTGACCTCGGACGGGAAACGCTGGCGCGACTTCGAGCTGGAAGTTCCGGCCTCGGTGGTCGTGGCCGCGCCCCGGGAACCCGAGCGGGGGCCGTGGCGGCCTCCGGGTCTCGACCGGTGCCGGCCGTACGGCATGCCCGGCGGCCTGGCACGACCGGAGCCGCAGGCGCAGGCGGACATCGAGCGAGCCGTGCCGGTCGACGACCGGGGAGCGCCGCGGCGCTTCCCCGACCCGCGGGGCATGTGGATCAGGCTGGTCAACGGGTCCGGCGTGGCGGACGACCCGTTCCGCGCGACCAACGCCGTGGACTGCGCGCTGGCCACCCTCGCCACCTGGTACGGCGCGCCGACCGCGGCCGCGCCCCGCTACCCCGAATACGACCGGATCGGGAAACCGCTGCTCACCGGCGAGACCGGCGGCCCGGCGCGGGCCGAACGCTGGCTGGGGCACCGCCTGCAGCACATCGGCCAGGGCCGCCACGCCTACACCCTCGTCGCCCAGCGTCTCCTGGCCGGCGGGCACGGCTCCGCCGCGCTCCTCGTCACCCGCTGGCCCAGCGGCGGCAGTCACGCCTGGAACGCCGTCAACTCCGGCGGCGAGGTGATCTGGATCGACGCCCAGCGGGGCCACATGGCGGTCGAGCCGCCGTACGAATCCGTGACCGGGATCTTCGCCGTGATCATCGATCGGGAGGGGGGCCGGCTGTGAAACTCGAGCAGGCGAGGGCCGTGGCGGAGGAATACTTCAACGGCGTCCGCCCCCTCGACTCCGCCCTGGAGGTCGGAATCTACGCCTTCAAGGAGGGCTACGTCGCCTGGTCCAGGGACTTCGAGCCCGACGACCCCGCCGCGCTGCCCGACACCGTCGGCTCCGCGTGCATCGTGATCGACAAGGCCAGCGGAGAGGTCGCGGTCCGCCCCCTCCTCAACCCCGAGACCGTCGCCGACCAGTGGCCGGGGCGCCGCCCCCGATAGGGGCGCCCCGGCCGCCGGTCGCGGTCCCGTGCGGATCAGCCGGTGGCCAGCGAGTCGACGATGGAGGCGCGGGCCGCCCTGCGCGCGGGCAGCACCGCGGCCACCACCCCGGCCAGGCCGGACAGCGCCACGAACGCCACCACCTGCACGACCGGGAGCTGGAAGATCACGCCGGTGGTCATCGTGTTCGTCGCCGCCCAGCCGAACACCGTGCCGAGCACCACCCCGACCAGGGCGCCGATGACGCCCAGCACCAGGGCCTCGACCGACAACATCCGGCGCAGCTGCGGCCGGGTCAGCCCCAGCGCCCGCAGCAGGGCCGACTCGCGGGTGCGCTCGTGGACCGAGAGCGAGAGCGTGTTGGCGATGCCCAGCAGCGAGATGAGGACCGCCAGGCCGAGCAGGCCCGTGATGATCATCAGCATCATGTCGAGCGCCTCGTCGAACTCGCCCCGCAGCTCGGTGGAGCTGATGACCATCGCCGTCGGGTACGGCTGCGCCGCCGCCTCCACCGCCTTGCGCGCGTTCTCCTCGGCCACGCCGTCCTTGACGTTGGCGAAGATCGCGCCGTCGTCGAGCGCGCCGAAGTAGCGGTCGAAATCTCCGTGCGGGACGGTCACCTCGGGGATCAGCGCGTTGGCCTGGGGGAAGAGGGCCACCACGGTGAGCCGTACCTCGCCGCCCTCCGTGGTCGTCAGCGGGAGCGCGTCCCCGACCTTGACGCCCAGAGCCTTGGCGGCCTCGTCGCCGACGGCCACCGTGCCGGCCTTCAGATCGCCGAAGGAGCCGGTCGTGGCCTCCGGGCTGAACCCCGCGGCGGGGGTGAACGTGCCGACCTCGAACTCGGCCCCCTGGGCGCCGGCCTTCGCGTCGGTGCGGCGCAGCGCCACCACCGAGGCCAGCTCGGGCCGGGTCCGCAGGTCCTCGGCCAGGGCACGCGGGAAACTGCCCTCGTCGCCCTGCACCTGGACCATGTAGTCGACCGGGAACTGCTCGTCGAGCTTGGCGCCGTAGGTGGTGCGCATCGTCGAGGTGAGCACCGAGATCAGCGTCATCAGCGTCACGCCGACGGTGAGCGCCACGGTCGTGGTCGCCGACCGCTTGGGGTTGCGGCGGGAGTTGTCCACCGCCAGCTTGCCGGGCACCCCGAAGAGCCTGCGCGGCACCCACCCGGCGACCGCGCTGAGCGGCTTGACCATCACCGGTCCGAGGATCAGCACCCCCAGGAAGGTGACGGCGCCGCCGGCCATGGACATGAAGAGCGAGGCCTCGCCGGGGCCCGTGGCCACCGCGAAGGCCGTCACGCCCGCCCCGGCCGCCAGGAACAGGCCGGCGAACACCATCCGCAGCACCCCGGTCCGGAAGGTGTGCTCCTCCACCTGCGAGCGCAGCGCGGCGATCGGCGCGACCCTGGTGGCCGCCCGGGCCGGCAGCAGCGCCGCCACCACGGTGACCACGACGCCCAGCACCATGCCGACGGCGATCGTGCGCGGCGCCAGCGCCACACCGTCGGTGGGGACCTCCAGCCCGGTCCGGCCGAGCAGCGCCAGCGCGCCGGCCCCCAGCCCCAGTCCGGTCAGCAGGCCGAGCACCGAGGAGAGCAGCCCGACCACCGCGGACTCCAGCACGACGGAGCCGAACACCTGCTTGCGGGTGGCCCCGATGCAGCGCAGCAGCGCCATCTCCCGGGTCCGCTGGGCGACGAGGATGTTGAACGTGTTGTAGATGACCAGCGCCGCGACGAACATCGCGACGAAGCCGAACAGCAGCAGGCCCAGCGTCAGGATCTTGGTGTCCGCGCCGTTGGCCTTGGCGAGGTCCGCGGCGTGGCTCTTGCCGGTCTTGACCTCCGCCGCGGAGCCCACGGCCGCGGCGACGGAGCCGCGCAGCGTCTCGGCCGACACGCCCTCGGCGGCGGCCACGTCGATCTCCTGGAAGCCCTTCTCGCCGGTCATCTCCGTCGCCGTCTCGACGGTGAAGCCGACCGCCCCGTAGTAGGCCAGCTCCTGGTCGATCCCGACGTCGAACAGCCCGACCAGGGTGAACTCGTGCTTGGCGTTCTCGGAGTCCAGCACCGTGATGGTGTCACCGATCGCGAACCCGCGCGTCTTGGCGGTGTTGGCGTCCAGTACGGCCTCCGCCGGCTTCGCCGGCGCCGTACCGCTGGTGATCTCGGTCCGGTTGAGCCTGCCCCGCGGGATCGAGACGGCCGCGGTCGGGTAGTCGCCCACCGCCTTGCCGTCCTTGCCGATCAGCGGCGCCGACCCCCGCACGACGCCCTGGGCGTCCGCCACGCCCTCGACCGCGCGGATCTTCTCCAGCAGGTCCCTCGGGACGATGGGCTCGTCCTTCTTCCCGGGCAGCACCGCGACGTCGATCTTGTCCGCCGCGGCGGCGAACTTCCGGGAGAAGCCCGCCTCGATGGTGTCGGTGAGCACGAACGTGCCCGCGATGAAGCCCACCCCCAGCGTGATGGCCAGGGAGGTGAGCAGCAGGCGCAGCTTGTGCGCCCGCAACCCGGCGAGAGTCGTCTTCAGCAACTCAGGCCTCCAGCTTCATCAGGGTGTCGAGCACCGACTGCGGGGTCGGCTGCACCAGCTCGTCGACCAGCAGGCCGTCCCGGAGGAAGACCACCCGGTCCGCGTACGCCGCCGCGACCGGGTCGTGGGTGACCATCACGATCGTCTGGCCCAGCTCCCGCACCGACGTCCGCAGGAACGACAGCACCTCGGCGCCGCTGCGCGAGTCCAGGTTCCCGGTCGGCTCGTCGGCGAAGATGACCTGCGGCTTGCTGATCAGCGCCCGCGCCACCGCCACCCGCTGCTGCTGACCGCCCGACAGCTCGGTCGGCCTGTGCGCCAGCCGGTCGCGCAGCCCCACCGTCTCCACGACCCGGTCGAACAGCACCTGGTCGGCCTGACGGCCGGAGATCTCCAGCGGGAGCCGGATGTTCTGCTCGGCCGTCAGCGTCGGCAGCAGGTTGAACGCCTGGAAGATGAAGCCGATCCGCTCCCGGCGCAGCAGGGTGAGCTGCTTGTCGTTGAGCCCGGTCAACTCCACGTCGCCGATGTGCACCTGCCCGCCGGTGACCGTGTCCAGCCCGGCCAGGCAGTGCATCAGCGTCGACTTCCCGGACCCCGACGGACCCATGATCGCGGTGAAGGCCCCGGTGGCGAAGGCGATGTCCACCCCCCGGAGGGCGTGCACGGCCGCGTCCCCCTGGCCGTAGACCTTGGTCAGCCCCCTGGCGACCACGGCGGGCGCCGAGTTCCCCCGCGCGTTCCACGCGCCGACCTCTCCGGTGATGGTCACGTCGATCTCTCCTCGAGAACAGATCCGCTCTTCTGACTCTGAAAACGCTATTGCCAGGCAAAACGCGATCCATCGGACTCGTGGACGGACTTCTCCTCACCCGAAGGGCCGGTCCCGTGGGAACCGTGAGACCAGCGAGGTAGCTCCCCCTCATCCCTTTGGCCGACCCGCCCCACGACGACAGTGGGGTGGATCGGCCGAAGCGCACCGGATCGGCCGCGGGTCAGAGCAGCCCGCACCGGCGGCACCTGTCCCGCCTGCGCAGGTAGTAGCCGACGGTGGCGGCGCCGAGAGCCATCGCCCAGAGCGGCCAGTACGCCATCGGGCTGGCCAGCCAGTCGGCCGGGTCCGTCCAGTCGGTGACGCGCGCGGCGGTGGCGCCGGCCGACGCCAGGGCGACCGTGACCACCGAGGCGAAGACGACCGGGAACATGAGGGGCACCGGCCGGCCGGCCAGCCCGATCACCCAGCGCGGCCAGACCTCGCCCCAGCGCTGCGCCAGCCCGAGCGTGAGCACACCGCCGAGCGCGGCCAGCGTCGCCAGCCCCGCCCCGGCCCAGACCAGCCCCGACTCGTGCAGCCAGCGCAGCTCCTCCGCGGAGAACAGCAGCGGGATCTCCAGCGCCCACGCCCACCGCACCACGGCGTAGAAGAGCGGGATGACGAAGGCGACATAGGCCGCCCGGCCGCCCCAGCGCGCCGCCGAAGCCGGGTCCGTCCAGGACGGAGCCCTGTCATGCGAACGGCCGCAGCTCTCGCAGCGGTCACCGGTACGCCGCTGGAACGCCAGCGCCGCGGCCGCCCACAGCACCCCGCCGGCCGTGCAGATCAGCAGATTCAGCACCGGCCACGGCAGCGCGGTCGCGAAGTAGTCCGCATCGGGCCAGCCCCAGGGCAGCCCGACGAGGAAGATCGGCGCATAGGCCAGCGCGACCAGGCCCCGCTGGTCGGGGACGAGCACGACCAGGGTGAAGGCGGCGGCCCACGCCAGGGCCAGCGCCACGACCCGCAGCGGGCCGCGCAGCCGTACCCTCGCCAGAACCAGCGCCAGCACCGCGCCCGCGCCCCCCAGCGCCGCGATGACGGGCGCGGTCCCCGCCGCCGTCGCGGAACCGAGCAGCGACTCGTACCGGGCGTCGGGGACGTCGCCCTCACCGAAGGGGAACCCCCGCCCGCCCAGCGCCCACCAGAGCCCGAGCCCGCCGTACAAGAACGACCAGAATCCCGCCGCGTAGGCCGCCCACCGGGGCCAGCGGGCCGTCGTCCGGGTGATCGCCGCACCCCCGGCCGTCGTAGGACTCCCGGCCGTCGTATCCGTGAGTGTCGTGTTCCCCGGCCTCGTGTCCCCGGGTGCCGCACCACCGGGCGTCGCGTTCCCGGATGCCGTGTCCATGGGTGTCGTGTCCATGGGTCCAGCGTGGGCCGGGGACGGGTGCGCGGCCCATCTGCCGTTCGGCGGATCCCGCGCGCCCGCCGTCGTCCCCGATCTGCCGTTCGGCGGATCCGCCCCGCGACCCCTCCCTCTACAGTCAGGATCATGGATGTGATCGAGGCTCTGCCGGCGCTGGCCGCTCTGGCCGCGCTCGCCGCCGCCTTCGCACCGCGAGTGCCCGTCACGCGGGCGGCGGAGGCGGCGGGGACCGCGTCGATCGCGGTCACCGCCTCCTACCCGCTGCTGGGCCGGCAGGCCGACGCCGGCCTCTGGATGATGGCCGAGACACCCCCGCTGCTCGTGCTCGTCATGCTGGCGGCCCGGCGCGCACCCGCCCGCCGGGCCGTCGTCTCGGCGGGACTGCCCGGCGCGGCGGTCCCCCTGATGCTCGTGCGCGCCATGTGGCCCGGTGAGCCGTCCCTGATGATCGGAGGGTGCGCGGGGTGGTCCCTCCTCTCGATCGCCGCGGCCGGGACCGGTCTCTACCTGCGCTCGCTCGACGGCGTCAGGCGCCGGGCGGTGGCCGAGGCCAGACGGGCACAGCGCCTCGCGGTCGCCCGAGACCTGCACGACTACGTCGCCCACGACATCAGCGGCATCCTCGTCCAGGCGCAGGCCGCCCGCATGGTGTCCGGCCCGCTGCCGCCCCCGGTCGCCGACGCGCTGCGCCGCATCGAGGAGGCCGGCCAGCGGGCGATGGCCTCCATGGACAGGACCGTGGAGATGCTCCACGATCGGCCGGGCCGCCATGACGACGACCGTGACGACCACCGCCTGCCCGGCGTCGAAAGCCTGGAGAACCTGGTCGGCGAATTCTCGCCACCGGCCGACCTCACCATGGTGCCCGGCCTGGACCTGCCCCGCGAGGCCTCCGCCACCGTCTACCGCGTGGTGACCGAGGCGCTCACCAACGTGCGCAGGCACGCCCGGGCGGCGACCCGCGTGGCCGTCGCGGTCACCGCGGAGGACGGGGCCGTACGGGTACGGATCGCCGACGACGGCGGCGGACAGTACGGATCGGCCGACAAGGACGGATCGGGCGGAGGCGGACCGGATGACGGCGCTTCCCTCAGCGGCGGATCCGGCCGGGGCGGTTCCCCCAGCGGCGGTTCCCTCGCTGGAGGATCCGGCAGGGGCGGCGCCGTCGGTGATAGATCTCTCGGCGGCGGCGGCGGCGGCGGATCGGGCCGGGGCGGGTTCGGGCTGGTCGGCCTGGCCGAGCGGGTCGAGGTCCTGGGCGGCTCCCTGACGGCGGGCCCGACCCGGGACGGATGGCACGTGACCGCCGTCCTGCCCGGGGAGACCGCGGCCACGGCCACGACCGCCGCCCCGCGTGCAGGGACCGTACCCGCGGCCACGACCGCCGCCCCGCCCGCGGTGACCGTACCCGACGCCCTGCCCGTGGAGACGACGCCATGACCACCCGGATCCTCCTCGCCGACGACCAGGAGGACGTGCGCGTCGGCTTCCGGCTCATCCTCGACTCCCAGCCCGACATGACCGTCGTGGCCGAGGCCGCCGACGGGCAGAGCGCGGTCGACCAGGCCCGCCACCTCCGTCCCGACGTCGTGCTCGCCGACATCCGCATGCCGCGCCTGGACGGGCTGGAGGTCACCAGGCTCCTGGCGGCCGAGACGCGGGTCATCGTGGTGACCACCTTCGACCTCGACGAGTACGTCCACACGGCGCTGCGCAACGGAGCCTGCGGATTCCTGCTGAAACGATCGGGCCCCACCCTGCTCATCGAGGCCATCCGCGCCGCCATGGCCGGCGACACGCTGATCAGCCCCCAGATCACCGTCCGGCTCCTGCGCAGCCTGGGCATGCCCGCCGAATCCGGCCCGCCCCCCACCGAACCGCTCACCGGCCGCGAACTGGAGATCGCCCGCCTCGTCGCGCGCGGCGGGACGAACGCCGACATCGCCGCCGAACTGGTGATCAGCCCCGGCACGGTGAAGACGCACATCGCCAACATCCAGCGCAAGACCGGCGCGGCCAACCGCGTCGGCATCGCCGCCTGGGCCTGGAGCTCCGGCCACATGGCCTGACCGGGAAACCGGACGGCGACGGCGCCGGAAGACGCGAGGCCCCGTCCCGGGACGCAGCCGGAGGCGGTCTCGGAACGTAGGCGGACGATGCCCCCGGGGCACGGCCCCGGGACGCAGCTCTGGGAGGCGGCCCTGGCCGTCGTTTCAGGGGCCGGCTCCGGGACCCCCGCCGATGATCTCCACCAGCCGCGCCACCAGAGGATTCCGGTCGTCCTCCCGCCAGGCGACGGCGACCCTCGTACGGGCGGCGCCGGCGTCGATCCCGCGGAAGGCGACGCCCTTGAGCCGGATGCGCCGGATGCTCGCGGGAGCCAGCGAGACGCCCAGCCCGGCCTCCACCAGGGCGCAGACGGTCTGCCACTCCACCGCGCGCTGCGTCACCAGGGGAACGAAGCCCGCGGCCTGGCACAGGGCGGTGATCTGGTCGTGGAGCCGGGGCCCGGCCTCGCGCGGCGGGAGTACGAAGGGCGCGCCGGCCAACTGCGCGACGCGGACGGAACGCTGGGCCGCCAGAGGATGGGCGGACGGCAGGACGGCCACGAACCCCTCGGTCAGCACGGTCGCGAAGCCCAGCTCGGGCTCGTCGGCCGGTGGCTCCCGCAACAGGCCGGCATCGATGGTCTTCTCGTGCAGGGCGGCGATCTGAGGCGCGGTGGTCATCTCATGGATGTCGAGGCGCACGCCGGGGAACCGCTCCCGGTAAGTGCGCAGCAGGGCCGGAAGGACCGTGAGGGCGAGCGAGGCGGCGAAGCCCAGCCGGATCCGGCCCGTCCGCCCGCTGGCCGCGGCCCGCGCCGCCGCCAGGCCGCCGGCCAGCTCCGTGAGCGCCCGCCGGGCGGCGGGCAGCAGCTCCCGGCCCGCGGGAGTGAGCGTGACCCGCCCCGGTCCCCGATGGAACAGGTCATGGCCGACCTTGCTCTCCAGGCGGCGGATCTGCTGGCTCAGCGGCGGCTGGGCGACGCCCAGGCGCTCGGCCGCGTGGCCGAAGTGGAGTTCCTCGGCGAGCACGACGAACGCGTGCAGTTGCGGGAGTGGCAGTTCGGGGCGCTCCATACCTCTAGAGATATCAGTCCATGAGCATTGCTGTATTGGACGTATAACAGCTGATCACCTACCGTTCAGCGCATGACAGAGCGACGCGCGATCCTCAGCGGCTCGACCTTCGAGGAGCAGATCGGCTATGCCCGGGCCGTCGTCGACGGCGACTGGGTGCACGTGTCGGGGACGACCGGTTTCGACTACGCGACCATGACGATCTCCGACGACGTGGTGGAACAGGCCGAGCAGTGCCTGCGCAACATCGGGAGCGCGCTGACCGAAGCCGGGTGCACCTTCGCCGACGTCGTGCGAGTCCGGTATCTCCTGCCCGACCGGGCCGACTTCGAGCCCTGC
The DNA here is from genome assembly GCF_016863135.1 of Planobispora longispora. Lineage (GTDB taxonomy): Bacteria > Actinomycetota > Actinomycetes > Streptosporangiales > Streptosporangiaceae > Planobispora > Planobispora longispora. Next base: position 100,666 of record NZ_BOOH01000012.1, read on the forward strand.
TGGCCGGCGCTGCGCCGCTGCTTCGGCGAGGTGCGCCCGGCCGCCACGATGCTGGTGTGCGGCCTCGCCGACCCCAGGATGAAGATCGAGATCGAGGTGTACGCGCGACGCGCGACCGCCTGACCCCTCCCGGACAGGATGATCGCTCCCGGATCGGAGTGACCGCTGTCGAGGCCGAGGCGACCGTCGCCAGAACGGGATGACCGTTGCCGGATCACGCCGGCCGGCGCTCCGGAACGGCCCTCCTGGCCGGCGGGACGGCCTCAGCCCGGCGAATGCGGGACGATCAGCCCCGACTCGTAGGCGTACACGACCGCCTGCGTCCGGTCCCGCAACCCCAGCTTGGCCAGGACACGGCCCAGATGCGTCTTCACCGTCGCCTCCGCCAGATCCAGCCGGGTGGCGATCTCCATGTTGGACAGCCCCCGGGCCACGAGCACGAGCACCTCCCGCTCCCGTGCGGTCAGCCCGGACAACGCCGGCGGCTCCATCCCGCCCTGCGCGGGCAGGTGAACCGAGAAACGCTCCAGCAACCGCCGGGTCGTGCTCGGCGCCACCACCGCGTCCCCGTTGTGCACCGAACGGATGGCGCTGACCAGATCCGCCGGAGGCACGTCCTTCAGCAGGAACCCCGACGCCCCCGCCTTCAGCGCGGCGAAGGCGTAGTCGTCCAGATCGAAGGTCGTCAGGATCAGCACCTTCGGCCGCTCGCCCCGAGCGCAGATCGACCGCGTCGCCTCCACCCCGTCCATGACCGGCATGCGCACGTCCATCAGCACGACGTCCACATCGACCGAGCCCGCCGCCTCCACCGCGGCCCGGCCGTCGGCGGCCTCCGCCACGACCTCGATGTCCGGCTGCGCGCCGAGCACCATGCGGAACCCCGTCCGCAACAACTCCTGATCATCGACCAGCATCACCCGGATCACCGGCCGCCCACACTCCCGCCCGTCATCACACCCGCGCCCGCATCCACGGCGACCGGACCCGCACCCGCGAAGCCCACGCCCGCCGGACCCGGACCCACCCGGTCCAGACTCGCCTGGCTCGAACTCGCCTGGCTCGAACTCACCCGGTCCGAATTCAGCAGGCCCATACCCGCCGAATCCGCACCCGCTCCGCCACCCCCCATCCCATCACGCCGCACGATCCGCTCCCGGTTCGCCCACCGGCAGACGCGCGACCACCCCGAACCCGCCACCCTGCCGGGGCCCCGCCTGCACCGTCCCGCCGAAGACCGCCGCCCGCTCCCGCATCCCCACCAGACCGTGCCCGCCGGGCCTCTGCCGCGCCGCCGCCCCCCGGCCGTCGTCGCGCACCCGCACCACCAGCTCGCGCGGACCGTACTCCAGCTCCACCGACGCCGCACTCCCCGGACCGCCGTGCTTGATGGTGTTGGTCAACGCCTCCTGAACGATCCGGTACACCGTCAGCTCCTCACCCTCCGGGAGCTCCACCGGATCACCCGTCACCCGGAACTCCACCGGCAACCCCGACAGCCGAACCCGCGCCACCAGATCGTCCAGCTCGGCCAGACCCGGCTGCGGGGCATAGTCCTCCGTCTCGCCGCCGTCGGCCCGCAGCACCCCCACCATCCGGCGCATCTCCGCCAGCGCCCGCCGCCCCGTCGCCGAGATCGCCCGCACCGCCTGCCGCGCCTGCTCCGGATCGCCGTCGATCGCGTAAGCCGCTCCATCCGCCTGAACGATCATCACGCTCACGTTGTGCGCCACCACGTCATGCAGCTCCCGCGCGATCCGCGCCCGCTCCTCGGCCGCAGCCAGCCGCGCCTGCTGATCACGCTCCCGCTCCGCCCGCTCGGCCCGCTCCTCCAGACCCTCCAGATAGCGCTGACGGGTATTGGCGTAGATCCCCGCGATCCAGATCGCCACCACGAACACCGACGTGCTCGCCCACGTCTCGAAATCCGGATTCTCCGTGATCCGCCCGAATGCCAGCGCCAGCCCCAGCTCCGCCGCCAGACCCGCCGCGACCGCCCACCGCACCGAACACAACGACGCCACGGCGTACATCGCCACCAGCACCGCAAGGTTGAACGGAGTCGGCTCCACCCCCAGGCACCACTGCACGAAGCTGATGCCCGAGACCGCCGCGAACACCTCCCGGGGCCGCCGCCGACGCCAGAACAGCGGCACCACCAGCACCACGCCCAGCACCGCGTACCACCAGAACGGAGCCCCGCCCGCGAACCCCGGCATCGACGCGTACAGCCCCAGGAAGAGCAGGCAGAGCCCCACGAACGGCGCCAGCCACAGCGCGCTCACGATCCCCGGATGGCGCCGACCCCAGGCGCGAAATCTGCCGAACACACCCCCCACCATACGTATCCGCAGATCAGAGCCCTTCCCCCATAAGGGGGAAACGCGTCTACGACCCAGGTCGCACATCCCGGACCGCTTACGCCGCCCTTACGCCCCCTACGGCATCATCACTACGGGGAACGCCCTTCTGGGTGAGTAAAGGGAGAATGTTTGTGACAGCGGATCACAACGACGCCGGGCTGCGCGGCGCAGTAGACGCCCCGCGCGCCCCGGCGGTCCCCTCCCGCCCGCACCCGTGGCCGCTGACCTGACGGCGCCTCTGCGGACCTCCGAGCCTCTCCGGCCGGCAACCGGCCGCGTCACCTTCAGGACGGCTCGCCGGCGTCCTCCTCCGCTTCGGTGAACGCGACAGCATATTCCTTCTCGACCTCTCTATCTCTGAGAAGTCGAATTGCCTCCCGTATTACCGCGGAGCGGGACGGTGAGCCGCTGTATGAAATGTAGTCTTCGATGAAGAAGGCGTCCTGGGGTGAGAGGGTTATGCCGACGTTCACCGATTTCAGGTTGACAGAGTAGGCTGCTGTTCTTTTGTAGGGCCGGTGGGAGTCGAACCCACGCTGGCACGGACCTAAACCGTGTGTCTCTGCCTCTGGACTACGGCCCCTTGTCTTTCCTGCGAAGTTCTCCGTCTGCGAGTGGCAGTTAGGGCAGAGAAAGCGCAGGTTTTCTTCTCTGTTGTCCAGCCAGTTGCCATCGATGTGATCAACATGAAGAATCAATGGCTGACCTCGCCAGGCACCCTCGATCTTACAGCCCGCGCAGCGGTAGGGCATCCCGACGGCGATCAGGCTCCGTCTGAGCTGGCGAGGGTTCGGCCGAGAGCTGCCTTCCGGTCGCATGATCAGGACCTGTTCCGGTCGGAGGCGTCCCGGGGATGGTCGGCCCTTGTTGGGTGAGACCCTTCGGAAGTGGGAGGTGTCGATCTCGAAGCGCTTCAGCTGGCGGCTGATGTGCGCGTGGTTGCCGCCCGCGACGGTGATGCCGAGGCGGCGCAGGACGCCGGTGATGCTGGTGGAGCCGGCCGCCGCCTCCGCCAGCATTTCGGGAGTGTATTTGTACTTTGTTGCCATGCCCCAAGTCCATGGAAGGGGTCCGACGATTCTTGGGGCATCGGCAAAATGCGATAAATGGCGAAAATGGGATATCTAGTCGATTCCCAGCTCGCGGCGGAGCCGGGCGACGTGGCCGGTGGCCTTCACGTTGTAGAGGGCTTTCTCGATTTTTCCGTCGGGGTCGATGACGAAGGTGGAGCGGATGACGCCGAGGGTGGTCTTCCCGTACATCGTCTTCTCGCCGTAGACGCCGTAGGCGTTGTGGACCTCCAGTTCGGGGTCGGACAGCAGCGGGAAGGTGAGGGCGTCGTGCTCGGCGAACTTCGCGAGCTTGGCGGGGGTGTCCTTGGAGACGCCGAGGACGGCGACGCCCGCGGCGGCCAGCGAGTCGAGGCTGTCGCGGAAGTCGCAGGCCTGCGTGGTGCAGCCGGGGGTCATGGCGGCGGGGTAGAAGTAGAGGATGACCCGCCGGCCCCGGTAGGCGTCCAGGGACACGGTGGCGCCGTCGGCGGCCGGGAGGGCGAAGTCCGGGGCGGCGTCGCCCGGCTCGAGTTTCATGGTTCTCCTTAGTGGAACGGTTCGTGGCCAACTTACCGGTGAGAGGTAAAGTCAACGGCCTGTCCGGAGTGTCGCAGGGGGGTCAGACCTGACAGACTGATCAATGTCAAGGGTTGCGAGAGGAGAGTCATGGCGGACACCGATCCCGCGGAGCTGGAGCGGCGGATCGAGCGCTCGCGCGCGGAGTTGGCCCGGACGGTTGACGCCATCGCGGACAGGGTGAGTCCCAGGAACGTCGCGCGGCGGACTGTTGCCCGGGCGGAGTCGAATGCGAAGGAGTTCATCTTCTCCCTGGGGGAGAGGATCGGGGACGTGGTGGGGGTCAGCCCTCGCCCGGCCAAGCTGGAGGGCGAGTCCGACGACCTGTGGGCGGACGAGCAGCCGAGCCTGGCGCCGGTGCTGATCGGCGTGGGCGCGGTGCTGGTGGTGGGGGCGGCGGTCATGCTCTGGCGGCGGCGCCGCGGGTGACGGCGCCGCGCTTCGTGCGGGGCCGTGTTCCCCGCGGGGCCGTGTTCCCCCGCCGGGTCAGGCCTTTCCGCGGCGTCGTGCTTTCCGCGGGGCCGTGCCTTCCTACAGGAAGGTGCGGCCCTCGCCGCGGTAGGTCGGCACTTCTTCGACGACCTTGTCGCCCTCGATGAGGTGCAGGGTGGCGAAGCGTTCGCAGAGCTCGCCCGCCTTGGCGTGGCGGAACCAGACGCGGTCGCCGACGCGCAGGTCCTCGGCGGCCTGGCCGATGAGGGGGGTCTGGACCTCGCCCGCGCCTTCGTCCGGGGCATAGCGCAGGCCGCAGGGGAGGTAGGGCTGGGGGAGGCGGTCGGTTCCGGGGGAGCCTGAGGCGACGTAGCCGCCGCCGAGGACGGTGACGACTCCGGTGGCGGGGCGGCGGACCACGGGGAGGGCGAACAGGGCGGCGGGGTGGCCGGTGAAGCCGCGGTAGAAGTCGAAGAGGCGGGGGTGGAAGAAGCCGGATCCGGCGGCGACCTCGGTGACGGCTTTCTCGCGGATGGTGCTTCCGATGCTGCCGGTGCCGCCGCCGTTGACGAACTCCAGGTCGGCGATCTGGCGGACGGCCTGGACGATGCGGCCCCTGCGCATGATGAGCTCGCGGCGGGAGTGGGTCTGCATCCAGCGGATGGCGCGGGTGAGGGCGGGCTTGCCCGGCGGGGCGTCGCCGACTCCGGCGATCTGGGCTTCGTAGGCCATGAGGCCGACGAGGCGGAATCCGGGGCGTTTGGCGGTGTCGGCGGCGAGGTCGGCGGCCTGGTCGGCCTCGCGGATGGGGGAGCGGAGGGCGCCTGCCCGGAATTTGCCGCCGAGGGTGACGTATCCGGCGTCGATGTCGAGGCAGATCCGGATCTCGTGGCGGTCGCGGACGCCGGAGACGGCGCTCTCGACGAAGTCGAGGTGCTCGGAACGGTCCACCGTTATCGTGATCTCCCGGGCGGCGCGGGGGTCGGCGGCCAGCTGGGCGAGGGCGGCGCGGTCGGCGGTGGGGTAGGCCACGAGGACGTCGCGCAGGCCGGTGGAGACGAGCCAGAGGGCTTCGGGCAGGGTGAAGGCCATGATCCCGGTGAAGCCGTCCATGTCGAGGACGCGGGCCAGGACCGGCCGGGAGCGGATCGATTTGCTGGCGACCCGGATGGGCTTGCCGTGGGCGCGCCGGGCCATGTCGGCGGCGTTCGCGCGCAGGGCCGCGAGGTCGAGCACGGCGAAGGGGGGTTCCAGGTGCGCGGTGGCCCGGTCGTAGCGCTGGCGGTCGTCCATGGGGGCAGGATAACCCCGCCCGACCGAACGTGAGTAGTATTCATGTTACTGGCCGGCGGTAAATTCTTCCGCCGTACGGCGTGCGGAGTCGGGCAAGTGGCCGGGGCGCGTCCCACTCCTGGGTACCGGGGTCGTTACACCTGACGGGGTGATGACTACTCTCCAGGGAAGCCTGGCGGGCGCGGCGAGCCCTTCGGTGGGAGAGCGCCCGCGTGCGATCCGTCGCAGGTCGGTACGGCTGCTGCGGCCGGATCGGGGACCGGTGGGCGTGACGGTGGCCCTGGCGGTCTCCGTCACCCTCTCGGCATCGGTGGGGACGACGGTCGGGCTGCTGACGGGCTCGCCCTTCGGGCTGGTGCCGTACCAGAAGCTCGCCTCCGGAATCGGGGCGCTGAGCTGGTCGGATCCGGTGATGATCGCCGTGACCCTGCTCATGATGGCGGCGGGAGTGCTGCTGGTGGTGCTCGCGGCGACGCCCGGCCGGGCCCGGCTGGTGCCGCTGGAGACGAGCGACCCGCTGATGGTGATCGGCCTGACCCGGTCGGGGCTCCGCCGTACGCTGCGGGACGCGGCCGAGTCGGTGGCCGGGGTGGACCGGGCCCGGGTCCGCCTGTGGACGCGGCAGGTCGAGGTCGTCGTGATCACCGACGAGGAGCGGACCGGGCAGCTGCTCCGGCAGGTGGGCGCGGCGGTCGGGGACCGGCTGGCGGGCGTGGGGGCGATGTACGGCGGCGAGGTCGTGGTCCGGCTGCGCGGGCGGGTGAGCTGATGAAGCCGTACCTGGGCAACCGGATCGGCCTGGCCGTCACCGGGACCGTGCTGGCGGGGGCCGGGCTCTACGGCTTCCTGCGGGGACAGGAGCAGGTCTCCGGCCGGCCGGGCGCGGAGCCGATCCTCGACCCGGGGCTTCCCGCGCGGCTGGCGGAGGACCCGTGGGCGGGGTGGCTGGTCGCGCTAGTACTTGTAGTACTGACGCTGGTGGCCGTCTGGTGGCTGCTGCGCTCCCTGGGCTGGGGACGGTGGGGCAGGCGCAGCGGGACGGGGACCGCGATGCTCGCGGTCGCCCTCAAAGAAGTCGAAGGGCTGAGCGGGATCCGGGTCAGGTCCGTGGAAGGCGACCGGGTCCGGATCGCGGTGAGCTGCGGGCCCGCGGCCGACGTCGGCGGGCTCGTGGCGCGGGTAAACGAGGACGCCGTCCACAAGGTCCGCCGGGCGCTTGGGGACGAGACGCTGGGGGCGCTCGTCCGCCTGCACGTCCGGCGCCGCTGAGGACCGCGCGGCCGGGAGCGCCCACGGGCTCTCCTGCGCGGCCCAGGATTCCTCCGGCGGCCAGGGGTCGTTCCGCCGCCGTCCGCGCGGCTCCTCCGTCTCCCGGCCCGCCTCCCGGGGATCGCCGGGCTCCACGGGCTCCGCGGGCTCCATGGGCTCCGCGGACTCGCCGGGGCCGCGGAGCTCGCGGACGCCGAAGGCCAGTCCGGCGGCCAGGCACGCCAGGGGGACGGCGGGGACCACGTAGCGGTGGTCGAAGGCCGCGATGAACGGCGGCAGCACGACGAGCACGGTGGCGGCCGCCCACGGCAGCAGCGCCGCGCCGCCGAGGGCCCAGCCGCCCGGTCCCCGCGGCTCCTCGCGGGAGGGCGGCTCGCGGTGGGCGCCCTCCCCGGGACGGGCGCGGCGGGCGCCGAAGGGGCCTTCGACGGAGACGCGCAGCCGGGTCAGGACGCCGATCAGCCCGATGAGGAGGATGACGCCGAAGAACGGGCCGCGGAGGAAGCCGTTCTCCTGATAGGCGCGCAGCCAGCTCGCGTAGGGGTCGACGGTGACGGTGTCGCCGGGCCCGCCCTGGTAGGCGGTGACGAGTTCTTCGGCGGTGCGGCCGCGGGAGGCGGGGGTGTCCGGCAGGGAACCGGTGACGTCGGGGAAGACGTAGGCGCTCTGGTCGCCCTCGGTCGGGTAGACACGGCGGGTCCAGTCGAAGATGTGGGCCACGTCGGTGAGACCGGTCCGGAGGAAGTCGAGCGGCTGGGCCATGACGGCCTGCGTGGCGAAGTCCCCGGCGAGCGCGTCACGCTCGGCCCAGTCACCTTTGATCTTGTTGAAGGGGGAGTCGCCGCCCCAGATGTAGACCGGCGGCGGCTGGCGCAGGTTCAGCGGCTCGGTGGGGCAGAGCGCGGCCTCCGGCCCGGTGGGGAGGATCTGCGCGCAGTCGGCGAAGGTCATCGTGCGGGCCCAGAGGAAGGCGTTGCCCCGGGTGAGCCCGTAGGCGCCGAACTCGGACTTGAACCAGACGGCGTACCCGCCCAGGGCGATCGCGCTCGCCGTCGCGGTGGCGACCACCGCCTTCCAGCCGGCCCGGCGGATCACCAGGCCGACCAGCACCACGGCGATCAGCGGCAGCCCGATGGTCCGGGTGACGGTGGCCACGGCCAGCAGGAGCCCGGCGAGCAGGGCGAGCCGGACGGCGGGCCGCCGCCGCCACAGCAGCAGCGTCACCGCCAGCACGGCGAGGAACTGGAAGAGCAGGTCCGCCATGACGAGGTGTTCGAGCTGGACCTGGTGGACGTCCAGCAGGACGGGGAGGGTCGCGAGCGTCGCGCCCCATCCCGGCAGGCCGGCCAGGCGTCGCAGCAGGAGATAGACGCAGGCGGCGACGGCCAGCCCCATCAGGTGCTGGACCACCACCACGGCCTGGACGCTCTGCAGCGGGCTCAGCAGCCACAGGAACAGCGAGTAGCCCGAGGGGCGCGACTCCAGGGGCCGGACGTCGAGGGCGGCGCTCAGGTAGGCGAAGGAGTCGGCCCAGAACCACAGGGCGGGGCGGTATCCCAGCACGGCCAGGGCCCGCAGCGCGCCGCCGGCCAGCAGCGCGGCGATGAACAGCCAGTGCGCGCGGAGGATGCGGCCCACCGGGTGAGCTCCCGTCGTCACCGATACCTCCCGGCCTTCCTGAACAGCTCATAAACGATAACGGCAGGAACGCACGTCCTTGCACGGATCGCGGACTTTATATGGGCGTGATGTGGAATCGCCGGGAGGGCGTCAGCACTCGATGACGTTGACGGCCAGGCCGCCGCGGCTGGTCTCCTTGTACTTGTCCAGCATGTCGCGGCCGGTGTCGCGCATCGTCTTGATCGCCTTGTCGAGCGAGACGAAGTGGCGGCCGTCGCCGCGCAGCGCCATCCGGGCGGCGGTGACGGCCTTGACCGAGGCCACCGCGTTGCGCTCGATGCACGGGATCTGCACCAGGCCGCCGATCGGGTCGCAGGTCAGCCCCAGGTTGTGCTCGATGCCGATCTCGGCGGCGTTCTCCACCTGCTCGGGGGTGCCGCCCAGCACCTCGGTGAGCCCGGCGGCGGCCATCGAGCAGGCCGAGCCGACCTCGCCCTGGCAGCCGACCTCGGCGCCGGAGATGGAGGCGTTCTCCTTGAACAGCACGCCGACCGCCCCGGCGGTCAGCAGGAAGCGGACCACGCCGTCGTCGTCGGCGCTGCGGACGAACCGGTCGTAGTAGGTGAGCACGGCCGGGATGATGCCCGCCGCGCCGTTGGTGGGCGCGGTGACGATCCGGCCGCCGGCGGCGTTCTCCTCGTTGACGGCGATGGCGAACAGCGAGATCCAGTCCACGATCTGCAGGGAGTCCTTCTCCGGGGACTCGGCCTGCAGCTGGCGGTGGAGCTGGTGGGCGCGCCTGCGCACCTTCAGCCCGCCGGGCAGCACGCCCTCCTTGGTGATGCCGCGGTTCACGCACTCGGTCATGACCTGCCACAGGTGCAGCAGCCCGGAGCGGATCTCGGCCTCGGCGCGGCCGAAGGCCTTCTCGTTCTCCAGCATCAGCCCGGAGATCGACAGGCCCGTCTCGCGGCAGTGGGCGAGCATCTCGGCGGCGGTGGTGAAGGGGTACGGCAGGGCGGTGTCGTCGGCCTTGATCCGGTCGGCGCCGGTGGCGTTCTCGTCCACGATGAAGCCGCCGCCGACCGAGTAGTAGATCCTCTGGCTGAGGATCTCCCCGGATTCGTCGAAGGCGGTGAAGCGCATGCCGTTCGGGTGGCCGGGGAGGGACTTCTTGCGCTCGAAGACGAGGTCGTCGCCGACGACGAAGGGGATCTCGCGGGAGCCGTACAGGCGGACGGTCCCGGAGTCCTTCATGGCGGCCAGCCGTCCGTCCACGCTGTCGACGTCGACGAGCTCGGGCTTCTCGCCGGACAGGCCGAGCAGGACGGCCTTGTCGCTGCCGTGGCCCTTGCCGGTGAGGCCGAGCGAGCCGTACAGGATCACCTCGACCCGGGCGGTCTTGTCCAGCAGCCCGTCGTGGTCGAGGCCCCGGGCGAATTTGTGGGCGGCGGCCATCGGCCCGCCGGTGTGCGAGCTGGAGGGGCCGATGCCGATCTTGAAGAGGTCGAAGACACTGATCGCCATTGATCCGGTCCTTAGGTCGCCGTGGCCGTGCGTGCCGGGTGGCGGCCCGCACGGTCACGGCACAAGAGGGGAAATATCAGGACTCGCCGGAGGTGAGTGCGGCGTACTCCTCGGCGGAGAGCAGGTCGTCGGCGTCGCCCTCCAGGCGCACGCGGAACAGCCAGCCCTCACCGTACGGGTCGCCGTTGACCAGCGACGGGTCGTCCACGACGGCCGCGTTGACCTCGATGACCTCCCCGCCGACGGGCGCGTAGACGTCGCTCACGGACTTGGTCGACTCGACCTCGCCGACCGAGTCGCCGGCGGCGACCGTCGTGCCGACCTCGGGAAGCTGCACGTAGACCACGTCGCCGAGCGCCTCGGCCGCGTAGGCCGTGATGCCCACGGTGAGGGTCAGGCCGTCATCGACGCCCGCCACCCACTCGTGCTCCTTGGTGTAGTGCAGCTCGTCAGGAATGCTGGTCATTTCTTCCTCCGATAGAAAGGCAGGTCGACGACCTCGACCGGCTCGTGGCTACCCCGGATGTCCACCGCCAGACCTTCGGTCAGGCCAGTGTCCACATACGCCATCGCGATGGGCTTACCCAGTGACTGGGACGGCGCCCCGCTGGTGACCTCGCCGACGACCGCGCCGTCGCCCGCGGCCACCACCGGGTAGCCGTGCCGGGGCACCCGGCGCCCGGTCGCGACCAGGCCCACCAGGCGGCGGGACGGCGGGACGTCCTTGAGCGGCTCCAGGGCGGCCCGGCCGACGAAGTCGCCCGGCTTGTCAAACCTCACCACACGGCCCAGGCCGGCGTCGAACGGGGTCAGGGCCGCCGACAGCTCGTTGCCGTACAGGGGCATGCCGGCCTCCAGGCGGAGCGTGTCGCGCGCCGACAGCCCGGCGGGGCGCAGGCCGTACGGCTCGCCCGCCTCGGTGAGCGCGGCCCACAGCGGCTCGGCGTCGTCGCCCGCGATGAACAGCTCGAAGCCGTCCTCGCCGGTGTAGCCGGTGCGGGCGATGAGCGCCCGGCGGCCGGCGACGGTGGCGGGCAGGCCCGCGTAGTACTTGAGCCCGTCGAGGTCGGCGTCGGTGAGCGCGGCGAGGATCTCCTGCGACCGCGGCCCCTGGACGGCGATCAGCGCGTACCGGTCCGAGCGGTCGTCCACGACCGCGTCGAACGCCTTGGCGCGCTCGGTCAGCTGCGCGGCGACCATGGGGTAGTTGGAGGCGTTGGCGACGACCATGAACTCCTCGGGCGCGAGGCGGTAGACGATCAGGTCGTCCAGCACGCCGCCCTCGGCGTTCACGATCATCGTGTAGCGGGCGCGGCCCGGCTCCAGCGCGGAGAGGTGGCCGACGAGCGCGTAGTCGAGAGCCTCGGCGGCCTGCGGGCCGGTCACGAAGATCTCCCCCATGTGGGACAGGTCGAACAGGCCCGCCGCCTGGCGGACCGCGTTGTGCTCGGCGGACTCGCTGCCGTAGCGCAGCGGCATGAGCCAGCCCGCGAAGTCGGTCAGCGTCGCGCCGAGGGCCTCGTGGACACCGCGCAGGGGTGTGGGTCGGGACATGTTCGCACCTCAGACAGGGGTCGGATGAGAGCATCCTCCCCCTCTGTCATGGTTGCCTGAGAGCTTCACCCGGTTTTTAACCGGACTTTCACCTTCGGCGAGGCCTCGAGGACCTGCTTTCCAGAGGGCACCTACCCGCACGGTCCTTTGCCTTGAGAGGTTCGCGGGGAGGGCTTGCTCCTTCAGGGGTCCTGGGCTGGGTGTCAGGACGCTCTCCCGCACGGGGTTCATCGGTGTCGCAGCCAGCCTAACGGCCCGGACCCACTGAGTGAAATCCCTCCGTGCGGTGATCCGCCCCGTTTCACGGCGGGGCCGGGCCGTCCGGGGCTGCGCCGCTATCCACCGATGTGGTCGACCAGGGCGGCGAACAGGGCGCACTCGTCGTCGGCCTCCGGGTGCCACTGCACCCCCAGGGCGAAGGGGTGCCCCTCCAGCTCCGCGGCCTCGACCGTGCCGTCCTCGGCGTGGGCGGTCACGGTCAGGCCCTCGCCCGGCCGGTCGATCGCCTGGTGGTGGTAGTGGGCCACGTCCGCGGTCCCGGCGCCCAGGATCTTCGCGACCCGGCTGCCCGGAGCGAGCCGTACCGGCATGCGGCCGAAGCGGCCCGGGGCCGGGGCGTGGGCGCCGTGACCCACCACGTCGGGCACGTGCTGGTGCAGGGTGCCGCCCAGGACCGTGTTGAGGACCTGCAGGCCCCGGCAGACCCCGAGGAGGGGCAGGCCCGCGTCGAGGGCGCCGCGGACCAGCCCCAACTCCGCGTCATCACGAAATTTCCGGATATAGCCGGTCCGCTCGTGAGGCGGCTCGCCGTACCGCGCCGGGTCGATGTCACCGCCCCCGGCCACGATCAGCCCGTCCAGCCGCCCGATCACCGCGGCCGGGTCGCCCGCCGGGGGCAGGATCACCGGCTGCCCGCCCGCGCGGACCACGTGCTCGACGTAGCCGTACGGCAGCAGCGCCGCGGTCGTCTCCCAGACGGTGAAGCGCGCCGGCTCGACGTAGCAGGTGACGCCGATGACGGGACGGGACATGTCGGCCTTCCGGTGATGGATCGGCGGGCTACAGCGGGGTGACGTAGGCGCCGGAGATGCCGCCGTCCACCAGGAACTCCGAGCCGGTGATGAAGCTGGCGTCGTCGGAGGCCAGGAACGCCACCGCGGCGGCGATCTCGGACGCCTCGGCGAAGCGGCCGAGCGGGATGTGCACCAGGCGGCGCTGGGCCCGCTCGGGGTCCTTGGCGAACAGCTCCTGCAGCAGCGGGGTGTTCACCGGCCCCGGGCACAGCGCGTTGACCCGGATGCCCTCCCGGGCGAACTGCACGCCCAGCTCCCGCGACATCGCCAGCACCCCGCCCTTGGAGGCGGTGTAGGAGATCTGGGAGGTCGCCGAGCCCATCACCGCCACGAACGACGCCGTGTTGACGATCGACCCCCTGCCCTGCCGCTGCATGTACGGGATCGCGTGCTTGCAGCACAGGTAGACGCTCGTCAGGTTGACCTCCTGGACCCGGCGCCAGGCCTCGATGCCGGTCTCCAGGATCGAGTCGTCGTCCGGCGGGGAGATGCCCGCGTTGTTGAAGGCGATGTCCACGCTGCCGTAGGCCTCGAACGCCGTCCGGTACATCCGGGCGACGTCGTCCTCACTGGTGACGTCCGCCTTCACGAACAGGCCGCCCACCTCGGCCGCGGCCTTGGCTCCGGCCGTCTCGTCGACGTCCACGCACACCACCCGGGCGCCCTCCTGGGCGAAGCGGTGCGCGGTGGCCAGGCCGATCCCGCTGCCCGCGCCGGTGATCACGGCCACCCGGTCCTGCAGACGCTGCATAACCTCTTACTCCTCCGAAATGAAGACGTTCTTGGTCTCGGTGAACGCGGACAGCGCGTCGGGGCCCAGCTCGCGGCCGAGACCCGACTGCTTGAAGCCCCCGAACGGGGTCCAGTAGCGCACCGACGAATGGGAGTTCACGCTCAGGTTCCCCGCCTCGACGGCGCGCGCCACCCGCAGCGCCCGCCCGACGTCGCGGGTCCAGATCGACCCGCTCAGCCCGTAACGCGTGTCGTTGGCGATCCGTACGGCCTCCGCCTCCCCGTCGAACGGCACCACCGACACCACCGGCCCGAAGATCTCCTCGGTGAAGGCCGGGTCGGTCGCCTCCGGGGTGAGCACCGTCGCCGGGAACCAGAAGCCCGGCCCGGACGGGCACGACCCCTGCAGATGCGGCGTGCCGGTGACGAAGGAGGCCACCCGGTCCCGGTGCGCGGCGCTGATCAGCGGGCCCATCTCGACGGCCTCGTCGAGCGGGTCGCCGACCTTCACGCCGAGCACCGCCGCAGAGAGGCGCTCCATGAACTCGTCGTAGACGGAACGCTCCACCAGCACCCGCGAGCGCGCGCAGCAGTCCTGGCCCGCGTTGTCGAAGACCGCGTAGGGAGCCGTGGCGGCGGCCTTGGCGACGTCGGCGTCGGCGAAGACGATGTTGGCGCTCTTGCCGCCCAGCTCCAGCGTGAGCCGCTTGACCTGCCCGGCGCACGTCGCGGCGATCCGCTTGCCGACCTCGGTCGAGCCGGTGAACACGATCTTCGCCACGTCCGGGTGCTCGACCAGCCGGGCGCCCGCCGTCTCGCCCTCTCCGGGGATCACCTGCAGCACGCCCTCGGGCAGGCCCGCCTCCAGCGCCAGCTCGGCCAGGCGCAGCGCGGTCAGCGGCGTCTGCTCGGCGGGTTTGACGACCACCGTGTTGCCCGCCGCCAGCGCCGGGGCGACCCCCCACGTCATGATGACCATCGGGAAGTTCCACGGCACGATCACCCCGACCACGCCCAGCGGTTCGGCGAACGTCACGTCCAGTCCGCCGGGCACCGGGATCTGCTTGCCGTGGTTGCGCTCGGGCGCCCCGGCGTAGAAGTCCAGCACGTCGCGGACGTTGCCCGCCTCCCAGCGGGCGTTGCCGATCGTGTGCCCGGCGTTGGCGACCTCCAGCGCGGCCAGCTCGCCGGCGCAGGCGTCCACCAGCGCCGCGAACCGGCGCAGCAGCCGGGCGCGGTCGCCCGGGGCGACGGCGCGCCAGGCCGGGAACGCGGCCCCGGCCCGCTCCACCGCGCGGTCCACCTCGGCGGCGCCGGCGAGCTCCACCTCGGCGACGACCTCCTCGGTCGCCGGATTGATGATCTTCATGCTCACATCCGCTCGAATCCCCGGAACAGCTCCCAGTCGGTGACCGCCGCCTCGAAGGCGGTCAGCTCGACCCGGGCGTTGTTCGCGTAGTGCGCCACGACGTCCTCGCCGAAGGCCTCCCGGGCGACCTTCGAGCCCTCCCACAGCTCCAGCGCGTCGCGCAGGGTGTGCGGGACGGTCTCGGCGTCCGAGGAGTAGGCGTTCCCGGTGAACGCCTCCTCCAGCTCCAGCCCGTTCTCGACGCCGTGCAGCCCGGCGGCGATCATCGCCGCGACCGCGAGGTAGGGGTTGACGTCGCCGCCGGGGACCCGGTTCTCGATCCGCAGCGACGGCCCGTGCCCGACCAGCCGCATCGCGCAGGTCCGGTTGTCCACGCCCCACTTGACCGCGGTGGGGGCGAAGCTGCCCTGGACGTACCGCTTGTAGGAGTTGATGTTCGGGGCGTGCATCAGGGTCATCTCGCGCAGGCAGGCCAGCTGCCCGGCGATGAAGCGCCGCCCGGTCTCGGAGAGCCCGTGCGGGCCGTCGCCGGCCATGACCGGTTCGCCCTCCGGGGTCCGCAGGGACAGGTGGATGTGGCAGGAGTTGCCCTCCCGCTGGTTCGGCTTGGCCATGAAGGTCAGCGACATGCCCTCCTGGGCGGCGATCTCCTTGGCCCCGTTCTTGTAGATGACGTGGTTGTCGCAGGTGGCGGTCGCCTCGGTGAAGCGGAAGGCGATCTCGTGCTGGCCGAGGTTGCACTCGCCCTTGGCCGACTCGACGTACATCCCGGCGCCCTCCATGCCGAGCCGGATCCGGCGCAGCAGCGGCTCCACCCGGGCGGTGCCGAGCAGGGAGTAGTCGACGTTGTAGAGGTTGGCCGGGGTCAGGTCCCGGTAGGCCCTGCGCCAGGCGTCCTCGTAGGTGTCGGCGTAGACCACGAACTCCAGTTCGGTGCCGACGAACGCCCGCCAGCCGCGTTCCCGGAGCCGGGCGAGCTGCCCGAGCAGGACCTGCCGGGGCGAGGGGGTCACGTCCGTGCCGTCCTCCCACACCAGGTCGGCCATGAGCATGGCGGTGCCCTCCTGCCAGGGCACTCTGCGCAGGGTGGACAGGTCGGGCCGCATCACGAAGTCCCCGTACCCCTGATCCCACGACGACATGGCGTAACCGGCCACCGTGTTCATGTCCACGTCCACCGCGAGCAGGTAGCTGCAGCCCTCCGCGGCGTGCTCGGCCACCTCCTCCAGGAAGTAGCGCGCCGCCAGGCGCTTGCCCTGGAGCCGCCCCTGCATGTCGGCGACCGCCAGCAGCACCGTGTCGATCCGTCCCGCCCCCACCTCGTCGCGAAGCTCGCTGAGGTTCACACGCCCTCCTCGCCGGAGTCTTATTGGGCTAGTGTCAGACCATTGATGTGCACGAAGGTTGGCTTGTCAAGAGCCGGAGGGAAGATTTGGACGAGTCGCCGCGACTGACGACCGTGCTGCGGCCGGTGCGGGCGGGCAACGCCTTCGAGGAGACCGTGGAACGGTTGCTCCAGGCCATCAAACTCGGGATCGTCGCCGAGAAGCTGCCGCCCGAGCGCGAGCTCGCCGCGCGGCTGGGCATCAGCCGCGTCACCCTGCGCGAGGCGATCCGCGCCCTGCAGGAGGCGGGCTACCTCGATGTGCGGCGCGGCAGGTACGGCGGCGCGTTCGTCACCTACAGCCCGCCGGAGCCGGGCAGCGAGGACCTGCGCAGGGCCGTGGCCGACATGGGCACCGACGAGCTGGACGACGCCCTCACCTTCCGGATGGCCGTGGAGTGCGGGGCGGCCCGCGTGCTGGCCACCGCCGCGCTGGCCGGGGGGCTGAGTGAGGAACGGCGCGGAGAGCTCCGCCGCCGCCTGGCGGAGGTCAACTCCGCGGGCCCGGACGACTACCGCCGCCTGGACACCGCCTTCCACCTGTGCGTCGCCGAGCTGACCGGCTCCCCGCTGCTGGCCGCCGCCTGCGCCGACGCCCGGCTCCGGGTCACCGACCTGCTCAACGCCATCCCGATCCTGCAGCGCAACATCGAGCACGCCGCCGCGCAGCACGAGGCGATCGTGACCGCGATCCTGGCCGGAGACCCCGACGCCGCCGCCCGCGCGGTGGCCGAGCACCTGGAGGGCACGGCCGCGCTCCTGCGCGGCTTCCTCGCGTGAGGTGACTCCCGAGTTTCCCCGGGTAACCCGGTTACCGGGTTTCCTCGCATAGTCTCGACGGACATGGGGGACTGGTTTCAGCAGCGCATCATGGAGACGGGACGGCTACCGCTGTTCTGCTTCTTCGTCGCGCTGATCCTCGCCTTCGTCTTCACCCGCATCAACGTCCGCCTCATCCGCGCCAAGGTCGGCTGGTTCCGCAACGTCAACGTCGGCGAGATGCACATCCACCACGTGGTGTTCGGCGTGGTGCTGCTCCTGCTCGCCGGGGTCGCCGGGCTGCTGGTCTCGGGCGTCTCGCAGACCTGGTACGCCGTGACCGCCGCCGTCTTCGGCATCGGCGCGGCGCTGGTCCTCGACGAGTTCGCGCTGATCCTGCACCTGCACGACGTCTACTGGGAGGAGGAGGGCCGCACCTCGGTCGACGCGGTGTTCGTCGCGATCGCGGTCACCGGCCTGCTCCTGCTCGGCCTGCGCCCGCTGGGCTGGGAAGACTCCGACGGCACCCCGCAGGGCACCTGGCTGACGGTCGGCCTGATCGTGGCCAACCTGCTGCTCGCGGTCGTCACCCTGCTCAAGGGCAAGATCTGGACCGGGCTGGTGGGCCTGTTCGTCCCGGTCCTGCTGGTCCCCGGGGCGATCCGGCTGGCCCGCCCCGGTTCGCCCTGGGCCCACTGGTTCTTCGCCCCCGGCTCCCGCCGTCCCCGCCCCGGCAAGATGGCCCGCGCCGTCCGCAGGGAGAAACGCTGGCGCCACCCGGTGATCCAAGCCAAGATCGCCTTCCAGGAGTTCGTCTCCGGCCGCCACGACCTGCCCTCCACCCGGCTGCGCTCCCGCCGGTAGCGATCTGCGCACCCCTGATATATCCAGACCAGGTGGGCATACTTGGGATGTGACGGACTTCCCCCCGTTCCAAGAGCGGATCCTGCATGCCGTGCTGCCCGTCTGCGACCGGTTCGGGCTGGTGCTGGCGGGAGGGCATGCCCTGAGGATGCACGGGTTCACCGACCGGCCGGGCGGGGACGTCGACTTCGCGACGGCGGCGGAGGCGCCGCTGCCGGAGATCGCGGACGGCATGGCGGAGGCCGTACGGAAGGCGGGGCTGGACGCCGAGGTGCGGGAGGCGACGCCGCGCGTGAGCTGCCTGATCGTGACCGACCCGGTGACCGGCCAGGAGGGCGGGCTCGGGCTGCTGCGGGAGGCGCTCCAGCAGCGACCGGTGCTCTTCGGCGAGCTGCCCGTCATGGCGCTGGACGACCTCGTCGGGCTCAAGGTCCGCACCCTCCACGAGCGCGGTCTCGCGCGCGACGTCGCCGACGTCGCGGCGGTCTCGGACCTGTACGGCCTCCGCGAGCTGGAGCGTCTGGCCCGCCTGCACAGCGAGGAGTTCTCCCTCGCGGAGCTGGTGATGCGCCTGGAGTTCGTCGACCTCATCGCGGACGAGGAGTTCGAGGCCTACGGCCTGGACGGGGAGCGGATCAGGGAGATCCGCCTGTTCGCCACCGCGTGGGTGGAGGACATCAAGCTCCGCCGGGCCGACGAGGGCGACGCCGAGTACGACTCCGACGTCCCCGAACTCGACTGACGGCCTCGCGACCCCCGACGGTCACTTTCTGTGCATGGCGCGTCATTTTTAGGGCAGGTGATGATCCATCCTGACGAAAGGGTGGAACCCATGAAGCTTATGGAGAAACTTAACCTGCGTGAGCTGAAGGCCCGGGCCAAGCGCCGGATGGGGCACCGGATCGGGGACCGCCGCCTGGCCGCCGAGGGGCGGACCGAGGAGGCGGAGGCGAAGCTGCTGAAGACCCAGGACGAGATCCTGGAGGCCGTGGCCGAGATGCGCCGGGAGTACGGCCTCCGCCGCCGCCTCCGCTGAGTCCCCGGCTGCCGGGCGCGGTGGCGGTCACGCCGCGCCGGTGAGACCGCGCACAGCCAGGCCGAGACCGAGCAAGACCACGACGAGGGCGGTTCCGACCGGGGCGAGGGCCGAGGCTCGGGCCGCGAGGCCGTGGCCCACCCCCCCGAACCGGTCGAGCCGTCCCGCGAGTTTGACCAGGAGCAGACCGGTGGCCGTGAGGGTGGCCGCCATGCCCAGGCCGTAGGCGAGGACGAGCGCGACCCCGAACCAGGTCCGCCCGAGCGCGATCGCGCCGAGCAGGACGACGAGCGCCGAGGGGCTCGGAACCAGGCCGCCGGCGATCCCCATGCCCACCAGCCCGCGCCGCGACCCCGCGGAGGCGGGCGCGGGGTCGTGCCCGCGGGAGACCGGTGGGGGCGGCGCGTCGTCCGGTTCCCGGGAGGACGGCGCGCCGTCCGCCTCCAGGAGCGCCACCCGGCCGTCCGGCCGGGCCGGGTGCCCGTGGCGGTGGGCGGCGCCGTCAACGGGACTCCCACGGTCATGAGCCGGGCCGTGCTCATGTCCCTGTCCGTGACCATGTCCGTGTCCGTGACCATGACCGAAATGTCCGTGGCCGAAGTGCCCGTGCCCGTGTCCGTGGCCGTGGCCGTGACCGGGGGCTTCGCCGGTGCGGTAGGCGCGCCAGGCGGTCTGCAGGAGCCGGGCGCCGACGGCGGTGATCAGCAGGCCGCTGGCCACGCCGAGCCAGCCGAGCACGGACTCCCCGGTGAGGAACGAGAAGGCGCTCAGCAGCAGGCCCACCACGAGGACGCCCAGGGTGTGGGTCACGGTCACGGTCGCGCCGACGACCAGGGCGTCGCGCGGCCGGCCGCGCCGTCCGGCCAGGTAGGCGGCCATGATGGTCTTGCCGTGCCCCGGGATGAGCGCGTGCCCGGCGCCCAGGAGCACGGCGATGCCCACCGCGAGCAGGCCGAGGGGGACCGTCAGCGAGCCGGAGCCGACCAGGTCGGTGAACGCGCGGTCGAGCCGGGCGAGGGCGTCGCCGAACGGTCCCACGGAGATCAGGGGGGAAACGGCCGGGGCGGATTCGGTTCCGGCGCCGGTTCCCGTGCCGGCGTCACCACCGAATCCGTCCCCGGCCGCGTTCCCGGTCTCGGGGCCGGTCCCGGGCGTGAGGGTCAGCCGCGCCGTACGCTGGTCGAGCGGGCTGGTCAGCAGGTCGTCGGGATACTTCCGGAGTTCCTCGCTCACGCTCGTCCCCGGTACGGACGCCTCGGCCAGCCGCACCCCGCCGCCCGCGACCGCGGTGATCTCCCGCCAGCCCAGCCGGTCGGGCAGGAAGCCGTCCTCGAACTCCACCGCCCGCGGCGCGGCCACGGTCGCGGCCAGCGAGCAGGTCAGGCGGCTGGTCTCCAGGCCGCCCTCGCCCGGCTCGTAGGCGAACGCCGAGGAGGCGACCCGCCAGGCGGCCGCCGTCCCGTTCACGGTCAGCCGCTGCGCGGCGGCCAGTTCCCCGCAGCGGGCGGCGCCGTACGCCGACCGCTCCGGCGGCGAGACCGTCCCCGACCCGTCGGCGTCCACCGTCGCTCTGGTTTGCAGGGTGGGCAGCTCGGCGCTGTCGACGACGGCGAGGTTCTCCACCCGGTCCGGGGCGATCTTCAGGCCGTTGTAGTGGTTGACGGTGAATCTGCCCAGCGGGTGCGCGACCACCTCGGACGCGGTGACCCCGGCGGCCGGGGCGGCGGACGCGGAGGCGGGGGCGGCCGTCAGGGCGAGCGCCGCGCACAGGGCCACGAGGCCGGAGGCGGCCGAGGCGGCCGCCGGGCGGAGCGTCGTTCGGGAGATCATGCGAACCTCGGGTCGTTCGGGGGGCCGGGGGACGGAGCCGTGGACGGAGCCGGGGCCTCGCCTGCCCGGGGCCAGGAGGGGGGAGGTCAGGAGAACCTGGCCAGCGCGGGCAGGCGAGGAGAGAAGGCGGGATTGGCCCTGCGGGCCTCGGCGGCGGACTTCCCGGCCCGCTCGGTGAGACCCGCGGCGCGCTCGATCTCGGCGCGGTGGTGCAGCAGGAGGGCGTTGCGCCAGCCGGTCGCGGTGGCCTTCCTCGCGTACGGCAGAGCCTCCTCGCTGCGGCCGTCCCGGTGCAGCGCCCAGGCCAGGGCGTCGGCGGCGACCAGGTTGGGGTTGCGGGCGTACTCGGCCCGGGCGTACGCGACGGCCTCGGCGGGGGAGCCGTGGTCCGCCTCGTACTCGGCCCAGGTCACGTCGTCCCGCACCCCCGCGCCCGTCATCAGGTCCCGCTGCGCCCGCAGCAGGGTCCACTGGCCGGACGGATCCCCGCCCGAGGCGCGGATCACCTCGGCGTACTCGATCACGTACTGGGGCAGGGGGAGCCGCTCGACCACGGTCGCGTACAGGTCGAGGGCCTCGGCCGTCCGGCCGTCGAGCGCCGCGGCCCGGGCGGTGCCGGCCAGCGCCGGGGTGAACCCGGGGGCGGCCCGCAGCGCCAGGCGGTACCGCTCCGAGGCGCCGGCCAGGTCGCCGGAGTGCAGAGCGAGCTCGCCCAGGGAGTAGTGGCAGTAGGCGACGTCGTCAAGGGAGAAGGCGTCGCCGAGGGCGCGATCCAGCATGCGGCGGGCCCCGGCGCGGTCGCCCCGGAGCTCGGCGGCGTAGGCGGCCCGGGTGAAGGACGCGACGCCGGGCCGCAGCTCCATCATCCGGTCGATCGCCCGCTCCGCCTCGCCGTACCGGCCGAGCTGGGTGTAGGCGTCGGCGAGCACCGCCTGGGCGCCGGGGCCGTAGGGGTTGGCGTCGGCCGACAGCCGCGCCAGCCGTACGGCCTCGGTGAAGTCGTGGCGGCCGGCGGCGAGGGCGGCCTGGCCGGTCAGGGCGGCGAAGTTGCCCGGCTTCAGCGCGGCCGAGCGGGCCAGCGCCTGCTCGGCCTTCGGGTAGAAGGACGGGTCGGCGGTGATGCGCGCCTGCTGGACGTAGGCGGCGCCGAGGCTCGCCCACGCCTGGTCGTCCTCGGGCAGGCGGCGCAGCCGGTTGGTCAGCGCGTCGATCGCGTCCCGCGTGGAGGCGGCCGAGACGGGGACCTCGCCGAGCGAGCCGGGGACCGGCCCGCGCGCGAGGGCGGCCGCCGAGGGGGTCGGCGACGGCTCGCCGGGGATCAGCGCGGCCCCCGCGGTCAGCGCCCCGGCCAGCGCCAGGACGGCGATCCCCGCCTTGGTGGAAGTCTTCACAATCGCTCCCCTGAACAGTGGCTGCCCTTGAGCAGTGACTGCCCTGACCGGGGGCGGGACCCGTCCGGGCCCCGCCCCCGCCGGGTCAGTTCTGGTTGACCGAGATGTTGCTGGGCAGCGGGATGTAGGGGAACGTCCCGCCGGTGGGCTTGTCGTTGGCGTCCACCTTGTCCCCGGCGGCCAGCGCGTCGACGAGCTTGCCGCTCTGCGCCGCGCCCGCCACCACCTGCAGGGAGATGTCGACCGTGTCGTCGATGAAACGACGGCCGTTGGGGTAGCCCTGCGGGTCGCCGCCGATCACACCGAGGCGGTTGGGGTCCTTGCTGGGCGGGATGGACATGTTCAGCCGCAGCATCTCCGAGGGGCGCAGCTTGACCGCGTCCTTGTTGAGGGTCTGCGAGTTGAGGTCGGCCTTGATCGGGCCGTTGTCCTCGGTGATGCCGGTCAGGAAGATCTGGACCAGGTCGTTGCGCGGGGTCGCGGGAGCCTTGATCCCGTAGATGGACTGCAGCAGCCGGGCCAGCTCGGGGTCGGTGACGCGGTTGACGACCGCCGGGATGCCGGCGTCCTTGTCCGGGCTGATCGAGTTGAAGGTGTCCTTCAGCCCGGCCGGCATCACGAGCTCGTTGACCAGCGGCGACGCCAGGCGGGAGACCTGGACGAAGCCGTTCGGGCCCCGCTTGTCCACGGTGGACCAGACGCCGATGACGGGGTTGCGCTTGGAGTCGCCCTTGAGCGCCAGCTCGTCCTTCGGCAGCTGGAGGCCCAGCGTGTGGACGTTGTAGCCCTTGAGGGTGTCCTGCCCGACCTCGGACAGGTCGCCGCCGTACAGCAGGTCGAAGACCCGCAGGTCCAGGAAGAACGACTCGTCCGACTGCCCGGCGAACGTCTTGCCGCCGCCCTTGAGGCCGACGATGGCCGCCGAGCGCAGGGTGCCGTAGTTGGGCATGGACGCGCGGCCGACGTTGCTCGGGGCCACGGTCCCGTTGGAGACGAGCGTCTCCGAGCCGCCGGAGGTGATCTTCGTGAGCGTGTAGCGCTGCTTGAACAGCAGGTTCTCATCGTTCAGCGAAGTGACGGGGCCGTTGTTGTAGAGGAATGTGGTGTTTCCGCGCTTGTCCTGGTTCTGGAAACGCCATTGGTAGGTGATGTCGGGTTTTGCGTCGCCATCACTGTCGATCTTGATGTTGTAACGGGAATTGGTGTCGAACTGATAGAAGTTCGGCCCTCCGTTGGGCTCCTCGAAGGGGATGAAGTTCGCCATCAACGTCACCGTGTCCGGCTTGTCGGGGCTGACGAAGGCGTAGACGTCGGTGTTGTCGTTGCGGGGGTCTCCTGAGGTCATCGGAGCCTCGCGGTGCGAGGATGCCGTGCCGGTGTCGGCTCTGAACAGGGTGAACGAGGAAGCGATCAACGCTCCCGCGATGCCCAGGCTGACCAGGGCGCGCCGGTTGGTCCGGAGCTCCATGGAGTGCGTCCTTTCGGCTGCCGGTCACGGGGGTGACCGGGCTCGGGATGAGAGAGGTGGAAACCGGCCGGGTTCCTCGACGTGTTGTTCGCCGCCGGAGCGTCATTGGATTGCCCGAGTTTCCCGGCGGCTGAATCCCGGCCGGGTCATCGAAAAATGAGTGGAACTCCGATTAATTGCGCATCCAGGCTCTAGACAGAACATGTGTCTGGCGGGCATAGTCCGTGGGACTGCAGGGGCGCGAGTGGACCGATCTTTTCAAGGTGGGCGAATGACAAGCCTCGACTCAGCCACATCCGTCGTCCGATCGGCGATCGCCGAGGTGCTCAGCGTGCCGAGCGACCAGGTGAAGCCCAGCGCGACCATCGCCGACCACCAGCTCGACAGCCTGGAGTGGGTGGAGATCGCCGTCATCATCGAGGAGAGGCTGGGCATCCAGCTCGAACCCTCGGACTTCGCCGGGGCCAAGACCGTGGCGGACGTGGCCGGCATCCTGCACGCCGCGCTGGCGACCCGGTGAGGGGCGGGCGGGAGGCGGACGGACCGGGGACGGGCGGCGCGGGCGCGCGGGTCGTCATCACCGGTCTCGGCGTCAAGAGCCCGGCGGGCAACACCGCCGGCGAGGCGTTCACCACGGTGCTCGCGGGCAAGTCGCTCGCCGTCCCGATCCCCGGGCTGGCCGGAGGGCCGGTCCCCATCGGCTGCCCGCTGGCCCCCTTCGAGCCGCTCGACTACTTCACCGGCCGCGAGCTGCGCACCCTCGACCGCACGGCGCAGATCGGGCTGGCCGCCGCGGTCGACGCCGTCACCGACGCGGGGGACCTGCCCGCGGAGGGCTGCGGCGTCTACGTCGGCACCGGCGGCGGCGGATTCGCCACGCTGGAGAGCCTCATCGTGGGGCACACGCTCGGCCGGGAGAAGGTGCCCGTGCACGCCGTCCCGTCGCTGATGTCCAGCTCCACGGCCGCGCGCATCGCCATCCGGTACGGCTACCGCGGCCCGTGCCTGACCTTCAACACGGCCTGCGCGAGCGGCGCCACCGCGATCGGCGAGGCGCTGCGCGCGATCCGCTCGGGAACGGTCCGGGCCGCCGTCGCCGGCGGGCTGGACGCGTTGCTGTCCCCGCTGGTCATGGAGGCGTTCGCCAGGGTCGGCGCGTTGTCGGAGCGAGTGGACGCGCCGGCGGAGGCCTCGCGCCCGTTCGACGGGGAACGCGACGGCTTCGTCATGGGCGAGGGCGCGGCCTTCATGGTCCTGGAACGTGCCGATCTCGCCGAGGCCCGCGGCGCCCGCGTCTACGGCGAGGTGAGCGGCTACGCGGCCAACTGCGACGCCAGCCACATCGTCGCGCCGCTGCGCGACGGCTCCGTCACGGCCGCCTGCATGCGCGCCGCCCTGGCCGACGCCGGGCTGACCCCGGCGGACGTCGGCCACGTCAACGCGCACGGGACGTCCACCCCGCACAACGACGACGCCGAGGCCCTCGCGCTGCGCGACTGCTTCGCCGGCCGTCCGGGGAACCGCACACCCCCGGTGACCTCGACCAAGGGCGTGACCGGCCACCTGGTCGGCGGGGCGGGCGCGCTGGAGGCCGTCCTCGCCCTGCTCTCGGCCCGGGAGGGCCTGGTCCCGCCCACCGCGAACTTCACCGCCGGCCCGGCCGCCGACCTGATCGACCTCGTCCACGGGGCCCCGCGCGCCGTGCCCGCGGCCCCCGTCCTGTCCAACTCCTTCGGCTTCGGCGGCAGCAACGCCTGCCTGGTCCTCACCCCGGCCTGACCTCCGCGCAGTCTCCCGCTCTCCCGTGCGGCTGCGCCCCCGGAGCGCCGGCCGCCGCACCCCCTCCGCGGCGGTCCGGCGCTCCTCGCCGTTCCCGCCGCTCCACCCATCGTGCTCACGGCCCCGGCCGCCCCTGTCGTCAACTCGGGTTGACGTGGCGGCCACCGTCAACTTATGTTGACAATATCGACTTTGGTCTACGAAACCTGGCGAAGCGCTCAGGGAGGACACGTGGGCGATAGACAGGAAGGACGACGACCGGGGGCCGGTCGCGTCCGTCCGGAGGGGATGAGAGTGACCGCGACCGCATCGGGGCACGTGAGCGAGCCCGAGCCCGGGGGCACGTCCGGAGCCGGGACCACGCCTGCGACCGGGCCCGGGGCAGGGGCCGTGGAGACGGCGGGTTCCGGGGCCGCGGGCGCGTCGTCGTGGCGCCTGCTGCTCGGCTACGTCCGGCCGTACTGGAGGGTGCTCCTGCTCGGCGGAGTGCTCAGCCTCGTCAGCTCGCTGGCCGGGCTGGCGATGCCGCTGCTGGCCAAGTCGGTGGTCGACGCCTTCGGCCGGGACCAGTCCCTGGCCGGACCGGTGATCGCGCTGACGGCCGCCGTGGTGGTGGGCGCGGGCATCGGGGCGCTCGGCAGATACGTGCTGGAGCGCATGGGCGAGGGAATCGTGTTCTCGGCCCGGCAGAGCCTGGTGGGGCGGATGATGCGGCTGCGCGTCTCCGAGGTGGACCGGCTCAAGCCGGGTGACCTGCTCTCCCGGGTGACCTCCGACACCACCCTGCTCCGCGCCGTGTTCACCGACGGGATCGTCGAGTCGGTCAGCGCCGTGTTCATGCTGGTGGGCGCGGTGGTGATGATGGCCGTCATGGACGGGGTCCTGATCCTCGTCACGCTGGCGGTCCTCGTCCTGGTCGGCGGGCTCGTGGGCGTGGTCATGCCGCGCATCCAGCGGGCCTCGATCAAGGCGCAGGAGGCGGTGGGCGAGATGGGCGCGGTGCTCGACCGGGTGCTCCAGGCCTTCCGCACGGTCAAGGCCAGCGGCGCCGAGGACCGGGAGATCGCCACGGTGGGAGCCGCGGCGCGTGAGGCCCGGGACCGGGGCATCGCCGTCGCCTGGCTGTCCTCCATCGTGGGCATCTCCGCCTGGGTCTCCGCGCAGCTCGCCTTCGTGGCCGTGCTCGGCGTCGGCGGGGCGCGGGTCGCCTCCGGCGCGATGGAGGTCTCCGCGCTGATCGCCTTCCTGCTCTACCTGTTCTTCCTCGTCGCGCCGGTCGGCCAGCTGGTCCAGGGGTTCACCCAGGTGCAGAGCGGCCTGGCGGCGGTGAAGCGGATCCGGGAGATCGAGGAGATGCCGGCCGAGCAGACCGCCGGGACGGTCCCCCCGCCCGGCACGGCTCCCGCCGGGGTGATGTTCGACTCCGTGGTCTTCCGTTACGGCGACGACCGGCCCGTCGTGCACCAGGACGTCTCCTTCACCGTCCCGGCCGGCGGGATGACCGCGCTCGTCGGCCCCTCGGGGGCGGGCAAGTCCACGGTCTTCGCGCTGCTGGAGCGCTTCTACGAGCAGCAGTCCGGGACGGTCGCGGTCGACGGCCGCGACATCCGCCAGTGGCCGCTGGCGGAGCTGCGGGCCGCCCTCGGCTACGTCGAGCAGGACGCGCCCGTGCTGGACGGCTCGCTCAGGGAGAACCTCCTGTTCGCCGCGCCGGGCGTGACCGAGGACGAGCTGCGGCGGGTGCTCGCGCTGACCCGCCTGGAGGACCTCGTCGCCCGCCTGCCCGAAGGGCTGGAGACCAAGGTCGGCCACCGCGGGGTCCTGCTGTCCGGAGGCGAGCGCCAGCGGGTCGCCATCGCCCGGGCGCTGCTGCGCCGCCCCCGGCTGCTCCTGCTGGACGAGGCCACCTCCCAGCTCGACGCGGTCAACGAGCTCCGGCTCCGCGAGGTGATCGCGGAGGTGGCCAGGGAGACGACCGTGCTGGTGATCGCGCACCGGCTCTCCACGGTGACCGGCGCCGACCGGATCGTGGTGATGGAGGCGGGCCGGGTCAGGGCCGTCGGCACCCACGACGAGCTGCTCGCCGAGGACGACCTCTACCGCGAGCTCGCCGCCACCCAGTTCCTCACCTCCGCCTGACACCCCGGATGCACCGCACGCCCCGGATGCGCCGGACGGCTCTCCCGGGAGAGCCGTCCGGCTGTTCACGAAGACCCGTCCGAGGGGGCGCGGGCCTTCCGCGTAGACTCCTGGCAAATTCCTGGAGCCGTTAGCGGGGCGGTTCGGGCAAGACGCCCACCGGCCCGATTGACCGGCCCGAAATCGGGAACTCCCGTTCTGCGAAGCCTCTCCTTCGCGCCGGAGCGCCCGAACCGGGCGCGCCCGCCGGGCCCGATCTCCCGGTTCCGTCCGTGCGGGACGTGACCGGGACGACAGCCCCGGAAGGTGGGGCATCCCGGGCCGATTCCCCGGGATGCCTCTCTTCTCCGGGTTGACCTGTGGCCTCCGAGTGACAAATATGAATACATTCATTCATGTCAAGGGGAGGCTCAGGCATGACCGGCAGCCGGACCGTCCGCGCGCCGCGCGGCACCACGCTCACCGCCAAGGGGTGGCCGCAGGAGGCGGCGCTCCGCATGCTCCAGAACAACCTGGATCCCGAGGTCGCCGAGCACCCGGAGCAGCTCGTCGTCTACGGCGGCTCGGGGAGGGCGGCCCGCGACTGGCGCTCCTTCGAGGCGATGACCCGCGCGCTGACCACCCTGGAGGGCGACGAGACGCTGCTGGTGCAGTCCGGCCGCCCCGTCGGCGTCTTCCGCACCCACGAGTGGGCGCCCCGCGTGCTCATCGCCAACTCCAACCTGGTGCCCGACTGGGCGAACTGGGAGGAGTTCCGCCGCCTGGAGGCCGCCGGCCTGACCATGTACGGGCAGATGACCGCGGGCTCGTGGATCTACATCGGCACCCAGGGCATCCTCCAGGGCACCTACGAGACCTTCGCGGCCGTGGCCGCCAAGCGGTTCGGCGGATCCCTGGCCGGCACGATCACCCTGACCGCCGGGCTCGGCGGCATGGGCGGCGCCCAGCCGCTCGCCGTGACCATGAACGGCGGCGTGGCGATCTGCGTCGACTGCGACCCGCGCAGCATCGAACGGCGCATCGAGCACCGCTACCTCGACGTGCGGGCCGACGACCTCGACGAGGCGCTGCGCCTGGCCTACGAGGCGCGCGACCAGCGCCGCCCGCTGAGCATCGGCGTCGAGGCCAACGCGGCCGACGCCGTGCCCGAGCTGCTGCGCCGGGGCGCCGAGATCGACATCGTCACCGACCAGACCTCGGCCCACGACCCGCTGATGTACCTGCCGCTGGGCGTCGCCTTCGCCGACATGGCCGCCGAGCGGGACAAGGACCCGGCCGGGTTCACCGTCCGGGCCCGCGAGTCGATGGCCAGGCACGTGGAGGCGATGGTCGGCTTCCAGGACGCCGGCGCCGAGGTCTTCGACTACGGCAACTCGATCCGGGGCGAGGCCCAGCTGGCCGGCTACGCCCGCGCGTTCGACTTCCCCGGCTTCGTGCCCGCCTACATCCGCCCCCTGTTCTGCGAGGGCAAGGGCCCGTTCCGCTGGGCCGCGCTCTCCGGGAACCCGGCCGACATCGCCGCGACCGACCGGGCCGTCCTGGAGCTGTTCCCCGACAACGAGCCGCTGGCCCGGTGGATCCGGATGGCCGGGGAGAGGGTCCACTTCCAGGGCCTGCCCGCCCGCATCTGCTGGCTCGGGTACGGCGAGCGCCACCTGGCCGGCGAGCGGTTCAACGCCATGGTGGCCTCCGGCGAGATCGAGGCCCCGGTGGTCATCGGCCGCGACCACCTCGACTGCGGCTCCGTCGCCAGCCCGTACCGCGAGACCGAGGGCATGCTCGACGGCTCCGACGCCATCGCCGACTGGCCGCTGCTGAACGCGATGCTCAACACGGCCTCCGGCGCGGCCTGGGTCTCCATCCACCACGGCGGCGGCGTCGGCATCGGCCGGTCCATCCACGCCGGCCAGGTCACCGTCGCCGACGGCACCGCGCTGGCCGCCGAGAAGCTCAACCGGGTCCTCACCAACGACCCCGGCATGGGCGTGATCCGCCATGTCGACGCGGGCTACGAGGAGGCCGTCACCGTCGCCGAGGCCCGTGACGTCCGCATCCCGATGCGCGAGTCCTGAGCTCCGGGCCCCGGGCCGCCGTCCCGTCCGGTGGGACGGCGGGACGGCGGGCTCCCGCGGTCGGGTACGGTGAGCCACCGCTTCCGGGCGGGGAATGACCGCGGGCCGTCGATCGGTTGGAGGGGACGTGGGCGGCGGACTCGATCGGCTTCTGGAGGGTCACCGGCTCTCGCCGGTGCAGCGGCGCATCGCGCGCTATCTGCACGACCACCTCGCGGAGGCGGTCTTCCTGTCCAGCGTGGAGCTGGCGGAGCGGGCGGGGGTGAGCCAGCCCTCGGTGACCAGGTTCGCCATGGTGCTCGGCTTCGCCGGATACCCGGAGTTCCGGCAGGCGCTGCGGCCCCTGGTCGTGGGCGGGCGGGACGCGTCGCGGGCCAACGACCTGCAGACCGCGATCGACGTGGAGATCGGCAACCTGGGCGCGGTCCGGGAGGGGCTGGCCGACCCGTCGGCCGTCACCGGGCTGGGCGCCGCGCTGGCGGCGTGCGAGCCGCTCCCGGTGCTGGGCCTGCGGGTCTCCAGCGGCCTGGCCACCACCTTCGCCTACTACGCCCGCCGGATCCACCCCGACGTCCGGTTGCTGACCCACGGCGGCTCGGAGCTGGCCGACGGCCTGCACACCGCCCGCCGGGCGGGCGCGGGCTGGCTGCTCGCGGTGGTCCTGCCGCGCTATCCGGCCGAGGCCGTACGGGCCCTGCGGGACGCCCGGGAGCTGGGCCTGCGCACGGCGGTGATCACCGACCGGCGGGACGTGCCGTTCGAGGCGGACGTGATCCTGGCCGCCCCGGTGGGCGAGCGGCTGGTGTTCGACTCGCACGCGGCGCCGCTCGCCCTGGCCATGGTGCTGGTGGAGGCCATGGCGGACGCGGCGCCGCTGCGCACGCAGGCCCGGCTGGAGGAGTACGAACGGATGACCGACCAGGCCGGGGTCTTCACCTGCTGACCGGTCCCGGCCGTCCGGGGAGAGCCCGCACCGGACACCCGGGGCGGGCTCTCCCGGCGACGGGTCCCGGCTATCCGGCCAGCTTCCGCAGGGAGCGGACCGACCAGGTCAGGGTGAGCACGCCCAGGACCAGGAAGATGGCGAAGGCGATCGGGATGTCGCCGTCGGAGAAGTCGTCGGCGAACATGGCCCGGCCCGCCTCGACGGCGTAGTAGAGCGGGTTGAACTTCGCCACCGTCTGCATCCAGTCGGGGGCGAGCGACATCGGCAGCATCAGGCCGGACAGCAGCATCAGCGGGAGCAGGAAGAACTGCACGATCTGCGACATGCCGTTCTCGTCGCGCACGGCCAGTGCCAGGCCGTACGACAAGTTGGCGGCGAACAGGCCGGTCACCGCCATGAGCAGCAACATCAGGCCCATCGCGGCCAGGCTGATCCGCAGGCCCATCAGCGCGGCCACGCCCAGCACCAGCAGTGACTGCAGGACCAGCATGAGCATGTCCTTGACCACCCGGCCCAGGATGATGGCGGGCCGCCAGGCCTGGCTGACCGCGAGCCGCTCCAGCACCCCGTTCCGGGTCTCATTGATCATGCCGAACCCGGCGAACATCGAACCGAACAGCGCGATCATCACCAGCGCCGCCGGGGTGAACACGATCAGCGCCTCCGACAGCTCCCCGTTCGGGGTGATGCTGGTCAGCAGCGGGGCGAAGAGCAGCAGATAGAGGACCGGCTGCATGATGCCGATGATCGGCCAGGCCAGGTTGCGGCGCATGACGCCGAGCTCGTAGCCGGTGAACAACAAGGTGTGTCGAAGCATGGGGGATTCCTCGCGAGAGAGTCGGGTCAGGCGGCGTCGCGCAGGGAGCGGCCGGTGTGCTTGAGGAAGACGTCGTCGAGCGTGGCCCGGTCGAGCGAGATGGACCGGATGGCCAGGTTCTCGGCCTCCAGCGCGCGCAGCAGCGTCGGCAGGCCGTGCTCGCCGTCGTCGAGGTAGGCGCGCAGGGAGTCGCCCTCCACCTGGGTCTCCTTGATGTACGGCTGCGCCGCCAGCACCTTCCGCGCGCCCTCCAGGTCGTCGAGGCGGAGCGTGACGACGTCGCCGGCGAGCTCCTTCTTGAGCTTCTCCGGGGTGCCCTCGGCGACGATCTTGCCGTGGTCGACGATGACCAGCCGGTCGCAGAGCGCGTCGGCCTCGTCCAGGTAGTGGGTGGTCAGCAGCACGCTGGTGCCCCGGTCGCGGAGCGCCCGGATCTCGTCCCAGAGGTTGGCGCGGTTCTGCGGGTCGAGACCGGTGGTGGGCTCGTCCAGGAAGACCAGCGGCGGCCGGTTCACCAGCCCGATGGCCAGGGAGAAGCGCCGCTTCTGGCCGCCGGAGAGGGTCTTCACCGGGCGGTCGGCGATCTCGCTCAGGCTGAAGGCGGCGAACAGCTCCTCGGCGCGGGCCAGCGCGTCCTTGCGGGAGAGCCCGGCGATGCGCCCGGCCAGGACCAGGCTCTCCCGGCCCGGGGCGTTGTCGTCCACGCCGCCGGCCTGGCCGACGTAGCCGATCTTCTCCCGGACCTTGGCGGCCTCCTTCACCACGTCGAACCCGGCCACCCGGGCGGTGCCCGAGGTGGGGATGGTGAAGGTCGCGAGCATCCGGACCGTGGTGGTCTTGCCCGCGCCGTTCGGGCCGAGGCAGGCGAAGATCTCGCCCTCGTCGACGGACAGGTCGATGCCCCGCACGGCCTCGACCTCCTCGGTCTTGCCCCGCCCGCGCTTGGCGACGAAGGTTTTACGCAGGTCATGAGCTTCGATGATCATGGGTTCTCCGTACGTCGGGGAATGTCGAGCATGAACCCTTCCGCTGTGGGAGGGGCAAGTGGTTTTTGTGCGCGGACCCCTCGGGGCCCACCGCGAAAGGCCTGCGGGCCGGTGGGAGGGAGGGAGCCCTCCCTGTCCGCCACGGGTCTCAGGGCAACTCGCCCCGGCGGACCTTCCCGGCGGCTTCCTCGACCCAGGTGAGCTGGGCCTGTAGCTGCAGGATGTTGAGCCGCAGACACTCGTCGATGTGCGGGGGGGCGCCGTAGGCCTGTTTGCCGCCTATCGCGCGGGTGACCATCTCGATCGAGAACCGGAGCTGGACTGCCCTCGCCTCCATGGCGGAGGTCAGCTCGGCTTGTGAGAGCCGGTTCATGAAGGTCAGCGCCACCTGGAACGGGTCGACGATCGGCTTGACCTCCCACCAGTGGCTGAGCAGTCCTCGCATGAACTCGGCCCGGCCGGTGTCGGTGAGCCCGTATACGGTTTTGCCGCCCTTGCCCTCTTCCACCCGCTCCAGCAGACCCTCGTCAGCCATCTTGCCGAGGCCGTGGTAGATCGAGCCGTAGGCGACGTTCGCCCAGTGATGGGTGCCCATGAGCTCAAGGCGGCGCCGTACCTCATAGCCGTGGAGCGGGCCGTCGAGGAGGACGCCGAGGATCAGGATCCGCGTAGAGGACATATACAAATTTGTATTCTAATTTGTATATAGTGTCAATCATGCGAGAGATCAGACGCGATGACGACGGTGCCCTGGTCGGTTTCGTTCGCGAGACGGACGGAGGATGGGAGCCGCTGACCGTGTTCGGCTACCCGCTCGGCGGGCCGTGCACGCAGGAGGGGGCCCGGGAGGAAGTCCGTCGATTCGGGCTGGAGGTGCTGATGCGGCCCTGGGAGTTCCGCCAGGACGGGGAGTGGTACCGATGTGTGATCATAGAGGCCGCCGCCGAGGAGGTCAGGGTCCGGCCGGATGATCACCGCTATCCGCATGAGGTCTATGCGCTCACCCTGGTGCGTCCCGGGCCCGACACGTTCCGGCCGCAATAGGCTTGGGTCATGTCCGAACGCCCCACCGCCCTGATCACCGGAGCCTCCCGCGGGGTCGGCGCAGCCGTCGCCCGCGCCCTGGCTCCCACGCACGACCTGCTGCTCGGCGGCCGAGACCGCGAGGCGCTGGCCAAGACCTGCGCGGAGGTGCCGGCAGGGCGGTCCTGGCCGGTGGAGCTGACCGCGGTGACCGAGGCGGACGTCGCCGGGATCGACCGGCTCGACGTGCTGGTGCACAGCGCGGGAGTGGCGCCGCTGGGCCGGATCGGCGAGACCCCGGCCGAGGTCTGGCGGCGCACGATGGAGATCAACGTGATCGCGGTGGCCGAGCTGACCCGGCTGCTGCTGCCCGCCCTGCGCGCCGCGGGCGGCC
Source organism: Planobispora longispora (assembly GCF_016863135.1). GTDB lineage: Bacteria > Actinomycetota > Actinomycetes > Streptosporangiales > Streptosporangiaceae > Planobispora > Planobispora longispora. The sequence goes on from NZ_BOOH01000012.1 coordinate 134,414, forward strand.
AGGTCGTGCTGATCAACTCGGGGGCCGGACAGCGGGCCAACGTGGGGTGGGGCACCTACGCCGCCAGCAAGTTCGCGCTGCGCGCCTTCGCCGACGCGCTCCGGCTGGAGGAGCCCGGCCTGCGTGTGACCACGGTCTACCCGGGGCGGGTGGACACCGACATGCAGCGCGGGGTGCGCGACCAGGAGAAGGGCCCCTACGAGCCCGAGAAATACCTGAACCCGGACTCGGTGGCCCGGGCCGTGCTGACGGCGGTGACCGCGACCCCGGACGCCCACCTCACCGAGATCACCGTCCGCCCGTCGGGCGGACCCGTGAACTGACGGGACGCCCGGGGAGGGCGCTGCCCGCGCCGGCCGTGCCCTCCCCAGGACGCCCACGGGAACGGCCCCCGCGGAAGGCCGGTGAGGGCGCCTCCGCGGGGGCCGCTCCCTCCCTCGTCACGCGGGGGCGGCGTCCGAGGGGGTCGAGCGGATCAGCAGGTCAGGTTGGAGCCCGGGGTGGTGCCCAGGATCTGCGTGAACTTCTGGTAGGAGTTCACCCGGCTCTGCACCTGGGCGGGGTTGCGGCCGCCGCACTCCAGCGAGCCGTTGATGCTGCGGATCGTCTCGCCGAAGCCGCGTCCGTTGACGATGGCGTCGTGCGGGGTCATGGTGCCCGGGCCCCTCTGGGTGTTCCAGTACCAGAGTGCGGTCTTCCAGGCCACCGCGGCGTCGTTCTGCACCAGGTTGGGGTTGCGCAGCAGGTCGATGCCGAGCGCGTCGCCGGCGGCCTTGTAGTTGAAGTTCCAGCTGAGCTGGATCGGGCCGCGGCCGTAGTAGGCGGCCTGGCCGGCCGGGCAGCCGTAGGACTGGCTCGTGTCGCAGTAGTGCGGGTAGTTGGCGGTGTTCTGCTCGACGATGTGAACCAGGCCGCCGGTCTCGTGGTTGACGTTGGCCAGGAAGGCGGCGGCCTCCTGCCGGCGGGTGGTGTCGGTGCCCGTCTTGGCGAAGGCGGGGTAGGCGCTCAGCGCGGCGGTCAGGCCCTTGTAGGTGTAGAAGGAGTTCCGGTTCGGGAACATCTGGTTGAACTGCGCCTCGCTGACCACGAAGCCGCCCGGGGCCGGGGTGGTGGGGTTGGAGGTCGGCGTGGGGGTGGGCGCCGGCGTGGCGGAGCCGCAGGCGTACGGCTTCCAGTACCAGGTGCTGATGGTCGGGTCGTAGCCGGGGTTGGCGTGCTCGGCCCGGTAGTACTTGCCGTTGGTGTACCTCACGACGGCGCCCGCGGCGTACGACTTCCCGGCCACCCAGTTCGGATGGTCGCAGGAGGTGGGCGCCGGGGACGGGGCCGTGGCGCCGCCGCAGGCCCCCTTGTCCGCCCAGACGTCGGAGGAGCCGGGCGTCTCGTTCTGGGTCCACCACTTCGCGGTCCAGTTGCGGCCCTTGTGGGAGGCGGAGATCCCGCCCGTGTACACCTTCGCGGAGCTCCACGCCGCCGCGCAGTCCGCCGCGGCGGCGGGGGACGCCTGCACGGCGACCGTCAGCGCGCTCGCGGCCGCCGTGACGGCGAGGCCCGCCATGATGCGCTGTCTCGACACTCGATCACTCCTCTGTACGGCTGGACGGCATAGGCCGGGGAGACGGTTCGCCCGGTCGGAAATGCTGGCAGGCGGGGCCTTAACAGCGCCTTAAGTGATCCTTTGCATCTCCATAGGCTCTCCCGGGCCTTCCCGGGGCCGTTGCCCGGGACCGTTCTCCGGCCGTTCCCCGGGGGCGTTCTCCGGGGCCGGACCGGTACGGCCGGAGCGGGACCGGTGCCGGATCGGTATGAGGCGGGGACCGCCCCGGCTGGCGAATGAATGGATTCATTCAGATAATGGAGGGGTGTTCGACGAGATGTGGGGCGCCATCGAGCGCCTCGGACGCGACGGCCGGACCGGGGGCTACCTGCGCGACGCGTGGTCGTCCGCCGACCTGGAACTGCGCGAGTGGTTCCGGCAGGAGGCCGCCCGGCGCGGCCTCGACGTGCGCGAGGACCGCAACGGCAACCTCTGGGCGTGGTGGGGCGACCCCTCGGGCCGCCCCGGGGTCGTCACCGGCAGCCACCTCGACTCGGTGCGGCAGGGCGGCGCCTTCGACGGCCCCCTCGGGATCGTGTCCGCCTTCGCCGCCCTCGACGTCCTGGCGGCCCGGGGGTTCGAACCCGGCCGGCCGCTGGGGATCGCCTGCTTCACCGACGAGGAGGGCGCCCGCTTCGGCGTGCCGTGCATGGGCTCCCGGCTGCTCACCGGGGTCCTCGACCCCGACCGGGCCCGCGGCCTGACCGACGACGAGGGCGACTCCATGGCCGAGGTGCTCCGCCGCGCCGGGCGCGACCCCGCCGTGCTCGGCCGGGACCCCGAGACCCTCGGGCACGTTGGCGTCTTCGTCGAGCTCCACGTCGAGCAGGGCCGGGAGCTCGTGCACACCGGGGACCCGGTCGGCGTGGCGAGCGCCATCTGGCCGCACGGGCGCTGGAGGTTCGACTTCCACGGCCAGGCCAACCACGCCGGCACCACCCGCCTGGCCGACCGCGACGACCCCACGCTGCCCTTCGCCCGGACCGTGCTCCACGCCCGCGAGCTCGCCGAGCGCGCCGGCGTGGTCGCCACCTTCGGCAAGCTCCGCGTCTCGCCCGGCAACGCCAACGCCGTCCCCGGCCTGGTCAGCGCCTGGCTGGACGCCCGCGGCGGCGACGAGGGCGCGGTCCGCGCGCTGGTCGCCGAGCTGACCGCGTTCTCCGGGGCGGAGGTGAGCACCGAGTCCTGGACCCCGGTCGTCGACTTCGACGCGGTCCTGCGCGACCGCCTCGCGGCCGTGGCCGGCGCCGCGCTCGCCCGCCCCGCGGCCGCGCCGGCGCTGCCGACGGGGGCCGGGCACGACGCCGGGATCCTCGCGGCGGCGGGGGTTCCGAGCGCGATGGTGTTCGTCCGCAATCCAACGGGCATCTCACACTCCCCGGAGGAACACGCGGAGGAGTCCGACTGTCGTCTGGGGGTCACCGCCCTCGCAGCCGTCCTGGAGGACCTGTGCCGAAGCTGACCTACTGGTGCGAGCTGGCCTGGCTGCCGCCGGGCGAGGTCGTCGCGGGCGTCCTCGTCGAGGTGGAGGGCGCGCGGATCGCCGACGTCACGCCGGGCGTGGGCGAGCCGCCCCCCGGAGCGGTCCGGCTGGCCGGCCTGACCCTGCCCGGCCTCGCCAACGCCCACTCGCACGCCTTCCACCGGGCCCTGCGCGGCATCACCCAGGCGGAGAAGGGCACCTTCTGGACCTGGCGCGAGCAGATGTACGGCGTGGCCCAGACACTCGACCCCGACTCCTACCTCCGGCTGGCCAGGGCGGCGTTCGCCGAGATGGCGCTGGCCGGCGTCACATGCGTCGGGGAGTTCCACTACCTGCACCACGCGCCGGGCGGCACGCCGTACGACGACCCGAACGCCATGGGGCACGCGCTGGTCCAGGCCGCCCGGGAGGCGGGCCTGCGGATCACCCTGCTGGACGCCTGCTACCTGACCGCGGGGGCGGGGAAGCCGCTGACCGGCGCCCAGCTCCGCTTCGGCGACGGGGACGCCGAACGGTGGGCCGTGCGCGCGGAGGCCCTCGCCTCCGCCTACGCCGGGGACCGGGAGGTGGAGATCGGCGCCGCCGTCCACTCGGTCCGCGCGGTCCCCGCCGAGCACATGGGCGTGGTCGCCGCCTTCTCCCACCACCACGCGGTCCCGCTGCACGCCCACGTCTCCGAGCAGCGGGCCGAGAACGCCGCCTGCGTGGAGCTGTACTCCGCCACCCCCGTCCAGGTCCTGCACGAGCACGGCGTGCTCGGCCCCCGCACGACCGCCGTGCACGCCACGCACGTCTCCGACGTGGACGTCGCGCTGCTCGGCCAGTCCAAGACGTACGTGTGCATGTGCCCCACGACCGAGCGCGACCTGGCCGACGGCATCGGCCCGGCGCGGGCGATGTCCGACGCGGGGTCGCCGATCACCCTCGGCTCCGACAGCCACGCGGTCGTCGACCTGTTCGAGGAGGCCCGCGCGGTCGAGCTGGACGAGCGGCTGGCGACCGAGCGGCGCGGCCACTGGCGGGCCGCCGAGCTGATCCAGGCCGCCACCGCCGCCGGGCACGCCTCCCTCGGCTTCCCCGACGGCGGCATCCTCTGCCCGGGAGCCTGGGCCGACCTCGTCTCGGTCCGGCTCGACTCGGTCCGCACCGCGGGCGGCGGCCCCGCCGCCGAGACCGTCGTCTTCGCCGCCACGGCGGCCGACGTGCACTCCGTGGTCTCGAGCGGACGCCAGGTGGTCGCCGAGGGCCGGCACGTCCTCGGCGACGTGGGCAGGATGCTCGGCGAGGCGATCGCCGAGGCGCGCCGGGAGAAAGTGTGACAACCGAAGGCCCCAGGGGCGGACGAGGAGCGGTGAACCAGCGATGAGCACGTTGTTCGACCGGATCGGCCTGCTGTACACCGGAGACCCCGACCGGGAGGAGATCCTCGACGCCGCCCTCGTCGTCGAGGACGGCCGGGTGGCCTGGATCGGCCGCTCCGGCGACGACCCGGGCGCGGACGAGCGCGTGGACGTGGACGGCCGCTGCGTGATCCCCGGGTTCGTCGACAGCCACGCCCACCTGGTCTTCGCCGGGGACCGCACCGCCGAGTTCACCGCCCGCATGTCGGGGGAGCGCTACACCGCCGGGGGCATCCGCACCACGGTCGCGGCGACCCGCGCGGCCGGCGACGCCCTCCTCGTCGCCCGGACGGCCGCGCTGGTCGCCGAGATGCTCGCCCAGGGCACCACCACCGTCGAGATCAAGAGCGGGTACGGCCTCACCGTCGCCGACGAGCGCCGCTCCCTGGAGATCGCCCGCGGTTTCACCGAGGAGACCACCTACCTGGGCGCGCACGTCGTCCCCCCGGACGCCTCGTCCGCCGACGACTACGTCCGCACGGTCACCGGGGAGATGCTCGCCGCCTGCGCGCCCCACGCCAAGTGGGTGGACGTCTTCTGCGAACGCGGCGCGTTCGACGCCGACCAGAGCAGGGAGATCCTGACCGCCGGGATCAAGGCCGGGCTGCTCCCGCGCGTGCACGCCAACCAGCTCGGCCACGGCCCGGGCGTGTCGATAGCCGCCGAACTGGGCGCCGCCTCGGCCGACCACTGCACGCACCTCACCGGCGCCGACATCGCGGCGCTCTCCTCGGCCGGGGTGGTCGCCACCCTGCTGCCCGGCGCGGAGTTCTCCACCCGCTCGCCGTACCCCGAGGCCCGTCGCCTGCTGGACGCCGGGGTCACCGTCGCGCTGGCGACCGACTGCAACCCGGGCTCGTCCTTCACCTCGTCCATGCCGTTCTGCGTGGCGCTGGCCGTGCGGGAGATGGGGATGACCCCGCTGGAGGCGATCAGGGCCGCCACCCGGGGCGGGGCCCAGGCGCTGCGCCGTACGGACGTCGGAGTGCTCCGGCGCGGCGCCCGGGGCGACCTGGTCATCCTGGAGGCGCCTTCTTACGTGCACCTGGCCTACCGGCCCGGGGTGCCGCTGGTGACCCAGGTGTGGAAGGAGGGCCGCCGCGTCGCCTGATCGCCGCGGTGCTCCCGCCGGCTCCGGATGATTCCCCGGCGCGCCGCGACATCCTCCTTGAGGAGGAAAACGAAACCATTCTGCGGGCGTAGTTCTTTAGGGAATCTTTGCCCAGGCATGGACGTTGATTGGGCAAGCGACGTGTCCGTTGCGCGCGGGGTCTTGAGCGAGCGGGGTGGATACGTCATAAGCAGGCGGAACGAGGTGCCATCGGATGGCAAGGCCGACGGGGAATCGCACGCAGGACCAGCATGTCTCGGATCGGGACCTGCTGGGGACCTACCTGGCGGAGATCGGGAGGGTCCCCCTGCTGACCGCGGAGGAAGAGGTCGATCTCGCGAAGCGGATCGAGGCCGGCCTGTTCGCGGAGCAGTTGCTGGACGGCGGGCTGACGGAGCCGCGGATCGGGGACGCGGCCGACGAGGAGCTTGAACGACTGGCTATTTCGGGACAGCGGGCCAAGGATGAGTTCATCCAGGCCAATCTACGTCTTGTGGTGGCGGTCGCGCGCAAATATTCGGGACGGGGAATGCCGTTGATCGATTTGGTGCAGGAGGGGAACCTGGGCCTGGTCCGCGCGGTGGAGAAATTCGACTATCGACGGGGTTACAAGTTCTCGACCTATGCCACGTGGTGGATTCGCCAGTCCGTGGGCCGCGCGATTCACGAGCAGGCCCGCCCGGTCCGGTTGCCCACCCACGCGGGGGAGCAGATGACCCGCCTGATGCGGGTCCGCCGGGACATGCTGGCCGAGTTCGACCAGGAGCCGACGGACGCCGACCTGTCGGCGGTCCTGGAGCTGCCGATCGAGCGGGTCCGCGAGCTGCGCCGCTGGGCCTCCGACCCGGTCTCCCTCCAGCTGGGCGTGGGCGACGAGGACGAGACCGAGCTCGGCGACATGATCGCCGATGAGACGTGGGCGGACCCCGAGCAGCAGGCCATGGAGATCCTGGACCGCGAGCGCCTGGAGCAGTGGCTGACCGGCCTGGAGGGCCAGACCCGCGAGATGCTCCGCTGGCGCTACGGCCTGATCGACGGCCGCGAGCACACCCTGACCGAGGTCGGCGAGCGCTACGGCATCGGCCGCGACCGCGCCCGCCGCATCGAGCGCGACGCCCTGGCCCGCCTGCGCAAGATGGCCATGGCCGCCTGATCTCCCGTGCGCCGCGAGCGGCGCGTCCGCCGCGCCGGCGGGCGCGCCGTTCCGTCAGTTCCGGCGGGCGACCGTGACGATCGAACGGCTGGCGCCGGTGACGGGACCGCGCCGCCAGTCGCCGTACTGCGCCTCGACGGCGAAACCGGCCTCGCTCAGGAACGCCCCCAGCGCGGGCACGTCCAGGAAGCGCAGGCTCGTACGGTCGACGCGCAGGACGGCGCCGTCCGAATCGCTGACCGTCTCGGTGAACGTCACGACGTCACCGACGACCGACTCGACGTGGTGCGCGACGCTCAGGGTGCGGCCGGTCGCGTACTCGACCCGGGAGGCGTTCGACGGGTTCCAGTCGTCCCAGGCTCGCGCCTGCGGGTGCCGCGTCTCGAAGGCGAACCCGCCGCCGTTGCGCAGCGCCGCCCGGATCGCGGTCAGCGAGGCCCGCAGCTCGTCGTCGCCCACCAGGCACTGGAACGCGTTGCCGGCCATCGTCGCCAGGTCGAACTCGCGATCCCAGGCCGCCTCCGCGGCGACGCCCGCCACCCACTCGACGTCGGCGCGCCGCCGGGCCCGTTCCAGCGCCGCCGGGTCCGGATCCAGCCCGACCAGCCGCCCGGGGTGCCCGCACTCCCGGGCGTGGCGCAGCATGCCGCCCGTCCCGCAGCCCACGTCCAGCACGGCCTCCGCCTTCATCACGAGGTCGTGGTAGAACGCGTCACCGGGATAACGCGCGACATCCCAGGGGTACTGGAGGTCGTAAAGCTCTGCGGCGTCGGCATCGGAGAACACTCCGGCAGTATCGGTCGCCGCCCGGCGGCGGCCAACCGGTTTTCCCGGCCCGCGGGCCGAGGGCGCGCCTCGCGGGGCGAGGTGACCGCATGCCGCCGGAAGGCGCTCCCGGCCGCGGGAGGTTCACGGCTGGAGCGGATCCGCCGCGCGTCCCGGGCGGCCGGATCAGGGCGGGCCGGATCCGGATATCTGATATCGGAGGACTTCGGCGTCGCGGATCATCGACGTCTGCTCGTCATCCGGCCCGGAGCTCCGGAAGGCGTCGAGGGCCTCCTCGGACTCCCATCTCTCGTAGACGTTGATCCGCCCGGCGTCGACCAGGTCGGCGCTCACCGCGAAGTCGAGGCAGCCGGAGGAGGAGCGGGCCTGCTCGACCACGCTCACGCAGCTCCGCAGATAGGTGTTCCGGACCTCCGGATCGACGGCGAGCCAGCCGGAAACAATGATCATGCCGTCATCGTAGGGTCCGCCACCGACAGAACCCGAAGGCCGTGACCGACGGAATCGGAGGGCCGTGACCGGCGGAACCCGAAGATCCGCGACCGGCGGAACCCGGGCGGCGCGCGTCGTCCTGCCGGACAGCTCCGCGGGAGGCCTTCAGCCCGTCCGCAGCAGCCGCCGGAGGAGCTCCCCGACGACCGCCTCGGCGTTCCCCCCGTCCCCCGATCGCGCGACGAGCAGGGCGATCTCGTTGATCCCCGCCAGCAGCACGTGCGCGTGCAGGTCCACCTGGTCCTCCGGCAGCGCCCCGGTGGCGTGGAGGGCGGCTTTCAGCATGCCGAACGCGTGGCGTTCCTCCAGGGCTCGCCAGCGCTCCCAGCCGAGGACCGAGGGCGCGTCGATCAGGACGATCCGCCGGATCACGGGGTCTCCGGCCAGCCGGATCCAGGTCAGAACGCCGGTGCGCAGGGCCTCGGCCGGGTCGTCGATCTCCCGAACGGCCTCGGCGATCTTCGCTCCCGCGTCCGCCTCGACCGACTCCAGCACGGCCTCGAACAGCGCGTCCTTGCCCGCGTAGTGGTGGTAGAGCGCGCCCTTGCTCAGCCCCGACTCCTGCAGGACGGCCTCGATCGAGGCGCCCTCGTAACCGTGCTCGGCGAACAGCCGGGTGGCGATCGCGATGAGCTGGTCGCGGGTGGCCGCGCCGCGCCGGGCCTTGAGGTTCATGGAACCACTCTAGACATACCGACCATCGGTCGGTAATTTTGCAGACCGACGGTCGGTATCCAAACGGAGGCTTCAATGAACCTGAGCGCGTACGAGAAGACGATCGGCGACCTCGGCTACGTCGACGTGGGCGAGGGGGCGGCCACGCTGTTCGTGCACGGCGTCGGCACCGGCTCCCACCTGTGGCGCAACGTCATCGCCGGGCTCAAGGACGAACGCCGCTGCATCGCGCTGGACCTTCCGCTCCACGGCCGGAGCCGGGCCCGCGACGACCTCTCCCTGCCGGCGCTCGCCGAGGTGCTGGAGGAGTTCTGCGCGAGGCTGGGGCTCGACCAGGTGGATCTGGTCGCCAACGACACGGGCGGCGCGGTGGCTCAGATCTTCGCGGTCAGGCACACCGGACGGCTCCGCACGCTCACGCTCACCAACTGCGACGTGCACGACGACCTGCCGCCCGAGGCGTTCAAGCCCACCGTCGAGCTGGCCGCCAGGGGCGAGCTGGCCCCGCTGGCCGCCGCGGCGCTCGACCGGCCGGAGCTGATCGCGGCCACCGTCTACGGGCAGGGCTACCAGCGCATCGAGGACCCCGGGGCCCTCGTCGAGGCGTACATGCGGCCGATCTTCGGCACCCCGGAGGGAGGCCGGGCCTTCGAGCGCATGCTGGTCGCGCTGGACGCCAAGGACCTCATCGCCATAGCGGCGGAGCTCGCCGCGCTGACCGTGCCGACGCTGGTGGCGTGGGGGACGGACGACGTCTTCTTCGGCCTCGACCGGGCCCGCTGGCTGCGCGACACCATTCCGGGCGTCGAGGAGGTCGTCGAGATCGAGGGCGGCAGGCTCTTCTTCCCCGACGAGCGCGCCGCCGACCTTCTGCCGCACCTGCGCAGGCACCTGGCCGGGTGAGGTCCGGCCGGGCGCCGGCGCGGCGGGCCGCCGAGCCCTTCCCGACTTCCGGGCGAAGCGGCCCCGGGCATGTTCCGGACATGTACGAGTCATGGAGTGACGTGTCCGAAACAAGGCCGAAACACCATCCCCCCGAGATTCACAGATGTGAAACACGCAAGGTCGTGGCCCGAAACCACGGGAGAACACGCTGTGGCGCACGGGAGAGGAAGCCGGACCGGAACGCCGTGAGGCGTCGCGGGCGAGGCGACCCAACCCTGCAGGAACGTCAGTGCGCGGCCGGTCGAAGGAGCCCTGGAAGCGTCCACTGCGACTGTGCAACCGGCCACACGCCAATCGGAAGGAGGGTCGCGTCGAATGAAGATCGATAGCGGCTCCACTGCCTGGATGCTCATAAGCACCGCACTCGTGCTGCTCATGACTCCGGGTCTCGCGTTCTTCTACGGGGGCATGACCAGGGCCAAGAGCGTCCTGAACATGATGATGATGTCGTTCGTCAGCATCATCACGGTGACGATCACCTGGGTCCTCTTCGGGTACTCGCTCGCGTTCGACACGGTCGGCGAGGGCGACGGCTTCCTCAACAAGATCGTCGGTGGGCTCGACAACATCGGGCTGATGGGCGTCAACGAGGTCGCCTACAACGACACGTTCCCGATGATGGTCTTCTCCGCCTTCCAGCTGACCTTCGCGATCATCACCGTCGCGCTGATCAGCGGTGCGATCGCCGACCGCGCCAAGTTCGGCGCCTGGGTGGTCTTCAGCGTCATCTGGGCGACGATCGTGTACTTCCCGGTCGCCCACTGGGTGTGGGGCGGCGGCTGGCTGACGCAGCTGGGCATCGAGGACTTCGCCGGCGGCACGGTCGTGCACATCAACGCCGGCGCCGCGGCCCTGGCCCTGGCCCTGGTGCTCGGCAAGCGCGCCGGCTGGCGCAAGGAGCCGATGCGCCCGCACAACCTCACCCTGGTGCTCCTGGGCGCGGGTCTGCTCTGGTTCGGCTGGTTCGGCTTCAACGCGGGTTCCGAGCTGGCGGCCGACGGCACCGCCGGCCTGGCGTTCATGAACACTCAGATCGCCACCGCCGTCGCGGCGGGCGCCTGGCTCGTCGTGGAGAAGATGCGCGACGGCCACGCCACCTCGCTGGGCGTCGCCTCCGGCGCGGTCGCCGGTCTGGTCGCCATCACCCCGGCCTGCGGTTTCGTCGACCCCTGGGCCGCGATGCTGATCGGCCTGCTGGCCGGCGCCGCCTGCGCCTACGCGGTCAGCCTGAAGTACAAGCTCGGTTACGACGACTCCCTCGACGTGGTGGGCGTTCACCTGGTCGGCGGCGTGATCGGCGCGGTGGCGCTCGGCTTCGTGGCGGCCTACCCCTTCCTGGACGGCCAGAACAAGGGCCTGTTCTACGGCGGCGGCTGGACCCAGCTCGGGCTGCAGGTCCTCGGCCCGGTCGCGGTCGGCGCCTACTCCTTCATCGTGTCGTACATCCTGGGCAAGATCATCGACAAGACGATCGGCTTCCGGATCACCGCTGAGGACGAGGTCGCGGGCATCGACATCACCACCCACGCCGAGACCGGTTACGACCTGGGCACCTTCCACGCCTCGGGCGTGGCGGCCCCGAACGGCGCGGTGGCGGCCCCGGCAGACAAGAAGGTGGACGCATGAGACTGATCACGGCGGTCATCAAGCCCTTCAAGCTCGATGACGTGAAGGCGGCCCTGGAGCAGTTCGGGGTCAAGGGAATGACGGTCAGCGAGGCCAGCGGGTACGGCCGCCAGCGCGGCCACACCGAGGTCTACCGCGGCGCCGAGTACCAGGTGGACCTGGTCCCCAAGGTCCGGCTGGAGGTGCTGGCCGAGGAGGACGACGCGGAGGACGTGATCGACGTCATCGTCAAGGCGGCGCAGACCGGCAAGATCGGTGACGGCAAGGTCTGGTCGGTCCCGGTGGACACGGTGATCCGGGTCCGTACCGGGGAGCGCGGGCCCGAGGCGCTCTGACCGGTGAGAGGCGACACTCGCTCGTACGCCGCGGCCCGCAAGGAGCGGGCCGCGGACATCGACCGCTGGCTGACGGACCTGCTCCGGACCGCCTGCGGCACGCCGTACGGGAACAACGGGGGAACGAGAGGTACGGACGAGCGCGGCGCCCTGAGCGGGGTCGCGCTCGTCGCGGTTGGGAGCCTGGGGCGTTCGGAGCTCGCCCCGGGCAGTGATCTGGACCTGGTCCTGCTGCACGACGGCCGGGAGGACGTCGCGCGCATCGCGGACCGGATCTGGTACCCGGTCTGGGACTCCGGGATCGGCCTGGACCACTCGGTGCGGACCGTGGACGAGGCCGCCAAGGTCGCGCGGGAGGATCTGAAGGCGGTGCTCGGGCTGATCCAGGCCCGGCACGTGGCGGGGGACCCGGAGCTGACGCGGGCCGCGCGCGAGACCGTGCTCGCCGAGTGGCGGGCCGACTCCCGGCGCCGCCTGGGCGAGCTGCGGGAGGCCGCCAGCCGCCGCGTGGAGACCAGCGGCGAGCTGGCGTTCCTGCTCGAACCGGATCTGCGGGACGCGCGGGGCGGGCTCCGCGACGTGCAGGCGATGCAGGCCGTGGCGGCGGCCTGGGTGGCCTCGGCTCCCGGCCCCCGGGTCCGCGAGGCGTACGAGCTGCTGCTCGACATCAGGCACGGCCTGCACCTGGTGACCGCGCGCGGCGCCGACCGGCTGGTCCTGCAGGAGCAGGACGCGGTCGCCGGGACGCTGGGGCTGCTCGACGCCGAGGCGCTGATGCGCAGGCTCGCGGAGGCGGGCCGGACGATCGCGCACGCCTTCGACGCCACCTGGCGCACCGTGGACCGGCTGCTGTCGGGCCCCGCGCCGAGGGGCCGCCGCCCGCTCGCCGACGGAGTGGTGGAGCACGGCGGCGAGGTGGTGCTGGCCCGCGGGGTCAACCCGCGCAAGGACCCCGTGCTCGTGCTCCGCGCGGCGGCGGCCGCCGCCGAGGCGGGGCTGCCGCTCGCTCCGGCCACCGTGAACACGCTGGCCGCCCAGTCGCCGCCGCTCCCGGTGCCCTGGCCGGACGAGGCGCGGGACGCGCTGGTCGCCCTGCTGGGCGCCGGGCGTGCGGCGGTGCCGGTCTGGGAGGAGCTGGACCAGGCGGGGGTGCTGGTCCGGCTCCTCCCGGACTGGGAGCGGGTACGGCACCGCCCGCAGCGCAACCCGGTGCACCGCTACACGGTCGACCGCCACCTGATCGAGGCCGCCGCCGGGGCCGCGGCGTTCACGCGCGAGGTCTCCCGGCCCGACCTGCTGCTGATCTGCGCGCTCCTGCACGACATCGGCAAGGGCTATCCCGGCGACCACTCCACCACCGGCGCGGTCGTGGCCCGTGACATCGCCGTCCGGATGGGCCTGCCCCCGGCGGACGTCGAGGTCGTGGAGACCGTGGTCCGCCACCACCTGCTGCTGCCGGAGACCGCCACCCGCCGCGACCTGGACGACCCGGTGACGATCTCCCGGGTGGCCGAGGCGGTCGGCTCGCGCGAGGTCCTGGAACTGCTCGCGGCCCTGGCCGTGGCCGACGGCAACGCCACCGGGCCGGCCGCGTGGAACGCCTGGAAGGCCTCCCTGGTCGCCGACCTGGTGCGCCGGACGCGGTCGGTGCTCTCGGGCACCCCGCTCCCGCCCGCGCCCTCGCTCTCTCCCGGGCAGGCGTCCCTGGCCCGGCACGGCGGCGGCGCGATCCGGGTCAACGGGGGAGCGGTCACCGTGGTCGCGCCCGACCGGGCGGGGCTGCTCTGGCACGCGGCCGGGGTGCTGGCCGCGCACCGCATGGTGGTGCGGGCGGCCTCGGCGGCCTCCGCGGGATCCACCGCCGTCATCGAGTTCTCGGTCGTCCCGGAGTACGGCTCGCCGCCCGACCCGGCGACGCTGGAGGCCGATCTGCGCCTGGTCCTGGCCGGCCGGCTCGACATCGAGCAACGCCTGGCCAGGAGGGCGCGTTCGATGCGCCCGGCCCGGGTGCCGGTCGCCCCGCCGCGCGTGACCCTGGTCGATGACGCATCTCACACCGCAACGGTCATAGAAGTACGCGCGCACGACCGACCGGGGCTATTGTGGCGAATTGGCAGAGCGTTCGGCGAATGTGGTCTTGACGTACGCGCCGCGCGCGTTGAGACTCTCGGCGCAGAGGCGGTGGATGTCTTCTACGTGGTCGACAGGGCCGGGCGTCCCCTCACGGATGAGGCCCAGCGTGCACAGGTGAGAGATCAGGTACTTGCGGCGTTGCGATAACCATAAGAAATCAGTCTCTCGTCACCTTTGTAACGATTAAGTCCGGTTTGTCGGTTATGTCGGTTCTGTCCCGTGAACGTATGGTCTGATGATGACCACTCATGTCGTGATGGTGAAGGGTAGCGAGAGCGGTGACGACGGGACCTACCGATAGCGAACGCGCATCGGTGCGAGACCGCGGCAAGCGGCCTGCCGCCCGATTCGGTTTGCGAAATTGGCGCGTGCGAACGCGTCTGACGGCGCTGATCCTGGTGCCGACCGCGGTGGGCGTCGTGCTCGCCGGAACGCGCGTTGTCGCCTCGATCGACAGCGTCGCGGTGTATCAGCGCACGGCCTCCGCCGCGGAATACTCCGAGCGGCTGCGCGACCTGGCGCAGGCCATGGGATTGGAACGTGACCGGAGCGCCTGGGCGTCGTTCCCGCCGACGAACAAGACCCTGGTGGCCGGCGCCGAGGCCCAGGAGAAGACGGTCGACGACCTGCTCAAGAAGGTCCAGCTGGACCTGCAGGCGATCGACGACTCCTACGGCCCCCGTGCGGTCAAGGCCGCCCGGGACGCCCGGTATCAGCTCGACAGCCTCAAGCAGACCCGTGAGCTGCCGGGCACGAGCCGCGCCGAGAGCTACACCAAGCTGATCCAGCCGCTGCTCCAGCTGCACGAGGAGCTCTCGGTGGTCGGTGAGGACCCCTCCATCACCGGTGACTCCCGCGGGCTCAGCGCGCTGGCCTACGCCAAGGAAGAGGTGTCCCGGCAGCGGGCCCGCCTGCTGGCCGGCTACTACGCGCCCTCGCTGATCACGCCCCAGCAGATCGAGGAGTTCATCGCCTCCCGGTCGCGCCTGGCGGAGCGCAAGACCGAGTTCGCCATCGAGGCGGGCGCCACCAACGGCCAGCTCCTGAGCACCACTCTGGTCGACGAGCGGGTGCACCGGGCCGAGCTGACGAAGTCCAAGGCGATCGCCCTGGCCAGCAACCCCAACACCACGGGCCGCCTGCTGAGCGATCTCAGCGAGGTCAAGCAGTGGTTCAACGACAACAGCGCGGTCCTCGACCGGATGAAGCAGGTGGAGAAGAAGGTCGCCACCGATGTGCTCACCCGGGCCCGTGAGCTCGAGGACACCGAGCAGCGCAACGCGATCGTCGCGGCGGGGCTGATCCTGGCCCTGCTCCTGCTGGTCCTCGGTCTCACCGTCATCATCGCCCGCTCGATGGTCCTCCCGCTGCGCCGTCTGCGCGCCGAGGCGCTGGACGTCGCGGGATTCAAGCTCCCCGAGGTGGTGCGCCAGCTGCGGGTCTCCGGAGACACCCGGACCCCCGAGGTCGCCCCCATCTCCGTCGACAGCCGGGACGAGATCGGAGAGGTCTCCAAGGCCTTCGACGAGGTCCACCGCCAGGCCGTACGGCTCGCGGCCGAGGAGTCCGAACTCCGCTCCAACATCAGCGCGATGTTCGTCAACCTCTCCCGCCGTACCCAGACCCTGGTGGAGCGGCAGATCTCGCTCATCGACGGTCTGGAGAAGGGCGAGCAGGACGGCGGCCGCCTGGCCGACCTGTTCAAGCTCGACCACCTGGCCACCCGCATGCGCCGCAACTCCGAGAACCTCCTGGTCCTCGCGGGCCACGAGCCGACCCGCCGGCGCAGTCAGCCGGCCAAGCTGGTCGACGTCGTCCGCGCCTCGCTGTCGGAGGTCGAGGACTACGAGCGGGTCCAGGTCAAGGTGCACCGGGCGATCTCGGTCGCCGGAAGCGCGGCCAACGACATCGTCCACCTGGTGGCCGAGCTGGTGGAGAACGCCATCCAGTTCTCCCCCCGGGCCAGCCAGGTCGTCGTCTCCAGCAGCATGATCGAGGGCGGCGGCGCGCTGCTCGCGGTCAGCGACGCGGGCATCGGCATGACCGGTGAGGAACTGGTCGAGATCAACCGGCGCCTGGCCGACCCGCCCGTGGTGGACGTGTCGGTGTCGCGGCGGATGGGCCTGTTCGTGGTCGGCCGCCTGGCCCTGCGCCACGGCATCCGCGTCCAGCTCCGCCCGCAGGAGGCCGGCGGCCTCATCGCCATGGTCCTCTTCCCGCCGGAGATCATCGTCCAGGCGGCGCAGCAGGTCCCGACCCCCTCGTGGGGCGCCGACCCGTCCGCCTCGCAGAGCTCCTTCGGACAGAACTCGCTCGCGGGCGGCTCGTTCGGGCAGAACTCCCTGGCGGGCAGTTCGTTCGGGCAGAACTCCCTCGTCGGCGGCTCCTTCGGGCAGAACTCCGTCGCCGACAACTCCTTCGCCCAGACCTCCTTCGGGCAGGACGCTCTTCCGCTGACGCCTTCCTTCGGCTCGGTCTCGTCGGATTCCGCGGTCCCCGAGCAGCGGGGGCCGGTCCCGTCCGCGCCGTTCGGCGCGCCCGTGCAGAGCGCGGAGGCCCCCTCCGCCCTGCCCAAGCGCCAGGCCGGCGGCGGTCTGAGCGGCCTGAACGGCGGGGGCGGTGCGCCGGAGAGCGCCGGCAGCTCCTTCTCGGCGTGGGGACCCGCCTCGCACGACGACCCGGTCACCGCCTCGATGCCCGCGGTCGGCGTCTCCCCCCTGGAGGCCGAGCAGGAGGAATTCCTGCCGATCTTCGCCTCGGTCGAGTCGGCCTGGTTCCGCCGGGTCGACGACGCCGAGGCTCCGGCGGGACCCGCCGCGGACGAGGAGGCGATCGCGGAGGCGGCGCCGTTCGAGCCCGAGGAGTCCTTCGCGGAGATGGACGAGCCGACCCCCGCGGTCGGCGTCGCGGCCCCGGCCCCGGCCCCGGCCCCGGTCCCGGTCAGGGAACCGGTCCAGGTGCCGGCGAGCGCGCAGGCTCCGGCCCGCGTGCCGGACAACTGGCAGACTCCGGCCGACGCGGGCTGGCAGGCGGCTCAGGCCGCCAGCGATCCCAGCCTCGGCGGGATCACCTCGGCCGGTCTGCCCAAGCGGACCCCGAAGGCCAACCTGGTGCCCGGCACCGCGGCCAGCACACCGTCGTCGCCGATGCCGCCCATCTCCGCCGAGCGGGTGCGCAGCCGGTTGTCGAGCTTCCAGCAGGGCGTACGGCGGGGCCGTGCGGAACTATTTGAGGACACCGCCGACAACGCGGCGGAAAAGGAGGAAGGCCAGTGACTACCCTGAGCCACGAGGCCCGCAGGTTCGACTGGCTGATCACCGAGTTCGTCCGCGGCACCCCCGGTGTCGCGCACGCGGTGGTCGTGTCGGCCGACGGACTGCGGATCGCCAGCTCCGAGGGTTTCCCGGACGATCGCGCCGACCAGCTCGCCGCGGTCGCGGCCGGTCTGCTCAGCCTGACCGTGGGAGCCTCCCGCGTCTTCGAAGGCGGAGCGGTCACCCAGACCGTGGTCGAGATGGAGCGCGGCCTGCTGCTCGTCATGGCGATCAGCGACGGCTCCGTCCTCGCCGTGCTGGCCTCTCCCGAGTGCGACATGGGCTTGGTGGCCTACCAGATGACCCTCCTCGTCGACCGGGCCGGTCAGGTGCTCACCCCGGCGCTTCGGGCCGAGCTCCAGTCCTCCCGGGGGCGCTGATGGGCGCGGCCACAGTGACGACCGCGGCGACGGCCGCGGGGCCGGCGGGCACCCTCATGACGCAGGTTCCGTCCACTCTTCCCGGGGCCCGCCTCTGCCGCCCGTCCCCGGCGTCCGGACGAGGAGAGGGCCTTGCTGGGCATTGACGGAACCGGGGACGAGGAGCCCCTGTTCCGTCCGTACGCGGTCACCGGCGGTCGCGCCGAGCCGCGCTATCACATGGCGATGGAGACGCTGGTCTCCTCCTCGTCCATCATGGACGAGGAGCTGGCCCTGCTCACCCCCGAGCAGGACGCCATCATCAGGCTCTGCCGCTCGTTCCGGTCGGTCGCCGAGATCTCGGCGCTGCTGAGGGTCCCGCTCGGCGTGGCCCGCGTGCTGGTGGCGGACATGGCGGACGAGGGCCTCGTCCGTCTCCACCAGCCACGCCTTGACCAGGGACAACCGGATCTCAACATGCTCGAAAGGGTGCTCAGTGGACTTCGCAGGCTCTAACCGCGGCGGCCTGACGTCGACGAAGATCGTCGTCGCGGGCGGGTTCGGCGTCGGCAAGACCACGTTCGTGGGCGCCGTGTCCGAGATCCTCCCGCTGACCACGGAAGCGGTCATGACCGAGGCGAGCTCGGGTGTCGACGACCTCGGCCTCACGCCGAACAAGGCGACCACCACGGTGGCGATGGACTTCGGCCGCCTCTCGCTGGACAGCGACCTGATCCTGTACCTGTTCGGCACGCCGGGTCAGCACCGGTTCTGGTTCATGTGGGACGACCTGGTGCGCGGCGCCATCGGCGCGGTCGTGCTGATCGACACCCGGCGCCTGGCCGACGGCTTCCCGGCGATCGACTACTTCGAGGAGGCCAAGCTCCCCTTCGTGGTCGGCATCAACGGCTGGGACGGGCAGTTCCTGCACACCGAGGACGAGGTGCGGGAGGCGCTGGCGCTCGCCCCGCACGTCCCCATCGTGCGCACCGACGCCCGCTCCCGCGAGTCCGTCAAGTCCACGCTGATCACGCTGGTCGAGCACGTCCTGCGGGTCCGCGCGGCCTACGGCATGTCGGTCTGACGTCATCCGGCGCGGCTCCGCGGGGGGCCGCGCCCGGCCGGTGCGGCTCCCCGCGAGCCGTGCCGGCCTCGGACGTGACGAGACTCACCGTCGCGCCTCCTGTCGCCCGCGGCGCCGGGCGTGGATGATCTCCGTTGGAGGTCACATGTCCCGCGAACGCGCCGCTGTGATGATCGAACAGCAGGGGAAGGACTGCGCGAACCTCGGTTCGCCGCTCTACGGCGCCCTGCTCGGCCGGGTGGCGCAGGACGTCCGGGCGGGAGGTCCCTGCGCGGACGCGGTCGCCGGATACGAGGACGCCCCCAGGGACGACGTCGTGGCGCTGAGGCTGCTCGGCGGGGTCCACGCCCTCGCGCTCTCCGGGCGCGCCCCCGCCCTGGCCGCGCACTACCCCAGCACCGGCGGGAGCTTCGACCCGGACCGCCCCGGCGCCTGCTGGCCGGCCTTCCGGGATGCCGTCGCCGCCGAGCTGGACTGGGTCCGCGACTGGATGACCCGCCCGCCGCAGACCAACGAGGTCGGCCGGGCCAACCTCCTGATCGCCGGGCTGCTGGCGGTCGCGCGCACCGTCCGCCTGCCCGTCCGGCTGTTCGAGCTGGGCTCCAGCGCCGGGCTCAACCTGCGCGCCGACCGATTCCGCTGCACCGACGGGGACTTCTCCTGGGGTCCGGCGGACTCGCCGGTCGTCCTGGCGGAGGCCTGGGGCGGCGCGCCGCCCGGGTGGCTGGTGGAATCCGCCCGCGCGCATCCGGACATCGAGATCGTCGAACGGCGCGGCTGCGACCTGACCCCTCTCGACCCGGTCTCGTCCGACGGCGCACTGGCCCTGCGCGCCTACGTCTGGCCCGACCAGGGCGACCGGGCCGCCCGGCTGGAGGGCGCGCTGCGGCTGGCCGCCGAGGCGCCCGCGACGGTCGAGGCGATCGGCGCCGCGGACTTCCTGTCCGGCGTCCGCCTGGCGCCAGGGACCCTCACCGTGGTCTGGCACTCGATCATGCAGCAATATGTCCCGGCCGCCGAGTGGGCGCGCGTCGAGCGCGAGCTGGACCGGCTGGCCGCGGAGAGCACGGAGGAGGCGGGTTTCGCGCACGTCTCCTTCGAGCCGCGCCCGGTCGGCGGCCCCCGCTTCCAGCTGGCCGTACGGCTCGGGGCGGCCGAGGAGAGGGTCCTGGCCGGGGCGCGGCCGCACGGCCTCCCGGCGCACGACCTCACCTGATCGCCTCCGCCGCGCCTCACGGGAGGTGACGGTAGAACTCCACGTGCTCGGGCGGCAGGGGAGTGTTGCCGAGGATGAGGTCGGCGGACTTCTCGGCGAGCATCATCACCGGGGCGTAGATGTTGCCGTTGGTGACGTACGGCATCGCCGCGGCGTCCACCACGCGCAGGCCCTCGACCCCGTGGACCCGCATCGTCGCCGGGTCCACCACGGACATCTCGTCCACGCCCATCCGGCAGGTGCACGAGGGGTGCAGGGCGGTCTCGCCGTCGCGGGCGACCCAGTCGAGGATCTGCTCGTCGGTCTCCACGGCCGGGCCGGGGGAGATCTCGCCGCCGCTGAACTCGGCGAAGGCGGGCTGGGAGAGGATCTCCCTGGTCTTGCGGATCGCCTCGACCCACTCGCGGCGGTCCTGGTCGGTGGACAGGTAGTTGAACCGCAGGGCGGGCTTGGCGCGCGGGTCGGCGCTCCTGATGCGCACGCTGCCGCGCGCGTCGGAGTACATCGGGCCGATGTGGACCTGGTAGCCGTGGCCGGAGGCGGGGGCCGAGCCGTCGTAGCGGATCGCGATCGGCAGGAAGTGGAACATCAGGTTCGGGTAGGCGACCTCGTCGTTGGAGCGGATGAACCCGCCGGCCTCGAAGTGGTTGCTCGCGCCCGGCCCCGAGCGCCGGAACAACCAGTCCGCGCCGATGAACGGCCGCCGCCACCCGGCCAGCGCGGGCGCCATGGAGACGGGCTTGACGCAGGCGTGCTGGACGTAGACCTCCAGGTGGTCCTGGAGGTTCTCGCCCACCCCCGGCAGGTGGTGCACGACCTCGACGCCCACCCGCTTGAGCAGGTCCGCGTCGCCGACGCCGGACAGCTGCAGGAGCTGCGGGGAGTTGATCGCGCCGCCGCAGAGGATCACCTCGCCCGCGCGGACGCGCTTGCCGTCGAACTCGACCCCGACGGCCCGCCTCCCCTGAAATATGATCTTCGAGACGTGGGTGCGGGTCCGTACGGTGAGGTTGCGGCGGCCCAGCACCGGGTGCAGGTAGGCGCGGGCGGCGCTCACCCGGCGGCCCCGGTGCAGGGTGCGGTCGAAGGCGGCGAAGCCCTCCTGGCGGAACCCGTTCACGTCGTCGGTGAGCGGGTGCCCGGCCTGCTGCACCGCCGCGAAGAACGCCTCGAACAGCGGTCCCCGCGCCGGGCCGCGCTCCAGGAGCAGCGGCCCGTCGTGTCCGCGGAACGGGGTGCCGGGATCGTCCAGGCAGTTCTCCATGCGCTTGAAATACGGCAGGCAGTGGGCGTAGTCCCAGTGCTCCATGCCGGGATCGGCCGCCCAGCGCTCGTAGTCCAGCGGGTTGCCGCGCTGGAAGATCATGCCGTTGATGCTGCTGGAGCCGCCGAGGACCTTGCCGCGGGCGTGGTAGACGCGGCGGCCGTTCATGTGGGGTTCGGGTTCGGACTCGTACTTCCAGTCGTAGAACCGGTTGCCGATGGGGAACATCAGCGCCGCCGGCATGTGGATGAACACGTCCCACCGGTAGTCGGGCCGGCCCGCCTCCAGGACCAGCACGCGGGCCGAGGGGTCGGCGCTCAGCCGGTTGGCCAGCGCGGAGCCGGCCGATCCGCCGCCGATGATGACGTAGTCGTAACTCACCTGGGCATCCAGTCCTTCCAGACGATCTGGTTGGCGTCGATCCACTTGGCGGCCGCCTGCTCGGCGGTGAGCCCCTTCTGGGCGATGTCGCTCGCCACGGCGTTCTGCTGCTCGTTGGTCCAGGAGAAGTTGCGGACCAGCTCGTACGCCTTGCCCCCGGTGTCGGCGAACCGCCTGCTCACGATCTTGTCGAGCAGGTAGGGCGGATAGTCGCAGGAGACTTTCTTCGGATCGGCGTCGCAGCCGATCGCGTAGGGCGGCAGATTGATTTTCACCAGTTTGACCTGACTGAACAGCCACTGCGGTTCGTAGAAGTACAGCAGCAGCGGCTCGCGTTTCTCGGTCGCGCGCCGGGCGGCCTTTATCAGGGCGTCCTCGCTGCCCGAGTAGACGACCTTGTAGTCGAGGTCGAGATTGCGCACCAGCGCCTCGTCATTGGTGACGTAGGAGGGGTCGCCGTCGAGGACCTGGCCCAGGTCGCCGGTTTTCCCGGTCCGGAAGAGGGGGGCGTATTTATTGAGGTTCCGCCAGTCGGTTATGTCGGGATATTTCTCGGCCATCCACTGCGGCACGTACCAGCCGATGACCCCCCTGTTGCCGTTCCGGCCGGCGGAGACCGCGACCTTCTTCTCCTCGATGTAGGTCTTCTTCTCCGCCTCGCGGCCCCAGTTCTCGATGATGACGTCCACGGTGCCCTTCTCCAGGCCCTCCCAGGACTGGGCCTCGTTGAGCTCGACGGTCTCCACCGTGTAGCCGAGCTCCCGCTCCAGGAGCTCGCCGAGGACCGCGGCGCTGGCCTCGTAGCCGACCCACGGGTTGACGGCGATCTTCACGGTGCCGCCGGTCTCGGCGGGCGCGGGATCCGGGACGCCCGACGAGGGCAGGCTGCAGGAGGAGAGCAGGAGCAGCGCCGCGAGCGCCGTACCAGGTCTCATGGGACACCTCCGGGACGCGGGCCCGGCTCGCGGGAGCCGGGCGGCCCGTTGAGAGAGGAAGGGCCCGGCGGGCGGTCGTGCCGCGCGCCGGGCCGGGGTCGGTTACTTCGGCACCCAGGCGGCCCAGACGTCCGGGTTGGCGTCGATCCACTTCTTGGCCGCGTCCTCGGCGGACATGCCGTTGTTGGTGATGTCGTTGGCCACCGAGTTCTGGTGCTCGTTGGTCCAGGAGAAGTTCTTGACCAGCTCGTAGGCCTTGCCTCCGGTGTCGGCGAACTTCTTGCTCACGATCTTGTCGAGGTCCAGCTCGGCGTAGTCGCAGGCGATCTTCTCGGCGTCGGCGTCGCAGCCCTCGGTGTAGGGGGGCAGGGAGACGCGGGCCAGCTCGACCTTGCTGAACAGCCAGTGCGGGTCCCAGAAGTAGAACAGCAGCGGCTTCTTCTGCTGCTGCGCCTGGGTGGCGGACTCGATCAGCGCCGCCTCGCTGCCGCCCACGACCACCTTGTAGTCCAGCTTCAGGTTCTTGATGAGCGCCTTCTCGTGGCTGACGTAGGAGGGGTCGCCGAACAGCAGCTGGCCCTTGTCGCCGGACTCGGAGGTCTTGAACAGGTGGGCGTACTTGTTCAGGTTCTTGTAGTCGGTGATGCCGGGATACTCGTCCGCCATCCACTTGGGGATGTACCAGCCGATGACGCCCTTGTTCCCGGTGGAGCCGGCCTCGACGGCGACCTTCTTGTCCTCGATGAAGGTCTTCTTCAGGTCCTCGTGGCCCCAGTTCTCCACGATGACGTCGACGTCGCCGTTCTCGAAGCCCTCCCAGGAGACCTGTTCGGCGAGCTCCTTCTTCTCGACGGTGTAGCCGAGCTTCTCCTCCAGGAGATGGGCGATCACCGCGGCGCTGGCCTCGTAGCCGGCCCACGGGTTGACGGCGATCTTCACGGTGCCGCCGGCGGACGCCTGCGTCCCGCCGGCGGAGGGCGCCGCCGAGGCGGTGCCGGTGCCGGTGCCGGTGTCCACCGTGGCCCCGCCGCAGCCGGCGGCCAGCCCCAGCGTGAGAACGCCGGCGAGCAGGCGGATCCGGTGTGCGATCCTCATGCGATCCTCTTCTTTCGCGTGGTCATGCGATTGCTTCCGGGAGTGGAGTTCCGCTCGTCGGCACCCTGGGTGATCCGGTCGAGCATGATCCCCAGCAGCACCGTGGCGACTCCGGCGGCGAAACCCATGCCGAAGTCGGAGCGCTGGGAGAAACCCGAGACGACGTCGTAGCCGAGGCCGCCCGCGCCGACCAGCCCGCCGACCACGACCATGGCGAGCGTCATGACGATGCCCTGGTTGGCGGCGAGCAGGATGGCCCGGCGGGCCAGCGGGAGCCGTACCTTCCACAGCAGCTGCCGGTCGGTGGACCCGCAGGAGAGCGCCGCCTCGACCGCCGCCGGGGACACGTTCCTGATCCCGTCCTCCACCAGGCGGACGACCGGGGGGATGGCGTAGATCACCGAGGCGAAGATGGCGGTGAACCGGGTCGCGCCGAACAGCGCCAGCGCGGGCAGCAGGTAGACGAACGCGGGCATGGTCTGCGCGGCGTCGAGCAGCGGCCGCTGCACCGCGGCGAACCGGGGGGACCGGGCCGCGGCGATGCCCAGCAGCAGCCCGGCGATCAGGGTCAGCGCCACCGCCACGAGCACGGTGGTGAGCGTCTCCATGGTGTGCTGCCAGAGCCCGAGCGGGGCCGTGGCCAGCAGGCAGCCCACGGCGACGGCGGCGGGCCGGGGTCCGCCGGTCCGCCAGGCCACCGCGAGCACGACCGCCGAGACGAGCCACCAGGGTGAGCCGGTGAGCACGGACTGCAGCGGGTTGAGCAGCGCCTCCGTGGTGAGGTTCCGGACGGCGTCGGTGAAGCCGTACCACGAGAACTTGGCCCAGGCGACGGCCTCGTTCACCGGCCCGGCGAAGCGGAGCACCCACTCCTGCGGGAACTCCGCGGGCAGCGCGCGGCCCAGCGCGACGCCGCCCACGGCGAGCGCGCCCGCGACGATCCACCGGGTGCGGCCGGCGGTCTCGTACGGCGCCCGCGTCGCGGCCGACATGGTGATCCGGTCGAGCACCACGGCCATGACCACGATCGCGACGCCCGCCGGGAGCATCAGGCCCACGTTGGCCCGGGTGAGGCCCCGGATGATGTCCGAGCCGAGCCCGGGGGCGGCGATCAGCGCCGCGATCACCACCATGGACAGGGCCATCATGATCGTCTGGTTGACGGCCAGCCCGATGGTGGCGCGGGCCATCGGCAGCTGGACCTTGCGCAGGGTCTGCCACCGGGTCGCGCCCAGCGAGGTGGAGGCCTCGACGGCGGAGGCGGAGACCTGCTCGATGGCCAGCGCCGTGATGCGGATCGCCGGAGGGATCGAGTAGATCATGGTGGCCACCGCGGCTGAGGCGGGGCCGATCTGGAAGAACAGCACCATCGGCGCCAGGTAGGCGAAGGTCGGCATGATCTGCATGACGTCCAGGACCGGGGCCAGCAGGCGGCGCAGCCGCGGGGAGCGGCCCGCCCACACGCCCAGCGGCAGGCCGATGAGCAGGGAGAGCAGCACCGCCGTCAGCACCAGCGCGAGCGTGGCGACGCTCGCCTCCCACAGCCCCAGGACCCCGAACGAGCCGAACCCCAGCGCGGCCGTCAGGCCGATCCGCCGGCCGCCGGTCAGCCAGCCGAGCCCGGCCGCGACCCCGGTCAGGCCCGCCCACCCGGGAAGGCTCAGCACCAGGTGGAACACGTCGTAGAGGCCGCCGACGAACAGCCGCACGTAGTTGACGAAGAACAGGAAGAGGGGGCTCCGGTTGCGGTTGGCGTCCACCCAGGCCCGTAGGTCGTTGACGAGCTGGAACGGCGCGGCGTCGTCGTCGTGCGGGAGGGTCGCGGTGCCCCGGAAGGCGACGTAGGCGGCCACGGCCACGGCCGCCCCGGCGAGCGGGAGCGCCCAGCGCGGCAGCCCCGCGGAGCTCGCGGAGCCCGCGGAGCCCGCGGAGCCCGCGGAGCCCGGGGGAGCGCCGGGCGCCGCCTGCGCGGGCGGGGCAGGGGACGCCTGGGAGGTGGTCACGATCCGGCTCCGGCCAGGGAGGCGAGGATGTCCCGGCGGTCGACCACGCCGAGCAGCTCGTCGTCCTCGACCACGCGGATGGGCGCGTCGGACTCCAGCGCGGCGGGGACGGCGTCGCGGATGATCGTCCGGGCGGGGAGCGCCGGGCCGTCGAGCCGCTCGTCCCCGCCGGGGGAGCGGCAGATCCAGCGGAGCGAGAGCACCTCGCTCCTGGGCACGTCCCTGACGAAGTCCGCCACGTACTCGTCGGCCGGGGCGCCGACCAGCTCCTCGGCGGTGCCGAGCTGGACGATCGCGCCCGCCCGCATGATCGCGATGCGCTCGCCCAGCTTGAGCGCCTCCGCCAGGTCGTGGGTGATGAACAGCATCGTCTTGCCCACCTCGCGGTGCAGGCGGACGACCTCGGCCTGCATGTCGCGGCGGATCAGCGGGTCCAGCGCGCTGAACGGCTCGTCCAGGAGCAGCACGTCGGGGTCGGCGGCCAGGGCGCGGGCCAGCCCGACCCGCTGCCGCATGCCGCCGGAGAGCTGGTCGGGCCTGGCCTCGGCGTGGCCGTCCAGGCCGACGAGCGTGAGGATCTCCCGCGCCCGCTCGTGCCGCCTGGCCCGGGGGACGCCCTGGACCTCCAGGCCGTAGGCGACGTTGTCGACGACCTTGCGGTGCGGCAGCAGCCCGAAGTGCTGGAAGACCATGCTGACCCGGTGCCGCCGCAGGTCCCGCAGACGTGCGGGGGAGGCGGCGCACACGTCCTCGCCGGCGATCGAGATCTCCCCGGCGGTCGGCTCGATCAGCCGCGTCAGGCAGCGGACCAGGGTGGACTTGCCGCTGCCCGACAGGCCCATCAC
Organism: Planobispora longispora; assembly: GCF_016863135.1. Lineage (GTDB taxonomy): Bacteria > Actinomycetota > Actinomycetes > Streptosporangiales > Streptosporangiaceae > Planobispora > Planobispora longispora. The sequence goes on from NZ_BOOH01000012.1 coordinate 160,646, forward strand.
GACGAACACCTCGCCGGGCCGTACCGAGAAGCTCACATCCCTGACGGCGGCGACGCATCCGGTCCTGGCCCGGAGCGCGGCCGGGTCGAGCGCGGCGTCGGGGCTGCCGAGGACACGGTCGGCGCGGTGACCGAAGATCTTCCAGAGGCCGCGAACCTCGATCGCGACGCCGTCGGATGAGGCCACTCTGCCCTCCAAGGCTCGACGCTCGGATGCAGTGAGGCTACGAGCGTATGCGGAACGATAAAGCGGAAATATCAGGAATCACAACGTTGGAGCCCCGGGAGATAGCGGCGATTCCGCCGCGGTTACCCTCGGATCTCTGATATGGAACGGTGCAAACGGCCATAACGGTAAGTTAAATCCACTAAAACCGGATTCGGTCGCCCGAAATTTGATATTGCCTGCCAAATGGAACTCCAGGTTCTCGCCTCAGTTGTCACATCAGCGCCACTTTGGGTGGCTATGGTCGGTGGCCTCAACCGGTAGCGGTGTGCTCGAATTACCGTGATCCACGGCAATTCGGTCGGCGAGGTCATCCACCGAGAGGCAGCATTCGGTGAGTACAGGCAGAGCCCGGAAAACGGGCAACGGTCTGCGGCTGCGCAACTGGCGGGTGCGTTCCAGGCTGGTCGCGCTCATCCTGGTCCCCACCGCCGCCCTGGTCCTGCTCGCGGGCCTGCAGGTGGCGGCCTCGGTCAACGCCGCATCCGACTATCAACGCGTCAACGACCTGGCCCGGCTCTCGGACCGGATCGGCGCGCTCACCCACGAACTGGCCGAAGAGCGCGACCGCACCGCCTGGTTCATCGCCCTGGGCCGCCCCGAGGACGTGGCGGAGGAGGTCCGCGACCAGATGGGCGCCGTGGACTCCACGGCCGCCCGCGTCCGCGACGGCGGCACCTTGATCGCCGGGGAGACGGCGGGCCGTACCGGGGACGAGATCCGGGCCGCGCTGGCCCGGCTGGACGACCTGGCGCCGCTGCGGCGGCAGGCGCTGGAGGAGAAACTGCTGCCCGACGCCGCGATCGACGCCTACACCCTCGTGATCGCCGACCTCCTCTCCCTCCACGACGAGCTCGGCAAGGGCAGCTCCGACGACCTGCTGTTCGGCCGGTCGCTCACCCTGGACGCGCTCGCCCGGGCCAAGGAGAGCCTCTCCCTGCAGCGGGCCCTGCTGAGCGTGGTGCTGGTCGCCGGACGGTTCGAGCAGGAACAGATGGAGAGATTCCTCGGCGCCATCTCCTCCGAACGGAACGAGCGCGCGGCCTTCTCCGCGGAGGCCGGCCCCGAGGACCGGCGCTTCTTCGACGAGACCGTCAACGGCCACACCGCCGACCGCGCCGACTTCCTGCGGGAACTCGTCATGGTCCGGGCCGCCTCCGGCGCCTCCCTCAAAGGGCTGGACCTGTCCGAGGAGGACGACGCCCGGCAGTGGTACGAGGCGGTGTCGGTGACGATCGACCGGATGCGCGCCGTCGAACAGCGGCACGCCGAGGCGATCGTCACCCGCAGCCGGGAGCTCCGCGACGCCGAGCGGGACCGCGCCCTGGTGGTCGCCGGATCGGCCGCCGGACTGCTCCTGGCCATCCTGCTGATCACCACCGGGGTGGCGCGCTCGCTGGTCCGTCCGCTCCGGCGGCTGCGCCGGGAGGCGCTGGAGGTGGCCGGGAAACGGCTGCCGGCATACGTCCAGCAGGTACGGGAGTCACGCGACGGAGAGGCCCCCGCCGAGGTGCCCCCGATCGGGATCATGTCGCGCGACGAGATCGGCGAGGTCGCGCGCGCCTTCGACGAGGTGCACCGGGAGGCCGTGCGGCTGGCGGGCGACGAGGCCAAGCTGCGCAAAACGATCAACGCGATGTTCGTCAACCTCTCCCGCCGGAGCCAGACCCTGGTCGAGCGCCAGCTCACCCTGGTCGAGCGGCTGGAGCGCGGCGAGCGAGACGACGACCGCCTGGCCGACCTGTTCAAGCTCGACCACCTGGCCACCCGCATGCGCCGCAACAGCGAGAGCCTGCTCGTCCTCGCCGGGCAGGAGGTGGTGCGGCGCTGGCGGCAGCCGGTCGAGATCATGGACGTCGTACGGGCCTCCCTGTCGGAGGTGGAGAACTACGACCGGGTGGTCACCCGCGTCCACGCCGAGGCGGCCGTGACCGGCCCCGCCGTGAGCGACGTGGTCCACCTGCTCGCCGAACTGGTGGAGAACGCGATCGCCTTCTCCCCGGAGGAGAGCAAGGTCACGGTGTCCTGCGACAGGACCGGCAACGGCATGATGATCTCGGTGACCGACCACGGGATCGGCATGTCCGCCGAGGAGATCGCCCAGGCCAACGCCCGCCTGGTCGCCCCACCGGCCGCCGACGCCGCCGCGGCCCGCCGCATGGGGCTGTTCGTGGTCGGCCGCCTGGCCCTCAAGCACGGCATCCGCGTCCAGCTCCGCCCCCAGGAGACGGGCCTGACCGCGATGGTCCTGCTCCCCGAGTCGCTCCTCGTCCCCCTCACCGGCCCGTCCTTCCCGCCGCCCCTCGCGCCGGGCTCGCCCTTCCCCTCGTCACCCGCCCCGGGCGCCACCGGCCCGTCCTTCCCGCCCCTCGCCCCGGGCGCCGCCGGGCAGACCGGACCCGTGCCCCTTCCGGCGGCGGCCGTACCGCCGCAGCCCAGACCGCCCGAGGTCACCGGGCCGAGTGCCTGGATCCCGCCCCTCCGCGAGGACCGGCTCCCCCCGGAGCACTCCGGCCCCTTCGACCGCTTCAACTTCACGACGCCCTCCCCGCAGGCGCCCCCCGAACGGTTCGACCGCTTCGCGATGGGCTCCCGGGAGCCCGCGGAGCCGGAACAGCCCCCGATCCCCCCGGAGAGAATCGAACCGCTGCCCGCGGTGGGCACCCCCGCGCTGGACAGCGAGGACGAATACCTGCCGATCTTCGCCTCGGTCGAGTCCGGCTGGTTCCGCACGGTCGATCGCATGTCGCCGCGGCCGCCCGACCCCTCCGGCCCCACCGGATCCGCCGTCCCGGACGAGCCCTCGGATCCCTGGACCTCCCCGGCGGACAGCGGCTGGCAGGCCGCCAGTGTCGCGAGCGACCCCTCCTTCGTCGGACTGACCTCCGCCGGCCTGCCCCGCCGCACCCCCAAGGCCAACCTGGTCCCCGGCTCGGTGCCGCGCGCCACCCCGGCCCGCCCCGAGCCCCGCCCCGAACCCGCGATGCCGGTCTCGGCCGAGCGGGCGCGCAACCGGATGGCCGAGTTCCAGCAGGGCCTGCGCCGGGCGCGCGACGAACGCCCGAACCGGGAGATCTGAACATGTCGGGCCCGCACTGGCACGACCCACCGGGTGAGGACGGCCACCACCACACGCCCAAACACAGCCGCCCGCCGTACGGGGACGCGGCGGAAGAGAGCTCGCTGGTCCGGATGTACACCGTCACCGGCGGCCGGACCACCCCGCGCAACCAGCTCGCCATCGAGGCGCTGGTCTCCTCCGCGACCTCCGGGATCCTGGGCATGTCCTTCACCCGCGAATACCGCGCGATCAGCGAGATGTGCCGCCAGGTCCGCTCGGTCGCCGAGATCTCCGCCCTCCTCGGCGTCCCGCTGAGCGTCGCCCGCGTCCTGGTCTCCGACATGGAGGCCGAGGGCCTGGTCCGGGTCTACCACCCCCCGACCAGGGACAGCGGCCCCGCCTCCGACATCCTCGAACGCGTCCTCCACGGCCTGCGCCGCCTCTGACCCCCTACGGTCCTGTACGGCGTTGTCGCCCCCGTGCGGTGGTGGGGTCTTCCGGGAAGGAGCTCAGGGCGGGCCGCCGTAGGCCCGACTGCGGGAACTGCCATCGGTCAGGCGGCAGAGGTGCGCCGGAGATCAAGGCGGGCACGAGAGGATCGCATCCTTGATCAGAAGCCTGGCTTCCGGATGGTTTTGCACCAGCGCGAGACTGTGGTCCTCGCCGGGGACGAGCACCAGCCGGCCCTGTTCGTCATGCCGCAGTTCGTCGAACAGGCTCCTGGCGTTTGCCGCGATGCCCGTATTGTCTTTCTCCGCGGCGATCCATACGCCCGGCACGGCCAGGTGCGTATCGAGCGGCTGGATGGACCCGCCCGGCTCTTCTATGGACCGCAGCGGGGAGATGGCGATGACCGCGCACACGGGAAGCCGCACGGCCCCTTCGGCCGATCGGGCACCGGCCTCCTGCCCGGCGGCGACGGCGATGGGAGCGCCATAGGAGGTGCCCGCGACCGCAAGCCGTACGGCACCGGCCTTCTTCAGCCAGTGCAGAGCATCGACGATGTCGGTCACGTAGCTGCCGACATCGGGCCTTCCCTCACTGGATCCCCCTCCGCGGCGGTCGGGAATGAGGAACCGGGCACGCGTCTCAGCGGCGATTCCGTCGATCTCGGTCAGCCAGTCGCACAGGCTCTGGGTCGCGCCGTGGGAGAGAACCACACCGATCGAGGCGTCAGGGGGACCGAGCAGGGCCGCACCCAGGCGGACACCGTCCCGGGCTTTCAGGGTGACCCGTTCGGCGCCGGAGGGAACGGCATCGCATTGCTCACTCAACGCGCTGTCCGGTGAGACCCTGGCAGGCCCGCCGGAACCGCATCCGGTAAGCCCGAGGATGACCGCGGCCAGAGACGACCCCAGAAGGCGGCGAGCCCGCCCACCGGATCCGCGGATGCTTCCGGCCTTCAGGTGACAGGACGCCGTCCCGGGATCCGTGGCGGGGTGTGGCCCTACCCCCATGCGCCCATCTTGGGGAAACAAGGTCGCTCTGTCATATTCGGTGACCATATAACCGTTATGGGGGTTTTTCAATTGACTCCTATCCGGCCTCGATGGTGACGAGCCGTCCGAAGACGGTGCGCAAGACGACTGGAGCCGGAATGGGTGCAGCTACGGCGGCTCGCCCTGAGCTCCTTCCCGACAGCGTGGCCGCAGGCGACGGCGCTCAGCCCTGAGCCGGACCCGCGCGTGCGCTTCAGCGGCGGCGAGCACCACGGTCGTCCGAGGCGGGGCCGCATCCATACGGCCCGCACCCGCTACGGCGAAGCGCCAGGAGTGCGGAGCGGGTGGATATTCCAGCCGGCGTAAAAAAGGACAGGACCCCGCACGCCCGCCAGGCCGGAGGCCTGAGAAACCAGAGCCCGACCCCGACGGCCGGCTGGAATGGCCGCCCGCGGAGTGCGACCAAGACCATCCACAGAAGCTCCCACCACCACCCGCACAGCACGACCACGACCACCCACAGAAGCCCCCAGCCGGGCAACCGCGATCCACGCCCCGTACGGCAGGCGTCAGGACTGGTCGAGCCACCAGCGGGCGGCGATGAGCTCGGCGACCAGGGGTTCGGTGAGCAGGGAGACGAGGGGGTCGTCATCGTGGCGGTAGCGGATGGCGGCCTTGGCGTCCGGGAGTTCGCCGCCGACGGTCAGGACGGTGGAGCCGCGCTCGCGGATCCATTCCATGGCCTGCTCGTCGTAGCGGGAACCGGGGAAGAACAGGGCGCGGTAGTCGAGGGTCTTGGTGAGGTAGACGTCGACGTGGGACCAGTCGCCGGTCTCGCAGGCGGTGGCGGCGCGGCGGGGGCCCTCGCGGAACATCAGGGCGGACTGGTCGGCCGAGGACAGGCGTTCGGCGGGGGCGACGGTGTAGACGCCGTGCGGGCCGTCGAGCAGGTCGGAGGCGGCCTCCAGCCACTCGCCGCGCCGGTCCAGCAGGTCGGAGGTGGCCTCGGCGGTGCGGCGCAGCACCGCGGGCACACCGGTGGCGGCGCCGGTCAGGCGGTCGTGCAGGGCCAGGAGCAGCGCGGCCGTGTGCTGGAAGGTACGGCAGGCGACGCCGCCGCGTTCCTCGCCCGCGAGCATCGGGACGGTCAGGTCCGCGCCCTCGGTGATGGGCGATCCCGGCCGGTTGGTCAGGGCCAGCACGAACGCGCGGTCGCGGTAGCGGGCGACCGCGTCGAGGGTCTCGCGGCTGCCGCCGGTCGCGGAGATCGCGACGACGAGGGTGTCCGGGCCGGCCGGGTAGGAGGACGCGGCGGAGGCGTACTCGGCGACCGCGTCGATCCCGGCGGCGCGCAGGCGGAGCGCGGCGACCCGGGCGGCGTAGCGGGAGCTGCCCATGCCGAGGAAGACCACCCGGCGGATCCCGGACGGCACGGCCGCGAGCGGGTCGCCGGTCTCCAGCGCCTCCGCCAGGGCGGCCAGCGCCTCCGGCTTGGCTTCCAGGTCGGCGTGGTACAGCTCGGGGTTCACGGTTCTCCTCGGTGGATCAGGTGGATCAGGTGGATCAAGTGGTCGGGAGGGTCGGCGGTCAGCGGTACCAGGACCGCAGGACGCCCATCGGGGCGTAGCGCCAGCGGGGCAGGTGGCGGGCGGCGTAGATGAGCTCGCGGCATTCCTGCTCGGCCGCGAACGCGCGCAGCAGCCCGTCGTGGAGCAGCCGGGCGTGCCCGAGCTCGTGCAGGCGCCGGATGTAGGCGTCCTCCAGGGAGGAGGTCGCCCGCACCGCCCACTGCCCGACCTCGGCGGGGTCGGCGCCCCGGCGCTTGATCGCGACCTGGCCGGCGTGCTCCAGGCTGGTGGAGAGCTGGGCGAGGTCACGGGCGGCGGGCTGGAAGAGATCGGTGTCGGAGACCGTCGGGTTGCCGTCGAAGTCGATCACCGCGTAGCCGTCCCGCCACCGGAGGATCTGGCCCACGTGCAGGTCTCCGTGGATGCGGATGAGCGGGGTCGCGTCGTGGTCCGCCAGGACGCGGAACCGCTCTGCCAGGAGGTGCGCGCGGGCGGCCAGCCATTCGCCGTCCTCGCCGTCGGTCAGTTCCAGCGCCTCGCGCAGCGCCGCCTCGGCCCGGGTGGGCCAGGAGGTGCGCGCGGGCGAGGGCCGTACCGGGTCGGGGAAGGCCGCGGAGGGGGTGGCCAGGGCGGCGTGCAGGTCGGCGGCGAGCGCGCCCAGCTCGCCGGCGAAGGCGGTACGGCCGGCGGCCGCCTCCTCCGCGCACCATTCCCAGCCGTCGCGGGCGCCGGGCAGGTAGCGGGTGACCAGGGCGAGCAGCTCGCCGCCCCGGGTGATCGCCGCGTACGGCGTCGCCGTGGCGGTGAAGCCGACCGAGGTCAGGTGGGCGAACATCTCGGGGGCGGGGTGGGGGAGGGGGACGGGCGGGGTGAGCCACTTGACGACCAGGGTTTCTCCGATGACGACGGAGTAGTTCGTCTGGTCCACGTCAAAGCCGCGCTCAGCCGCTCCGGCGGGCACCTCCGGCAGGGGGTGGAAGAGCCTGACGGTGTACGGGTCGGGAATCTCCGAGGTCAGAGCGGTGAGGAGCGCGGTGGTGCGGCCGTCTCCGGCCTGGGGCACGGTGGCCAGCCGCTCCCATATTGAATGCGGATTCAATAGCTGGATCAAACTTCCATGTGACGATGTCGTGAAAAGTGTTGCCGATGTTGATGTTGCCTGCAACACTCCTGCTTTGGTCTGGCACGTTCCGTACGCCCCGGATCGCCCTATAAATCTGAATTCTGAAGGAGTAGCGGCTGTGCCCCGTTCCCGGTACACCCGTCGTCTTCCGGCTGCCGCCCTGGCAGCCGGTCTTGCGCTCGCAGTCTCGGCGTGTGGCGGGGAGGCCGCCGACGACACCACCGCCGCCGCGGGACCCGCCGCCAGCGCGTCCTCCGCGCAGCTCGACCCGAACGCCGACCTGTCGAAGCAGAGCCTCGCCATCTCGGTCTGGGACGGCTACACGCCCAAGGAGCTTCCGCAGCAGGTCAAGGAGAAGCTCAAGACCGAGCTGAAGGTCACGCTGCACGCCAACAACGAAGAGATCATGGCGAAGCTGACCTCCGGCACCGACACCGGTCTCGACGTCGCCTTCGTCTCCGGGCAGTACGCGCAGGCACTCAACGAGGCCGGGCTGCTGGAGCCGATCCACCCCGAGCTGGTCCCGAACCTGGCCAACCTCTTCCCCGAGGCCAAGGAGCTCTCCTACGACAAGGGCAACGTCTTCTCCGTCCCCTACACCTGGGGCACGACCGGCATCTGCTACCGCACCGACCTGCTGAAGACGCCGCCGACCAGCTGGAACGACCTGCTCAGCCCGCCGGCCGACGCCAAGGGGAAGGTCACCATGATGATCACCGAGCGCTGGCTGGCCCTGCCCGCCATCAAGGCGCTCGGCTACTCGGTCAACACCCGCAGCGACGAGGAGATCGCCAAGGTCAAGGAGAAGCTCCTGGCCGCCAAGCCGAACCTGCTGGCCTACGACGACACGACCTTCCGCGATCGCCTGAAGAAGGGCGAGGCCGTCATGGTCGAGGCGTGGGACGGCTGGTGCCCGGCCGGCGAGAAGAACATCGACTTCGTGGTCCCCAAGGAGGGCAGCGACCTCTGGGTGGACACGATGGTGGTGCTGAAGTCCTCCAAGAACAAGGAGGCGGCGCACGCCTTCATCAACTACATCCTGGACCCGAAGGTCCACGGCTGGGCCGCCTCGAACATCCTGTACGGCGTGCCGAACAAGGCCGCGATGGACCTGGTCGACCCCGAACTGAAGGCCAGCATGCCCTCGCTGCAGATGACCCCGTCGCAGCTGCTCCAGGGTGAGTCGATCATCGACCTCGGTGAGGACTCGGTGAAGTTCACCCGCCTGGCGACCGAGGTCGCGGCGCAGCAGTGACCGGCTCCACCGTCTCCGGCGCGGCCGCGGTATCGCGGTCGCGCCGGTCGCGTGCGCTGGGGCGGCGGTCGCGTGCGATCGGGCGGCTGGTCTTCCTCGGTCCCGGCCTGGCCTACCTGATCGTCCTGCTGCTGGTCCCGCTGGCGCTGATCCTCAGCTACACGGTGTTCCGCCGGGGCCGCTTCGGCGGGGTCGTCTACGAGGCGACCGGGGAGAACTTCACCCGGCTGCTCGACCCGCTCTACCTCGACGTCATCGTCTCTTCACTGAAGCTGGCCACGATCGCCACGGTGATCGCTCTGCTGGTCGGGTATCCGACGGCGTACCTGATCGCGCAGTTGCCCCGGAAGTGGAAGACGATCGCGCTGGTGGCGATCGTGCTGCCGTTCTGGACGAACTTCCTGGTCCGGGTCTACGCCTGGATCGTGCTGCTCAGCGGCCCCGGGCTGGTCAACTCCGCTCTCGGGGACCTGGGGCTGGGCCCGTTCGAGTTCCTCTACAACCAGGGCACGATCGTCACCGGCCTGGTCTACTCCTACCTGCCGCTGATGGTGCTCCCGCTGTACGCCGCGATCGAGAAGCTCGACCCGCAGCTCCGCGAGGCCTCGGCCAACCTCGGCGCCCGGCCCGCCCGCACGTTCGTCTCGGTCACGCTGCCGCTGACGCTGCCGGGAGTGGTCACCGGGTGCCTTTTCGTCTTCGTGCCGAGCTTCGGCAACTTCGTCATCCCCGAGCTGCTCGGCGGCGGGCGATCGATCATGGTCGGCAACCTGATCAGGGACCAGTTCCTCAAGGCGAGGGACTGGCCGTTCGGGTCCACGCTGACGCTGGCGCTGCTCGCCGTCCTGATCGTCCTGCTGCTCCTGCAGGCATGGAGTGCCCGCCGTGCGTAGACCCCGCCTGCTGTACGTCCCGTTCTGGATGACCTACGTCTTCCTGTACGCGCCGATCGCGGTGCTGGTCGTCATGTCGTTCAACTCCGGAGACTCGCCGTACTCCTTCGACGGGTTCAGCCTGAAGTGGTACGGCGAGCTGGCGGGCAACGCCGAGATCGGCAAGGGCCTGGTCAACACCCTGCTGGTGGCCGCGGGCTCGACCGTCCTGGCGACCGCGCTGGGCACGCTGCTGGCCGTGGGGCTGGCGCGGTACAGCAGGTCGAAGGTGCTGGACGCGATCGGCGTGCTCCCGGCCGTGCTGCCGGACCTGGTGCTGGCCATCGGGCTGCTGGTGTTCTACGGGACGGTCAAGATGACCCTCGGCCTGCACTCGGTGCTGCTGGCGCACACGGTCTTCGGCATGGCGTTCGTCGCCGCGGTGGTCCGCACCCGGCTCACCCACGCCGACTTCTCCCTGGAGGAGGCCTCGCGCGACCTGGGGGCCACCCCGGCGACGACGTTCTTCCGGATCACCCTGCCGCAGCTCGTGCCGGGCATCGCCGCGGGCGCGCTGCTGGCGTTCACGCTCTCCGTCGACGAGTTCGTCATCGCGTTCTTCACCGCGGCGCCGACCGAGCCGACCCTGCCCATCGTCATCTACTCAATGGTCCGCTTCGGGGTCACCCCGGAGATCAACGCGTTGGCCACGCTGCTGCTGGCCGTGAGCTTCACCGTGGTGATCGTGGCCCAGCGGATGACCCGACTGACGGAGTCCTTCACCTGATGCTGCAGATCACTGGTGTCAGCCGCCGGTTCGGCGACGTCACGGCGCTGGCGGACGTCTCCCTTGAGATCCGCCAGGGCGAGTTCTTCGCGCTGCTGGGCCCCAGCGGCTGCGGAAAGACCACGCTCCTGCGCATCCTGGCCGGGTTCGAGTCGCCGGACTCCGGAACCGTCACCCTCGACGGCGACGACCTGCTCGGCCGGGCCGCGCACCGCCGCCCGGTCAACCTGATGTTCCAGTCCTACGCCCTGTTCCCGCACATGACCGTGGCCAAGAACGTCGCCTACGGCCTGGAGCGGGAGAAGCTGCCGAAGGCGGAGATCCGGTCGCGGGTCGGCGAGGTGCTGGAGAAGGTGGGGCTGTCCGCGATGGCCGGGCGCAGGCCGCAGCAGCTGTCCGGCGGCCAGCGCCAGCGGGTCGCGCTGGCCCGCGCGATCGTCAAGCGGCCGCGCCTGCTCCTGCTCGACGAGCCGCTGTCCGCGCTGGACAAGAAGGTGCGCGCGGAGATGCAGCTGGAGCTCAAGCGGCTCCAGAACGAGGTCGGCATCACCTTCGTCGTGGTCACCCACGACCAGGAGGAGGCCATGTCGCTCGCCGACCGGATCGCGGTCTTCAACGCGGGCCGGGTCGAGCAGGTGGACGAGCCGGTGCGGCTCTACGAGCGGCCGCGGACCCCGTTCGTGGCGGGCTTCGTGGGAGCCAGCAACCTCTTCCCGGGCCGGGCGTGCGCGGCCGGCCTGGCCGCCGACGGCCTGGGCGTGCTGCCCGGCGCCTCCGACCTGCCGGACGGCACGCCCGCGCTGCTGGCCGTACGGCCCGAGCGGCTCCGGCTGGACGACGCTCCGGCCGAGGGCGTGCTCCACGGCGAGGTCGCCGACGTGAGCTTCTACGGCGGCGTCTCGCATGTCGCGGTCACCGTGCCGGGCCGTCCGGAACCGCTCCTGGTCGCGACGCAGGGGGCCACCCGGGTCCGGCAGGGCGCGCGGGTCGGGGTGTCCTGGGCGTCCGGGGACGGGGTGCTGGTCCCTCAATGAGACGGCTTCAGATCGTTCCCCGTGGCCGCGCGGGCGTAGGCCAGGATGAGGTCCGCCGCCTCATCCGGGCCGATCACCGGGTGGCGGGCCGTTATGCGGTAACCGTACGCGTCCTCGAGCGCGACGAGGTTGCGCGCGACGACCAGGGAGTCGTCGGAGAGCGTGAAGGTTCCCAGGGCGCTGCCGGTCTCCAGGATGCTCTGGTACATCGCGACCTGGCGGTCGTAGAGCGTGGTGAGCAGGAGCGCGTACATCCGGTTGCGGGACGCGGCGCCGCCGAGCTCGTTGAGGAGCCGTACGTCCGGGTCCTCCGGGCCGTGCGGCAGGCCCGAGCGGATGGTCACGACGAGCTTCTCGACGGGGTCGCGCATCCCGCTGATCCGCTTCAGGCGCAGCTCGTAGAAGCGCTCCATCCCGGCGTGGTGGGCCTCCACCAGGAGTTCGCCGAGATCGGGGAAGTGGTAGAGCACGGCGCCGGAGGTCAGTCCCGCCTCCTCCGCGACGTGGTTGAGCCCGACACCGTCGGTGCCGTGTCTGATGATCGCCCGGCGCGCCGCGTCGATGAGATCCACACGCCGATCAGACCGACTCATACGCGCCATATTTCCCCGTTCGTTTACCTCAGTGATTCACGCCGGGGTCCATAGTGGCCGATATCCGGCATTCCCGCTAGATCATGATTTAAACAAATATTTAACACAAAATCAGCCCCCTGCCGTCTGGAGGATGCGATGCCCCTCACGATCCTGTTCATGCCGGAGAGCGCCTACGGGCCGACGAACAACTGCATCGGCATCGGTGACATTCTGCGTAAGCGCGGTCACCGGGTCGTTTTCGCCGCTGAAGCCTCCTGGAAGGGGAAGCTGGAGGCGCTCGGCTTCGAGGAGGACCTGGTCGACCTGGCTCCGCCGTCCGAGGAGGAGCAGGACGCGGGGCAGTTCTGGAAGGACTTCATCCGGGACACCGCGCCGGAATACCGCAAGACGACCGCCGAGCAGCTGGAGACGGTGACCAAGCCGATCTGGGACGCCCTCATCGACGGCGTGAAGTACTGCGAACCGCAGCTCAAGGCGATTATCGAGCGCGTTCAGCCGGATGTCATCGTCGAGGACAACGTCATCACTTTCCCGGCGCTTATGACCGCGGGCAAGCCGTTCGTGCGCATCGTCTCCTGCAATCCGCTGGAGGTCCGCGGCGAGAATGCGGCGCCGGTCTTCTCCGGCCTCCCGGCCGACGACCGCTCGGAGTGGGACGCCTTCCGCGCCGAGTACGACCGCACCCACCGCGAGGTCTGGACCGCCTTCAACGAGTGGTGCGTCGCCCAGGGCACCGCGCCCCTGCCCGACCTGGACTTCATCCACGAGGGCGACCTGAACCTGTACGTGTTCCCGGAGATCGCGGACTACACCGACGCGCGCCCGCTCGGCCCGAACTGGCACCGCCTGGACTCCTCGGTCCGCGAGACCGACGACGCCTTCGAACTGCCGGAGTCGCTCGCAGGCGACGGGGCCCTGGTCTACTTCTCGCTCGGCTCGCTCGGCTCGGCCGACGTGGAGCTGATGCAGCGGGTGATCGACGTGCTGGGCACCACCCCGCACCGCTTCATCGTCTCCAAGGGCCCGCTGCACGAGGAGATCAAGCTCGCCGACAACATGTGGGGCGCCGAGTTCGTCCCGCAGACGAAGATCATTCCGATGGTGGACCTGGTCATCACGCACGGCGGCAACAACACCACCACCGAGGCGCTGCACTTCGGCAAGCCGATGATCCTGCTGCCCCTGTTCTGGGACCAGTACGACAACGCCCAGCGCATGCACGAGCTGGGCTACGGCGTCCGGCTGTCCACCTACGCCTTCACCGACGAGGAGCTGACCGGCGCCCTCGATCGGCTCCTGGGCGACACCGGGCTGCGCGCGCGCCTGGCCGCCGCCGGCGAGGAGATCCGCCGCCGCGACGGCCTGCGCAAGGCCGCCGACCTGATCGAGCAGGCCGGCGCCTGACGTTTTCGAGCACGAGCAAGGACGTTCCATGGGTAAGTTGATCAATCCGGCGACCGGCGAGCTCGTCACGGAGGCGGCCGTCACCCCGGTCACCGAGGTGGCGGCGGCCGTACGGCGGGCGCGCGGGGCCTTCGCCGAGTGGGGCGCGGCGACCCCGGCCGAACGGGCCAGGGTGCTGCTGCGCTTCGCCGACCTCGTCGAGGCCGACGCCGAGGAGCTGACCCGGCTGGAGGTGACCGAGACCGGCAAGCCTGCGGCGGTGTTCCGCGACGGCGAGCTGCCCTTCGCGGTCGACAACCTCCGCTTCTTCGCCGGGGCGGCCCGCTCGCTGGACGGCACCGGGGCGGGGGTGTTCAGCGCGGGCTACACGTCGGTGCTGGTGCGCCGCCCGGTCGGCGTCGTCGCCTCGATCGCCCCGTGGAACTTCCCGCTCGTGATGGCGGTCTGGAAGATCGGGCCCGCGCTCGCCGCGGGCAACGCGGTGGTGATCAAGCCCGCTCCGCAGACGCCGGGGACCACCCTGCGGCTGGCCGAGCTGTTCGCCCGCGCCGGCGCCCCGGACGGGCTGCTCCAGGTCGTGCTCGGCGACGCCGAGGCCGGCCAGGCGCTGGTGACCGACCCCGGCGTGGACATGGTGAGCGTCACCGGGTCCACCGAGACCGGCCGCGCGGTCATGCGCGGGGCCGCGGGCTCCCTGAAGCGGGTCCATCTGGAGCTGGGCGGCAAGGCGCCGGCGCTGGTCTTCGGCGACGCGGACCTGGCCGGGATGGCCAGGGGCGTGGCGATGGGCGCGACCTACAACACCGGCCAGGACTGCACGGCCGCCACGCGGGTCTACATCGCCCGCGAGGTGTACGGCGACGCCGTCGAAGCGCTTCACGGCACGCTGGCCGGGATCAGGGCCGGCGACCCCTGGGACCCGTCGACCGACATCGGCCCGCTGATCTCCGCCGGGCACCGGGACCGGGTGCACGGCTTCGTCGAGCGCGCGAGGGCCGCGGGCGCCGCGGTGCTGTGCGGCGGCGCCCCGGTGGAGGGGTCCGGCTTCTTCTATCCGCCGACGCTGGTCGACGGGGCCCGCCAGGACAGCGAGATCGTCCAGGGCGAGCTGTTCGGCCCGGTGCTGGTGACCCTGCCCTTCGACGGCGAGGACGAGGCGGTGCGGCTGGCCAACGACACCCCCTACGGCCTGGCCTCCTCGGTCTGGTCCCGGGACGTGGCCCGGGCGCTGCGCGTCTCGCACCGTCTCGACGTGGGGGTGACCTGGGTCAACGACCACCTGCCGATCGCCTCGGAGGCCCCGCACGGCGGGGTGAAGGGCAGCGGCTTCGGCAAGGACATGAGCCAGGAGGCGGTCCAGGAGTACTCGGTGACCCGGCACCTGATGATCAAGCATCAGGCCCCGGAGGCCAGGGACTCGTTCCGGCCCGCCTAGAAGTGCGGGTGCTTCCTGCACCGGCGGCCCCGTTTATAGGGATCTGCACCACCAAATCGATCTAAAAGCGATATAAAGGATGTGCTCAAATTGCGTGCGCGGCTTCCCCGCCCGGCGATGGGTTACGTAGACCAGTGAAGACACAAGACCGCCGGAACCGCCGTGCCTCAGGGGCGGCCGCCCGGTTCCTACCGGCGAACTGGCGCGTCCGTCCCCGTCTGGTCGCGCTGATCCTCCTCCCGACCGTGGCGGCCGTGCTGCTGAGCGGCCTGCAGCTCACCACCGCGCTGGCCACCTCCACCGAGTACCGCCGGATGTCCGAGGTGGCCACGCTCGTCGAGCGGCTGGGCACGCTCTCCCACGAGATGGCCCAGGAGCGGGACCTCACCGCCTGGTACATCGCCGACAACCGGCGCCCGGCCCGGCTGTCCGCCGTCAAGAAGCAGCGCGAGACGGTCGACAGGGCCGGCGACGAGGTGCTCAAGGCGGTGGCGTCGATCACCGACGACCACGCGGCGCGGGTGCGGAGCGAGGCGTCCCAGGTGCGCCGCTGGCTGCACGGGCTCCCCGGCCTGCGCAACCTGATCACCGAGGGCAGCGTGCTCCCGCGTGCCGCCCTCGGCATGTACTCGCGAATGATCGCCGACTTCGTCACCCTCCACGACGACCTCGGCCGCAGCGGCGGCGACGAGCGCCTGATCGGTGACGCGCTGGCGCTGGGCGCGCTGACCCGGGCCAAGGAGCAGCTCGCGCGGCAGCGCGGCATCCTGCTCGTCGCGCGCCTGGAGGGCGGGTTCGACTTCGACGACCCGGCCGACTTCCTCGGCTCGTACAAGAGCCAGGTGAGCGAGGTGGCGGCCTTCCAGGCGACCGCCTCGGCCGCCCAGATCCGGCGCTTCCGCGAGCTGGTCAGCGGCGCGAAGGTCGACCGGGCCGACGCCATGCGCGCCCTGGTCATGGCGCGCATGCGCGAGAACAAGCCCCTGGGCGTCGTGGGCATCCGCACCTGGTTCGACTCCGCCAGCGCGGCGGTGGACGGCATGCGGACCCTCGAGAGGGACATGGCCGCCGCGGTCGTCGCGCGCAGCCAGGAGATGCAGAGCGCCGAGCAGCGCAGCGCCATCATCTCCGGCGGCGCGATCCTCGTCCTGCTGGTGCTGACCCTGTTCATCACCTCCTGGGCGGTCCGCTCGCTGGTCCGCCCGCTGCGCAGGCTGCGCAGCGAGGCGCTGGAGGTGGCCGGATCCAGGCTCCCCGACACCGTCCGCGCGCTGCGCGACTCCGGGGACCCCACCTCGAAGATCGAGGTTCCCTCCATCGGGGTGACCTCCCTCGACGAGATCGGGGAAGTGGCCCGGGCCTTCGACGAGGTCCACCGCGAGGCCGTACGGCTGGCGGGCGACGAGGCCCGGCTGCGCGCGAACGTCAACGCGATGTTCGTCAACCTCTCCCGGCGCACCCAGTCGCTGGTGGAGCGCCAGATCGACCTCATCGACGACCTGGAGCAGGGCGAGCAGGACGACGACCGGCTGGCCAGCCTCTTCAAGCTGGACCACCTGGCCACCCGCATGCGCCGCAACTCCGAGAACCTGCTGGTCCTCGCGGGCCAGGAGCAGAGCCGCCGGTGGAGCGAGCCGGTCCCGCTGGGCGACGTGGTGCGCGCCTCGCTGTCGGAGGTGGAGAACTACGAGCGGGTGACCCTCCGGGTCGAGTCCGGCACCCTGATCATCGGGCAGGCCGTCAACGACATCGTGCACCTGGTCGCCGAGCTCGTCGAGAACGCGATCTTCTTCTCGCCGCAGGACACCAAGATCATGGTGACCAGCAACGGCAACGAGATGGGCAGCGTCATCGTGGCGGTCACCGACCAGGGCATCGGCATGAGCGACGAGGAGCTGATCGAGGCCAACCGCCGCCTGTCCGAACCGCCCTCGGTGGACCTGTCGGTCTCCCGCCGCATGGGTCTGTTCGTGGTCGCCCGTCTGGCCCAGCGCCACGGCATCCGCGTCCAGCTCCGCCGTCCGGAGACCGGCGGCCTGAGCGCCGTCGTCCTGCTCCCCCCGCAGGTGGTCGCGCAGGCCATGGCGCCGCAGCCGATCATGTCGGGGGCCCCGCAGCCGGGCACCGTGGGGGCGCTCGGACGCGAGGCCGACCCGTTCGCCGGGGGGCTGCGGCAGGACCCGTTCGGATCGGCCTCCATGCCGTCGGCCTCCATGTCGTCGATGGAGATGTCCTCCTTCACCCATCCGCCGGCGGAGGACCCCTTCGCCGCCTCCGGCTCCTTCGGGGCATCGGGTTCCTTCGGGGTGTCCGGCTCCTTCGGGACGTCCGATTCCTTCGGCGGGCGTCCGCGCGAGGAGCGGCCCCCCTTCGGCATGCCCCCGATGGACGACACGCCGTTCGGCGCGCCGCCCACGCCGAGGGCCGCGGCCGCGCCGCTGCCGGCCCCGGCGGCTCCGCCGGTCCCGTCGGTCCCGATGGACGCCGCGCCTCCGGCCGCTCCCGTCGGGCCCACGCCCTCCATCTCGGACCTGTGGTCCAAGCCGGTGGTGTCGGCCTCGGAGGTGGAGAGCCTGTGGTCGTCGCCGTTCACGCCGGCCCCGGCGCCGTTCCCGGCCGCGCCGGAGGCGGCCCCGCCGGGGCCGCCCGCGTCCTTCCCGCCCGCGTCGTTCCCGCCCGCGGCCGCGGCGCCCCCGGCGCCGTCCTGGCCGGACGCGCCTCCGGCGCCGTCCTGGCCCGACACGTCCGCGGCGGACGGCTGGGGGACGCACCGGCAGGAGCCGGGTGAGAACACCCAGACGCTGCCCGCGGTGGGGGTGTCGCCGACCGAGCCCGAGCCCGAGGAGTTCCTGCCCATCTTCGAGGCGGTGGGGTCCGACTGGTTCCGCCGCAGCGTCCCGGAGACCGGGGCCGCGGCGGGCTCCGGCGCGGACCTCGGCTCCGACGCCGGTCCGGGCGAACCGGAGGCCCGCCCGGCCGAGCCGGAGTCCCGTCCGGCGGAGTCTCCGCGACCGCCCGCCGAGCGGCAGGAATGGAGCGGCAGCTCCGCCGACCAGGGATGGGCCGCGGCGCAGGCGGCGGCCAAGCCCGCGGAGGGCGGTCTGACCGGCGCGGGACTGCCCAAGCGGGTGCCCAAGGCCAATCTGATCCCGGGGGCGGCTCCCGCCGCGCCGGCCACGCCGGCGCCCCCGATGCCCCCGCTCTCGGCGGAGCGGGTGCGCAGTCGTCTGTCCAGTTTCCAGCAAGGATCACGGCAGGGCCGTGCTGAGATGAGCGAGCGGTCCAAGGCCGTCGAGGGAGACATGCAGTGAACCACCAACTCAGTCAGGCCGCCCGAGGGTTCAATTGGCTGATCACCGAGTTCGTCAAGGAGATGCCGGGCGTCGCCCACGCGGTGATCGTCTCCACCGACGGCCTCCCGCTGGCCTACTCCCAGGGATTCCCGAAGGACCGCGCCGACCAGCTCGCCGCGATCACGGCGGGCCTGATCAGCCTGACCCAGGGGGCCGCCCGGGTCTTCGAGGGCGGCCCGGTGGTGCAGACCGTGATCGAGATGCAGCGGGGGCTCCTGCTGACCATGTCGGTCAGCGACGGCTCCGCCCTCGCGGTGCTGGCCGCCCCCGACTGCGACATGGGCTTGGTGGCCTACCAGATGACGCTTCTGGCGGAGCGTGCGGGCCAGGCGCTGACGCCTGCCCTGCGCGCCGAGCTCCAGGCGTCCCAGCGGTAGCGGATATCACTCGCGGAACGCTGGGACAACAACCGAAAAGGAGGGATAGCATCCGATGAATGAGCCGCCGCCTCAGGCCAAGAGCGGGAGAGATCGCCTGATCCGCCCGTACGCTGTGACCGGGGGAAGAACCGCTCCTCGGACGCAGCTTGCGCTCGAGGCGCTGGTCTCCTCGGCGACTGCTCCGAGCGTGGATCCCTCCATGCTCTCGACGGAGTACCAGGCCATCACCATGCTGTGCCGGCAGCTGCGTTCGGTCGCCGAGGTCTCGGCGCTGCTGCGCATGCCGTTGGGTGTCACCCGCGTGCTGATCGCGGACATGGCGGCCGAGGGCCTGGTGCAGATCCACCATCCGTCGCTGGATGCCGGAAAGCCGGATCTCAGCTTGCTTGAAAGGGTGCTCAGTGGGCTTCGCAGGCTCTGACGCCGGAATGGCCTCGGCCGGGATGACGTCGACGAAGATCGTCGTCGCCGGCGGATTCGGTGTCGGCAAGACGACCTTCGTCGGGGCTGTCTCCGAGATCATGCCGCTGACCACGGAAGCGGTCATGACGGAGGCGAGCGCGGGGGTCGACGACCTCTCACAGATCCCGACGAAGCGGACCACCACGGTGGCGATGGACTTCGGCCGGGTCTCGCTGGATCGCGACCTGATCCTCTACCTGTTCGGCACGCCGGGTCAGCACCGGTTCTGGTTCATGTGGGACGACCTGGTCAAGGGCGCGATCGGGGCGATCGTTCTGGTCGACACCCGGCGCCTGGCCGACAGCTTCCCGGCGATCGACTACTTCGAGGAGGCCGGCCTCCCGTTCGTCGTCGCCCTGAACGGCTTCGACGGCGATCACCTGCACGGTGAGGAGGAGGTGCGGGAGGCTCTGACGATCTCCCCCCACATCCCCATCGTCCGGACCGACGCCCGCTCCCGTGACGCGGTGAAGGCCACGCTCATCACCCTGGTCGAGCACGTCCTGACCCTTCGCGTCTGAGGCCGGAGGCTCGAGCCCCGGAGACATCCGGGGCCGCCGCCCCCGTCCGCCCGCCGTACCCGGCGGGCGGACGGGGGCGGTCTTTTTTAATTCCGCTTCAAAAGCGACGGCCGTGAAGTCTCGTGACGGCCTCGAAGGCGAGGTGGGGAGGGATCCGCAAGAGCCGGGAAAGCTCTCGGTTATTTCTGCCCTTGTTCAATGAAGGCCGTCGAATGTGACGGGCGCCCGGAATCCGGAATCCATCGGCGATCGACGGCCCCGTCATTCCGCAGGGGCGTGCGCTACCATCCTGCCGGTCCTTTGAAAAAGATCGCTCGCGGGAACCGTGCGATCCGGTCCCGCGCCGGTCGTCAATGCGTCCGCGAGGCTCCGCCGCCATTCATCGGCGCGGTTCTCGCGGCGTCCGGGGAGCGGGTTCCCGGTCGGCGCCCGAACGCGCGGGAGGCCGTGCCGCGGACCTCTGGCAGACATCGAGGAAGTCATGCGCGTACTGATCATCGGTGCCGGCGTCGGCGGTCTCACCACCGCGCTGAGCCTGCACGCCGCGGGGATCGAGTGCACGGTCGCCGAGTCGGCCGCGGAGCTGCGCCCGCTCGGCGTGGGGATCAACATCCAGCCCCACGCGGTCAGGGAGCTCACCGAGCTGGGCCTGGGCGACCGTCTCGCCGGGATCGGTGTGGCGACCAGCTTCCAGACCTACACCGACCGCTTCGGCGGCACCATCCTGGCCCTGCCCCGGGGCCGGGCGGCCGGATACCGCTGGCCGCAGTACTCCGTCCACCGGGGCCTGCTGCAGATGGCGCTGCTGGAGGCGGTGCGCGAGCGGATCGGCCCGGAGGCGGTGCGGACGGGACTGCGTTTCGGCGACGTCCGCG
This sequence comes from Planobispora longispora, assembly GCF_016863135.1. Classification (GTDB taxonomy): domain Bacteria; phylum Actinomycetota; class Actinomycetes; order Streptosporangiales; family Streptosporangiaceae; genus Planobispora; species Planobispora longispora. The sequence continues at coordinate 181,036 of NZ_BOOH01000012.1, forward strand.
AGGAGGCCGGGGGAGTCGTGGCGTCGTTGCGGGACGTGCGCACCGGCGGGCGGGCCGAGATCCCCGCCGACGTGCTGGTCGGAGCCGACGGCGTGCACTCGGCCGTACGGGCGCGGCTGCATCCCGGGGACGGGCCGCTGCTGTGGAACGGGGTCCGGATGTGGCGCGGGATCACCGAGGGGGAGCCGTTCCTGGACGGGGCCACGCTGGTCGTCGCCGGCTCGAACCGGTCGTGCAAGTTCGTGGCCTACCCCGTATCGCCCGACGGCAGGCAGATCAACTGGGTCGCGGAGGTGAAGGTGGACCCCGGCGGGCCGGTCCCGGCCGCCGACTGGTCGCGCGAGGGGCGCCTGGAGGACGTCCTGCCGCACTTCGCCGGGTGGACGTTCTCCTGGCTGGACGTGCCCGGCCTGATCGCCGGGGCGGGGCGCATCCTGGAGTATCCGATGGTGGACCGGGACCCCCTGCCCTCGTGGGGCCGGGGCCGGGTGACGCTGCTCGGCGACGCCGCCCACCCGATGTACCCGGTCGGCTCCAACGGCGGTTCGCAGGCCGTGCTCGACGCCCGCGCGCTGGCGCGCTCGCTCGCCGCCTCCGGACCCGTCGAGGGCCTGGCCGCCTACGAGCGGGAGCGCAGGACCGCCACCACGCCGCTGGTCCTGGCCAACCGCGAGATGCCCATGGAGCGGATCCTCGCCCTGGTGGAGGAACGGGCCCCGCTGGGGTTCGGGGACGTCTCCGAGGTGCTCACCGCCGAGGAGATCGCCGAGATGGCGGCCGGTCAGCGGCGGATGACCGACATGGACGTCACGTTCCTCAACGAGCGCCCGTCCTGGAGCGTCGTCCGGGACGCGCCGCCGGGGCGGGCCGCCGGGACGAGGGCCTGAGGCGGGCCCGAACGCGGCGGCCGGCGGCGCGGGCGCCCGCGCCGCCGGCCGTGGCACCGCCGCGGTCAGACGGGCAGCGCCTCGATGATGCTCGACCCGGCGGTCAGCTCGACCTGCCGGTTCAGCCGGAGACCGGCCTTGCCGAGCAGCTCGCCGTACTCCGACGCGCTGCGCTCCATGCCCTGGCCGAAGATGGCGAGCATGCGGATGTCCACGTCCTTGGAGACGTGCGGGGAGTCGTCGTCGGGCACGACGAACTCCACCAGCAACACCCGGCCGTCCTCGGCCATGGCCTCCCGGACGTTGCGCAGGATCCGCACCGCGTCCTCGTCGGACCAGTTGTGGATCACGCTGCCCAGCATGTAGGCGTCGGCTCCGGCCGGGACGGAGGCGAAGAAGTCACCGCTGACGCATTCGCACCGGTCTTCAAGACCGGCCTGCGCGAAGAAGTCCCTCGCGCCCGGGACCACCTGCTCAAGGTCGAACAGGACGCCGCGCACGTTTGAATGGGCCTTCAGCACGGCGGCGAGCACGTGCCCCTTGCCGCCCGCCACGTCGACGAGGGTCCGCACCCCGGAGAAGTCGTAGCGGGCGGCCACGGCCTCCGCGAACGGCCACGCCCGGGCCACCATGTAGTCGTCGAACAGCCGTCCCGCGACGGGGTTCGAGGCGAGGTAGCCGCTGTACAGCGGCCCGTGCCGCTCGACGAAGGCCGACTTCCCGGTGCCCACGGTCCGCGGGAGCGCGCCCAGGCCGTACCAGAAGCCCTCTTCGCCGATCATCCGTACGGCCGGGCGCAACGAGTTCGGCACGTCGCTGCGGAGTGTGGCACCCGCCTCCGTCAGCTCGTACACCCCCGGCGCCGCCGTCCTGACGATTCCCATGGAGGCGAGCTGGCGGAGCACCCGGCCCAGCGCCGACGGGTCCGCGCCGCAGCGGGCCGCCAGCTCGCCCGTGCTCAGCGGCCCCTCCCGCAGGTGGTCGGCGCAGCCCAGCTCGGCCATCACGGCCAGGGCGGCGAACCGGGACACCCCTCCGATCGCATCCCATACCGGTGCCTGTGGGTCGTCCATTGGCAAGTCCTCTCTGATCATCAGGAAGCGGCGCCCGGGTCGTCGCGCATGCCGCGGACCAGGCGGCCGACCTCGGCACGGAGGTGCACGAACTCGGGATTCTCCCGGGTGGTGATCTGGTCGCGCGGGCCGGGCAGGTCCACCCGCAGGTCGCCGACGACCGTGGCGGGGGCCTTGGACAGGACCACGACCCGGTCGCCGACGTAGACGCTCTCGTCGATGTCATGGGTGATGAGCAGGATGGTCATGTCGTGGTGGCTGCGCACGCGCAGGGTCAGGTCCTCCAGGTCCTCGCGCGTCTGCGCGTCGACCGAGCCGAAGGGCTCGTCCATCAGCATCAGCGCGGGCCGGTAGGCCAGGGCGCGGGCGATGGAGACGCGCTGCTGCATGCCGCCGGAGAGCTGCCACGGGTATTTGCCCTCGGCGCCGGCCAGGCCGACCTGCTCCAGCGCCTCCGTCGCCGCCTCCCGCCGTCGCGGCCGGTCCATGCCCTTGCGCCGCAGCGGCAGCGCGACGTTGTCGCCCACCGACATCCACGGGAAGAGGGAGCGGCTGTAGTCCTGGAAGACCACGGCCAGGTCGTCGGGCGTCCGCTCGACGGGCTTCCCGCCCAGGGTCACCGTGCCGCCGGTCGGGTGCAGCAGTCCGGCGATGGAGCGGAGCAGGGTGGACTTGCCGCACCCCGAGGGGCCGACGATGCACACCAGCTCGCCCTGGGCGACCTTCAGGTCGACGCCCCCCAGAGCGTGGTGGGCGCCGGGCCCGCTGCCGTAGACGTGGGTCAGGTTCGAGATCTCAAGCACAGCGGGTCCTCAGGTTGTACGGTTGGCGCCCCGGTGCCAGGACAGCACACGTCGCTCGGCCACCAGGAAGGCCGAGTTGAGCAGGTATCCCAGAACACCGAGGACCACGATGGTTCCCCAGACGCCGGGCAGGTCGTAGGACCTCTGGGCGTCGAGGAGCTGGAAGCCGATGCCGTTGACGCTGCCCACCAGCTCGGAGATGACCATCAGGATCAGCGCCAGCGACAGGCTGAGCCGCAGGCCCGCGAAGATCTTGGGCATCGCGGAGGGCAGGATGACCCAGAACAGTCGCTGGCTCCGCGACAGCCCGAAGACCGTGGAGGTCTCCAGGTGCTGCCGGTCGACGTGGCGCGCGCCGTCGCCGGCGTTGAGCAGGATCGGCCAGATGATGCCGGACGTGATCGTGACGATCTGCATCTGCGCGCCGATGGAGAACAGCGCGAGGAAGAGGGGAAGCAGGGCGGGGGGAGGGATGGCGCGCCCGAACTGGATGAGCGGGTCGATGAACCGGGACAGCAGCGCCGAGCGCCCCAGCATGACGCCGAGGACGATGCCGATCACGCTCGCGAGCAGCCATCCGACGAAGAGCCGGCCGACGCTCGTGGGGATGTTCTCCAGGGCGGCGTCGGTGAGCCAGAGCCGCTCCGCGGGGCCGGAGAACCACATCTCGTGCATGCGGGCCACGATCGTCGTGGGCGGGGGGAAGAAGACGTCCTCCGCCGCGCGGGTGGCGACCTCCCAGGCCACCAGCACGACGGGCACCAGCCACAGGCGGCCCAGGGCGCGCAGGAACCGCATCACCGCGCTCCCTCCGTGCGGGCCAGGTGCCAGTGGAACAGCCGCCGCTCGGCCAGGGTGAACAGGCTGTTGGAGATCACTCCGATGGCCCCCGCCCAGATGGTCGCGGCCACGGTGTACTCCAGCGCGTCGGGGCTGCTGCCGGCCTCCAGGATGAACGTGCCGATGCCGCTGGACCCTCCCGCGAGCAGCTCGGCGCTGATCGCCAGGATCAGCGCGATCGCGGCGGCCAGCCGTACCCCGGTGGCGATGAACGGGGCCGTGCTGGGCAGGGACACCCGCCACAGCACCGCCATCGGCCCGAAGCCGAAGCTGCGCAGGGTCTCCTTGGCCAGCGGGTCGACGTCTTTGAGGCCGTACATGGTGTTGATCAGAACCGGCCACCAGGCGGCGTAGACGATCACCGCGACCTTCATGTCGAACCGGTCGGAGAACAGCAGGAGAGCCAGGGGGATCAGCGCCACGGACGGGATCGGGCGCAGGAACTCCAGCACGGGCCGGAGTGACGTCTCCACCCACGGCAGGGTGCCGAGCAGGAAGCCGACGGGAACGGCGATCAGGACGGTGAGCAGGAGGCCGACCGCCCAGGCGCCCAGGGTGGAGGCGACGTCGGCGAGGAAGTCGACGTCCGCCGCCAGCCCGACCGCGCGGCCGACCACGGAGGAGGCCAGGGGGAACACGATCGGGTCGATGAGCCCGGTCCGCCCGGCGAGCTCCGCGAGACAGAACAGCCCTGCGACGCCGATGGCGCCGCAGAGCAGTCTGTTGTCGAACAGGGAACGTCCTGTCATCAGCCGTTGGAGTCCGGGAGGATGGTCTTGGCCGGGATCGCGCTCTTGAGGTAGCCCTGCTCCACCATCAGGTCCGAGACGCGCTGCAGGCGGGTCTCATCGAGGCTGGTGGGGAAGGAGCCGAGCGTGATGACCGCGGCGGTGGCGGCGTCGATCTTGGTGTAGGTCGGCAGGATCTCCTCCACGGCCTTGCGGTCCGAGGCGGAGATCTGCTGGGCCTTGGCGAGACCGCGCTGGAAGGCGGCGACGGTCTTGGGGTGCTTGGCCAGGAACTCCTCGGTGACGACCACGCCCGCGATGGGGAAGTCCGCGGTGGGGCCGGTCATGGTGTCGGCGAGCTTCTGGGCGCCGATGTTCTTCTGCACGGCGGTCAGGTGCGGCTCGGTCATCCAGGCCGCGTCGACGACGCCCTGCTGGAGCTTGCCCGCCATGTCGGGGAAGGGGAACTCCAGGAAGGTGACGTCCTGCTCGGTGAGGCCGTGGGCCTTGAGAACCGAGGTGACGGACAGCGTGCCGATGTTCCGCTTGCTGTTGACCGCGATCTTCTTGCCCTTGAGGTCGGCCGGGGTCTTGATGGGGGAGTCCTTCGGCACCATGATGTTGAAGGAGTTGGGCGTCGCCTGGTACAGGTCGGCGACGATCTTCAGCTTGTTGCCGGCCGAGACGGCGAGGAAGGTCGAGACGTAGTTGGTCTGCGTCGCGTCCAGCGAACCGCCCATGAGACTCTGCTGGGCCTGCGCGCCGCCCTGGACGGTCTCGATGTTCACGGTGAGGCCCTCTTCCTTGAAGAAGCCCCTCTTGTTGGCGATGTAGAGGGCGGCCGAGTCCGGGATCGGCAGCGCGCCGATGGTGATCTCGGCCTTCTCCAGCCCGCCTCCTCCGCTTGCCTGGGCCGTGTCGGCGGGCTCCGAGCCGCCGCAGGCGCTGAGCGCCAGTACGGCGGCGACTCCTATGACGATGGCCCGGCTCGCGAGTCTGAACCTCATCAGCTCTCCTTAGCTGCATTGATCACCTCGGCGGGACTCGGCGAAGCGCGAGGCGGCGTGAGAGAGGGTCCCGGGAGGCAGATGATCAAGGGGGTGTCGATCGTGGATCAGAGTAGCGGAGAGAATTGCTCGAATAACAAATATCGCCTATCAGGATAAAACGGTCATAATAGGATTTATGCCGTTTTACGGACGGTCGTTGGTTTTGTCGCCTTTGGGGGCGATCCGGAGGGATGTCCGTTCACCGCGGGAGAGGTTCGCCGACGCGCCGGAGGGCTCTGTCCGGTTGGGGGAGCGGTGTGACGGTTGTGGATAATCCGTAACTTATGCACCGTTGGCCGAACTCTTCCGGTTGTGCTCCAATAACCTCTACCCCATGGATGCATCGGCGTCCCATGCTTATCAATTGATGTGACGCGATCCCCCTCTAAGGAGTGGGTCCGAGGAGAGGCAGCGGAAGCCCAGTGAGGACAGCGTCAATCCCCAGCAAACTCGGCCCTGAGCCAGCCGACGCCCCAACCGCCGCCGTCCAGGGCCGAGACCTCGGGCGGCGGGACGTGCGGAAGGGCGGAGGAGTCGCCCTCCGAAACTGGCGGGTCCGGTCGCGGCTGATCGTTCTCATCGCCATCCCCACCGTCGCGATGATCGTCCTGGGCGGCCTTCGAGTGATCACCTCGATGAGCAGCGCGGCCGAGTACGAGCGCGTGCGCACCAGCGCCGAGCTCGCCGCCGAACTCAGCGAGCTGGCGCACGAGCTGGAGGAGGAACGCGACCTCTCGGCGCGCTTCGTGGCGCAGGGACGCCCGGCCGGCGGGGAAGGCGAGCTCAAGGAGCAGTACGAAGCCGTCGACAGGATCGCCGTGGACGTCGTCGACCGCATCGATCTCCTCCTCGGCGGCGACACGGACGACGCCAGGGGGCAGGGCGACATCGAACTCGCCCACGTGCGCAACCGCGTCGACGAGCTCGGGAGCATGCGCAAGACGGCGGTGGATACCCAGATCCCCGCCCAGCCCACGATCGCCATGTACTCCCGGACGATCACCGACCTGCTGGCCCTGCACGACGACATCGTCCAGGGCGTCACCGACCAGACCCTCGCCGGCGGCGTGCACGCGTTCGCCACGCTGGCCAGGGCCAAGGCGCAGGCCTCCGAGGAGCGGGCCATCCTCGCCGTCGCGCTCGCCGAGCGGAGGTTCGGCTCCGAGAGCCTGGACGCCTTCATCTCCGCCCGGGCGAGGCGCGACAGTGAACTCGCGACCTTCCGGGCCGAGGCGACGGTCGCCCAGAAGCAGCTGTTCGACGACACCGTGAGCAGCCATAAGAAGGACCGCGCGGAATCCATGCGGCAGCGCGCGCTGGTCCTGGCCGGTACGGGAGCCCCGCTCGTCCGGGTCGACACGTCGTCCAGGGCCGGGGCCGGAGACCAGGCCGTCTGGTTCGACGTGGCCTCCGACGTCGTCACGCGCATGCGCGAGGTCGAGAAGAAGATCGCCGAAGCGGTCATCGCGCAGAGCCGTACCCTCCAGGAGGCCGAGCAGCGCGGCGCCCTGATCGCGGGAAGCCTGACGGTCTTCCTCCTCCTGCTGGTCCTGGCCGTCACCGCGATCATGGCCCGCTCGCTGGTCAAGCCGCTGCGCAGGCTGCGGACCGAGGCGCTGTCCATCGCCGGGCGGCGCCTCCCCGACACCGTGCAGAAACTCCGGGAGACCGGCGACATGTCCGCGGCCGAGGTCGTGCCGATCGGAGTGGTCTCGCACGACGAGATCGGCGAGGTGGCCCGGGCCTTCGACGAGGTCCACCGCGAGGCCGTACGGCTGGCGGGCGAGGAGTCGTCGCTGCGGAGCAACGTCAACGCGATGTTCGTCAACCTCTCCCGCCGCAGCCAGACCCTGGTCGAACGCCAGCTGGCGCTCATCGAGAGCCTGGAGCAGGGCGAGCAGGACGAGGGCCGGCTCGGCAGCCTGTTCCGCCTGGACCACCTGGCCACCCGCATGCGCCGCAACAGCGAGAACCTCCTGGTCCTCGCCGGTCAGGAGCCCGCGCGCCGGTGGAGCCAGCCCATCCCCCTGATCGACGTGGTCCGCGCCTCGCTGTCGGAGGTGGAGAGCTACGAGCGGGTGGAACTGCGGATCTCCGGCGGCGTCGCCGTGGCGGGCACCTGCGTCAACGACGTGGTGCACCTGATCGCCGAGCTGGTGGAGAACGCCATCTCCTTCTCTCCCCGCGAGACGAAGGTCATCGTGTCGAGCAACCGCATCGACGGCGGCGGCGTGATGATCTCCGTCACCGACCTCGGGATCGGCATGACGTCCGAGGAGCTCACGCACGCCAACCACCGCCTGGCCCACCCGCCGGTGGTGGACGTCTCGGTCTCCCGCCGGATGGGCCTGTTCGTGGTCGGCCGCCTGGCCCTGCGGCACGGCATCCGCGTGCAGCTCAGGCAGCAGGACACCGGCGGCCTGACCGCCATGGTGCTGCTGCCGGAGGAACTGCTCACGGTCACCGGCGCCGGAGCGGCGCCGGCCATGCCCGCCGCGGTGCAGGGCGGGAGCTGGGGAGGCCCGGCGCCCTCGATGCCCTCGATGCCCCCGGCCCCTCCGAGCAGCGGGGACTGGGCGTCGGCGCCTTCGTTCTCGCAGGGGAGCGTGGACTGGGGGACGGTGGCCCCGCCGCCGGTGCTGGCCAGCCCCGTCGCGCTGGACTCGGGACGGCCCGCGTTCTCCTCGTTCGAGGCGGCGCGGCAGGACTTCAACTCCTTCGACGCGGGGCAGACCGACTCCTTCCGCTCCACGTCCCTGTTCTCCGGCAACAGCGGGAACATCGGTCAGTCCCCGGTCGACACCCCGTGGCCCGCCCAGATGCCGCCCCCGGGCACCGGGCCGACCTGGCCGAACGCCTTCCCGCAGGACTCCGGATCGTGGGGGGAGCCCCCCTCCGATCCGGTGAACCGGCGCAGGTTCGGGCCGGAAGTCGACGCCACCGGGCCCCTGCCCGTGGTGCGGGACTCCCACCCCCTGGAGGAGGAGCGGGAGGAGTTCCTGCCGATCTTCGCGGCGGTGGAGTCCGACTGGTTCAAGAAGGCCGAGCCCCTCACCCCCGCCCCGGCGATCCGGGACGAGGACGTGCAGGAGACCGCCACGGTCCAGGCCCCGGCGGCGCCGAGGAACGCCTGGTCCTCGCCCGCGGACGCCGGCTGGCAGGCGGCCCGGGCGGTCCAGGATCCCTCGATGGGCGGGGTCACCGGCGCCGGACTGCCCAAGCGGGTGCCCAAGGCGAACCTGGTGCCCGGCTCGGCCGCGCCCGGCGCGGCCCCGAGCGCCCCGGTCGCCCCGCGGCCGTCCGTCTCGCCGGATGCGGTGCGCAACCGCCTGGCGAGCTTCCAGCGGGGGGTCCGGCAGGGGCGGGCCGTCGCCAGAGGCGAATCCGACGAAGGACAGGCGTATCCCGCCCCTCGCGGGAGCGTTGAAGGAAATGAGGAGAACCGGTGAGAGGACCCATCACCATGGCCGAGGAGGATGACAGGTGCGTGAATTGAGCCAGGCCGCTCGCGGAGTCAACTGGTTGATCACTGACTTCGTGAACAACGTTCCCGGTGTCGCGCACACGGTCGTCGTGTCGGCGGACGGTCTGCCGCTGGCGTTCTCGGACGGGTTCCCCCGGGACAGGGCGGATCAGCTGGCCGCGGTCGCGTCCGGCCTGCTCAGCCTGACCCAGGGCGCTTCCCGGGTCTTCGAGGGCGGCGGGGTGACCCAGACCGTGGTGGAGATGCAGCGCGGGCTGCTCCTCATCATGTCGATCAGCGACGGCTCCTGCCTCGCCGTACTGGCCGCTCCGGACTGCGACATGGGTCTGGTGGCCTATCAGATGACCCTGCTCGTCGAGCGGGCCGGCCAGGTGCTGACACCGGCCGTCCGCGCCGAGCTCCAGGCCTCCCACCCCCGGTGAGGCTCCGCGAAGGCGCCGGTCGCGGCCGGCCGGGCCGAGGCGCTCCGGCGCCGCGTCAGAAACTGTCCCTAGGAGGGTGCCGTGGCAGACCATGGCTGGGCCGGTGGGGGGGACCCGATGGGCGGGCCGCCCTACCGGTCGATGGACGACGCCCACCGGCAGGGCGGTCCTTCACACCACGTGCAACCGGCGCCGGCGGAGCAGAGCTCCCTGGTCCGGCCGTACGCCGTGACCGGGGGGCGGACCGCCCCCCGGACCCAGCTCGCCATGGAGGCCCTGGTCTCCTCGGCGACGTCGATCCATCACGATCTATCCACCCGCACTCCGGAGTATCAGGCGATCAGCGCCCTGTGCCGGCACGTGCGTTCGGTCGCTGAGATCTCGGCGATGCTCCGCATCCCCCTCGGCGTGACCAGGATCCTGGTCGCCGACATGGCGGCCGAGGGCCTGGTCCAGCTGCACCAACCGCAGCTGAACGCGGGGAAGCCGGATCTCAACCTGCTGGAAAGGGTGCTCAGTGGACTTCGCAGGCTCTAGCCGCGGTGGCGGCCTCACCTCGACCAAGATCGTCGTCGCGGGTGGCTTCGGCGTGGGCAAGACCACGTTCGTGGGCGCCGTGTCCGAGATCCTCCCGCTGACCACGGAGGCGGTGATGACCGACGCGAGCGCCGGCATCGACGACCTCGGTCTCACGCCGAACAAGACGACCACCACGGTCGCCATGGACTTCGGCCGGGTCTCCCTCGACCGCGACCTGATCCTGTACCTGTTCGGCACGCCGGGTCAGCACCGCTTCTGGTTCATGTGGGACGACCTGGTGCGCGGCGCCATCGGCGCGGTCGTTCTGGTCGACACCCGGCGCCTGGCCGACAGCTTCCCGGCGATCGACTACTTCGAGGAGGCCAACCTCCCGTTCGTCGTCGCGCTCAACGGCTGGGACGGCACCTACCTGCACGGCGAGGAGGAGGTGCGGGAGGCGCTCACGCTCGCCCCCAACATTCCGATCTCGCGGACCGACGCGCGTTCGCGCGACGCGGTGAAGGCCACGCTCATCACCCTGGTCGAGCACGCGCTGACCATGCGGATGGCCGTGCCCGGCTGGGGCCGCTGACCTCCGGGAAGGACCGCCCGGCCGCCGGCGGCGGCTGTCTCTCCGGCTCGCGGCGCCCCGCCGGGCGGCACCCGCCGGGGCGCCGGACCCACCTCTCAGCGGATAGGCTGGGAGGTCGAGTCGCAGACCTGTAGCGCAGAGGCTGGCCAATCACGTGTTCGAGACGCTTTCCGACCGGCTTACATCGGTCTTCTCCTCCCTTCGGTCCAAGGGTCGGCTCTCCGACGCCGACATCGACGCGACCTGCCGCGAGATCCGCATCGCGCTGCTCGAGGCCGACGTCGCGCTGCCCGTCGTCAAGACGTTCGTCGCCCACGTCAAGGAGCGCGCCCGCGGCGCGGAGGTCTCCCAGGCGCTGAACCCGGCCCAGCAGGTCGTCAAGATCGTCAATGACGAGCTGATCGGGATCCTGGGCGGCGAGACCAGGCGGCTCCGCCTGGCCAAGACCCCGCCGACCGTCATCATGCTCGCGGGTCTCCAGGGCGCCGGAAAGACCACGCTGGCGGGCAAGCTCGCCCGCTGGCTGCGGGAGCAGAACCACACCCCGCTGCTGGTGGCCGCCGACCTGCAGCGGCCCAACGCGGTCCAGCAGCTGTCCGTCGTGGCCGAGCGGGCCGGGGTGGCGGTCTACGCGCCCGAGCCCGGCAACGGCGTCGGCGACCCGGTCGCGGTGGCCCGGCAGTCGCTCGACCAGGCCCGGCGGCAGCAGCACGACATCGTCATCATCGACACCGCCGGCCGCCTGGGCATCGACCAGGAGATGATGAAGCAGGCCGCGGACATCCGCGACGCGGTCTCGCCCGACGAGGTCCTGTTCGTCGTCGACGCCATGATCGGCCAGGACGCCGTCTCCACGGCCCAGGCGTTCATGGAGGGTGTCGGCTTCGACGGCGTCGTGCTGACCAAGCTGGACGGCGACGCCCGCGGCGGCGCGGCCCTGTCGATCCGGGAGATCACCGGCAGGCCGATCATGTTCGCGTCCACCGGTGAGAAGCTCGAGGACTTCGACGCCTTCCACCCGGACCGGATGGCCTCCCGCATCCTCGACATGGGTGACATCCTCACCCTGATCGAGCAGGCCCAGAAGACCTTCGACGAGCAGCAGGCCGCCAAGATGGCGGGCAAGCTCACCTCGGGCGAGGACTTCACGCTGGATGACTTCCTCGAGCAGATGATGATGGTCCGCAAGATGGGCCCCATCAAGAACCTGCTCGGCATGATGCCCGGCATGGGGCAGATGCGTGACCAGATCAACCAGATCGACGAGCGCGACCTCGACCGCCTCGCGGCCATCATCCGCTCGATGACGCCGGCCGAGCGCGAGGACCCGAAGATCATCAAGGGGTCGCGCCGCGAGCGCATCGCCAAGGGCTCCGGCGTCACGGTGGCCGAGGTGAACAACCTGGTCGTCCGCTTCTTCGAGACGCAGAAGGTGATGAAGCGGATGGCGGGCGGGCTGGGCATCCCCGGCATGCCCGGCGGCCGGAAGGGCAAGGCCGCGCAGAAGAAGGCCGCCAAGGGACGGCGCGTCAGCGGCGACCCGCGCAAGGCCGCGCTCGGCAAGGGCGCCGGCGCCGGGAACAAGACCCCCGACCTCGGCGGCGCGCTCGGGAACCTGGGCGCCGGCCAGCTCCCGCCCGGCATCGAACTGCCGCCGGGCTTCGACCCCTCCAAGTTCAAGTTCCCGGGACAGAAATGAGTGACGACAAGTTCTACCGGCGCAGCCGGTGGATCTGGATGGTCATCATCATCGGGTTCATCGCCGTGGCCGCTCTGGAGCTGCTGGGGGTCCGGCCCAAGTAGCCGGACCCGCCGGGCGGCCGTCTCCCCGCGGCCGCCCCTCCCGGAAGCCGTCCTCTGACGGCGGCTTCCTCCGGCTCATGCTCCGGGGCTTCCTCCGGGATCCGCTCCCGGCCGTCTCCGGCTTGCCGGGACGGACGGGAGACGGCGGACGATTGCCGAGATTTTCCCCGCGACACCGGAGAAGATGGCGATTGGCCGACCGGGCACTCCGCCGCATCTGGCACAATGGCATGTTGGAACATCCCGACCAGGCGGGCGCCCTCTAACCCCCGCCGGTCGTGCCTGTCCCTCGAACGGTCCGCTCTTCGTGCCCCACTCGATGAGACGCCGCTCACCCACGCTCTAATGCAGGAGAGACCACACCCGTGGCAGTCAAGATCAAGCTCAAGCGGCTCGGCATGATCCGCAACCCGCAGTACCGTGTCGTCATCGCCGACAGCCGCACCAAGCGTGACGGCCGGGCGATCGAGGAGATCGGCCTGTACCACCCCAAGGAGAACCCCTCGCGCATCGAGATCGACGCCGAGCGGGCGGCCTACTGGCTGGGTGTCGGCGCGCAGCCGACCGAGCCGGTGCTGAAGCTCCTCAAGATCACCGGTGACTGGCAGAAGTTCAAGGGCGAGGCCGCCCCGGCTCCGAAGCTCGTCGCCGAGCCCAAGCCGGACCGGCACGCCCTCTACGAGGCCGCGGCCAAGGAGACGCTGTCTCTCGAGACCGCCACCACGCCGAAGAAGTCGGCCAAGAAGGCTCCGAAGGCCGACGAGGCCGCCGAGACCCCGGCCGAGCCGGCCGCCGCCGAGGAGAAGCCGGAAGGCGAGGCCTGAGGTGCTTGAGGAGGCCCTCGAGCACCTGGTGAAGGGCATCGTCGAGCATCCCGACGAGATCCAGGTCCGGGCTCGCCGCATCCGCAGCGGGCGCGTGCTTGAGGTCCGGGTCCACCCTGAGGACCTGGGCAAGGTCATCGGCCGTGGCGGCCGTACGGCCAAGGCGCTCCGCACCGTCGTGAACGCCCTTGGCGACGGCAAGTACGTCCGAGTCGACCTGCTCGACCTGGACGAGGTCCGCTGACGTCGCGGCCGACACGAGATCCACCGAGCGGACGGGTCATCCACGTCGTGGGTGACCCGTCTGTTTTCTTTCCGCAGTTCCTTTCGCACATGACTTCGCATACGACATCAGGGAGACGGGCGTGCAGCTTGTCGTTGGCCGGATCGGCCGCCCGCACGGGCTCCGCGGCGAGGTGACCGTGGAAGTGCGCACCGACGACCCCGAGCGGCGTTTCGCCGCCGGGGAGACCATCGCCACCGACCCCGCCTCCGCCGGCCCGCTCGTCGTCGCCTCCCGGCGCTGGCACTCGGGGACCCTCCTGGTCCGCTTCGAGGGCGTGGCCGACCGCGACGGCGCCGAGGGGCTCCGCGGCACCACCCTCGTCATCGACTCGGCGGACCTCCCCCCCTCCGACGACCCCGACGAGTTCCACGACCACCAGCTCATCGGCCTGACCGTGATCACCCCTGACGGGGAGCGGGCCGGGGAGGTGGCCGACGTGCTCCACCACGGGCAGGACCTGCTGGTGATCCGGCGCGGCGGCGCGGAGGTCTACGTGCCGTTCGTCAAGGCGCTGGTCCCGGAGATCGACCTGGAGAAGGGGACGCTCCTGGTGGACGGCCCGGCCGGCCTGCTGGACCCGGATCAGGCCGTCTGACATGCGCGTCGACGTCATCTCCATCTTCCCCGAGTACTTCGCCCCGCTCGAGGTCTCGCTCATCGGGAAGGCCCGCGAGCGCGGCATCCTCGAGGTCCACCTGCACCAGCTCCGCGACTGGACGCACGACGTGCACCGCACCGTGGACGACACCCCCTACGGCGGCGGCCCCGGCATGGTCATGAAGCCCGGGCCGTGGGGCGAGGCCGTCGACGGGGTCCTCGCCGCCGATCCGGCCTCCGCGCCCCGCGTCATCGTGCCGACGCCGAGCGGCACGCCCTTCACCCAGAAGCTCGCCATGGAGTACGCCGCGGAGCCCTGGCTGCTGTTCACCCCGGCCCGCTACGAGGGCATCGACTCCCGCGTCATGGCCGAGTACGGCGCCCGCCTGCGGGTGGACGAGGTCAGCATCGGCGACTACGTGCTCGCCGGGGGCGAGGTCGCGGTGCTGGTGATGGTCGAGGCCATCGGGCGGCTCCTGCCGGGGGTGCTGGGCAACGCCTGCTCGGCGGTCGACGACTCCTTCGCCCCGGGCAGCATGGAGAACCTCCTGGAAGGTCCGGTCTACACCAAACCGCCGGAGTGGCGGGGACACGAGGTGCCGGAGGTCCTGCTCTCCGGCCACCACGGGAGGATCGCCCGGTGGCGGCGGGACGAGGCGCTGCGCCGTACCGCGAAGAACCGGCCCGAGCTGCTCACGGCGCTCGACCCCGCACGCCTGGACAAGCACGACCGGCGGCTCCTGGAGGAGCTCGGATTTCCGGTGAGCGGCGAAAATATGGCACACTGAACCGTTGCCGCCGCCTGCCTGCAGGTCGGCGCGCGCCGCCGGGCCGACGGGCCCGGCTCCGGAAGACACATACCAGTCCAGCATGTGCGTCCACCGCGATGCCGCTTCCGTGCGGCCGGGTGGACCTCCGCGTGCTCGCGTAAATGAGGTACCACTGTCATGCACACGCTGATCACCGAGCTCGAGAAGGCCTCGCTCCGCAGCGACGTCCCGGACTTCCGTCCCGGTGACACGCTCGAGGTGCACGTCCGGGTCATCGAGGGCAACCGCTCCCGTGTCCAGGTCTTCAAGGGCTTCGTCCTGCGCCGTCAGGGCGGTGGCGCCCGTGAGACCTTCACCGTCCGCAAGATCAGCTACGGCGTCGGCGTCGAGCGCACCTTCCCGGTCCACAGCCCGGTCATCGAGAAGATCGCCGTCGTGACCCGCGGTGACGTCCGCCGCGCCAAGCTGTACTACATGCGCGACCTGCGCGGCAAGGCCGCTCGCATCCGCGAGCGCCGCGACGCCCGCTAGCAGCGTGCGGCTCCGGCCCGTCTCCCTCCGGGGGACGGGCCATCCCCGTTTGGGGCCGCGGCGCGCCCGGCCGGCGTCCCCGGGGACGTGAGGCGAGACCCTCGCACAGGCGGCTCCTCCGGCCGGAGATCCGGCCTCTCCCCGCAGGATCTTGTGGAATCCGGAGCAGTCCTTAACCACCGGCTCGACCACTGAGCTCCGGTCATCATCTAGGCTCGTCAGAGATGACTAGCGAAGACCGGGCGTGCGACGCAGCCTCGCATCGACCTGTCGAGGACGAGGTGGATGTGGTCGCGGAAGACACCAAGAAGGCCGCCAAGAGCGACAAGGACAAGAAAAAGGGTTCCTTCTGGCGGGAGCTGCCCGTTCTGGTCGTTGTCGCGCTGGTTCTCGCGTTCCTGATCAAGACCTTCATCGTCCAGGCGTTCTACATCCCGTCGGAGTCGATGGAGAACACCCTCCTGAAAAACGACCGGGTCCTGGTCAACAAGCTCGTCTACCACGTCCGCGACATCGAGCGCGGCGACGTGGTGGTCTTCTCGGGCGTGGATTCGTGGGACGGCGAGGTGGAGTTCGAGGAGCCGTCCAACCCGATCGCGTCCTTCTTCCACTCGGTGGGCACGGCCTTCGGCGTGGTGCCCGGGGAGAAGGACTACATCAAGCGCGTCATCGGGATCCCCGGCGACACCGTGAAGTGCTGCGACTCCAAGGGCCGGGTCACCGTCAACGGGGTGCCCATCGACGAGGGAAGCTACCTCTACCCGGGTGACGACCCCTCCAAGGAGCCGTTCACGATCAAGGTTCCCGACGGCCGGCTCTGGGTCATGGGCGACCACCGCGCGGTCTCCCTCGACTCCCGTGAGCACCAGGGCGACCCCGGCGGCGGCACGATCCCGATCGACCAGGTGATCGGCCGGGCCTTCGTCATCGTCTGGCCCTTCTCCAGGGCCACCACTCTCCCCATTCCCGACACGTTCAGCCAGCCGGCGCTGCAGACCGCCGCCGCCCTGGGAGGGGCCGTCCCCTTCATCGGGGGCGTCGCGGGCGCCGTCCCGCTGGTGCTGTGGCGTCGTCGCAGGCTCGCAAGGCGGTAGCCGTACCTCATGAGTGTCGAACCCGAGAGCAAGCAGGAAAAGCCCACCCGCAAAAAGGGCGGCGGCCTGCGTGAGACCCTGTTCCTGCTGGTCTCCGGCGTCGTCGTGGCGCTGCTGCTGCAGGCATTCGTCTTCCAGTCGTTCTACATCCCGTCGGAGTCGATGGAGAACACCCTCCTGAAGAACGACCGGGTGGTGGTCAACAAGCTGAACGGCGATGCGGAGCGCGGCGACATCGTGGTCTTCAAGGGCTGGGACGGCGAGGACACCATCAAGCGGGTCATCGCGGTCGGCGGCGACACGGTGAAGTGCTGCGACTCCAAGGGCCGGATCACCGTCAACGGGGTCCCCCTCGAGGAGAAGGCCTACATCCACCCCGACGACTTCCCCTCGGGAGACGAGTTCGAGAAGGTCGTCCCGGAAGGCCGGCTGTGGGTCATGGGCGACCACCGCTCCGCCTCCTTCGACTCCCGCAGGCACGAGGAGAACGAGCAGAACGGCGCGATCTCCGAGGACGACGTGATCGGCCGGGCCGTCGCGATCTACTGGCCGTTCTCGCGGGCGACGGTCCTGTCGACGCCGGACACGTTCACGCAGTCGTTCGGCAAGGAAAAGTAGGGAATCCGGGCCCGAGGAGCGCACGGCCGGCCCCGGCCCCGGATCCCCGACGGTGGCGCGGTCCGGACGAGGCGGGTCGATGGGCAACAATGATGTGGGGGCCGGCTCCGTCTGATCGGGCGGGCCGGAAGGTGTGTGACAGGAGGACCGGGATGAGCGCAGAAGATCTCGAGAAGTACGAAACTGAGATGGAGCTGCAGCTTTACCGTGAATACCGCGATGTCGTCGGCCTGTTCACCTACGTCGTGGAGACCGAGCGGCGTTTCTACCTGACCAACTCCGTCGACCTGGACGTCCGTACGGCGGAGAACGGGGACGTGTTCTTCGACGTGAAGATGCAGGACGCCTGGGTGTGGGACATGTACCGCCCGGCGCGCTTCGTCAAGAACGTCCGCGTGGTCACCTTCAAGGACGTCAACGTGGAAGAACTGGCCAAGCCCGATCTGGAGATGCCCAAGGAGGGATTCTCCGGCTGAGCGCGCCCCTCCACGCCGCGCATCCCCTCCACCTCCGAACGGCGGGCAGGCCCCGCGTCTCCTTTGACCCCGTGCCGTTCCGGTCGGCGGGCAGATTCCCGCGTCCTCTTCCGACCTCGTAGGGTTCCGGTCGGCGGGCAGGCTCTCGCGTCTCTCTTGCCCCCCGTGCCGTTCCGGCCGGCGGATAGGCCCCCGCGGTCTCCTTTGACCCCCTGCGGTTCAGCAGGACGGCGCAGGTCCTTCCCCGCCGGCGGGTTCTCCGGCTGTCCGGCGCCGTACGTCTCCGGGACACGGCCAGGCCCGGAGACGCCGGGCCGCTGCGCTCTCCGCCGCTTCCACCACGGCCGGCCACGGCGGATTTCCACAGACGTCACCGGCTCCCGGACCGGTGTCCACAGAATCGGGTTCGCTCCTTCGGCGGGACGCCGAGCTGGGCGAGGGTCTGGAACCGGAGGTGGTTCCATGGCCGTGAAGGACACGCTCGGCAGGCACGGTGAACAGGTCGCCGTCGACTACCTGCTGACGCAGGGCATGCAGATCCTCGACCGCAACTGGCGTTGTTCCGACGGGGAGATCGACGTGGTCGCCCGTGAGGGCCGTGCGCTCGTCGTGGTGGAGGTGAAAACCCGTTCCGGCCGGACGCACGGAACCGCCTTCGAGGCGGTGACGGAGGCGAAACTCGCCCGGCTGCGCAGGCTCGCCGTCCAGTGGCTGCGAACGCGACGCGAGCGGTTCGACTCGATCCGGATCGACGTGGTGGCGCTGGAGCGCTTCGCCGGAGACTTCGCCATCCGTCACGAGCGGGGGGTGTGCTAGATGCCCGCCGGACTCTCCTGGATCACCCGTGCCACCGGCGGGTGGGTCGCCCGCGCCGACGAGGAACAGGTCACCGGTCGTGCCGGGAGGCGGGTCGTCTCCACCGCCGCGGGCCGGACGGTCTCCACCGCCGGGAGCGGGATGATCTTCACTGCCGGGGGCCGGACGGTCCCCACCGCCGGGGAGGTGGGCTGACGTGCCCGTCGCACGCACGCGTTGCGTCTGCCTGATCGGGGTGACCGGTCACGTCATCGACGTCGAGGCCGACGTCGGCCACGGCATGGCGGGAACGCACTTCATCGGCATGCTCGACACCGCGCTGAGCGAGGCGCGAGACCGGGTCCGCTCCGCCGTGGTCAACAGTCACCACGCCTGGCCCGACGCCCGGATCACCGTGAGCCTGTTCCCCGCCAGCCTGCCGAAACGAGGGAGCGCCTTCGACCTCGCCATCGCGGTGGCACTGCTCGCCGCCGCGGGGGCCGTGCCCAGGGCGAGGATCGCCGACCCGTTCTTCCTCGGGGAGCTCGGGCTCGACGGCTCGATCAGGCCGGTGAGGGGTGTGCTCCCCGCCGTGCTCTCGGCCGCCGCCGCCGGCGCCCGCACGGTCGTGGTCCCGGCGCGCAACGCGGCGGAGGCGCGCTTGGTGCCGGACCTGACGGTGATCCCCGTGACGACCCTCGGCGAGCTGGTGGGCTGGCTGCGCAGCGACGATCCGGTCAACCTGCCCACACTCGTGGACGAGCTGTTCCACGGCGGGCCCGGCTCCGACGGCGCGGCGGGCCCCGGCGGCGGGTCCGGCCCCTCCGGTGGATCCGCGCCCGCCTGCGGCGCTTCGAGTTTCCCCGGTCGGCCGGATGCGTCAGGGGGGCCGGACGCGGGAGAGACCGGGCAGGTGGTCCCCGACCTGAAGGACGTGGCGGGTCAGCCGTTCGCCCGCCGTGCCGTCGAGGTCTGCGCCGCCGGAGGGCACAACCTCTGGATGCTGGGTCCGCCGGGCACCGGTAAGACGATGCTGGCCGAGCGGCTGCCCACCCTGCTCCCTCCGCTCGACCGCGATCAGGCACTTGAGGTGACCGCGATCCACTCGGTCGCCGGGACGTTGCCGGAGGGGCGTCCGCTGCTGGACCGCGCGCCCTTCGTGGCGCCCCACCACACGGCGACCATCGCGGCCGTCATCGGCGGCGGCAGCGGGACCATCCGGCCGGGAGCGGCTTCCCTGGCTCATCGCGGGGTGTTGTTCATGGACGAGGCGCCCGAGTGTCCGATGAGCGTCCTTGACGCGCTCCGCCAGCCCCTGGAGTCCGGCAAGGTGACGGTGTCCAGGTCGCTGGGCTCGGTCACCTTCCCGGCCAGGTTCATGCTCGTGCTGGCCGCCAACCCGTGCCCGTGCGCGCGGCCGTCCCGTCCCGAGGATCCGTGCCGGTGCACTCCCACGACCCGTCGCCGTTATCTGGCCAGGCTCTCCGGCCCGCTGCTGGACCGGGTCGACGTCAAGGCCACGCTCCTGCGGTCGACCCGGCGGGAGCTGCTCGCCGACCGCCGGTTCATCGAGTCGAGCCAGGTGGTGGCCGAGCGGGTGCTCCTCGCCCGTGAGCGTGCCGCCAAGCGGTTCGCGGGCAGGCCGTGGCGGTGCAACGCGGAGATCCCCACCGGGGCCCTCCACGACGAATACCGCCTGCCGGCGAAGGTCATGATGCCGCTTCTGAGTTGCCTGGACAGCGGGACGCTCAGCGCGCGGGGCCTCGATCGGGTGCTCAGGGTCGCCTGGACGCTGGCAGACCTCAAGGGCGGAGAGCGCCCGGGGGTGGAGGAGACCAACTCCGCGCTCGGCCTCTGGCTGGGGGAGGAGCGGTGAACGACCGGCTCGCGCGTGTCAGCCTGATGCGGCTGGCCGAGCCCGACGACACGGTGATGGGCAGGCTCGTGGCCGCCTACGGCCCGGAGGCCGCCGTCGCGCAGATCCGGGCGGGACGGCTGGACCCGGAGTTCGTCCGCTGGTTCGCGGACGTCCACCGGAACGGTTCCGGCGGAGCGCGAGGACGCGAGGAGCCGATGGAGCGGCTCGACCGGCTGCTCGCCTCCTGGAGCGCACGTCTGGAGGGAACCGATCCCGGCCGGGACCTGGCCGAGGGAGAGCGGACCGGGGCCCGCCTGATCACTCCCGGGTCCCCGGAATGGCCGACCCAACTGGATGATCTGGAAGAACTCCGGCCGCGTGCCCTGTGGTTGTGGGGCGAGGCGAACCTGCGCCTCTCCTGCGTCCGGTCGGTCGCGGTCGTCGGCTCCCGCGCCGCCACGCCGTACGGCGCGCACATCGCGGCGGAGTTCGGCGCCGAGCTGGGCTCCCGGGGATACGGGGTGGTCTCCGGCGGCGCCTACGGCATCGACGGCGCGGCCCACCGCGGGGCCCTCGCGGGCGGCACGCCCACCGTCGCCGTGCTCGCCTGCGGTGTCGATGTGACCTACCCCAGCGCGCACCACGACCTGTTCGCCGCCGTTCGCGAGCAGGGAGTGCTGGTGAGCGAGTGCCCGATGGGCGTCCGGCCGACCCGGCCGCGTTTTCTGATCCGCAACCGGCTCATCGCCGCCCTGTCCCGGGGCACCGTGATCGTCGAGGCCGCCGTGCGGAGCGGGGCCATCAACACGGCCGGCCACGCGGTGGCGCTCAACCGGCATCTGGCGGCCGTGCCGGGACCGGTGACCTCGGACACGTCGGCGGGCTGCCACCGGCTGATCCGCCAGGGCGCCGCGACATGCGTCACCACCCCCGAGGAGATGATCGAGCTCGTCGGCACGATCGGAGACGACCTCGCCCCCGAGCTCCGGGGACCGGTGCTCCCCCGCGACACGCTCTCCGCCGAGCTCCGCCGCGTCCTGGAGGCCGTGCCGGCCCGGACCGGAGCGGGACCCGCGACGATCGCCGTGACCGCGGGGGTCGACCTGGAGACCGTGCTCTCCTGCCTCGGCGGCCTGGCCGCGGCGGGTTACGTCGAGCGTGTCCGCCGAGGCTGGCGCCTGCGCCCCGGCGGTCCGTGACCCCTGAGGCGTTCCGGCGCCGGGTGGGGTGCCTCGTGTCGACGACGGAGTGCCTTGCGCCGGTGTCGTGGGTGCGGTGATGTCGCATGGCGCGGTTCGGAACGGGTGTCCGTGCCGGTGGGCGGGCACAGCGGCGGGTTCGCCCCGTGGTTCCGGTTCAGGACGGGGCGTGGGTCCAGATGGGCAGGAGGCGGACCTGGCCGAGGCCGATGAGGAGAAGCGGATCGAGATAGTCCCGGTCGCGGAGCAGGCCCCAGTGGAGGCAGGAGGCCGGGCAGTGCCCGGAGAGGCGCCCGGGGAGGTTTTCCAGGGAGCCGAGCACTTCACCGGGCGTCACCGGCTGGCCCGGCCGCACCGACGCGCGGACCGGCAGGTAGGTCGTCCTCAGACCACCGGGATGGATCACTGTGACGACCCCGCGCCCGGCGACCGGGCCGGCGTGACCGACCCTGCCCGGGCCCGCCGAGCGGACCTCCGCCCCGGGAGCCGCGGCGAGGTCGACGCCCCGGTGCCCGGCCAGCCAGGGCTGCGGCGGAGGGCTGAAGCGCCGCAGGATCTGGAGGCGGCCGGAGAGAGGCCGGTGCCATCGCGGCGGAGCCGCCGTTCCTGAGAGGCCGGTGTGGGCGGGGCCGATCGGTGGACGGGCGGGGGCCGGCCGGTCCGTGGGGACGGCGGACGTGAGAGACGGGAGGAGGGCCAGGGCCATGATGATTCGCGGGATCACATTCGCAAGGATGAGATCGGCCACGCGTGCGCGATGAACCGATCGGGATTCTGGGGACAGTCGAGCAGGGTTGTGGACGGACGGCGGCCGCCGTACCGGACGAGCTCGTCGTCGGCCCAGGCGGACTGGCGGCCGCGCCGGGCGGGCCCGCGGTCGTACCAGGCGGATCCACCGCCGCACAGGTGCGCCTCACGATCGCACCGGCGCGCCTCACGGCGGCGGAGGGGGAGCCGTCCGCCGCCCGCCGGGTCCGCGCGCTCCCCGGAGGCCGGGCCGAGCGGGGAACTCCAGATCAGCGGGATGGCCAGGACCACTCCCGCCGCGCAGATCCACAACACCGGGCGCAGCCCCAGCAGCTCGCCGAGCAGGCCGCCGGCGAGGCCGCCGAGGGCGAGCACGCCCTGGGTGGTGAAGACCATCGTGGCGTTGACCCGGCCGAGCAGGGGCGCGGGGGCCTCGCGGAGGACGATCGCGCCGAGGCACACGGAGAAGGCGACGACGGCCATGCCGGTGATCAGAGTGCTGGCGGACATGAGCGCGAACTTGGCCCAGGTCGGGCCGGAGGCGAGCGCCGCGGTCACGAAGTCCAGCGGGAAGATCAGCACCGCGTAGATCAGCATCCGATCCTCGCCGACCCGCTTGACCAGGCGCGCGGTGACGGCGGCGCCCAGCAGGCCGCCCACGCCGAAGACGGCGGTGAGCGCGCCGATCAGGCCTGAGGGCAGGGCGAGGACGGTGATCGCGTAGATGACGAACAGGGCCATGTAGGCGCTGCCGAAGAAATTGATCACAATCCCGGTGCCGCAGAGGGCGCGGAGCACCGGATGCCCCGCGACCGCGGCCAGTCCTTCCCGGATCTCGGTCCACATCCCCCGGCGCTCGGCCGGGGTGTGGGTCTCCGGAGCCTTGATGCTCTGGATCAGGAACGCCGAGGCCAGGAACGACACCGCGTTGACCAGCATCGCGAACGGCGCGGTGACGAGCTGGACGAGGGTTCCGGCCAGGCTGGGCCCGCCGACGATGGCCAGGGAGTAGGCCGACTGGAAGCCCGCGAGGGCCTGGGGCCGCTGGCTCTCGTGGACCACCGAGGTCAGGTGCGGGAAGGTGAACGCCCGGAAGACCGCCGCGCAGGAGCCGACGGCGAAGGTCACCGCGATCAGCCACGGCACGGTCAGGAGTCCGGCGATCCAGGCCAGGGGGATCGAGGCCATGGCGGCGGCGGAGATCGCCTCGCAGGCGACCATGACCGGCCGATGGTGCCGCCTGCGGTCGGCGACGGCCCCCGCCTGGAGCCCGATCAGCAGGTAGGGGAGCGAGGCGGCGGCGGCGAGCACGCCCATCTGGGCGGGGGAGGCGCCGAGCAGGGTGGCGGCGGTCAGGGGGACGGCCAGGCGGGAGATCTCGGTGCCGGTCTCGGAGACGGCACGGGCGGACAGCAGCAGCCGGTAGTCGCGTTGCCTGCGGAGGGGGACGGGCTGAAGCATCGGTCACGGACCTTTCTGAAGGATTCGCTTCACATCTATGAAAGTAACCCTTCAGAGTTGTGAAGGCAACACTTCACAACTCCGAGCGGGTACGGTTTGCACATGACCGAGGAGAGGCGGACGCTCAGCGATCCCAGGGCGATGCGGGCGCTCGCCCACCCCGCGCGGCTCGCCATCCTGAACAGGCTCCAGGAAGAAGGGGTGGCGACCGCGACCGACGTCGCGGAGGTCGTCGGGATCACGCCGAGCGCGGCGAGCTACCACCTGCGCATGCTCGCCAAGTACGGCTTCGTCGAGGACGCTCCGCCGCGCGGCGACGGGAGGGAGCGCCTGTGGCGGCGGATCAGCAAAGGCTGGGTCGTCAGTCCCGAGGCCGATGACCAGCCCGAGGTGCGGGAGGCCAAGAACGCGCTGATCAAGATGATCCGCGACGAGTCCGGGGCCGAGGCCGCGCGCGCCCTCGACAACTACGAGCGGGAGCCTCCGGAGTGGCGGGAGGCGAGCCTGTTCGCCCGCTCCGTCCTGCTCATCGACGCGGCCGAGATGAAGGAACTGGTCAAGCGGATCGACGACCTCCTCGCCCCGTACGCGCTCAACCATCGTGACCGGAGCGAGGCCCCGCCGGGGGCCAGGATCGCCGAGGCCCACATCACGCTGTTCCCCCGCGCCGAGCGCCGGCCGCACGGGCTGCCCTCCGGCAGCTGATCCCGCGTCGGCGGGGGCGATCCCGCGACTGCGGCCGGGGACGATCCACGACCCCGCCCGGGACGTTTCCATACCCCCGCCGGGGCGATCC
>NZ_BOOH01000013.1 GCF_016863135.1 Planobispora longispora
GGTGATCCCGCCCGGGACGGTTCCGAGGCCCTGCCTGGGGCGATCCCGTGGCCCCGTCCGAGGCGGTCCCGAGGCTCCGTCCGGGAGCGTGAGACGCGCCGCCGGGCGCGGCTCGGCCCGGGAGGGTCGGGAGGCGGCGCCTCTACGGGTACAATTTCCGATGGCCTGTCACCGGCAGGCCGACTTCGCATGCCCCAGCAGGGGCCGTTCCCCCGGTCCGGGCTCAGCCCGGCGGGAGCGGTCCGGGGGCATCAGGGCGGCAACCGAGGGTTGCCGCGTCAACCGCAACCGCGCCCAGCGATGGGCGCCACGACTTGGAGGACAATTCCGTGTCCACCCCCGTCGTCACCATGCGACAGCTGCTCGAGAGCGGCGTTCACTTCGGCCACCAGACCCGTCGCTGGAACCCGAAGATGAAGCGCTTCATCTTCACCGAGCGCAACGGCATCTACATCATCGACCTGCAGAAGTCGCTGTCCTACATCGACCGTGCCTACGACTTCGTCAAGGAGACCGTCGCGCACGGTGGCACGATCATGTTCATCGGCACGAAGAAGCAGGCCCAGGAGGCCATCGCCGAGCAGGCCTCCCGCGTCGGCATGCCGTACGTCAACCAGCGCTGGCTGGGCGGCATGCTCACCAACTTCTCCACCGTGCACAAGCGGCTCCAGCGTCTGAAGGAGCTCGAGGAGCTCGACTTCGACAACGTCGCCGGCTCGGGGCTCACCAAGAAGGAGCTCCTCATGCGCCGCCGCGAGAAGGAGAAGCTGGAGCGCACCCTCGGCGGCATCCGCGACATGTCCCGCGTGCCCAGCGCGGTGTGGGTCGTCGACACCAAGAAGGAGCACATCGGGATCAGCGAGGCCCGCAAGCTCAACATCCCGGTCGTCGCGATCCTCGACACCAACTGCGACCCGGACGAGGTCGACTACCCGATCCCGGGTAACGACGACGCCATCCGCGCCGTCGACCTGCTGACCCGGGTCGTCGCCGACGCCGTCGCCGCCGGTCTCATGGCCCGCGCCGGCGCCGGCCGTGGCGGCGACGACAAGCCGGCCGTCGCCGGTGGCGCCGAGCCGCTGGCCGAGTGGGAGCAGGAGCTCCTCGAGGGCGCCGGCGCCCGCGAGGCCGAGGCCGCCCCGGCCGTCGAGAACGACGCCGAGGCCGAGGCTCCGGCCGCTGAGGCCGAGGCCGCTCCGGCCGCCGAGGCTGAGGCCGCTCCGGCCGCCGAGGGCGAGCAGGCCTAGGACCGCGACCGCCGGGATCCGCCCGATGAGCGGACCGGGGCGACGGCACCCGTCGAGGTGCCGCCCCGGGCCGCTCGACGGGTGAAGACCGGTGGGAGGGGCACCAGGACTGTCTGGCGAATGCTGCCCGTCGCGAGCGAGATCCGGACGGACGCCTCGCGAGGCGGAGGACGTGGCCGAGTCCACGGCCGACGACTCGCCCGGGCCCCGGCGGGAACGTGAAGCTTGTGAAGCGTTCCCTCCGGGGCGAGGGCGACGACGGAGCGGGGCGCCGTCCGGGCCACGCGGCAGGGCATGATTCGTCAGACACGACTAAGTTCTCCTCGTACGGCATGCGGCCGTACGACCCGCAAGGCTCCTTCCGGGCGGGCCTCCTCCATGAGGGCGCCCACCCGGGTCCACCCAGAACCCTGATCTCATGCCGACTCCTGAGATCAGTGACGATTCCCACGAGGAAAAGACAATGGCTTCCGTGAACATGGCCGACGTCAAGCGGCTTCGTGAGCTGACCGCGGCCGGCATGATGGACTGCAAGAAGGCGCTGGAGGAGTCTGAGGGCGACTTCGACCGCGCCGTCGAGATCCTGCGCCTCAAGGGCGCCAAGGACGTCGGCAAGCGCGAGGCCCGCACCGCCTCCAACGGCCTGGTCGCCCTGAAGCAGGACGGCGACTCCGCCGCCGCGCTGCTGGAGCTCAACTGCGAGACCGACTTCGTCGCCAAGGGCGAGCGCTTCCAGGAGCTGGCCTCCCAGGTCGTCGCGCACATCCTGGCCACCAAGCCGGCCGACGTGCCGACCCTGCTCGAGTCGCAGTTCGACGGCAAGACCGTCAAGGAGCAGCTCGACGAGGCCAACGCCGCGCTCGGCGAGAAGATCGAGATCCGCCGCTTCGCGGTGCTCGAGGGCGGCTACGTCGGCGCCTACATGCACAAGACCGACCCGCAGCTCCCGCCGGCGGTCGGCGTGCTCGTGCAGCTCGACAGCGCCAACGCCGAGGTCGCCAAGGACATCGCGCAGCACGCCGCCGCGATGGCCCCCAAGTACCTCAGCGCCGACCAGGTCCCCGCCGACGTCATCGAGAAGGAGCGCGCGCTCTTCGAGGAGATGACCCGCGAGGAGGGCAAGCCCGAGGCTGCCATCGCGAAGATCGTCGAGGGTCGCGTCAACGGCTGGTACAAGGACTTCACCCTGCTCCAGCAGGCGTTCGTCAAGGACAACAAGAAGACGATCGAGAAGTACGCCGCCGAGAACGGCGTCGAGGTCCGGGCTTTCGTCCGTTACAAGGTCGGCCAGGCCTAAAGGTCCGTTCCCCGGATCCTCGCCGCGGCGGGGGTCGGTTCGACGGACGCCCCGCGAGGCGCCGTCCGGGTGACCGCGGTAGGCGTGTCTGATGGATCCTCTCCGCGCGGGCGACCGCGGCGGGCGAGGAGATCCATCGGACACGCCTCAGCGAGAGGATCCGCGGGACAAGCCGTAGGCTTGACCCAGCTTCTCTCAACAGAACAGCTACGAGGAGGCCGCCGTCGTGCAGGAGAACTCAGAACCCGCTACGTCGGCGGTTTCGTCGTATGCGGGCTCGCTTCGCTGGAAGCGCGTCATGCTGAAGCTGTCCGGCGAGGCGTTCGCCGGCGGCGATCCGATGGGCATCGACCCCGTGGTGGTCAGCCATCTGGCCGACTCGATCGCCGAGGCCGTCCGCGTGGGCGTGCAGGTCTCCGTCGTGGTCGGCGGGGGCAACATGTTCCGCGGCGCCGCGCTGTCGGAGAGCGGCATGGACCGCGCCCGGGCCGACTACATGGGCATGCTCGGCACCGTCATCAACTGCCTGGCGCTTCAGGACTTCCTGGAGAAGCGGGGCATCGAGACCCGTGTTCAGACGGCCATCACCATGCAGCAGGTGGCCGAGCCCTTCCTGCCCCGCCGGGCCATCCGCCACCTGGAGAAGGGGCGAGTGGTGATCTTCGGGGCGGGCCTCGGCTCGCCGTTCTTCTCCACCGACACCTGCGCCGCGCAGCGCGCGCTGGAGATCGGCGCGGAGGCGCTGCTGAAGGGCACCCAGGTGGACGGCGTCTACGACTCCGACCCGCGGAAGAATCCCGACGCGGTCAGGTTCGACCACCTCGAATATGGTGAGGTCTTGACCCGTGGTCTCGGTGTCATGGACGCCACCGCCATCAGCCTCTGCATGGACAACGGTCTGCCGATCGTGGTCTTCGATCTCATGGGCGAGGGCAACATCCTGCGGGCGGTACGCGGTGAGAAGATCGGCACGTTGGTGAGCCCGGCAGGGAAATAGGGAGTGAGCCCGACGCAGCGAGCGGAGCGGTACGCGACGCAGGAGCGTCCCGCGACGTGAGTGAGGAAGGGTGAACGACCCCGGAGACAGGGAGTGAGCCTGACGTAGCGAGCGGAGCGGTACGCGACACAGAGCGGTCCGTGAAGCGCGTGAGGAATGGCGAGCGAACTCAGAAGACAGGGAGCCGCTGTGATCGACGAAACCCTCCTCGAGGCCGAGGAAAAGATG
Organism: Planobispora longispora; assembly: GCF_016863135.1. Classification (GTDB taxonomy): domain Bacteria; phylum Actinomycetota; class Actinomycetes; order Streptosporangiales; family Streptosporangiaceae; genus Planobispora; species Planobispora longispora. The sequence continues at coordinate 3,770 of NZ_BOOH01000013.1, forward strand.
GACAAGGCCGTCGCGGTGGCGAAGGACGACTTCGCCGGGATCCGCACGGGTCGTGTCACCCCGTCGATGTTCAACAAGATCAATGCCGAGTACTACGGGACGCCCACGCCGATCCAGCAGCTGGCGTCGTTCCACGTCCCCGAGGCTCGCATGGTCATCATCCAGCCTTACGACAAGGGCTCCATGGCCGCGATCGAGCGCGCTATCCGGGACTCCGACCTGGGTGTGAACCCGGGCAACGACGGCCAGGTCATCCGGGTGGCCTTCCCCGAGCTGTCGGAGGAGCGCCGCAAGGAGTACATCAAGGTCGCCCGTACCAAGGCCGAGCAGTCCAGGGTCTCGGTGCGCAACATCCGCCGGCACGCCAAGGAGGCCCTCGACAAGATGGTCAAGGACGGCGAGGCCGGGGAGGACGAGGTGCGCCGGGCCGAGAAGGAGCTCGACGACCTCACCCAGAAGCACGTCGCCAAGATCGACGAGCTGCTCAAGCACAAGGAAGCCGAGCTGCTCGAAGTGTGAGCAACGGTCCTTGTCCCGCGTGGTCCCTCCGCGCGGGGCAAGGATTTTTCGTATGAGAGTAGGACCAGTGGAACCAGCGGCGGGCGCTAGCCGTACAGGACGGAATCTCCCCGCCGCGATCGCGGTGGGCGTGGGCCTGGGAGCGGCCGTCATCGGCTCCCTCTACACCGTCAAGGAGCTCTTCCTCGCCGTGGTGATCGCGGCGGTCGGTGTCGGGATGGTGGAGCTCGTCAAGGCGTTCGGGACCAGGCAGATCGGCGTCCCGCTGGTCCCCGTGCTCGCCGGGATGGCGGCCATGCTCGCCGGCGCCTACTGGGGCGGGCCCGGCTGGCTGCTCGCGATCTTCGCGATGACCGTCGTGGCGCTGATGGTCTGGCGGATGTTCCGGGGGACGGACGGTTACGTCCGCGACGTCACCGCGACGGTCCTGGTCACGGTCTACCCGTCGCTGCTCGCCGGTTTCGTGGCGCTCCTGCTCGCCCAGGACCAGGGGCCGGACCGGGTGGTGGTCTTCATCGCCACCACCGTCGCCAGCGACATCGGCGGGTACGTCGCGGGGGTCCTGTTCGGCAGGCACAAGATGTCGCCGGTGATCAGCCCGAAGAAGACCTGGGAGGGCTTCGCCGGTTCGGCGCTGGCCTGCATGGCCGTGGGCGGCTGGCTGACGGTGTGGCTGCTGGAGGCCGAGATCTGGAAGGGCGTGGTGATCGGCGCGGTCGTCGTGGTCCTCGCCACGCTCGGCGACCTGGTCGAGTCAGTGATCAAGCGGGATCTCGGGATCAAGGACATGAGCAGCGTGCTGCCCGGCCACGGCGGGATGATGGACCGCCTCGACTCCCTCGTCGCCGCGGTGGTCCCGGTCTGGGCGCTGCTGAGCCTGTTCGTGTGAGGACGGGACCGTACGGCCCCGCGGGAACGGTCAGGTCGCCCGCCGGGTGAGCCGGTCGGCCGAGAGCCGGGGGAGCAGCGCCTCGTAGCCGTCGGCCGCCTCCTGGAGCTCGTCGGCGGTGACGGGCATCAGCCAGAGCCACTGCACGGCGTCCCCGCCGAAGGTGAACCCCGACAGGTCGGGCAGCCCGGAGAGCCCGGCCAGCATGATGACGCCGCTGTAGGCGGAGCCGAGCGGGAAGGTCTCCGGCCGGTGGTACCAGCGGGCGGTGTGGCCGTGCCCGAGCCAGGTGACCGAGTGCCACGGGTACTGGCCCAGCCACATGAACAGCCGGGCGGCGTCCCGCGGGTCGCGGGGGGTGGCGACGGCGAGCTCCACGCGGGCGTAGGCGTCCGGTCGGTCGATGTACTGCTCCACGGTGGGCATGCGCTGGCAGCTCATCCCGACGGTGGACAGGATGCTGTATCGGCGTCCCCGCTCCGGGGGCCGTTCGGTGATCCCCACGGTCGGCAGGCGCCCGCCGCCCGCGTCCCAGAACCGGCCCGCGGACCCGACGGCCCGGTCCAGGTGGCCCATGACGAACTGCTGGAACGAGGCCCAGGCGCCGTCGCCGCCCCGCCACTCCCAGTAGGCGCGGGCTTTGTCCAGCCGGGGCGCCAGCCCCTCGCTGGCCTCCTCCAGGGACCACGCGAACGGCGTCTCGCCGATCGCGTCACGCGAGTAGCCCGGCATCGCCCTGGTCATGTCCGCCCAGCCAGGAATGACCGCGAGCAGTTCGTCGTTCTCGTACAGGGCGACGCCGTCGCCCTCCTCGAACCAGAGCGATCGCAACGTGCCCAGCGGCGGCCTGCCGGAGGGGTGCCGGGTGTTGGCCCGGGGCGCCACCGGGGGCAGTCCGGAGTTCAGGCGGTTCAGGTCGATCGTGGGCGGGGCCGGTACGTGGTTGGCCAGCCACACGGCTCCGTGCACCGTGCCTTCGGGCGCGCACAGGTAAGCTACCGACGAAATATCGTCGCGCTCGACCACCAGGGTCCGGCTCCCGTAGGGATTGACGTCGGACAGCACGACCTCGACGCCTTCTCCCCTCACCCCTGAGGGGCGGAATGTCGCCATACCTCCGGACTCTAGATCAGGGCCGAGCGTCGCTTCGAGTGTTCACGTAATCGTGGAGAGAAGGCTTCGCACGTGTCGACCGCCAGCCCGGCAGGGGCCCCCGCACCCGGCCAGCTCACCTTCGTGGCGCCCCGCCGGGCCAAGCCCGCGCGTCACCTGGCCGATCTGACCATGGCCGAGCGCCGGACGGCGGTCGCCGAGCTGGGCGAGAAGCCGTTCCGCGCCGACCAGCTCTCCCGGCACTACTTCGACAAGCTCAACGGCGACCCGCAGTCGATGACCGACCTGCCCGCCGCGGCGCGCGACAAGCTCGGGAGCGCGCTGTTCCCCACCCTCCTGACCCCGGTCAGGGAGCTGACCACCGACGGCGGCACCACCCGCAAGACGCTGTGGCGGCTGTTCGACGGGGCGCTGGTCGAGTCGGTGCTCATGCGCTACACCGACCGCACCACCATGTGCGTGTCCTCCCAGGCGGGCTGCGGCATGAACTGCCCGTTCTGCGCCACCGGCCAGGCGGGCCTGACCCGCAACATGTCGACCGCCGAGATCGTCGAGCAGGTCGTCGCCGGAGCCCGGGCCCTGGCGGAGGGGGCGGTCCCCGGCGGTCCCGGCCGGGTCGGCAACGTGGTCTTCATGGGCATGGGCGAGCCGCTGGCCAACTACAAGGCCGTGATCGGCGCGGTCCGCCGGATGACCGAGCCCTCGCCCTCCGGCCTGGGCATCTCCGCGCGCGGCATCACGGTCTCCACCGTCGGCCTGGTCCCGGCGATCGGCAAGCTGGCCGCCGAGGGCCTGCCGGTGACGCTGGCGCTGTCCCTGCACGCCCCCGACGACGAACTCCGCGACACCCTGGTGCCGATCAACACCCGCTGGAAGGTGGCCGAGGTCCTCGACGCCGCCTGGGACTACGCGGCGAAGACCAAGCGCCGCGTCTCCATCGAGTACGCCCTGATCAAGGACGTCAACGACCAGGAGTGGCGGGCCGACCTGCTCGGCAAGCTCATCAAGAACAAGCTCGTGCACGTCAACCTGATCCCGCTCAACCCCACCCCCGGTTCCAAGTGGACCGCCTCCCGCCCCGAGGACGAGCGGGCCTTCGTCCGCCGTCTGGAGCACCACGGCGTCCCGGTCACGGTCCGCGACACCCGCGGCCGTGAGATCGACGGCGCCTGCGGCCAGCTCGCCGCCGCCGAGTAGCGGGTCCAGCGATATTCACAAAAGGGACGTCGCGGTACGACGCTCACCAGAGGGATGCAAGTGTCACACAAGTGCGCTGGTGGATCCTCAGAGGGTGAACATCGCAAGAACCTCCCTCCTGGCACTCATGGCGGGTGTCCTGACAGGATGCACCTTCACCGTCGAGGCCGACGTGACGACCGGCGCCGAAGCGACCAAGGCGCCCGGCTCCTTCGCCGAGCCGTTCCCCGAGAAGCTGTTCACGATGGACCGCGTCTCCGTCGTGCCGGCCGCGGAGGGCGAGGCGATCCCGGATGGGACGCACCACAAGGCCACCGGCAAGCAGCTCACCGTGACCTACCGGAGCGGCGAGGGACCCACCGCGGGCCATCAGGTCGTCGCCACCGGGTCGCAGGCCCAGGTGAGCGACCTCAAGGCCGCCCTGGACTCGCTGACCGAGAAGGCCGGCAAGCCGGCCGGGGCGCGGACGGACTGGGTCCCGGTGAACCCCGGCGTGGGTCCCGCCGCGGCCGCCTGCCAGAACCTCGCCGAGGGCGAGGGCACCCGCTGCTACTGGGTCGACGCCGACACGGTGGGATACCTGCACATGTCGAAGGAGGCCGCCCCGTACATCCCCTTCGACAAGACCAGGCTCGCGCTGGAAGACCTGAAGAAGAGCAAGTGACGCGGCACGCGGCCGCCCCCGGGGCCTTCGCCGCCCGTTGAACCCTCAGTTCTCCTGGAGCCCCAGGGCGGCGACGGCCTTCTCCGCGCTGTCGTAGGAGGAGAACAGCCGGTCCAGGCCCATGATCCGGAAGACGTGGGCGAGGTCGGGGTCCAGGCCGGCCAGGACCAGCGCGGCGCCGGCGCCCTGGGCGCGCTGGTGGGCGGCGACCAGTATCGAGATGCCGGTGGAGTCGCAGAACGTCAGGGGAGACAGGTCGATCACCAGTCCGGCTCCGGGAGCGAGCGTGACCTCCTCCAGAGCCGCCCGCAGGCGGGGAGCGGTGTGGTGGTCCAGATCACCGGCCACGACCAGAACGTGCAGGCGGGCCGAGTGCGGGCGATGGGTGATGGTCAGACCGTGGTCATGCTGCACCAGGGCTCCTGAAGGGGGGCGGCCGTCGGGTGGACAGGGACGGACAGGGCGAGCACCGCGGTGTCGTCCGAGACACCCTCGCCCAGGCTGGCGATCAGTTTATGCACTGCGACGAGAAGGTCGTCCGCGCCGGCGGGCGCGGCGGCCTCCACGTAGGAGGCGAGACCCTCCCATTCCAGCATGGCGCCGGCTCCGGTGCGGGCCTCGGTGAGGCCGTCGGTGTACAGCAGCAGCGCGTCCCCGGCGTTCAGGCGGATGCTCACCTGCGCGAAGTGGGGGTCGCGCAGGATGCCGATCAGCTGCCCGCCCTCCGGGTGGACGATCTCGACGCCGCCGTCCGCCCGCACGGCCAGGGCGGGGGGATGCCCGCCGCCGGCGAGGGTGACGGTGAACCCGTCGCCGTCGGGCTCCAGGACTCCGAAGACGGCGGTGCAGTACGGCGGCGGCGCCTGGCTGCCGGCGTGCTCCTGGTGCAGGACCGTGTCCAGGTTGGCCAGCACCGCACGCGGGTCGGGATCGTAGACGGCGGCGGCGCGCAGCGTGTAGCGGACCAGGGAGGTCAGGGCGGCGGCGTCGGCGCCCTTGCCGCAGACGTCCCCGAGGAAGAACCCCCAGCGGTTGCCGTCGAGCGGGAACAGGTCGTAGAAGTCACCGCCCACCTCGTCGGCGGAGAAGGGGTGGTAGGCCGCGGCCGCGTGCAGCCCCGGCACCCGGGGCAGGGCCGGGGGCAGGAGCGTGCGCTGCAGGGTGCGGGCCAGGCGCTCGGCGCCGGCGCGCAGCTCGCGCTCGGCGGCGACGGTGCGCGCGGCGGCCATCCGCAGCTCCAGCTCGCCCGTCACCAGGGCGGCCAGATCCTGCAGGGCGTCCAGCTCCTCGGCGTCGGCCTGCCGGGGGCGGGTGTCCATGACGTTGACGCTGCCCAGGCGGTGACCGTCCGGAGCGGTGATCGGGGCCGCCGCGTAGAACCGGACGCCGGGACCGCCGCTGACCAGCGGATCGGCCGCGGCGCGCGGATCGGCCAGGGTGTCCGGGATGACGAGGACGCCGCCGTGCTCGACGGCCCGGGCGCACAGGCTCGTCGCGCGCGTGCCCTGGAACGCCTGCGCCGGCAGCCCGTGGGCGGCGCCGCACCGCACCCGTTCGCCGTCGACGACGGTCACGGTGGCGACGGGAGCGCGGAAGATCCGCGCGGCCAGCGAGGTCACCCGCTCCAGAGCGCCGTCACCGGGAGCGTCCAGGGACAGATAGCGGCTCACGGCCGCCGACCGGTGCGCTTCGTCGGCGCTGTCGATATCGGGCTCCTCCACCTCGCTGCGTGCGGCGCGCGGGGCGGACACAGGGCCCCGGAGCGATTTGCCTCATCCTACGTAACCGTTGGAGCAACCCTTACGTGACCTTTGGGACCACGCCGGTGGAGTCGTTCATCCGTTCACGCGGAAAGAGGAGAGGCGATGAGGTGGCCTTCCCCGCCGAGTCGGCGCAGCTGGCGCCGGTGCGCACGGCGCTGCGCGGCTGGCTGAACCGCTGCGGGCTCAACCCATCCATGATCCAGAAGGTCCTGGTCGCCGTCGGCGAGGCCTGCGACAGCCGTCACCGGACCTGACGGAGCACCGCTAGGGCCGGGTACGGCGGAGCCGCGCGTAGACCGCGGCGCCGGCCGCGGACCAGAAGAGGGTGGCGGCCGTGACCTGGAGCAGGATCTCGTCGAGCGTCCCGGCGTTGGCGGCGCGCATCCACGGCATGACCGGCACGGCGAACGCGCCGGCCGGGGTGAGGCTGGCCAGCAGCAGCGCGAGATAGCCGCCGAACAGCGTCAGCATCGAGGTCGCCGGGGAGGGCAGGATCGGTCTGCTGGTCAGCGCGCCCAGCGCGGTTCCGGCGCTCAGGCCGAGCAGGTGCAGGCCCGCGCCGCGGGCGACGTCGCCCGCGGGCGGGGTGACGGCGAAGCCGTGGAGCAGGGGCAGGGCGACCGCGATCGCCGCCAGCCCCAGGTTGACGGCCAGCGCGGCCAGCAGCCCGGCGGCGACCTCCCGGCGCGGGCCTCCGGCCGACGTCGCCGAGATCAGCCGCTGCGCCGGGGGCTCGGTGTCGAGCAGGCCCCGGGCCGCCCAGGCGAAGACGATGATCAGCAGTCCCGCGGAGTCCGCGTAGGAGGGCAGTTCCTTGCCCGGGGGGACCAGCGTCGAATAGAAGATCACCATCATGATGAACAGCCCGGTCAGCGGTTGCAGCAGCCGGTGGGAGCGGGCGTAGGCGGCCAGCTTGAACCGGATGAGGGCGATCACCTGGAGCCTCCCGGGGCCGGTCGGCCCGGACCGTGACCGGACCGGATGATTCTGGTGGCCTGGGGCCTCACCGTGGCCGGGCACGGCAGGACGCCGTGACCGGACCGGATGGTGGTGGTCGCCTGGGGCCTCACCGTGGCCGGGCACGGCAGGACGCCGCGGCTGGACGGGGTGCGATGGATCATGCGGGCCGCCTGGTGAGGTAACCGTCCGCGCGGAGCTTCTGCTCGACCTCGTCGGCCTCCTCCATGCCGACGAGCACCTCGATGACCGCGTGCCGCGCCCGCTCGCCGTCGCCGACCTCCCTCGACGCCCGCTCGCGGTCGTCCTCGGCGAGTTCCCTTGATGCCCGCTCGCGGTCGTTCCCGGCGGCCGTCCGCCGTACCCGCTCGGCGTCCGGGACGGTGACCGAGGCGTCGGCGACCAGCCAGTGCTCCGCGCCGGGGAAGCTGCGCAACTGGTTCTGGTGGTCGCTGACCACGACCGTGCCCCCGCCGGAGGCGACCTCCCCGATGATCTCCGGGAGCTCGGCGCGGGTCTGCTCGTCGAGCCCGGCGAAGGGCTCGTCCAGGATCAGCAGGCCGGGCGGGGCCAGCAGCGACTGGATCAGGCCGACCTTCTGCGCGCTGCCCTTGGACAGGTCGCCGAGCGGCTGGTCGAGCAGGTGGGAGGCGCCCAGCCGCTCGGCCAGGGCCGTACCGGCCGCGGGGGAGACGCGCCGGGCCCGGGCCAGGTGGGCCAGGTAGGCCGCGACGGTGAAGGGCTGCTCCACCGGGAACACCTCGGGGGCGTAACCGACGACTCGGGGCCGCCCGGTGACCGAGCCCCGGGACGGGCGGACGATCCCGGCCAGGAGCCGCAGGAGCGTCGACTTGCCCGCTCCGTTGCGGCCGGTCACCTCCACGACGGACCCGGCCTCCAGGGCGAGGCCGACCTCCCGGAGGACCCAGGGGCCGCGGCGGGAGTAGCGGAACGACACGCTGGACAGGCGCATAGGCCCGTCACCCTACCTCCCCCCGGCGCTCGCTTTACTGTCCTGATCCCCCCAGAATGGTGGTCTCACATACAGGGACGGAAAGGATGCGGGGTTGAACCGCTTTCCACGGGTGCTGGGCCTGCGTTCCGGATACGACCCGGATCAGGTCGACGCGTTGGTCCGCCGGATCGAGGGCACCCTGGGCCGGGGTGAGCCGGTGGATGAGCCGATCACCGCCGACGAGATCCGGGAGGCGCGCTTCCGCGCGAAGCTGGGCGGATACAACGAGACCGCCGTGGACTTCGCGCTGGAGGCCTTCATCGTCGCGATCGAGACCCGTCCCGAGCGGGGGCGCGTCCCGCAACCGCGGGCCGCCCGGGTCCCCGCACCCGTGCCGCGGATCGACGAGACGCGGGTCCGGGAAGCGCGGATCGACGAGGCACGGGCCGCTGAAGTGCGGGCCGCCGAGGCGCGGGTCCAGGAGGCGCGGGCCGCCGAGGCGCGGGGGGCGGCGGGACCACGCGATGACGCGCCGGTGGACGAGGCCGCCACGGACGAGGTCCCGGTGGTGGGGATCGGCGAGGCCGACGTCCTGGTGGCGGGGGGCCGCGCCGGCGACGCCCACGGTGAGGGCGTCCACGCGGGCGTCCGCGACGCCGGAGCCGCCGAGAGCGGGAGCCGGGCGGACGCCGAACGCGGCGACGAGACGCGCGCCGCCGGGCCGGAGCGGCCCGTGGCCCTGTGGCCGCACCCGCCGGAGTCCCTGCTGGCGGACTATCCGTCGCCCGAGCCCCTGCCGGCGGACTATCCGTCGCCGGAGCCGGACGGCGTGACGCTCGCCGAGCGGGAGGAGCAGGCGATCAGGGTCGAGCGGGTCGCCTTCCGGGCCGGGCGGCTGGGCATGGGCTACGACGAGGGCGAGGTGGACGAGTTCCTCGACCGGATCGTGGCCACCCTGCGCGGGACCACCGACCAGCCCGTCACGGCCGCGGAGGTGCGCGCGGCCCGGTTCGGCACGGTGATGTTCAAGCCGGGGTACGCCGTGAGCCAGGTGGACGGCTTCCTGGCCGAGATGGCCGACGTCCTGGAGGGCTACTTCGGCGCGTGACCCCGCGGGACGGCACGTCCCGCGGGGGCGCCCCGGAGCTTCAGCGGGTGCCCCACGAGTAGGTCTGCTTGTGGAGCTTGAGATAGACGAAGGTCTCGGTGGCGCGCACGGTGGGGATGGCGCGGATCTTGCCGAGGATCTCCAGGAGGTGCTGGTCGCTCTCGCAGACGACCTCCACCATGATGTCGAGGGATCCGGCGGTCAGCACGACGTAGTCGATCTCCGCGATGGCCGACAGCTCGTCGGCCACCTCCTCCAGGTCGCCCTCGCACTTGATGCCGATCATCGCCTGCCGGGAGAAGCCGAGGGTCAGCGGGTCGGTGACCGCGACGATCTGCATCACCCCCGCGTCGAGCAGGCGCTGGACCCGCTGGCGGACCGCCGCCTCGGACAGGCCCACGGCCTTGCCGATCGCCGCGTACGGCTTGCGCCCGTCGCTCTGCAGCTCCTCGATGATCTTCTTGGAGATCTCGTCGAGGACGACGGTGCCGGGCCGGGAGTCGTTGTCCCGGCGTACCTTCGGTGGTGTCGTCATCCTCGCTCCCATGGACCATGGACAAGTTTCGGGGCTGTGGCTGTCATGTTGCGGTTTTGGTGCGACATGTTGTCAGTTCTGGCTGCTCTGTCAAGCGATTCCGTAGCAATTTGGTATCTTCACAACGAAATCCCTTGTTGAGAGACTGTCGCTCTGTAAGAGTCGCGACAACTCAACCCCCATGCGCTAGGAGGTCGACGGTGACCACCCCGGTTGAGAACCCTGAGCTCACCCGTCTTCGAAACTACGTCAACGGCGACTTCGTGGAGGCCACGAGCGGCCGGTTCTCCGACATCATCGATCCCTGCACCGGAGAAGCCTATCTGCAGGCGCCGATCTCCGGTGTGGAGGACGTGGACGCGGCCTACGCCGCCGCGGCCGCCGCGTTCGAGTCCTGGAGCCAGACCACGCCGGGCGAGCGCGCCAACCTGCTGCTGAAGGTCGCCGACGCGATCGAGGCGCGGGCCGACGAGCTGAACGAGGCCGAGTGCCGCAACACCGGCAAGCCGCGGGCGCGCATGGCCGAGGACGAGACGCCGGTGGCCGCCGACCACTTCCGTTTCTTCGCCGGCGCCGCCCGCACCCTCGAAGGGCCGACGTCCGGAGAGTTCCTGGCCGACCACACCTCCGTCATCAGGCACGAGCCGATCGGCGTCATCGGCCAGGTCACGCCCTGGAACTACCCGATGATGATGGCCGTGTGGAAGATCGCCCCCGCGCTCGCCGCCGGCAACACCATCGTGCTCAAGCCGTCCGACACCACCCCGGTCTCGACGATCAAGCTGGCCGAGATCATCGGCGGGATCCTGCCGAAGGGCGTCTTCAACGTCGTCGCCGGCGACCGCGAGACCGGCGCCCTGGTCGTCGGCCACCCGACCGCGCAGATGGTCGCGATCACCGGTTCGGTCGGCGCCGGCATGGCCGTCGCCAAGACCGCGGCCGACGACCTCAAGCGGGTCCACCTGGAGCTCGGCGGCAAGGCCCCGGTCGTCGTCTTCGAGGACGTCAAGGACATCAAGGCCGCCGCGGAGGCCATCGCCACCGCGGGCCTGTACAACGCCGGCCAGGACTGCACCGCGGCCTGCCGCGTGCTGGTCCACGAGAGCATCCACGACGAGTTCGCCGCGGCGCTCGTCGAGGCCGCCGCGAACACCAGGACCGGCGACCTGTCCGACGAGGAGGCCCTGTACGGCCCGCTCAACAACGCCAACCAGCTGGAGCGCGTCGCGGACTTCTTCAACCGGGTCCCCGGGCACGCCAAGGTCCTGACCGGCGGCCACCGCATCGGCGACAGGGGCTACTTCTTCGCCCCGACCGTCGTGGACGGCCTCCAGCAGGACGACGAGATGGTGCAGAACGAGATCTTCGGCCCGGTCCTCACCGTCCAGACCTTCTCCGACGAGGCCGACGCGCTCGCCAAGGCCAACGGCGTCAAGTACGGCCTGTCGGGCTCGGTCTGGACCTCCGACCACGGCCGGGCGATGCGGATGTCGCGGAAGCTCGACTTCGGCGTCGTGTGGGTCAACACCCACATCCCCTTCGTCTCCGAGATGCCGCATGGAGGCTTCAAGCACTCGGGTTACGGTAAGGACCTGTCGGTCTTCGGCCTGCACGACTACCTGCGGGTCAAGCACGTCATGCACTACATCGGCGAATAGCCGCGAACAGAGAGACAAGCCTGGTATGACCGAAACCCAGGCGGGCACGGGGGAGGCCACGGCCTCCCCCGTCACACCCCAGGTGCCCGCCATCGAGCTCGACGGAGTCGTCAAGGAGTACCTCGCCCACGGTGAGGTCGTCCAGGCGGTCAAGGGAGTCACCTTGTCCATCGCCGAGGGCGAGTTCTTCTCGCTCCTCGGCCCCTCGGGCTGTGGCAAGACCACCACCATGCGCATGATCGCCGGGTTCGAGGACCCGTCGCGCGGCACGGTGCGGCTCCACGGCCAGGACGTGACGAACGTGCCGCCCAACCGGCGCGACGTCAACATGGTGTTCCAGTCCTACGCCCTCTTCCCGCACATGAACGTGTGGGACAACGTGGCCTTCGGCCTGCGGCGCAAGAAGACCTCCGAGGCCGAGATCAAGCGGCGCGTCGGCGAGACGCTGGAGATCGTGGACCTCGTCGGCCGCGAGAAGCGCCGGCCCCGGGAGATGTCCGGCGGCCAGCAGCAGCGGGTCGCGCTGGCCCGCGCCCTGGTCAACCGGCCCCGGGCGCTCCTGCTGGACGAGCCGCTGGGCGCCCTGGACCTCAAGCTCCGCCAGGCCATGCAGATCGAGCTCAAGCGCATCCAGCGCGAGGTCGGCATCACCTTCGTCTACGTCACGCACGACCAGAGCGAGGCGCTCACCATGAGCGACCGCATCGCCGTCATGCACGACGGTCTGGTCGAGCAGCTCGCCTCCCCCCGGGAGATCTACGAGCGTCCGGCCACCGCGTTCGTGGCCGGCTTCATCGGCACCTCCAACCTGATCCGCGGCACCGTCGACCGGGTCGAGTCCGGCAACGCCGTACTCGCGCTGGACGAGGGCGGACGGGTCCTGGTGGCGGAGGCGTCGCATCGGGCGGGGGACCCGATCACGATCACCGTACGCCCCGAGAAGATCACCATTTCCACGGAAGAGCCCGGGGGGGAGCTCAGCGCCGTGCGCGGCACCGTCTCCGAGGTGGTCTACCTGGGCCTGTACAACAGTTACGCGGTGCGCCTCGCCGACGGCGCCGAGGTCACCGTGTTCCAGCAGAATGCGCTCGACAGCAGCAGCACGGCGGAGCGTGGTGACGCCGTGTGGTTGTCGTGGCAGCCGCACCACTCGTACGCGATCGGAAGTTGAGCCTCTCCATGCACGACCCCCGCACCTCCCCCGCCTTCCTCCGCGGCATGACCCAGAGCCGCTCCGTCAACCGGCGGGACGTCTTCCGCCTGGCCGGCCTCTCGGCCGCCGGGCTCGCCCTGAGCGCCTGCGGCGTCCAGGGCCAGCAGAAGGCAGCCCCCAAGCCGTCCGAGGTCGCCGACTTCTGGGCCGGGAAGCAGAAGAACGGCAAGGTCGTCTTCGCCAACTGGCCGGAGTACATGCCCGAGGGCCGCGAGCCGCTGAAGAAGTTCCAGCAGGAGACCGGCATCGCGTTCGAGTACCTCGAGGTCATCGACGAGAACGCCTCCTTCTTCGGCAAGTCCGAACCGCAGCTGCGGGCCGGGCAGCCGCTGGGCTACGACATCATCGTGATGACCAACGGCACGCAGTTCGCCAAGATGCAGGCCCTGGGCTACCTGGTGGGACTGGACCACAAGCAGCTGCCGAACTTCGCCGCCAACGCCGCGCCGAAGTACAAGAGCCCGGCCTACGACCCGAACAACACCTACTCCATCCCCTACACCTCCGGCATGACCGGCATCGCGTACAACACCAAGTACGTCAAGGACCCGATCAAGAGCATCCAGGCGCTGTTCGATCCCAAGTACAAGGGCAAGGTCGGCATGATGGCCGACTCCCAGGAGATCGCCAACTTCGGCCTGCTCGCGCTCGGCGTCGCGCCGGAGCAGGCCACCAAGGCCGACTGGCAGAAGGCCGCCGACCTGCTCAACAAGCAGCGCGAGGACGGCATCGTCCGCAAGTACTACGACCAGGACTACATCGACGCGGTCTCCAAGGGCGACGTGTGGCTGACCATGGGCTGGTCCGGCGACGTCTTCCAGCGTCAGCTCGCGGGGGAGCCGGTCGCGTTCGTGGTGCCCGAGGAGGGCGGCACGATCTGGACCGACAACATGATGATCCCCAAGGGCGCGGCCAACCCGGTCGACGCGCTCATGCTCATGGACTACCTCTACAAGCCCGAGATCGCCGCCGAGCTGACGGAGTACATCCAGTTCGTCACCCCGGTGCCCGCGGTGAAGGAGCTGCTGTCCACCAAGGCCGCGGGGCTGTCGGGTGAGGACAAGGAGGCCCTGGAGGCGATGATCGAGAGCCCGCTGATCTTCCCCTCCGAGGCCGACTACGCCAAGCTGCACGGATACATCTCGCCCGTCCAGGCGGCCGATCAGCAGGCCTTCGAGAGCCTGTTCCAGGCCGTCACCCAGGGTTAGCGGATGAGAAGGGTCAGAACGGCCGCCGCGCCGTACCTGCTGGCGCTGCCGGCGTGGATCTGGTTCGGCGTCTTCTTCGTGGTGCCGATCGCGGCCATGGCCTCGGTCTCGCTGACGACCGGCAACCTCCTGGAGGGCTTCCAGCAGACCTTCAGCTTCTCCAACTACGCCGACGCCATCGGGCAGTACCACACGCAGATGATCAGGTCGCTGGTGTACGGCGGCGTCGCCACGGTGATCATGCTGCTGCTGGCCTACCCGATGGCCTACTGGATCGCCTTCAAGGGCGGCAGGCGCAAGTCGATGTACCTGTTCCTGCTGCTGCTGCCGTTCTTCGTCTCGTTCGTGCTGCGCACGATCTCCTGGGGCTTCCTGCTGGCCGACGACGGCATCCTGTTCGGGCCGCTGAAGTCGGCGGGTCTGCTGCCCGCCGACTTCCACGTGCTGGCCACCGAGTTCGCGGTGATCGGCGGACTGGTCTACAACTTCCTGCCGTTCATGGTGCTGCCGATCTACGTGGCGCTGGAGCGGGTGGACCCGCGGGTGATCGAGGCCGCCTACGACCTGTACGCCTCGCGGTGGGCGGCCTTCCGCAGGGTGGTGCTGCCGCTGTCGCTGCCGGGCGTCTTCGCCGGCGTGCTGATGACCTTCGTGCCGGCCACGGCCGACCCGGTCAACGCCCGGGTGCTCGGCGGCACCGGCAACACGATGATCGGCAACATCATCCAGACCGAGTATCTGACCAACAACGACTACCCGACCGCGTCGGCGCTGTCGTTCACGCTGATGGCGGTGCTGCTGGTGGGCATCTTCGTCTACGCCCGGTCGCTCGGCACCGAGAACGTGCTGGAGGCGGCGGCCCGATGAGAGGCAAGCTCGGCGACAGGCTCCTGCACGGCTACACCTGGCTGATCATCGCGTGGCTCACCGCGCCGATCCTCGTGATGATCATGTTCGGGTTCAACGACAAGCAGAGCAAGTCCAACACCTCGTGGCAGGGCTTCACACTCCGCTGGTACGGGGAGCTGTTCGCGGACGGCTCCCTCACCGAGGCGCTGGTCAGCTCGCTGCAGATCGCGGTGATCAGCACGGTGCTGACCACCGTGGTCGGCACCGCCCTCGGCCTGGCCCTGGGCCGCCACCGCTTCCGCGGGCGGGGGGTGAGCAACTTCCTGGTCTTCGCGGCGATCTCGACGCCCGAGCTGGTCATGGGGGCCTCGCTGCTGTCCCTGTTCGTCTCGGGGAACACCCCGCGGGGCACGCTCACCATCACCATCGCGCACGTGCTGTTCTCACTGTCCTTCGTGGTGGTGACGGTGCGCGCCCGGGTGGTCGGGCTCGACCCCTCGATGGAGGAGGCGGCCAGGGACCTGGGGGCGGGCCCGTGGACCACGTTCCGGCTGGTCACCCTTCCGGCGATCATGCCGGGCGTGCTCGCCGGGGCGCTGCTGGCCTTCGCACTGTCCGTCGACGACTACGTTGTGACCAGCTTCGTCAACGGCTCCACGCTGACGTTCCCGCTGTGGATCATGGGAGCGGTCAAGGTGGGCATTCCACCGCAAGTCAACGTCATGGGCACGCTAATCTTCGGTATCGGAGTCGCCATCGCGATCGCCAACGCGATCGCGAGCCGGCGTCGCGCCTGAGGACTCCGGGGCCCCGCGCCGTGCGGCGCGGGGCCCCGGCATACCGTCTGCGGCAAGGAACAGGGAGGCGAGATCGGAATCAGGCGGGGGGAACCCGCGCCCGATCAACTGACTGATCGAGCAATCAACTCAAGAAAGCTTTTCAAGACTCACGTTGGGAAGTGAGATTGTGGATCCGCTGAAGGCACTGACTGATGCGGAGCGCAAGCCGTACTGGCTTGACAGTACGGCGAAACCCGAGCCGCAGCCGCGGCTCTTCGGGAACACGACGGCCGACCTCGCGGTGGTCGGCGGCGGCTTCTCGGGGTTGTGGACGGCCCTGATGGCCAAGGAGCGCGACCCGTCGCTGGACGTGGTCCTGCTCGAAGGACGGAGGATCGGCTGGGCGGCCTCCGGGCGCAACGGGGGCTTCGCGATGGCGACCCTCACCCACGGCATCGCCAACGGGCTGGAGCGCTGGCCCGAGGAGATCTCGACGCTGGAGCACATGGGCCTGCGCAACCTCGACGAGATCGGCGAGACCGTCACCCGCTACGGCATCGACTGCGGCTACGAGCGCACCGGGGAACTGCACGTGGCGACCGAGCCGTGGCAGCTGGAGGAGATGCACGAGAGCGCGCAGGTCGCCCGCGAGCTGGGCGTCCGGTTCGACGTGATGGACGCCGGCCAGGTGCGGGCGGAGGTGAACTCGCCCACCTACGCCGGAGGGATGTGGGAGCGTGACGGCTGCGCCATGCTCGACCCCGCCCGGCTGGCGTGGGGTCTGCGGCAGGCCTGCCTGGACCTGGGCGTGCGCATCTACGAGCGCACGCCCGTCCGCTCCGTCAAGGACGTCCCGGCGGGCCTGGACCTGCTGACGCCGTACGGCACGGTGAAGGCCGCCAAGGTGGCCCTCGGCACCGGCGTGTTCCAGCCGCTGCTGCGGCGGCTGAAGCACTTCCTGGTGCCGGTCTACGACTACGCGCTGATGACCGAACCCCTCTCGGCCGAGCAGCTGGCCTCGGTCGGCTGGCACAACCGCCAGGGCGTCGGCGACTCGGCCAACCAGTTCCACTACTACCGGCTGACCTCGGACAACCGCATCCTGTGGGGCGGGTACGACGCGGTCTACTACAACGGCGGGAAGATCAAGCCGGAGTACGAGCAGCGCGACGAGACCTTCGTCAAGCTGGCCGAGCACTTCTTCACCACCTTCCCCCAGCTGTCGGGGCTGCGCTTCAGTCACCGGTGGGGCGGGATCATCGACACCTGCAGCCGCTTCAGCGCCTTCTACGGGCAGTCGCACGGCGGGCGCCTGGCCTACGCCGTCGGCTACACCGGGATGGGCGTCGGGGCGACCCGCTTCGGGGCCAACGTCATGCTCGACATGCTGAGCGGACGGCGGACCGAACGGACCGAGCTGCGGATGGTCAGGGAGAAGCCGGTCCCGTTCCCGCCCGAGCCGATCCGCTCGGCGGGCATCCAGATGACCCGCTGGTCGATCGCCCAGGCCGACCTCAACCAGGGCCGCCGCAACCTCTGGCTGCGCACCCTGGACAAGATGGGCCTCGGGTTCGACTCCTAGCTCCCGCGGCTCCCGGTCCCGCCGGTTCCGGCGGCTCCGCAGGTTCCGGTGGCTCAGGACGCCGCTCGACCCTCCGGATCCGGTCCGACCATTCCGACCACGTTCTGTACGGTCCGCGCCGTGCGGGCACGGCGTCCACAGACGCCTGCCCGCCTCCGCGCGTCGTCCACAGGCTCGCGCTCCGGGCTCGCCCCGGGGGCGCGGGCCGTACAGACTTGGGGGCATGACCGAGAGGGTTGAGTTCACCGCCGACGGGATCACACTCGTCGGAGATCTGCGTGTGCCCGAGGGGCCGGGGCCGCATCCGGCGCTGGTCCTCACCGGGCCGTTCACCGGCACCCGTGACCAGGTCACCGGGCTCTACGCGGCCCGGCTGGCCGAGGCCGGATATACGACACTGGCGTTCGACCACCGCAACTGGGGCGAGTCCGGCGGGCAGCCGCGCCGGCACGAGGATCCACAGGGAAAGCTGCACGACCTGCGGGCCGCGGTCTCGCTGCTGCGCGCCCGGCCCGGGGTGGACGGCGACCGGATCGGCGCGGTCGGCATCTGCCTGGGCGGGGGCTACGCGCTGAGGTTCGCCGCGTTCGACCCCCGGGTGAAGGCGTTCGCCGGCATCGCCGGGGCCTACAACAACCCCTACGCCATGCGCGCCGGGATGTCCCCGGACGGCTACCGGGGAGCGCTGGCCTCCTTCACCGAGATCCTGGAGCGCCAGGATCAGGACGGGCCGGTGGAGTACATGCCGGTCGTCGCGGAGGAGGGCGAGGCGGCGATGCCGGGTGACGAGCCGTTCGCCTACTACGGCACCTCGCGCAGCGCCTCGCCGCACTGGCGCAACGAGGTGACCCGGGCCTCCATCCGCGAGCTGATCACCGTGGACAACATGACCGGCGCCGACTTCCTCGCGCCCACGCCGGGGATCATCGTGCACGGGGTGGTGGACCGCTTCTGCTCGCCCGAGGGCGCGGAGGAGGCCTACAAGCGCATGGACGGGCCCAAGAAGCTCGTCTGGCTCGACGCCCGGCTGCACATCGACCTCTACGACGCCGAGCCGTACGTCACCCAGGCCGTCGAGGCCGTGACCGCCTTCCTCGGCGAGCACCTCCGCCCATCGCCCGGGGAGGGCGGGGCGCCGGGCGGCGGCTGACGGCGCGGGCCCGGTCGCCCCCGGTGACCGCCCGGAGACGGTGACCGCCCGGAGACGGAGACCGCCCGGGGACGGAGACCGAAGACGGAGGCCGTACATCCATCGATGTACGGCCAGGTTGGGCCCGCGTGACGATGTTCTCCGCCGGCCGGGGCGGAATCGTGGGCGTTATGACGAATCACCGTATCGACGTTCTCGACGTCCTCAGGGGTGTCGCCATCATGGGCACCCTGGGCACGAATATCTGGATCTTCACGGATCCCGGCGGGCCCGCCGCCGTGTTCGACACGCTGGCCCAGCCGGGAACCGTGGAGACCATCCTGAGGTTCCTGACCAACGGCAAGTTCCTGGCGCTGCTCACCCTGCTGTTCGGGGTCGGCCTGGAGCTGCAGTACCGCTCGGCGCGGCGGCGGGGCGCCCCCTGGCCGGGCTGGTACCTGTGGCGGGCGGCGCTGCTGTTCGCCGAAGGGCTGATCCACTACTTCCTGATCTTCGAGTTCGACGTGCTCATGGGCTACGCGATCACCTCGATGATCGTGGCCTACCTGATCGGCCGGAGCGACCGCGCCGTCCGGGCCTGGATGATCGGGGTGGGCTCGGTGTTCGCCGTGGTGATCGGCCTGCTCACCGCCGCCCTGGTGTACGGCCAGGACACGGCGTCCACCCCCGCCTCCGGGGAGAGCACCCTGTTCAGCGAGGGCGGCTACACCGAGCAGGTCGCCGCCCGGGCCGAGCTGTTCGGCCTCTACCGGCTGGAGGCGGTGTTCATCGTCCCGATGGGGATCGTGCTGTTCCTGCTCGGCTCGCGGCTGATGCGCGCCGGGGTGTTCGAGCGCTCCGAGCGGGGCGCCGCACTGCGCCGGAAGCTCATGATCCTGGGCCTCGGCGCGGGCGCGCCGCTGAACCTGCTGACCTCCTTCGCCGGGGAGGGCTGGTTCCTGGTGGACCGCTACCTGCTGCCCCCGCTGGTGGCGCTCGGCCTGCTCGGGCTGGTCACCTCCGTCGTCCACCGGATGTCCGGCGCCCCCGGCCTCCTCCGGCGCGGGCTGACCGCGGTCGGCCGGACGGCGCTGAGCTGCTACGTCTTCCAGAACCTGGTGGCGGCCGTGCTCTGCTACGGCTGGGGACTCGGGCTGGCCGGGCGTCTCGACGGGCTGCGGCCGTGGTGGGTCCCGGCCGCCTGGGCGGGGATCTGCCTGCTGTTCATGACGCTGGCCTCGCTCTGGTTGCGCCGTTTCGACCGGGGACCGCTGGAACTGCTCTGGCAGTGGGCCTACCAGGCGCCCCAGCGCTCCCGGCGAGAGCCGGAGCAGGTCCCGGTCTCCCGGCGGTGAGGCGGCTCAGGGCAAACGGGCTGGCGGGCGGAGGCTCAGGGCAAACGGGCTGGCGGGCGGAGGCTCCCGGCGGTGGGCCCCGCGCCTCACCGGGTCGCGCCTCACCTGGTCCCGCCTCACCGGGCCGGGTCCGGCGGGCCCGCGCTTCGGCGGGCCTCAGTCCTGGAGCGCGGCGCGCAGTTCGCCGACGAGTCCGGCGCTGCGCCGTTCCATGGACCGCAGGCCCAGGCGGCGGTGCGTCTCGGCGGCCTGCTCCGCGTGCGCCAGGGCCTCCTCGATCCGGCCCGTACGGCGCAGCAGCAGCGCGACGACGTCGTGGAGCGAGCCCCACGAGACGCAGCCCGTGCCCATCGTCATCAGCTGGGAGGCGATCGGCGTCAGCTGCTCCAGCAGGCCGTGCGGGTCGGGGCGGCCGATCCGGGCGGCGACGAGCCCCCACTGCCAGACCATGTACTGCCAGGCCCAGTCACGCTCGACGGTGACGCCCCAGCGGTCGATCAGCCGGTGGGCCAGGGCCTCGTCCCCGGCCTCCAGGGCGGCCAGCACGGCGGTGGGGCGCAGCAGCCGGTTGGAGTCGTCGTCCCCGGCCTCGACCAGCTGGTCCAGCAGGCCCTGCGGCTGCCGCCCCCGCCCCCAGGCGGAGAAGAACGTGCAGGCCATCTTGAGGGCGTCGGGTCCCCACAGACTGGTGCGCCGGTAGCTGTCGGTGGCGGCCGTCGTCAGGCGGTCGGCCTCGTCCCAGTCGCCGTCGAGCATGGCCCGCCCGACCCCGGCGTAGGTCACCTGCGTCTCGAGCTCCGGCATGCGCACCTCGGCGGTCAGCCGCTGGCAGCGCGCGAGCTCGGCGTCGAAGTCGGCCAGCATGCCCGCCCTGAGGAAGCCCGGCATGCGGTGCATCCGGGCGGTGATCTCGGTGGCGCGGGTCAGGCCCGGCAGGGTGAGGATCTCCTCGGCCGCCCGGTAGCGATCCTCGTCGTTCTCCGGCGTCCAGGCCGCGATGATGAAGTTGTTCAGGGCGCGCGCCAGCAGCTGCGGGTCCCCGGTCGCGCGGGCCAGCTCGACGGCCTCGGCGGCGTACCGCTGCCCCTCCCGCTGCCGCTCGCCGTAGTACAGCTCCACGCCGAGGGTTCCCAGCAGCTCGGCCCGCCGTCTCTCCTGACCGGCGGGCAGCCGGGACAGCTGGTCCTCCAGAACGGCGATCATGCGCCGGTCCACGACCCCGTAGGCGCGCCAGTTCCAGAGCGTGATCCCGCCGAAGACCGTCGCGGCCTCGATCACCGCGTCGTCGCCCAGGTCGGTGGCGAGCGTCACCGCCTCGTCCAGCGCCACCCGCGCCCCGACCACGTCGCCCGTCACCCGGCGGGCGCGGCCGAGCTCCACCAGCAGCGCGTAGCGGGAGGAGGACGCCTCCGGCGCGGACGGGTCGAGGGAGGCGAGCGCCTGCTCCCAGAACATGACCGCCTCGTCGTAGGCGAGCCGGGCCGAGGCCTGGGCGGCGGCCCGGGCCGCGTACGAGGTGGCCTTGGCCGCGTAGCCGACCCGCGCGGCCAGGCCGAAGTGGTGGGCCAGCACCGGCAGCCGCGCGTCCAGATCGCCCCGGGCCAGGCTCTCGGCCGCCTCGCCGACCCGCCCGTGCAGCTGCGCGCGCTGCAGGCGGCTCAGCCCCGAGTACAGCGCCTCCTGGACCAGCGCGTGCGAGAAGCGGTAGTCCCAGCCGCCGTCCACCTCCGCCAGGAGCCCCGTGGCCACCGCCGGTTCCAGCAGCATCATCAGCCGCGCGCCGCCGATCCCGGAGGCGGCCTCCAGCATGTCCGCGCCGACCTCGCGGCCGATCACCGCGGCGACCCGCAGCAGCGTCTGGGAGTCCTCCGGCAGGCGCGACACCCGCTGGGCGATGACGTCGCGCACGCCGTCCGGCACGGCCAGCGCGACCACGTCGGCCGTGGTCACCCGGTCCAGCGGGTGCACGCTGGCCAGCAGGCGCAGCAGCTCGCCGAGGAAGAACGGGTTGCCCCCGGTGCGGTCGTGCAGCGCGCGGACGAGCTCCGGGTCGGTGCCGCCGAGGTAGTCGGCGATCTGCTCGGTGGTGAAGGCGGTCACGCCCATGCGCTCGGTGCCCCGCTGCCGGGTGAGCTCGCCCAGCACGTCGGTCAGCGCCTGCCGCGCCTCGGCGGGTTCGGGGCGCAGGGTGGCCAGCACCAGAAGCGGCACCCGGTGCAGGTCGCCGGCGAGGAAGGTGAGCAGTTTCAGGGAGGCGGCGTCCGCCCAGTGGATGTCCTCCATGAGGACCAGGAGGGGCCTGGCGGACGCGCGCCGGGACAGCACCCGGGAGATGGCGTCGTAGAGCAGGAAACGCGCTGTGTCGGGGTCGGCGGCGTCCGCCGAGGGGGCCGTACCGTGGGGGCGGCCGTCGCCGGTCAGCCGGCGGAGCACCTCGTGAAGATCGTCACCATCGTCGTGGAACGCCTGCAGCACCTGGATCCACGGCCAGAACGCGGGCGCGCCGCTGCCCTCGATGCACCGGCTCCACACCACGGTGAGGCCCCGCCCGCCCGCCATCTCGGCCGCCGCCTCGGCGAGGCGGGTCTTGCCGATCCCGGACTCGCCGCTGACGAGGAAGACCCCGCCTCTGCCGATGCCGGCCTCCTCCACCCGGTCGGCGATCCGGCGCAGGTGCGGCTGCCTGCCGACGAGCCGGGGCAGGTCGCCCGCGGCGGGGACGGGGGCGAGGCCGGGCAGCGTGAGAACGGCGGGTGCCGCGGCGAGGGCGGGGACGAGGCCGGGCGCCGTGAGAACGGCGGGTGCCGCGGAGGGGGCGGGCTCCGCGGGAGCTGTGGAGACGCCGGGTCCCGCGGCAGCCGCGGAGACGTCGGATCCGGCGGGTGCGGCCGGCGCCGCCGGGGGCGTCTGCGGCCAGGGAGCGTGCGGCCAGGGGCCGTCGAGGGACGCGTCCTGATCGAGGATCGCCCGTTCCAGCCGCCGCAGCTCCGGGCTCGGGTCCAGCCCCAGCTCGTCACCGAGGAGCGTGCGGCAGCGCTGGTAGACGGCCAGGGCCTCCGCCTGCCTGCGGTCGCGGTACAGGGCGCGCATCAGCAGCCCCCACAGGCCCTCGCGGTAGGGGTCGTGTTCGAGCAGGCGCTCGGCCTCGACGGCCACCTCGGCGTGGCGGCCCAGGGCGAGCCAGGCCTCCGCCCGGACCGACAGCGCGGACATCCGCGTCTCGGTGAGCCGGGTGGCGAGGGATCCGGCGAAGGAGTCGTCGGGGAAGTCGGCCAGCGGCTCCCCCCGCCATTGCGAGAGGGCGGGAGCCAGGATGCGCTCGACCTCCTCCGGCCTGTTCGCGGCGAGGGCGGAGTGCGCGGCCTCGCACGCCGCGGTGAACCGGTTGGCGTCCACCTGCCCGCTGGAGATGTCGAGCAGGTAGCCGGGCTCGCGGGTGCGCAGGACGCGGGCGGGGGAGCGCGGGCTGCGCAGCGGTTCGAGGATCCGGCGCAGCTGGGAGATGTACGCCTGGAGCGTTCCCGTGGCACTGGAGGGGGGCTCGTCGGCCCACAGGCGGTCGATGAGCTGGTCGAGGGGGACGATCTGGGGGGCGTTCAGCAGCAGCAGCGCCAGGACGGCCCGCTGCTTGCGCGGGCCGATGTCGAGGACCGTTCCCGAGGAGTCCACGACCTCCAGCGGTCCCAGGATCCGGAAATCCAGCCCCGCGCCCGTCCCGTCCGCCTCGTCCACCGGGGCTCGCATGCCATCGACCGCCGTTCGCATCACAGTTCCCGCCCGAACCAGATGATCGCGGGGGAGTCGAAACTTCCCATATCGTACTGATATGTCCAGCTTGTGTCCCTCGTTTCTTCCGCCGCGACGGCCACAGGAGTGAACTCCGCCGCGCGCAGCAGCGCGCGCATCCCGTCGTCCCCCGGCGTGGCCAGATAGTGCACCCGCCGTATCCCGTCGGCGCGTAACTCGGTCAGCAGGTCGCCCAGGAGCCGTCGTCCCAGCCCCCTTGCCCGGTACGGCGCCGCCACCGCCAGCGCGCGCAGGCGGGCCAGGGGCGCGGTCCGTCCCGTCTGGACCAGGGCGGCGGCCAGCGGCGGCGCCTCGGCCGGGCCGCCCAGATCGGCCAGGACGTACATGCGGCAGCGGGCCGCGGAGACCTCGCCCAGGGCCGAGGTCAGCGCCGGGCCGAGCAGCCGGGCGCCCGCCGCGTTCACGTGCGCCGGGACCTCCCGCAGCAGCAGGGTGCTGAAGGACGGGGACGACCTGGGGTCGGGTGGCGACGGCATGCCCCCAGCATCGACCGGCGCTCTAGGACGCCGCTTGGATCCGCTTCGCGACCCCTCGGATCCCCCCGCCCGCCGCCGTCGCCCGCCCGTTCCCCCTCGCCTCCCCCGCCCGCCCGCACCGGGATCACCGTGTGGTTATGGAACCTTCCAAGCCGCCTCCTGGTGGCGCACAGGTCACGCCCCAGTGCCGTCCTAGAGGCACGTGGGATAACTGGCGGCGGATCAGGCGGACCCGCCCGATCACCTCTCACCACCCCTCACCAGGAGGAGACAACATGAGCGTTCACCCGGCTTCCGGCATCGCCGGCACGGACCTAGAGATCCTGCGCAAGGACGTCCGGGGGACCGTCCTCGCCCCGGGCCAGGACGGCTTCGAGGAGGAGGCGGCCGGGTTCAACCTCGCCGTCCGGCACCGTCCCGCGGTGATCGTGGGCGCCGCCGGCGCCGAGGACGTCGCCGCCGCGCTCCGCTTCGCCACCGCCCACCGCCTGCCCGTCGCCGTGCAGGCCACCGGCCACGGGGCGGTCCAGGCGGCGGACGGCGCGGTTCTGATCACCACGTCGCGGATGCGCGGCGTCAGCGTCGACGCCTCCGCCCGCAGCGCCACGATCGCCGCGGGCTGCACCTGGGCCGAGGTCGTCGAGGCGGCCGCGCCGTACGGCCTGGCCCCGCTCAACGGCTCGTCCTCCCGGGTCGGCGCGGTCGGCTACACCCTCGGCGGCGGTCTCGGCCCGATCGCGCGGACCTTCGGCTTCGCCGCCGACCACGTACGGGAGATCACCGTCGTGACCGCCGACGGCACGATCCGCGTCGCCGACGCCACCCGCGAGACCGACCTGTTCTGGGGACTGCGCGGCGGCAAGGGCAGCTTCGGCGTGGTGACGTCGATGACGATCGACCTGTTCCCGGTGACCTCCCTGTACGGCGGCGGCCTGTACTACGCCGCCGAGGACGCCGCCCGGGTCCTGCACGCCTACCGCGACTGGGTCGGCGCGCTCCCCGAGTCCGTCACCACCTCCGTGGCGATGCTCCGCCTGCCTCCGGCGCCCGAGCTCCCGGAGCCGCTGCGCGGGCGTTTCGTCGTCCACCTCCGCTTCGCCTGCGTAGGCGAGGACCAGGAGGCGGAGGCCCTGCTCGCCCCCATGCGCGAGGCGGCCCAGCCGATCTTCGGAGCCGTCGGGCGGATGCCGTACACCGAGATCGACGTCGTTCACAGCGACCCGGTGGACCCCATGCCGACCTGCGAGCGCGGCGCCCTCCTGCGCGAGCTCACGGAGGAGACGGTGGAGGCGATGCTGGCGGCCGCCGGCCCCGCCGCCGAGGTCCCGCTCGCCATCGTGGAACTGCGCCAGCTGGGCGGCGCGCTGGCCCGCGAGCCCGAGGAGCCGAACGCCGTCGGCGGGCGCGACGCCGCCTTCTGCCTGCTGGTCATCGGCGCCCCGGTGCCCGAGCTGATGGACACGGTGGTCCCCGCGTGCGTCCAGGCGACCGTCGAGGCCCTGGCCCCCTGGTCGACCGGGGGCGCGCTGCTCAACTTCCTGGGCGGCGGGTTCGACGCCGAGCGGATCTCCCGGGTCTGGCCGGAGGCGGCGCTGCGCAGGCTGGTGGAGCTGAAGGACCGCTACGACCCGGAGAACCTGTTCCGCCTCGGCCACGTCGTCCCGCGCGACGGCCTGCCGGGGGGTACGGGGCGGAAGGACCACCCGCAGCACTGATCGGTCCTCCTCACGGCTCCCGGGGCGGGGCGATGACCGGGCGGAGGACGTCCAGGACCGTCGCGTCCTCGATCGTCGAGGGCACCGGTTCGTCGGCGCCCTCGGCCATGCCCCGCATGGTCTTGCGCAGGATCTTGCCCGACCTGGTCTTCGGCAGCGCCGGAACCACGTCCACCCGCTTCAGCGAGGCCACCGCCCCCACCTCGTCCCGGACCGCCCGGACCAGCTCGGCGCAGACGACGTCGGGGTCGGCCTCCACGCCGCTCTTGAGCACCACGAAGCCGCGGGGGACCTGGCCCTTCAGCGCGTCGGCGACCCCGATGACCGCGCACTCCGCGACCGCCGGGTGCGCGGCCAGCACCGCCTCCATCGACCCGGTCGAGAGCCGGTGCCCGGCCACGTTGATCACGTCGTCGGTGCGGCCCATCACGAACAGGTAGCCGTCCTCGTCCCGGTAACCGCCGTCGCCGGTCAGGTAGTGGCCGGGGAAGGCCGACAGGTACGAGCCCACGTAACGCCCATCGTCCTGCCAGAGCGTGGGGAGGGCGCCCGGCGGGAGCGGGAGCCGCAGGCAGATGGCGCCCTCCTGACCGGGGGCGCACTCCCGGCCGTCGCCGTCGAGGACCCGTACGTCGTAGCCGGGGACGGGCACGGTGGGGGAGCCCGGCTTGATCGGCATGGGCTCCAGTCCCCGCAGGTTCGCCGCGACGGGCCAGCCGGTCTCGGTCTGCCACCAGTGGTCGATCACCGGGACGCCCAGCTTCTCCGAGGCCCAGTGGTAGGTGTCGGGGTCCAGGCGCTCCCCGGCCAGGAACAGCGTCCGCAGCGACGAGACGTCGTACTTCCCGAGCAGGGTCGCGGCCGGGTCCTCCCGCTTGATCGCCCGGAACGCGGTGGGGGCGGTGAACAGGGTGTTCACCCCGTGCTCGGCGATCACCCGCCAGAACGCGCCCGCGTCCGGCGTGCCGACCGGCTTGCCCTCGTAGAGCACGGTCGCCGCGCCGAGCAGCAGCGGGCCGTACACGATGTAGGAGTGGCCGACCACCCAGCCCACGTCGGAGGCCGCCCAGAACACGTCGTCCGGCAGGGCGCCGTAGACGTTGTGCATGCTCCACAGCAGCGCCACCGCGTGCCCGCCGTTGTCGCGCACCACGCCCTTGGGCAGGCCGGTGGTCCCGCTGGTGTAGAGGATGTAGAGCGGATCGGTCGCCTTCACCGGCACGCACCCCGCCGGGCCGGTCGCGGCGGAGGTCATGGCGGCGGCCCAGTCGACGTCCCGGCCGGGCACGAGCTCGGCGACGGCCTGCTCGCGCTGGAGGATCACGCACCGCTCGAGCCGGTGCGCGGCGAGATCGAGCGCCGCGTCGAGCATCGGCTTGTACGGCACCACCCGGCTCGGCTCGATCCCGCAGGAGGCCGAGACGACGACCTTGGGCCGCGCGTCGTCGATCCGGACCGCCAGCTCCTTCGGCGCGAACCCGCCGAACACCACCGAGTGCACCGCCCCCAGCCGCGCGCAGGCGAGCATGGCGACCACCGCCTCGGGCACCATCGGCATGTAGATCACGACCCGGTCGCCCTCGGCCACGCCCAGGTCCCGGAGCACCCCGGCGAACCGGGCGACCTCCGCCAGCAGCTCGGCGTAGGTGAAGCGGCGGACGGTCCCGGTGACCGGGCTGTCGTAGATCAGCGCGAGCCGCTCGCCGCGCCCCGCCTCCACGTGCCGGTCGAGCGCGTTGAAACAGGTGTTCAGCTCCCCGTCGGGGAACCAGCGGTAGAAGGGCGCGTCGTCACGGTCCAGGACGCGGCCGGGTGCCCGGCTCCAGGTGACGGCCCGGGCGGCTTCGTTCCAGAAGCCCTGGGGGTCGGCGATGCTGCGGGCGAAGGCGTCAGCGTACGACATTGCGCCATAATGCATCCGCTCATGGGCATCCGGGAGATGCCCTGTCGGCCAGTGGTCGGTTCCATGCGCTCGCCGGAGTCGGAAGCGGCCGCAACCGCTGGCCGAAAAAATACGGGAAATCATAATTAATCGGGATGCTCGGGGTGGGTGAACGGCGAGCGCGCCGATTGCCGCCGTCCGCCGGCGTGAACATTTTCCCGATGCGCCTCCCCGGCCTCTCGCGTTTCCTCTCGGCGGTCTGGGATCCTTGCGTTCCGGAGTGAGGGAGAAATCAAGAGACCCGGTCAGGGGTGAGGGATGTGCCCGTCGCTTTGAACTCCGACGGCCGCTTGGAGGTGTTCGTCCGGAGCGGCGGAAACGAGCTGTGGCACATCTGGCAGACCACGCCGGGCGGTCAGTGGTCCGGGTGGAGCTCTCTCGGCGGGAAGGTGTACGGAAGGCCGGCCGTGGCGGGCAACGCCGACGGCCGCCTGGAGGTGTTCGCGCCGGGCGGCCTCACCCGGCTGTGGCACATCTGGCAGACGGCGCCCGCCGCCGGCCCGTGGTCGGAGTGGCACCCGCTCGGCGAGATGACCTCACAAGGACCGGCCGTGGCGGGCAACGCCGACGGCCGCCTGGAGGTCTTCACCCCCGGCAACTCCAGGCGCCGCTTCGAGCACGTCTGGCAGACCGCGCCGAACAACGGCTGGTCCGAGCCGGGCGTCCTGGGCGAACTGCGGCACTGGCCCGGATCGCCCGTCGTCGGGCGCAACGCCGACGGCCGCCTTGAGGTCTTCAGCCGCTCCTATCGCGATTCCGAGCTGGTGCACGCCTGGCAGATCTTCACCCCCTCGGGCATCACCTGGTCCGACTGGCACCCGTTCGGCGGGAACGGGCCGGTAGCCGTCGGCGGCAACGCCGACGGGCGGCTGGAGATATTCATGATCGGTTCCGACAAGGCCCTCTGGCACCGGTGGCAGATCTTCACCCCCTCGGGCATCACCTGGTCCGGCTGGCGCTCGCTCGGCGGGGTGCTCGACGCCGAGACGCTCGCCGTGGGACGCAACGCCGACGGGCGGCTGGAGGTGTTCGCCCGCCCGGAGGTCCGGTCCGACGACGGGATCACGCGCCGGCCGGGACCGATATTCCACATCTGGCAGACGGCACCGGGCTCCGCCTGGTCGGAATGGGAGCCTCTCGGCGGGCTCGACACGCGCTTCGATGGAGGCCCGGTGGTCGGGCGGAACGCCGACGGCCGCCTGGAGGTGTTCGCCCGCGGTTTCGGGGGCCCGCTGTGGCACATCTGGCAGATATCCGAATCCGGGGGGATCTCCTGGTCGCATTGGGAATCGCTGGACGGGTCGGTTCAGGAAATGTAAGCCGATCGGAGAGCGAACATGCTGGTGTCCATCTTCCTCGCCGACAACGCCTTCGAACGCCTGGTCAAAATACGGCTTCTCGCGGAGTTCCGTCCGATCGACGAGCCGCTGCCCTACAAGGGCGAGTCCTGCTATATGGATGGGTTCGAAATAACGTCGATGCGGATCGGCCGGTCGTCGCGGCCGTTCACCTTCGCCCTCAACCGGCCGCAGCCCGACGGGACCGTCGCGCCGGCGGGTCCCGTCCTCGGGGTGGCGCCGATGGCCGTCAAGGTCAGCGGCGCGCTCCTGCTCGTCTCGTCCGCCGCGGTCAAGGCCGCGAGCCCCCCCGGGCCGGACGGGCGCCACGGCCTGCCGGACCGGCCGGAGCACCTGCGGGTGCCGATCATCGACGCCGAGCTCGACGCCTTCTTCACGGTCGCACCGGACGGCACGCCGCTGCTGAACCTCCCGCTCCGGGCGGTCCCCGGCGCCGAGCTCCTCGGCGACGTGCCGACCTTCCTCGGCGACCTGACCTCCCTGACCGTGCCCTTCCCGGTCAGGGACGCCTTCGCCGAACTGCTGGGACCGCAAGGGGGCCGGGTCCTCAACGCGGGCGTCGTCGCACTGACCGAGGGCCGGGGCGTGGAGATCCGGCTGGAGCTCGAACCGATCGCCCAGGGCGACGCCGCGGCCGAGAACGGCCGCCTGAGAGACTGGGCCGCCTTCTTCGCGGGCGGGCAGCCCGCGCTGCTCGCCGGCCACGACTGGGCGATCGACCTGCCGGCGGGGCCGCTCGCCGACAAGGGCGCGCGCGAGCTCGACGAGCAGTTCGGCAAGCCCGGCGTCGCCGCGCACTTCACCTCCAGCGGCGACGCCGGGGGCGCCTTCTCCCCCGGCAGACCGGGGTTCGACTTCCGCAAGCACGGCTTCTTCCCCGGCGGCTGCGCGGGCCTCGACATCCGGGCCACGGTGGAGTCGTCGACGACCCTGTCCGTCCCCGCCCCGGACACGCTCCGGACGAGCGTCGAGCTCGACGTCGACCTCGACGACTGGGACTCCTTCAAATGCATGCTGATCTCCCTGGTCAACCCCCTGGCGGGCATCATCACCACCTTCGACCAGGAACTGCCGTGGTTCGCGTTTCCGCTGGTCGGCGCGTTGCTGCCGCTGGTGCCGATAGCCTTCGGGCTCGGCGGCGACGACGTCCTGACCCGTGAAGCGATCAAGGAGGCGCAGAGCGCGGCCGCCGACAAGGACGGGACGGTCGTCGTCCGGACCGGCCTGAACAGCTTCCGCGTCGACGTCACCAAGAAGGTCACGACCCCGCTGACCCGCGACTGGCTGGTCGTGGAGGACGTCGCCGGCGCCGGGGACCGCCTCGTGCTGCGCGGCCGCTTCACCGCCCCGGACCTGCGGACGCTGCCGCGCCTGCGGGGGACGCTGAGCGACCCCTTCGGGTTCTGGACGGAGCGGGACCGCTGCTCCACCGCCGGGGAGTGGGAGACCTTCGCGACGCTGACGCTCGGCCTGGAGGACGAGACCGGCAGGCCGGTCCACCGGCCGGCGCTGCCGATCCGCTACGGCATCGACGTCCAGCCGGTCGACGGCAAGTACGCGGTGGTCGGCCAGACGACATGGAGGATCGTCGACGACGCGCAGCGGGTCTACACCGGCCCGGCCACGCTGGTCCGCTGGACCGGAAGCCCGCCGGGCGTCTTCGAGATCCAGGTCATCAACCCGCCCGAGCCCTTCCGCTCGGCGCCGTACCCGTTCCGCATGCGCTTGTTCACCTCGACCGGGGTGCGGGAGTTCGAGATCCCGGCGCCGCCGCCGGTGCCCCGGCCGCCGGAGACCGAGGAGGAGCGGATCGCCGAGGCGGCCAAGCGGATCTCCGACTGCTACACCTTCTCCACGCTGCTCACCCGGGTGAAAGCCCTCCAGGTGTTCTGGCTGCCCACGCCTCAGCCCGTGATCAGGACCGCCCAGCACTGGCTGGTCGCGATCCGCGGGCTCGACGGGGAGGACCGGGTCAACGTGTGGGACGCGCACACCCGCGAACTGCTCGCCGAGACCCGTCCCTACGCCGGGGGACTGACCGAGGTCTCGCTGGTCCTGCCCGCCGGGCAGGCGGTGCGGGCGCTGCAGCTCACGTTGAACGAGGAGCCGCCGATCCCGATGGAGACGTACGCCCGCCGGGTGGCCGCCCTGCGGGGCCGGGACGGGGCCGCCCAGCACACCGTCCTGATCCGCCAGACACCCCTCCACACCGTGGCCGAGATCGCGCTCGGCCGGGCGGCCGAGACGGTCGTCCCCCAGCGGGACCGGGAGCGGCTGAGCCTCTTCACCCGCGGCCCGGACGGGTTCGGACGCATCGACCTCGACCCTCTCGACCCGGGACGGCACCCGGTCGGCACGCGCGTCGAACCCGATGCCGCCCCCGGGGGGCAACTTCCCGGAGCCGGCATGCGGGTCACGCGGGCGTCCCACGAGGGACGCGCGGTGACCGAGATCGTCGAGACGGGCCTCGCCGGGCGGGAGCGGCTGGTCGGGCGCTACCGCGCCCGCCCCTGGTACGACCGCGGCGGCGTCGCCGGCGGTTTCTTCGCCCAGCTCGACGAGGCGGGCACGACGGTCACGCTGTACGTGCGGGGGGCGACGCGCACCGTCATGCCCGACATCGGCGCCCGCCGGCCATGAGGGGACGCCGGGACGCCTGAGCGGGGCGCTCAGCCGGACGCCCGTCCGGGTCCCGTCCCGCCCGCCGGGCGGGACCCATCCGGCGGACGGGACGACGCTCGGGGTGTGGTGACCGTGCCCGAGGTGCCGTCCACGGTGATCTCGTGCCCGGTGTCGACGCGCTCGGTCGCGCGGGCCACGCCGACGACCGCCGGGATGCCGTACTCGCGGGCGACCACCGCGCCGTGCGAGTTGGCCCCGCCCATCTCCATCACCAGGCCGCCCGCGGTCAGGAACAGCGGGGTCCAGCCGGGGTCCGTGGACGGGCAGACCAGGATCTCGCCGGGTTCCAGGTGCGCCCCGGCCGGGTCGAGGACCACCCTGGCGAGGCCGGTCACCGTCCCGGCCGAGGCCGGCGTGCCGGTCAGCGCGCCGTCCGCGGCGGCGGGGGCGGCGACCGCCTCCGGCTCCGTGCCGTCCGACAGGATCACGCGAGGGAGGTGCCTGCGGCGTCCCTCACGCGCGGCCTCCTCGCGCCGCTCGGACACGAGCGCGCGCAACGGGCGGGTCCCGTCCGGACCGGACGCGGAGACCGGTTCCGGCGCCGCCGGGGCCTCGTCCGGGCCGGGCGCGGAGGTGAGGGCGGCGCGGACCTCCGGCAGGGTGAGGAAGAACACGCCGTCCGGGGAGTCGAGGACGCCGCGGGCGGTCAGCTCGGCGCCGATGGTCCGCAGCTCGGCGCGCATCGCGGCGAAGGTCGTGACCATGAGGAACTTGGGCAGCTCCCGCAGGCCGGCCAGGGCGCGGGCCCGGCCGAGGGCGAAGCGGACGATCCGGCCGCGGAGGCCGCCCGCGCGGGTGCTCAGGGCCGTGATCGTGCGGGCCGCCTCGGCGGCGCCCGCGGCGAACACGGCGTCGGGGGCCAGCGCCGGGTCGTCCAGCCGCAGATAGTTGGCCACCACGCCGATGATGTGCGTCGGATCCTCCGACCAGCGGGGCACCCCGATGTCGATCTCGGCCACCGCGCGGACGCCGTACGTCGCCAGGAACTCGCGCAGCCCCCCGTCCACCGCGGCGGGCAGCGATCCCGCGTGGAAACGCGCGGCGAGGTCGGCGGCGGGAGTGGTCAGCAGCAGGGACGCGGCCTCGGCGTCCCGGCGGATCCGGGTGGCCAGGTCCCACAGGGCCAGGTCCATCTCGGTGGTCACGTTGTGCGGCAGGCCGCGCAGGACGGTGAGCATCTCGCCGGGGCGGGCGCGGTCGCCCAGCAGCCGGGAGGCCAGGCCGAACATGGCGAGCCCGGCCAGCGCGCTCGGCAGGATCGTCGGGACGACCGGGAAGACCTTGGCGGCTATCGTGCGCTCGACGAGGTCGAGCCGTTCGAGCGGGGTGGCGTCCTCCGGGGAGGCGAGCCGTGCCCGCAGCTCCGCCTCCACCCGTGCCGCGTCGCGGTGCGCGGCCTCCGGGCTCAGCAGGGCCCGGACGATGCGCGGGGGGACCCGGTAGCGGGTCGCGATCCGCGCGACCCGGCGCAGAGCGGGACGGACGGAGCGCTGGGTCACGCTGAACCGGGGGTCGCGGGCCAGCTCCCGCAGGACCACGGCCGACCTGGCCTCCATCAGGTCCAGCAGCCGGGGCGCGAGCGTCCGCCCGACCCGGCTCCGGATGACCCCGGTGACGTCGAAGAACAATCGCCCGCCGCCGACGGCGAGGATCGGCGCTCCCTCGCGGGGGTCGGGCACCGTGATGCCGTACACCCCGGCGGCGACCGACGAGACCAGCCGGAGGACCCCCTGGCCCATCGGCGTCAAGGGCTGGTAGACCCCCTGCGCGACGCTGAACGAGAAGTAGATCCGGGGGCCGGAGGGCGCCGGGGCGGTGGGCAGGCGCCGGGGGATCGGGAAGAGCGTGGTGATCGGGCGTGACTGGGTCAGCCAGAGGACGCCGTCGCCGTCGATCGCCCACTCGGTGTCCTGGGGCGCCCCGTAGTGGTCCTCGACCCGCCCGCCCAGCTCGGCCAGGGCCCCGATCTGCTCGTCGGTGAGGCACGCGCCGTCCGCCGCCGTCTCGACGTGCTCGACGCCGCCCTCCGGCAGGGGCCGTACGGCCAGCAGCTTGTCTCCCAGCCGCCGCTCGGTGATCCGCCCGGTGGCGATGTCCACCACGAAGTGGTCGGGGTTGACCGCGCCGGAGACGACGGCCTCACCGAGGCCGGGACTGGCGTCGATCACGGCCTCGCGCCGCCGCCCGGTGACGGGGTTGGCGGTGAACATCACCCCGGCGACCTCGGCCCGCACCATCTCCTGGATCACGACGGCCAGCCGCACGGTGCGGTGGTCGATGCCGTTCGCCGCCCGGTAGGCCACGGCCCGGTCGGTCCACAGGGACGCCCAGCAGTTCCGGACCGCCTCCAGCACGGCGTCCGGGCCGATGACGTTGAGGTAGGTGTCCTGCTGCCCGGCGAAGCTGGCGTGCGGCAGGTCCTCGGCGGTGGCGGAGGAGCGGACGGCGACGGGGCCGCGCGCGCCGCGTCGTACGGCCTCGGCGATGTCGTCGGGAACCGGCGCGTCGAGAATGATCTTCCGGGCCATCGCGGCCAGCTCGCCCAGTCCCCGCGTGTCCGTGGCGGGGGTCGCCTCCAGGGAGTCGAACACCGCCTCCAGGCTGCCGGACCGCTCGGTGACCCGCCGGTATGCCTCGGTGGTGACGCACCGGCCCGGCGGGACGGGGAGCCCGGCGGCGGTCAGCACGCCGAGATTGGCGGCCTTGCCGCCGACGAGCGGCAGCGCGTCCGCTCCGATCTCGTGAAATTCCAGGATCAGTGGAGCGTTCATGGTCGGGCCTCCTTGAACTCCACGATAAATCCGCGCGGCCATTAAATCAACAAGTGATGAAATAGTGGTCCGCCCGGAAGGGCTCAGGGGGCCAAGGGCTCAGAGGCTCAGGAGGTCGGCCGGAGGCGCACGCAGCACAGGCCGGGGGCGGGGGCGAGGCGGGCGGTCATCTCGGCGAGGGCCATGCCGTCCAGCACCCCGTCGAGCAGGTGCAGGTTCATCCCGCAGACGAGATCGGTGTGCTCGCGCGCCAGGACGTGGAAGGGGCAGTTGCGCAGGACGATGTCCCCGTCCCCGTCCCCGTCCCCGTCCCCGTCCCTGTCTGCGTCCCCGTCCCTGTCCGCGATGCGGGGCTCGTAGCCGTGGGCCGCGAGGGCGGCGAGCAGGGCGGCGCGGGCATCCTCGGCCTCGGCGACCCCTCCGGGTCTCCCGGCCCCCTCGTCACGTCCGGCTTCCCTGGTCTCCCCGCTCTTCCCGGCTCCTCCGGCTTCCCGGTCGCCCGCGGCCGGGCGCGCCGCCTGACCGATCTCCCTGCCCAGCCGGTGCGCCCGCCGCTCCAGCGCCGCCCGCGGCGACTCCCCGGACCGCTCGGCCTCCTGGAGGGCGCCGGCCAGCAGCAGGCCGGCCAGGTCGTAGTGGCGCTCGGGCAGGGAGACGGCGACGTCGCAGGCCGCGCGCCGGTACAGCTTGGCGGGGCGGCCGGCGCCGGGCCCGGTCCGGCCGGTGCGCCGGGCGAAGACCGTCTCCAGCAGTCCCTGCTCGGCGAGCCGTTCGAGATGGAAGGCCGCGGTGGTGCGCGGCAGGTCCAGAGCCTCGGCGACGTCGTCGCGGCTCACGGGCTCCGGCCGCCCTGTGACGTGGTCGTACACCTGGCGGCGCGTCGGCTCGCCGAGCGTGGCGACGGCGGTGATCCGGGCGGCCCTGAGCTCCTCGTGTTCGTCCACGGAACCACTCTATAGCCAACTTCCATTGACTAAATGAGGGGAGGGGGCTAGCTTTCTAACTGAAGTGAATCCTGTCTTTAGAAGGAGAAAACCATGCTCTCCAGCACTCCCGCCACGGGCTCTACGGGCGAGGCGGCCCTGTCCGACCCCGCCTACCGGGCGTTCCTGCTCCTGCGCGTGGTGTTCGCCGCGGCGCCGATCCTGTTCGGGCTGGACAAGTTCGCCGGCCTGCTCACCGACTGGCCGCGCTACCTCGCGCCGTGGATCGACGGCATCGTCCCGGGCACCGCCGAGCAGGCCATGTACGCCGTCGGCGTCATCGAGATCGTCGCCGGGATCACGGTCGCGCTGCTGCCGCGGTTCGGCGGCTGGATCGTGGCCGCCTGGCTCGCCGGGATCATCCTCAACCTGCTGACCGGCCCGGGCTTGTACGACGTCGCCCTGCGGGACTTCGGACTCCTGGCCGCCGCCGTGGCGCTGGCCCTGCTCGCCTCCCGGTACTCTCCCGCCCGGCGCGACCGTTCCCCATACTGAGTTCTCAGGCCGTACCGGCTTCTCAAGCTGTGCCGGCGTCCGAGCCGAGAGAAAGGGCTCCCATGGCCACCGAGCAGACGTTCGTCATCGTCGGAGCGGGCCTCGCGGGGGCGAAGGCCGCCCAGACCCTGCGGGAGGAGGGGTTCGCCGGCAGGATCGTCCTCATCGGCGCCGAGACCGAGCGGCCGTACGAACGTCCGCCGCTGTCGAAGGGCTACCTGCTCGGCAAGGAGGAGAGGGCCAAGATCTACGTCCACGACGAGGGCTGGTACGGCGAGAACGCGGTGGAGCTGCTCTCCGGCAGGCGCGTGACGCGTCTCGACCGGAGCGCCCGCCAGGTCGAGCTGGACGACGGGGGCCGCCTCGCCTACGACAAGCTCCTGCTGGCCACCGGCTCGTCCCCGCGCCGCCTCGACCTGCTGGGCGCGGACCTGGAGGGCGTGCACTACCTGCGCACCGTCGCCGACTCCGAGCGGCTCCGCGACGCCCTCCGGGGCGGCGGCCGGGTGGTCGTGGTGGGGGCCGGATGGATCGGGCTGGAGACCGCCGCCGCCGCGTGGGAGCACGGCTGCGAGGTGACCGTGGTCGAACCCCGGCCCGTGCCGCTGGAGGCCGCGCTCGGTCCGGAGATGGGCGCGTTCTTCGCCGACGTCCATCGCGGTCACGGCGTCGAGGTGCGGCTCGGCCTGGCGGTGGCCGGGTTCATCGGCGACAAGCACGTCCGCGCGGTGGCGGTGGACGGCGGCGACCAGATCCCGGCCGACGCGGTGGTCGTGGGCGTCGGCGCGCGGCCGGAGACCGGCATCGCCGAGCGGGCGGGCCTGACCGTCGGCAACGGCGTCCGCGTCGACGCGGCCCTGCGCACCAGCGACCCCTCCGTCTACGCCGCCGGCGACGTGGCCGAGGCCTTCCATCCGCGGTTCGGCACGCACATCCGCGTGGAGCACTGGGCCAACGCCCTCAACGGCGGACCGGCCGCGGCCAGGTCCATGCTCGGGCAGGAGGTCGTCTACGACCGCCTGCCGTACTTCTACACCGACCAGTACGACGTGGGCATGGAGTTCTCCGGCTGGTTCGTCCCGGGCGGCTACGACGAGGTGGTCGTCCGCGGGGACCTGCGGGCGCGCGACTTCCACGCCTTCTGGCTGGCCGGGGGGCACGTCGTG
Source organism: Planobispora longispora (assembly GCF_016863135.1). Taxonomy (GTDB): domain Bacteria; phylum Actinomycetota; class Actinomycetes; order Streptosporangiales; family Streptosporangiaceae; genus Planobispora; species Planobispora longispora. Next base: position 40,638 of record NZ_BOOH01000013.1, read on the forward strand.
GCCGGGATGCACGTCAACCGGTGGGACGAGGGCGTCGCCCCGGTCCAGGAGCTGATCCGCATGGCCGCCCCCGTCGACCGCGACCGCCTCGCCGATCCCGCGGTCCCCCTGCCGGACCTCGCGAAGCTCTGACCGCTCCCCGCCGGGCCGGCAGGGGCGGTCCGGCGGGTGGTGCGACGGCGGAGAGCGGGATGGCGGGTGGTGCGACGACGGGGAGCGGCCCGGCGGGTGAGATCCGATCCGCATCGGGCCGAACCGCCGGCGGCTCCGCGGGGTAGAAAGATTTATGAGGTCTCGTCTCCTCCCCGCCGTTCTGCTGGCTCTGACGGTCGCCGGGACGGTCTCCGGCTGCCAGCCGGACCCCTTCCCGCCCGCCGGAGCCGGGAGCGGGAGCACCGCGCCGGAGCCCACGGGCGCCGTGCCGGGGTCCGCAGGCATCACACCGGACTTCGGGAGCGCCACGCCGGATCCCGCGGCGAAGCTGCGCCGCCCGTGGCCGGACTCACGGCTCGGGCCGGGGGAGCGCTGCCCGGTCACCACCGAGACCACGCGCCCGGACCCGGAGCTCGCGCCGCTGCAGGGCACGGGCCGGGCAGGGCCGGTGGGGCTGGGCGCGGACGGCCGGCTGGAGTACCTCCACCCCGACGACGGCGGCTGGACGGACCGCTCCTGGGGCGGGCAGAAGGTGCTGTGGGCGGTGGACCCCGGGCTGGACACGCTCGTGCTGGTCCGCGGCCGCCGGCTCGACGGCCCCGGCGAGGTGGCCTTCGGCGACCCCGCCGCACCCGAGCTCCTGCTCGACCCGGCCGAGGACGCCAAGCCCGGCGGCTGGCGGGACCATCCGTCCTACACGCGGCTGCGCGCCCCCGGCTGCTACGCCTACCGGATCGACACGGAGGCGGGCTCCTTCATGATCGTCTTTCGTGCCGTCGGTCCCGCGGTGACTCCCGGCGGCTGAGCCCTCCCCCCGGCCCGGCGACCCGCTCACGCCGGGCCCGGGGGGAGGAGCCGGCGGCTCATTCCTCCCCGGAGAACCTCTCCCAGGCGGACTGCCGCGTCATGCCCAGGGCCGCGCCGATCCTGGCCCAGGTGACGCCGCGGGCGCGCAGCCTGCCGACCCAGGTCTGCAGGTCGTCCTCGACCTGGGAGGCCACCGCCGCGACGCGGGGCAGGTGGTCGAGCATCTGCTCGTCGGTCATGCTCTCGGCCCAGGGGATCTCGGGCTCGGACGCGGCCTCCCGCACCTGGCTGAGGATGTCGTTGCAGAGCCGGACGCACTCGTCGCAGATGTGCACACCGGGGCCGGCGATCAGCTTGCCCACCTCGGTGCCGGCCTTCCCGCAGAAGGAGCAGCGGAGCTTCTCGCGGGTGGGGGACGTGGTGCTCATCGAGTCCTCCTCGATCATCGCCTGTCAGGCTGAGCCTGACGCCATGGGGTGACCGTACGCCGTCAGGGATAGCCTGACAAGAGGCGTCGCGCGATGACCGGAACCCGGCCGGGGGCGGATGGTGCGGGTGTGACGGGAGGGGCTTCAGAGGGTCACGGTAAAATGAGTCCAATTTGTGGCATAAGATGGCTTGTTGGTGCGTTCTGAACGGATGCACGCAATGACCGCACGGCGGCCGCTATGAGCGGTATCTACCCCGGTCGAAGCCCAAGCACGACGGGGCGCTCCCGACCGGGGAGCGCTCCGTCTGGACTCGGACGGAGACCCGTTGAAGTCTTACCTCGCCGTTCTCGGCTCCCCCGGCGCCTGGCGATTCCTCGCCCCCGCCTTCCTGGCCCGCCTGCCGTACGCCATGTTGCAGCTCGGCATCCTCCTGCTCGTGGAGTGGTCCACCGGCTCGTACGGCGCCGCGGGCATCGCCTCCGCCGCCGCGGCCGTGACGCAGGCGCTGGTCGGGCCGCGGACCGGACGCCTGGCCGACAGGTACGGCCAGGCCAGGGTGCTCCTGCCGCAGATCGTCGTCCACGCCGTCGCGCTCGGCACGCTGCTGGCGCTGGCCGCGACGCAGGCCCCGGCCGCCGTGCTGGTGGCCGTCTCGGCGCTGGCCGGCGGGTCGATGCCGCAGGTCGGCTCGATGGTCCGGGCCCGGTGGGCGCACGTTCTCGGCGGGACGGGGAAGCTGAACACGGCCTTCGCCCTGGAGTCGATCACCGATGAGCTGACCTTCACCCTCGCCCCGGTCCTGCTGGTCGCTCTCTCGACCGGTTTCTCCCCGGTCTGGGCCCTGTCGGCGGCGCTGGTCATGGTCGTGGCGGGCACGCTGATGTTCGCCGCGGTCCGCAGGGGCGCCCCCGAGCCGATGCCGGTCCGCGTCAGGTCCCAGGGCGGCGTGCTCCGGCTGCGCGGGGTGGCCGTGCTCGCCCTCGCCTTCGTCGCCCTCGGCACCGTCTTCGGCAGCCTCCAGGTCGGCATCACCTCCACCACCGCCGCCCTCGGCCAGCCCGGCGCGGCCGGGCCGATCTACGCGACGTTCTCCGGCGCCAGCCTCGTCGGCGGCGCCCTCTACGGCGTCACGCGATGGCGGGTGGGGGCCGAGATCAGGCTGGCGGCGACGGTCGCCCTGCTCTCCGCGGCCACGGTCGCGCTGAGCTTCGCCGGATCCGTGCCTCCGCTGTACGGCGCCGCCGCCCTGGCCGGGTTCGTGATCGCCCCCGCGGTGATCACGGGTTACACCCTGGTGGAACGGCTCGTCCCGGCCGAGGTCAGGACCGAGGCGTTCACCTGGCTGAACGGCGCGATCGGCCTGGGCATCGCCACCGGCGCCGCGGTCGCCGGCCAGCTCGTGGACCGGTTCGGCTCCACTTTCGCCTTCCTCGTTCCCCCGGTGACCACCGGCCTGGCCGCCCTGCTGGTGCTGTCCTTCCTGCGCACGCTGCGGCCCGGAGGCAGGGGGCGGTCCCGGGCCCGGGACCGCGAGCTCGTCACGACGTCATGATCCCGGCGCCGTGATCTCGCCGCCGCCCGGGGGTGAGCCTCGCTCCGGCCCGAGCGGGCCCGGCCCGGAAGCGGGCGCGGGCGCGGGCCGGAAGCGGGTGCGGGCCGGAAGCGGGCCGCCCCGGTCAGGCGCGGGCGGCCTGGGCCGCGCGGCGGGCCGCGCGACGCTCGACGAAGCGGGAGGCGGTGGTCTCCGTACGGTCCAGGAACTCGGCGAGCTCCTCGCGGGCCTTCTCGCCCTCGGCGTCGAGGCCCTTCAGGTCGAAGACGGCCCACTGGCGCAGGACCGGCATGAGCACGTCGTCCAGGTGCAGGCGCAGATCGTAGATCCCGGCGTTGGCGATGATCATCGCCTTGCGGGTGAAGCCCTCGATGCCGGTGCCGGGCATCTGGAAGGTGGTGACCACGTCGGTCACGGCGCGCATGGTCTGGCTCGGGGTGAGCTCGAAGGCCGCGTTGAGCAGGTTCCGGTAGAAGAGCATGTGCAGGTTCTCGTCGGCCGCGATCTTGGCGAGCAGGCGCTCGCAGTTCGGGTCGCCGGAGGCCTTGCCGGTGTTGCGGTGCGAGATGCGGGTGGCCAGCTCCTGGAAGGAGACGTAGGCCAGCGAGTGCAGCACCCCCTCGTAGGAGTTGGTGAAGCCCTCGCCCATGTGGACCATCCGGGCCCGCTCCAGCGCGACCGGGTCGACCGCCCGGGTGACGGTCAGGTAGTCGCGGATGGCGGTGCCGTGACGGCCCTCCTCGGCGGTCCAGCGGTGCACCCAGGTGCCCCAGGCGGCGTCGCGGCCGAAGGTGGTGGCGATCTCGTGGTGGTAGCTGGGGAGGTTGTCCTCGGTCAGCAGGTTGACGATGAGGGAGACCCGGGCCTCCTCGGGGATCGTCGAGTCCGTCTCGGACCAGGCCTCGCCGCCGAAGATCCCGTCGTAGTCGCGTCCTTCCGACCACGGGATGTACTCGTGCGGGAACCACTCCTTGGCGGTACTGATATGCCGGTTCAGCTCGCCGGCCACGACGGGCTCAAGTTCGTGCAGAAGCTCGGTCTGGCTGAGCTCTCGCATAAGGTCTCCCCACGCAGACTACGGAACCGTAACTTACGTTAACGTAGGTAAAACCTCCGACCGTAAGTGGGATTGGTCCTATTTATCGGTCTGAGGTTTGTGGTGTTCCACCTTGTGTCCCCCCGGCGCCTCCCCTCGCCGTCTCACCGCGTCCCCACCCCCGGGACCGTGGGGATTCCCTCGCCGAACCCGTATTAGTGCATGGTCGCCCCGCGCCCCGGCGGTGAAGGTGGGGAGGTGGAATTCATGATCCTCGGCCCGCTGGAGGTACGGCGGGACGGAAAGGCCGTCGAGGTGACCGGCGACCGGCAGCGCGCCCTGCTGACGGGCCTGCTGCTGCGCCGGGGCTCCGTGGTCCCCTTCGAGCAGCTGGTGGACGAGGTCTTCGCCGACCGGCTGCCCCGCCACGCCCGCAACACCCTCCATACCTGCGTGACCCGGCTGCGGCAGTTCCTCGGGCAGGACGGGATCGTGCTGACCCGCTCGCCCGGCTACCTGCTCGACGCCCCGGGGGACAGCGTGGACGCCGAGCGCTTCGCCGCGCTGGTGACCCGCGCCGGGCGCGCCGGCGACCCGCGGTCCCGGCTCGGCCTGCTGGAGGAGGCGCTGGGCCTGTGGCGGGGGCCCGCCCTGGCCGGGTTCGACTTCGCCAGGGCCGAGGCCGCCCGCCTGGAGGAGATGCGGCTGGCCGCCCGGGAGGAGCGCGCCGCCGCCCTGCTCGCCCTCGGCGAGCCCGAACCGGCCGCGGCGGACCTCGACGCGCTGGCCATCGCCCACCCGTGGCGCGAACGCGCCGTCACGCTCCTGGTCACCGCGCTCGCCCGGGCCGGACGGGCGCCCGACGCCCTGGCCGCCTACACCCGCCACCGCGACGCGCTCCGCGACGAGCTGGGCCTCGACCCCTCGGCGGACCTGCGGGAGCTGCACCGGCGCGTGCTCCGCGGCGAGCTGCGCCCCGCGCCCGGCCCCGTCGCGGCCGCCGCCCCCGCGCGCCGGGAGCGCCGTCCCCGTCCCCGCCCCGGCGACCTCATCGGACGCGAACCCGAGCTGGCGGCGGTCCGCGGGACGCTGGCCCCCGGCCGGATCGTCACCCTCGTCGGCCCCGGCGGCGTCGGCAAGACCAGGCTCGCCCAGCAGGTCGCCGACGACTACGTCGGCGAGCACGGGGAGCGCGGTGAGCACGGGGAGCACGTCTTCTGGGCGGACCTGGCGTCGCTCCGGGACGCCGCGGCCCTGCCGTACACGGTCGCCGCCGCCGTCGGCCTGGAGGTCGAGCCGGGCGTGGCGGTCGTGGACGCGCTCGGCGAGTGGGCCGGTACCGCGCGCGGGCTGCTCGTCCTGGACAACTGCGAGCACCTGCTGCCGGCCGTGCCGGAACTGGTGGACCGCATGCCGGGGGTGAGCGCGCTGGCCACCAGCCGCGAGCCGCTCGGCGTCGCGGGGGAACACGTCCTGGACATCCCGCCGCTGGAGTGCCGCCACGCGGTCGAGCTGTTCCGGGCCCGGGTCCCGATCCCCGGATTCGCCGCCGAGCCCGGCCAGGAGGAGCGGATCGCCGAGATCTGCCGGGCGCTGGACGGGCTGCCGCTGGCCGTGGAGCTGGCGGCGGCCAGGATCGGCTCGCTCACCGTGGACGACCTCGCCGGCCGGTTGGACGGGTGCTTCACGCTGCTGCGCCGTACCCACGCGGCGGGCCGTCACGGCGCGCTGGAGACGGTGATCGACTGGTCCTACGACCTGCTCTCCGCCGAGGAGCAGCGGGTCTTCCTCCGGCTCGCGGCCTTCGCGGGCACTTTCGACCTGGCCGCCGCCGAGGCCGTGGCCGGGCCGGAGACCGCCGACCTGGTGATCCGGCTCGCCGACCGGTCGATGCTGACCCGGCCCGGCCACGCGGGCGTCGGCCGCTACCGGATGCTGGAGACCGTCCGCGCCTACGCCCTGCGCCGCCTGGACGGTGCGGAGCTGCCGCGGCTGCGGCGCCGGCACGCCACGGTGATGGCCGAGCTGGCGGAGGAGGCCGAGGCGGGGCTGGCGGGACCCGAGGAGATCCGCTGGGCGCGGACGCTGGACACCTGGCTCGCGGACATGCGCCTGGCCTGGACCTGGGCGGGCGAGGCCGGAGAGCACGACCTGATGGTGCGGATCGCCGCCGCGCTCGTGCGCTACGGCTACTGGCGCGGCCGCCGCGACGTCCTGGCCTGGGGCGAGGCGACGGCGGCCGCGGTCTCCGGGCACCGGAGGCTGATGACGGCCTACGGCGCCGCGGCCTTCGCCGCCTGGGGCGACGGCCGCCTGGCCGAGGCCGCCGCGTTCGCGCGCGAGGGCGTCGCCCTGGCGGAGGGGACGCCGGGGGCCAGGCGGGGGGACGTGGCGATGGCGCTGGCGGCGCTCGGGGACGTGGCGCTGGTCAGCGGCGATCTGGTCGCCGCGCTCGACGCCTACCGGGCCATGGAGAAGGCCGGCGGCGGTCCCTTCGCCTCGGCCGTCGCGGTCGCGGGCCAGGCTCTCGCGCACTGCTACGGCGGCGACGAGATCGCCGCCCCGCGCGCGGCCCGCCGGGCGGTCACGCTGGCCGCCGAGTCGGGCAACCCGAGCATCATGGCCTTCGCCCGCTTCGCCGAGGGCGAGACCCTGGCGGATCTCGACCCGGCCGCGGCGGAGGCGTCGCTGACGGTGGCGCGGACCTTGTGCGAGGAGACCGGCAACCGCCTGATCACCGGCCTGGTGCTCACCTCGACCGTGGCGCTGCGCGGACGGCACGGCCCGGCGGGACCCGCACTGGAGCTGTTCCGGGAGGCGATCGCGCACTGGCGCCGGGTGGACAACCGCACGCTGATCGCGACCGCGCTGCGCAACCTCGTCATGCTGTTCGCGCGTACCGGCATGGACGAGGCCGCGGTGACACTCGCCGCGACGTTGAGGCGGGCGTCACCGGGCGTCTCATACGGAGCCGAGGCCGATCGGCTCGCGCGGGCGCTGGCGGCCGTCCGGGCCCGGCTGGGCGGGGACCGCCACGCCCGGGCGGAGCGGGCCGGCGCCGGCCGGTCGCTGGAGGAGGGGGCGGACCACGCCCTGGCCGTCCTGCACGCCCGCGCCGCGGGCCGCCAGGAAGACCAGCGCGATCTCGGCGAGCAGCAGCAGGCGTTCGAGCAGCCCGTAGTAGTCCGGGCCGCCGATGAGGTCCGCGGTCAGCGAGCCGGGGTGTGCCGCTAGGAAGGCCGCCAGCAGCGCCACCGACGCCGCGCTCACCGTGAGCAGCGCGGTGTCGCGCCCGCGGCGGCCGAGCAGCCAGCCCGCGCAGGGCAGCGCGGTGAACACCACGGCCGCCGCCCAGCGGTGGATCTCCCCGGTGATCGAGACCACCGCGGGCGCCGCGTCCGTGGGGAACGACGCGGTCAGCAGCAGGCCGAGCGCCCCGCCGACCAGCAGCACCCGGGCGGCCGCGCTGCCCGACGGGTCCGTCCGGGCCAGGCCGTACGCGGTCCACAGGCAGCCCGCGGCCAGCGCCAGCGTGCCCCCGACCAGCGCCCAGGCGGTGCCCTCGGCCAGCGCGTAGTCGCTGATCAGGCCGCTCATCGGGGAGACGGCGCCCCCGGCGGCGAGGTGCGCGTAGACCATCGCCACCAGGGCGAGCGCGGCCCCGCCCATGCCGAGCCCGCGCCAGGCCGGCTCCCGGCCCGCCGGCCGGGCGGCCTCCACGTCCCCGCTTCCCGTCATTTCCGTCTCCCCGCTCTCCGCCGTCTCCGCGTCCCCGCCACGGCCCGCCGCGCCACGGCTCATCGGGCCACCTCCCGGTAGATCTCCTCGAACCGGGCCAGCGAGGCCTGGTGGTCGTGGGTCAGCGCGATCGCGCGGCTGGCCGCGCCCATGGTGGAGCGCAGGCCGGGCGAGGTGATCAGGGAGGTCAGGTCGCGGGCCAGCCCCTGGACGTCGCCGGGGCGGTACAGGTAGCCGTTCTCGCCGGATCGGACCAGGTGGGGAAGGGCCATCGCGTCGGCGGCCACCACCGGCAGGCCGGTGGCCATGGCCTCCAGGGTGGCGATGCTCTGCAGCTCCGCGACCCCCGGCATGGCGAAGACGTCGGCGGCGGCGTAGGCCCGGGGCAGGTCCTCGTCGTGGACGAACCCCAGGAAGGTCACATGCCCGCCGACCCCGATGCGCCGGGCCAGCCGTTCCAGCGTGGCCCGCTGCCCGCCGGTGCCGACCAGCACGAGCTGCACGTCGTCGCCGTTGAGGATGTACGGCAGGGCGCGGATGAGCTCGTCCAGCCGCTTCTCCTCGTCCAGCCGCCCGACGAACAGCACGGTGTCCCGGTCGGGCAGGCCGAACGCCGCGCGCGCCCGGGACTTCGGCTCCGCCGCGGGCCGGAAGCGGCTCAGGTCGATGCCGCAGGAGACCGGCTCCACGGGCAGGGCGAACCCCTTGCCGGACAGCAGCCCGGCGGCGGTCCGGGTCGGCGTGGTGATCCGGTCCGCGCGGGAGAAGATCCGGTTGAAGTCGCGCCAGGCGAGCTCGCCCGCGCGGTCGCGGAACCGGCCGGGCACGTGCGCGAACTGGAAGAGGTTGTCGGGCATGAAGTGGTTGGTCGCGACCACCGGCACGTCCCCGCGCCGGGCGGCGGCGATCGCCGCCCGGCCGACCACGAAGTGGCCCTGCGTGTGGACCACGTCCGGGGCGACGTCGGCGATCAGCCGGTCGAGCCGGGCGGGAAGGGAGACCCGCATGCTCGGGTGGACCAGCAGCGGCGCCGAGCGCAGCCGGTGCACGGTCACGTCGCCGTCGCGCTCGGTCCTGGCCGGGCCCGTGTCCGAGGCGCAGACCACGTGGACGTCGTTGCCCCGCCCGGCCAGGCCCTGGGCGAGCCGGTGGGTGAAGTAGGCGGCGCCGTTCACGTCCGGCGGGTAGGTGTCGGTCGCGATGAGCACCCGGCGGGGCCGGACCGGGAGGGACGCGGGGACGGGAACGGCGGAGGGGACGGGAACGGCGGACGAGACGGCGGAGGGTGCGGCGGGGGACATGACCATGGAGCGGACTCCGTTCATCTGGCTGTGGGGTCGGGGGCGGACGACAGCGGAGTGGTGCGGGCGAGGGCGACGGTCCCGGCCGCGGCGAGCGCCGCGGCCGCCAGGGCGACGAGGGTGTCCGCCGCACCGGAGGGCAGGGGCTCGCCGAGCAGGAGCGCCCCGAACGTGAAGGCGGTGAGCGGGTCGGCCACCTGGAGGGCGGCGAAGGCGACGCCGAAGTGGCCGAGGGCGTAGGCGCGCTGCAGCAGGGCCAGGGCGACGAGTGCGGGGATCGGGGCCGCGGCCAGGAACCAGAGCTCCCGGTTGCCGTCGACCAGGACGCGGGCGAGGGTGGAGGTCGCGCCGTACAGCACGCCCGCTCCCGTCGCCAGCAGCCCGGCCCGCGCGGCCGGGGAGGCCCGGCGGGCGGCGGCCCCCATCAGCAGGGCGGCGGTGGCCGCCCCCGCGAGCAGGGCCACCGCCTCCCCGGTGCCGAGGTGCGGGGGGCCGGAGGATTCGGGGACGACGAGGACCAGGCCGATGAGCCCGGCGGCGACCACGGCCGCGGCGGCCAGTTCACCCGCCCGCAGCCTGCGGCCGTGCAGGGCGGCGGCGCAGGGCAGGGCGAACAGGAGGCTGGCCACGCCCAGCGGCTGCACCACGGTGAGCGGGCCGTACTTGAGCGCGACGATGTGCAGGACCGTGCCCGCGGCGATGGCCAGACCGCCGAACAGCCAGCGGGGCCGCCGCAGCAGGCCGCGCAGGCCGGGCTCGGCCGCGCCCGCCGCCTCGAACTGCTGCAGCGCGGCGCCGAGTGCGAAGAACAGCGAACCCAGCAGTGCCAGAGCGACGGCCAGCACGGTCATGCGTACTCCTCCCACAGCAGATCAAGACATGACGAGATGGCCGCGACGCCTCGTGGAGGCATCCGGTTCGTGGTTTTCCGGTGGACTAGTGGAAGCGTCCCGCGCCGGAGGAGTCCGGACCATAGGGGATCTCCCTGACTTCGATGGGAGATCCCTGAGATCCGCGTCGGGGGAGCGGTGGGAGAGCGCTACCCCTCAGGTCTGGTTCCGGCTGATCCGGAGTCGTCCGGGAGGGACGGTGGCACGCCCCGGTCAGTCGGCGGCGTAGGCCGGCTCGGCCTCCGGGGACTGCGGGACGACCTCCCGGCGGCGGCGCGCGTACCGGACGACCTCGACGATCACGGTGATCGTCACGGCGATGCCGAGACCCAGCAGCAGGCCCTTGATCGGGTCGTGCTCGAAGGCGGCCCCGCCCACGTAGCCGATCAGGGCCGAGTAGACGGCCCAGGAGGAGGCGGCGATCCCGTCGAAGAAGGCGAAGGAGCGGCGGGGGTAGGCGACCGCGCCCATCGTCAGCGTGCACGCCGTACGGCCGCCGGGGATGTAGCGGGCCACCACCAGGACCAGCCCGCCCCGCTCGGCCAGCGCCTGCTCGGCCCAGGCGAACGCCTTGCCGCTGCGCTTGCCGTTGCGCAGCTTGTCGTTGGTGGTGCGGCCGATGGCGTAGGAGATGTGGTCGCCGGCGAACGCGCCCAGCGCCGCCACCACGATCACCAGCGCCACGTTGGGAGCGCCGGTGGAGGCTGCGAACACGCCCGCCGTGATGACGGAGGTCTCGGCGGGCACGATCGGGAAGAACCCGTCGAGCATCGCCAGCGCGAACAGCGCCAGGTAGATCCAGGGGGAGGACATCACCTGCTGGACGACGTCGAGGATGGCATGGGTCATGACCGGGCTCCAGGGGGTCTCGGGTGATTCTCACAGCACGCTGACGGCCCGGTGGTTTCCAGACATCGGGGAGGGCCCCGGAGTCCGCGGGGCGTACCCCTGAGATCCCTCAGGGATCCGTCACGTGGACCGTATGGGTGGCATCTGTCATGTGGCTTGCATGTGGATTGACCGTATGAATTGTGCAGGTTTTCCGGCATCGCACGAACGGCCCCGACCGCCCCCTACTTTCGTCGGGGGTGCGCGTGCTCCCCGAGACGGAGGGACGGGCCGCGGAACGGCTGTAGCGTCACGGAGTGATGGACGAGAGGAAACCGGCGAAGGCTGTTCCCCGGGCCTGGAGAGGGCTGCTGCTCTGGGCGGTGTTGTGCGTCCCGGCGCTCCTCGCGCCGCCCCTCCCCACGTGGCTGGGCCCGGGTGACGGCGGCTGGACGCGGGCGTGGGCGGTCCTGGCGGGAGCGGCCCTCCTGGCGGCGGTCATGCTCGCCCGCCGGCGGGCGCCGCTCGCCGTCGCGCTGGCGGTCCTGGCGGCGGGGTCGCTCAACGTCGAGCAGGGCTGGGCCACCACCAGGCTCTGGTGGGTGCAAGAGCCGGTGAAGCTGGGACCGCTGAACGGGTTCACCCTCGCGGTCGTCGCCCTCAGCTACCGGGCCGGCCGCCGGATGCCCCGCGCGCGGCCCGCCGCCCGGGCCTACGCCGCGGTCGTCGGCGCGGTCGCCGTCCTGACCGCGGTGGTCTCCCTCGGTCCCGAGCCGGCCCCCGCGGCGGCGTCCTGGTCCTCGGTCCTGTCCGGCGTGCTGCTCTGGGCGGTCCTGCCGTGGTCGGCCGGGCTGGCGGTACGGCAGCGCGCGGAGTCACGCGCCCGCGAGCAGGGCCTCGTGGCCGCCCAGGCCCGCCTCCGCGAACGCAACCGGATCGCCCAGGACATGCACGACTCGATCGGTCACGACCTGGCCCTGATCGCGCTGCGGGCCGCCGCCCTGGAGATGGCCCCCGACCTGGACGAACGGCACCGCAAGGCGGCGGGCGAGCTGCGCGGCGCCGCCGCCGAGAGCACCGAGCGCCTGCGCCGGGTCATCGGCGTCCTGCGCGAGGCGGACGAGGGAGACGGCGGGGCGGGCGCGGCGCCGCTGACCCCGCCCCAGGAGAGCGTCGCGGAGATCGTGGAGCGGGCCCGGGACTCGGGCCTGGAGGTGGAGTTGCGCGGGGACGGCGGCCTGCGGGACCGTACGGCCTGCCGGGTCGTCCAGGAGGCGCTGACCAACGCCGCCAAGCACGCCCCCGGGGCCCCGGTGACGGTCGAGGTGCTGGACGGGGCCGGAAAGCCGGACGGGGCCGGGAGGTCCGACGACGCCGGAGAGATCACGGTGATCGTCCGCAACCGGGTCCCGGACGTCTCGCCCGCCCGATCACGCGGGGGCGGCCTGGGGCTGATCGGCCTGCGCGAGCGGGTACGGCTCGCCGGCGGCGCCTTCGAGGCCGCCCGCGGCCCGGAGGGCTTCCTGGTCCTGGCCCGCTTCCCCGTCGAGGCGGCGGAGCCTTCCCGGGAGGTCCCGGCGGAGCCTTCCCGGGAGACCGGCGTGAGCGAGGCGGGCCGTATCCTGCCGGACGGAGTCACATGATCCACATATCGCCCGACGGAGCGACACGATCCGCGCCCTGCCGAACGGAGTGACATGATCCGGGTGCTGCTGGCCGACGACGAGGCCATGATCCGGGCGGGGGTCCGGGCCATCCTGGCCGCCGACCCGGAGATCGAGGTGGTCGCCGAGGCGGGCGACGGACGGGAGGCGATCGACCTGACGCTCTCCCACCGCCCCGACGTCGTCCTGCTCGACATCCGCATGCCCCGGCTGGACGGCCTGGCGGCGGTCGCCGAGCTGCGCCGTACCGCGCCGGAGACCGGTGTGCTGATGCTGACCACGTTCGGCGAGGACGAGTACATCGCCCGGGCGCTGGGGGAGGGCGCGAGCGGGTTCCTGCTCAAGGCGGGCGACCCGCGTGAGCTGCTGGCCGGGATCCACGCCGTCGCCGAGGGCGCCGCCTACCTGTCGCCGAAGGTCGCCCACCGGGTCATCACCGAGCTGACCGGCGGCCGGATGAGCCGCACGGCCGCCGCCCGCGAGCAGATCTCCGGCCTCACCCCACGCGAGCGCGACGTCCTCGCCCTGGTCGGCGCGGGCCTGTCCAACGCCCAGATCGCCCGCAGGCTCCACCTGGTGGAGGGCACCGTCAAGGCCCACGTGAGCGCGATCCTCACCCGCCTGGACGCCCGCAACCGCGTCCAGGCCGCCATCCTCGCCCACGAGGCGGGCCTGCTCGACCCGGAGGGGTAGAGGCGGTTCCCCGGCCGGGGGAGCGGGGTGGGAGAGTCGCACCATGACTCAGTTGATCAATGACCCCCGGATCGGAGTCCCCCGTCTGGCGGCGACCGCGGTGGCGGTCGTGGGCATTCTCCCCTACCTCGCCCTCAAGCTCATCTGGCTGGCCGGCGGCACCCTCGGGATCCAGGACCCCTCCGTCCTGGAGGACGCCGGTTTCTTCGGGCTCAACCTGCTCACCTTCGGCATGGACGCGGTGGCGCTGGTCATCGTGCTCGCGTTCGTCCGCCCCTGGGGGCGGCGGATCCCGGCGGGGCTGGTCCTGCTCCCCACGTGGGTCGGGATCGGCCTGCTGGCCACGATCCTCGCCCAGGTCCCGTTGAGCGCCTTGGCCGGAGTGCTGAGCGGGACCCCGCTCCTGTCGGAGGACAGCCCGGTGGCCGGGTGGGTCTATCTCGTCGTCTACGCCGGGTTCTGCTGCCAGGGGCTCGGCCTCATCATCGGGTTCCGGTACCACGCGCGCCGCCGCTGGCCCTGGGTGTTCACGCGCGGGGTCTCGGACGGCACGGCGGGCGCCACCGGCGAGTTCCAGGGGTTCGCGGCATGGGGGGTGGTGATCGTCGCAGGAGTCCTGGTGTTGATCAACCTGAGCTGGATGCTCGGCGCGACGTACGGCCTGCCCGCCGCGCTGGTCGCCGACCGCACCTTCGCGTTCTACCTGAACAGCGGGGTGAACACGGTGCTGGCCGTGGCCGCGGCGGCGGGCCTGCTGGTGATCGTCCGGCGGCGCTCGGGGCGGCCCCTGTGGATCCCGGTGACGCTCGCCTGGGTCGGCTCGGGCGCGATGTTCGGCTGGTCCCTCTACTCGATGATCATCACCTTGACGCCGAACCCGCTGAATCCCGGCGGCGACCAGGGCATCCTCGGCATGGTCAGCCTCTTCACCCTGCTCACCGGGGCCGTCGTCGGCCTGACCGGCATCGTCGCGCTGGCCGAGCACGCCTCCGCCTCGCGTCCGGCTCCGCCGGGCGCGGCGGGGTAGGCGTCCCGCGGGCCGCACCTGGTCGAGGGCGCCGTCCACGGCCCGGGAAGGTTCGTCAGCGGGCCTCTTCGCCGGTGTCGTCGAACAGGTCGTGCACGGTCGGGGCGGTCGCCGCGCGGGCCGCCCACGACTCCAGCCGGGTCAGATCGGTGCAGGCGGTGACGCGGGTCCGGATCTCATCGGAAACCGGCAGGCCGCGGGCGGCCAGCACCACCAGCACCATCCGGGCCGCCTCCTCGGTCTTGCCCTCCGCCTTGCCCTCGGCCAAGCCCTCCGCCTTGCCCTCCGCTCTGCCCACGGTTTTGCCTTCTTCCAGGCCGCGGCCGTAGTGCTCGCGAGCGAAGGGACTGTAGACGGGCCAGGCGGTGGACGTCATGATCTCCTCCAGGAGGCGTCGGATCTCAGGTGTGGCCATGCTGAACGCGGAACAGCTAGATGACGGCGTCATGTTGAGGGGATGGCGCGTCACTCATTGTGACATGTAGAGCACGGAAAGCGATTATATTTTCGAGAACTCATGCCCATGAAGCCGTACGGCCCGTGGGGGCGTTCGTTCGATGAGTTCCGGAATGGCGTTCCGGCTCCCGGGTACGCCCTCGGTCGTACGGCGAGAGCCGCCCCCCGAAGGATGCGGGGCGGCGGGCGGCCCGGAAGGCTTGAGGCCATGAAGGTGAGCCTGAACATCACGAACTACTCGTGGCCGGAGGGTGCGGCGGGCCTCGCCTCCCGGCTCGGCGGGATCGTCCGCGCGGCCGACGAGGCGGGCCTGGACACCGTGTGGGTCTCCGACCACCTCATCCAGGCCGCTCCGGGGAGCACTCCCGAGGCGGAGATGCTCGAGGCGTACACGACGCTGGGCTTTCTCGCGGGGCGGACGCGGCAGGTGAGACTCGGCACGATGGTGACCGGCGTCACCCATCGTCCGCCCGCCCTGCTGGTCAAGGCCGTCACCACGCTCGACGTGCTCACGGGCGGGCGCGCCTGGCTCGGGGTCGGAGCCGGATACCACGAGGAGGAGGGGCGGGCCATGGGCCTGCCGCTCCCGCCCGTGGCCGAGCGGTTCGAGCGGCTGGAGGAGACGCTCCGGCTCGCGGTCCGGATGTGGTCGGGTGACGAGAGCCCCTTCGAGGGGCGGCACCTCCACCTGGAACGCCCGCTCGGCAGTCCGCGCCCGCTGTCTTCGCCCCGCCCGCCCATCCTGATCGGGGGCATGGGGGAGCGGCGGACCCTGCCTCTGGTGGCGCGGTACGCCGACGCGTGCAACCTCTTCGACGTCCCCGACGGCGGCCGGACGGTCAGGCGCAAGCTGGAGGTCCTGGCGCGGCACTGCGAGGAGCTCGGCCGGTCCTATGACGCGATCGACAAGACGCTGAGCACCCGGCTGGACCCGGGGGAGACGGCGGAGGCGTTCGCCGGGCGCTGCGCGGCGCTGACGGAGCTCGGGATCGGGCACGTGGTCGTGATCACCGGCGGCCCGTGGACGGAGGAATCGGTGGGGACGCTCGGCGCCGCGGCCTCCCGGGTGCGCTCACTCTGACCCGTGCGGATGGAGCTGCTCCGACGTGCGGGAGCGGTCGCCCCGGCCTGCCGGCGCCGCACCTCCCGGCGGCCGTCGAAGGGTCAGGCGGCGGGGGCGGGGGCGGGATCGTGGTGCAGGCGGCGCAGGACGCGCCGGAAGGCCCAGATGGAGAAGGTCGCGGCGGTGCCGGTGATGGCGGCGACGATCAGGGTGCGGGTCAGCAGGTAGGTGCCGACCGAGTTGTGGAGCAGGAGCCAGATGCTCACGGTGGAGTTGGCCAGCAGCACGAAGGCCCACAGCAGGGTGATGCGGGCGAAGAAGCGGCGGACCCGCTCGTTGCGCAGCACCACCGAGGGCAGGTGGACGTAGTCGAGGGTCAGCTTCTGCACCAGCGGGCGGCCCAGCCGCACCGAGGCGAGGAAGACCATGCTGATGCAGATCGTGCCGAGCTCGGGCTGGAGGAAGAAGACCGTCATGCTCCCGGACCAGATCCCGATCAGGGCGCGGGCGGTGATCGCCAGGGCGGCGAGGAACATCGTCGCGGGCACCCGGGTCCGCCGGATCAGCCGCCAGCCGATCCCGGCGTACACCCAGGTGGCCACCGCGATCATCGCGCCGTTCTCGCCGAGTACGGCGAAGGCGGTGTAGAAGACGGCGAGCGGCGCCACGACTGCTTCCAGGAGCCGTGGCACCGCCTGGCGGGCGAGCACGGTCAGGCGGGGAAGGGTGAAGGGCGTATGGCTCACTGCTGCTCCACGGGACGGCGGATACGACCGGCGCTCGGAGTTCGCGCCTACCCCAGCAATAGACGACCAGGCCTGCCGGGGCCTTGAGACGCACTTGCGGAATGGTTACTCCGGTGTGCGCCGGCGACTCACGCTACCGGGCGCGTACGGACGCCACCGGGTAATTCGACATCCTGTCCGTGTGAGGCAGATCACGACGGTGTGTCGCATTCTTGCTGATCAAGGATGGTGGAGCGGGGAGTCAGCCGATGCTGGCGGTGGCCAGCTTCGCGCCGAAGCCGAGGAAGAGCGCGCCTGTCCCCGCGGTGAAGCCCGCCGCCAGCTTGCGCCGCTGCCGGAACTGCGCGGCGAGGTAGGTGCCGCCGAAGATCAGCGCGCTCAGGTAGAGCATGCTGAAGATCTGCAGGATCGTGCCGAGGATGAGGAACGACAGGGCGGGCGCGCTGTAGCCGGGGTCCACGAACACGATGAAGAAGGAGATGAAGAACAGGATCGCCTTCGGGTTGAGCAGGCTGACGACGAGCGCCCGGCGGAACGGGTTCGCGGCCGGCTCCGCGGTCTCCTGCGCCGAGGCGGCCGTCCGCGGGGACCGCCACGACCGCCAGGCCCCCCGGATCATCTGGAAGCCCATCCAGCCCAGGTAGGCGGCTCCGGCGTACTTCACGACGGCGAACAGCAGCGGCGCGCTCTGCAGCACCGAGGCGGCCCCGGCCGACGCCAGGGCCATCAGGACCGTGTCGCCGACGAACACCCCCGCCGCCCCGAGGTATCCCTGCCGCACCCCGTGCCGCGCGGCGGTGGCCAGGACGTAGAGGGAGTTGGGACCGGGCAGCAGGATGATCAGGAAGGCGCCGATGGCGTAGGCCCAGATGTCGGTGATGCCGAAGAACATGGTGGTGCTCCAGGGGGCGGAGGGGATCCTGCACCACGGTACTCCCACCGGCGCGTTCACCACTCCGCGGCTGGTCGCGGCCCGCGGCCTCCGGCGAGGGCGCTTCGTGGGCGGAGGCGGGTCAGCCGAGGTCGGCCAGGGGGTGGACGCGGTGGGGGACGACCGCGGACAGGGTGATCACGGTGCTGCTGCGCCGTACGCCCGGGATGGCCAGGGCGCGGTCGATGACCTCCTGGATGTGCTCGTGGTCGCGGCCGGCGATGCGGCACCAGACGTCGCCGGGACCGGTGACGATGTGGGCCTCCAGCACCTCCGGGATCGCCCCCAGGGCGGCGGAGATGCCGGCGCGGGAGACCTGCTCGACCTCCAGGGTGGTGAACGCCTGCACCGGGTAGCCGAGGGCGCGGGGGGAGAGGTTCGGGCCGAAGTCGGTGATCACGCCGTCGGCGACCATCCGGTCGAGCCGGGCCGAGACCGTGCCCCGGGCGACGCCGAGGAGGCGGGCGATCTCCAGCAGGCCGGTCCGGGGGCGCTCCCTGATCAGCTGGAGGAGCCTGCGATCGAGATCGTCCAGGCCGTGCTTCCGTACTGCCAATCTGTCCACCTCCGGGATGCGGGTCGCGGCCGGCACTGACGATCTGACAGTGGAACGGCGGGGGTGTTGCCCGGTCTGCCGGTGAGATTCACACTACGCCTGCATATTCGCCACCTGAACCAGGGTGGATCTGAACAGCAGGAAGCCGCGGAGGTCACCATGGCACGGCAGCACTCCCACCCGTTCGTCCCGTACCGGCCGGTCCGGTACCCCGAGCCGGAGATGATCGCCCGGGGCCGGGAGTTCTACGAGCACATGGACGGGCGGCGCAGCGTGCGCTTCTTCAGTGACGAGCCGGTGCCGCGCGAGTGCGTCGAGCTGGCGATCAAGGCGGCCGGCACCGCGCCGTCCGGGGCGCACCAGCAGCCGTGGAAGTTCGTGATCGTCGGCGACCCGGAGACGAAGCGGCGGATCAGGGAGGCCGCCGAGGTCGAGGAGCGGCAGAACTACGAGGGCGGGCGGCTGACGCCGGAGTGGCGCGAGGCCCTGGCCCCGCTGGAGACGGGCTCCGACAAGGAGTACCTGGAGACGGCGCCGTGGCTGGTGGTGTGCTTCGCCGAGAAGTACGGCGTGCGCCCGGACGGCACCCGGGTCAAGCATTACTACGTCAACGAGAGCGTCGGCATCGCCTGCGGGTTCCTCATCGCGGCGCTGCACACGATGGGTCTGTCCACGCTCACCCACACGCCCAACCCGATGGCGTTCCTGAGCGAGATCTGCGGGCGGCCGGGCAACGAACGGCCCTACATCCTGTTCCCGATCGGTTATGCCGCGCACGACGCGGAGGTGCCGGATCTGGTCCGCAAACCGTTTTCCCAGGTGGTCGGGTAATCGGCCGGACGGAATGGAGCCTGTGCGGGAAGGGCGGCGCGCAGGGCCTTCCCGCACGGGCTCCGCGCTTCGGAGCGCGCCTTCCCAGGCCCTTCGGGCCGCGTCTTCCTCAATCGTTGAAAATCAAAGCTTTTGGGCCTTGTGAGCGGCCTCTGTCAAAGCTACGATCGCCACAACTCTTAGGAAACTTTCCTAAAAGAAATTGCGAACGGGAGTATCCGTATCCCGTTCCAAATCGAGAAGACAGACGTTCAGCTGCGGAAACTCAAAGATGAGAGCCGTCGCCACCCGAGGGTCGGCCGTCCCGACACACCTCACCTCCCGGTTCCCTCCCGCGTGTGAGTGATCATGAAACGCATCCCCGCCTTACTGGTCCTGACAGCTTCTGCAAGCTTCCGCGCCCCCCGTTGAGCCGGGGCGCCCTCCTGCCGGGCCTCGCACGGCAGGAGGGCGCCCTTCCCGCCGTACGGCTTGTGCCGCGCCCTCCTCGATCCCCTCCCGAGGAGCTCCCCCCGATCGGGCGCAAGCCGTACGGCCACCCCCCGAACCAGCGTCCAACGAGGTCAACGTGAAATCTCGCGTCATCGTCCGATGTCTCGTCTCCCTGGCGGCGCTCCTGCCGGTCGCCTCGCTCACGCCCCCCGCCCACGCCGCCCCGGCCGCCGTGACCGCCACGGCCACCGCCGCCGGGGCCACCGCCACGTTCACGAAGGTCGGTGACTGGGGATCCGGCTTCGAGGGCAGGTACACGATCAAGAACGGGACCGCCGCCACGATCCCCTCCTGGAAGGTCGAGTTCGACCTCCCCGCCGGGGTGAGCGTCGGCTCCTTCTGGGACGCCGCCCTGACCCGCAGCGGCCAGCACTTCACCTTCTCCAACGTCGGCTGGAACGGCACCCTCGCCCCCGGCGCCAGCGTGACCTTCGGATTCCTCGGCTCGCCCGGCGGGGCGTCGGCCGTGCCGGCGAACTGCAAGCTCAACGGCGCCGCCTGCGCCGGAGACGACGGCGGGCCGACCGACCCCGTGCTGCCCGGCAAGCCCGGCACGCCCACCGCGAGCGGCGGGGCCAAGAGCATCGCGCTGTCGTGGGGAGCGTCGTCCGGCACCGTGACCGGTTACCGCGTCTACGAGGGAAGCGCCCAGCGGGCGCAGGTCACCGGGACCAGCGCCACGATCTCCGGGCTGGGCGACTGCGAGACGCACACCTACACCGTCAAGGCGTACAACGCCGAGGGCGAGTCACCGGCCAGCGCCGAGGCCACGGCCACCACCACCGGCTGCCCGCCGAGCCCGCTGCCCAAGCACTTCCTCACCGGCTACTGGCACAACTTCGTCAACGCCGCCGTCGAGCTGAAGCTCTCCGCGGTGCCCGCCGAGTACGACCTGGTCGCCGTCTCCTTCGGCGAGGCCACCAGCACGCCCGGCGAGGTCGTCTTCGGTGTGGACCCGGGCCTGTCGACCGCCCTCGGCGGCTACACCGAGGCCCAGTTCAAGGCCGACGTCGCGACCCTGAAGGCACGCGGCCAGAAGGTCATCCTCTCGGTCGGCGGCGAGCTGGGCCGGGTCCAGGTGGCCAGCGCCACGGCGGCGACGAAGTTCGCCGACACCGTCTACGCGCTGATGCAGCAGTACGGCTTCGACGGCGTCGACATCGACCTGGAGAACGGCCTCAACGCCACCTACATGGGTCAGGCGCTGCGCTCGCTGCGCGCCAAGGCCGGCGCGAACCTGATCATCACGATGGCCCCGCAGACCATCGACATGCAGTCGACCGGCGCCGAGTACTTCAAGCTCGCGCTGAACATCAAGGACATCCTCACCGTCGTCCACACCCAGTTCTACAACTCCGGCTCGATGCTCGGCTGCGACCAGATGGCCGCCTACTCCCAGGGGACGGTCAACTTCATGACCGCGCTGGCCTGCATCCAGCTGGAGAACGGCCTCCGCCCCGACCAGGTGGCGCTCGGCCTGCCCGCCGGGCCCGGCGCGGCCGGCGGCGGGATCGTCGCCCCCTCCCTGGTGAACCAGGCGCTCACCTGCCTGGCCACCCGGACCGGCTGCGGAAGCTTCGTGCCGCCGCGCGCCTACCCGGGGATCCGGGGCGCGATGACCTGGTCGATCAACTGGGACGCCTCGAACAACTGGAACTTCTCCAAGACCGTCAAGCCGCACCTCGCGACCCTCCCCTAGGCAGGAACGCTCATGAGATCACGCCGTACGGCCGTCGCCGTACTCGCCGCCCTGGCGATGACCTCCGCCGGGATCGCCACCACCGCCACCGTCGCCGCGGCCGCCGCCGCGCCCCGGACGAGCGCCGTGCTCGCCGCCGCCCCCGCCTGGCAGCCGTACACCTCCTACGCCGTCGGCGCGCAGGTGAGCTACAACGGCGTCGACTACCAGGCCATCCAGGCCCACACCTCGCTGCCCGGCTGGGAGCCGCCGAACGTCCCGGCCCTGTGGAAGGTCGCCACCGGCGGCCCCACGAACCCGCCCGGCACGCCCGGCCAGCCCGGCGCCCCGTCGGTGACCGGCACGACCGACTCCTCGATCTCCCTGTCGTGGGGCGCGTCGTCCGGCACCGTGACCGGCTACCGCGTCTACGAGGGAAGCACCCAGCGCGCCCAGGTCACCGGGACCAGCGCCACGATCGGCTCCCTCGGGACCTGCACCACCCACACCTACACCGTCAAGGCGTACAACGCCCAGGGCGAGTCGGTCGCCAGCAGCCAGGTCACAGGCACCACCGCCGGCTGCACCAACCCCGACCCGCCCGGCAAGATGGCCGGCGCGCCGTACCTCTACATGGGCTGGGGCAACCCGCCGAGCCCGGCGACCGTCATGAACGCCACCGGCGTCAAGTCCTTCACCATGGCGTTCATCCTCTCCAGCGGCGGCTGCACCCCGGCCTGGGACGGCAACCGGCCGCTGACCGGCGGCGCCGACGCGCAGGCCATCTCGCAGATCAAGGCCGCGGGCGGCAGCGTGCAGATCTCCTTCGGCGGATGGAGCGGGAACAAGCTCGGCCCGAACTGCTCCACCCCGCAGGCCTTCGCCGGCGCCGTGCAGCAGGTCATCAACGCCGTCGGACCGGCGGTCGTCGACTTCGACATCGAGAACACCGACGAGTTCGAGAACTACACGGTCCAGGACCGCATCCTCAACGGCCTGAAGATCGTCAAGGCGAACAACCCGAACGTCAAGGTCGTGGTGACCTTCGGCACCACCCGCACCGGCCCGAACGCCCACGGCATCCGCCTGATCAACCAGGCCAAGGCGCTGAACGTGCCGATCGACAACTTCACGATCATGCCGTTCGACTTCGGCAGCTCCAACATCTACACCGACACCGTCAACGCCTCCGAGGGCCTGAAGAACGCGCTGAAGTCCGCCTACGGCTACACCGACGCGCAGGCGTACGCCCGCATGGGCATCTCCGGCATGAACGGCCTGTCCGACCAGCAGGAGCTGACCTCCCCGGCGACCTGGCAGCAGATCACGAACTGGGCCAGGTCCAAGGGCCTGACCCGCCTGGCCTACTGGGCGGTCAACCGCGACCGTCCCTGCCCGGGCGGCGGCGTCACCTCCAACTGCAGCGGCATCGCCCAGGCCGACTGGGAGTTCACCAGGATCACCGCAGGCTTCTAGCCGGTACGGCCCGCGCCCCCGCCCCGGGGCGCGGGCCGCACGCCCATGACACCCCCCATGATCTTGTGAGGCAGACCGGATGAGATTCAGGAAGCTCGCGGCGGTGACCGCGCTGGCGCTGGGCGGCACGGTGCTGGCCGCCGCGCCCGCGTACGCGGCCAACATCGCCACCAACCCCGGTTTCGAGGACGGGCTGACCGGCTGGACCTGCTCGGCCTCCTCCGGCGCGGCCGCGGTGTCCTCGCCGGTGCACGGCGGATCGAAGGCGCTGCAGGCGACCCCGGCCGGCTCCGACACCGCCCGCTGCTCGCAGACCGTCAGCGTCAAGCCGAACTCGTCGTATTCGCTGTCGGCCTGGGTGCGCGGCGGCTACGTCTTCCTGGGCGCCACGGGCACCGGGACCGGGGACGTGAGCACCTGGGCCTCGTCCCCGTCGGCGTACACCCAGCTGACCCGGACCTTCACCACCGGCCCGTCGACCACGACGGTGACGGTCTACGTCAACGGCTGGTACGGCCAGGGCGCCTACCAGGCCGACGACGTCGTCCTGGACGGCCCGCCCGGTCAGGGCACCCCGACCGACACCACCCCGCCGACGGTCCCGGCGAACCTGGCCGTGGGCAGCCCGACGGCGACCTCACTGGCGTTGAGCTGGTCGGCCTCCACCGACGACTCCGGAACGGTGGCCCGCTACGAGGTCTCCCGCGACAACGGCGCCGCCGTCAGCGCGGGCGCCGCCACGAGCTACACGGCCACCGGGCTGGCCGAGAACACCACCTACGGCTTCCGCGTGCGCGCCTGCGACGGCTCCGGCAACTGCTCGGCCTACAGCCCCCCGGTCAGCGGCAAGACCACCGGCGACGACACCCCGCCGCCCACCGACCTGCCCGAGCGGGTGCTCGTCGGCTACCTGCACGCCTCCTTCGCCAACGGATCGGGATACGTCCGGATGGCCGACGTGCCGGACGAGTGGGACGTCATCAACCTGTCCTTCGGCGAGCCCACCTCGGTGACCTCCGGCGACATCCGCTTCCGGCAGTGCCCGGCCGCCGAGTGCCCCAACGTCGAGTCCGAGGCCGAGTTCATCGCCGCGATCCGGGCCAAGCAGGCCGCCGGGAAGAAGGTGCTGATCTCCATCGGCGGGCAGAACGGCCAGGTCCAGCTCACCGGCGCGGCCGCGCGCGACACGTTCGTCCGGTCGGTGAGCGCGATCATCGACAAGTACGGCCTCGACGGGCTGGACATCGACTTCGAGGGCCACTCGCTCTACCTCGACAACGGCGACACGAACCTGGCGAACCCGACCACCCCGGTGATCGTCAACCTGATCGCCGCGCTGAAGACGCTCAAGGCGAAGTACGGCGCGAAGTTCGTGCTGACCATGGCCCCCGAGACGTTCTTCGTCCAGCTCGGCCATCAGTTCTACGGCCCCGGCCCGAACGGCGCCGCCGACCGGCGGGCCGCCTCCTACCTGCCGGTCATCCACGCCATGCGCGACGACCTGACCCTGCTGCACGTCCAGGACTACAACTCCGGGCCGATCATGGGCCTGGACGGCCAGTTCCACACCATGGGCACGCACGACTTCCACGTGGCCATGACCGACATGCTGCTCGCGGGCTTCCCGATCATGGGGAACGCGGCCAACGTCTTCCCGCCCCTGCGTCAGGAGCAGGTGGCCATCGGCCTGCCCGCCGCGCCCTGGGCCGGCAACGGCTTCACCACGGTGGCCGAGGTGCAGAAGGCCTTCGACTGCCTGGCGAAGGGGACGAACTGCGGGCCGTACAAGCCGAAGGGGGTCTATCCGAAGCTGCGCGGCCTGATGACCTGGTCGATCAACTGGGACCGGTACAACGGGTTCGAGTTCTCCCGCAACCACCGGGCCTACCTCGACGGACTCGGCTGACGGGCCCCTCGCAGACCCCTCGCCGCCGGGAGAGACGGACTCCCGGCGGCGAGGTAACCGCCGCCGCCGGGAGAGACGGACTCCCGGCGGCGCGGCGTTTTCCGCCGTGTCCCGCCCGGGTTCCCCGCCCGGCGCACGGCCGCAGGAGTGCGCACCCCGACCAGCGGGGTAGAGAGCCCCCATGGGGGATGAACTTCGCGAAATGGCTCACAGGGGTCAAGGGACGAACCTGGCGCTCGCCACGGCCGCGTTCACGATCACCTTCTGGGCGTGGAACCTGATCGGCCCGCTGGCCAGGACCTACAGCAGGCAGCTCGACCTGTCGCCGACCCAGACGTCCATGCTGGTGGCGATCCCCGTGCTGGTCGGCTCCCTGGGCCGGATCCCCGTCGGGATCCTGGCCGACAGGTTCGGCGGGCGGCTGATGTTCGGAGTCATCTCCTTCGCCGCGATCGTCCCGGTGGTCCTCGTCGGCCTGTCCGAGTCGTACGGCACGCTGCTGCTGTGGGGATTCGTGCTCGGCGTCGCCGGCACCTCGTTCGCGGTCGGCGTGCCCTTCGTCAACGCCTGGTACGAACCGGCCCGCCGCGGCTTCGCCACCGGAGTCTTCGGCGCGGGCATGGGCGGCACGGCGCTCTCGGCGTTCCTCACCCCCCGCCTGGTCGAGTCCGCCGGCCGGCTCCAGACCCACCTGCTGATGGCCGGCCTGCTCGCCGTCACCGGCGTCGTCATGCTGCTGTTCAGCCGGAACGCGCCCGGCTGGACGCCCTCCACCGCGCCCGCGCTGCCCCGCATGCGCGAGGCCATGAGGCTCAAGGCGACCTGGCAGTGCGCGTTCCTCTACGCCGTCGTCTTCGGCGGGTTCGTCGCCTTCTCCACCTACCTGCCCACCCTGCTGCAGAACGTGTACGCGTTCAGCCAGACCGACGCCGGTCTCCGCGCCGCGGGCTTCTCGATCGCCGCGGTGATCGCCCGGCCGCTCGGCGGGATCGTCTCCGACCGGCTCGGCCCGGTCAGGGTGCTGCTCATCGCCCTCGCCGGGGCGGTGGTCATGGCGCTCGTCCTGATGCTGAACCCGCCCCTGGAGGTCCCCGCGGGAGCGGGCTTCGTGCTCATGGCCTTCTTCCTCGGCCTCGGCAGCGGCGGCGTGTTCGCCCTGGTCGCCAAGCTCGTCGAGCCCTCGCGCGTCGGCACCGTGACCGGTCTGGTGGGCGCGGCCGGGGGCCTGGGCGGCTACTTCCCGCCGCTGGTGATGGGCGTGGTCTACTCGTCCTTCGGGACCTACGCCGTCGGGTACGTGCTGCTCGCCGTGACCGCGGCGGCCGCCATTCTCTACACATGGAAGGCGTTCCCGTCGGGCTCCACGGGGGCCGGGGGGTCGGGGGCGCCCGGGTCCTCCGGCCCGCCGCGCTGAGGAGGCGCCCTCACCCGGGGTGAGGGAGCCGTTCCGGACGGTGCTCGCAAACTGGGAGAGCGGTATCGTTTCGGCGTTCGAGTGGTTGTCCGCGCGCGAGTTCCGGCAGGCTAGTGGCCGTCATGGACTACGCAATTCCCACGGGGACCATCCTCGTCACAGGTGTCGTGCTCGCTCTGGTCGCGCAGTGGAAGGGCTGGCGCCCGTCGCTGCCCGTCGTGCTCGCGGTCGGGATCGGCTTCCGGGTGCTCATCATGGCCTTCGCCGCCGAGAGCGAGTGGCAGCCGGTCGACTTCGTCGAGAGCTTCAAACCCGCCGGCGACGCGGTCCTGCGAGGGCAGGACCCCGTCATCGGCAGCGAGGGCGGCTGGCATTTCCTGCCGATGATCCCGTACGTGTACGGCCTGCTGCTCTGGCTGGGCATCCCGTGGGAGTGGGGCGGACGCCTGGTCACGGTGGTCGCCGACATCATCCTGATCCCGCTGGTGGGCAAGCTCGCCGGAGGGGCCGCCGCCAACCTTCGCGCCTTCCAGTACGCCTGCAACCCCCTGGCGGTCCTCGTCGCCTCGATCCACGGCCAGGTCGAGCCGGTCGCGCTGGTCTTCGGCGTCGCGGCCTTCGTGGTGGCCCGCGGTCCCGGCGACCCCGACCGTCCGGGCCTGCGCGACGACCCGGTCGCTCTGGTGCGCGAGCGGGTGTCGGCCCTCGGGTTCGGCGGCGCGGTGCGCGACCTGGCCGCCGCGGCGCGCCCCGCGCTGGCGCGGGCGCTCGCCCCGCGCGAGGGCGAGCGGGACACGCTGCGCCGGGCCCTGTTCGCCGGGCTGCTGATGGGCCTGGCCCTGTGCGCCAAGAGCTGGCCGATCTGGCTGATCCCCGGCATGCTCCTGCTGCTGCCGACCGTGCGCGCCCGCGTCGTGGCGTTCGTGGCCACCGGCGTCGCGCCCGTCTTCTTCGTCGTCACCGAACCGCTCTTCCTGAACGCCTCCCTGGGGGAGGTCATCCAGGCCCTGCGCACGATCGGGGACATCCGCCCGATCGTCGGCGAGTGGGGCTACACCCCGTGGTTCACCGACGGCGACTGGGCGCTCCGCCCCGATCTCACCACCTTCGGCACCCGTCTGATCTACATCACGCTGCTGCTGGTCGCCTTCTTCTGGCGCCGTGCCGACCCGGTGGACGTCACCGCGGCGATGCTGCTGGCCTTCATGGTCGTCACCCCCCGCCTCGGCACGCAGTACCTGCTGTGGTTCATGCCGTTCCTGGTCGCCCGCCCCACCCGCTTCGCCTGGCCCGCCATCCTGGGCGTCTGCCTCTGGGCGGGGTACGGATATCTCTACATGACACAGTTCGACACCACCACCTGGTGGCACCTGCACTCGATCTGGTCCCGGGCCTCGATCGTGCTGCTGCCGATCCTCGCCCTCGCCCTGCCCTGGGAGCGCCGCGTCTCCCGGGCCGCGGCGGTGGAGCCCGGAGGCCCTCCGCCCGGACCGGTCTCCGTCTCCGCGTGAGATCTCCATCCCCGCGTGAGATCTCCGTTTCCGGGCGAGACGCGTGAAAAACCCGGTGCGGTCGTCATGGGCGCCTTGCCACTCTTGAGGTCATGCAGGCAACCGTCACCGTCACTCCGGCGCAGCTGCCGGGCGTGCTGCTGCACGTCGCCGTCGTGCGCCCGGTGTTCCTCTGGGGGGCGCCGGGCATCGGCAAGAGCTCGCTCGTGCGCGACTTCGCCGACTCGCTCGGGCTGGAGTGCGTGACGCTGCTGGGCACCCAGCTCGCCCCCGAGGACCTCATCGGCGTGCCGGAGCTGGTCGGCGGGCGCAGCCGGTTCGCCCCGCCGGAGACGATCGCGCGGGACGAGCCGTACTGCCTGTTCCTCGACGAGCTGAACGCCTCCGCGCCCGAGGTGCAGAAGGCGTTCTACTCCCTCATCCTCGACCGCCGCATCGGCGCCTACGAGCTCCCGGAGGGCTCGGTCGTGATCGGCGCGGGCAACCGCGCCACCGACAACGCGCTGGCCAGGCCGATGGCCTCGGCGCTGGTCAACCGGCTGGTCCACGTGCACCTGCGGGCCTCGGCCACCGACTGGCTCACCTGGGCCACCGGCAACGGCATCCACCCGTGGATCGTCGAGTACCTCATCCAGCGCCCGGACCACCTGTGGAGCGCCCCGCCCAAGACCGAGGAGCCGTTCTCCTCACCGCGCGCCTGGCACATGCTCTCCGACGTCATGAACTCCTACGGCGACGGCCTCGACGACGAGACCCTCGCCATGCTGGCCTTCGGCACCCTCACCACCGCCCACGCCTCGGCCTTCCGCGCCTACGTCAAGACCGTCCGGCACGCCTACGACCTCGACGCCGTGATCAAGGGCGAGGCCCCCTGGCCGCGCGCCCCCGAGGACCGCGACCTGCTCTACTTCCTGTCGGAGACCTTCCGCGCCCGCCTGATGAAGGAGCTCCCGGCCGACAAGCGCGGCGCGTCCGCCCGCGGCCGCGACCTCGCCTTCCGCGCGAAGACGCTCCTGGTCGAGCTGGCCGAGATCTCCCTGGAGTGCGCGCAGCTCGTCATCGCCAACGACGCCAACGGCGCCCCGGCCCTGCCCACCTGGTTCCTCGTCGAGGTGGGCAGGGACCTGCCCCGGCTCGTCGCGGCGCGGAGCTGAGGCCGATGGGCAGGCAGAAGGCCAAGACCGACCCGTGGCGCGAGAAGGTGGAGCAGGGCTGGCGCCTCGTCGACCGTCACCCGCTCTTCCGGGCGTACAACGCCTACCTCAACGTCGCGCGGGACGGCGAGTTCGCGCCGGAGACCTGGGCCACGGTCTCCGCCGACGGGTGGATCCACCACCACCCCCGGCGCCGGGCCGAACCCGAGGAGTGGGCCTGGGTCTTCGCGCACCTGCTGCTCCACCTCGGTTTCGGCCACGCCGACCCCCGCTCGGCGCTGTCCAGGGACGTCGGCGAGGCGACCGGTGACCGCCGGACCAGGAGCTTCCTGCCCGACCCCGCCTACCGGGCCGCCTGCTGCCTGGCCGTGGACCGCTTCCTGCGCACCCTCAAGATCGGCCGCTGCCCCGAGCCGCTCCCGGCCGAGCTGCCGGCCGAGGACGAGACCACGCTGTCGGAGCGGTGGCGCCGCCTCGGCCTGCCGCCCGAGTACACGCCGCTCGGCCCGCCCGACTTCGTGATCGGAGACGAGGAGACGGCCAAGTACACGGACTTCCAGCGGGACTTCGCGATCGGCGTCGCCGACACGGCCACGGCCGCGCTGGACCTCGCGGGCACGCCGCGATCCACGGCGGACAAGCACGTCGAGGGGCCGTGGGACCTGGCGCTGCGCTGGTTCGTCTCGTCCTATCCGCTGCTGGGCGCCCTCGCCGCGGGCATGAAGGTCGTGGCGGAGGCGGAGCTCGCCAAGGGCTGGGACATCTCCGTCGCCGCCGTCAGCTCCGAGGCCGCCGAGATCTACGTCAATCCCCTGGTGCGCATGTCGGTCGAGGAGTGGCGCTTCGTCCTGGCCCACGAGATGCTGCACGCCGCGCTCCGCCACGGCGAGCGCGTCGGCGGGCGCGACCCGTACCTGTGGAACATCGCCGCCGACTACGTGATCAACGGCTGGCTGGTGGAGATGGCCGTCGGCGAGATGCCCGAGGGCCTGCTGTACGACCAGTCGCTCGCGGGGCTGTCGGCCGAGGCCGTCTACGACCGGATCGCCACCGACCTGCGCCGCCTGCGCAAGCTCGCCACGCTGCGCGGGCGCGGCCTCGGCGACGTGCTCGACCGCCCGATCCCGCGCCCGGGCGTCCCCGGCCGCCACGTCGACCTCGACGACTACTACCGCAACGCCCTGTGCACCGGGCTCGCCTACCACCACAACAGCGGCCGGGGCTACCTGCCCGCGGGCCTGGAGCAGGAGATCCGGGCGCTGGACCAGCCGCCGCTGCCCTGGGACGCGGCGCTGGCCCGCTGGTTCGACGAGCACGTGCCCTCGGCGGACAGGCGCCGCTCCTACGCCCGCGCCTCCCGCCGCCAGGCCTCCAGCCCGGACATCCCGCGTCCCGGATGGGTCCGCCCCGAGGAGCTCGTCCGGCAGGCGACGTTCGGGGTGGTCCTGGACACCTCGGGCTCGATGGACGCCAAACTCCTGGGCAAGGCCCTGGGCGCGATCGCCTCCTACGCGGTGGCGCGCGACGTCCCCCGGGCCCGGGTGGTGTTCTGCGACGCCGCCGCCTACGACGCCGGGTACCTCCCGGTGGAGGAGATCGCGAACCGGGTCCGGGTCCGCGGCCGGGGCGGGACCGTGCTCCAGCCCGGGATCAACCTGCTGGAGCGGGCCGAGGACTTCCCGCCCGGCGGCCCGATCCTGGTGATCACCGACGGGTGGTGCGACGTGCTCCGCATCCGCCGGGAGCACGCCTTCCTGGTGCCCGAGGGGGCGAGGCTCCCCTTCGCCGCGAAGGGGCCGGTCTTCCGGATGAAGTGACACCGGATGAGGCGCTACCGGATGAGGCGACACCGGGCTTGGTGACGCCCCTTTCCCCGGATGAAGTGGCATCCGGGACAGGGCTTCCTTACGGTCCTCCACGACAGGGGCGACGGCCGGATCCCCGGGGAGGGGAGCTGTTAGGTTCCGGAGGTGTGACGAAAAATGTGGCAATCCTCCGCTACACCGCTTTCACCCACGACCCCGAGGGCGGCAACCCCGCCGGGATCGTCCTCGACGCCGCCGGGCTCTCCGACGCCGAGATGCTCGCCCTCGCCGCCGAGGTGGGATACTCCGAGACGGCCTTCCTGACCTCGCGCGACGACGCGGCGCGCGCCTACCGGATCCGTTACTTCGCCCCCTCGGCGGAGGTGGACTTCTGCGGGCACGCGACGATCGCCACCTCGGTGGCCCTGGCCGAGCGCATCGGCGTGGGGCCGCTGACCTTCACCGCCAACGCGGGCGAGATCGTCGTGGACGTCGAGGTGGACGGCGACACGCTGCGGGCCACCCTCACCAGCGTGCCCACGCGCTCGGAGCCCATGGCCGAGGACGCGCTCGACGAACTGCTCGCCGCGATGGACTGGTCGCGCGACGATCTCGACAAGGAGTTCCCGCCGCACGTCGCGTTCGCCGGGAACGACCACCCGATGATCGCGGCGGTCTCCCGCGCCCGGCTGGCGGACCTCCGCTACGACTTCGACGCGCTGAAGGAGGTCATGACCCGGCGCGGCTGGACGACCGTGAACCTGTTCTGGCGGGAGCACGACGGGCGTTACCACTCGCGCAACCCGTTCCCGATCGGCGGGGTGGTCGAGGATCCGGCGACCGGCGCGGCCGCCGCGGCGTTCGGCGGCTACCTGCGGGCCCTGGGGTCCACGGTGCGGGACTTCACGGTCATCCAGGGCGTGGACATGGGCCGGCCGAGCGAGCTGAAGGGGTCGATCGCCGCGGCGGACGGCCGTACCCGGGTGGGCGGCTGGGCCGTCGCGATGACGACTCCCTGACCCGCCTCCCGCGACGGACGGCTCCTTGACTTAAACCAAGCACTTGCTCAAGATCCGGGTGTGGCGACATTCGCGGAACTGATCCGGGCCAGGGCCGACGAC
This sequence comes from Planobispora longispora, assembly GCF_016863135.1. GTDB lineage: Bacteria > Actinomycetota > Actinomycetes > Streptosporangiales > Streptosporangiaceae > Planobispora > Planobispora longispora. Next base: position 71,898 of record NZ_BOOH01000013.1, read on the forward strand.
GATCACCCGGGGCTGCTGTTCGAGGACGAGAGCTACACCTGGGCCCGGCTCGTCCGGGAGGCCGAGCGCCGGGCCGCCCTGGCGCTCGGCCTCCGCGAGCGGGAGCGGCCCTTCCACATCGGCGTGCTGCTGGAGAACGTCCCCGAGTACATCCTGTGGATCTTCGCCGCCGCCCTGTCCGGGGCGGCGGTGGTCGGGATCAACCCGACCCGGCGGGGCGAGGAACTGGCCGCGGACATCCGCCACACCGACTGCCTGTTCATCGTGACCGACTCCGCCGGGTACGGCCTGCTCGACGGACTGAAGACCGACATCCCGCCCGACCGCGTCCTGCGGGTGGACGACCCCGGCTACGGCGCCCTCCTCGACGCCCCTCCCGGCGGCGAGACGGAGCCGCCGGAGATCGGACCGGGGGAGCGGCTGCTGCTGCTGTTCACATCCGGCTCCACGGGGGCGCCGAAGGCCGTGATCTGCGGGCAGGGACGGCTGGCCGCGATCGGCCGGCGGGGCTGGCAGTTCGGGATCGACCGGGGCAGCGTGACATACCTCGCGATGCCGCTCTTCCACGGAAACGCGATCATGGCGAACCTGGCCATGGCGACCTACGCCGGGGCGACGGTCGCGATGCGGCGGCGCTTCAGCGCCTCGGGCTTCCTGCCCGACATCCGCCGGTACGGAGCCACCTACTTCAACTACGTCGGCCGCGCCCTCGCCTACATCCTCGCCGCTCCCGAACTCCCCGGCGACGCGGACAACCCGCTGAAGACCGCGTTCGGCACCGAGGCGTCCACCCGGGACATGGCCGAGTTCGCCCGGCGGTTCGGCGTCAGGATCATCGAGGGGTACGGCTCCTCCGAGGGCGCGATCACCATCAACAAGATCCCCGGCACCCCGCCGGAAGCCCTCGGATTCCCCCCGGAGGAGATGGACGTCGCCGTCCACGACACCGAGACCGGCCTGGAGTGCCCGCGCGCCCGCTTCGACCGCACCGGCCGGCTGCTCAACGGCGACCAGGCCATCGGGGAGATCGTCCGCCGGGACGCCCCCGCCTTCGAGGGCTACTACGCCGACCCCGAGGCCGACGCCCAGCGCCTGCGCGGCGGCTGGTACTGGAGCGGCGACCTGGGCTACCGGGACGAGTCCGGCTACTTCTACTTCGCGGGCCGGGACGCCGACCGGCTCCGGGTGGACAGCGAGAACTTCGCCGCGGCCCCGGTCGAGCGCGTCCTGTCCCGCTTCCCCGGGACCGTCATGTGCGCGGTCTACCCCGTGCCGGACCCCCGTACCGGAGACCAGGTCATGGCGGCCCTGGAGCTCGACGGCCCGTTCGACCCCGCCGCCTTCGCCGCCTTCCTCCGCACCCAGCCCGACCTCGGCACCAAGTGGGCGCCCATGTTCGTCAGGATCGTCCCGGAGATGCCGCTCACCGCCACCAACAAGGTGGACAAGCGCGACCTGCGCCGGGAACGCTGGGAGTGCGCCGACCCGGTGTGGTGGAGCCCGGACCGGGATCTCCGCTACATCCTGCTGACCGGCCCGGCGCGGCGCGCTCTGCACGAGCGGTTCGCCGAGTTCGGCCGCGGGCACCTCCTGCGGTCCCTGTAGTTCCCGTCGCCCCCGCGGTTCTCCGCGGTCCCGCGGTCCCGCGGGTTTGTGGAGTCGCGGGTTCGCGGGGAGCCGAAGGTGATCGTCCGATTCTTACAAGACGCCGCGGAGGACGGGGCGTACGGTCAGGATCATGAAGACCTTGACCGCTGACGCGCTCGCCGCGGCCGAGCGTTACCTGATGCTCAACGCCCGCCTGATCGACCGGCTGCGCTACGAGAGGCTGATGGGCGCCGGATCGCCGGACCGGGTGCTGGCCGTGCTGCGTGCCTACCAGAACGCCGACGGCGGATTCGGCAACGCGCTCGAACCCGACCTGCGCGGGCCGGGGAGCCAGCCGGAACCGGTCGAGGTGGCGTTCTGGATCCTCGACGAGCTGGACGCCTTCGACGACCCGATGGTGACCGGGGCCTGCGACTACCTGATGACCATCACCACCGGGGACGGAGGCGTGCCGTTCGTGCTGCCCAGCGTCCGCGCCACCCCCCGCGCCCCCTGGTGGGAGACCCCCGACGACCCGCCCGGCTACCTGATCCCCACCGCCTCGATCGCGGGCCTGCTGCACGAGCACAAGGTCGCCCACCCCTGGCTGGCCCCGGCCACCGAGTTCACCTGGGCCGCGATCGAGGCGACGACCGAAGTCCAGCCCTACAACGCGCGGGCGATCGTGAACTTCCTGGAGCGCGTCCCGGACCGCGAGCGGGCCCACCGGGAGTTCGCGCGACTCCGCGAGGCGATCCTGGCCACCGTGGCCCTCGACCCGGACGCCTCCGGCGAGGCGCACTTCCCGCTGGACTTCGCCCCCGAGCCCGGCGAGCTCCCGCTCTTCGCCGACGAGGTGATCGAACAGCACCTCGACGCGCTGATCGACCAGCAGACGGACGACGGCGGCTGGGTGCCCAACTTCCCGATGTGGACGCCCGTCGTGGCCCACGAGTGGGGCGGGTTCCTCACCGTGGAGCGGCTGAAGACCCTGAAGGCCTACGGGCGGCTGACGAGCTGACCGATGGGGACCCCGGCCAGTCGCCTCACGTCGTTGGTCATGTGCGCCTGATCGGCGTAGCCGCTGGCCAGCGCCACCTCGGCCAGTGCGAGGCCGTGCCGGGCCAGCCGCAGCGCCCGCTGGAACCGGACGACCCGCTGCAGGACCTTGGGACCGTACCCGAACGCCCGCACGCACCGCCGGTGCAGCTGCCGTTGGCCCAGCCCGAGCTCCCAGGCCACCTCGCCGACGCTCCGTCCCGCCCGCAGCGCCTCGGCGATCGCGGGCGCGGCCGGGTCGGGGGAGGGCGTCGCGCGCAGCCGTACGGCCAGCGCGTCCTGGATGGTCTCGGCGGTGACCGCCTCGGGCGACATCGTCCGCGCGGTCATCGTCTCCACGGTGAGACCGGGGAGCGCGCCCAGGTCGGCCAGCGGCACCCGCTGGTCGCGCAGGGCCTCCACGGGCACCCCGAAGACCTCGCCCACCGCACCGGGCCGGAACCGGACCCCGGTGTGGCGTTCGCCGGGGGACAGCCGCACGGACATCGGGCCGGTGTCGGGCCCGGCCACATGAGGACCGCCGGGACCCCAGATCAGGTCGACGCAGCCGTCCGGCACGACCAGCTTGGTCGCGGGGAGCTCCGCGGTGCTCGTCCAGAGACAGACGAGCCGCCCGGTGAAAGCAGGGTCCGGAGCCCATTCGCGGTACACGTTCCCAGGGTACGGCGAGCCGCTCGGCCGGGTGCGGGGCTTCAGGGAGCCGGGGACGCCGGTGCCCCGGGAACGCCGGGGCGCGGGCCTTCGGGTGGCGGGGCCTTGCCCGAGATGAGCGCCGCCGCCCACCCCCCGTGCGGATCGCTGTCGATCAGCAGGGCGCGGGTCAGCAGGCTGAGGGGGATGGCCAGCAGAGCGCCCAGCGGACCGAGCACGAACGTCCACACGATGAGGGAGAGGAACGTCACCGTCGTGGACAGGCCCACCGCGTCGCCGAGGTACTTGGGCTGGATGAGCGACTGGACCACGAAGTTGATCGCCATGTAGGCCACGATCACCGAGAGCATGGCCTGTATCCCGCCCTCCAGCAGGCCCAGCAGGGCGGGCGGGAGAAGCCCGAGGACGAAGCCGATGTTCGGGATGTAGTTGGTGATCAGTGCCAGCACGCCCCAGAGCAGGGGGAGCGGTACGCCCAGGAGCCAGAGCACGGCGATGTCCAGCGCGGAGCAGATGATGCCGAAGATCGTGGAGACGACGAGGTAGCGGCGGGTGTTGCGGGCGAAGTCGGCCAGGGCGTCGATGAGCTTCGGCCGGTGCTCGGCCCCGGAGGAGAGGATCCGCGAGAAGGCCTGCGCGTCCAGGCACATGGCGAGCAGGAGAACGATGATCAGGACGAGGCTGGAGAACACCCCGAGCAGTCCCGTGATGAACCCCTGCAGGAGGCCGAAGATCCTGCCGGGATCGAACGTCCTGATCGCCTGGTTGATCTGACTGGTGCCGATGCCCAGCTTGGCCGCGAGGTCCTGCGCCTCGAAGACGAGCTCTCTGAACTGCGGGGCGTAGGTCGGGGCCAGGACCGTCAGCTGCGCCACCGAGACCGTCAGGATCGCCACCATGCCGAGCAGGACGAGCAGGACGATGGTCAGGGGCGCCGCGATCAGCAGCCAGTGGGGCGCGCCGCGGCTCTGGAGCCTGGTCCTGACCGGGGAGACCGCGATGACGAGCACGAGGGACAGGAGCAGAGGGCCGATGATCGAGGCGACCTCCCTGACACCGGCCAGTGTGATCACCGCGCCCGCGGTGCACACGAGCACGATGAAGGCCCTGGGCAGCGTTCTCTGCTCTGTCATGGTGGCTACTTACCCGACTGGGGGGTGACGGCCCAGCGAGAGGGAGGCGGTCTTGTTGGACTGGATGTCGATTTGACGGAGCGGGGACTCGTACATAGAGTTCTCAGGCCCGAGCGGGTTGGCGGAGATCGCCAAAGCTCGGGAACCCTCCTCTGATCACCACCTTGCCGTGGGACGGTTGTGCCCGGCAAAGTCTGATTCGACAAGAGTCAGATGGCGGAGTAAGGTTGAG
>NZ_BOOH01000014.1 GCF_016863135.1 Planobispora longispora
ATGGTCGACCAGCTGTCCAGCTTCGCCGCGGAGGTCACCCGCGTGGCCCGCGAGGTCGGCTCGGAGGGCAAGCTCGGCGGCCAGGCCCGGGTGGAGGGCGCGGAGGGCATCTGGAAGCGCCTCACCGAGAGCGTGAACGAGCTGGCCGGCCGCCTCACCACCCAGGTCCGCGCGATCGCGGGGGTCACCACCGCCGTCGCCCAGGGCGACCTGACCCGCTCGATCAGCATCGACGCCGAGGGTGAGATCGGCGAGCTCAAGGACAACATCAACACGATGGTGTCCGTCCTGCGCGCCACCACCACGGCCAACCAGGAACAAGACTGGCTGAAGTCCAACCTGGCCCGGATCTCCCGGCTCATGCAGGGGCACCGCGACCTGATGGAGGTCGCCCGGCTCATCATGAGCGAGCTGACCCCGCTGGTCTCCGCCCAATACGGCGCGTTCTACCTGGCCGGCGCCACCGGCGACCACGACCTGCACCTCATCGCCGGGTACGGCACCACCGCGGCCACCAGCCCCCGCAAGCGGTTCGTCATCGGCCAGGGGATCGTCGGCCAGGCCGCCCTCGAGGGCAGGCGGATCCTGCTGCCGAAGGTCCCCGCCCAGTACCTCACCGTGGACACCGGCCTCAGCACCTCGGTCCCCGCGCAGATCGTCGTCCTGCCGATCCTGTTCGAGAGCCAGGTTCTCGGCGTGCTGGAGCTGGCCGCGTTCGAGGATTTCAGCGAGATCCAGCACGACTTCCTGAACCAGCTCGTCGAGACCATCGGCGTCACCATGAACACGATCATCGCCAACTCCCGGACCGAGGACCTCCTCACCGAGTCGCAGCGGCTCACCACCGAGCTGCGGGAACGATCCGACGAGCTCCAGCGCCAGCAGGAGGAGCTGCGCCGCTCCAACGCCGAGCTGGAGGACAAGGCCGCGCTGCTGGCCAAGCAGAACCGGGCCATCGAGATCCAGAACTTCCAGATCGAGCAGGCCCGCCGCACGCTGGAGGAGCGCGCCGAGCAGCTGGTCGTCTCCTCCCGCTACAAGTCCGAGTTCGTCGCCAACATGTCGCACGAGCTGCGCACCCCGCTCAACAGCCTGCTGGTCCTGGCCAAGCTGCTGACCGAGAACGCCGAGGGCAACCTCACCCCCCAGCAGGTCGAGTTCGCCCGGACCATCCACGGCGCCGGCTCCGCGCTGCTCCAGCTGATCAACGACATCCTCGACCTGTCCAAGGTCGAGGCCGGGCGGATGGACATCCACCCGCAGCAGATCCCCCTGTCCAAGCTCGTCGACTACTGCGAGACCACCTTCACCCCGCTCTCCCAGGACAAGGGCCTGTCGTTCACGGTCGAGGTGGACCCGTCGGTCCCGCAGGAGCTCCGCACCGACGAGCAGCGCATCCAGCAGGTGCTGCGCAACCTGCTCTCCAACGCGATCAAGTTCACGCCCAAGGGCGAGGTGCGGCTCCGCGTGCTCCGCGCCCAGCCCGGCATCTCCTTCGTGGACGAGACCCTGCGCGACGCCGAGGACATCCTGGCCTTCGAGGTGGTGGACACCGGCATCGGCATCGCGGCCGACAAGCTGGAGGTCATCTTCGAGGCGTTCCGGCAGGCCGACGGGACCACCAGCCGCAAGTACGGCGGGACCGGCCTGGGCCTGTCCATCTGCCGCGAGATCGCCCGCCTGCTCGGCGGCGAGATCCACGTGGTCAGCGCCGTGGGCCGGGGAAGCACCTTCACCCTGTACCTTCCGGCGGCCTACGGGGGCCCGCTGGCCTCCCGCGACGGCGGCGCGGCGCCCCCGGTCGCCGACGCCGCCCCGCGCGACGTCGTGGCCGTGTCCACCGGCGTCCTGGAGGAGGGCCCCGAGCTGCCGGAGATCCCGCTGCCCGAGGTCATGCCGCCCATGCCGCTGCCGCACTTCCCCGAGTACGACGGGCAGGCGTGGACGGGGGAAGATCCGCTCAACAGCGCCAAGATCCTCATCGTGGACGACGACATCCGCAACGTCTTCGCGCTGACCAGCGTGCTGGAGCGGCACGGCGCCACGGTGGTCTTCGCCGAGAACGGCCGGGAGGGCATCGAGCAGCTGGAACGGAACGAGGACGTCGCCCTCGTCCTGATGGACATCATGATGCCGGAGATGGACGGCTGGGCGACCACCTCCGCGATCCGGCGGATGCCCCAGTTCGCCGATCTGCCGATCATCGCGCTTACCGCTAAGGTCATGCAGGGCGACCGGGAGAAGAGCATCGCCTCCGGCGCCTCCGACTACGTGCCCAAGCCCGTCGACGTCGACCGCCTGCTGGAGCGTCTGCGCGGCTGGCTCAGCCGTGGCCGGGCGGCCAGTGACACACGTGAAGGGGCGTGATCGATGCCCGACAGAGCCAAGATTCTCCTGGTCGACGACCGCGAGGAGAACCTGATCGCCCTCGAGGCCATCCTCAGTTCCCTCGACCTCGTCCCCGTCCGTGCCCGGTCCGGTGAGGAGGCCCTGAAGGCCCTGCTCAGCACCGAGTTCGCACTGATCCTGCTGGACGTGCGGATGCCCGGCATGGACGGGTTCGAGACGGCGTCGCACATCAAACGCCGCGAACGCACCCGGAACATTCCGATCATCTTCCTGACGGTGGTCGACAGCGCGCCCGACTACGCCTTCCGCAGCTACGCCGCCGGCGCGGTCGACTACCTGACCAAGCCCTTCGACCCGTGGGTGCTGCGGGCCAAGGTCTCGGTCTTCGTCGAGCTGTACAACATGAACCGCCGCCTGGCGGAGCAGGCCGGCATGCTCCGCGAGCGCCTGACCGCCGAACTCCCCCCCGGCCGGGCCGGCGACCAGGCCGCCGTGCTGCCCGAGCTCTCACGCCGCCTCACCGCCGTCGAGAGCGAGCTCGCCCGCGTCCGCGAGCTGGCCCGCAAGTCCAACGACCCCACCCTCACCGGCCCCCTCTCCGATCTCGCCGACCGCCTCAACCACCTCCGTTCCGGCTTCGACGCCCTCACCTGAGGCCCTCCTCCCCTCCCCGCCCCCGCCGTCCCACCGCCATGGCGCCGCTGCCCGGCGCCGCCGTACGGCGTTGCGCCGGGCAGGACGGCCGACGGTCAGGAGGAAGGCGACGGGCGGGGAGAGAGCGGGTTCCACACCCGGGCGGTGCGGTCGTCGCCGCCGGAGACCACCACGGGGCGACCTTGTTGCCCAGGGCCCACGGTCGACACGACTCCGCCGGTGTGGCCGGTGAACGGCGCGCCGACCGGCTCCCCGGTCGCCAGATCCCAGACCCGCACCGTGCGGTCGTGACCGCCGGAGACGACCACCGGCCGCCCCTCCAGCTCCGCGACCGCCACCGACGAGACCCCGCCGGCATGGCCGGGGAACGGTGTCCCGATCGGCTCCCCCGTGGTCGGGTTCCAGACCCGCACGGTCTTCTCGTCACCGGAGACGATCACCGGACGGCCGTCCAGTCGTGCCGCCGCCATCGTCCAGACCGTGCCGCCGTGTTCGAGTGACACGACGGAGGCGCCGGAAGCCCGGTCAGGGGCGCCGGAGACATCCGGCCGGGACGAGCCGGCAGCGCCGGAAGCGCCGGAAGCGCCGGACCGAGGGGATCCGGAGACATCCGGCTGCTGGAACCAGACGACCCCGCCGACCAGGAGGAGAGCGGTGACGACGGAGCCCGCGGCCGTCAGCAGGCGGCGCGGGACGGGACGGGGCTCGGCGGCCGGGCGCTGGAAGCCCGCAGGGAGCCCGCTCCCGGCGCCGACGCCGGTTCCACTTCCGGTGCCAGTTCCGGTCCCGCTTCCGGCACCGGCTCCACTCCCGCTCCCGGGCTCCCGGCGGGTGAGCTCGCCGAGCACGTCGGAGACGGCGGGCCGGGCCGCCGGGTCTTTGGCCAGGCAGGCGGCCAGCAGCGGGCGCAGACGGCCGGGCGTCCCGGTCAGGTCGGGCTCGCGGTTCAGAACGGCGTTCATCACCGCCGCCTGGACGTTCCCGGGGAAGGCCGGGTGCCCGGTGGCGGCGTACACGATGGTGGCCGCCCAGCTGAACACGTCCGACGCCGGACCGGCTTCCGCCCCGTTGAGCTGCTCGGGCGCCAGGTAGGCCGGTAAGCCCACCAGTTCCGAGCTCGTGGAGGTGCGGTCGAGCGTCCGGGCGATGCCGAAGTCGATGACCACGGGCCCCTCCGGCCCCATGATCGCATTCCTGGGCTTGACGTCGCGGTGGACGACGCCCGCCCGGTGGATCGCCTCCAGCGCCGTCAGGGTGGTGACCGCGAGCCGTTCCAGGCCGCTCCCCGCCCGTGGCCCCTCATCGGCGATCAGGTCGTGCAGGGACGGCCCCGGGATGTACTCGCTGACCAGATAGGGCCGGTCACCGACGATGCCCGCGTCGAGGACCCTGGCGGTGCAGAACACCGCGATCCTCCGGATGACCTCCGCCTCCCGCAGGAACCGCTCCCGGGCCACGGGATCGGCCGCCATCCTGGCGTGCAGCACCTTGACGGCCACCCGGTGGCCCCTCGGCGACTCGGCGAGGTAGACCGCGCCCTGACCGCCCTCGCCCAGCACCCCGGTCAGGCGGTAGCCGCCGATCCGCTCCGGGTCGCCCGCGCTCAGCGGGCCGGGGCCGGGCACCGCGCGCCTCTCTCCACAGCCCTGCGTCTCTCCGCCACGCCGAGTGCCTCCCTGCTGTCCGGCGCACCGGCTCACGTGCGGTTCTCCACCCGCCGTGCCCGCATCCGCCGCTCCACCGACCGGCCCTACCATGATCCGGAACCATCCGGCCAGAACGGCGACCGCCCGCTCCCGCCTTTCCGCCTCCCGTACGGCCCGCGCCCGCACGGCCCGCCGTACGGGATGGGCGGTGGCGCGTTGACGGGGGCCACGAGGCGGGAGAAGTTGGGGTATGACTGATTGGCGGCGTGCCGGGCTGGTCCCCGTGGTGTACGACGTCGGGGTCGAGCACGAGCGGATCGGCACGATGGGCGGCAGGCTGCTGTGGGGAGCGGATCTGCGCCGCTTCTACCGCGGCATCGAGGAGCTGCGGACGCTCGTGGACGGCGGGCACGTGCTCGACGTCCCCTGCGGTGGGGGCATCGCCTTCCGGGGATTGCCGAAGAAGGGCCCCTACCGTTACGTGGCGCTCGACCTCTCCCCGGTGATGGTGGGGCGGGCACGGGCCAACGCGGCGCGGAACGGGCTACGGGAGATCGTCTTCCTGCGGGGGGACGTGTCCGCGCTGCCCCACCCCCCGGACGCCTTCGACCTGTGCGTCAGCTACTTCGGCCTGCACTGCTTCCCCGATCCGGCGGCGGCCCTGGCGGAGATGGGCCGCGTCCTGCGGCCCGGCGGGCGGTTGCGGGGAACCTCGATCGTGCGCGGGGGCGGCCTGCGCCAGGATGCGATCATCTCGCTGTTCCGGCGGGTCGGGGCGTTCGGGACCGTGGGGACGGCGCAGGAGTTGTCGTCCTGGCTCTCCGCCGGCGGGTTCGACGACATCGACGTCGATCGCGACGGCGCCGTCGCGTTCTTCTCCGCACGGCGCGCCTTCGGATAACCGGCGGGCCGTGTGCCGGGGCCCGCCGCGGGTCAGCGGCGGGCCTGCTCCAGGGCGTCCCAGAACCCCCGGCGCAGGGCGTGGCGGACCTCGTCGTGGAGGAGGAAGTCGATCGGCAGGGAGGAGCCCTGCAGGAGGCGGGCCTCCAGGTCGGAGGGCATGCGCGGCTTGCGGGCCAGGACCGCCTCCAGCCACAGGGCCGGGGCGTCCTTGGCCACGGACTCGCCGAAGTCGTGGCCCTCGGTGTGCGCGGCCTTCACCGCGTCCGCCAGCGTGGTCGTGCCGCCCGTGGCGGCGTTCTGGATCGGGACGGGGGCCGCCTGCGGGCCGGTGTAGGGGCCGGCGGGCTGCGGGCCCGTGTAGGGGCCGACGGGCTGGTAGCTCGCCATGGCCCCGGTGCCGCCCGAGGAGTACGGCGCGGAGGATCCGGAAGAGCCCGAGGAGGCCGAGGAGGCCGAGGAGGCCGAGGAGTACGGCGAGGCCGTGGACATCGGGCCGGTCGGGTTGCTGTGACCCGCGGGCGGGGAGGGCGCCGAGGAGGCGGCCGGGGGCGCGGCGGACGAGGACGGCGGAGCGGGCGGGGCGGCCGGGGACGGCTCCTGGGAGTAGCCCGGGTAGGCGGGCAGCGCGGGAGGAGAGGCGCTGGACCTGGACGTCTGGACCGGTGAGGCGGGGGCGACGGGGGTGATGCCGTTGCTCGGCGTGGCGCCGGACGAGATCGCGTTGCCGAGCGGGGCGGGGGCGCTCAGCGGGGTGGAGCCGGTCACGGCCTGGTGGCCGTTGTTCGCCGCGGAGCCGTTGCCCAGCGCCGGGAGCTCGGTGACGCCGGTGTTCAGGGTGACGTACGGCCGCAGGTGGCCGCCGCTCATCTCGATCAGGTCGTCGCACTCCTGGCGGAGGGAGCGGGAGACGGCCCAGCCGCCGTCGGCGGCGATGTGCACCAGGGTGATCCGGATGCCGAGGTCCTGGGCGTCGCAGACGACCTGGGCCAGGTCCTCGTCACCGCTGACCACCACGGCGTCGCAGATCGCGTTGTTGCGGGCGAGCGTCATCAGGTCGCGGTGGACCTGGGCGTCCACACCCTCGCGGCGGCCCGGGCGGATGCGGGACAGGCGGAGTTTGAGGCCGGGGATGTCGGCCAGGGCGTCGTGCTCGGGGGTGTGGCGGCCCTCGACGGTCGCCTCGTACCAGTAGCAGCGCAGCGCCGGCAGCCCGGTGCGCTCTCTGGACAGATCGGTGAGGAGCTGGATGAGGCCCGGGTAGTCCCAGGCGACCGCCTCTCGGCGACGGGTCCCGTGCACGGCCATCGCGCCGTCCGCCAGAAGGTAGCCAGCGTCCACGAACAGCGCGCAGCGATCCACGCGACACCGCCCTTTCTACGCGGCCCGACCCTACGGCTCAGACATGCTCGAGAACGCCCTGAGAGACCGGGCAGGCAGCCCTTCCTCAGGGTAATCAAGCAACTGATCGTCCGAAGGTGAATCCTGACGATTCCACCATCGCCCGACCATCCGCCGGAGCGTTTACGCAGACCGTACCAGTTCGTCCCGTTCTTGAAACCGTTCATTACGAACGGGCCTGCACGTGCACCGCAGCCACTCCGAACAGCAGGGCGTCGCGGCGGCTGCTCACTCTCAGCACCGGGGCGCGACCGAGGGAAGCCCGGAAGTCGTCGACGTCCACCCCGGGGGTCGAACGGGTGCCCAGCGCCCCCGTGGCGGAGCCGTCGAAGACGTCGCCCGGGTCACGGCTCCCGCCCTCCGGCCGGAGCGCGCCGCGTCCCAGCGTCACGCGGTCTCCCCGCACGCCGGCCTCGCCGTCCCAGGTCACCAGGCTGATCCGGGCGGGCGCGGCGTTCGTCAGCCCGCCGAGCGGGACCTGCGCCGGCGTCGCGCGGCCGACCGCGGTGACGGTGTCGACGACGACCGCCTGGCTGTACGGCCGCCGCGGATCGGCGGCGATGACCACGAGGCTCCATCCGGCGTACCGGGCGGCCCTGCCCCGCACCGGGACGTCGGCCACCCAGTAGCGGCCCCTGAGCCGGTGCACCAGCCGGGTCACGTCGGCGAACGCCTGGTACGCCCGGCCGGTCGGCAGCCTCCGCTCCGCCGTCCGCGCGGCCCTCACCCGGGTGTAGCGCTCGTCTCCGGGCGCCTTGAACTTGACGTGCCCGGAGGCCGGCGCGCTCGCCGACCAGTAGAGCCCGGCCCAGACGATCCTGCTGCGCTTGGGCAGCACCAGCCGCGCCGCGCTCGAACTCTTCGTCGACGGATCCCGGTCCAGGTCGAGAGGGCGCGTCAGGCCGCTGGAGCGCGCCGGACCCGAGCGTGTCGGGCCGGTGGAACGCCTCGGGCCGGTGGGCGCGCGCGTCAGAAGGGTGTTGCCGATCGCGGCGGTGGTCACCCGGCCGTCGGTGGCGAAGCGCGCCGGGGCCCCGGCGGCCCGCACCCCGCCCGCCGACGTGGCCGTCGTCCTCGTGTCCCCCGCGGTGATCCGGACCGAGGACGTCCCGCCCTCGGCGGCCTCCGGCGAGACCAGCACCCGCAGGAAGATCGCGGTGGACCGGCCCGCCGCCAGCGGCCCCCGGACGCAGCGCGCGCCCGCGGGCGCCGCCCGGCAGGACCAGCCGTCGACCGTGCCGACGGGTCCGTTGCGCACCCCGGCCGGCCCCGGGTCGGCGGGGCGCGCGTCGGCGAGCCCGGCCCTGGCGGGACCCCCTTCGGCGGGCTCCGTGCCGTCACGCCCCGCATCCGCCCAGGCCCGCCCGGCCGCCGTGCTCACACCGGCCGCCGTGCTCATGCCGGTCGCCGTCCTTCCATCGGCGGAGGCGGTCACCACGACCGGACCGGCCAGCGCGACGGGGCCGACGGCGGAGATCGTCCGGTTCCGTCCCGCCGTGGGGAGCAGCGTCACCCCGTCCGGGAAGATGACGCGCGCCACGAGCCTCCCGCTCCGGTCCGTGCCGGCGTTGCGCAGCCGTACGGCCACCATGCCCGGCTCGGACCTGACCAGCGCGCCGAGCGTGTCGATCCGGGCGACCAGGCGCGGAGCGGGGGCGGAGTCCGGCCCGGGACGGGGGGCCGGCTCCGAAGGCCGGCCGAACGGCGGGACCACGACCACGGACCTGTGGGGATCCGGCGTCCCCTCCCGTGAGGACCCCGGATCGCCCGGCGACGGCGTGCCGTCCGGCAGCGACGGGACGTCCGAAGGCGACGGGGCGTCCGGGCCGGGTTGCGCGACGATCGGCGCGGGTATCGGGGTGGACGTGTGGGCCGGGCTGAACAGCGCCGGGTCGCCCATCGCCGTCACCACCAGGGCCACGGCCACGGTGAGCGCGACGGCGGCGCCGACGGTCGCGGCGATCTGCTGCCACCTGCCGGGCTCCCGCCCCCACCCGATCACGCCGCCGAGGAGCCCTCCGCCGCGGTCGTTCCTGCCCAGCGCCGTGAGATATCCGCTCAGGGTGGGGCCGGCGATGAGGGGACCGACGATGACGCGCAGGCCCTGGCTGACGTCGTTCAGCTCCATGAACACGACGCGGCAGTCCGCGCAGTCCGCCACGTGCCGGTCGACGGAGCGGCTCTCGCGCTTGGCCAGCCCGCCCCGGACGTAGGCGCCCATCTTCGCCAGCACCGAACGGCATCCGTGCCGGGGCGCGCCGGCGAGGTGGGCGCGCAGGCACGCCTGGCGCAGCCCTTCCAGCGCCTGGCAGGCGAACGCCGCCACGGCGTCCTGCGGCAGGCCGAGGAGGATCGCGATCTCGGCGGGCGAGGCCCGTTCCACCTCGGTGTGCCACAGGACCAGCTGCCACCGCTCGGGCAGCGAGAGGAAGGCCCTGGCGACCAGCGAGCGCTCCAGGCCGGTCAGCGCGGGGTCCACGAACGGCACACCGGGGTCGAAGAGCTCGATCTCGGTCCCGGCGCCGTGCCCGCCCTCGTTCCGTCCGCGCTCGTAGAGCGTACGGCGCAGCGCGGTGAGCAGGTACGGCCGGAAGGACTCCCGGGGGCCGCCGTCCCGCCTGATCAGGTCGAGGAGTCTGGTGAACGTCTCCGCGACCACGTCCTCGACCTCGGCGGGCGTGTGGACGAGTTGCCTGGCCAGAGCCCGTGCCGCGGCCACGTGCCGCTCGTAGAGGCCGACATAGGCCGCCGCGTTCCCGCCTCTGATCGCGGCGAGCAGCCCGGCGTCCCCTTGGAGCATGTCCATACTCATTGTGACCTCACGATTACCCAGCGTTGCCACGCGGGTTCATTCCGCACTCCATGCCAGGGCTAAACCGGGATGGGCTCTTTACCTCGCCGGCACCTCGCCGGCCGGTCCCGGGGCGGCGCGGGCCCGCCGCCCGAGCGGCCCTAATCTTGTCGGCATGAGCGATCGCGAGAGCCTGCTGACCGAGATCAAGAAGAAGGCGGTGGTGCACGGCAAGGTCGTGCTGTCCTCCGGCAAGGAGGCGGACTTCTACATCGACCTGCGCCGGATCACCCTCGACGGGACGGCGGCGCCGCTGGTGGGCCGGGTCATGCTCGACCTCACCGAGGACCTGGACTACGACGCGGTGGGCGGGCTGACCCTGGGCGCCGACCCGGTCGCGGCGGCCATGCTGCACGCGTCGGCGGCCCGGGGCCGCGCGCTCGACTCCTTCGTGGTCCGCAAGGCGCAGAAGGCGCACGGCATGCAGCGCCGGATCGAGGGGCCGGAGGTCGCCGGGCGCCGGGTCCTGGTGGTGGAGGACACCTCCACCACCGGCGGCTCCCCGCTGACGGCGGTGGAGGCGCTGCGCGAGGCGGGCGCGGAGGTCGTGGCGGTGGCCACGATCGTGGACCGGGGGGCCGCCGCCGCCGTCGACGGGGCCGGTCTGCCGTACCTGACCGCCTACACCCTGGAGGACCTCGACCTGGCCTAGAGGCCCGCGAGAACGCCCCGGAGCTCGGGAAGCGCCCTGGGGACCTGCGAGAACATCCCGGAGGCCGGGGCGGGCGCCCGGCCGGTCCGCTCGCCGGGGACGGTGAGGCGACTCGCGAGGACAGAGAGACCACTCGCGGGGACGGTGAGGTCACTCGCGGGGGACGGTGAACTCCTGCCGTTCCCCGACCTTGCCCGGAGGGTGCTCGGCGCCGTTGACGCGGACGCGGACGGCCGACGCGTCGGTCAGCACCACGTCCACCTTGTCGTCGAAGGACTGGGCCTGCTCCCCCCGGGTCATCTCCCGGTCGAACAGCACATCCCCACCGGTGACCTTCAGAAAGACCGTCGGGCAGCGTTCCTGCACGCACTCGACGAACACCGTCGGGGCCCGCGAGGGCGAGTCGGAGGGGGCGGAGAGGGGCTTGGTCGCGGGCGGGGTCGCGGAGCCCGCCTCGGGCTCCGCGCCGAACCCGCCGGTCAGCGAGATGGCGCCCAGCACGATCAGGGCGAGCAGACCCAGCGCTCCCAGTACGGCGAGCGCGAGGCGGGCGATGCCCATCGGATCAGACCTGTGGCGTCCCACACGGTGGAGGGTAGCGGTAGGTGAGGAGGTCTCACGACCACCCCCGCCTTTTCCGTCTGAGGGCAGATCCGTTCCGTCTGAGGGCAGATCCGTTCCGTCTGAGGGCAGATCCGCCGGGCAGGAGCTACCCGGGCGGGTAGGAACCAGGAATACTGGCCCGGGGGCCACGCGTCGCCGGGCCCGCCGATCCGCAGCCGACGTCTCCAGGGAGATGACAGATGCCCATCGCCACCCCAGAGGTCTACGCCGAGATGCTCGACCGAGCCAAGGCGGGCGGTTTCGCCTATCCGGCGATCAACGTGACCTCGTCCCAGACTCTGAACGCCGCGCTGCGCGGCTTCGCCGAGGCGGAGAGCGACGGCATCATCCAGGTCTCCACCGGCGGCGCCGAGTTCCTCTCCGGCGCCACGGTGAAGGACATGGTGGTCGGTGCGACGGCGCTGGCGGAGTACGCCCGCATCGTCGCGGCGAAATACCCCGTGACGGTCGCGCTGCACACCGACCACTGTCCCAAGGACAAGCTGGACGGCTTCATGCGCCCGCTGATCGACATCTCCCTGGAGCGCGTGGCCAAGGGCCAGGACCCGCTCTTCCAGTCGCACATGTGGGACGGCTCCGCCGTACCGCTGGAGGAGAACCTGGAGATCGCCAAGGAGCTCCTGGAGAAGTGCGCCCGCGCGAAGATCGTCATGGAGATGGAGATCGGCGTCGTCGGCGGTGAGGAGGACGGCGTCGTCGGCGAGATCAACGAGAAGCTCTACACCACCGCCGAGGACGCCCTCGCGACCGCCGAGGCCGTGGGCGTCGGCGACCAGGGCCGCTACATGCTCGCCGCGACCTTCGGCAACGTGCACGGCGTCTACAAGCCGGGCCACGTCAAGCTCCGCCCGAGCGTGCTCAAGGAGATCCAGGAGGCCGTCGGCGCCAAGTACGGCAAGGAGAAGCCGTTCGACCTGGTCTTCCACGGCGGCTCCGGCTCGCTGCTGGAGGAGATCCACGAGGCGATCTCCTACGGTGTGATCAAGATGAACATCGACACCGACACCCAGTACGCCTTCACCCGCCCGATCGCCGCGCACATGTTCGCCAACTACGACGGCGTGCTCAAGGTGGACGGCGAGGTCGGCAACAAGAAGGCCTACGACCCCCGCTCGTACGGCAAGGCCGCCGAGACGTCCATGGCGGCCCGCATCGTGGAGGCGTGCCGGCACCTGAAGTCCGCGGGCACCAAGCTCGCCTGAGCGGCGTTCCGCGCAGGACACCACGTAGCATCAAGCTCGACCGGGGCGTGCCCGGACGGATCCCGCCTCCGCCGCGAATCCGCCGGGCGCGCTTCGCCGTCCCTCCCGCCGGTCCGGGCCGCCTCCCCGCGCGGCCCGGACCGGCGGGAGACGGGCGGGAGACCGGCGCGGGACCGCGCCCCGTCCGGGGCCGGCCGCGGCGACTCCCGGGGCCGATCTTGGCTCGACGCAGGCCACAGGATAGGACTTCAGTATGGAATCGCACGAGAACCTCCTCGCCGGACCACCGCCCACCCTCCTGCCGGACACCCCGGAGGCCAGGGAGGCGCTGGAGCAGAGCGACAAGGCGTCCGACGTCGCCGCGCGCTTTCCCTCCTACTCCGCGGCGTGGGCCGCGCTCGCGGACGAGTACTTCGCCGCCGGGCACGCCGTGACGTCGTACGCGTTCGCCCGCACCGGCTACCATCGGGGGCTGGACCAGCTGCGCCGGGCCGGGTGGAAGGGCCACGGTCCCATCCCCTGGGACCACGCGCCCAACCGCGGCTTCCTGCGCTGCCTGTTCGCGCTGTCCCGGGCCGCCCTGGCGATCGGCGAGAAGGACGAGGCGGAGCGCTGCGCGCAGTTCCTGCGGGACTCCAGCCCCGAGGCCGCGGCGGAGCTCGGCGGCTGACACAGGGATCCCGGCTCCGAGGCCGCGGCGGAGCCCGGCGGCTGACACAGGGTCACCGGAGAGCCGTCGCAGCCTGGAGAAACCTCCCGTCCTGTGACGGGAGATCCCCTTTCCCGACCTCGTCGGGTATTCTCTCCTCGCAAGAGCCCCTGTCGCGATTGCGCCAGGGGTTTTCGTTTTTGCAGTGGGAGACTAACGATGCCGGCTGTCGTTCTCTTCGGCGCCCAGTGGGGCGATGAAGGCAAGGGTAAGGCCACCGACCTGCTCGGCGACCAGGTTGACTACGTCGTCCGATACCAGGGCGGCAACAACGCGGGCCACACGGTCGTCATCGGCGACCAGAAGTACGCCCTGCACCTGCTCCCCACGGGAGTGCTCTCGCCGAACGTCATCCCGGTCATCGGCAACGGCGTCGTCATCGACCCCGGCGTGCTGCTGAGCGAGATCGAGGGGCTGGAGGCCCGCGGGGTCTCCTCCGAGCGACTGCTGATCTCCGCCAACGCGCACCTGATCATGCCGCACCACAAGGCCATCGACAAGGTCAGCGAGCGTTACCTCGGCAAGGCGCGGATCGGCACGACGGGCCGGGGCATCGGCCCGGCCTACGGCGACAAGATCTACCGGATGGGCATCCGGGTCCAGGACCTGCTCGACCCGGGCATCCTGCAGAAGAAGATCGAGATCGCCCTCGGCGAGAAGAACCAGATCCTCACCAAGATCTACAACCGGCGCGGGCTCGACCCGGCCCAGGTCCTGGAGGAGTACCTCGGCTACGCCGAGCGCCTGCGCCCGCACATCGCCGACACCTCGCTGATCCTGAGCCGGGCGCTGGACGAGGGCAAGGTCGTGCTGCTGGAGGGCGGGCAGGGCAACCTGCTCGACATCGACCACGGCACCTACCCGTTCGTCACCTCCTCCTCGCCCACCTCGGGCGGCGCCTGCACCGGCGCGGGCATCCCGCCCACCCGCCTCACCCGCGTGATCGGCATCCTCAAGGCGTACACCACGCGCGTCGGCTCCGGCCCCTTCCCCACCGAGCTCGACGACGAGATGGGCGAGTGGCTGCGCACCACCGGCGGCGAGTACGGCGTGACCACCGGCCGCAACCGCCGCTGCGGCTGGTTCGACGCGGTCATCGCCCGCTACGCCACCCGGATCAACGGCGTCACCGACTTCTTCCTCACCAAGCTGGACGTGCTGTCCGGCCTGGAGAAGATCCCGGTCTGCGTCGCCTACGAGGTGGACGGCGTGCGTCACGACGAGATCCCGATGACCCAGACGGACTTCCACCACGCCACGCCGGTCTACGAGGAGTTCCCCGGCTGGCAGGAGGACATCTCCGGCGCCAAGTCCTTCGAGGACCTGCCCGCCAACGCCCGGGCCTACGTCAAGGCCCTGGAGGAGATGAGCGGGGCCCCGATCTCGGCCATCGGCGTCGGCCCCGGCCGCACCGAGACCCTCCAGCTCCGCCCGCTGATCTGATCCTGCCCGGTCCCTGTCCGATCCTTGGATCACATTCCCCGCATGCGGCGCGCCGCATGCGGGGAATCCGGGTCTGTTGTCGGTAAAGTCCCCCTGTGCCTGCCGAGATTCACGGTCACCGGGGAGCCCGAGGGCTCCGCCCGGAGAACACGCTGCCCGGTCTCGCCCACGCCCTCGAACTGGGCGTCCACGCGCTGGAGTTCGACGTCGCCATGACGGCCGACCGGCGCCTGGTGCTCACCCACGATCTCACCGTGTCCCAGGTGACCAGCGCCGACACCCGCCCGGCCTTCCGCGGCGACCCCCTGTTCCCCTACGTGGGCCGGCCGGTCGGCTCGCTCACCCTGGCGCAGCTGCGCACCCTCGACTGCGGCGTACGGCTCCCGCTCCATCCCGGCGACCGCTTCGCCGCGACCCAGATGCCCGTGCCGGACACCCGGATGCCGACGCTGGGGGCCGTGCTGGGCCTGGTGGACGCCTACGGCGCCGACGGCGTGCGCCTGCACGTGGAGCTCAAGTCCGACCCCACCCGCCCGGACCTGTCCGCCGATCCGCGCGAGTTCACCGAGATGGTGGTCGCCGAGCTCGACCGGCACCGCAGGCTCGGCGGCGCGGCGATCCTCAGCTTCGACTGGCGCGTCCTGCGGATCGCGCGGGAGCTGGCCCCCGCGACGCAGCGCTACGCGCTGATCGAGCTGGACACCCTGGACGGCGTCTGGCTGGACGGCCTGGACCTGGCGGACTTCGACGGCGACGTCCCGGCCGCCGCGGCGGCGGCCGGGGGCACCACGGTCTCGCCCGAGCACGTGATGGTGGACGAGCGGTTCGCCCGGCAGGCGGAGCGGGCCGGGCTGCCGGTGGCCCCGTGGACGGTCAACGAGCCCGCCAGGGCCGCGGAACTGCTCGACCTGGGCGTGGCCGGGATCGTCACCGACTACCCCGACCGGATGCGCGAGCTGTGGGCGGGGCGGGGACTGCCCCTCCCCGCCCCGATCACCGCCCGGCGCGCCGTCGGCGTCTGACGGCGTCCGCGGCTTCCTACAGCCAGCCGTTGCGGCGGAAGCCCCGGTAGAGCAGCGAGCAGACCAGCACCATGACGCCGATCACCGCCGGATAGCCGTAGACGGAGTTCAGCTCCGGCATGTGGTCGAAGTTCATCCCGTAGATGCCGGCGATCATCGTGGGGACGGCCATGATGGCGACCCACGAGGAGATCTTCCGCATGTCCTCGTTGGCGAGGGCGTTGGAGCGGGCGAGCGCCGCCTGCAGGACGGAGTTGCACAGCTCGTTGGACGACTCCACCTGCTCGCAGACGCGGGCGAGGTGGTCGACGACGTCGCGGAAGTACTCCCGCATCTCGGAGGGGATCATCCGGCGCTGCGCCAGGGTGGACAGCGGCGCCTGGAGCGGGGTGACGGCCCGCTTCATCTCGATCATCTCGCGCTTGAGGTTGTAGATCCGGCCGATGTCCCGGGCGCTGACGTCGGCGAAGACCATGGCCTCCACGTCCTCCAGCTCGGTCTGCATCTCGTCGGCCACGTGCAGGTATTTGTCCACGACGTGGTCGGCGATGGCGTGCAGCACACCGGTCGGGCCGCGGTTGAGCAGCTTGGGCTTGTCCTCCAGGCGCTCGCGCACCAGCGACAGCGGGCAGTACTCGCCGTGCCGCACGGTCACCACGAAGTCGGGGCCGACGAACACCATGATCTCGCCGGTGCCGATGACCTCGCTGGTCGCGGTCAGCTCGGCGTGCTCCAGGTAGGCGATGGTCTTCAGGACCACGAACAGGGAGTCGTCGTAACGTTCCACCTTGGGCCGCTGATGCGCCTTGACGGCGTCCTCGACGGCGAGCGGGTGCAGGTCGAAGACCTCGGCCAACCACTCGACCTCGGGGGCGTCGGGCTCGTGCAGGCCGACCCAGACGAAACCGTCGGCCTTCTCCTTGCCGGCGTTGTGCTCGCGGACGAGCTCCAGGGCGTCGGGGATGCCCAGAGCCTCGACCTTCTTGCCGCCGATGTAGGCGGCGTACTCGACGAGTGAGTCGCTCGGCGGGACGCAGGCGCTCCCGCGCCGGTCACGCATCATGGGAGCGGAAATGTGAGGAATACGGGCAGCACGTGCGTGCTTGATACGAGGAAACAGGAGCGAGGAGCGCATAACATGCCTTCCCGCCCGATCCGGCACTTCTCTGCGCGCGACGCGATGTCACCTCAGTTCGAATCAGGAATGCGCGCAAGACCGATCGGGCACCGATGCGGAGTGGTTGAGAGGGCGCACGGGCAGCGTGCGCGAGCACGTACTGCTGGGATCGCCAGAGGACATTCCCAAACCACCTCCAATCGGCAGCGGGCACACAAAGTCGTACGAATCTATCACAGGATAGAAGTACGGCTCCCAGGGTACTCCCAGCTCCGGGCCCCCGACCGGAAACTCGTCACTTCAGCCCTGTATGTCCCGCCCACGCCTCTCCGCCGGCCCCGACGCCCGCTCCCGCCGCCCCGCGCCGCCTCCTCCGATGGCGCCGGTACGGCGACGCCTCGCACAGACCCCTCCGGCGCCGCCGTACGGTGAGACGCCCGACGGCCGTCCACAGCCCTCCACTAGGCTCTTCGGCGTGCGCGTTCTCGTAATCGGATCCGGCGGGCGTGAGCATGCCCTGTGCCGGTCGCTGGCAGCAGACCCCCAGGTCACCGAGGTCCACTGTGCTCCCGGAAACGCCGGGATCGCGCGGGTGGCGACCCTTCACCCGGTGACCCCGACCGACCCGGCCGCGGTCGCGGCCCTGGCCCTGGAGCTGGGCGCCGACCTGGTCGCGGTCGGCCCCGAGGCGCCGCTGGTGGCCGGGGTCGCCGACGCGGTCCGGGAGGCGGGCGTCCCCTGCTTCGGCCCCTCGGCCCGGGCCGCCATGCTCGAGGGCTCCAAGGCCTTCGCCAAGGACGTCATGACCGCCGCGGGCGTGCCCACCGCGCGCTCCCGCACCTGCGCCACCCCCGGGGAGGCCGCCGCCGCCCTGGACGAGTTCGGCGCGCCGTACGTGGTCAAGGACGACGGTCTGGCGGCCGGCAAGGGCGTGGTGGTCACCGACGACCGCGACGAGGCGCTCCGGCACGCCGCCGCCTGCGAGCGGGTCGTCATCGAGGAGTTCCTGGACGGCCCCGAGGTGTCGCTCTTCGCGCTCTGCGACGGGAGCACCGCCGTCCCGCTCCAGCCCGCCCAGGACCACAAGCGCGCCTACGACGGCGACGCCGGCCCCAACACCGGCGGCATGGGCGCCTACACCCCGCTGACCTGGGCCCCGGAGGGCCTGACCGAGCAGGTCATGTCCGAGACCGTCATCCCGACGGTGACCGAGCTGGCCCGGCGCGGCACGCCGTACACCGGGGTGCTCTACGTGGGGCTGGCCCTGACCGCCAAGGGCCCGAAGGTGATCGAGTTCAACGCCCGCTTCGGCGACCCGGAGACCCAGGTCGTGCTGGACCGCCTCCAGACCCCGCTGGCCGGCCTCCTGCTCGCCTGCGCCGAGGGGACGCTGGACGCGTTCGGGCCGATCTCCTACCGCGGCGGCGCGGCGGTGACCGTGGTGGTCGCGGCGGAGAACTACCCGGACACCCCGGTCAAGGGCGACGTGATCGAGGGCCTCGCGGAGGCGGACGAGGTCGAGGGCGCCTACGTGCTGCACGCCGGGACCGCCTTCGACGGCGACCGGATCGTCTCCAGCGGCGGCCGGGTGCTCAGCGTGGTCGGCGCCGGCCCCGACGTGGCCGCCGCCCGTGACGCCGCCTACGAGGCGGTCGGCCGCATCCGCCTGCGCGGCTCCCACCACCGCACCGACATCGCCCACCAGGCGCTGTAGCGGCGGGCCCGGGGCGTCCGCGGCGCGGACACCCCGGCCGTCTCCCGGACGCCGTCGTCGGGGCGCCGGCTTCCACGGAGGAATCCGGCGCCTGCGCACCGGCCGCCGATGCCGCCGGACCGGGGAACGGCTCCGGAGCCTTCCCCTCGTCGAAGAGGTCTAGACCCTCCTGGCAGACTTGGTCCGTGAAGCACCTGCACTCCGGCAAGGTCCGTGACCTCTACCAGACCGACGACGGCCTGCTCCTGATGGTCGCCTCGGACCGCATCTCGGCCTTCGACCACGTCCTGACCCCCGACATCCCGGACAAGGGCGCGATCCTCACCCAGATGTCGCTGTGGTGGTTCGAGCAGCTGGCCGACGTCGTGCCCAACCACGTGGTGGCCCCCGGCCCCGACTCGCGCAGCGTGTTGTGCAGGCCGCTGCGGATGGTCCCGGTGGAGTGCGTCGCCCGGGGCTATCTGACCGGCTCCGGGCTCATCGACTACCGCCGCGACGGCGAGGTCTCCGGGGTGCGGCTGGAGCCCGGCCTGGTGGACGGGTCCCGGCTCCCCGAGCCGATCTTCACCCCCTCGACCAAGGCGGCCGTCGGCGAGCACGACGAGCCCATCAGCTTCGAGCGGGTCGTGGCGGAGGTCGGCGCCGACACGGCCGAGGAGCTGCGCCGGATCACGCTCGCCGTCTACCGGCGCGGCGCGGAGATCGCCCTGGAGCGGGGGATCATCCTGGCCGACACGAAGATCGAGCTGGGCTGGGACGCCGACGGCGCGCTGACCCTCGGCGACGAGGTGCTGACCCCCGACTCCTCCCGCTTCTGGCCGCTCGACCAGTGGGAGCCCGGCCGTTCGCAGCCCTCCTTCGACAAGCAGTACGTCCGCGACTGGCTCACCTCTCCGGCGTCCGGCTGGGACCGCGCCTCGGGTGAGGCTCCGCCCCCTCTCCCGGATGACGTGGTAGAACGCACTCGCGACCGATACGTGGAGGCTTACGAGAAACTGACTGGTCAATCCTTCAGGGGGTAGTTCCTCCCCGAAGTGCCAGGTTCAGAAGGTGCGCAACGGCTACTGTTGGGCCGACGCTCAGGCTGCCGCCCTCGTCGCACGATTCCCACCTCTCCATTTCCAAGGAGCATGACGCATGGTCCGTTACCGCGTGCGCGGTGGCAACGCACTGCGCGGAACCGCCTTCATCCAGGGCGCCAAGAACGCCGTGCTGCCGATGATCGGCGCGGCACTGCTGGCGGCCAGGGGCCGTACGGTGCTGCGCAACGTCCCGATCATCGAGGACGTACGGCGCGCGGTGGAACTGGCCGAGGCCGTCGGGGCCAAAGTCGAGCTCCACGAGAAGGAGCGCACCCTGGTCATCGACGCCTCGGAGCTGACCAGCCCGGTCCTGCCCGCGCAGATCGCGCGCCGCTTCCGCGGCTCGGTGCTGTTCGTCCCGGCGCTGCTGCACCGCCTCGGCGAGGCGGTCATCGAGGGCGTGGGCGGCTGCAACCTCGGCAGCCGCAACCTCGACTTCCACTACCTCGGCTACAAGCGCCTGGGCGCCGTGGTCAACGAGGGCGACGCCGTCATCCACGTCAAGGCCGCCGGGTTCACCGGCGCGACCCTGTACCTGGACACGCCTTCGCACACCGGCACCGAGAACCTGATCATGGCGGCCTCCCTGGCGCGCGGCACCACCGTGATCGAGAACGCGGCACTGGAGCCCGAGGTCCTCGACGTCATCGACATGCTGACCCGGATGGGCGCGAAGATCAGCGGCGGCGGCACCGGGTTCATCACCGTGGAGGGCGTGGAGGAGCTGCACGCCGTCGAGCACACCGTGATGCCCGACCGGCTCGACGCGGGCGTGTTCGCCATGGCGGCGGCCATCACCGGCGGCGAGGTCAACCTGGTCGGCGCCGACCTCGACCACCTCGGTGTGGTCCGCTACAAGCTGGAGCAGATGGGGGTGGAGTTCGCCGACCACGGCGCGGTGCTCCACGTACGCCGGGACCGCCCGCTCCGCCCGATCAACGTGATCACCGACACCTACCCCGGTTTCGCCACCGACCTCCAGTCGCCGATCATGGCGATCGCCTGTCTCGCCGACGGCGCCAGCTACATTCATGAGCGCATTTTCGACGGGCGGTTCGCATTGGCCAGCGAACTCAACAAGATGGGCGCCGACATCGAGGTCAAGGAGAACAGCGCGGTCGTGCGGGGCGCGACGCCGCTGCGCGGGACCGAGGTGACCGCGCACGATCTCCGTTCCGGAATCGCCCTCGTCCTCGCGGGCCTCGCCGCCGAAGGCGAAACGGTGATCGAGTCCGGCTATCTCATCAACCGGGGCCACTCATATCTCGCCGAGCGCATGCAGGCGCTGGGCGCCGATGTGGAGCAGGAGATTTCTGCGCCATAATCAACGGGTTTCATCCGTCGAGAACTGCGACTACCTGTGTAAATGGTGGGATTCACGGGTTTAGCGCCACCGGTTGGCCACTGGTGGACAGAAAATCGGGCGTGACATTATGGCCCCCACGAGCGATCGTTCCAAAAGAGAGCCGAAATCATCGGACGGCAGGATGGGAACGAACATTGGTAGAGCGGGTCGAAGAAGCTCCACGAGTGTCACGCCCGGGTGCCATGACACCGGATCTCACTATCGGTGTGGTGGGCCCTCATGATCTCGTCGAGCGAGTGATGCTGATGGGTCATGCGGCGGCGCCTCTCCCCTGCCGCCTCGTGGCCGCCGCCTACCGGGACGAGCAAGAGGCCCCGGACAAGGTCACCCGGCTGGGGGCGGGCGTGGACGCCTGCCTGTTCGCCAGCCCGGTCCCCTACGATCTGGCCCGGCGCTCGGGGGTGCTGACCATGCCGGCGACGTACGTTCAGCTCGGCGGGGCCGCGCTGATCGCCGCGCTGGCGCGGGCGGCGCTCGACGAGCGGATCGACCCCCGCCGGATCAGCGTGGACGTGCTGGGCCGGGCGGACGTCGAGGAGGCCTACGCCGACCTGGGGTTGCCGGTCGAGAATGTGCACAGCCGCGACGAGCCGGGCGCCACCGGCACGATCGCGGCCTTCCACGAGCGGCTGGCCCGCCAGGGCGCCACCAGCGGGGCGCTCACCTGCCTGTCCGCGGTCGCCGACCGCCTGCGGGCGGCGGACGTCCCGGTGGTCAGGGTCCGGCCGACCTCCGCCGCGGTCCGCACGGCGCTGCACACCGCCGCCCTGCTCGGCGCGCACCACCGGCTGGAGGAGTCGCAGCTGACGGTGGTCCTGGTGGAGGTGCCGACGCTGCGCGAGCCGGTCCGCCGGGCCGCGCCGCGCCACTGGCGCGACGAACTCCGCCTCTCGCTCCACCGCCTGCTGGTGCAGGAGGCGAACCGGATCAACGCGACGGTGACCCCGATCGACGACCACAGCTACATGGTCATCGCCACCCGGGGCTCGGTCGCCTCGGCCACCGAGGGTTTCCGGGTGCTGCCGTTCGCCGCGCGGGTGCGGGAGGAGCTGGGGCTGGCGGTGGAGGTCGGCGTCGGCATGGGACGGACGACCCATGACGCCGAATCCCACGCGAGGGCCGCGCTGGCCCGCACCCAGGCGGGCAAGCAGGCGCAGGGCTTCGCGGTGGACCGCGAGGGCCGGGCCTTGATCCCGGCGCCCAGGACGCCCCCGCACGGCACCGGGGCGGTCCGGCCCAAGGGCGTGGAGGTGCTGGCCCGGCTGGCCGCGAAACTGGAGAGCGGGGACACGGTGGTGGACGCGGAGAGCGCGGGCAAGATGCTCGGCGTCACCTCCCGTACGGCACGGCGACTGCTGCGCACGCTGGTGGACGAGGGACTCGCGTGGCCGCTCCCGCCGAACCGCACCCCCCAGCCGGGCCGTCCCCGGCAGCTCTACCGCCTGATCGTCGAGAAGCTCAGCAACCGGTAGAAGCTCGGCGACCGGTGGAAGTCCGGCGACCGGCACGAGCATCACGACGCACGGCAGGAGAGCCACGGCGCACGGGAGGTCCGTCAGGTCAGAGCAGAACGCATCAGACCACGTCGAAGTCCGCCATCATCGCCATGTCCTCGTGTTCGAGGTTGTGGCAGTGCATCATGTAGCGGCCCCGGTAGCCCTCGAAGCGGACCAGCGTGTCCACGACCTCGTAGGGCCGGACGTCCACGGTGTCCTTCCAGCCCGCGTCGGTCGGCGCGGGCGGCCCGCCGTTGCGCGCGAGCACCTGGAAGCGGGCCAGGTGGACGTGGACCGGGTGGTGGAAGTCGCCGGTGAACCGCCACAGCTCGGTGGTGCCCAGGCGCGGCGTGGCCAGCGGGACTCCGGGGCGGTACGGCCGCCCGTTGATCGTCCAGGACCCGCCGCCGCCCTGACCGGTCCGGCGGAAGTCGAAGAGCCGGGTCGCGACGGCCGCCGAGCGGTCGGGCGGATCGACCCGGCTCAGCCGTCCCGGGACCGCGCTGTCGTCGCGGGCCCTGCGGACGACGCGGAAGCGCATGACGCCGCGGGCCGGACCGGTCCCCAGGGTGTTGACCAGGGTCACCTCGGTTCCGACGGGATGGGCGGAGAAGTCCACGACCACGTCGAACCGCTCGCCGGGCGCCATCGTGACGGCCTCGTGCGCCACCGGCGCGGCGAGCAGCCCCTGGTCACCGCCGACCTGGACGAACCCGCCGCCGGGAGTCAGCGCCAGCCGGTAGCGGCGGGCGTTGGAGGCGTTGAGCAGCCGGAGCCGGTACCGGGCGGCGTCCACCTCCAGCACCGGCCACGGCGCCCCGTTGACCAGGATCACGTCGCCCTCGACGCCCTCCATGTAGGCGTCCTCCACCCCGGGGGTCACCAGCAGGCTCCGGTCGCGTGACGGGTAGCGGAACGAGCCGTCCTCCTCGAAGGCCCGGTCGCAGATCATCAGCGGGATGTCCCGCTCGCCCTTCGGCAGCGGCAGGGCGTCGTCCTCGTCGTCGCGGACCAGGAGGAACCCGGCCAGCCCGCGCCACACCTGCGGCGCGGTGAAGTCCATGCGGTGGTCGTGGTACCAGAGCGTGGCGGCCCGCTGGTCCAGCGGGTAGACGTAGTCCTTGGCCCCGGGGTGGAGGGTCCACAGCGACGGGTCGTGGTGGGCGTGCGCCCCGGGCGCCGGGCGGAACCCCCGGCCCCGGGCCACCACCAGGTCGGTGGGGTAGCCGTCGGAGCCGGGCGGGGTGACCCCGCCGTGCAGGTGCGTCGAGGTGGGCACGGGCAGCTCGTTGCGGACCCGCACGACGGTACGGTCACCGCGGCGCAGGTCGAAGGTCGGCCCGGGGAAGGTCCCGTCGTATCCCCACACCTCGGTCAGGACACCCGGGACGATCTCCACCTTGGCCGCGCGCTGGACCACCTCGTAGTGGCCGGGCCGCACGGGACGCGCCGTCGCGGGGACGGGCAGCGGAACGGTGAACGGCCGGGGCAGCGGCAGCGCGCTCGTCAGGGTCTCCCCGGAGACCTCGGCCGTCAGGAAGCCGCCCGCGCCGCCGCATCCGGCGGCCGCGAGCCCGGCGCCGCCGAGCAGTCCGAGGAAGCCGCGACGGGAGACGCGGTAGGGGACGCGATGGGGAACGTGACGGGAGATCACGCGTCCTCCGTCCGCAGGCCATACCAGGCCCACCCGGTCAGCGCGGCGGAGACGCCGAAGATGGTCACCCCGAGCGGGAAGTGCGCGGCGAGGACGCGTTCCTGCCCGAGCACGACCTGGAGCGTCTCGGCGACCGCGAGCGCGGCGGTCGCCCCGGCGGGCCAGGCCGGTCCCCGGCCCGGACGCCGCAGCAGGACCGCGGCCACCAGCTGGCACAAGAGCATGGCGGCGGTGAACCCGCCGTTGTCGCGGTGCCACAGGAGCATGTCCACGTCGCCGGTGACGAACAGCCCCGCCAGAACCGCCTGACCGAACACGCCGAGCAGATGCAGGACGGCGGTGGAGCGCAGCGACCAGACGGCCCAGCCGGGTGCGCGGGTACGGCCGGCCGGTGCACCGGGTGTGCGCGTGCGGTCGTCGGGTGCGCGGGTACCGCGAGCCCGCGCCGCGGAGGGTGGGACGCGGCCCTGCGTTCCAGGGGGTGGGACGCGGCCCTGCGCTCCAGGGGATGGGACGCGGCCCTGCTCCGCGGAGGGTGGGATCTTCATGACCGCCATGGTGGTGCGACGCCGCCGGGCGGTCGTCGGACCGGCGACGGCACTTCGCCGTACATCCGGGGATGTACGGCGCGGCCGTACGGGGCCCGGATACACCCCGGGATGCAGGCGCGGTCTCGTTCCCCGGCCGGTGGGCGCGGCCGGCCCGGTGGCCTACCGTTTCAGCTGTGAGGCTGGTGAAGATCGTGAATACCTGGCAGGCCTGGAGAGCCGACGCGCTGATCGCCGCGGTCGTGCTGGCGCTGGGCGTCGCGGACACCTACGGGCGGCTGTCCGCCTCGGGGCTGGTCGAACGGCCCCTGGACACGGCTGGTCTCGCGCTGCTCCTGGTGTCCTCGCTCGCGCTGGCGTTCCGGCGCGGCGCCCCCGTGCCGGTCGGGGTGATCGCGGTGGGCTGCGGCATCGCCTACTACGGCGCCCGGTATCCGGGCGTCTTCGCCACCGGGCCCGCGCTGGTCTCGATCTACACGGCGGCGGTCCTCGGACGGCGCCGCCTGGCGATCGTGCTGGCCGTCGCGCTCGCCGTGGGCGTCTCCGTCCCGGTCGCGCTCGCCGAGGGCGATCCGGAGCCCGGCGGCCTCACCCTGCTCAGCGGCTGGCTGATGGCCGCGGTCGTGGTCGGCGAGATGGTCCGCAACCGCCGCGCCTACGTCCGCGAAGTCGAGCGGCGGGCCGCCGAGGCCGAACGCACCCGGGAGGAGGAGGCGCTGCGCCGGGCGGGCGAGGAACGCCTCTGGATCGCCCAGGAGCTGCACGACTCGCTCACCCACGCCATCTCGGTCGTCAACGTCCAGGCGTCGGTCGCCCTCCAGACGTTCGATCACCGGCCAGAGCTGGCCCGCGCGGCGCTGACCGCCATCAAGGAGGCCGGCCACGAGGCCATGGACGAGCTCCGCGCCACCCTCGGCGTGCTCCGGCAGGCCGAGCCGGACGGCGAGGCGGGCCTGGCCCGGCTGCCCCGCCTGGTGGCCAGGACCGAGTCCGCCGGACTGCCGGTGAGGACGGTCGTCGTCGGCGCGCGGCGGGAGCTCCCCGCGGAGGTCGACCGGGCCGCCTACCGCATCGTCCAGGAGGCGTTCACCAACGTGCTGCGGCACGCCGGGGCCGCGTCGATCACGCTGACGACCGAGTATCGTCCCGGCATGATCGTGCTGGGTGTCGAGGACGACGGGACGTCACGCCCCGGGGAGACCGGGAACGGGATGGGGCTGATCGGGATGCGCGAGCGCGCGGTCGCCGTCGGCGGGTCGTTCACCGCCGGGCCGCGGCCGGGGGGAGGCTTCGCCGTACGGGCCGAACTGCCCGCTGCCGCAGGGGTCGAGCCGTCGGCTGCCGTAAGGGCTCCAGGGGTCGCGGGCCCCGCGGGGGCCGAGCTTCCGGTGGGGCATCCGTGATCCGGGTGGTGCTCGCCGACGACCAGCCGCTGATCCGCGCCGGGTTCCGGGTGCTGCTGGAGATGGCCGGCGACATCTCCGTCGTCGGCGAGGCGGGCGACGGGGGCGGGGCCGTCGAGCTCTGCCGCGCGCTGCGGCCGGACGTGGCGCTGCTGGACGTCAGGATGCCGCTGCTCGACGGGATCCAGGCCACCCGGAGGATCGGCGCCGACCCCGGGCTGGACGGGGTGCGCGTGGTGATCCTGACCAACTACGCGCTCGACGAGTACGTCTTCGCCGCGCTGCGCGCCGGGGCCAGCGGCTTCCTCCTCAAGGACATCGAACCGGCCGACCTGCTGCAGTCGGTGCGGGTCGCCGCCCTCGGCGAGGCCCTGCTCTCGCCCTCGGTGACCCGCCGGCTGATCGAGGAGTACGTCTCCACCCCGCCCCGGCCCGTGCCCGGGCCCGGTCTGGAGCGGTTGACCGACCGCGAGCGCGAGGTGCTGGCCCTGATCGCGACCGGGATGTCCAACGAGGAGATCGCCCTGCACCTGACCATCAGCCAGGCCACCGCCAAGACCCACGTCAGCCGGATCATGGGCAAGCTGGGCGCCCGCGACCGGGCCCAGCTGGTCGTGCACGCCTACGAGTCCGGGCTGGTCGTCCCGGGGAGCCGCTGAAGCCGGCCGGGGCGCGGCGACGCCGGTTCGGGGCGCGCCTCCGGGGTCGCGTCTCCGGGGTCGCGTCTCCGGGGTCGCGTCTCCGGGGTCGCGTCTCCGGGGTCGCGTCTCCGGAGACGCGGGCCCGGCGGGGCGCGTGCTCCGGACCTGGCCGGAGAGCCGTCTCAAGGACCGATATCCGCGAGCGGAATGTCAGCCTTGACCGGTATTGTCATGTGTCATGAGCCCTGACACTGCTGACAAGCGCGCGTCCCTCCTCGTCTGGGGCGCTCTGGCGATCGTCTACGTGGTGTGGGGATCCACCTATCTCGGCATCATGATCACAATCGAGACGATCCCGCCGCTGACCAGCGGGGCCATGCGGTTCGCCGTGGCCGCCCTGGTCCTGGCCGCCGCGGTCCTGCTGTTCGGCGGGCCGAAGGCGTTCCGGATGACGTGGAAGGAGTTCTGCGGCGCCGCGGTGGTCGGGCTGCTCCTGCTGACCGCGGGCAACGGCATGGTCGCCCTGGCCGAGCAGCACATCTCCAGCGGGCTGGCCGCGCTCCTGGTCGCCTCGGTGCCGCTCTGGCTGGTGATCTTCCGGATCGTCACGCGGGACCGGCCGCGGGTGCTCACGCTGACCGGGGTGCTCGTCGGTTTCGCCGGAGTCGCCGCGCTCTCGCTGACCGGCGGGAACGGCGCCGGGACCACCGCGGGCATCGTGATCATCCTGCTCGCGTCGCTGTCCTGGTCCATCGGGTCGTTCCTGTCCTCGCGCATCCCGATGCCCGCCAACCCCTTCGCCGCGAGCGCGATCGAGATGGTGGCGGGCGCGGCCGGACTGGCGGCGACGGCCACGGTGATGGGCGAGCGGCTGGACCTCGCCGCCGTCTCCGGCCGCTCCTGGGCGGCGCTGGCCTACCTGATCCTGATCGGCTCGCTGGTCGGCTTCACGTCCTACGTGTGGCTGCTGGGCAACGCGCCGATCTCGCTCGTCTCCACCTACGCCTACGTGAACCCGGTCGTGGCGGTCGTCCTGGGCGCGCTGATCCTGAGCGAGCCGGTGACCGTCCCGATGCTGGCGGGCGGCCTGGTGATCGTCGTCGGCGTCGCACTGGTCGTCTCCACCGAGCGCCGCAGGCAGCCCGCGCCCGCGGACGGGGAGCCGGTGGTCGCGGAGGCCACGAGCACGGCGTGACGGGCCGCCCGGCCGGGGAGCGATGTCCCGGCCGGACGATCTCAAGGCGGTCAGGCGCCCCTGAAGGCGGCGGCCGCCGCGAGGAAGGTGTCGTTGGCCTCCGGGCTGCCGATGGAGATCCGCGCGCCCTCGCCCGCGAACGGGCGCACCGCGACGCCCTCGGCCGCGCACGCCGCGGCGAAGTCCAGCGTGCGCTCGCCCAGCCGGAGCCAGACGAAGTTGGCCTCGGTCGCGGGCACCGTCCAGCCCTGGGCGATGAGGGTCTCGCGGACCCGGGTGCGCTCCTTGACCACGGCCTCGACCCGCTCCAGCAGCTCCTCCTCGGCGGCCAGGGAGGCGACCGCGGCGGCCTGGGCCAGGTGGTTGACCGCGAAGGGCACCATCGTCTTCCGCACGGCGGAGGCCACCGGCTCGTTGGCGATCAGGTAGCCGACCCGGAGCCCGGCCAGGCCGTACGCCTTGGAGAACGTCCGCAGCACCGCCACGTTCGGCCGGTCGCGGTAGACCGTCAGGCCGTCGGTGACGTCGGCGTCCCGCACGTACTCCCGATAGGCCTCGTCGAGCACGACGAGCACGTTCTCCGGGACCCGGTTCAGGAACGCCTCCAGCTCGGCCGCGTGCACGGCCGTGCCGGTGGGGTTGTTCGGGTTGCAGACGAAGACCATCCGGGTCTCCGGGGTGATCGCCTCGGCCATGGCCTCCAGGTGGTGGGTCTCCTCCACCAGCGGGACCCGGACCGAGGTCGCCCCGGCCAGGTCGGCCAGGAGCGGGTAGGCCTCGAAGGACCGCCAGGCGTAGACCACCTCGGCGCCCGGCTCGCTGACGGTCTCGAAGAGCTGCTGGGCCACGGTGACCGAGCCCGCGCCGAGCGCGACGTGCTCGGCCGGCACGCCGTACCGCTCGGCGATGGCGTCGGTCAGCTCGGTCGCCGCCGGGTCCGGATAGCGGTGGATCTCCGTCGCCGCCTTCGCGATCGCCTCGACGACCGAGGGCAGCGGGTCGTAGGGGGATTCGTTGGAGGACAGCTTGTAGGACCGGCCGTCGGCCGACACCACGGCCTTGCCCGCCTTGTAAGCAGGCATTGTGTCCAGGATCGCGCGGAAACGAGGCATGGCCTTACTTTAGAGGAGCGGGCGGATGGGGCATCATCCTGCAAGACTGGAGGTGAGAGCATGCCCGACCGGGAGGACGACGTGAGCGCCGCGCCGCTGTCCGAGACCGATTGGCTCATCCTGGATCCGGGCCTTCCGGATCCGCTCATTCCTGATCCGCTTGAGGAGCCGCCGTCGCCCTCGGACTCCGTCCCCGACTGGCTGATCCCGCCGGAGCGCGGCTTCACCGCCGGTGACCTGGACAGACTTCGCGGGCTCCCCCCGCACACCGAGCTGATCGATGGCACTCTCGTCTTCGTGAGCCCCCAGACCCGTTTCCACACGCGCATGCTCTCCCTGCTGGAGCGGGCGCTGAGCACGGCAGCACCCGCCCATATGCGAGTGGAGCGGGAGATGACGGTGAAGCTGGGGCCGCGCCAGCGCCCCGAGCCCGACGTCGTCGTCCTTCATGCGCACGCCGCCACCGATCCGATGTGCACCTTCTACGAAGCGGCCGACGTCCTGCTCGCCGTCGAGGTCGTCTCGGAGGAGTCGGCGGAGCGCGACCGCAAGCGCAAGCCCCAGCTGTACGCCGAGGCGGGCATCCCCCACTTCTGGCGGGTCGAATACGAAAACGACTGCCCCGCCGTGTACGTCCACGAACTCGATCAGGCCGATGGCGTCTACCGGCTCACCGGGACCCACCGCGAGCGGTTGACGCTCTCGCTTCCCTTCGAGGTCGACATCGATCTGACGGAGGCCACCCGGACCTGATCACTGGTGGGCCAGCAGCCACGACAGGCGGCTGCCCGGGTCGGCGGCCAGGTCGGCGAAGGCGCCCTGCTCGGTGACCCGGCCCTCCTCCAGGACCACGACGTGGTCGGCCCTGCGGATGGTGGACAGCCGGTGGGCCACGACCAGGGTGGCCCGGCCCCCGGTCCCGTCCTTCCGGTGATCCTCGCCCCCGGCCTGCCGCCGTCCCGCGCTCGCGGCCTCCAGAGCCTCGGCGAGGCGGGCCTCGTTCTCGGCGTCGAGGTTGGCGACGGCCTCGTCCAGCACCAGGACCGGCGCGTCCACGACCAGGGCGCGGGCGACCGCGACCCGGGCGCGCTGGCCGCCGGAGAGGGCGACGCCGCGCTCCCCGACGACCGTGTCCAGTCCGTCGGGGAGCTCCCCGGGGCCGATCTGCGCGTCGCGCAGCGCCTCCTCGACCGGAGCGCCGGGCGCGCCCAGGCGGACGTTCTCCGCCAGGGAGCCCGCGAACAGGTGCACGTCCTGGGGCACGACGGTGACCAGCCGCCGCAGGTCGGCGTCGGCGAGCTCGCTCAGCGGGATCCCGCCCACGGTGATCCGGCCGTGGTCGGGGTCCCAGTACCGCAGCAGCAGCGAGACGCAGGTCGACTTGCCCGCCCCGGACGGGCCGACGAGCGCCACCGTCCGGCCGGGCCGTACGGTGAACGACACCCCGCGCAGGACCTCGGGCCCGTCGGGGGTGTAGCGGAAGCGCACGTCCTCGAAGACCACCTCGCCCTCCAGCGGCGGTCGCGGCGCGGCGGGCTCGGTCACGTTGGGCGGGGCGGCGACCAGGGCGTGGACCCGCCCGGCCGCGGCCCGCAGCGTGCCGTACTCCTTCAGCAGCAGCGCCACCTGCGAGGCCGGGCCGAGGGAGGCCGCGGCCAGCACCATCGCGACCGGCCCGTGGGCGACCGCCAGCTCGCCGGAGCGGACCAGCGCGGCGACCAGGAGCAGGGTCCCGGCGGCGGCGACGGCCAGCAGCGCGTCGGTGAGCGCGGCCTCCAGGCCGCCCCGGGAGGCGTTGGCCGCCTGCGCCCGCGCGAGCCGGCGGGTCTTGGCGGCCAGCAGGTCCCGCCGCCGCTCCAGCGCGCCGAACGCGGTGATCTCCCGCAGTCCCTGCACGGTGTCCACGACGTCGGAGGTGAGCTCCGCGGTGGCCGCGCGCAGTTCCTCGCCGTGCCGGGAGGAGGTCCTGCGGAGCCAGAACGGCACGGTCAGCACGCACAGCGCCAGCGGGAGCGAGACCGCCGGCAGCACCGGGTCGAGCAGGGCCGCCCCCGCCACCCCGCAGACGAGCACGGTCGCCGCGGTGATCAACTGGGCCAGGGTGTGGGCGAACAGCCACTCCAGGGTCTCGACGTCGGACAGGACGGCGGCCGACAGGTCCCCGCTGCGCCTGCCGAGCAGCCGGGCGGGGGCGATGCGGGCCAGCGCGTCGTAGACCCGGCCGCGCAGCCGCGCCAGCACGAGGTAGGCCAGGTCGTGCGCGACGTACATCTCCCACCAGGTGGCGAGGGTGACGACCGCCACCAGCCCGCCCAGCACTGCGGCCGCCATGTCCAGCGGGGCCGCCTGCCCCGCGACCGTCCGGCCGAGCAGCCAGGCCCCGGTGACGGCGGCGGCCAGAGCCGCGGTCTGGCCGAGCAGGTTGGACAGGAGCGTGGCGGCGAACGCCCGCCGGTGCCCGGCGACGGCCGAGGCCAGCCAGACCATCGGGTGAGCGCCCGCGCGCGGGTCGCCCCCGGGCGGCGGGGCGGCCGTGCCGTCCGGGAGCGGCGGCCGGTCCGCGGCGGTCTTCTCCGGGGAGGGGGTCGGGACACCGGCGGTCATGCGGGGATCTCCTGGGCGGTGACGAGACGGGTGTAGGCGCCGCCGGCGGCGAGCAGGTCGCCGTGGCCGCCGGACTCGGCCACCGCGCCGTCGGCCAGGACGACGATGTGGTCGGCGTCCCGGACGGTCGACAGGCGGTGGGCGATGACCAGGCAGGTACGGCCGTTCCGGGCGCGGGCGAGGGCCCGGGCGATGACGGCCTCGCCCCGGGCGTCCACGTGCGAGGTCGCCTCGTCCAGCACCAGGAGCGGCGCGTCGGCCAGGAGCGCGCGGGCGAGCGCGACCCGCTGGCGCTGGCCTCCGGAGAGCGTGGCGCCGCGCTCGCCCAGCACGGTGGCGTAGCCGTCCGGCAGGGCCGCGATGAAGTCGTGGGCGCCGGCGTCCCGGGCGGCGGCCGCCAGTTCCTCATCGGTGGCGCCGGGCCGGGCCAGGCGGAGGTTGTCGGCGACCGTGCCGTGGAAGAGATAGGTGTCCTGGGCGACGACGGCGATCTGCGCGCGCAGGGCGGCGAGGGTGAGGGTGCGGATGTCGACGCCGTTCAGGGTGACCCGGCCGTGCTGGGGGTCCAGGTGGCGCAGGAGCAGCGAGACGCAGGTGGACTTGCCCGCCCCGGACGGGCCGACCAGGGCGACGGTCCGTCCCGGCTCGGCGGTCACGCTGACGTCCCGTACGGCGGGCCGCTCCCGCCCCGGATAGGTGAAGGTGACGCCCTCGAAGCGCAGTTCCGGGGCGCCGCCCCCGGCCCGTCCCGGCAGGGCGGCGAGGGTACCGGTGTCCGGCGCGGCGGGCCGGGCCGACAGGAGGTCCTCGATGCCGTCCACCGCGGTGATCCCGAGATACCCGGCGTGCCAGTACTCGGAGAGGTTCTTCACCGGCCGGAAGCACTCCACCGCCACCATCAGGACCGCGAACACCTCCCAGGCGCCGGGTCCGGGGGTTCCGGCGCCCGGCGCGGCGAACGCCGCGGCCGCGGCCAGCACGGCGCCCGCCGTACCGGCCTGGATCAGGAACGCGCTCACGCCCGTCTCCACCAGCGAGACCTTGAGCTGGCGCATCGTCGTCTCGTACAGCTCGCGCGCCCGCGTGGCCAGCCGTGCGCCGACCCGGCCCACCGCGCCGAACGCCCGCAGCGTCGCCATGCCCTGCATGGCCTCCAGGTAGTCGGAGGCCAGGTCGGCGAAGGCCGTCCAGCGGGTACGGCCGCGGCGCAGCAGCGTGGCGTCCCAGAACCGGGGAATGATCAGAACCCCCGCGACCGCCGCGCCGAGCACGGCCGCCGCCGTGGGGTTGACCGTGGCCAACCAGGCGACCAGGACCGTCGGCACGGTGAAGGTGATCACCACCTGCGGGAGGTAGCGGCTGAAGTACGGGTCGAGTCCCTCGACGCCGTCCACCAGCGTGGTCTGCGTCTGCCCGGTCCTGGTCCCGGTGAGATGGGCCGGTCCCAGCTCGCCGAGCCTGGTGATGAGCCGGTCCCTCAGTTTCGCCCGGATGAGCGCCCCCGCCCACACGGTCGCCGTCTCCCGCAGCCAGATCAGGGCCGCGCGCGCGGCGATGACCGCGAAGGCCCACAGGAGAAGCGTCACCGCCTCGTCCCAGCGGCCCCGGGCCAGCGCGGCGAGCGAACCCGCCAGCAGCAGCGCCTGGGCCGCGTAGGCCGAGGAGACCGCCAGGCCGAGACCGACGCACACCGCGATCGGCCCCTTGACGTCTCCGGCGAGCTGGATCAGCCTCCGATGAACGATCACTTCGCAT
This sequence comes from Planobispora longispora, assembly GCF_016863135.1. Lineage (GTDB taxonomy): Bacteria > Actinomycetota > Actinomycetes > Streptosporangiales > Streptosporangiaceae > Planobispora > Planobispora longispora. The sequence goes on from NZ_BOOH01000014.1 coordinate 33,141, forward strand.
CCCTCCCCGGCCCCGCCGGGCCGCCCGCGTCCGTCCCGGATCCGACCCCGTCGTCCCTGTGGGCGCCGTTGGCTCCGTTGGCCCCGTCCCGGCAGGCTCCGTCCCCGCCGGGTCCCACGACGGCGCCGTGCACGATCACGCGCTCCCCCGGCGTCCCGCCGAGCGCGGCCCCCAGGTCGGCCTCCCCCCAGCTGCCGATCGCCCTGGCCCGCAACCCCCGGGCCTGGGCCAGCAGCAGCACCCGGTGCACGGCCATCCCGGCCCGCAGGCACGCCACCCGGTACGCCAGCCATCCCGTCCTCTCCGCCGCCGCGTGCGGGGTCGTGTAGAGCAGCACGGCCGCGGCGTCGGCCAGGAAGGGCTGGCCATGGGCCCATACGGCGAGGGCCGGGCGGGCGTCCCCCCGGCCGACGAGTCCGGTCGCGTCGTACAGCCCGTCCGGCAGGGCGGCGACCAGGCGGGTGCCCGCCAGCAGCGGCGCGGGATCGACCTCGCCGGTGAACGGCGGGAACGCGCTCCTGCGCCTCGTGATCGTCTCGGTCTCGACGTGGGCCGTCTCGGGCGCCTCCCAGACCGCGTCCCGGGTTCCCGGGCCGAGGCGGGCCAGATCCGGGTGGGACCACGACCGCGCCGCGCCGCGGCGCCTCCCGGCCTCCGCGAGCGCCGGGGGCGGGCCGTCCCCCACCCAGGCCGCCGCCAGCGGGTATCCCTCGACCGGCCCGGTGAGCCGCTCCAGCGTCGAGCCGTCCGTCTCCAGCAGGACCCGGCAGCCGACCCCGAGCACGGCCGCCGCGGCGGCGACCGCTCCCAGCGCGTGGCCGAGGTCGAGCAGGAGGCTGGGCAGGCTGCGGGAGCCGTACTTGCGCTCCGTGCGCTCCGGGACCAGGGCCAGGACGATCAGTGCCCCGCCGGCGGGCGCCGGGCCGCTGCCCCGCCCGGTCAGGTCGTCGCCGAGCGGGTCGTAGAAGAAGCGGCCGCCCGAGGTCAGGACGTGGGCGTCGACCGGGTAGCGCGCTCCCGCCGAGGGCACCCGGCGCAGCCGTACGGATCCCACCGCGGGACCGGCCGCCGCCAGGGACAGGCGCAGGAGTTCCCGCAACGTCGAAGTCCTCACGGCGTCCTCAGAAGTCCTCACGGCGTCCTCACAGGTGCGGGGGCGGGGCCAGGGTGATCTCGGGCAGCGGCCGGGTCCACCGGGGGGAGGCCAGGTAGGGGTAGGCGGCGGGGCTGTTGGGAAGCAGGCCGCTCACCGCGACCCGCGCCACCCGCAGCGGCGTCTCGGCGATGTCCCGGGTGGTCAGGTCGACGACGACGATCCGGTGGCCGGACAGCGCGGCGAAGGGATCGGCGCCCGCCGGGATCTCGTCGACGCCGACGGTCCCGGCCGCGGGACGGGTGAACCGGCGCAACATCGGATGCATGCGCTCGTCGAGCCAGACCTGGGCCTGGGCGGCGAGGTCGCGGACCGCGGCGAAGTCCTCGCCCACGTCGTCCAGGTAACGCCGGTCGGCCCGCCACGGCAGGTAGGCGTGCCTGGCCAGGATGCCGCGCTTCATCGCCTCGAAGGCCGCGCCGTCCTCCGACAGCAGCCCTCGCGAGGCGATCCACACCTGCACCGCCTCCATGGCCGCCTTGTGGCAGGCCTCGGCGGGGTCGCTGCGGCAGGCGAACCCGGCCGCGGCGATGCGGAGCTCCGGATCGTAGGCGAGAGCCGCGATCACCGGCACCCCCTGCCCTCCCGGGACCTCGACCAGGCTCAGCTCCAGCCGGGACCCGGCCCACGCCTCGCGCAGCCCCGGCACCGAATCGACGCCGATTCCCCGGGCGGGCAGGTCGAGCCCCCACCACAGGGTGACGGCGTCCCGCTCGACGACCTCCAGCAACGCCCGGCGGGCGGCGTCGGCCAGGCCCACGCCGCAGGCGACGCCCGCGTAGTTGAGATGGTGGTGGCGGGGCTCGCGGCGCCGGGGGCCCTGGTGCCAGTTGAGGTACGTCCACGAGCCGGGGACCAGGCAGGGCACGCCCCGGATCCCGTCTCCTCCCGCTGCGGGCCCTGCGGCGTCGAGCTCGACGCCCTCCGCCCAGAGGATCTCCTCGCCCTCGGCCCACGGCCGGTAGGGGAAGGCCGTCCTGCCGTACTGCTCGGGCGCGAATCCCGGCAGGTCCTGCGGGCCCAGGTGCCGCACGCCCCGCCGGACCAGCTCGGCGACGCTCGCCCGGCGCAGGTCCGCGGGGATGTTGTTGCCGCAGTAGCGCTCGACGGCCTCGCCGACGGCGGCCCGCCGGGCGCTCTCCTCGTCGCCGAACGACGTCCCGGCGGCCACCTGGTCGGCGAGCCAGACGCCGACCCTGCGCGTGTCGGACACCTCGGCGATCAGGCAGCGGTAGGAGTCGGGCATGCCGTCCAGGCGCGGGTAGGGCACGATCCGGCGGATCACGCCGCACACCGGGTCGACGAGCGCCTCTGGCGTGATCATCAGGGAGCCTCCTGGAGCTCTTTGACGGGATCGGCGGTCCACGCCGGATCCGGGACGACCGGGAGGAGGAGCCGGGCTCCGGTGACGCTCCGGGCGGACGGGAGCAGCGTGCGGGCGGTGAGCGGATCCTCGGCGGTGTGCGGGTGGCGCACGTGGAGGGGGAAGTGGTGCCCGGCGACCTCCACGCGCAGCCGGGCGCCCTCGGGGAAGCGGTGCACGATCGTCGGCAGGCTGAGCCGCTGGAGACCGGCCCGGTCCCGCCCGGCGGCCGTACGGCCGGGACGCGGGCCCACGGCGTCGTGATCACCGGGGCGCAGGCCGCCGTCTTCATGGTCACCGGAGCTCAGGCCACCGCCTTCATGGTCGGCCACCGCGTGGCCGAGCTGGACGGCCCTGCCGTCGGGGTGCTCCTCCGCCAGCCGTACGGCCCAGTGGCCCTCCCCGATTCCGGCGAAGGTCACCGCCGGCCGGCCCGCCACCGTGACCGCCCGCTCGAACGGATCCGTACGGAACACGACGACATCGGCCCTTCCCGCGTCGGAGGTGACGTCCACCGGTCCCATCCGCGAGGGGAACGGGTCGCCGGGGTCCGCGACGAACGCGCCGCCGCCGGGAAGGTCCATCTCGGCGATCCGGGTCCCCGGCCACTCGTCCCCGTGATCCCGGACCTGACCGACTGGGGTCCGTGCCCCCTCGCCTCCGGTGGCCCGGATCCGCCGGAGCCACGGAGGTTCCCCGGGCCCCTGCCCCGCCAGCCAGCGGTCGTCGCCCTCGGCCGCCAGCAGCACGGTCGAGGGCGGGTCGCCCGCCAGGAGGCGGTCGATCCACGTCATGATCAGCCGGGCCGCCGGCACCCGGTGTCCGGGGGCGATCGGCCGGTCGCCGTTGCGCTCCCGGTTCACCAGGCCGAGGTCGTGCTGCCACGCCCCGACGACCAGCGTGCGCGGCCCGCGCGCCCGGCGCCACAGGTCCACCGCGTCGTCCAGGAACGGGTCGTGCAGCCCGGCGACGCTGAGCAGCGGCACCCGCACGTCGGCGCGCGGAGGCGCCGGATCACGCCAGGCGCGCTCCCATCCGGGGAGCGGCACGCCGAGCCGGGCGGGCAGGTCGGTGACGGGCAGGTGCCGCAGGGCGTCCGGGTCGTCGGCGATCCTGGTGTCGAGCAGGCCCACGCGCTCGGTGCGTCCGTCGCCGTAGGTCGTCCACCACCAGGCATGGGAGTACAGCTTCGGCACCCCTCCCGGCTCCCTGGCGACGGCCCCCAGCGCGGGCACCGCCGAGATCACCCCGGCGACGCCCTCCGGCTCCCCGGCTGCCGCCTCGACCGCGCAGAACGCCCCGTACGACGACCCGTAGAGGATCACCCGTCCGTCGCACCACGGCCGGCCGAGCACCCACCGCAGCAGTTCCCGCCCGTCCTCGCGCTCGTGGACGTACGGCTCCCACCGTCCGCCGGACTCGTACCGGCCCCGGACGTCCTGGACCACCGCCGCGATCCCGCGCCGCGCCCACCCGTGCGCCTCCGCCAGGTGCCGTGTCCTGCCGTACGGCGTGCGCATCACGATCACCGGGTGCCGCCCGTCCGCGGAGGGGAGCACGGCATCGGCCACCAGTTCCGTCCCGTCGTGGCCGGGGACCCGCACCGCGCCGTGGAGCACGGTCATGCGGACCTCCGGGGCTCGACGGGGGGCAGCGGCAGGATCGGGTGGTCCGTCACCGTCAGTTCCACGCTGTCGACCAGCCGCAGCCTCCGCGCCCCGGTCACCGCGCGGCGGCCCGCCCCGTCCGCCCGGGCCACCTGATCCGCCAGGTCGGCGGCCAGGACGGCGGCGACGAAGGCGGCCTGGGCGGGGCCGATCGGGGAAGGGCCCCTGCGGCGTTCCTCCCCGGAGGCCGTCCAGTAGGCCAGCAGGTGTTCGGGGGACTCGCTGGCCGCCAGGCGACGGGCCCGCACGTCGGCGTGGGTGACGTCGTCCGGGCCGAGGGCGACGGGCTCGACCACGATGGTGGCGCCCTCGACCGAGCAGCGCTGCCAGGCGATCCCGCGCCGGGTGAGCAGGGCGTCGAGCGATGTCCACTCCGCGGGCGGATGGCCGTCGCAGCACCAGGTCACGGCCGCGTAGCCGGTGGGCACGGGCTCCGTGTCGGAGGGCGCGGCGGGGACGGGCGCCCCGCCGGGCGCGTCCGCACGCAGGCCGTCAACACGCAGGCCATCCGCACAGCCGTCCACACGGAGAACGTCCGTGCGCAGGACATCCGCTCCCATCCGGCCGAGCAGCTCGCCCAGCGCGGCGGCGATCGCTCCCTCGCCCACGACCGCCACGGGGCCGGGCCACCGCAGCGGCTCCCGGTCGGTGACCAGTCCTCTGGCCTCGAACGCGCCGAGGGTCTCCCGGTCCATGAGGTCCGGGTCCTCGCCGAGCTCCCGGTTGACGCGGAGGAACTCTCCGGAGGGCGTTCTCAGCACCGTCTCACCGGCCACCGGAAAGATCTCCACGCCTGGCGCGAAGGTCCGCAGCGCCATCGGCTCTCCTGTCTGCGAAGGGAGCGCCGCGCATCCCGAGAGACACGCGGCACCCCACAGGGATCAGGCCTCGTCGTCGAACAGGTCGGCGACGAGGGCGTGGTTGCAGGTCGGGTGAGCCGCCGCCGCGGGGGCGGGGTTCACGATCGCCGAGAACACCGGCACGTCGTCGTAGGACTCCATGGGCTACCTCCTGAGATTTCTGGACTTTTGCGCTCTCGGGCCCTTGGCGCGGAGCCAGCGTAAATGATAATGATTTTCATGTCTATGCTTAGAAAATGATTTTCGTTCTCCTTGGAGGTCAGATGCCCGACAAGCTCGTCGGCCGCGCCGGAGCCGTGGGCCTGCTCGCCCTGGCTCTGTTCGCCCCCACCGCCGCCGCAGCCGCGTCCGCACCCCCGCACCCCGGCGATCAGGTCACGAGCGGGGAAACCGAAGCCGCCCGGGCCGCCTCGCCCGGAGCGACGGACCAGGCTTACGACACCCGGACGGGAACCGGGTCCCGCCTGGTCGTCGCCGACCCCGCCGCGAGCCAGGTGCACATCTACGCGATCCCGTCCCACCGCAGGGCCGCCACCATCACCGGCCGGACCCCGTCGAGCCACGCCGGCATGCTCTCCCTGCGCGACGGCCGGGTGCTCTTCGTCGACGAGACTCACCACGAGCTCGTCGCCCTGCAGGTGACGGGCGTCCCCCGGATCGTCGGCGCGGTCCCGCTGCCCGAGGGGGAGGTCACGCACATCGCCGTCGACCCGGCCAACCGCTACGCCGTCGTGGCCGCGGCCGAGGAGCACGACCACGAGGAGGAGTCCCAGGAGACCGGCGAGGAGGAGGGGCACGGCATCCTCACCCTCGTCGACCTGCGCACCTACGCGCCCTCCAGCGTCGAGGTGCACAGCGGCCACCCCGGCGTCATGCTCGGCGGGGAGCCCTTGACCGTCCTGCACCGCAACGACGCCGACAACACGCTGGAGACCTTCCCCGTCTCAGCGATCCTGGCCGGTGCGGGCGGCCACCTGGAGCCTTCCTCCAGCGTCCCGACCGGGGCCGCCGGGCACGGCGAGGCCCTGGCCGGCGACCTGGCGATGACGGCGACCGACGCCGGTCTCGACACGGCCCGGCTCCGGGCGGGCTCCCTGACCCCGGTCAGGACCGTGCCCTGGCCCGCGGAGACCGGTCGCGCCTTCTACGTGCGGCTGAGCGCCGACGGACGGAACCTGGTCACCTACACCTCCAACGAGTCCGGCGACGACTGGCAGAACTGGCTGCACGACGCCTTCCTCGTCGACCCGGCCACCGGCCGGTCCGTCACCACCCGCCTGGGCTCCGGGTTCCTGTTCCGGTTCGGACTGTCCGACCGGTACGCCGGTTACGTGCTCCAGCAGCCGGGCGGGGACAAGGTCTCCTTCGTCGACGTCCGTCCCGGCTCGTCGCACTACGGAAAGATCACCGCGAACGTCCAGCTCGGCTCCCTGCCGGGCGGACCGGCCGTCGGCTCGTCCCCCTGGGGCACGCAGGGCCGCCGGATCGCGCTGGACCCCACCGGCGCCCTCGCCTACGTCAGCGGCGGCGGCACCGGGCGGATCAGCGTGATCTCCCCCGACCACGGCCGGACCGTGGGCGCCATCACCACCCCCACCCGGCTGGACGGCGGCGGCGCCCTGACCGTCGTCACCCCCGGCCGGTCCGACGCCGACACCGTCGGCCGCTGAGGAGCACGGCAGCATGCTGCGTAGATTCCCCTCCGGCAGGTTCCCCTCTGCCAGGTTCTCCTCCCGCAGGTTCCCGTCCGGTGGATTCGTGCCCGCCCTCCTCCTCGCCGCCCTGCTGAGCGGATGCGGCGCCGGAGCCTCCCCCTCGCAGGAGGCCGGGGCGACGGCATCGGGCGCGCCGAAGACGACCGCTGCGGCATCGGGCGCGCCCGCCGTCCAGGTCACCCCGGTGACGGCCGCGCTGACCGTCACCGACCCGGCGGGCAAGCAGGTCACCCTCACGAAGAAGCCGGAGCGGGTCGTCTGCCTCACCGGCCTCTGCGACGACATGCTCGTCGAGCTCGGCCTCACCCCCGCCGCGACGACCACGCCCAAGCTCCTGGCCCGCCCCGACTACCTGGGCGCCGCCGCCGGACGGGTCCCGGTCATCCCGGGCAGCTTCGGCGGCGAGGACGTCGCGAAGATCGCCGAGCAGCGGCCGGACCTGGTCATCGGGCTCGCCGGGGTGCACGACCAGCTCAGGACCGCGGTGGAGAAGTTCGCCCCGCTGTGGGTGGTGGAGGTCAAGAGCTACGAGGACTCCGTCGGCTACCTGCGCGCCCTCGCCCGGCTCACCGACCGGGGCGCTCAGCAGGCCGGGGCCGAGCTGAGGTTCCGTACCAAACTGGCCGAGGGCACGGCCACCGCGAAGGCCCGGAAGCTCGACGGCACGACCGTGCTCGCCATGTACGGCGGAAGCTCGGTGGGCGTGAACACCACCGACGACGTGCTCGGCGACTTCATGTCGGAGTTCTTCTCCTACCCCTGGCCCAGCAAGGGAGGCGGCTTCGAAACCGCTCAGGCCTACAGTGTGGAGGAGATCCTCGCCAAGGCGCCTGATGTGATCTTCATCCAGTCCTTCACCTTCGGCCCCGACTCCAAGACGGTGACGGAGACGCTCAAGGACAACCCCGTGTGGAAGCGGGTCCCCGCCGTGGCCAACGACAGGGCCTTCGAGGTCCAGCCCGAGCTGTGGGCCTCCGGCCGCGGGACGAGGGCCTTCGGCATCATCCTCGACGAGGCCCTCGCCAAGGTCGCCGGTTGAGCCAGGCGTCACCTCCCCGCGTCACCGCCCCGCCCGGAGGCGCGCGCGGACGCCTGTCCGCAGGCCCGCGCACAGGACGGCGCGCCGTCCTGATCGTGGCGGCGGCCGTCGCCGTCCTGGCCCTGGCCGCCGTCTGCCTGGGGCAGCCGGTGATCCCGCCGCACCGGCTGCCCGCCGTGCTGGGCGACCGGGCCTCGGTGGAATTCGTGGTGCTGTGGGAGCTGCGGGTGCCCCGGCTCGCCGTCGCCGTCTTCGGCGGCGCGGCGATCGGGGCGGCCGGGCTGCTGCTGCAGGAGGCTCTGCGCAACCCGCTGGCGGTCCCGGAGCTGCTCGGGGTGTCCTCCGGGGCCGCGCTGGCGGTGGCGGTCTGCGTGGTGTGGGCGCTGCCGGTGCCGTACGGGCTGCACCCGCTGCTCGGACTGGCCGGCGCGGCCGGCGGCGGGGCGCTGTGCCTGGTCGCGGCCCGCACCGCGCGCAGCGCCTCGGCGACGCTGCTGGTCGGCGCCGCGGTCTCCACCGCGATCCAGGCGCTGCTGCTGGCGGTGATGGCCACCGCCGAACGCATCCAGTACGACATGTTGTTCCGCTACCTCGTCGGCAGCCTGACCGGCGTCATGTGGGAGCAGGCCGCGCACGTGCTGCCCTGGTCCCTCCTCGCGATCCCGCTGGTGGTCCTCTGCGTGCCGGTGCTCGGGCTGCTGCGGCTCGGCGACGACACCGCCGCCGCTCTCGGCAGCCGGGTGAGCCGTGCCCGGCTGGGCGTGCTGGCCGTGGCCTCGCTGCTGATCGGATGCGTGACCGGACCGTGCGGGCCGCTGGCATGGGTGGGGTTCGTCGCGCCGCTGCTGGCGCGCCGGCTGCGGCCCCGCGGCGAGGCCGGGACGTGGCTGCCCTGGTCGGCCGCGCTCGGCGCGCTGGTGGTCCTGGCCGCCGACCTGGTGGCCCGGCTCGCCCTCGCCCCGGTGGAGACGCCGCTCGGCGCGTGGACCGCCCTGCTCGGCGTTCTGGCGGGGGCCGTCCTGCTGCGCGGGGAGGCGGCGCGTCCGCGCACGGCCGCGGCGCGGGACGGACGAGCGGGGGGATCGCGGTGAGACGGCTCGCCTCGATCCTGGTGATCGCCCTGCCCGCGACCGTGCTGGCGCACCTGCTGGCTCCCGGCATCGGGGACCTGGGCACGCTGCTGGGACCCGCCGGCACCCTGGAGCACCGGATCATGTGGGAGCTGGGCGTGCCCCGGCTGCTGGCCGCGCTGCTGACCGGTGCGGCGCTCGGCGTGTCCGGGCTGGTCCTCCAGCTCACCCTCCGCAACCCGCTGGCCGCCCCCGAGCTGACCGGGGTCAACCCCGGCGCGGTGCTGGGCATCCTGACCGGGCTGACGTTCGGGCTGTTCCCGGCCGACTCCGCGGGCGGCGCGCTGGCCGCCGCGCTCGCCGGGAGCGCCCTGGGCGGGTCGGCGACCTGGCTGCTCACCTCCCGGGACCCCGGCAGGGCCGTCGTGTACGGCCTGCTCGGCAGCGCGCTGCTGGCCGGGCTGGTCACCCTCCTGCTGGCCTACCAGCCCAGCCGCTTCGGCAACGCGTTGCGCTGGCTCGTCGGGTCGGTCCAGGGGCGGGTCTGGGAGCACCTGGGGTTCACCTGGTGGTGGATCACCGGATGGATCCTGCTGATCTGGGCCGGATCGGCGGTGCTCGGCGTGCTCGCCCCCGGCGACGACCACGCCGCCGGGCTGGGCCTGCGCCCGGGAGCCGCCCGCGCGGCGGCGCTGACGGCGGCGACCGCGCTGGCGGCGGGCGCGGCGAGCCTGGCCGGGGCGGTGGCCTTCGTCGGCCTGGTCGTCCCGCACGCGGCCCGGTGGCTGGCGGGGGCCGACCCGAGGAGGACCGTGCCGGTGGCGGCCGTCGCCGGGGCCGCGGCGATCGCCGGCGCCGACGCGGTCGCCCAGTTCGCCGACCGCCTGATGGCCGGCGCGGAGGTCACCCAGCGGCTGGGTGTCCCCACCGGCGTGGTGACCGCCCTGGCGGGAGCCGCCGTACTGGTGACCGTGGCGCGCAGGGCCGCCCACGTCCCCGGGTGATGACGACGACAGGAGAGAGATGACCGGGATGATCGCTGTCAGCGGGCTGGAGTTCGGCTACGGGGACCGCACGGTGCTCGACGGGATCGATCTGACCGTCGGGCACGGCGAACTCGTCGCGCTGGTGGGTGTGAACGGCTGCGGCAAGAGCACCCTGCTACGGCTCATCGCGGGGCTGCTGACCCCGCGCCGGGGCGCCGTCCGCCTCGACGGGACGGACCTGGCGAGCCTGTCCCGGCGGGAGGTGGCCCGGCGGCTGGCCGTACTGCACCAGGCCCTGGCGCCCGTCCCCGGCCTGACCGTGCGCCAGCTCGTACGGCAGGGCGGATACCCGCACCGGGGCCCGCTCGGCATGCTCGGCGCGCCCGGCGACGGGGTGGCCGAGGAGGCGATGGAACTCACCGGGGTGGCCCACATGGCCGACCGGGTGCTGGACACCCTCTCCGGCGGGGAGCGCCAGCGGGTACGGCTGGCGCTGGCCGTCGCCCAGCGCAGCCCGATCCTGCTGCTGGACGAGCCGACCGCCCACCTGGACGTCCGCCACCAGCTGGAGGTGCTCGCGCTGGTCCGCCGGTTGCGCGACAGCCGGGACCTCACCGTGCTGGCCGTGCTGCACGAGCTGGACCACGCGGCCCGCTTCGCCGACCGGATCGTCGCCCTGGCCGGCGGACGTGTCGCCGCCGACGGCCCGCCCCGCGAGGTCGTCACCGAGGAGTTGCTGGCGGCCGTGTTCGGGGTGCGGGGGCGGGTGGTGTACGACGAGCGCAACGACGCCCCCCACTGTTTCCTGGACCACCCGCTCGACGGGGCCCGCGCCCCCGCCGTCCCCGACCCCGCCGCCCCAGACCCCGAGCCCGCAGTCGCTCCTTGAGTGAGCGGTCAGTCCTTGAGCGAGCGGAGCATCGGGGGGTGCAGCAGCTCCGCCGGGCCGCGGCGGTAGAGCTTGGCGGGGCGGCCGCCGTCGCGGGTGGTGGTCCGCCCGGTCGGGATGAGGAAGCCCTCGGCGTTGGTGACCTTGCGATGGAAGTTGCGCGGGTCCAGGGACCGGCCCCAGACGATCTCGTAGACCCGGCGCAGGTCGGCGACGGTGAACTCGGCCGGGCAGAAGGCGGCCCCCAGCGAGCTGTACTCCAGCTTGGCGCGGGCCCGCTCGATGCCGTCCACCATGATGCGGCGGTGGTCGAAGGCCATCGTCGCCAGGTCCTTGACCGGCTGCCAGCTCATGTGCGCCTCCCGGGAGGCGGGCAGATCGGGGGCGAGACCCAGATAGGCGACGCTCAGCACGCGCTGGCGGGGGTCGCGGTCGGGGTAGCCGTACGTCTGGAGCTGCTCCAGGTGGACCGGGGCGCCGGGCAGGCCGGCCCGCTCGGCGAGAACCCGGGCGGCGGCGGCCGGCAGATCCTCGTCGAGCTGGATGAAACCGCCCGACAGGGCCCAGCGCCCTTCGTAGGGCGGCTTGTCCCGCAGCCAGACGAGCGCGCTCAACTCCTGCCCCCGCACCGTGAGGACGACCAGGTCCACGCTGACGGGGACGCGCGGCACAGGAGAGGTCACGGCAGGCACGTTACACCGGTCACAGGGATATGCGGACGTGCAACGGCTCGGCCGCCTCGCGCCCGTCGGGCCCGGTGACCCGGATCCGCACCCAGGCGTCGGCGGGCACCTGGGTCCAGTCGAAGGGCACCCACGCCGTCGTCATCCCGGCGGGCGTGCCCTCCGGCGGCGGCGCGAGGTTCACCCCGGCGACCTCGACCGTCCTGGGCGTCTGCCCCTCCCAGCCGATCTCCGCCTTCGTCCCCATGGGGATGTTGTATCCGCGGATCTCTATGCCGTCCTGGATGTCACGCGGGAGCCGTACGGCGTCCACCGGGATGGGCCGGTCGTGGTCGCGGGCGATCTCCTCGGCCAGCGACGGGGTTCCCGGGGCGGCGCAGGTGAAGAAGTCGCTCCACATGTAGGAGACGACCTTGGAGACGTAGCGGCCGACCTGGGTGACGGCCCGGTCGAGCCGTTCCTTGTCCGTGCGCCCCCGGGTCCCGGTGCGGGTGCCGCAGGGCTCGGCCCCGGAGGGCTCGAACGCCTCGACGTTGGCCCACAGCTGCACGTCGTAGCCCTGCTCGACCATCCGGGTCCGGGCCGCGGCCATCTCCCGGTAGTAGTCGCGGGTCGAGCCGTGATAGGCGTCGCCGTTGTCCAGGCCCTCCCCGACCACCGGCCGGAGCCGCTCGTCCACCGGTTCGTCGCGCTCGTCCGGCCAGAACAGCCCGACCTTGCCGGTGCCCCGGCTGTCCTGCGGCGCGACGATGCCGACGCCGGTCCTGGCCAGCGCCTCGAACCCGGCGGCCACCTCCCTGGGGGTGGCGCTGAACGCCTTGTCCTTGCGCGCCTCCAGGTAGGGGCTGACCAGGATCGGCTTGTCCGGCATCACCTGCTGGACGATCTCGTGCTGGGAGGCGTAGACCTTGAGCGTCGGATTGTCCTTGGCCGCGACCTCGGGGTCGTCCGAACCGGAGTAGGCCATGTCGCGCATCTGGAGCTCGAACGGCTGGTAGAAGCCGCCGAGCGAGGCGCGGCCCTGGAAGCGGTTGCCGTAGTCCTGCAGGATGCGCCGGGTGAGCGTGGTGAGGGTCTCGACGCCGCGCTCGGAGGCCCGGGTGGCCTGGCCCGGGTCGCGCGGGGCCAGCGGCAGCGCGGGGAAGACCTTCATGCCGAACTGGTCGCCGAGGTCGAGCAGCTCGGTGAGGCTGTCCTCCTTCGCGGCGGCGATCAGGATCACGTGGTAGGCCCGGCCTCGGGAGCGGAGGTTCTCGCAGGTGGCGTCGTCGCTGCCGTCCTCGGGAGCGATGATCCGGTAGAAGACGGTGTCGTCGTCCACCTCGATCTTCTTCTCCACCTCGGGGCAGCGGAAGACGCCGGGCCCGAACGCCTCGTCGGTCCGGTAGACGAACGTCCAGCTGATCCGGTTGCCCGGGTTCAGCGCCGCCAGGTCGCGTTCGGCCGCGGCCACGCAGGGCACGCCGTCCTCCTCGCACGGCGCGTAGCGGTTGTCCACCGCTCCTTCCTTGTCGAGGACCTTGCCCTCCTCGTCGACCTGCCGGGCCTGCAGGCCCCAGCCGATCCGGATCACGGTGTCGCCGCCGACCTGGTGGATGGCGCGGAACTGTCCGCGCCAGGTGCAGTGGTCGGCGGTCGGGATGAGCCAGTAGCCCGTCACCGCGTACGGCGCCTTCACCGCCGTGTCGAACGTTCCACACGGGTCGGTGAACGCGCTGACCGCGGGGGTGGGCGAGGCGGCCGGGGCGGAGGGGGAGGCGATCGGCGAGCTGTCACTGGAGGGAGTGGAGTCGTCGGGCGGCAGAACCAGCATGACCGCCGCCACAGCGGCGAGGATCGCCACGCCGAGCAGAGCCGTGAACCAGCGCACGTTCAGGACACTACCGTTCTCGTGATCAGAGCGATGTAAGGAAGCCCGGCGCACCGGACGCGCGGACCGCTCGGGCGGCCGGGAGGGACGCCGGGACCGTGCCAGGCGTGCGAGCCGCGCACGGCGTCAGTCCTTGACCCCCGCCCATGCCTCCAGCTGGGCGACGAAACGGCGGGCCGAGTTCGGCCAGTGGTGGTTGGCACGGGCCGCCGCATACCCTCGAGCGCCCTGGGCATGCCGCTCCTCGACGTCGTCTCTGAGAGTGAGCACGGCCTGGGCCACCGCCTTGGGGTCCCGCCAGGGCACGACCATCCCGCTGCTGTAGCGCTCGACCAGCTCCACCGCGCGCGGCGAGGGAGTCGTGATCACGGGAATGCCGTGGGCCATGTACTCCACGATCTTCGTGGGCATGGAGTGCCGGTAGTTGGGCTCGTCGTGCAGGAGCGACAACCCGGCCAGCGCGCCGTCGAGCCGCTTGAGCGCCTCGTCGTTGGGCATGAAGTCGCGCCACTCCAGCAGGCCCTCGGTGACCGCCTCGTTCAGCGCGGGCCGCGACTGCGGGTCGGCGTAGCCGATCAGCTCGACCGCCACCCGGTACGGCTGGAGCAGGCGGGCCACCTCGATGGCCTCGCGCACGCCCCGCGCCTCCGACAGCCAGCCGAGGTAGACGATGCGGTCGTCGCCCGGCGCGACCACGTCGTCGGGCACCCACGTCTCGTTCGGCACCACCAGGTGCGCCTGGCGGAACCTCCCGGCGTAGGCGCTCTCGGCCAGCAGCAGGTGCAGGTGACGCTCGGCCGTGCCCTCCAGGAGGCGGGCCATGAACCGCACCGGCGGACGCAGGAACGCGGGCAGCCAGGGCTTGAGCGACAACGTCGCCGGGGTGTCCTCGTGCACGTCCCAGACCACCGGGGGGCGCTTGCGCACGCCCGCCACGGCGAGCAGCAGCTCGGGGTCGTGGATCACGACCAGGTCGACCTGGTCGCGCATGCGCCTGAACACCTTGCGCGCGGCGCGCACGGCCGCCAGCCGCCTGCGCTCCGCCGCGCGGGGCAGGTCGATGCCGTTCACCCAGGGTCGCGCCATGACGCCGCGCGCGGTGTACGGCGCGGCATACGTGACCTCATGACCGGCATCCACCAGCGCCCGGATCTGCCGGTGCAGGATCCGGGCGTCCTCGGGGTGATGCACCACCGTCATGACGAGCACGTGCACTGCGCGCAGCCCCTTCGTCGCTAGAGCCGCTCGACGCGTTCACCCTCGGCGAGCACGCCTCGGGTGTCGAGCACGAGCTTGCCGTGGTCTTCGATGACCGTCAGGTCGAAGGCGGCGTGCTGCTGGAGCAGCAACGTGATGTCCGCCTCGGCGACCGCCGTGGAGAGGTTCTCCTCGCGCGGCACCGGGGTGCCGTCCACCGCCCACTCCTTGACGTAGGGGTCGACGAAGGCCAGATCGGCGCCGAGCTCCAGCAGCGCCCGCGCGACCGGCAGGGCCGGGGTCTCGCGCTCGTCGGCGATGTCGGGCTTGTAGGTGACGCCGAGCATCAGCACCTTGGCGCCGTTCACGGCCTTCTTGTGCCGGTTGAGCAACCGCTGCGCGCGGGCCACCACGTAGGACGGCATCCGCTCGTTGATCTCCTGGGCCAGCTCCACGAACCGGAACGGGTAGCCCAGCTTGCGCACGGTGTAGGACAGGTAGGACGGGTCGACCGGGATGCAGTGGCCGCCCACGCCCGGCCCGGGCAGGAACTTCTGGAAGCCGAACGGCTTGGTGGCCGCCGCCTCGATGGACTCCCAGAGGTTGATGCCGAGCTCGTCGCAGAAGATCGCCATCTCGTTGACGAGGGCGATGTTGACGTGCCGGTAGGTGTTCTCCAGCAGCTTGGCCATCTCGGCCTCGCGGGTGCCGCTGACGGGCACGACCTGCTCGATGAACTGCGCGTAGAACGCGGTGGCCACGTCGCGGCAGGCGCCGGTGTAGCCGCCGACGACCTTGGGCGTGTTGCGCAGGCCGAACTTGGGGTTGCCCGGGTCGATGCGCTCGGGCGAGAAGGCGAGGTGGAAGTCCTTGCCCGCGGTGAGCCCGGAGGACTCCAGCAGGGGACGGGCGACCTCGTCGGTGGTGCCGGGCCAGGTGGTGGACTCCAGGACCACCAGGGCGCCCGCGCTGAGGTTGCGCGCGACGGTGGCGGTGGCGCCCTCCACGGCGGACAGGTCGGGACGGTGGTCCTCGTCCAGCGGGGTGGGGACGCAGATGACGATGGTGCGGCTCTGCGCCAGCACGCTCTCGTCCAGCGTCGCCCGGAAGCCCCCGGCCAGCATGTGCTCGAGGTCGGCGTCGGTCAGATCGTCGATGTAGGAGCGGCCGGCGTTGAGGGCGTCCACCTTGCGGGGGTCGACCTCGAATCCGACGACACGCAGCCCTGCCGCGACGGCCTCCTTGGCCAGCGGCATTCCGACGTATCCCAGACCGATCACGGCCAGGTCGTAGCCGGTCACTGGGAGACCCTGGGGACACGGAAACAACACTTCATGGTCGCAAAGGTTATCTCAACTCGGCACAAGCCACGCCTGATGCAACTAAACGCATGGCAAACATGAGGGTTGTCCATGAATGTCGCCTGGCCGTCAGGCGAGAATGGATCTATAGAGGTCACGATAGGTCTCCGCGATCCGGCTCCATGTGCGCTTGGCGGCCACCTCCGCGCGTCCCGCCTCGCCCATCAGGGCCCGCCGCTCCGGGTCGTCCCGGAGCCCGGCGATCGCCTTGGCGAGCGCCTCGGGGTCTCCCGGCGGGACCAGCAGCCCCGCGCCGTCCGAGCCCACGAGCTCCGACAGGGCGGGCAGATCGCTGAGCACGACGGGCTTGCCGAGAGCCATCGCCTCGACGGGTTTCAATGGCGTAACAAGTCGACAAACCCGCAGGTCCTCGCGGGGGCAGACGAAGATGTCGATCGCCGACTGCGCCTGGAGCGCCTCGTCCGGGCCGACCCTGCCGGGCAGGATCGCGATGTCCGTCAGGCCCAGCGCCTCGACCTGCTCCAGCAGCGCCGGACGCTCCGCGCCGTCGCCCACGAGCAGCACCTTGACCGGGGCGCCCTGGTCGCGCAGGAGCGCGGCGGCGCTGATCATCGTCGCGAAGCCCTCGTAGGCCACGATGCTGGACACCGAGCCCATGACGATCTCGTCGTCCGCGATGCCGTACGCCGCACGGAAGGCCGCGCCGTCGTAGGAGGCGGTCAGCAGCGCGTCGTCCACCGCGTTGGGCGCGAGGTGGATCTTCTCCCGCGGCACGCCCCGTTCGACGATCTCGGCGGCCATCGTCTCGGCGAGGGTGACCACGGCGTCGGCGGAGCGCATGATGAACGCCTCGCGGTCGCGCTGGAGGACGTGCCGCTGGCTGCCGATCCGCTTGGGGTCGCGGGAGGCCCAGGTCTCCTCCAGGAAGCCCCGGACCTCGTAGACCATGGGCGTGCCGGTCCGCTCCCGCACGGCCAGCGCCACCGAGCCGTTGCGGTGGTCGGTGGCGGCGTGGAGGATCTGCGGCCGGAGCGTCCTGACCAGCTCGGTCACCTCGCCGGCGCCGCGGATCATCCGGCCCTGGCTCTCGAACGGCACATCGCCGCTGGGGAGCAGCCGGTGGTAGGGGATCCCGTCGAGCTCCTCGTACGGCGTGGCGTCGGCGTGGCCCTGCATCATCGGCCAGCCCCAGCTGGTGACGACGTGCGGGTCCAGGCCCGCGGCCTGCTGCGCGGTGACGATCCGGTGCGTGCGCACGGTGTAGCCGGCCTGCGTGTACGGCAGAGCGTTGGTGACCAGGTGCATCACCCGCCCCTCGACCCGCTCGCCCACGATCACCTTGGCCTTGGGCGGGATCGGGTTGGGCTGGATGGCGGCCAGCTCGCCGGCGTAGTAGGCGGCCCGGCGCTTGATGAAGGGGTACTTGCCGTGCGCCTTGAGCACCTCGGCGGCCTCGGTCATCCGGCCGGCGTCGAAGTGCTCCTTCGCCTCGTTCCACGGTCCCCGGACCATCCGCATGCCGAGCTTGCGCACGACGATCTTGGCGCGGCGCGCGACGGGCCAGGCGACCTTGCCCACGACGGGGCGCATGCGCGGCGGAAGGGCCTCCGCGGCCGCGTGCGCGACGCGCATGGGGTCGGTCTTGACCTTGGTCGCGACGACTCGGGAAACGATGATCGGATGCTGGGCGAACCCCTTGAGGAGGCCGCGGAAACCGGCACGCGCCGACTTCGCGGAAACCTTGGGGGACTCCGGCCGACTGGCGTCAGGTACCACGGTCGTGACCGTACCATAGGCAACGTTTGCCCCACTCCCTTATGAAAGGCGAGGTCAATGAGGGACTCCGCCCCTTCGCAGGCGAATCCGGCCCCCGAGAACCCCCTCGTCCTGCACGTGCTGGGCGCCCGTCCCAACTTCGTGAAGGCGGCCCCCGTCGTGCGCGCCCTCGCCGAACTGGGCGTGCGGCAGGGCATCATCCACACCGGCCAGCACTACGACGCGCTGATGTCGGATGTGTTCTTCGCCGACCTCGGTCTCCCCGAGCCGGTCGCGAACCTGGGCGTCGGGTCCGGCTCGCACGCCCGTCAGACGGCGGCCCTGCTCACCGGCCTGGAGGAGGTCGTGCTGGAGCACGACCCGGCGCTGGTCGTCGTCTACGGCGACGTGAACTCGACGCTGGCCGCGATCCTGGTCTGCGCCAAGCTCCACATCCCGACCGCGCACGTCGAGGCGGGCCTGCGCTCCTTCGACCGGGGCATGCCCGAGGAGGTCAACCGGATCGTCACCGACGCCCTGTCGGACATCCTGTTCGCCACCTCGCCGGACGCCCTGTCCTACCTGGCGAACGAGGGCGTGGACCCGGCGCGCGTCCACCTCGTCGGCAACCCGATGATCGACAGCCTGTTCTCCGCGCTCGACCGCCTCGACCCGGCGCCGGTGCGGGAGCGCCTGAGCCTGCCCGAGCGGTACGGCGTGGCCACCCTGCACCGCCCCGCCAACGTCGACGACCCGGCCTCGGCCAAGGAACTGGTCGACGCCGTCCTGCAGGTGAGCGAGCGCCTGCCGATCGTGGTCCCGATCCACCCGCGCGGGCGCGAGCGCCTGGCCGCGGCCGGCCTGGTGACCGGGGGGAACCTGCTGATCGTCGATCCGCTGGGCTACGTGGACTTCCTCTCCCTGGTCCGCGGCGCGTCCCTGGTCGTCACCGACTCCGGCGGCGTGCAGGAGGAGACGACGATGCTGGGCGTGCCCTGCCTGACGGTCCGGCCCAACACCGAGCGGCCGATCACCGTCACCCACGGCACCAACCGCCTGGTCACCCCGGCCCTGCTCCCGGCCGCCGCCGACAAGGCCCTGGCCGACAGCGCGGCGACGCCCTCGGGCGAGCTGCCCCCGCTCTGGGACGGCAAGGCCGGCCCCCGGATCGCCCGGGTGATCGCGGCCTGGCTCAAGGGGGAGAACCTCTCTCCGGCGTCGCAGGCCGTACCTCCCCAAAACCGATAAAACCGCTATTTCGGCACGGCTCCCAGGTGGGAAGCCGTACTCTGGCACGACCCCGGACAAAGGCGATTCGCATGACTGCCCCCGTGAGTGAAGAGACCCCTGAAGAGCCGGCGTTCCAGCGCCTCGGACCGGTCAACTGGCTGCCCGAGGAGCGCAAGGTCATCGAGCGCTACGAGGAGCGCGTCCGGGATCTGGAGCGGCGCCTGGCCATCGCCGAGGCCCGCGCGGACTACGCCCAGTGGAAGCTGGAGTCCACCAAGGTCCAGCGGCCCTACCGGGTGGCCGAGGCCCTGACCGGGTCGAGGGGGGCGCCGGGGCTGGTCCGGCTGCCCGGGAAGCTGAAGGCCGCGATGCGGCCCCGCAAGGGGCCCCAGGCGCCGCGGCCGGTGGCGGAGGTCGTCGCCGAGCTCGACAACCGCGGCCCGTCGGCGGACGTGCCCCAGGTGAAGTGGCCGGACGGGCCGATCGTGCGGCCCGACATGAAGGTCGCGGTCATCCTGGACGACTTCTCCCGGATGGCGTTCAAGTACGAGTGGGACCAGATCGAGTTCGGGCTGCGCGACTGGCCGGAGATCTTCGCCGAGCGCCGGCCGGAGATGCTCTTCGTGGAGTCGGCCTGGCACGGCAACCAGGGCCGCTGGCGCTACCAGATGACCGGGACCAACGCGCCCAAGCCCGAGCTGCGCGCGCTGATCGAATGGTGCCGCGAGGAGGGCGTCCCGACGGTCTTCTGGAACAAGGAGGACCCGCCGAACTTCGACTTCTTCATCGACACGGCCAAGCTGTTCGACTACGTGTTCACGTGCGACGGCGACATGGTGCCGAAATATCGCGAAATCCTGGGACACGACCGGATCGACGTCCTCCAGTTCGCGGCCCAGCCCCGGGTGCACAACCCGATCCAGGACAAGCAGGGCCGCCTGCACGACGTCGTCTTCGCGGGCATGTACTTCCGGGACAAGCACCCCGAGCGCCGCGAGCAGATGGAGACCGTCCTCAACCCCATCCGCGAGCTCGGCCTGCACATCTTCGCCCGCAACGGCACGGTCGACGAGAAGTACGCCTGGCCGGAGAAGTACGTCCCGCACATCGTGGGCGAGCTGCCGTACGACCGGATGCTGGCCGCGTACAAGATGTACAAGGTCTTCCTCAACGTGAACTCGGTGCTCGACTCGCCGACCATGTGCGCCCGCCGCGTCTTCGAGCTGTCGGCCTGCTCGACCTCGGTGGTCTCCGGCTGGTCCCGCGCCATCGAGGAGACCTTCGGCGACCTGATCCCGATCGCCCACGACGAGCTGGAGTCCTACAACCAGGTCCTCCACCTGATCAACAGCCCCGAGCTCCGCGCCCGCCAGGGCCACCTCGCCATGCGCGAGGTCTTCGACAAGCACCTGTTCTCCCACCGCGTGGACCAGATCCTCCGGCTCCTCGGCAAGCCCGTCACGCCGCGGACCCGGTCGATCTCCGTGGTGCTGCCGACCAACCGCGCCTCCCAGATCGAGCACGCCATCTCCTCGGTCGCCCGGCAGGTCCACCGGCCGCTGCAGCTGGTGATGGTCCTGCACGGCCTGGACATCGACCCGGTCGTCGTCGCCGACAAGGCCCGCATGGCCGGTATCTCCGACGTGGTGGTGCTCGCGGCCGACCCGTCGATGACGCTGGGCGCGTGCATGAACATGGGGATCGCGGCGGCCGAGGGCGAGCTGATCGCCAAGATGGACGACGACAACCTCTACGGCGAGCACTACCTGTCCGACCTCGTCCGCGCGTACGACTACTCCGAGGCCGAACTGGTCGGCAAGGGCGCGCACTACGCCTACTTCGAGAGCCGCAACACCACGATGCTGCGCATGCCCGGCCTGGAGCACCGCTACGCCTGGCTGGTCCAGGGCGGCACGTTCCTCGGCAAGGCTGACATGTTCCGCCACTACGGCTTCGAGGACGTCACCCGCGGCGAGGACACCCGCCTGGTCAAGCGGCTGCGGGAGGACCGGGTCAAGATCTACTCCGCCGACCGGTTCAACTTCGTCTACTGGCGCAGCGGCGACCCCTCGATGCACACCTGGCAGCCCGACGACCACAAGCTCACCCGCGGCGCCCAGTTCTCCTTCGTCGGCCACCCCGAGGCCCACGTCATGATCTGACCCCGCCGTCGTGCCGGCGCGGCGCGTGTCCGCGGTTACGGCGTGACCCGGCGCCGCTGTACGGTGCGCGACCCGGGTTCCGGGACGGGCGGGATGGTTGCCCGGCCGCTTCGGCGGAGTCTTCCGTCCTGGACCGATCCGGTACGGCGGTCGCCTTGTACGGGCCCCTGAGCTTTCCCTTCCATCGAAGACGACGACTGTGGGACCCGTAACCCCGTGGTGGGCTCGCCTGCCGGCACGAATCAGAAACGCGTGATGTCGGCCAGGCTTCTCAGCGATGCGGGCAGGGCGGTGATCTCGTTGTGGCACAGGTTGAGGTAGGCGAGATTGACGAGCTCACCCAGCGTTTCGGGCAGGGCGGCCACCTTGTTGTCGGACAGGGCGAGGCTGACGAGGCTGGTAAGGCCGCCGACCGATCTCGGCAGGGTGGTGAGCTGGTTGTCGAACGCGCGCAACTCGGTGAGCTTGATGAGGTTGCCCAGTGATTCAGGGAGAGCCGTCAGCCGGTTGTCGCCCACGTACAACCTGGTGAGGCCGGTGAGGTTGCCGAGCGACTCCGGCAGAGCCGTCAGCCGGTTGTCGCTCAGATCCGGGTAGGTGAGGCCGGTGAGGTTGCCGAGCGACTCCGGTAGAACCTCCAGTTTGTTCCTGCTCAGATCCAGGTCGGTGAGGCAGGTAAGGCGGCTCAGCGACTCCGGGAAGGTAGTGAACTGGTTGGAGACGAGGCTGAGCCAATCGAGTTCGACGAGGTTTCCCATCGACTCCGGTAGAGCGGTCAACTGGTTGTTGGACGCTGCCAGCACGTTCAGTTCGGTGAGGCTGCCCAGTGATTCGGGCAGAGCCGTCAGCCGGTTGAGGCTCAGGTCCAGTTCTATGAGGCCGGTGAGGTCGCCTATCCACTCGGGTAGGACCGTCAGCCGGTTGTTGTTCAGGTTCAGCTCGGTGACATGGGTGAGGTCGTCGTCCACCGACTCGGGCAACACGTCGATGTGCTGCCAGGAGAGGTCGAGCACGGTCGACCCGGTGCTCAGGCACCTCTCGATCTCGTCTCTGACGACCTTCTCGTCGTATCCGAGCCTCTTCAAAGCCGCTCCTCCCGAAGTCGCGCATGTACCTTGATTCGCTCCCGCCGCCTCGTTTCAGGCGTGAGGCGCGCAGGAGAGATTAGGAGTCGCTACTGGTGGGCGGCTTGTGGATCAGTGGGAGACCCACGCCCACTTCGACGAGAAGCAGTTGTCCGCGATCGATCTGGAGATCGCGCTGACCAACTTCTTCAACCGGATCAACCGTGCGATCCGGGAGCAGGCCGGCAAGACCTGATGAGCCGGCCTGCATCCGCGGGGATCCGTCCCACGGATCCGGAGCCTTCGACCCGCCCGGGGATCCGGAGTCCGCACGGGCCTAGTAGATGCGGTACTTCTTGCCGCAGTTCTCGAACTTCCCGGCCCAGCAGGTGTAGGTGTACACCTTCTCGATCCCGTGACCGCTCCAGGTGCCGACGGTCTTGCCGTCCCAGGACTTGTTGAACTTGTGCCAGCCGCCGTTCCGGTAGACCTCGAACCACACCCAGCCCTTCTTGCCGCCGACCCGGTCCACGCCGTACCACTTCGTGTAGACCTTGCCGTGCGCCTTCCAGGTCTTGCCGAAGGTGTAGGCCTTGCGGTCGCCGGAGAAGAACTTGCCCCACTTCACGACCGTGGTCGCGGCGGAGGCGGCGGGCTGCGCGGCCGGCTGCGCAGCCGCCTGGGCGGCGGCCGGGCCGAGGGTGAGGGCGGTCAGGGCCATCGCGCCGGCCAGGGCGGCGGTCGTGAGGGTCTTGCGCATCGGGATTCCTCCGTTGGTCGGTGCCGCCGGTCCCCCCGGCGGCACCCTGAACGTTAGGGAGAAGCCCGACGATCAACTGTGCAGAAATCCACACATCCAGCGTGATCAGCGCCACTCCGCGGGCGGACCCGTCATACCGGGAAAACGTCGTCGCGCGCCTTGACCTCGATATTGCTTGAGGTTGAACACTGATCGGGACGTTGTCTCGCGAAAGGCGCTCCCCATGCGTGCGATCCAGGTGGCCTCGTTCGGCGGCCCCGATGTCCTGTCCCCCGTGGAACTGCCCGACCCCGCACCCGGCCCCGGCCAGGTCGTCGTCGGCATGACCGTGGCGGACGTCATCTTCCTCGACACCCTGCTGCGCGGAGGCTGGGGCCAGGACTTCTTCCCGCGGGAGCTGCCGTACATACCGGGCGGCGGCGGAGCGGGTGAGGTGCTGGAGACCGGTGCGGGGGTGGACCCGGCGTGGGTCGGCCGGCGCGTGGTCGTACGGACCGGCACCGGCTACGCCGAACGGGTCGTCGCCGACGCCGGAGAGATCACGCCGATCCCCGGCGGGCTGGCCGACGAGACGGCGGCGGCGCTGGTGCACGACGGCGTGACCGCGCTCAGCCTGGACCGGCTGGGCGCGCCGGAGAAGGGGGAATGGGTGCTGGTGTCGGCGGCGGCCGGCGGCGCCGGGTCGCTGCTGGTGCAGCTGGCCGTCGACGCCGGTGCCCGGGTGGTGGCCGCCGCCTCCAGTGACGCCAAGCTGGCGCTCGCCCGCGACCTGGGCGCGGAGGCGACCGTCGACTACACGCGGCCGGACTGGATCGAGCGGGTGCGGGAAGCGACCGGCGGCGGCGCCGCGCTGGTCTACGACGGCGCGGGCGGCCCGCTCGGCACGGCCGCCGTGGACGCGGTGGCCGACGGCGGCAGGTTCGTCACCTACGGCACCGCCGAGGGTTTCGCCGCCCCCGACCCGGAACTGGTCGCGCGCCGCGGTATCCGGGTGTTCACCCCGCTGATGGACGGCCCTCCGGACCGGCAGACCGTGGACGGGCTGATGAACCTGGCGCTGGAACGGGCCGCACAGGGACGGCTCCGGCCCGCGATCGGCGCCGCCTACCCGCTGGAGCGGGCCGCCGACGCCCACCGCGCGCTGGCCGAACGCGCCACGGTGGGCAAGTCGCTGCTGCTGGTCGGCTCCCGCGACGCGTGAGACGCCTCATGTGAGGCGGCTCAGCCCGTGGACACGGAGCCTGGTGCGGGCTCGGGATCGGGCTCGGACGCAGGCTCGGGCTCGGACGCAGGCTCGGACTCGGGCTCGGGCTCGTCAGAAGGGAACCGGCTGGCCGAGCAGTCCGGCGCCGGTGCCGCGGCCGGACAGGATCCGGCAGAACTCGACGGCGTCGAGGGAGATCTCCTCGCCGCCGTCGCCGCCGCGGAAGTCACCTCCCGCCGGGCCGTGCAGGGTCAGGACGTACGGCCGGCCGTGGCGGCGCGCCCACTCCTCGACCACGTCGGCCACGATGCGGCCGTCGTGCTCCGGCGTGAGGACCATCTCGCGCCCGGTCGCGCGGGAGATGTCGACGCGGTGCATCCAGGTGTCGCGGGTGAGGATCACGTCGAACAGGTAGCCCAGCCGCCAGCTCTCCTTGGCGCCGTCGAACTCCTGCGGCGTCGGGATCCGCCGCAGCGGCGCGGGCAGCCTCCGGCGGGCGCGCGAGGCGCGCGGGGCCGCGCCGGCCAGCCGGTCGAGGAGCTCGCCGCAGGTCAGGTGGGCGCGCTCGGCGACCTGCACCTCGGTCATGCCGTCGATGGCGGGCCGGTCGCCCGCCGCCTTGCCGCCGGCGCGCAGGACGTGGACGAACTCCCGCACCGAACACGTGAACTCCATCATCCCGAGCACGTGGCCGGCCATCGCGCGGACGTCCCAGGCGGGGCAGTCGGTCGGTTCGGACCAGTCGCCGGGACTCAGCGAGCGGGCGAGCTCGACGAAGCGGTCGTTCTCGGCGGCGGTCATGACCGCCGCATGCCGGTGCTCGATCCGAGGAGCCTGTGTGATGGTCATGGTTCATCACCTGCTTTCATGCGTTTCGAGACGTGGGCGAAGTACATCTCCATGGCCTGGTCGATCAGCCGGATCCAGCGATCGCCTCCCGGATCGTTGGAGATCTGCTGGTCGGTCAGGCCGGTGACCAGGGCGGTCAGCAGGTCCAGCGCCTCCGGGCCGGTGATTCCGATCCCGGCCAGCGTCCGCCGGAGCTCCTCCAGTCCTTCCACGGAGACGGCGAAGGATTCGGCGGACGGTTCGAACCCCGGAACGGTCCGCTGGAACAGCAGCTGGTAGCGGGTGGGGTTCTCGGTGCAGAAGTCGACGAAGTAGCGGGCGATGAGCTTCAGATCGGTCAGCGTGTCGCCGGTCAGCTCGACCTTCGCCTGCCACTCCAGGAACTCCCGGCTGCCCTGCGCGAACATCGCGTCGTAGACGGCGTCCTTGGAGGCGAAGTACGAGTACAGCGACGGAGGGCGCATCCCCACCCGGTGTGCCACGTCACGCAGGGTCAGCCCCGCCAGGCCTTCGGCGCGCGCGATCTCCCACGCCACCCCGAGGATCTCGGCCTTGGTGCTCTGATGACGTTCGGCTTTCCTATCTCTCATCGTTTCTCCTAACACAATTAGGAGTCTCGTACGGCGTTAGGCAGCCGTCAAGGGATTCCGCCCATCCCCGGACACGCCCGAGCCCTCCGGGTCGTGCGCCGGGCACGATCCGGAGGGCTCGGCTCTCGGGTCAGGAGGTCGCGGACCCGGATCGGGTCACGGCCCGGGTTCAGGAGGTCGCGGCCGTGGAGGGCTGCCCCTGCTCGGTGGCCGTACCGGGCTGCGCCGTACCGGACTGCGCCGCTCCGGGCTTGCCGCCGCGCATCACCAGGAAGGCGAGGAGGGTCGCCGCCAGCACCCCGCTCGCGCAGATCGTGAAGGCGGAGGACATGGCCGCGGTGAAGGCCTCGCGGGCGGCCCGGGCGATCCCGCCGTCACCGAGGGCGAGCGCGTCGCCGATCGACGACCTGGCCGCCTCGGGCGCGCCGGCGGGGATGGCGCCGGCGTAGGCGCCGGACAGGATGCTGCCCAGGACGGCGACCCCGAGCGCGGCGCCCGCCTGCTGGATGGTGTCGTTCAGCGCGGAGCCGACACCGGCGTGCTCGGCCGGGATGGTGCCCATCAGGGCCGCGATGGCCGCGGGCATCGCCAGCCCGCCGCCGGCGCCCAGGACGGCCAGCGCGACGGCCGCCGTCGTGAAGCCGGTGTCCTGCGAGAGGGTGGTCAGCAGGCCGAACCCGGCGGCCATCACGGCCAGCCCGGTGACGACCATGGCCCGGTTTCCGATCTTGGCGCCGAGGGTGGCGCCGAGCCCGTTGAAGACCAGCGAGGACACGAACATGGGGATGAACGCCAGGCCCGCCTGGGTGGGGGTGTAGCCGAGCACGTACTGCAGGTACTGGGTGAGGACCAGCAGCAGGCCGCCGTTGCCGACCTGGACCAGGGTGAGGGAGAGGCTGGCGCCGCTGAAGGTGCGATCGCGGAACAGGCGGAGCGGGACCATCGGGTACGGCGTGCGCAGCTCCCAGACCACGAAGGCGGCCAGGGCGACGACGGTCACGGCCAGGCCGGGCCGGGAGAGCCCGTGCGGCAGCTCGATGATCGTCCAGACCAGGGCGGTCATGCCGACCACGGACAGGACCACGCCCAGCGGGTCGGGCTTGCTCCACGGCCCCTTGGACTCGGGCATCAGCGCCAGCGCCGCGATGATCGCCAGCACCGCCACGGGAACGTTGATCAGGAAGACCGCGCCCCACCAGAACCAGGTGATCAGCGCACCGCCCAGGATCGGACCGCCGATCAGGCCGAGCATGGCGACCGCGCTCCAGGCGCCCATGGCCTTGCGCCGCTCCTCCTCGTCGAAGACGGTGATGAGGATGGACAGGGTGCTGGGCATGATCAGCGCTCCGCCGACCCCCATGGCGGTACGGGCGGCGATCAGCTGGGCCGCGTCGGCGGCGAAGGCCGCGGCCAGGGAGGCCACCCCGAACAGCACCAACCCGATGACCATGATTCTCCGGCGGCCGAACCGGTCCGACAGGCTTCCCGAGGTGAGCAGCAGACCGGCGAAGACCAGGATGTAGGAGTCCAGGATCCACTGGATGTCCTGGGCGCCGGCCCCGAGGTCGGCGGCCAGCGGCGGGATCGCCACGGTGAGCACCATGTTGTCGATGACCAGCACCAGCGTGCTCAGGCACAGCACCACCAGGATCAGCCAGCGGCGCGGGTTGCGGACTTGTGTCGTCTCCATCGGGACCTCTCAGCGGACGGTGCGTACGTCGTGCTCTTGATGCGAACACTGTACGCATAGGGAACAGTGTGCGCAATGGCGTACGACGTACTCCACCCGTCGCCCCTTCCTGTGAGGCTGCCTGTACGCAATTGCGCACACCGTGCGCTACCGTGGCCGCGAGAGGAGATCCCATGTCAGCCGAGAAACCGCCCATCCCCTCGGTCTGGGCCCGCCGGCGGCAACGGCGCGACCAGCCGGCGCTGAGCCAGGACCGGATCGTCTCCGAGGCCGTCCGCCTCCTGGACGAGGAGGGCATGGACGCCCTCAGCATGCGCGGCCTCGGCGCCCGGCTGGGAGCCGGCGCCACCTCGCTCTACCGGCACGTGGCCAACAAGGACGAGCTCATCGAGCTGGTCGTGGACGAGGTCTACGGCGAGGTGCGGGTGCCCGACGCCGACGGCGGCCCGGACGCCTGGCGGGCCGCCGTCGCCGAGTGCGCCCACAGCCTGCGCTCGATGATCCTGCGCCACCCCTGGGTGGCCTCCGTGCTCGGCCAGGTCGGCCTCATCGAGCTCGGGCCGAACCTGACGCGGCAGTCCGAGCGCATGCTCGCCCTCTTCCAGGCGGCGGGCTTCGCCCCCGACGAGGCCGATCAGGCCATCAGCGCCCTCATCGCCTACGTCGTCGGGATGACCGTCAACGAGGCGGCCTACCTGTCGATGCTCGCCCGCAGCGGCCGCACCGAGCAGGAAATGGCCGAGGAACTGCGGGCTGCCGCCCAGCAGGCCGCGCCGGGCCACCCCCTGCTGGAAGCCTGGCGGAACGACGACCCCCGGCAGATCCGCGAGAGGAAGTTCGTCTACGGCCTCGACCGCCTCCTCGACGGCCTGCAGACCCGGCTCGGCCCCGCCGGGACGTGACCGCGGGCGGCCCGGCGGGACGTGGCCGGCCGCGGCCCGCCGGGCCGCCGCCGCCGTACGGTCAGACGGCCTTGAGGAAACCGGCGTCGACGGCGAACTCGGCGCCGGTGGTGCTGGCCGAGCGCGGCGAGACGAGCAGGGCGACCACGTCGGCGATCTCCTGCGGATCCACCAGGCGCCCGGTGGTCAGCTTCATCATCTCCGGCGCCACGCTCTCCATCACGGCGTCGCGGTCGGCGCCCGTCGCCGCGGCGAGGATGTCGGCCGCGCCGCCCTCCTCGGTCCACCACGCCGTGCGCACCGGCCCCGGGGAGACCGTGTTCACCCGGATGCCCTGGGACCCGTACTCCTCGGACAGCGCCTTGGTGAGGGTGTTCAGAGCGGCCTTGGCCGCGTTGTAGTCGACGTTCATCGGGGCGGGCTGCCGCGCGAGGACCGAGGAGACGTTGACGATCGCGCCGCCGCCCCGCCGGAGCATGAGCGGGACGGCGGCCCGGATCGCGCGGACGGCGGAGAAGAGGTTGAACTCGAACATCTCCCGCCAGGCGGCGTCGTCCGGAGTCAGGAAGCCGAAGCGCGGCAGGCTCACCCCGGGCGGCGGGCCCCCGGCGTTGTTGACCAGGATGTCCAGCCCGCCGAACTCCTCGGCCGCGCGGGCCACGACCCGGCCGGGCGACTCGGGGTCCATCAGATCGACGGGCACGTGCACCAGGTCCGCACCGGCCAGCGCGTCCAGCCCGGCGGCGGTCTTCCGGGAGGCCGCCACCACGCGGACCCCCTCGGCCAGCAACGTGCGCACCACGGCCAGGCCGATCCCCTTGGAAGCCCCGGTGACGACGGCCACCTTGCCGGAAAGCTGCATATCCATAGGAATTTTCCCTTCGCTCTCGTTGTGATCACGAAGGTAGTCCGAGCACTTCCCCGCATACTCGCGGGAATCAGACGCCCCATTATGGAAGCTTTCGGACATCAATTTTCGGTCGCAAATGAGTGATCTACCGCATAACACACAAGATCTGTATCGTCGGCATGCACCACGGCGGCTACCGCCTGATCGACGTCAAGAGCGGCGACGTCCGCCCCGTGGAGGTCGAGGAGGACGCCGGCCATCCCGTCGTGTTCGGCAGGTTCTAGCCCTCCGCGGCCTTCTGGGCGACCTCGGGGGTGGAGCCGTTCGGGACGGGGGCGGGGACCGGGGAGCCGCCGTTCAGGAGGGAGCGGGCGAGGCCGAGGCCGGTGCCGCCGAGGGTCAGGGCCTTGGCCAGCATCTCCTCGATGCCCTGGGCGCCGTTGAGGACGACCATGTGATCCACGTTGCCGAAGGCCTTGGATCCGGCCTCCACGATCTGCGGCCAGTTCTCGGCGAGCTGCTGGGCGATGACCGCCTCCTGGTTCTCGGTGAGCGCCTCGGAGCGGGCGCGGATCGCCTCGGCCTCCGCCAGGCCCTTCGCCCGGGCGGCCTCGGCCTCCGCGAGTCCCTGGGCCTTGGCGGCCTCGGCGGCGGCCAGACCGCGGGCCTTGGCGGCCTCGGCCTCGCCGAGACCGGTGGCCTTGGTCGCCGCGGCGGCGGCCTCACCGCGCAGCCGCACCGACTCCGCCTCGGCCGCCGCGGCCTGCTTGACCTGGGAGGCCTGGGCGGTGGCGCGGAGCTCGGTCTCGCGGGCCTCGGCCTCGGCCTGGGCGATGCGGGCGTCGCGCTCGGCCTGGGAGAGGGTGACGGTCTCGTACGCCTTGGCGTCGGCGGGCTTGCGGACCTGGGCCTGGAGACGCTGCTCGGCGAGGGCGGCCTCCAGCTCGGCGGCGCGGGTCTCCTGGACCACGACCTCCTGGCGGGCCGACGCCTCCGAGAGCGGACCGGCCTGGCGGGCGCGGGCCTGGGCCTGGTCGATCTCGGCCTGGTAGGAGGCCTGCTTGATCTGGGAGTCGCGCCAGGCGGCGGCCTTGTTCGCCGCGGCGACCTGCTCGGCCTCGGTGGCCTCCTGGTCGCGCTGGGCCTCGGCGATGCGGGCGGCGGATGCGATCTTGGCGGCGTGCGGCTTGCCGAGGTTGGTGATGTAGCCGGTCTCGTCGTCGATCTCCTGGATCTGCAGGGAGTCGACGATCAGGCCGAGCTTGATCATCTCGTCGGCGGCCGAGGCGCGGGTCTCACCGGTCAGGCGCTCGCGGTTGAGGATGAGGTCCTCGACGGTCAGGTTGCCGATGATGGAGCGCAGGTGGCCGGTGAACAGCTCGTGGATGGCGCCGTTCATCGAGTCCTGCTGGTCGAGGAAGCGGCGGGCGGCGTTGGCGATGGAGTGCAGGTCGTCACCGACCTTGTAGATCACGACGCCTTTCACCACCACCGGGATGCCCTGCTGGGTGACGCAGGAGACCTGGAGGTTGGCGGCGCGGCTGTCCAGGCGGAGCCTGCGGGCGGTCTGGAAGCCGGGGAGCACGGCCGTGCCCTTGCCGGTTACGATCTTGAATCCCAGGCTGTCGGCCGTCTCGCTCTTCCCCCGGGCCCCGAGGCCGGAGATGATCAGCGCTTCGTTGGGCTCGGCCACCCGCCAGATGGCCTTGAACAACATGATGAGGAGAAGGACTGCGGCGAGGACCGCACCCCCGATGATGAAGTACTCCGTAGGCATCGCGACCTCCACGGCGCGGGAGAGGGGAGTCAGACGAGGGCGCGGGCGACGTAGACGGTCCGGGGCGGGAAGTACTCGACGACGACGATGATCGAGCCGACGGTGATCTCCTCGTCGGGGACGGTGGGATGCGCGTAGAACGCCTCGACGCCCCCGCGGATCGGAATCATCACCTCTCCGACCAGACCAGGGCCGATCTTGCCGGTGACCCTGCCCTGCTTACCGATCACACGCAACTCCCCGCCACGTCACCGAACGGAATCCCGAATGCGGACGCTACTCCGACATGTCCGACTTCACCACCTACCGTGGAACGGTACGGCGGAGAGCACGGGCACGGCCGACCCCCGTCTCGGCCCGCTTTCTTCGTCTTCGCCCCGACAACGAGTGGGTCCGTCCCCGCGTTCCTGGAATCGCCCCCTCGGGGCACGCGGTTCAGGCGGGCCGCCGCAGCCGGGTGAAGGCCCAGCTCATCCTGGGCTCCACCGCCCAGCGGGTCACCGCGCGCACCGGCGGCGTGCACAGCACCGCCGCGAGCCCGACCCCGGAGAGCGCCACGACCGCCACGCCCCAGGGAGTGACCGCCCAGTCGCCGTAGAACCGCTCGGCGATCTTCACCACGAAGCCGTGGAGCAGGTAGGCGTACATGGTCGCCACGCCGAGGCCGGAGTACCAGGTCCGCCGGGACGGGGTGACCGCGAGGAACGCGGCGACCAGCAGCGCGCCCGCGGCCAGCATGCCCAGCCGGATCAGGCTCCCGGTGAGGTCGTCCACCCCGATCGCCTCGTTGGCGTGCCGCCAGCGGATCCACTCGGTCCTCACCTCGGTGTGCACGAGCAGCGCCACCGCGGCCCCGGCCGCCAGCGTGACCGCCCCCGCCGCGCGCACCGCCCGCCGCCTGAGCCAGGCGAAGTGGTCGGGCCGGAGCATCAGGCCGAGCACGTAGAAGGGGAGCAGCCCGAACGTGCGGTTCATCGACAGCTCGTCGGGCAGGGCGCTCGTCCCGGACACCAGCGAGAGCCCCACCGCGATCGCCAGCGGCCACCTGAGCTGCTGCCAGACCGGTGTGGACAGCCGCCACAGGAACAGCGACATCAGGAACCAGGTCAGGTAGTACGGGTCGAGGAGGCTGATGTCGAGCTTGCCGTACATGATCAGCCGGGGCAGGGCGTAGGCCACCTCGAAGATGACGTACGGCACGGCGAGCGCGCTGATCAGCTTGCGCGCCTTACCCGAGGAAAAGGTGAAATTCCTCGACAAGTAGCCGCTGAGCACGATGAACAACGGCATGTGAAACACATAAACGTAGAAGTACGCCGCGTGTGCCACCGGCACGTCCCGCAGGTCCTCGATCAGGTGCCCGGAGACCACCAGCGTGATCGCCAGGAATTTGGCGTTGTCGAAGAACGGATCGCGGACGGACTCCCGGGGAAAGGCCATCCGGACGGGTGCGGTGACGCTCACAGCCCCCGGACTCTAACGATGCCGCCGCGAATCACCGGCCAACGTGGGATGAAAGCCCGGAGAACTCCTCCTCCCGGAGACCGCCCGGCGAGGTTCGGAACAGGTCGGGAAGCGATGAACAGACGCCCCGGCCGTCAGCGGAAACGCCGCGGATGCCAATCCGTCACCTGCGCCGCAGCGTTATCAGTGCTAGTCTCCTGTCCGATCTTCCGGAGGCACATTCCATCCCCTAACCACACAAGCCTCCACACACTCAGAAGTTGGGACGAGTGGGCATGGGCTCTGGAAACCGCTCGATTCGGTTCAAGATCTTCTTGCTGCTGCTCCTGCCCCTTCTCACCCTGAGCGCGCTGTGGGGATTCGTGCTCAACATCACCGTCGGCGACGGCACCGCGCTGCTGCGCGCGAACGGCCTCTACGAGACGGTCGGTGTCGCCTCCACCGAACTGGGGACGGAACTCCAGGCCGAGCGGGCGCAGTCGTCGGTGGCCATCACCTCGCGCTTGATCACCAGTGGCTTCGGCCAGCAGCGCGGCCGCACCGACCAGGCGGTCACCCGGTTCCGCGAGGTTCTCGCCGAGCACCGGGCGGGCAGCTCCCCCGAACTCCGCGCCGCCCTGGACGAGACCGAGCGCAGGCTCGGCGGGCTCGCGGAGATCCGGGCCGGGATCGACCAGGGACGCAGCACCCGGCTGGCCGTGCTGACGGGCTACAACCAGATCCTGGACGCGGTCTTCCTCCTGTACGACCAGCTGGTCGCCGTCCCCGATCTGATGATCTTCCAGCAGGCCACGGCGATGCAGTCGATGGGCAACGCCCGCGAGATGATGGCCCGGGAGAACGCGCTGATCAACGGCGCGCTGATCGACCTGCGGCTCTCGCCCGAGGAGCGCGCCGCCTTCGCCGACTACGCCGCGAACCGGGCCTTCCTCCACGAACGTGCCCTGTCCGCGCTGGACGCCGCCCTCGGCGGGCCGTATCGGCAGACCTTCAACTCCCCCGACTTCGAGCGTTTCACCACGATGGAGAAGGCCATCGTCTCGGGGACCGGCGACCGGCTGCCCGTCGAGGCCGAGAAGTGGCGGGAGACCGCGAACCCGCTGTCCGCCCGGCTCGACGAGCTCGCCACCGAGTCCGCCGGGAGGCTGGCGGAGCAGTCCGGGGCGCTGGCCACCGGCATCGTGGTCCGGATCGCGGTGGCGGCCGGCGTCGGCCTGATCGCCGTGATCACCTCGATCGTCATCTCGGTGCGTTTCGGCCGCCGCCTGGCGGACGAGCTGGCCGGGCTGCGCTCCGCCGCGCTCGATCTCGCGGACGTACGGCTCCCGCGCCTGGTCAAGCGGCTCCGGCGCGGTGAGGAGGTCGACGTCCAGACCGAGGCGCCGCTCATCGAGGAGCGCGGCTCGGCGGAGGTCCGCGACGTGGCCCGGGCGTTCGGCTCGGTGCGGCGCACCGCGATCGAGGCCGCCGTCGGCCAGGCCAACCTGCGCCGCGGCGTCAGCCAGGTCTTCGTCAACCTGGCCCGCCGCAAGCAGAGCCTGCTCCACCGCCAGCTCTCCCTGCTGGACAACATGCAGCGCCGGGCGACCGACCCCGACAACCTCGACGACCTGTTCGCCCTGGACCACCTGACCACCCGCATGCGCCGGCACGCCGAGGGCCTGATCATCCTGTCCGGCGCCGAGCCCGGCCGCGCCTGGCGCAGGCCGGTTCCGGTGATCGACGTCGTCAGGGCGGCGATCGCCGAGGTCGAGGACTACAAGCGGGTGAGCGTGGCGCCGCTGCCCGACGTCCTGCTCGACGGGGAGTCCGTCGCCGACATCACGCACCTGATCGCCGAACTCGTCGAGAACGCCACGATCTACTCTCCCCCGCAGACCATGGTCACCGTACGCGGCGACCTGGTCGCCAACGGGTTCGCCGTCGAGGTGGAGGACCGGGGACTGGGGCTGGGCCCGGTGGAGTACGCGGAGATCAACGCGCGGCTGGCCGACCCGCCCGAGTTCGACCTGGCCGACAGCGACCGGCTCGGCCTGTTCGTGGTGGGCCGGCTGGCCACCCGGCACGGGATCCGGGTCGTGCTCCGCGCCTCGCCGTTCGGCGGCACCACCGCCATCATGCTCCTGCCCCGCGCGGTGCTCGCCGAGCCCGCGGCGCTGTCCGTCACCGCCGAGCGGCTCACCGAGCCGTCCGCGGGACGGCGCGGGGCGCTCGCCGAGTCCGCCCCCGCGGCCGCGCTGCTCCCCGGCCGGTCCGGCGGCCTGCCGCGCCGTACCAGGACGGTCTCCCGCACCCCCGCGGCGCAGGGCGCCCAGCCCCTGGCGGCGCCGACGCTCACCGTGGTGGCCGGCACGACGGCCCGCGACACGGCGATCGAAACGGCCGGCACGACGGTCGACCCGGTGGCCGACGACGCGGTGACGGCCGGCCCGGGGGCAGGAACGGACGCCCCGGCCCGCGAGACCACCGGTCCCGGCAGGCTGCCCCGGCGCGTACGGCAGGCGAACCTGGCCCCGCAGCTCCGTCAGGGCGCCCAGGCCTCACAATCCCCCCAGGACCCCCAGGACTCCCAGGACCGGGGCGCGGAGACGTTCCAGGACGCCCCCACGCCCGCCGGAGCGGCACGACCGGAGCCCGCGGAGCCCACGGTCGGCTCCAACGGCTCCAACGGCTCCAACGGCTCCAACGGCTCCGAGGGGTCCGGAGGCCCGGCGGGTTCCCCGGAGCTCGCGGAGCCCGGGAGCTCGGGGGAGTCCGGGACGGCCGAGCGCTGCCCGGAGCAGGCTCGCGCGCTGTTCTCGGCCTTCCAGGCGGGCACGCGGCGGGGGCGCGAGGAGTACGGGAACGACTTCGCACAGCACAGCACAGGCGAAAAGGAGGACAAGTGACCAGACGCAGCGAGGGCGTCAAAGACGGCATCACGGTCATGAGTCCTACGGAGGAGGTCATATGGCCGGAAAAGTAAGCAACACCGGCGAACTCAACTGGCTCCTCGACGACCTGACCGGCCGGGTAGGCGCGGTGCGGCAGGCGGTGATCCTGTCCACCGACGGGCTCGCCATGGGCTTCTCCTCGGGCATCAGCCGCGAGGACGCCGAGCACCTCTCGGCCGTCGCCGCCGGGTTCCAGAGCCTGGCGCGCGGCGCCGGACGCCACTTCGGCGGCGGCGACGTCCGCCAGACCATCGTGGAGATGGAGTCGGCGTTCCTCTTCGTCACGGCGGCCGGGCAGGGAACCTGCCTCGCCGTGCTCAGCAGTTCCGACGCCGACGTCGGCCACATCGCCTACGAGATGGCGATGCTGGTCAAGCGGGTCGGCCAGCACCTCTCGACCAGCCCACGCCAAGGCCCGTCATGACACGCTGGATGGACGAGGAGGCCGGGCCCGTGGTCCGGCCGTACGCGCTCGTCGGGGGCCGGACCCGGTCCTCCGGCGACACGCTGGACCTGGTCGCCCTGGTCGTCGCGACCGGGGACGCTCCGCGCGGGGACTTCGTCCCCGGCCCGGAACAGGAACGCATCCTCTCCATGGTCGGCACCGCGACCCCGGTCGCCGACGTCGCCTCGGAACTCGACCTGCCCCTCGGCGTGGTCCGCGTCCTCCTGGGCGACCTGCAGGACCACGGTCTCATCTCGATCGGACGCGCCTCGGCGAGTGAGCGCATTCTCAAGGAAGTGATCAATGGACTTCGAGCCCTCTGACGAGCCCGTCGCGCTCAAGATTCTCATCGCGGGCGGCTTCGGTGTGGGCAAGACCACGCTCGTCGGCGCGATCAGCGAGATCCGCCCTCTGCGCACCGAGGAGGTGCTCTCCGACCGCGGCATCGGCATCGACGACGTCGAGGGGGTGGAGGGCAAGACGACCACCACCGTGGCGATGGACTTCGGCCGCATCACCATCCGGGAGGGGCTGGTCGTCTACCTGTTCGGCACGCCCGGCCAGGAGCGGTTCTGGTTCATGTGGGACGAGCTGTCCTACGGCGCGCTGGGCGCGGTGGTGCTGGCGGACACCCGGCGGCTGACCGACTGCTTCCCCTCGATCGACTACTTCGAGCAGCGCGGCACGCCGTTCATCGTGGCGGTCAACTGCTTCGACGGGGCCGATCGGTACGACGTCGAGGAGGTGCGCTCCGCCCTCGACCTGGACCCGGACGTCCCGGTCCTCATGTGCGACGTACGGCGCCGCGCGTCGGCCAAGACCGTGCTGGTCACGCTCGTGGAGCACTCCCTGAAGGTGCTGACCGCGAACCAGTCCTGACGGCCGCGGGCCTCAGGGCCACCGCGGGGCGTCCTCGGTCCCCCCGATCGGGGACGCCCCCGCACCACCCCGCGGGCGCCGCGTGACGGCGCAGCGCGGGCCCGGTGAACCCGGACCCGGAACCGCCGCGGACCGTCGCCGAGCCGCCCTACAGGGCGCGGAGACCGTTGATCACTTCCAGGAGCAGGCTCTCCGCGGGAGAGGTCGCCGCGGGCATCGGCGGGCGGACCAGGATCAGTCCCTGGTCCAGCAGGTCTCCCAGCAGGACCCGGATCACCCCGACCGGCAGCTCGATGTCCGAGGCGATCTCCGCGAGCGGCCGGGCCCGGCTGACCAGCCCGAGCAGCTGCCGGTGCTGCGAGCTGAGGTGCGCCCGGGGCGAGATCTCCGCCCCCGTCGCCACCACCATCGACAGCAGGTCGAACGCCGTCGAGGACGGCTTGGTCCGCCCGCCGGTCATCGCGTAGGGGCGGACGACCGGTCCGGCCTCCTCGTCGATCCACTCGAACTCGCCGCTCATTGGCCCGCCTTCCGGGGTTCGGTGGCCAGGTGCTGCCCGACTCTGCCGACCAGCCGGGCCATCTCGTAGGCGATCAGGCCGACGTCCGCCGCGCCGGTGGTCATGACGCACAGGCAGCTGCCCTGACCCGCCGCGGTGACGAACAGGAACGCGGAGT
The DNA here is from genome assembly GCF_016863135.1 of Planobispora longispora. GTDB lineage: Bacteria > Actinomycetota > Actinomycetes > Streptosporangiales > Streptosporangiaceae > Planobispora > Planobispora longispora. The sequence continues at coordinate 70,186 of NZ_BOOH01000014.1, forward strand.
CCATCTCCACCATGGTCTGCCGTACGGCACCACCGCCGAACTGCAGGCTCGTCCCCTTGGCCAGGCTCTGGAAACCAGAGGCCACCGCCGCCAAGTGGTCGGCGTCCTCCTTGCTCAGCCCTCTCGACGAGGCCACCTTCAGCCCGTCGTTGGACAGGATCAGCGCGTGTGAGACGTCCGCCACGCTCGTGACGAAATCATCCAGAAGCCAGTACAGCTCACCCGGCACGTGGTCAAGCCCCTTCCCCACCAGTGTGTTCGCTCTCCGACCGCCCGCGACGCCACCCCGACTGCAGCGAGCTCAGCAATGCCCTCGCCTCTTCAGGCGATCTTTCTCCGGACCCGGGGCGCTCCGCCTCGACCACGGGAGCGGAGGCCTGCGCCTCGTCCCCGGCCGGGGCGACCGCCTCGGGTCCCTGCCGCAACCGCGGCGACAGGTTCGCCTGGCGCACCCTGCGGGGCAGCCCGCCGCCGCGCCGCTGGGGCACCCGCCGGCCGTCCATCGCGGAGTGCGCCCGCGCCGGGAGCTGCCCGGTCAGCGGGACGGGCTCCGCGAGCTCGCGGTGCTCGGTGCGCCCGGGGTCCTCGCCGTTCCCCGGACCCCTCCCGGGCTCCGCCGCAGGCCCGTCGGCGTCCTCCACGACCTTCGGGAACTCCCCTCTCCCGGGGTTCCCCGCCCTCTCCGAGCGCCTCGTGAGCCCGCCGGTCCCCGGCCGCGCCGGCTCCCGCTCGCCCAGCAGCGTCTCGGGGATCAGGACGACCACCGCGGTCCCTCCGTACGGCGAGGACCGCAGGGCCACGCTGACTCCGTACCGCGCCCCCAGCAGGCCGACCACCGCGAAGCCCAGGCGATCGGTCTCCGCCGGATCGAACTCCGGCGGGGTGGCCAGCCGCTTGTTGATCGAGTCGCGCTTCTCCCGGTCCAGGCCGAGCCCGCGGTCCTCGATCTCGACCGCGAAGCCCCGGCTCACCCGCTCGCCCCGGACCGACACCTCGCTGCCGGGCGGGGAGAAGACCGCCGCGTTCTCGATGATCTCGGCGAACAGGTGCATCATGTCCGCCACCGCGCCGCCGGTCAGCGCGCTGTCCGGCATCGGGTAGATCCGGACCCGGGCGTAGTCCTCGACCTGGGCGGCCGCGCCGCGCAGCACGTCCTCCATCGGGACCGCCGCGCGCCACTTGCGGCCCGCCGCCCCACCGGCCAGGATCACCAGGCCCTCGGCGTGCCGGCGCATGCGGGTGGTGAGGTGGTCGAGCTTGAAGAGGTTCTCCAGCGTCTCGGGGTCCTCGGCCTGCTTCTGCATCGCGTCGAGCAGCTTGAGCTGGCGCTGCAGCAGGCTCTGCTTGCGCCGGGCCAGGTTCTGGAAGGACTGGGCGACGCCCTCGCGCAGCTTGGCCTGCTCCACGGCGGCGTCCAGGGCGCGGCGCTGGACGCTGTCGAAGGCTGCGGCGACGTCGTGGACCTCGGCGGTGCTGCCCAGCCGTTCCAGCACGGACACCTCCGCCTCCACGTCCACCTCCTGGCCGCGGCGGAGCTTCTCCATGACGCGGGGGAGCCGCACCTCCGCCATCTCCGCCGCCGCCCGCCGTACCCCGGCCAGCTCCCGGGTGAGCCCGCGGCCCACCCGGTAGGAGATGATCAGCGATGCGACGACCGCGATGAGCCCGACGACGCCCGCGACGCCGGCCCTGACGAAGATGGAGACGGCCGCGGGGGTCGCCCGCTCGACCATCAGGGCGTTGGCCACGCTGATCTGGGTCTGGAAGGCCGCATCCAGCTGGTCGGTGACGGAGCGCCACTCGCCGTGCCGTACGGCGTCGCCGGCCAGCAGGCGCTCCTGAAGGGCGTCGAAGCGGGAGTGCAGCGGCGAGTTCGCCACCTCGACGAAGGGGGCGCGCAGTTCCTCGGTGCGCAGGTCCGCCAGCCCCTGCCGCATGAGGAAGCCGTGCGTGACGGAGAGCCGGGCGAACAGGTCCGCCTCCTCCTTCGTCAGCGGCCGCTCCATCGCCAGGGCCCCGGCCGCGACCGCGCGCTGCCTGGTGAGGTAGTCCTTGGCGTAGGCCAGCGAGATCACGGCGCGTGCCTCGACGGCGTTCCCGATCGTCACCCCGGTGGTGAGCCGCTGGAACACGTCGGGCATCTTCCCGAACTCCTCGGAGAGCTCGACGATCCCGATCCGGCCCTCGTCGACCCGGGCGCGGACGACGTCGAGCCGCTCGACGTGCTCCATCATCGTGTCGAGGAGGCTCTTCAGGTGCGGGGGGAGGGACGACTGCACCGATTCGTCCGACGACTCCTCGCGGAGGCGGGTGCGGGCCTGGTCGGTCGCCAGGCGCTGGCCGATGAGCGTGGAGCGGTCCGCTTCCGATCGGGTCGCCAGGTATTCGGCCGAGAGGAGGTGCTCACGCTGGAGGTTGCCCAGGAGCGCGTCGCCGGGCTTGATGATGGCCCCGTTCAGCGCGACCACGTCGAACCGCTCGACCGCGGCCCCCACGGTCGTGGTGGCGGCGAAGGCCCACAGCGCCACCAGGGAGGTCAGCGGGATCGCCAGGAGCGCGGAGACCTTGAACCGGATGGACCTGCTCGATGCCATGTCACCTCGACGGTTCGGTCCGGAAGCCCCGGAGGAGGGGACCCCTCCGGGCGATCGGTGAGTGCCCCGCTCGCGGCACTAGATCGGCGATGAGGATAGCACTGACTAGTCCAGATATCTGTGTCCTATTTGTGACATGTCATGAAATAGTCATGCAAAGTGACAAGTCGGCCTGAGGGTGCCGGTGGGCACAAACGGAGCGGACGGGTCTGAACGGCAGGCCACGACGGGGCGATCCCGGGGTGAACGCTGAAGGACGGGCGGGTCGTCACGCCGCGGGTCACAAGTGAATCACCCCGCGGCGAGTCGCGGGGTGAGGCGGGCTGCGGATCAGACGGGCCATGGGTGAGTTGAGCCACGACGGGTGAGGCGAGCTACGGATCAGACGAGCCACGGGTGAGTCGACCCGGGACGGGCCGGGGTCACCCCACGGCGATCCGCGAGCTCCGCGAGCCCCGCGTTCCCCGCGGCAGGCGGACGGCCCGCACGTTCCACGGCAGGCGGACGGCCCGCGGCCAGGTCAGCTGTGCGAGCCGTACGGCCAGCACGCCCACCAGCGCGACCTCGGTGCCCAGCAGCACCCGCTCGACCAGGCCGATCAGCACCCGGTCACCCGGCAGCGCCACGTAGGTGATCGCCAGCAGCCCGAACCCCCCGGCCAGCGCCAGCCACTCCAGCGGCCTGGCCACCGCCCGCCATCGCTCGTCCCGGCCGAACCGCGCCGCCATCAGCGCCCCCGCCACCGGCATCACCACGAACGCGGTGATCGACACGTAGCGGTGGACCTGGGCGGGCAGGTCCAGGGCCAGGCCCGGTGCGGTGGTGGGCACGATCGCGATGAGCAGGAGCGCCCCGCTCCACACCAGCATCAGCCGCTCCGCCAGGGCCCCCACCGGCGCCTGCGCCATCCGCAGGCCGGCCACCAGCGCGAGCGATCCGACGCCCAGCGCCATCATGGAGAACTCGGTGGCCCCGCCCCGGTCCAGCACGGCGTACTCGCTGACCGTCAGGTTGAGCGGGTCGAGGTACGGGTCGGGGTCGATCTGTCCGACCACGGCCGCGACGGCCGCCGCCACGATTCCCGCGCAGGCGATCAGGGGGAGGAACGTCTTCAACCGGAGCATGATCTAACCCTGTCCCGGAAAGGCCCCTCCGAACATCCGGAGTGACCCCTGACCCGACCCTGATCCCACCCCTGACCCCCGTGACCCCGAGACCCGCCGCAGCGGCCCCGCGCACCCGCCCGCCCGCCCTCGGCCCCGGCCTCGGAAACCCCCACACCGGCCAAGCGCCGAGGACGGGGGTGCGGGAACCCCCCGAAACCAGCCAGGCACCGAGGTCCCGGGCAGGGACCCCCGCGCACCAGTCGGGTGTGGAGGGTCCGGAGGCGGCTCCGGGGGATCAGCCCCGGTCGCGGGCCTCGGCGTAGCGTGCCCTGATCTCGGGGACGGCGTCGGCCTCGTAATGCCCGGCCGGGCTCGTCTCCCAGGCGGGCGGCTCGTCGCCCCCGGCCAGCAGCCAGGCGGCCTGGCGGGCCGCGCCGTCGGCGACGTACTCCCCGGGCTCGGGCACCGCCACCGGCCGCCCGAAGACGGCGGGGGCGATCCGCCGTACCGCCTCCGACCTGGCCCCGCCCCCGATGAGCAGCACCCGGGCCGGGTCCAGCCCCAGGGCGTCGAAGGCGTCGGCCAGGTGGCAGAGCATGCCCTCCACCGCGGCCCTGGCCAGGTGGGCCGGGGTCGAGGTGGCCAGGGTCAGCCCGTGCAGCGACCCGGTGGCGTCGGGCAGGTTCGGGGTGCGCTCCCCTTCCAGGTACGGCACGCAGACCAGTCCCCCGGCTCCGGCGGGGGCCGAGAGCGCCAGCTCGCCCAGACGGTCGAGGTCCACGCCCAGCAGCCGGGCGGCGGCGTCGAGCACCCGGGCCGCGTTGAGCGTGCACACCAGGGGCAGGAACCGCCCGGTGGCGTCGGCGAACCCGGCCACGGCCCCGGTCGGGTCCGCGCTCGGGCTCTCCGCCACCGCGAACGCCGTCCCGGACGTCCCGATCGAGACCACCACGTCCCCGGGCCGGGCCCCGACCCCGAGGGCGGCGGCCATGTTGTCCCCGGTGCCGGGCGCGAGCCGCGCGTCCGGACCGGGGTCGCGGGCGAGGCGGACCTCGCCCGCGCCGTCCCGGGGGTCCAGCACCCTGGGGAGCTGCGGGACGGAGCCGAAGGCGGCCTGGAGCAGGTCGGTCCGGTAGTCCCCGGTCGCGGGGGACCAGTAGCCGGTCCCGGAGGCGTCACCCCGGTCGGTGACGAGCTCCCCGGCCGCCCCGCCCAGCCGCCACGTCAGCCAGTCGTGCGGGAGGCAGACCGACGCGGTGCGGCGGGCGCTGTCCGGCTCGTGCTCGGCCAGCCAGCGCAGCTTGCTCACCGTGAACGACGCGACCGGCACGCTGCCGACCGCCTCGGCCCACTTCGCCGGCCCGCCCAGCTCGTCCACCAGGTCCACGGCGGCGCGCGCCGACCGGGTGTCGTTCCAGAGCAGCGCCTTTCTCACGACGTTTCCGGACTCGTCGAGGCAGACCATGCCGTGCTGCTGCGCCGCCACGCTGACCGCCGCGACGTCGTCCAGCCCGCCCGCCCGGTCGACCGCCTCGCCCAGCGCCGTCCACCACGCCTCGGGATCGACCTCGGTGCCCTCGGGGTGGGCCGCCCTGCCCTGCCGCACCAGGACGCCCGTGTCCGCGTCCCGGATCACCACCTTGCAGCTCTGGGTGGAGGAGTCCACCCCGGCCACGAGCGTCATCCGCGCACTCCGAGCAGGTGCTCCAGGGCGAGCTGGTTCAGGCGGGTGAAGTGGAAGCCGCGCTCGGCGGCGGCGTCGAGGTCGAAGTCGTCGCGGGCGAGGTCCTCGAGGGTCTCGCCCGGGGCCAGCGTCGGCTGCGCCAGCTCGCCGACCCGGCTGGCGGCCAGCGCCGCCTGCACCTCGGGGTCGGCGCGGAACGCCTTCGACTTCTCCTTCAGGATCAGGTAGGTGCGCATGTTCGCGGCGGCCGACTCCCAGACGTCGGCGGCGTCGTCGGTGCGCAGCGGCTTGTAGTCGAAGTGCCGGGGGCCGTCGTAGCCCTCGTTCTCCAGCAGGTCCACCAGGAAGAACGCGCTCTTCACGTCGCCGTGACCGAAGATCAGGTCCTGGTCGTACTTGGGACCGTGCTGGCCGTTGAGGTCGATGTGGAAGAGCTTGCCGTGCCAGAGGGCCTGGGCGATGCCGTGCACGAAGTTCAGCCCGGCCATCTGCTCGTGGCCCACCTCGGGGTTGAGGCCGACCCGCTCGGGGTGCTCCAGCTCGCTGATGAAGGCCAGCGCGTGGCCGACGGTCGGCAGCAGGATGTCGCCGCGCGGCTCGTTCGGCTTGGGCTCGATGGCGAACCGGATGTCGTAGCCCTTGTCGATCACGTAGGAGGTCAGCAGGTTGAAGCCCTCCCGGAAGCGGTCGAGCGCGGCCTTGACGTCCTTGGCGGCGTCGGACTCGGCGCCCTCCCGGCCGCCCCAGCAGACGTAGGTGGTCGCGCCCAGCTCGGCGGCCAGGTCGATGTTGCGGATCACCTTGCGCAGCGCGTAGCGCCGGACGTCGCGGTCGTTGCTGGTGAACGCGCCGTCCTTGAAGACGGGGTGGGTGAACAGGTTCGTGGTGGCCATCGGGACCTTCAGCCCGGTCTCGGCCAGCGCCCCCTTGAAGCGCTCGATCGCCTTGTCCCGGTCGGGCTCGACGGCCAGCAGGTCGTCGTCGTGGAAGGTGACGCCGTACGCGCCGAGCTCGGCCAGCCTGTGGACGGTCTCCACCGGGTCGAGCGCGGCCCGGGTGGCGTCGCCGAACGGATCGCGGGCCTGCCATCCGACCGTCCACAGGCCGAAGGTGAAGCGGTCCTGCGGGGTGGGCGTGTAGGCGTTCATGAGGCGTTCCTCCGATTTAATCCACTTTATGGATTTAATATGAGTCCAGGGAGTGAGAACGTCAAGGGGTCGGGTTCCGGATGACCCGGCCGGGTTCCACAGGTGGTTCCATGACACCGGATGCGATGACGACGGGTTCCATGACGACGCGGGGTTCCATGACGCAGGCCGTACGGCACGACTCGATGCGCGCGCGCAATCTCGGGGTGGTCCTGTCCGAGGTGCGCCGGAGCGGGCCCGTCACCCGCGCCGCGCTGGCCGAGATCACCGGGCTGACCAAGACGACCGTCTCCAAGATGGTCGGCGACCTGATCGCGGCGGGCATGGTGACCGAGACGGGGACGCTGCGGGACGGCGAGCGCGGCCGGCCGGGCACGACGCTCGCCCTGAGCGGCGAGCGGGTCGCGGCACTCGGACTGGAGATCAACGTCGACTACCTCTCCGTGTGCGTCGTGGACCTCACGCTCACCGTACGGCTGCGCTATGCACAGGCTGTGGACAACAGGGCGTGCACACCCCTGGAGACCCTTACCCACCTGCGGAAACTTATCCACAGGGCTGTGGATGAAGCGCGCACGGCGGGCCTGGTGATCGCCGGTTCCGCACTCGCGGTCCCCGGCCCCGTGGACGGCGGCCTGCTGCACAGCGCGCCGAACCTCGGCTGGCGCGACGTCCGCGTCGGCGACCTCCTGGACGGCCTCCCTGTGGAGGCGGGCGGGAAGTTCCCCGTGGAGGTGGAGAACGAGGCCAACCTCGCCGCCCTGGGCGAGCTCTGGTTCGGCTCGGGGCCCGACGACTTCCTGCACGTGTCGGGCGAGATCGGCATCGGCGCCGGGCTGGTGGTCGGGGGGACGCTCTTCCGGGGCGCCCGCGGCCTCGCCGGGGAGCTGGGCCACGTGATCGTCACCCCCGACGGCCCCGCCTGCCGCTGCGGCGGCCGGGGCTGCCTGGAGCAGTACGCCGGTCAAGAGGCCCTGCTCCGCACCGCCGGCCTGGACCTGCCGCCCTCCCCCGCGACCGGCCTTGACCTGTCGGCCTCCTCCACGGCCGGCCTGGACCTGCCGCCCTCTTCCGCGCCCGGCGCCCTCCCCCCCGCCGCGCCCGGGGCGGGGCCCGGCGGCTCCCCCGCCCTGGCCGAGCTGGTCCGCCGCCTCCAGGAGGGCGACGCGGCCGCGCTGCTGGCCTGCGAGCGCGCCGGGGACGCGCTGGGGATCGCCCTCACCTCGGCGATCAACCTGCTCGACCCCGGCACGATCGTGCTGGGCGGCGTCTTCGCCCCGCTCTTCCCCTGGATCTCCAGCCCGGCCCGCGCCGCCCTGGCCGACCGGCTGGGGGCGATGCGCCGGGCCGTGCCGGAGCTGGCCGTCTCACGGCTCGGCGCCGACGCGGCGGCCCTCGGCGCCGCAGGGAGCGTCCTGCAGCGGGTCATCGCCGACCCGGGCGGTCACATGACTACAGGCCGGAGGGGTCCCGGCCCACGCTGATCTCCTCGGCGACGCGGCGGAGGTCCGGCCCGTCCAGGCCGGGCACCCCGCCCAGCCGGCGCCGGAGCACGGCGACCACCTCGGGCACGGCCGCCCCGGCGTACTCCACCGCGACCTCGTGGACGATCCGGAAGAGCGCGCGCTCCGCGTCGTATCCGGTGTCCCTCCCGATCACTTCCGTCCGGGCGAGAGAAGCCTCCGTCATTCGCCGTTTCCCCCTGTCGAGTCGGCTGGGTCGAATGGTCGGGGGCAACGGTACGTCAGGAGCCGGGCTCCCGCAGGATTGCCGCGCAGATCGTGGCGAGCTGTTCGACCTGATCGGCGGAGAGCCGGTCGAACAGGCTCTGCCGCACCGCTCCGACGTGGCCCGGGGCGGCCGCGGCGAGCACGGCGAACCCCTCGTCGGTGAGCGCGGCCCAGCTCACCCGCCGGTCGGCGGGGCACGGTTCGCGCCGGACCCAGCCGCGCTCCTCCAGCCGCGCCACCGCATGCGAGAGCCGGCTCTGCGAGGAGTTGGCCGCCGCAGCCAGTTCGCTCATCCGCATCCTGCGCTCGGGCGACTCCGACAGCCGTACCAGAATGGCGTAGTAGGCGTGCGGCATGCCTGAGTCCCGCTGCAACTGGCGGTCGAGATCCTCCTGGATCCGCTGCGAGGCCGCCAGGAAGGCCCGCCAGGTCCGCTGCTCGTCCTCATCCAGCCATCTCGTCATGACACCAGTTTACTTGAACTCTCAAGTTCTACGAGGTACGGTACTTGAGAGTTCAAGTTCTTGTCGGCTCCAGGGGGAACCATGCCCATCCAGCGCCTCAACCACGCGGTCCTGTACGTGCGCGACGTCGAGCGCAGCGTCGCCTTCTACCGGGACGCCCTCGGCTTCGAGGCCGTCATGGGCATGCCCGGCGCGGCCTTCCTCCAGGCGTCCGGATCCACCAACGACCACGACCTCGGCCTGTTCCAGATCGGCGCCCAGGCGGGCCCCTCCGCGGCCGGCCGCTCCACCGTCGGGCTCTACCACCTGGCCTGGGAGGTCGACACGCTGGAGGAACTGGAGCGGATCGCCGCCAAGCTCGGCGCGCTCGGCGCGCTGGTCGGCGCCTCCGACCACTCCACCACCAAGGCGCTGTACGCCAAGGACCCCGACGGCCTGGAGTTCGAGGTCTCCTGGCTGGTCCCCGCCCACCTCATCACCGAGGAGACCCTCGCCGGGCGTTCACGCATCAAGCCGCTGGACATCGCCGGGGAGAAGGAGCGGTACGGCGCGCGCACGCGCGGCGGAGTCGGGATCTCCATCCCCGCCTGACGCCCGCGCCAGCCCCGCCCGCTTCTCGCCCGCCCGCCGCGTCAGCCGCGCGAACCGACGCCGCGTCAGCCGCGCGGACCGGCGTCGCGGACGAGCAGCGCGGCCTGCACGCGGTTCGAGCAGCCGAGCTTGGCCAGGATCCGGCTCACGTAGGTCTTGATGGTCGTCTCGCTCATGTACAGCCGGCGGCCGATCTCGGCGTTGGACAGCCCCTCGGCCAGCAGGCCCACCACCTCCGACTCGCGGGGCGCCAGCGCCGCCAGCCGGTCGGCCGCCTCCTTCCGGCGGAGGGCCTCTGCCGGCGTGACCATGTCCAGAACCGTCCGGGTCACCGCGGGGGACAGGTAGGCGTCCCCGCGGTGCGCCGCCCGGACCGCGCGGATCAGCTCATCGGGCGTGCAGTTCTTGAGCACGAAGCCGGCCACGCCGTTCTGCACGGCACGCAGCACGTTCGGCTCCGCGCCGAAGGCCGTGAGCACCACGGTCCGCAGGCCGGGCATCCGGCGGCGCAGCTCCTCGGCCGCGCCCAGGCCGTCCAGCACCGGCATGTTGATGTCGACCAGCGCCACGTCGGCCCGGTGCCTGATCGCCCCCTCGACGGCCGCCCTGCCGTCCGCCGCCTCGGCGACCACCTCGATGTCGCCCGCCGACTCCAGCACGGTGCGGATGCCGGCCGTGATCAGCGGCTCGTCGTCGGCGACCAGGACTTTGATCAACTCATCTCACCCCCACCACCACGCCCGCGGACAGGATCCCGATCATCGCGATCGCCGCGGCGAGACCGAGCGCGACCGTCCGGACGCGTTCCGCCCCGGACGGCCCGTCGCCGGGGATCTCTCCGGGGGCCTCCGTGACGGCCGTCTCCGCACCGCTGGCGGGCACCATCGCGAAGAGCCGGAACTCCTCGGCCGACCGGCGGTGGTCCAGGAAACCGCCGGCGAGCCGCACCCGCTCACCCAGCCCGGCCAGACCGTGTCCGGAACCGCCGGAGCCCGCGGAGCTCGCGGAGTTCCCGGAGCTCACGGCGGCCGGGCCGTCCGGGACGGGGTTGGACACGGTGACCAGCAGCGCGTCCGGCTCCCACGCGACGTTCACCGTGACCGGCAGGCCCGGAGCGTGCTTGACCGCGTTGGTCAGCCCCTCCTCGACCACCCGGTACACCGCCTCCCCGGCCGCCGGGGACAACGCCCGGGATTCCCCCCGCCACCGCGGTTCCACCACCGTGACCCCCGCCGCCCGGAACTCCTCCAGCAGCGTTCCGAGCGTCTCCGCGCCGAATGACCGCACCGGCGGCTCGTCCTGCGCCCGGAGCGTCCCGACCAGCTCGTACAGTTCGTCCATCGCGGCGCGCGCCGCTCCCGCCAGCTGCCGGACCGCCTGCCGCTCCGGTGCGGGCAGCGGCGACACCTCCAGCGCCGCCGCCTGGACCGACACGAGGCTGAGCCGGTGCCCGAGGGAGTCGTGCATGTCCCGGGCGATCCGCAGCCGCTCGCGCAGCCGCTCCCGCTCGGCGAGGAGCTCCCGCTCCTGCCGGAGCCGCCGGTTGTGCCGGTCGAGCGTGGAGACCAGCCGCTCGTGCTGGGCGAGGTACCGGCCGGCCAGCAGCGGCAGCGCGACGAACACGAGGTAGGCGTACACGAAGAAAGGAGCCTCCGCCACGGACGGGGGCAGGAGCACGAACTGCACGGCGAGGCCGCCGCACGCCGCGCCGACGGCCACGGCCAGGCTCCGCGGCGAGGTGATCCCGCGCCCGGCGTGGTAGGCGGTCCACAGCAGGAGGAGATACGTGCCGCCGGCCAGCGAGGCGAGAGTCAGCGCGGACGCGAACGCTCCCGCCGGGGACCGCCGGCACAGCATGATCACCAGCCCCACGGCCAGCGCGTACCCCGCCGTCCCCCACGAGAGCGGGGCGCCCCGCCCCGCGGCCACCACGAGCGCCGTGTCGCCCAGGACCACGACGACGGCGAGAAGATGTCGGCCCATGCTGCGGTATCGGCCCATACCGCGCAGACTACGTCCCGGTCCGCTCCCGGTCGCCGTGCCGGCCGCCCCGTCGACTTTCGTCGGCGGGAACCGGGCACTTTCGAGGACTGCGCGGGAGCGGTCCCGATTCCTAGCGTGGGCCGCGTGATCGACATACAGAACCTCAGCAAGAGGTACGGGGACACGGTCGCGGTCGACGGGCTCTCCTTCACCGTGCGGCCGGGCCGGGTGACCGGGTTCCTCGGCCCGAACGGGGCCGGCAAATCCACCACGATGCGGATGGCCCTGGGCCTCGACCACCCCACCGGGGGCCGGGCCCTCATCGACGGCCGCCGCTACCGCGAGCTGGCCGACCCGCTGCGCCGGGTCGGGGCCGTGCTGGAGGCGGGGGAGGTGCATCCCGGCCGCAGCGCGTACGGCCACCTGCTCTGGATGGCGCGGAGCAACCGGATCCCCGCCTCCCGCGTCCGGGAGGTGCTGGAGCTGGTCGGGCTGGAGAAGGTCGCCCGCCGGCGGGTCCGGGGCTTCTCGCTCGGCATGACCCAGCGGCTCGGCATCGCCGCGGCGCTGCTGGGGGACCCGCCGGTGCTCCTGCTCGACGAGCCGGTCAACGGGCTGGATCCCGAGGGGGTCCGGTGGATCCGGAACCTCATGAGAGGGCTGGCCGCCGAGGGCCGGACGGTGTTCGTCTCCAGCCACCTGATGGGCGAGATGGCGCTCACCGCGGACCACCTCGTCGTGATCGGCCGCGGCCGGCTGCTCGCCGACACCTCCACGCGGGAGTTCATCGAGGCCAACTCGCACTCCCGCGTCCGGATCCGCACGCCCGAGCCGGAGCGGATGCGCCGGGCGCTGGCCGCGGCCGGCGTCCGGGTACGGCAGGCGGCGGACGGAACGCTGGAGGCGTACGGGACGGAGGCCGCGAGGGTCGGCGATCTGGCCGCGGCGAGCGGCCTGGCGGTGCACGGGATCGGCATGGAGACGGCGTCGCTGGAGGAGGCGTTCATGCGGCTCACCGGGGAGGGGACGGCGGCGCCGGACAGCGGAGACGGCGCGGACCACCGCGCCACGGGATCGGACACCGGAGACGGCGCGGACCACCGCGCCACGGGATCGGACACCGGAGACCGCGCGGACCACCGCGCCGCGGGGCCACGCTCCGGGGAACGCCGGGCCGGGAGGCGGGGATGAGCGTGGTCGCCGCGCGCGCGGTCCTCGCCGCCGAATGGGTCAAGATCAGAACCCTTCGATCGACGGTCTCGATCCTGCTGCTGGGCGCCGCCCTCAGCGCCGGTCCCGGCTATCTGCTGGGCCTCAGCTTCAGCGGCAACTTCGCCGGCATGTCCCGGGAGCGGCCCGACTCCCCCGACCTGCTCTTCGCCACCTTCTACAGTCTCACCATCGGCCAGCTTCCCCTGGTGACGTTCGCGGTCCTGGCCGTGGGCGGCGAGTACGCCTCGGGAACGATCCGCGCCTCCCTGACGGCGGTGCCCCGGCGCGGCGCGTTCTACGGCGGCAAGATGCTCGCCGTGGCGCTGACGGCGCTGGGCGTCGCCGCGGTCGCCGTCCCGGCGACCTTCTTCGCGGCGCAGGCGGGTCTCGGCCCCTACGGCATGTCCCTGGACGCGGCCGGGGTGCCGCAGGCCATCCTCGGCTCCTGCCTCTACCTGACGCTCATCTGCGTCTTCGCCGCGGGAGTGACGGCGATGCTGCGCAGTTCGACGTTCTCGCTCGGCATCCTGCTCCCGCTGCTCTTCCTCGGCTCCCAGGGGCTCGGCAACATCCCGCAGGTGAAGGCCGTCACGCAGTATCTGCCGGATCAGGCGGGAATGGTGATCATGCATCTCACCGGCCCGTCCGGGGATCCGAACTTCGGCCGCCCGTACGGCCCGTGGGCCGGGATGGGCATCGTCACCCTCTGGGCCGCCGCCGCCCTCGTCGGCGGTTACCTGACGCTGCGGCGCCGTGACGCCTGAAGGGCCGTACGCCTGGGGGACTGTCGCGATATTCCGGCGCCCGACTCTCGTTTTGTGACTCCAGGTAACGAGACATGAGCGCTCCGTGATGGATAATGGCGGGATGGACGAGGTCGAATCGCTGCGCACCCTCCGCGTCCACCTGGCCGAGCGCGGAATCTCCGCCGATCTGCGCGGGGAGGCGTTGGTCGTCCGTCCACCGGCGTCCCACCTGCCGGTCTGGGTGTTCGTCGGCTACGGGGGCGCGTTCTTCTGCTGGCAGTCCGCCGAGGAGCGCCACCCCGTGACCGACATGGCCGGCGCCGCCGACGCCCTGGCCCTCTACACCACACCCCCGGCCTCGCTGTTCGGCGAGACGGCGCGCTCGTGACGCGCCGTCCGACACACCACCCGCCGCACCGCCCGCCGCCCCTCCCGCCGTCCGTCACGCCACGGGCACCGGCCGGGGCTCCTCCTGCGCCCGCAGGTCGTAGGCCTCCCGGGCGGTCAGGATCTCGTCCACGTGCTCCTCGGACCAGCGCTTGACGCCCTCCATCAGCCCGGCCACGCTCCGCCCGAGGTCGCTCAGCTCGTACTCCACCCGGGGCGGGATCGTCGGGTAGACGGTGCGGATCACTATGCCGTCGCGCTCCATGACGCGTAGCGTCTGGGTGAGGCTCTTCTGCGTGATCCCGTCGAGCTTGCGGCGCAGCACGCCGAACCGGAGAGGACCGTGCCGCAGGGCGTCGATCAGCAGGCAGGTCCACTTGTTGGCGAGCGCCTCCAGGACCGTCCGCGAGGCGCAGCCCCTCAGGTAGGCGTCGACGCTCCAGTTTCCCGCATCACACTTGGTATCCACAAGGTACCTATATATCGGAAAGGTGCCTTCTTTCCTAGGGATACCGGTTCCCTTCACGATTGACCTCGCACGGTTCGTGCTGAACCCCTGATGAGGAGATCGTGATGCGTTCTGTCACCCAGTCCACTGTCGGTGACCCGTCCGTACTGGAGATCGTCGAGGTCGAGCGCCCGGAGCCGGGCTACGGACAGGTTCTGATCAAGCTCGGCGCCGCCGGGATCAACCCGGTCGACGCGGCCGTGCGGTCCGGCGCCTACCCGATCCTCGGCGAGCCTCCGTTCACGCTCGGCTGGGACGTCGCGGGCACGATCGAGGCCGTCGGCTCCGGGATCTCGGCGTTCGCCCCCGGTGACGAGGTTCTGGGCATGCCCGCCTTCCCCGCCGAGGCCGCCGCCCACGCCGACTACGTGCTCGTCTCGCCCAACGAGATCGTGCGCAGGCCCGCCGCCCTGACCGTCGAGGAGGCGGGCGCCCTCCCGCTGGCGGGCCTGACCGCCTGGCAGGCGCTCGTCGGGATCGCGCGCGTCGAGGCCGGCCAGAGCGTGCTCATCCACCGCGCCGCCGGTGGCGTCGGCCACCTGGCCGTGCAGATCGCCAAGGCACGCGGGGCGTACGTCATCGGCACCGCCCGGGCCGACAACCACGCCTTCCTCCGCGACCTCGGCGCGGACCGGCTGATCGACTACACCACGGCGGACTTCGTGGCCGAGGCCGGGCCGGTGGACGTGGTCTTCGACCTGATGGGCGGCGAGTACGGCGAGCGCTCCGCCGCCGCCCTCAAGCCCGGCGGCCTGCTCGTCGGCGCGCTCGGCGGCCCGATGGGGGGCATCACCCCGGAGCGGGCGGCCGAGCTGGGGGTGCGGCTGGAGGTGGTGTCCGTGCGCCCCTCCGCGGCGGACCTGGCGCAGCTGGTCGCGCTGGCGGAGGCCGGGAAGCTGCGGGTGCACGTGGACCAGAGCCTGCCGCTGGCCGAGGTCGCCAAGGCGCACGAGCTCGTCTCGGGCGGCCGCACGAGGGGCAAGATCGTCCTGGTCCCGTGATCCGGCGGGAACGGACGACCCCGCGGTCCGCCGCGGACGGGGACGGGTCAGACGGCCCGGTGGTACTGGTCGGGCCACCGGGCCTCGCCGCCCGCGAGCTCCGCGGACTCCGCGAGCTCGCGGGCGGCCAGGTTCGGCCAGTACGGGTTGCGCAGCAGCTCCCTGCCGAGGAGGACCGCGTCGGCCTGCCCCGAGGCGACGATCTCCTCCGCCTGCCGGGCCTCGGTGATCAGGCCGACGGCGCCCACCGGCAGGTCGGTCTCGGCCTTCACCCGGGCCGCGAACGGGACCTGGTAGCCGGGGGCGGCGGGGATGCGCGCCGCCGGGGCGACACCGCCCGTGGAGGTGTCCAGCAGATCGACCCCGTGCGCGAGCAGGTCCTTGGCGAAGCGCACCGTATCGTCGGCGGTCCAGCCCTCCCGGTCGTCCTCGGGGTTCTCCGTCAGCCAGTCGGTGGCCGAGATGCGGAAGAAGACCGGCAGCTCGTCCGGCCACACCGCGCGGACGGCGTCCACGACCTCCAGCGCGAACCGGGTGCGGTTCTCGTAGGAGCCGCCGTAGGCGTCGGTGCGGCGGTTGCTGTGCGGCGACAGGAACTCGTTGATGAGATAGCCGTGCGCGCCGTGGACCTCGGCCACCTGGAAACCGGCGGCCAGCGCCCGCCGCGCCGCGGCGCCGAACGCCTCGACGAGCTTGTGGATCTCGTCCACGCTCAGCTCCGCCGGGACGGGATAGCCCTCGGCGAAGGGGATCGCGCTCGGGGCGACCGGCTGCCAGCCGTGCTGGTCGGGGCCGACGGGCGCGCCGCCACGCCAGGGGCGGTCGGTGGAGGCCTTGCGCCCGGCGTGCGCGAGCTGGATGCCCGGCACCGCGCCGTACTCGCGCAGGAAGCGGGTGATCCGGGCGAACCCCTCCTGCTGACGGTCGTTCCAGACGCCCAGGTCGGCGGGGCTGATCCGGCCCTCGGGCGTCACCGCGGTGGCCTCGGTGAGGATCAGCCCGGCCCCGCCCACCGCCCTGGCGCCCAGGTGGGTGAGGTGCCAGTCGGTCGGGACTCCCTGGTCGGGACCGTCGACCGCCGCGCAGTACTGGCACATGGGAGCCATCCAGGCCCGGTTGGGGATGGTCAGGCTCCGCAGCCTCAGGGGCTCGAACAACGCGCTCACGGTCACGCTCCTTGATCGGGAGGGGGGATGGATGCCCCGAGTGCATCCGCGTCCTAATACGATAAACATCGTAGTACGGCATGTGTCAAACTACGATGGTCGTCGTACAATTGGACGGAGCAACAGGAGGAGCCGCCGTGTCGACCTCACCCACCCGGGCCCTGGATCACCCGGAGCGCGAGGAGATCCGCCTGGAGGCCGTGCTGCACGCGCTGTCCGACCCGATGCGCCTGCAGGTGGTGCGCTTCCTCGCCGAGCTGGGCGAGGGGGAGGGCGCGGCGTGCTCGGCCATCGAGCTGGCGATCAGCAAGTCGACCACCACGCACCACTTCCGGGTGCTCCGCGAGGCCGGGGTGATCAGCCAGGTCTACCAGGGCACCGCGAAGATGAACGCGCTGCGCCGCGGCGATCTCGACGCCCTCTTCCCCGGCCTGCTCGAAAGCGTTCTGAGCGCCGACGCGGCCCAGCGGCAGCGCGCCTGACCCGACCGCGCGCCGGCTGGTCCCGCAGCGCGCCGGCCGCCCTCCGGGCACAGGCGCCCCCGGACACACCGGCCGGGCCCGCCGGACCCGGGGGAGAACGACATCGGAACGGGAAAACTATGGCGTCCGGCCACATTGCCCGCCGGAACGCGCCTGCCAGGATGCCGTACATGAAACTCACCGCACGTGGCCTCCGGCACAACCTGCTGGTCCGGGGGCCGATCGACGGCCCGCCCGTGCTGCTGGTCCACGGCAACTGCTCCTCCGGGGCGTTCTGGGAGCCGCTGGTACGGCTGCTGCCCGCGCACTGGCGAATCGTCGCCCCCGACCTGCGCGGCTACGGGGAGACCGACACGGTCCCCGTCGACGCCACCCGCGGGCTGCGCGACTTCGCCGACGACCTGGCCGCGCTGCTGGACGCGGAGGAGGTCTTCCCGGCGGGTGCGCGCCCGGTGGTGGTGGGGCACTCGATGGGCGGCGGCGTGGCGATGCAGCTGCTGATCGACGCCCCGGAGCGGGTCGCCGGACTGGTGCTGGAGGCGCCGCTGTCGCCGTACGGCTTCGGCCTGGGCGGGGCGGGCGCGGCCAACCCCGAGTTCGTGGAGCGCCTGGTCTCCGGCGACCGCACCGCCGACTCCCCCGCCAGCCCCCGCACGATCCTGCGGACTTACTACGTCGCCGACCCGGCGAGCCTCGGCGCGGACGAGGAACTGCTGCTCGACACCGTGCTGTCCACCGCCGTCGCCGAGGGCAACTACCCCGGTGACGCGGCCGCCGCCGAGGAGTGGCCCGGCGTCGGCGCCGGGAAGCACGGCGTGCTCAACGCCATGGCGCCGCGCTGGTTCGGCATCGCCGACGACCTGGTCACGGTCCCCGTCAAGCCGAAGGTGACCTGGGTCCGCGGCGACGCCGACCAGATCGTCTCGGACGCGTCCCTGTTCGACCTGGCCAACCTGGGCAAACTCGGCGCGGTGCCCGGCTGGCCGGGTGAGGAGCTGTGCCCGCCGCAGCCGATGGTCGCTCAGACCAGGGAGGTGCTCGAACGGTACGCCGCGGCGGGCGGGGCCTACGAGGAGATCGTCTACGCCGGGGTGGGGCACAGCCCGCACATCGAGCGCGCCGCCGACTTCGCCGAGGTGCTGCGCGCCGCCGTGGGACGGTGACGCGGTGCCGCGGGGTGGTGACGTGTGGCGCCATCGGGCGACGACGTGATGCCGTGGGGCGGCGACGTCGTGCCGTGGGGCGGCGACGCGACGCCGGGCCGCCGCCGGGAGCCGGGCCACCGGATGGAGACCGTCCCCGTCCGGGGCGGCGACCTCCGGGTCGGCGTGTGGGGGGACCGGGGACCGCTGGTCGTGGCCGCCCACGGGATCACCTCCTCGCACATGGCGTGGACGCTGGTCGGCCCGGAGCTGGGAGGCGACCACCGGTTCGTCGCGGTGGACCTGCGCGGCCGGGGCGGCAGCAGGGACCTGCCCGCGCCGTACGGCATGGCCGCGCACGCCGACGACCTCGCGGCGGTGATCCGCCGCTACGGGGGCGGGCCCGCCGTACTGGCCGGGCACTCGATGGGCGGGTTCGTCGTGGCCGAGACCGCCCGGCGCCACCCGCACCTGGCCGACCGGCTGGTCCTGGTGGACGGCGGCGCGCCGCTGCCCCTGCCGCCCGGCGCGGGCGACGTGCCGGAGGCGATCGAGCGCACCGTGGGACCGGTGCTGGCCCGGCTGCGGCGGACCTTCGCGACCCGGGAGGAGTATCGCGACCTGTGGCGCGCGCATCCGGCGTTCGCCGACTGGACCGAGGCGTGCGCCGCCTACGCGGACTACGACCTGGTGGAGGCGGCGGGCGTGGGGAGCGGGTTCGTGGCGGCGTGCCGCCTGGAGGCCGCGCTCGCCGACGCCCCGGAGGTGTACGCGCTGCCCGGCGTCCTCCCCCGGCCCCTGCCGGCGCCCGCCGTTTTCCTCCGCGCGGCCCGCGGCATGCTGGACGAACCGGACGCGCCGCTGTACTCCCCCGGCCGGGCCGCCGAGTGGCTGCCCGGCGTCGCCGAGTCCACCGTGGACGGCGTCAACCACTACACGATCACACTCGGTCCCGTCGGAAGCGCGGCGGTCGTCCGGGCCGTCCGGAGCGCGACCGCCGGCCGGCTCTGACGAGAGATCCCCCGTCCTCGCGGAACCAGGATTCCTGGGTGCCCGGGTTCCCGCCGGTTCCGTGGATCCCGGATTCCCACCGGTCCCATGGGTCCCAGATTCACGCAAATCCCGCGAAGGGATTTCCCGTCCGCCGGTCCCTCCACCGGCCTGCCGCCGGACTGCCCCCCGCCTCTTCGCCGGCGCGGCCGTACCCGGTCAGTCGCGGGGGATGGCCTCGATGGTCTCCATGTGCCTCTCGCCCCAGTCGCCGAGGGGAATGAGCGCGGTGTTGAGGGATTGGCCGAACTCGGTCAGCGAGTACTCCACCTTCGGCGGGACCTGGTGGTAGACCTCACGGTGCACCAGGCCGTACGTCTCCATCTCCCGGAGCTGCTGGATCAGCATCTTCTCGCTGATTCCCGACACCGTCCGTCTGAGCTCCCCGAACCGGAGGGGTTCATGGTGGAGCGCCCACAGGATCAGCGCCTTCCACTTCCCGCCCACGACGTCGACGGCGGCGTCGAGCCCGCAGTTGTAGCTTCGCTTCTTCATCCCGCTCTCCATACTTACAAAAAGGTGGGTACCTGAAAAAATAGTAGGTACTTGAGAGAAGTTCAGTAAAGCGTGAACATCGACATGCCCGGCCGATCTCCCGGTCCGGGCCGCCCGCACGTCGATGCGGCGCGACTGAACCGAACTGGAGCGTGGAATGGCTGACAGCGACCGCTCACCGGTGAGCGTCATCGGGCTGGGGGCGATGGGCCGGGCGCTGGCGGGGGCCCTCCTGGACCGCGGGCACCCGACGACCGTGTGGAACCGTACGGCGGGCAGGGCCGGAGAGCTCGCGGCCCGGGGCGCGACGGTGGCCGCCACCGCCGCCGAGGCGGTCGCCGCGAGCCCGGTCACGGTGATCTGCGTGCTGGACTACGAGGCGGTGCGCGAGACCCTCGACCCGGTGGCCGGGACTCTGACGGGCCGGACGCTGGTGAACCTCACCAACGGCACGCCCGAGCAGGCCCGCACGACGGCCGGGTGGGCGGCCGGGCACGGCGTGGACTACGTGGACGGCGGCATCATGGCCGTGCCCCCGATGATCGGCCAGGACGGGGCGCTGATCCTCTACAGCGGGTCGCAGGAGGCCTTCACCGCCCACGAGCGGACCCTCGGCGCCCTGGGCACCGCCACCTACCTGGGCGAGGACGCCGGTCGGGCATCGCTGTACGACCTGGCGCTGCTCAGCGCGATGTACGGGATGTTCGGCGGGTTCTTCCACGCCGTCGCCATGACCGGCTCGGAGAAGGTCCCGGCGGCGGAGTTCACGCCCCTGGTGGTCGCGTGGCTCAACGCCATGATCGCCGGCCTTCCCGCCATGGCGGCGGCGCTCGACTCCGGCGACCACTCGGCCGACGACTCGAACGTGGAGATGCAGGCGGCGAGCTACGTCAACCTGCTGGACGCCAGCAGGGCGCAGGGGGTCAGCACCGAGCTGGTGGAGCCCATGGGGGCGCTGCTCAGGCGGGCCGTCGCCGCCGGCCGGGGCGCCGGCGCCGTCTCGAGCCTGATCGACCTTCTGCACACGGACCACGCCGGGAACTGAGGCCCCGCGACCGGGCGCCCCCTCCCGACCTGACGACTTCCCCGGCCGAACGGCCTCTCCTGGCCGGACGGCTCCGGCCATCCGGACGACCTCTTTGGAGTAAGCACATGACTGACGGCGACCGCTCACCGGTGACGGTTCTCGGCTTGGGCCCGATGGGCCGGGCGCTGGCCGGCGCGTTCCTGCGCGACGGCCACCCCACCACCGTGTGGAACCGTACGGCGTCCAAGGCCGACGCCCTCGTCGCCCAGGGCGCCGCCCGCGCGCTCACCGCCGCGGACGCGATCGCGGCGAGCCCGCTGGTGATCGCCTGCGTGATCGACTACGACGCCGTGCACACGATCGTCGAGCCCGCCGCCGACGCGCTCAAGGGACGGACCCTGGTGAACCTCACCGCGGACTCGCCCGAGCGCGCCCGCCGTACGGCCGCCTGGGCCGACGACCACGGCATCGGCTACCTCGACGGCGCGATCATGTCCCCGACCGAGACCATCGGGGGTCCCTCGGCCGTCGTCCTGTACAGCGGCCCGGAGGACCTCTACCGCGAGCACCGGCCGACGCTGGCGAGCCTGGGCGGCACCGCCGCCCACCTCGGCTCCGACCCGGGCCGGGCGGCCGCGTACGACGTGGCCCTGCTCGACCTGTTCTGGACGTCCATGAGCGGCCTCGTGCACGCCTTCGCCCTGGCCGGGGCCGAGGGCGTCACGGCCGCCGAGCTCGCCCCGTTCGCCCGGGGGATCAGTGATCTGATGCCGGGCGTCATCGACGAGTTCGCGCGGCACATCGACGACGGCGTCCACCCGGGCGACGCGTCCACCATCGCCTCGGCCCTGGCGAGCATGGAGCACATCGCCCACGTCTCCCACGCCCGCGGCCTGGACACCGGGGTGATGGACGCCGCCCGGGCCGCCGCCCGGCGCGCGGTCGAGGCCGGGCACGGCGGGGACAGCTTCTCCCGCCTGGCCGAGACCCTCGCGGGCCCCTCCGCGGCTCCGGTCTCCCGGGGCTGACCACCCGGCCGCGTCCATCCGCCGCCGGACGGCGGGGGAGCCGCACCCCTCACGACGACCGGGCGAGCCGGAATCCGAGGTCGTCGATGCGGAAGGACGGGTGGCTCTTACGGCGGCACGACGCCCGGCATCCCCTCGGGTGGTCGTGCACGCCTCCGCCGCGGAACACCCGGTACGGGCCGTAGACCTCGGGGTCGTAGACGTCCCAGCACCACTCCCACACGTTGCCGATCATGTCGTGGAGGCCCCACGCGTTCGGCGCCCTGGTGCCGACGTCGCGCGCCTCGCCGCCGGAGTTCCCGCGGTGCCAGGCGATCTCGTCCAGCTCTCCGTAACGGTCGCCCGGGGTCCCGGCCCGGCACGCGTACTCCCACTCGGCCTCGGACGGCAGGCGGTAGCCGTCGGCCTCCCGGTCCCAGACCACGTCGTGCCCGTCGGGGTCGTCGCCCGTCGAGTAACAGGGGTCGAGCCCCGCCTCCTGCGAGAGCAGATTGCAGAACCGCACGGCGTCCTTCCAGGAGACGTCGGTCACCGGCGTCCGCGGCCCGGCCGGGCTCTCGGGCGCCTGTCCGCGGACGGCGCCGTACAGCTCGCGGGTCACGGGACACGACGCCAGCCGGAAGGCCCTCACCTCAGCCTTCCAGACCCTCTTCGTGCCCTCGTCCCGCAGGAAGATCACTCCGGCGGGGATCTCGATCATGTGCTCGGCGGCCGTCCGGCCCGGCGTCGTCTCAGGGTTCATCGGAGTCCCCATCCTAGATCTCCACGATCTCCGCATGCCGGCGCCGCCGACCGGTGTGCGGCCCCCGCCCGGGAAACGGGTGCGACCGCCGACGGAAGACGAGAAATTCCGTGATTGCTTGTTCACCGATCGGCGATTTGAAATTTATTTGCATTTGATATGATGGCGACGAATAGGCTGAAAATGCATTTAGCATCATCGTTCCAGGCACCGTGAAATGCCATGAAAGGAACGACGATCCATGCATGAAGCGCAGCCGAGCCAGACCGCGGTCATGGCGGCGGCCGCCCGCGCGGCCCACCTCGTGGTGGACCGCGAGCCCTTCATCTTCCGCGACACCGTCGCCGCACCCCTCCTCGGCGCGCTCGCCGAGGAGATCATCGGCTATCACCGGGTACACGGCGACCATCTCATCCTGTCCGGCGTCCGCGCGCAGGTGACGGCGCGCAGCCACTACACCGAGCGCCGCCTGGCCGAGCTGGCCCGCGACGGCGTGGAGCAGTACGTGATACTCGGCGCGGGCCTCGACACCTTCGCCCTCCGCCCCCGGCCGACCCGCCGGATCAGGGTCTTCGAGGTGGACCATCCCGCCACGCAGCGGTGGAAACGCGAACTGCTCACCGCCGCGGGCATCTCCCGCCCGGACGGCCTGACCTTCGTACCCGTGGACTTCGAGACCGACGACCTCGTGTCCAGCCTGTCCGCCGCCGGGTTCGACCCGTCCGGACCGGCCCTGGTGAGCTGGCTCGGGGTGTCCATGTACCTCACGCGCGACGCGATCGACGCCACGCTGGCCGCCCTCGGCCGCTCCGCCCCCGGCACGGAGCTGATCATGGAGTACGCCCTGCCTCCCGGCCTCCGCGACGAGCGGAGCAGCGCCTACGCGGACTTCGCCCTCCCCGCCGCCGCCGAGCGGGGCGAGCCCTGGCTGACCTTCTTCGCTCCCGAGGACCTGTCGGCCGTACTGAAGCGGCACGGTCTTGAGACGGCCGGGCACGTACGGCAGGCGGACAGCCTCGATCCCGCACTGTGGCGCCGCTCCGACCCCCTGCGCCCCACCGACCTGTGCCGCCTGGCCCGCGCGGTCGTCCCCGCCCGCTGACCCCGGGGACACCGTCCCGCGTGCTCACGTCCCGACGACGATTCCCACGATCATCACGGCGCCGAAGGCCGCCAGCACCACGCCTGTCCAGATGATCGCCTTCCTGGAGCGCGTCACGAGCGCGGTGAGGAACGCGACGAGGGCGAACGTGAGCGGTAACGCACTGACCGGCAGGATCGCCCGCCACACGCCCCGCGCCCCCGAGGGCAGCACCCGGTCCCCCTCGGGAGTGAGCACGGCCGGGAAGACCTCGCCCACCTCCACCTCCGGGACGGTGTCGATGACGACCGGTTCCCTCGACCGGTCATCGAACACGAAACGGGCCTCACAGTCGTAGTTCGTGCGCCTCGACCGTCCCGACCCCACGGTGTAGGCCTCGCAGGACACGACGGTCGCGGTCCCGGTCACGCCCGCGTCGTCGAGCACCGTCTTCGTCTCCGACGCGGTCACGTCGACGACCGCGACCAGCACCCAGACCAGCAGGCCCAGCGGGATGACCAGGCACAGCACCACCCCGATGTTCGTTCCGAGCTCGGAACGCCTCGACTCCGCAGCGGGCGCCCGATCCGGCGCGCCGGCCTTCCCGGGCCGGTCCCGCCGCCCGTGCACGGCGGTCTTCCCGGACGGACGGCCGGCGGCGTCCCCCTTCGGGGACCGGGTCGGCGTCGCGTTCTTCGTCTTCTTCCTCGCGCGGGTCACGCCGCCCACTCTGGAGCCCGGCGCTTGAAGGCCACATGTGACCGACTGGCAGGCGCGCTCCCCGTACGGCAGGGCGCGGTCCTCACCCGGCCCGGCGGCGGGAAGCCTGACGGCGGAAGGTCCGGCGCGCTGTGCCGCCCGACGGCGGGAAGCTCGGAGCACTGTGCCGCCGGGCGGCTCGCGGGTATATTCGGTATCGGGCGCCGTCCCGCGCCCAACTCCCACCTCCGGTGCTCACGCCACCGGCCGAGCGGGGGCAAAGGGGGCGCGAGCCCTCGGGACGCCGGTCATGTCATGCCCTTTCCGGCGGGGTCTCGTGAGCGTGAGTCGCGGGTCGCCGCCGTGAACGAGGAGCAGACGTTGACTGCGCGACGATCTTCCAAACGACTCGTCCGGATGCGCACGGCCAAGACGGACGAGAGTCACACCACAACACGCGCCGTACTCCTGTCGGCCCACCGGCCGGACGGTCCCGGCCCGGACGGTCCCGGTTCCGGCACGGCCCCGGACGGCTCGGGCCCGGACGGCTCGGGCCCCGGCGCGGCCCCCGTACGGGAGGAGCGGTGGTGGCGTGAGCGCCTGACCGCGCTCGCGTCGGCGCCGGAGGGCGGTGGCGTCGATGCCTGAGTCCGTCCTCCTCATCGTCCCCGTCATGACCGTCGTGGCGTTCGTTCTGGGCGGTCTCTACTACGCCGTCCTGGGCGACCGGCTGACGGCGGCGCGTACGGCGGCCACCGCCGGCCGGACCACCACCGGCCCGGCCACCACCGATCCGACCGCCGCCCCGGCGACCGCTCCACCGGTGAAGGCTCCACCGTGGACGTTCGCGGCCGAGGCCGGACGCTGCCTCGTGCTGGCCGGGGTGGTGACCGGCCTGGCCGTACAGGCCGGGATCGACACCTGGCCCGGCGGCCTGGCCCTGGGGCTGGTCCTGTGGATCGGCTTCCCGGCCGTCCTGTGGACCGGCGCCATCGTCCACGAGAACACCCCGTGGCGCCTCGCGGTGATCCACGCCGGAGACTGGCTGGTGAAACTGCTGGTGCTCGGCACGATCGCCGGCGTCTGGCTGTAGTCCCGTCGTCTCGCCGGGCACCCGGCGACCCGCGGGCCCGGGGGTCCGCGGGCCCGGGGGTCCGGGGAGCGGGGTTGAGTCTCCCGTAAGGGGAGGCGCGAGGGTGGGGGCATGAACGGCGACACGCTCTACTCGATCGGCGAGCTGGCCCGGCGGACCGGGCTGACGGTGAAGGCCGTCCGGTTCTACTCCGACCGCGGGATCGTGCCGCCGACCGACCGCAGTCCGGCCGGCTACCGCCGCTACGACGCCGAGGCCGTGGCACGCCTGGAACTCGTGCGGACACTGCGCGCTCTGGGCCTGGACCTCCCCACCGTCCGGAAGGTCCTGGACCGGGAGGTCTCGCTCGCCGAGGTCGCCGCGGCGCACGCCGCGGCGCTGACGGTGCAGATCCGCACGCTGAACCTGCGGCGCGCGGTGCTGACGGCGGTGGCCGGGCGCGACCCCACCCCTGAGGAGATGGATCTCATGCACAAGCTGGTCGGGCTCTCCGAGGACGAACGCCGGCGCCTGGTCGCCGACTTCCTCGACGCCGTCTTCGGCGACCTGGACGCCGGTCCCGGACTCGGGGGGCTCGGGGGGGTCGCCCGCTCGATGACCCCTGAGCTGCCCGACGACCCCGGGACCGAGCAGGTCGAGGCGTGGGTGGAGCTGGCCGGGCTGTCCCAGGACCCGGATTTCCGCGCCGTCATGCGGCGCGTGGTCGAGCAGTACGCGGACGACCGGGCGCGGGGCGACGGCGACGCCCTGCGCCGCGACCCCGTCGCGGCGGTCCGTGAACAGGTCGGCCCGGTCCTGGCGGCCGGCGTCGACCCGTCCTCCTCCCAGGCCGATCCGGTCGTCGAGGCGGTCATGGCCCGGTACGCGCACGACTGCGGCCATCCCGACGACGCCGCCCTCCGCCGCCGGCTGCTGACCCGGCTGGAGACCGCGAACGATCCCCGCAGGGAGCGGTATCTCCGCAGCCTCGCGGTGATCAACGACTGGCCGGCCCCGGAGAGCCTGACCCCGGTGCTCGACTGGACCATCCGGGCCCTGCGCGCCCGGATGCCGGAGTGACCCGGCGGCCGGGACACGGGTGGATCGACCGGTTCACCGGCTGTCGCGGGACTCCTCCAGCGCCGGGTAGTCGGTGTAGCCGCGCCGGTCGCCGCCGTAGAAGGTGGCGGGATCGGCGTCGTTGAACGGCCCGCCCGCACGGATCCGCTCGGGCAGGTCCGGGTTGGCCAGCCAGAGCCGGGCGTGGGAGATCGCGTCGGCCAGGCCCTCGCGCAGCGCGGCCGTTCCCGCCTCGACGGACGTGTGCGGGGCGGCGTCCGGCGCGGTGACCGGGTTGAGGACGAGCACGCCGGGCCACGCGGCCCGGACCAGTTCGGTGATCTCCCGCGGGCCCGTCTCCATCACGTGCAGGTAGGCCGGGCCGTACGGCGCCAGGGCCCGCGCCAGCGCGGGATAGACCTCCCCGGGGTCGCTCTCGGTGATGCCGTTGCCGGTGTTCGCCGGTGAGATCCGCAGGCCCACGCGGTCGGGCCCGATCGCGTGGGCCACGGCGGCGGTGACCTCCACGGCGAAGCGGATCCGGTTCTCGGCCGGGCCGCCGTAGGCGTCGGTGCGCCGGTTGCTCCCGTCGGCGAGGAACTGCTGGATCAGGTAGCCGTTGGCGCCGTGCAACTCCACCCCGTCGAACCCGGCCTCGATCGCGTTGCGCGCCGCGGCCGCGTGGTCCTCGATGGTCCGGCTGATGTCGGCGAGCGTCATCTCCCGGGGAACCGGGTGGTCGACCAGCCCCTCGCCGGTGAACAGCTTCTCCCCCGAGGCGATCGGCGAGGGACCGAGCGGGAGCGCGCCGTCCGGGTAGAGGGACGGGTGCCCGACCCGGCCGGTGTGCATGATCTGCAGGAAGATCCTGCCGCCCTTCGCGTGCACGGCGTCCGTCACCGCCCGCCAGGCCTCGATCTGCTCGGGGGAGTGGATGCCCGGAGTATGGATGTACCCCTGGCCGATCACGTTCGGCTGGGTGCCCTCGGTGACGATCAGGCCGGCGCCCGCGCGCTGCGCGTAGTACTCGGCGGTCAGCTCGGTCACCCGCCCGCCGTACGCCCTGCTGCGGGTCATCGGGGCCATCACGAGACGGCTGGGCAGGTCCAGCTTGCCGACGGTCAGCGGCTCGAACAACTCGCTCACTTCATGCCTCCTGTGGTGTTCCGGCAGGTCATGAAGGTACGAGCGGGAAGCTACCGGGCGAATCCGTAATCTTTCGGTACTGAACCACGTACCTTTGATCCGTGTTGTACGGGCGGACCACCGAACTGGCGGCGATCACCAAGCTGATCGCGGAGGCGCGGGAGCACCGCCGCAGCGGTGCGCTGGTCATCCTGGGCGAGGCGGGCATCGGCAAGTCGGCGCTGCTCGAACACGTGGCGGACATGTCCGCGGACATGCGGGACGGCACGCCGGAGAACACGCCGGCGGGCGTGCGGGCGGAGACGCGGGACGGCATGCGCGTCCTGCGGGCCACCGGCGTCCAGGCCGAGTCGACCCTGGCCTTCGCCGGACTCCACCAGCTCCTCTGGCCGGTGCGCGACCGCCTCGACCGGCTGCCCCCGTCCCAGGCCGGGGCCTTGCACGAGGCGTTCGGCTCGGGCGCCGCCCGCGGGCACGACCTGTTCCTCATCGGGCTGGCCGTCCTGACGCTCCTGGCGGACCTCGCCGAGGACGGCCCGGTGCTCTGCCTGATCGACGACGCCCACTGGCTCGACAGGGCCACCGCCGAGACCCTGCCGTTCGTCGCCCGCCGCCTCGCCGCCGAGGGGGTGGTCGTGATCTTCGCGGCGCGCGATGACGAGGCATTCCCCGCCTCCGGCCTGCCTGAGATCACGCTCTCCCGGCTGGGCCCCGAGGACGCCCGCATGCTCATCGACGAGCGGGGCGGGCGGTCCCTGCCGCCCGCCGTACGCGACCGGATCATCGCCGAGTCCGCGGGGAACCCGCTCGCCCTCATCGAGTTCGGCGCGGCCCAGCGCGAGGAGCCGCGGACCCTGGGCCGGCTGCCGGTGACCGACCGGGTGCTGGCCTCCTTCCAGGGCAGGATCGGCCGCCTCTCCGAGCGCGCCCGGCTCATGCTGCTGATCCTGGCCGCCGAGGCCCGCGGTCACCTGCCCAGCGTCCTGGGCGCGGCCGCGGTCATGGGCGTCGGCCTGGAAGACCTCGGGGAGGCCGAGCGGGCCGGGCTGGTACGGATCTCCGGCCGGGTCACGGACACCGCCGCCGTCTTCCGGCACCCGCTGATCCTCGCCGCCGCCTACCAGGGGGCGCCGCTCGCGCGGAGGGTGGCGGTGCACGAGGCGCTCGCCGCGGCCGCCACCGACCCCGACTGCCGGGCCCGCCACCGGGCCGCCGCGGCGACGGCCCCCGACGAGAGCGTCGCCGCGGAGCTGGAGGGGGCCGCGCTCCGGGCCCGGGCCAAGTGCGGCCTCGCCGAGGCCGCCAGGCTGTACGAGCTGTCGGCCGAGCTCACCCCCGCCCCAGCGGCCCGGTCCCGGCGGCTGGGCGACGCGGCGGAGCTGGCCCTGCGCGCCGGGGACATGCGCCGCGCCGCCGAACTGGCCGGACGGGCCACGGCCCTGAGCCGGGACCCGGCGGAACGGGCCCGGCTGGCGCTGGTGAACGCGACGGTCGAGTTCGAGCAGGGTGACCCGCTCGCGGCCGCCCGTCTCCTCCTCGACCACGCCGATCAGGCGGGGCGGGAATCCCCGGACGGCGCGCAGGCCATGGCGCGCACCGCCGCCACCTACGCCTGGTTCGCGGGCGACGCCCCGTCGGTCCAGGCGGCGTCCGTCCTGTCCCCCGCCGACCCCCTGGTCCAGGGGCTGGCCCGCCTGGTGGACGACGACTACGCGGCCGGGCTGCCGCTCCTGGCCGAGCTGATGGCCCGGGACGACACGGACTGGATGCACCGCGTCCACGCCGCCGTGATCCTCGGCGCCGACGACGTCGCCCAGGAGCTCGCCGCCGCCGAGGCGGCGCGCTGCCGCAGGCTGGGGCTGGCGGGCCGGCTCCCCCGGGTCCTGCACCAGCTCGCGCAGGCCCAGCTCCTCAACGGCCTGCGCCGCGACGCCGAGGCCACCGCCGCCGAGGGGATCGCGATCGCCGCCGACACCGGGCAGCACCGGCGCATCGGCCGGATCAACACCACGCTGTCCAGGATCTCCGCGATGGAGGGGGACGAGGCGCGCCTGCGCGAGCTCACCGAGAACCGCCCCGACGCCGGGGGCGTGCCCGCCGACTGCGGGCTGAGCCTCCTCGACCTCGGCCTGGGCCGCTACCGGCCGTCCCTCGAACGGCTGGAGCGCGCCTGGCTCGGCCCCGGCCGCCACACCACGGTCCTGATGACCTCCGCTCCCGACCAGGTCGAGGCCGCCGTACGGCTCGGCGAGCCCGAACGCGCCGCGCGACCGCTGGCCAGGTTCCGGGAATGGGCGCGGGCGGGCGGCAGGCCGTGGGCGCGGGCCGTGGCGCTGCGCTGCCAGGCCCTCGTGGAAGACGACGGCGACCTTTACGCGCGGGCCGTACAACTGCACGAGCAAGGGGGCAGGCCGTTCGAGAGGGCGCGCACCGAGCTGCTGTACGGGGAGTGGCTGCGGCGGGCCAGGCGGCGCAGCGAGGCCAGGATCCCGCTGCACTCGGCGCTGCGCGCCTTCGAGCGGCTGGGCGCGACGTCCTGGACCGAGCGCGTCCGCGCCGAGCTGAAGGCCACCGGGGAGTCGGTCACGCCCGCCGGGACCGCCGCCGCCGACCTGCTCGACCGCCTCACGCCGCAGGAGCTCCAGGTCGTACGGCTGGCCGTGGAGGGCCACAGCAGCCGGGAGATCGCCGCCCAGCTCTTCCTCAGTCCCAGGACCGTCGAGTACCACCTCTACAAGGCCTATCCGAAGCTGGGCGTATCCTCCCGCAGGGAACTGGCCCTGCTCCGTCCCCGCCTCGTGCCCGCGTAGGGAGCGGCGGGCGCGCGGAAGCGGGCGGACGAGAACGGGGAAGCGGGCGGACGAGAACGGGGATCATCAGGGATTGTTCGTGCGGATGCGCGGGCCGGTCTGGTAGACCGGATACGACAGGTTTCGCGCTTCGATCCCAGTGAATGCTTTTAACAAATCCCCCAAAAGCCCGGAAATAAGGATAAATCCCCATGAGGCGATGGGCTGCCCTGGCGATCACCGTGCTGATCGCATCCGTACCGGTCGCCGCGGGTCCCGCCACCGCGCAGACGGGGCCCCCCGATCCGGCGCACGCGATCAAGCGGCAGCTCCGGAGCGAGCACGGCGTCCGGATCTCCGAGACCAACCGCTACTTCTTCGGCAGGAAGTCGGCGGTCTCCGGGAGCGGGACCCGGATCAACGGCAGGCTCCAGCTCGCCCCGTCGGGTCCGGCGGCCGCGGACTTCACCTGGCGGACCCTTCCCCCGCCGGGCGGCAAGGGGCTCCCGTCCAAGAAGTCCGA
This sequence comes from Planobispora longispora, assembly GCF_016863135.1. Taxonomy (GTDB): domain Bacteria; phylum Actinomycetota; class Actinomycetes; order Streptosporangiales; family Streptosporangiaceae; genus Planobispora; species Planobispora longispora. The sequence continues at coordinate 100,841 of NZ_BOOH01000014.1, forward strand.
GTCCTACCGCGTGATCCGCGTCGGCGCAGACGTGTACGACGACAGCGACCAGTACCCCGGGCCGGTTCCGGACGGCAAGAAGTGGATCAGGTTCCCGAACCACCACAGGGGAGCCGCCGCCCGGGACATGGCCCGGGACGCCAGCCAGCAGCCGATCGACGTGTACACCCCGTCCGTGCTGAAGGCCGTGCTGAAGTGCTCGACCGGCAAGCCCGTCCCCGGCGGCTTCCTCTACCGGGGCTCCATGAGCTACCAGGAGATGAGGAAGATCTCCGGAGGCGCCTTCATCAGCTGGGCCTCGGGCCGGCCCGTCGGCAGCAAGAGCAAGGGAAAAGTCTCCTGGCAGCTCTGGACCGGTCGTGACGGCCTGCTCAAGCGCCTCATCACCGCCGACACCGTGGGAGAGGGCAGAGATCCGCTGGTCAAGCGGAGCGACACGCGCTACACCGGCTGGGGATTCCGTCTCGTCATCGCCGCCCCGCCCGCCGACGAGGTCATCGACGAAGCCGACCTGCTGGAGTACGTCCGCGAGCTGAACGAGCCCATCCCGCCGGACGCCGGCAACACGTAGCCGACCGGCCGGCGTGAAACTTTCACCGTTTGTTGACGGATAGAGGGCGACCGCCCATGATCATGGTGCCTCGGTCAGGGGGGCGTCGAGTGAATACCGCTATCCGTTGCGAGGTGCGCCGATGCCACGATCTCCGTTACGGGCCGCGTCCGCCGTCCTGCTGACACTGGCCGTTCTGAACGTCCCCGCCGCGTACGCCGAGGAGGTCGCCCCGGTCGGGGTGACCGTCAACGCCCGCGCCGCGCTCGCCCCCGTCCCCGAGACCGGCATCGGCACCAACCATGCCATCTGGGACAGCAATCTGGGCACCGACGCGACCGCCGACCTCCTCAAGGACGCGGGCATGAAGCTGCTGCGCTACCCCGGCGGCTCGTACTCCGACATCTACCACTGGGCCGACCACACCGCCCCCGGCGGCTACGTGGCGCCCGACACCGACTTCGACGCCTTCATGCGCGGCGTACGGCGCACCGGGGCGCAGCCGATGGTGACCGCCAACTACGGCACCGGCACGGCGGAGGAGGCCGCGGCCTGGGTGCGGCACGCCAACGTCACCAAGGGCTACGGCGTCAAGTACTGGGAGATCGGAAACGAGAACTACGGCAACGGCCACTACGGCACCGCCTGGGAGGCGGACGACCACGCTGACAAGAGCCCGGCCGAGTACGCGCGCCACGTCGTGGCCTACTCCGACGCGATGAAGGCCGTCGACCCGACCATCAAGATCGGCGCGGTGCTGACCACCCCGGCCAACTGGCCCGACGGGATAGTCGCCGGGGACGACGCCGGAAGCTGGAACGAGGTCGTCCTGTCCACCGCCGGACAGAAGATCGACTTCGTGATCCTGCACTGGTACCCCGGCGCCCTGGACAAGACCGCGCACATCCCCGAAATGATCCACCTCGTCCGCCGGCAGATCGCCGAGCACACCGGGGCCCGCTCCGAGCGGGTCGGCATCGCGATGACCGAGTTCAACACCGGCAGCAGCAGCAACGGCACGAACACCCAGCCCGGCGCGCTGGCCGCCGCCGACGCCTACGCGACGCTGCTGGCCAACGGGGTGTTCACCGTCGACTGGTGGAACGTCCACAACGGCATCGGCAACGTCACGCAGGTCGAGGGACACACCGACTACGGCGACTTCGGCCTGCTGTCGAGCGGGACGTGCACCTCCGACGGCGGCGTCTGCGAACCGCCGCTGAACACGCCCTTCGCGCCGTACTACGCGCTGCAGATGGTGAGCGAGTTCGCCCGCCCCGGCGACCGGTTCGTCCGGGCCGCGACCGACCAGGCGAAGGTCACCGCGCACGCCGTACGCCGCGCGAACGGCGATCTGGCCGTCCTGCTGATCAACACGTCGTCCGACGCCTCCTACCCCGTCGAGATCGACTACTCCGGCTTCAGCCCGGCGTCCGGAGCGCCCACCGTGCTGACCCACACCAACGGCGCCACGAGCATCACCCGTTCGGCCACGGGCAGCGCGACCGGCCGGACGCTGCCGCCCCTCTCCCTGACCACGATCGTCCTGCGTCCCGCCTCCGCTCCGGCGGGACTGCCGGGCGCGCCGGGACAGCCGAGCGCCTCGGACGTGACGGACAAGAACGCCACGATCTCCTGGCCCGCCGCCCCCGCCGGGGCGCGCCCGATCGTGAAGTACGAGGTCTACCGCCAGAACGGAGCCGTCAGCGAGCAGATCGGCGAGACCACCGGCACCTCTCTCACCGCGACCAACCTGAAGCCGGGCACCCGCCACACGGTCAACGTGATCGCGCGGGACGGCGGCGGCGGCGTCTCCGCGCCCTCCGCGCCGCTGACGTTCACGACCGGCACCCCCGCCTCCAGTTCCTGCTCGGTACGGCTGACCAAGCAGACCGACTGGGCCAGCGGCTACGTCGGCGCCATCGACATCACCAACCACGGTGCGCCGGTCAACGGCTGGACCCTGACCTTCGGCTGGCCCACGACCTGGCAGAGTCTGGGCAGCGGCTGGAGCGCCGTCTGGACGCAGAACGGGCGGGAGGTCAAGGTCGTCAACGAGCCCGGCAACGGCTCGCTGGCCACCGGCGCGACGGCCACGATCGGCTTCGTCGGCAACTACAGCGGCCCGAACGTGCTGCCCGCCGTCTTCACCCTCAACGGGACCGTCTGCACGACCCGGTGACGATCGACCGGACCTGATCCGGACGCGGCCCTCTAGCGGATCACCCGGTACGTCAGGTGGGTGACGAGACCGGTGCCCGAGGGGTCGCCGACGGGCTCGAGGGTGACGTCCCCGACGTCGTCGAACAACCGCTCGCCCCTGCCGAGGATCACGGGCGCGACGTGCAGGCGCAGCTCGTCGATGAGCCCCGCCGCCAGGTACCGGTTCACCGTCTGCGCGCCGCCCGCCACGGCCACGTCGCGCTCGCCCGCCGCCTCGCGCGCCCGGGCGAGCGCCGCCTCGATCCCGTCGGTGACGAAGAAGAACGTCGTGCCGCCCTTCATCGGCAGCGGCTCCCGCGGGTGGTGGGTGAGGACGAAGACCGGAGCGTGGTACGGCGGCTCCTCACCCCACCAGCCGCGCCACGCCATGTCCCAGGCGCCGCGGCCGGGACCGAACATGTTGCGGCCCATGATGAAGGCCCCGGCCGCGGTGATGTCCTCGATCACCGCGGCGTGCCGCTCGGGCTCGTCGAACATCCATCGGTGCAGACGCTCCTCCGCACCCTCGCCGAGCGGCTTGTCCAGGCTCTGGCCCGGCCCCGCCACGAAGCCGTCGACGGACACCGCCATGTCACAGGTGACCTTGCTCATCTCACTGCCTCCCGCGTTCCCAGCGCCCGTCCGGCGCCGCCTTCACCATGAGGTCGGAGCCGTCCGCCCGTTCTCTACACGCCGGCCGGGCTGGATCCCGATCGGCTGTCAAACCTTCCGCACGGCAGGAACCGGCCACCTCCGGTCAACATGATGAATCGCAGGCCGCTGGTGCGGAAACCGGCGGTGACGCATATTTAATACACAGAGATTGAACACACGGAAAAGAAAGGGAAATAAATTCGATCCACCGGGCGGCCGGACCGCGACCGCCTTTCCCGACACCGAGGAGAAGTGAAGATGACACTTTCGACCACCTGGCCGGACAACGACGAGAGGAGAACCGGCGGCCCGTACATCACTTTGAAATCCGATGAACCTGGAATCCGAGGTCTTTTCCGGTTCCGTCCGGAGACCGCACTTCCACTGAACCAGCTGTGCGACGTGCTGCTGCGCGGGGAGAACAGCCTGTCCCGCGGAGAACGGGAGCTGATCGCGGCGTACGTCTCGGCGCTGAACCGGTGCCGGTTCTGCTACTTCACCCACGCCGCGTTCGCCGCCCTGCGGCTGCCGGAGGGGATGACCCTGGTCGAGCAGGTCCACACGGACCTGGAGGCGGCGCCGGTGTCGGACAAGATGAGAGCTCTGCTGGAGATCGCCGGCGCCGTGCAGCAGGGCGGGAGGCGGGTCACGGCGCGACAGGTGGCCGCCGCGCGGGAGGCGGGCGCCACGGACCTGGAGATACACGACACCGTGCTGATCGCGGCCGCGTTCTGCATGTTCAACCGCTACGTCGACGGACTGGGCACCGCGGCCTCCGACGATCCCGACCACTACGCCGAGCGGGCGCAACTGACGGGAGGTTATCTGGCCGTCCTGGCGGACGCGCAGCTCCAGCCCGCGTGACGACTCCGCTCCAGCCCGTATGACGACTCCGGTCGTGCAACTCCAGCCCGTATGACGATTCCGGAAAGGAGGTTCGCCCGCCCCGCCCGTCCGCACCGCCGTACCGGCGGCATCCCCACGAAGGAGGACCGGACGAGAAGAGCTCAGTGAAGCGGGACCGAGCGAAGGAGGACCGAACGAGAAGAACCCAACGAAGCGGGACCCAGTGAAGGAGGAGCGAACGGAAGAGGACCCGGCCAAGGAGAACCGAACGCGAGAAAACCCATTGAAGGAGGAGCGAGCGAAGCAGGGCCGAACGCAAGAGGACCCGGTGAAGGAGGAACGAACGCAAGAGGAGCCGACGAAGGAGAACCGAGCGAAGGAGGGCCGGCGCATCCCGCCCACCGCACGCCGTACCGGCGGGCGGTGGGCGGGATGTGCGCCGTCAGGCGAAGAACTCGTCGCCGCTGCGGGGGTCCGGCGGATAGCTCCAGCGCTCGACGATCTTGTCGTCGCGGAACCGGAACACCTGGACCCCCCTCTCGTCCAGGACGCGACCGTCGCGTTCCCCCCGGATGCGCAGCAGCGCCGCGCTGTGCTCCTCGTCGACGAGGAACGACTCGGGCTCCATCCGCAGCGCGCCGCCGGCGAGCTCGACGAGCCGCGTCAGGTAGCCCGCCACCTCGTCCTTGCCGCGGTATTCGCCGGCCAGCGGGCCTCCGCCCGGAACGTGGAAGACGACGTCATCGGCGAGAAGGTTGTCGCGGATATGGGCCACGTCACCCTTTGCGAGCGCGTCGTAGCTCTCACGGGCGAGGAGATTGTTGGGGTGGTCGAGCATGTTCACTCCTTAACGCGATGACCTCGGCAAACCAATACTTGTCAACGAGAATCGGCGAGAGGGATAACTACTCCGCGGAGATCATATAGGTCATCGGTATTTCAGGAAAGGGCTTGAGAAAAATGCGCTCCAGAAATCTTCCCGGCCGGGGAATCGAGCCGTTGACATCGCGACGGGAGCGCGACAATCATGTGCACGGGCCGGGCCCCCGCCCTTCCCCGGTATATACCTCGTTCTCTCGCAGAGGAGCGTCCGTGCTGCAATCCGACGGGCCGGTGGACCGCATTCCTTCTCGACCTCGCCTGACAGCACCGACCACAGCACCGGCCACAGCACCGGCCACGACGGAGCGTGCGGGCCGGTGACCGCGACGGAGACCGATTCCCACGTCCACCGCTACCTCGTCATCGGCGCCGGTCCCGGCGGACTGCAGATCAGCTATTTCCTGCATCGGGCCGGCGCCGACTATCTGACCCTGGAGCGCGACAGCGCCCCGGGCGCCTTCTTCCGGCACTACCCGCGCCACCGCCGGCTGATCTCGCTCAACAAAGTCCACACCGCCCAGGACGACCCGGAGATCGCGCTGCGCTGGGACTGGAACTCCCTGCTCAACGACGCCCCCGAGCTGCTGTTCCCCCGCTACTCTCGCGAGTATTTCCCGCACGCCGACGACCTGGTGCGCTATCTGGGCGACTTCCAGCGCCATCACGGTCTCAACGTGCGCTTCTCCACCCCCGTCGAGCGGATCGAGAAGCTCGGCGACCGCTTCGCCGTCCACACCGCCGGCCAGACCTTCCACGCTGAATGCGTCATCCTCGCTACCGGGTGGGGCGGACCCTACATACCCGACATTCCCGGCATCGAGCTCTCCACCGGATACGAGGACGTGTCCCTGCGGGGGGAGGATTTCACCGACCAGCACGTGCTGATCATCGGTAAGGGCAACTCGGCGTTCGAGACCTCCCAGGAGCTGCTCCCGCACGCCGCCGTGATACACCTGGCCAGCCCGCGCCCGGTCCGCCTGTCCTGGACGAGCAAACACCCCGGCCACGTGCGCGGCCAGTACGGCGCCTTCCTGGACAGCTACTGGTTCAAAACCCTGCACGGGGTGCTGGAGTGCGACATCGATCGCATCTGGCGCGAGGACGGGCGTTTCAAAGTCGCCATCACCTACACCCTGGCCGACGGGGAGCAGACGGTCCTGCAGTACGACCGGGTGCTGCGCTGCACCGGTTTCACCATGGACACCACCCTCTTCGACGAATCCTGCCGACCCGAGCTCGCCCCGGGCGGCCGCATCCCGGCCATCGGCCCGGACTTCCAGTCGGTCAACGTCGACGGCCTGTACTTCGCCGGAACCCTCATGCAGGCGCGCGACTTCAAGCGCGCCTCCTCGGCGTTCATCGACGGGTTCCGGTACAACCTGCGCACGATGTCCGCCCTGCTGGCCGAGCGCTACGACGGCACGCCCCTGCCCCGGCAGGAGCTCCCGATCGACCCCGACGCGCTGACCGACGCCATGCTGCGGCGGGTCAACCACAGCTCGGCCCTGTGGACCCAGTTCGAGTACCTGTGCGACGCGTACGCGGTCGACGAAGCGACCGGGGTGATCCACCACTACGAGGACCTGCCGGAGGACTACGCCCGCGACCGGTTCTCCGGCCACGGCCTGTACTTCACCCTCACGCTGCGCTGGGGCCGCCAGGAGTACCCCGACGTGTTCGCCATCCAGCGGCATCCCACTCCGGACCGGGCTCATGAATGCGCCTTCCTGCACCCGGTGATCCGGGCCTGGCGGCACGGCGAGCCGCTCGCCGAACGGCACCTGCTGGAAGACCTCCTGGCCGAGTGGAAGGATCGGGTCCGGCACGCGCAACCGCTGCGCGAGTTCCTGACCGCCCAGCTGGAGCCGGTGCGGACCGGGGCGCTACGGCGCTGAGTCCAGGAACCTCCCGATCAGATCGTCGACCACGTCGGCGGGCCGTCCTCGCCGCTCGTAGGCGGCCCGCTGGCGTGCCGCGCCGGTGCCCGCGGCGCGCAGCCACGCCCAGCGCCGGGTCACCGCGTCCAGGTCGCCGGTCTCCTCCAGCGCCGGGCCGATGTGCTCCAGCAGGTCGGAGACCAGGTCGGCGGCGGGCCGCAGCCCGCCGGTCACCGGGTCGACGCCGCATCCGTCCAGGCCGTCGCGGGCCGCCCGCCAGTACGCCACCCGCAACCGCTCTCCCGACAGCCGCGGGCCCGGGTCGCCCTTCTCGACGCGCGCCGACGACACCGTCACCAGCGCGCGTACGACGGCGGCGAGCAGCGCCGACTCCGCCGCCGTGGGCGGGACGTCGGCCACCCGCACCTCCAGCGTCGGCAGGCGCGCCGAGGGCCGGACATCCCAGAAGATCGTCCCAGGGTCCACCAGCGCACCGGACTCCGTCAGCGCACCGATCAGCTCGTCGAACTCGGCGAGGCTCCCGATGTACGGCGGCGGCCCGGCCACGGGCCACTTGCCCCAGCACAGCGTCCTCCAGCTGGCGTACCCGGTGTCGCGGCCCTCCCACCACGGGGAGTTGGCCGTCATCGCGATCAGCACCGGCAGCCAGGGCCTCAGATGGTTGCCCACCAGCACCGCCCGCTCCCTGTCGGGCAGGTGCACGTGGACGTGACCGGCGCAGATGCTCTGCTCGTCGTGCAACGACCGGTAGGTGGCGATCCCCACCCCGTAGCGCGGATGGTCGGTGATCGGCGGCGGGACGACGGCGCCCATCACCGGTGTGCCGGAGGCGACCAGCGCGAGCCCCTCCTCCCGGGCCGCGGCGTTCACCGCCAGCCGCAGCTCCCGCAGCTGCCGCTCCAGCTCCCCGGCATCGGCGCACGGCAGCGTCTTGGTCTCCACCTGGAACCGGGTGATCTCCGTACCCACCTGATCGCCGAGCAGCGCCTCGGCCCGCTTCACCACCGCCGCCGCGTGAGGAACCGCGGCCCGGGTCCGCGGATCGACGACGAGGTACTCCTCTTCCACTCCCATCGTCGGGCGGGCCGTGTCGGGCGGCCCGGAGGACGAAAATCGTGCGGGGGTCGGCATCTCCACCTCACCATCAAGATCGCGAGCGCTGTCACGGCGCCGATCGCGCCGGTGCCTCTCCGCTGCTTTCACCGCCAGGGCGCCGCTGCTTTCACTGCCACGGCGCCGTGGGGAACCAGCCGTAGCCGAAGCGAGCGGGCAGACGCAGGTCCCAGTACAGGAAGGTGAACGCGCCGAAGGCGATGAACGCCACCGCCGTGATCGTCACGACCCGGGACGGCGAGGCGGTCATCCAGCGGGCGAAGCGGCCTCCGGTCGCGTGCATCAGCACGATGAACAGCAGGGCCACCAGCGTGATGTTGCCCAGCGACTGCAGGACGAACACCGCCGCCCCGTAGAAGGGGTTGTGGGTCTCGACCGCGTACTCGAACAGTTTGCGGAACAGCGGGAACGGCCGTCCGACGAGGAACCCGCCGATCAGCGCGCCGATCACGACCAGCCGGAGGTGGGGAAAGCGGCGCGACAGCCGGGCGAAGGGATCGGGGACCACGCGCAGCGCGGCCAGACCCAGATAGACGAAGACCAGGCCGATCACGCCGAACACGATCGACGCCTGCAGCAGCCGGGGGGAGATCCCCGAGCCGGCCGGCGTCTCCGACAGCTGGGGCAGCTGCTGCCCGACGAGCGCGCCGAACGCGCCGTAGACCGCCGAGACCGCGGTCATGCCCAGGGCGAGCCATCCGATCGGCCGCAGGGTCGCCCCGATCCCGCCCGGCCACGCCGCAGCGGATCCCCCACCGCTCCGGACGTGGGCCATCGGCGCGATCGCACCGAACGCGGCGATGTTGCACGCGGTGAACGTGCCGGCCAGCCCCGAGACGAAGGCGAAGAGCGTCCCGGCCGCCAGACCGTCGATCGCGGCCTGTTTGGCGTCGTAGCCGAGCAGCGTGTTGGCGACGTTGTCGCCGATCACGCTGTCGACGAAGTGGAAGGACCACAGCGCCGCCAGCGCCGCTCCGGCCAGCACGCTCGCGACGATGATCAATCCTCGGCGGCGGGGGAGGTCGGCGGGAGGGGAATCGGGGACGGGAACGGGGACGGTAGACGCCATCGGCGGCCTTTCTCCCGGAGCTGGAGGGCTGGTTCTCGGACGCGGCGCCGGTGATCAGGAGGTGGCGGGCCGCGCCGTACCGGTGTAACCGACCGCCACGATCTGTTCGGCGGCTCGCGCGTAGGCGGCCGGGTCGTCGGGGGCGACGGTGGCCAGGCCGTCGACGTAGCGGTTGTACATGCAGAACGCCGCCGCGATCAGCACGGTGTCGTGGATCTCCCGATCGGTGGCGCCGGCCGCCCGCGCGGCGGCGACATGCTCGCCGGTGACGTTCCGCCCGCTCTGCTGTACGGCGGCCGCGATCGCCAGCAGGGCTCGGAGCTTGGCCGGGATCGGCGCGGCCGAGGGGTCGGCGCACACCTCCTCCACCAGCGCCGCTCCCTCGGGCAGCTGGGCGGCCGCGAAGGCCGAGTGCGAGGAGCAGCAGAACCGGCACTGGTTCAATCCCGACACGTATGCCGCGATCAGTTCCCGTTCCCCGCGTGACAGCGTGCTGTCCCCGCGCAGCAGCACCTCGGCCAGCTCGTTCAACGGACCGGCGGTCTCCGGCCGGTAGCGGAACAGCCCTCGAATGCCGGGCTCGTCGGAGCCCAGAGTGATGTGCGGCACGTTTCCTCCGTCTCCGGCATGCGCCGGAGAGTACTCGCCGACTGGTCGAAGCATTCAGGTGATCAACGAAATAATCGACATTCGACGCCGTGAATGTCAACCATTTCCTTTTCTTGCTAATTGCTCTATTTATGCGGTCCCCGCCGCGCACCGCCTGCGCGGCTGCCGTACCCCTCGCCGATCCGCCCCGAAGGCAGATGGAAAGATACGAAGATCGTCCCGATCAACGGAAGAGAATCCTGGGCATGGCCGTCATCCACCGCACCACCCTCACGCCGACCAAGCTGGAACTTCTCACCTCCTGGCTGCCCTCCCGGCCGTGGTATCTCGGCGGCGCCGGCGAACCCGCGCTGGCCAAGGCTGGCGGCTTCCGGCTGGACGACCCGGAAGGGGAGGTCGGGATCGAGTTCATGGTGGTCACCGACACCTCCGGCGCCCACCCGGCCGCCTACCTGGTGCCGCTCACCTATCGCGGCGCCCCGCTCGACGGGGCGGAGCACGCCCTCGTCGGCACCATGGAGCACGGGGTGCTGGGACGGCGCTGGGCCTACGACGGCTGCCACGACCCGGTGCTGGTCGCCCAGTTGCTGGCCCTGATCGAGGGCCGGGTCCAGGCCCAGGACCAGAACGTCAGCGACGCCCCCGACCGGGAGGTCACCCGCTCCTACCTCGGCGACGGCCTCACCCCCGCGGACTTCACCGTCACGGCCGTCGACGACCGGGAGGGCACCGAGCTGCCCGCATCGCAGGGCGCGGCCCTCCGTCTGCACCGGGTCCTGCGTCCCGCCCCGGACGACGCGCCTCTCCCCCCGGAGGCGACCGGCCACGTCGCCGGCTCCTGGAGCCTGCCGGACGGCACCCGCCCGCGAGGGCTGTTCGCCGTCCTGCGCACCGGCCCCCGCACCTAGATTCCCGCGAGGATCCTCGCGAGGGGCGAGCCCGGAGCCGGAGGGCTTCGACGAGTCCTACGGCGACGGGATCCCCACCCTTGCGATAGTTGTACGCCGTCCTCCGCCCCGTATCGTCCCCACCAGTGATCCCGGCCGCGCGAGAAGGGGGCGGCATGACCGACGAGATGGTGCGACGCGTTTTCCAGTCAGTCGATTCGTTCGACCCCGACGAGTTCACCCGCCTGCTGGCCGAGGATGCCACGCTGCGGTTCGGCAATGCCGAACCGCAGGTGGGACGCGAGGCCATCGCCGCCGGGTTGCGGGCGTTCTTCTCCACCATCGGCGGCCTGCGGCACCGGGTCGTCAGGAACTGGCAGGTGGACGCCGACATCATCGCCGAGACCGAGGTGACCTATCAGCGGCTCGACGGCAAGGATGTCAGCGCCGTAGCCGTATCCATCTGGCGCACCCGCGACGACGGCCTGATCTCGGACTACCGCATATTCGTCGACCTCGCACCCGTCTACGCGGTCTAGGACTCCGGCATCGACATCCGGGGATCACGTCCCCAGCGCTTCCCGGGAACGGTGACGCCGAGCCCCGTGACGTGCTCACCGTTGACCGCGTATCCGAGATCACGCGGCCCGTTCAGATCCCAGCACACCAGCAGCGCCCGCCCGCCGTACGAAAGCTCCCGCAGCGCCCGTTCCGTGACGGCTCAAGCAGACATCCCGACAGTCCCTCGGCGATGGTGCCGTACGGCTGCCGCCGCGCGGCGGCGACGGCGGGGAGACGCAGCCTGCCTGACCGCGTGACCTGGGCGTCGTTACGCTGAGACACATGGAAGACGAAGAACAGGAGATCTCTGACGAGTCCTACCGGTTCATCGATGAAGAGGAAGTGTCCGCCGCCCTCGACCACGGCCCACCGCCCCTTCCGGCGACTCTCCCGCCCGGCTCGGCCGCGATCGCCGCGGCAGGCCGGTGGGGTCGCTACGGATCGATCGTCGTCCTGTTCCGCGATCACGAAGACAGCGAACTCTACGACGACACCTACCTGGTAGTGCGCTCCCCAGCAGGACAGTGGCAGTACCCGCCACCCACCTCGGGAGGGGGTGGCATGCCGGAATGGGTGCTGCACCGGCCCGAGGAGCCGCTGCCCGACTGGCGCGGCAACCACCTGGTGGACCTGTCGGCCCGGCTCGACAAGCCCGACACCGAATGGGTGACCGACCTGACGGTGATGGCCACGCGACGGGTGGCCACCGTGCAGGTGCGCTACGCCGGAGAGGTCGTCGACGTCCCCGTTCCAGCCGGCGGCCTGGTCACCGTGCCCCACGCGATCCGCCACGTCGACGACAGCGCCGAGTTCCGGGGCTTCGACACCTCGGGCGCCCTGATCGCCGTCACGCACTACCGGCCGCTGACCGACGCCGACCGCAGGAGCAAGTGGCCGGATCCCGAGCTGTGGACCGGCTGAGGCCGGCACGGCGATCTCCCGCTCAGCCAGGTAACGAACCTGCCCGTAGCGGGCGAATGGGGACACGGTTCCTCATCCACCCGGGCCTATGATCGGCGGCATGGCACTGCGACTCGTTCAGGTGAATTTCAAGGCTCGGGATGACGCGGCGCTCGGCCGGTTCTGGGCGGAGGCACTCAGCTGGGGCGTGTCCAGCGAAGGACCCGGTGTGACCAACCTCGAGCCCGAGGGCTTCGTCTGGCCGGACCCCGCCGGTTTCTACATCGATATCGTCACCGTCCCGGATCCCGAAACGGTGAACTACCGCGTGCACCTCGAACTCGCCACCACCTCCGCGGCCCACCAGACGGAGTTGGTCGCACGCCTGAAGGATCTCGGCGCGACGCCCGCCGACGCGAGCCAGGACGCCGACGCGAACCAGGACGATGTGCCGTGGACGGTCCTGGCCGATCCGGAGGGCAACGAGTTCCGCGTGCTGGAGCCCCGGGAGATCTACCGGGACACCGGACCGATCGCCGCAGTGGTGGTCGACTGCGCCGACCCGCGGGCCATGGCCCGGTTCTGGGACGAGGCGATGGACTGGACCCTGCACGAGGTGGACGACGACCACGCGACGCTGCGCTCCGCCGAAGGTGTCGGACCGTATCTCGAGTTCCGCCGCACGCCCGACACGAAGACCATGCGGAGCCGCGTTCACTTCGACCTGCTGCCGTACCCCATTGACGACAAGGAGACGGAGGTGGCCCGGCTGCGGACTCTGGGCGCCACCGACGTCGACCTCGGGCAGGGCGATGTGCCGTGGACGGTCCTCGCCGACCCGGAGGGCAACGAGTTCTGCGTCCTCGGCAAGGGCTGACGCAGAACCGCCTCTTCACCTACGGCACAGGAGCGCGAGAAGCCGTCGCAGGTGCGCCTGCCGACGATGATCGGAGCACTGTCCCAGGTTGATCAGGCGAACAGTCGCACGCGACCACCTCAGCTCATGACGCGTCGACATCTTCAAGATCATACCGACCGCATGCCTTGCGCCTGGTCGCCATGATGCTCCATATACCGAGCGAATAAGACAGAGGGAATATCCACCGCGACAACAGTTCCACGCCTGAAGGGATGAGGGCGAGGTCATCGACGGCCTTGAGCATTAAAGCGATCAACATGACGCGGGGAATGAGAGCGTAGACGATGTACAGTCTGCCGCGGAGGTCGTCGCGAACCCACATCCGGTACCGATCGGATACGAGCCTGCCGAACAGCCGGTACAAGAGCCACTGAACGACGGGAGGACGGCCCCGGAGCCGGGCCCGCAGTCCGCCGCGGACGATGTCGAGGCTGTCGCGCAGGCTGGGCCGCAGTTGTCCGGGGACGGCGATGTCGAGCAGGGTGCCCAGCAGTTCCTCGCCCCGGTGCTCGCGAAAGCGTGGCGGGTAAGCGCGCATCAGCCGGCGGCAGCGCCGCTCGTAGACGTCCATCATGCCCCCATGCCGGGCTGCAGGCGCAGGCGGCGCTGGGCGGTGGCGGCCAGGCGGGTCAGCCGGACGGTCTCCTCGGCCAGGACTTCCCGGCCTTGTCCGGTCAGGCCGTAGTAGCGGCGGTGGCGGCCGTCGACGACTTCTTCCTTGACCACGGTGACCATACCTTCTGTGGTCAGGCGGTCCAGCGCGCCGTACAAGGTGCCCGCGCCCAGCCGGATGCGGCCCTCCGATAGTTCCTGGACGGCTTTGATCACACCATAGCCGTGCAGGGGACCATCGGAGAGCGCCAGGAGCGCGAGGTAACTCTGCTCACGTAGTGCCATACCTGATATATATCGTCTTGCGACATATACGACAAGATCGAAATCCAGACCCGCAGAACGGAGACCACACCTTGGGTACCGGCTCACCGGGCGGCACAAGACCTAACGGCGCCTGTGCCCCGGTAGACCTCTGACGCCAGAGTCACTGTCGCTTCATGGATGGAAGCCCAACAACCATGGGAGCCACCCTGTTAGCGAGGGTGTTGACAGAGAAGTCGAAACGATCGAGAAAGCAGAAAGGCCCTTGATGGCGTAATGCCTGTTCAAGGGCCTTCTTGGTGTGGCGCGGCCGAGAGGACTCGAACCCCTAACCTTCTGATCCGTAGGGAAGGGCAGACACCTAGTCAGCGGCGTCCCGCCCTGGTGAAGCAGTAGATAGGGGATGGTGTCGTGTGATCGTGTAAGGCGGTGTTGCTGTACGGCGCTGCTGTACAGCACTCCCGGTGAACTGCGACACAATCCCTCGGTCAGCGCTCGCCGTGCAGGATCTCCATCGCCTGGAGCACGTCCGTGACAACGTGGTCCGCTTCGTGCTCCTGCCCCGGCCACGTCCCCCGGTCGATCCAGACCGTACGAAGGCCGGCGGCCCGTCCTCCGCCGATGTCGGCGACCAGGTGGTCACCGACCATCCATCCCCCGGCGCCCAGACTCATGCCACACCGCCGGGCGGCGATCTCGAACAGCCCGACATCCGGCTTACGGATGCCTTCGAGTCCCGAGAGCGCGTAGGCGTCGACAGCCTCGGCCAGCCCCGTCCGCTGGATCTTCCCGAGCTGGTTGTCCGCCGTCCCGTTGGTGACAATGCCCACCTTCCACCCTGCCGCGCGGAGCCGTAACAACCCGTCCATCACCTCGGGCCGACAGCGCACCAGGTACGGCATACGCCGTCGATAACGACCCCACAGTTCTTCGGCCGACTCGGACAGGGTGAAGTGCTCGCGAACCACCCCGAAGAAGACCTCACGATGCGGATAGCCCTCCCGGTCGAGAGCGAACAGCCAGTCAACCGCCTCGGAACCGAGGCCGTGCTCCTCGACAAACTCCGCGACCCACTCCCGGAACGCCTCGTCCAGGTTCACGAGCGTGTTGTCCAAGTCGAAGAGCACAAGCCGTTGCATACGTCGCCCTACGAGTGAGCGCCTATTCCACGATGTCCAGTGGCGGAAGCTGGTCAACGATCTTCATCGTCTCCAAGCTGACCGTCACGATCCGTTTGAGAAGGTTGATGATGTAGCGCGGATCGTCAGACCAGTCGTTGGGGTCGTTGGTGATGCCGGATGCCTTGTCGACCTTCACTTGATAACGGTCGATGATCCATTCGATCGCGGAGCGCGCGCCGAGCTGATAACGGTACGCCTCCTCCGGGATGTTAGTGAGGGTGACCCAGTTGTTGTAGATGATCGTCGTGCGGTCCGGCTTTCCCTTCACCTTGGGAATCTTCATCTTCGCGACGCGGTACAGTTCTCGCGGAGAAGTACTGACTGCGTTTCCGGCGACATCCTCCTTGATTCCCCTGTACGGCTCGACCCGTTCGTAGTGGAGGTGTAGGTCGGCGAGCTTCCGACCAGCATCGGCGTAGCCGCGGAAGTTACGTGCCTTGGGAATGCGAGGGAGGGACTTTTTGAGATTGGAGGCGAAGCGGTCGCGATACTCGGGCGAGTGGAGCAGGCCGTACGTGTAATAGAAGATGTCATCCTTGGTGATCCCGGAGTCGGCGTAGGTCTTGCGGTAGGCCGCAAGAGCAGCATCGGTAATGTTATCGACCTTCTCATGTCCGCCCTCTTCCTCAAAGGCAGCGAAGAGATCGTCGCCCTTGCCGAGCTCACGGTAGGTGTAGCGGGCAAAAAGAGGGCCGACGCTCTTGGTACCGACCGCATGCAGGTCGGGGATGGCATCGGTCATCAGGACGGAGAATGGTTCGTCGGCACCTGTGCCGGTGATATAGAAGCCGAAATTTTCATGCTCCGGTGTCGGGAAAATCTGAAGCATTTTGCCTGGCCGCTCATTCAGATCCCGATCGAAATAGAGTGCCTGACGATTAAATGGCCGATAGACCGCAGTGACCACGTGATCAGAGTCGAAACCAACTCTCTTACCACGCGCAACCTTAGGGATGAGAGTGGACGACCAGCTAATCTTTCGCGAGTCCTTGTCGATCCACTGTTCAGCGTCCTTGGCTGTGGGACTCGTTACACCGTTAACCTGGCAATATTTCGCGAAGCCAACGACCTGCTCGTTATAGAAGTCGATCATCGACTTCATATTAGTCTGCACCACTTCCGCAGAGAAGTTATAGACCCAGGCATCGCGCGAGGAACTGAGCCCGTTCGAGTGCACGGCGAAGACAGTTCTTCCCCGCTCCGTGCCGTCCTTCTCCGCAATGGCTTCGAAGGTCGCAAAACGCTCGTCCCGTTGATTGACCCAGTCCCCGTCCATGTTCGGCGTAATCTGCTGCCAGTCCACCGTGTCGAGACTCTGTGAGCCAATGATACGGAGCTTGTCCTCGCGGCTGAGGTAGTCGCCAATGTCACGGTAGCTCAGCGTGCACCCCGCACCAGTACTAGAGTCCTTACCGCTCTTGACGAGAATCAGGACGGCAACGGTGTTTCGGCTGCCAGAATCGAAGATCTTGCCGCCTTCCTTGCGGGATTGCTCACCGGCCGTGCGTTGGTTGCCCCGCAGGTTGTAGCAGTAGATCGCATCGAACTCGTTGACCAGGGATTTGCGCAGTCCGTCATAGGTGTTGCCGTCGATGTAGCCGCCATTGGAGACGTACGCGACGATTCCCTCGTTCTTGATCCGGTCAGAGGCCCAGCGAATGGCACGAATATAGGAGTCGTACAGATTCCGCTTCAGCGTTGCCGTCGACTGCGCAGCGTATGTAGCGGAGATGCGCTCATCCAGAACTTCGTACTTGAGGTTCTGGTTGTCATCGTTTTGACTGTCCTGCCCCACCGAATACGGCGGGTTGCCGATGACGACGGTGATGCCCTGCTTCTGCTGCTTCTTCGCACGCTCACTGTTGCCCTCCAGGACGTCCATTCCGTCAAGCTTGGCGGTTCCCTCGGCGAGTTGGAAGGTGTCGGTGAGGACGATGCCCTCAAAAGGCTGGTAGTCGCCGCCGGCGAGATCGTGGAAGGCAGCCTCGATGTTGATGGCAGCGATGTAGTACGCGAGGAGCACAATCTCGTTGGCGTGCAGTTCCTTCGTGTACTTTCGCAGCATGTCTTCGGAATTGATAAGCCCGGACTGAAGAAGACGGACGGGAAAGGTTCCGGTCCCGACGAAGGGGTCGATGATCTGGACACCTTCATCGGACAGGGAACGCCCGAAGTGCCTGACGAGGGCCTGCTCTGCGGAGCGGATGATGAAGTCGACTACCTCGACAGGGGTGTAGACGATACCAAGCGAATTAGCAGTCTTGGGCAGGGCGGTCTTGAAGAACTTGTCGTACAGCTCGATGATGACGCGCTGCCGGCCCTCATGGTTATCAATGCCCTCGGCGCGGACCCGTACTGAGTGGTAGAACGCCTCCAGGGTCCTTGCCTCAGCGTCCAAGCCCTGGTCGTCGAGGATGTCAAGCATCCGCTGCATGGCTCTGGAGACCGGATTGTGCGCAGCGAAGTCATAATCCTTGAACAAGGCGTCAAAGACAGGCTTGGTAACGATGTGCTGCGCGAGCATGTCAACGGCGGCGGCCTCGCTGACCTGAGGGTTCAGGTTCGCGCGTAGCTCACCGACGAACTCTTCAAAGGCGGACCTCTTTTCAGAGATCGCCAGTGCGGCCTTGATGCGGGTGACATGGCGCTCGGCGATTTGGGCGATGTCCTTAGCCCAGTCCTCCCAGTAGTGGCGCTCACCAACCTTGTCGACGATGCGAGCATAGATCGCTTCTCGCCAATCGCTGATGGAGAACAGCGCTTCCTGAATATGTTGGGCGCTCTGAGCTTCCTTATCCTTGGCCTTCTCGGCGCTGTCGTCGGTGCTGGAGCCGTCCTTATCCCCGATCGCTTCATCCTTAGGGCCGACATGACCGATACCGATCTTGTTGTCGGGTTTCTTCTTGTTCAGGTCGATCTGGTTGACGGTCGCGTTGAAGCGATCGTCGTGAGCGCGTAGGGCCTGGAGAACCTGCCAGACCGTCTTGAAGCGCTGGTTGTCGGCAAGTGCCCTTTCCGGTGACATTCCCGCGGGGACAGCGACGGGCAGAATGATGTAACCGTAGTTTTTGCTAGGGGCCAGGCGCATCACTCGGCCGACAGACTGGACGACGTCGACCACGGAGTTTCGGGGATGAAGGAAAAGTACGGCGTCCAGGCTCGGGACGTCGACGCCTTCGGAGAGGCAGCGGGCGTTGGAGAGGATTCGAGCATGGGCGGGACCAGGGTCCTGCTTTAGCCAGTCCAGCAGCCGGTTACGTTCCAGGGCGTTGAAGGTGCCGTCGACGTGGTCGACCTCGCAACGCAGGATCTCATCGTCTGCGTCGTCATACGCCTCGACGACCGCGTTGAAGCGGGCTGTGATCGTTTTTGAGTCGGCGATGGAGCGGGCGAAGGCTACCGCACGCTTCATGGGCGCTTCGTCCTGGGCAAACCCGGAACCATCGGCAAAGGTGCCGGTGCGTTTGGCCAGCGCGTTCCAGCAGCCGATGATCTTCGCCGCGTCGTCCAGGTTCAGTTCCGCCTCGCCACCGGCCAAGCCCGTCTGAAGGGTCTTGGCGACAACACCTTCATCGATCGTGAGGATGAGCACCTTGTAGTCAGTGAGCAGACCGTGCTCTACCGCCTTGCCAAACCCCAGACGATGGAACTCCGGACCATAGGCTTCTTCGCTGTCCATTGAGGCCACGTCCGCCTTCGCGTTCCGTGCCTCCGTCTTGGTCTCCTCACTGTAGACACGCGGAGTCGCTGTCATATACAGACGGCGGTCCGCACCAAGGTAGCCATCGTCATGGACCCGCTTGAACGCCGACTCGTCGTGGCCGGCCAGGGTGACACCGGTGGTTCGATGGGCCTCGTCACAGAGAATCAGGTCGAAGCGGGGTAGGCCCTTCTTCTGCGCTGCCGCAACCGTTGCGATGGACTGGTAAGTAGAGAAGACCACGGTCAGCCCGGCCGTTGTCTCCACGCTGGCCATCTGCTGAATCAGGCGGTCCGGGTCGGTGGTAGCGGGCAGGGCCAGGTCATGGGTAGACATGTCCTTGTCGTCGCCGATGGCGTGCTGCTTGCCAGCCTTCGTGTCCGAGCACACCGCGAAGGCACGCAAGGTCACCTCAGCTTCATATGACCACTCACGCAGAGCCTGTGAGAGCAGCGCGATGGAGGGGACAAGGAATAGGACGGTAGTCCGCTCTCCCGCTCCGACCTGGGCGCGTTCCCGCTGCAACCGCTCTGCGATCTTCAGGGCGGTGAATGTCTTACCGGTACCACAAGCCATGATCAACTTACCGCGGTCGTGCTCGGCAAAGCCCCTGAAGACGTCGTCGATGGCCTCACGCTGGTGCTTACGCGGTGTCTTCTTCGCCCGCAGCGTCAGCTCTGCTTCGAACTGCTCAAGGGTCTTGAGCAGTCGCCATTCCACTGGACTGTTGGCAATGTCGGCCAGGCCGATACGGGTGACCGGGATCTGCTGATCGTCCAACGCCTCTTCGGCGTGGACGCTCCACTTGTCCGTTGTCGAAATGATCAGGCGCCGGGTGAAACCGCCCTTGCCTGAAGCGGTGAAGAAGGAGTCGATGTCCTCCTTGCGGACGGTGTGATGAGGCTCATAGAACTTGCACTGGATGGCGCAGAACCCGCCGGTCTCGCGGTCTTGGGCGACTAAGTCAATGCCGGTGTCTCGCTTGTCATGGGCAGTCCCTGGCCAGTCGGACCACATCCAGACCCGACTGAACTGCTCGGTCCACTGTGGGTCGGCACTGAGGTACTGAACCATCAGCTCCTCAAAGCGCGTGCCACGGTCACGGTTCACATCAGAGCTGTCACGGATCGCCTCGATGACGTCGTGCACCGTCGTAGTTGTGGCCACTGCGCCCCGTTCCCATCAAAGTCAACGGCGCCCGATCCCGCGCGCCGGGAAAATCACACAGGAGTATGGAACTCTACGGTGTCCAACACGGCACTGGCCACGGCTCCAGAGTTCCCCGCCATTGCATCTTCGATCATGTTGAGCCCAGAACCCACAAGATCTCTTAAGCTTCCTTGTCGCCTCGTCGGGCTATGTCCTGGTATGTCTTACGGCGAGATTTCCGAGCTATTCGATGGCAAGCCGACCCGGAGCGCAGGGCCGCCAGGCCCGAGCAACGGAAGCGGCGCGGCAGCCGATCGCCCCGACCGCCTATGACGAGAACCGAAGTGAGCGATCGTCACGGCCTTTATTGGTGACATCTCCTAGGCTCCTCAGCGCGCGGGCGGCGCGTGCCCGGACCGGCCGAAGAGCCGCAGCCGGGCACGCTGGCCGACCGGCGCGCCGCGGGACGCCGGAGGCGGACCGCCTTGAAGACGTAGAGAAAGTTCTCATCCGGTTGGGGTCGGCCCGGCTCTACGACTTGGGCGAGTAGAGACTGTGCTTCGCTGTGAGATGGCGGGTTGCGTTCCTGGAGATCAGGTCAGTCAACGTCGTTCCGTCTCGATGAGCCGCGGAGATACTCCGATGCCGTGGGGCCGACGAAGGAGGTCCTACGGCGCCGATCGCCCCCAGCCGCAGCCTTACATCAACCACTCTCAGGCGATCGTGAGGCCTCAACCGTTCTGATCGCTCGTGCCCGACGTCTCGATGATGGTCTGATCGGCGGGGAGCAGGCGGGTCTGTCCGTCCGGCTCGGTGATGACCAGGATGGGCACGCCTTCGGCGACGCCGAGGCGCTTGCGCTCCGGTTCGGTGGGCATGCGGGCGGTCACCTGGGTGCCGGGGGTGACCTGGATGACGTCGGCCTCGGCTGCGTCGCGGACTCGGGAGCCGCGCAGCTCGGTCACGATCAGTCCTTCTCCCCTGAGGACGGCCATGGCGCGACGTACCGAATCGCGGGAGATGCCGAACTCTTCCACGTAGTCGCCTTCGGCGGGAAGTCGCTGCCCGGGGGTGAGCTTCCCTGCCTCGATGTCGGCCCGGATGAGGTCGGCAAGCTGCTTGTAGACCGGGCGGTCGGCGCTGGGGTCGATGGCGGCACGGCGGTCATTGGCCATGTCGATGAGGCTATGTAGCACTGTACGCACCCTCGATTGCGCGTGCATACGTATGTAGCTACATTCGTATAGAAGTGACTTCCTCTTGATCGGCTGGGCTTATGACGCTTCAGGAACTGGCCGCCCGCTACCCGGACTGGGTGATCTGGCGCGGTGCCACCGAGAACGGCCCGGGAAGCTGGTACGCCACCCGGCGCGGGACCTCCTTGAGTACCGCGCAGTTCAACGCCGGGATGGCACAGACGGTCAGCGGGGACAACGCCGCCGCACTGGGGGCCGGACTCCAGCGGCAATGCGAGATCGCTTGCGGCCTCATCGAGGATGAGAGGTGAGGTCGTGGACCTGGGCCACCTCGCCGAGAACTACCACGGCATCCACCCGGCCTCCCCGCAAGCCGGATATGAACGGTTGCTCTGGCGCGAGTGCGCTCCTCGGGCCGATCGGGTCCGGGTGCGCAACCACACCTGCGAGTGTCAGAACGTCGTCTATGAGCTGTGCCAGGCCGGCGGCCTGTCGTTCGTCCGGCGCATCTACCGCTCGGACGGCGTGATCGAGCACCAGACCACCTGGCTACGTGCTCCGGAAGCCGAGCGGCTGTGGACACGGATCCTGCTGGGGCAGGCACGGTGACCGACCGCCCCGGCCCCGTCGGCGCTCCGGAGGAGTGCGGGCATGCCGATGTCGAGTGGACCTATCAGCGCCCGTTGCCGGACGGAGCCCGCTGCCGCGGTTGCGGGACCTGGTGGCGGCTCGATCTGATCCCGCATCCGGTGGCGGCCCGGCTCAGTGGGGGCACTGCTCCGCGTGAGGTTGCCCGGCCGTGCGCAGGCGATCGTAGGCCGTCATGATCTCGCGTGCCGCCGCCTCCGGGGTCAAGCGGTCGGTGTGGAGGCGCAGGTGAAAGAACCCGGCGTCAGCGCCCGCCTCCAGGTCGGCGAGCGTCTCATCCCACGCGATCAGGCGCTTGGCTGTGTCGACGTCTCCCCGGGCGGTCGATCGCTGCTCGGTGATCTCGCGCGGCACCCACAGCAGCACGCGCAGCCACCCGTCCGGATCGCGGCCGACGAGCTGGCGCAGATCGCCGACGTTGCCCATGTGCACGACGGGCACGTAGCCGGCGGCCTGCCGGTCCTCGACCGTCTGGCGGTCGACGGCATAGACGTTGCCGTACCGGTGGGTCTCGACGATCAGGCGGCCCGCACGGCGCAACCGGTCGAGGTGCTCGGCCGAGACGAACTCATAGCCGTCCGTACGGCCGGTGCCGACCTTGAGCTTGGGCAGCAGCGTGAACCGCGCGTCCAGCCGGGCAAGAGCGGTGGTGATGGTGTCCTTGCCGCTGGCGGGCGGGCCGTACAGGACGATTCCTTGCACCGTCACGACAGAATCCGCTTGAGGGCTTCGCGGGTCTGGTCGGCGAGGCTGATGGCCGCGCCGAGCCGGTTGTCGACCGTGATGTGTGCGGTGGGCGGGCTGACGTCGACGGCCAGCCCGTCGACGTACCGGTCCCAGTTGTCCAGCTTCCACACATCCCGCGCGGCGCCCCGGAACTCGATGTACTCGCGCATGGACTCCGGATCGCAGCGGACCCAGATGGCGGCCACGTCGATGCCCTTGGCCGTGCACCGGTTCTCCAGGCGGGTGAACCACGCCGGGTCCTTCAGCTCGGCGATGAACGGCGCGGACAGGATGGTCGAGGTGCCGACGTTGAGGTTGTCCCACGCGGCCTCCATCAGGCACCGGTACTCCAGCGGGCGGACCTCTTTGAGGTACAGGTCGGTGTGCCGGTCGTTGGGATCGCCTCCCAGGGAGACGAGCAGCCGTTCGACGATGCACCGGGTGAGGGAGTCCTTGTCCAGGAACGCCCAGCCGGTGATGTCGGACAGGAAGCGGGAGAACTCGGTCTTGCCCGATCCGGCGTACCCGCCGACCAGGACGAGGATGGGCTTGGGGCTGCCTCCTCCGTGGCGTCGCCTCCAGGCGTCGACGACCCGGTTGCG
The DNA here is from genome assembly GCF_016863135.1 of Planobispora longispora. Taxonomy (GTDB): domain Bacteria; phylum Actinomycetota; class Actinomycetes; order Streptosporangiales; family Streptosporangiaceae; genus Planobispora; species Planobispora longispora. The sequence continues at coordinate 124,009 of NZ_BOOH01000014.1, forward strand.
CAGCAGGGCCTGCGGGGAGTTGCCGGGTTCGATGCCGCCGATGGAGACCTTGGTGAACGCCTCCTCGATGACCTGGGCGGCGGCGTTGTCGGCTGCGGGGTCGGCGGGAGGGGGTAAATCGGAAATCATAATTTCCGCTTTCTGCGTTTCACTGGGCAAAGGAGGACGAAAGCCAAGTTCGGGCTCAGTGGCCTGGTAAAGCAGACAGTAAGCGCGGCGATAGTGCGGACCCGGATAGACCGTTCCCTGTTCGTGGCCCCACAGGGTCTGGAAGTTGGCCGCCGGGACGCTCAGGCCGTGGCGGATGGCCGCCTGGCGGAGCCGTTCCCCTGCGGCCTCCAGGGTCAGGCCGTGGGCTTCGCGGTGTTCCCGCAGGCGGGAAGGGGTCCAGCCGGGGCGCTGGGTCGTCTTCATTGCATACCTTCGCCTTCACGCTTCGGGGATCGTGCGCGGTGGGGTCGTGCATGTGAAAACGCTTGTGTAAAAGCTCGTTGAGCCAGACTGAAGAAGCTTAACTAGATTCGCGTGATACCGGAAACCTCCAGCTCACGGTGAACTTGAGCCATCTCGACAGGCGAAACGAACCGCAAGAGCACAGGAGATGACCATGAAGCCGGACATTCAGCGAATCGCATGGGAACTGGCTGCGATCCGGGCAGAGCTGGACGAGTTGGCGTGCCGGATCGGGGAGATCAGTTCCGCTCTGGAAACACTGCCGACTCCAGAACGGCAAGCCGATCCCCGAGATCCTTGATGCTCTGGCGCATCTGGGCGAGCTGTTCCAGGATCTGGCCGGCCTCGCCGGACGGCGACGGCTCGGCGGGAGCGGCGGGGGCCTGGCTGACGAACACGCCCTTGCCCTGCTGGCCGATGACCAGGCCCTGGGTCCGGAGGACGCTGATGGCGGCCTTGACCACGCTGGCGGAGACATCGAAGCGCTCGCAGAGCTGCGCGATGGAGGGCAGTGCGGTGCCGGGCGCGAGTGAGCCGGTGCGGATCTGCTCGCTCAGTTCGTCGACGATCTGTAAGTAGGCCGGTCGGCCGCTCTTCTCCACCATCGGGACTCGCCTCGTCCGCACTCGTTCGTACTCGTCTGCGCTCGTTTCCCCTCCAGTTCAGCACACCCCCGCGAAGAAACCAACCAAGAAGTCGAGGTACTCATTGACAGCTTAGAATTCCATGTGTTCTATGAGTTCCAAGAGTTCCGACGAACAAAGGAAACGATCATGCGTACCATCCCCATCCCCGTAGACGTCACCAAGCTCAACATCACCTGCGTCAAGCCGCCCAAGCCGCGCCTGGCCAACAAGGAGACCGGCGAGGTCAAGCGCGACAGGGACGGCAACGTCATGTACGAGCTGACCCTGTTGATCGAGGACGAGTTCAACCGCATGGAGCTCGTCAAGGTCAGCACCTCGCCCGAACCGTCCGTGATCGCCGGGGAGGAGGTCGTCCCGATCGGCCTCGTCGGCTACGTCTGGGAGCAGAACGGCCGGTGGGGCATCTCCTACCGCGCCCAGTCCTTCGCCCCGGCCGCCGCGGCCAGAACGGGGGCGGAGCGATGATCGACGTCAGTCACCCCCTGGTCAAGGTCCTGGCCGTCCTGCTCCTGCTGATCATCTGGCGACGCTGGGCACCGGTCTCGTACTGGTACCTGTTCGTCTTCCCGCGCAAAGTGCTCTGGCTGCGCTGGACCTGGCGGCACGTGGCCTCCGGCTGCGGACTGACCAAGAAGCGGCAGCGCTGGTGGTTCACCACCGTCCCCGGCCTGGTCGCCTCGACCGGCGTCGTCCGCGTCAAGCGCCGTTTCCAGCGGGTCGAGGTCGACACCAAGCCCTGGATGGGCCTGCCCCGGCCCACCCCCAACGGCTTCCGCATCACCTTCCACCTGTTGGACGGGCAGATCCCCGAGGACTACGTCAAGGTGTGCGAGCGGCTGGCGCACGCCTGGCGGATCGAGGCGGTGCGCGTGGTGGGCTCCCGGCCCGGCCGCGTCACCCTCCAGGGCATCACCGCCGACCCGCTCACCCACGTCGCGCCCGCCGTCGCTCCGGTTGAGCCGCCCGGCGGCTGGCGGGCCGACGATCTGCTCCGGCCGGTCGTTGGGGTGCTGGAGACCGGTGCGCCCTGGCGGATGGACTTCCGGCTCATCCCGCACTGGATGAACGCGGGCGCCACCCAGTCGGGCAAGTCCAACCTGATCAACGCGCTCCTCGTCGGCCTGGCCCCGCAACCGGTCGCCCTGGTCGGCTTCGACCTCAAGGGCGGCATGGAGCTGTCGGCCTACGAAGCCCGGCTGTCGGCGCTGGCCACCACCCGCGCCGAATGCGTCGAGCTGCTCAGCGACCTGATCGCCGTCATGGGCGCGCGCATGCTCGCCTGTCGCCGCTACGGGGTGCGCGACATCTGGCAACTGCCGGACACCCTGCGCCCCATCCCGGTGGTGATCCTGGTCGACGAGCTGGCCGAGCTGTTCCTGACCGCCGACAAGGCCGAAAAGGACCAGGTCACCCGTACGGCTACCGCGCTGCTGCGCATCGCCCAGCTCGGCCGTGCCCTCGGCATCCACCTGGTGCTGTCGGGTCAGCGCATCGGCTCCGACCTCGGCCCCGGCGTGACCGCGCTGCGCGCCCAGATCGGCGGACGGGTCTGCCACCGGGTCAACGATCCCGAGACCGCGGTGATGACCCTGGGCGACCTCGACCCCGAAGCGCTGGTCGCCGCACGCTCCATCGCGCCGGAACTGCCCGGCGTGGCCGTGGTCACCGGCTCCGATGGCCGATGGTCGCGGGCGCGCTCCGGCTACGTCTCCACCGACGCCGCCAAGCGGGCCGCCGAAGCCTACGCCGACGTGACCCCCTCGTGGGCTCAGGTCGCCGCCTCCGGCCTGGGCCACGAGCTGCCCGGCACCGACACCCCCGAACTCGCCGCCTGATCGCTGACCGATGGAAGGGAGGAACCCGCGATGACCGCGAACGCGCCCGGCCTGGCCGTACGGCTCGCCGACTCCGCTCCCGTGGTGATCCTCGCCCTGATCGCCGGGGCGGGCAGTTTCACCCACATCCGCGACACCGCCACCGAGCACGGACAGGGCGGCTGGATGGCGTGGGCGGTGGCGGTCTGCGTCGATCTGACGTGCGTCATGGCCGCGCGGGAGCGCCAGCGCGACCGCAAGACCGGCCGCCGGCGGGCCGGATGGGTCTCCTGGCCCACGCTCGTCCTGGTCGGCGGGATCGTCCTGTCCCTGGCGGCGAACCTGGCCCAGGCCGAGCCGTCCGCCTGGGGGTGGATCTGCGCGGCGACACCCGCGGGGGCGTTCCTGATCGCGGTCTCCATGCTGGAACGCCGTGCCTCGGCTGCTCCTCCCGCTGAACCGTCCCCGGCCTCCGCACCCGTGCCCGTGGCGCAGGCCGTACACCCTGCCCCGGCCGCGCCCGCCGAACTGGCTCCGCCGTCCGGCGTGGCCGTACCCGGCAGAACCGAGACCGGCCCGGCCGCCGCGCTGGTCGACTTCGCCCGGCGCGTCGCCGACGAACATCACGCCAAGCACGGCCGCCCGATCACCCCGGACGCCCTGCGCACCCGGCTCGGGGTCTCGGCCCAACTCGCCTCCGACCTGTTGCGCGCCCTGCGCGACAGTCCCGAACCCGCCTGAAGAGAAAGGGAACCGCCATGAAGATCCGCATCGACGGCACCCGCGCCGAAGTCGTCCACGCCGTCAACAAGATCCGGAGAATCCTGCCGATCGGCTCGGTCTCGCCCGTCCGGCCGCTGCCACATCGGCCATACACCTGGCGCGTGTACCTCGATACCGCGCCCAAGAGGGACGGAGGGGGGTGGATCACATGACCGAGCACCCGGACGACCGCGCCCCGCTCGTCGACCTGGCTCCCCAGCGCTGGCAGTGCTGCCACTGCGGCGGGACCGGCGTCGACAGCTACGCGGAGACCTGCCCGCACTGCGGGGGCCTCGGCTTCTGCTGAGGCGCTCAGCGCCCCCGGCGTGACCACACATCCGCCAAGACGTTCGTCACGCCGGGGGCCATCCCATGCCGAACCCATCAGCCCGGAAGGGACTGCCCCATCATGCCAAGCCCACACGCAGCAGCCGAGATAATCTCTCGGCTCAACGATCCCCACTACGCCCGCTGGGCTTCTCAGATCCGCCGGACCGGCGGCTGCCGACAGCCCATCCACCTGCGCGGCCACGTCGAGCACATCGACCCGGCCACGGGCGCGCTGCTGCACCGCTACAGCACCCGCACCGAGCCGGACGGCGTCCTGCGGGTGCCGTGCAAGACCCGCCGGGCCTCGCGCTGCCCGGCCTGCGCCGAGATCTACCGGGCCGACACCTACCAGCTCATCCGCGCGGGCCTGGTCGGGGGCAAGGGCGTCCCGGAGACGGTGACCGCCCACCCGTGCCTGTTCGTCACCCTGACCGCGCCGTCCTTCGGCACCGTCCACGCCCGGCGGGAGAAGAACGGCACGGTCCTGCCCTGCCACCCCCGACGCGATGCGGCCACCTGCCCGCACGGGCGGGTCATGTCCTGTACGGCTCGGCACGGGGCCGACGAGATGTGTCTCGGTGAGCCGCTGTGTCCGGACTGCTACGACTACGCGGGCTCGGTGCTGTTCAACGCCCTGGCCCCGGAGCTGTGGCGGCGCTTCACCGAGGCCCTGCGCCGACGCCTGGCCAAGCTGGCCGGTCTGACGCTGCGAGAGCTGCGGGAACAGGCCGTGGTCTCCTTCGCCAAGGTCGCCGAGTACCAGCGGCGCGGCGTCGTCCACTTCCACGCCGTCATCCGCCTCGACGGCCCCGACAGACCGGCCTCCCCGCCTCCGGCCTGGGCGAGTGCTGAGGCGCTGGCGGACGCCGTACGGCATGCCGCCTCCGCCGTGGCGGTCACCTCCCCGGCGGCCGGTGAGGAACCCGCCCGGGTGCTGCGCTGGGGCACTCAGCTCGACATCCGGCCCATCACCCTGGACGGGGAGCTCACCGATCAGGCGGTGGCCGGCTACATCGCCAAGTACGCCACCAAGGCCGCCGAATGCGTCGGCACCCTGGACCGGCGCGTGAGCCCGTTGGATGACCTGGACGCGCTTCCGCTGCGCGAGCACGCCCGGCGGCTGATCGCCGAGTGCCTGCGGCTCGGGGGCCTGGAGGAGATGGCCGATCTCCGGCTGATCCCGTGGGCGCACATGCTCGGCTTCCGCGGCCACTTCTCCACCAAGTCGCGCCGCTACTCCACCACGCTCGGCGCGCTGCGGGAGGCGCGGGCCGATCACATGCGCGCCGGAGCGGTCAGCACCGGGCGGCTTCCGCTCTTCGAGGAGGACACCGTCCTCGTGATCTCCGAATGGGAGTACGCGGGCAAGGGCTACTCAGCCGGTGACGCGATCCTCGCCGCCGCGCTGACCGGTAGCCGTCTTCTGGACTCGGGAGGTGGCTATGAGTAGTCCCAAGCTGCTCACCGTCCCCCAAGCCATGGCCGCCCTCCAGGTCAGCCGGTGGACCCTCTACCAGCTCATCCGTTCCGGTGAACTCGGCTCCGTCCTGGTCAGCGAACGATGCCGCCGTATTCCGGAATCCGCGCTCAGCGACTACGTGACCCGGCTCTACGAGGAGGTGGCCTGATGGGCAGGCGCGCAAACGGAGAGGGCTCAGTCTTCCCCTACAAGGACAGCTGGGCGGGCTATGTCTGGGTCACCACGCCGGAGGGCACGAAGACCCGCAAGTGGGTCTACGGCAAGACTCGGGAGGAGACCCACGAAAAGTGGCTCAAGCTCCACGAGCAGGCCAGCAAGGGACCGGTGCCGACCAAGCACCCTATGGTCGCCGCCTACCTGACGCGCTGGCTCGCCGAGGTGATCGAACCCAACCGAGAGCCGACGACATACGTCGCCTATGAGCCTCTCGTCCGGCTCTACATCATCCCTGGCTTGGGCAAGAAGCGGCTCGACAAGCTGACGGTTCGCGACGTTCAGACGTGGCTGAACAAGCTGGTCACGCTCTGTACCTGCTGTGATCAGAAAAAGGATCATAGGCGGCCGGAGGGCAAGCGGAAGTGCTGCGCCCTCGGGAAGTGCTGCAAGAGCTACCCGTCCCGGAGCACGATTGCGGGCATCCGTCGCGTCCTGCGCTCGGCGCTCGGCAACGCCGTACGGGAAGAGCTGATCTCCAAGAACGTCGCTGCGCTGGCGACCCTGCCCAGTGCGAGCAAGACCAAGAAGAAGCGGAAGCGCTCGGTGTGGGGCGTCGATGAGGCGCGAAAGTTCCTTGAGCATCTGCGGGCGGTAGACGATCCGCTCTATGCCGCCTATGCACTGATCCTCGTGATCGGCCTGCGGCGGGGCGAGGTGCTTGGGCTTGTCTGGGACGGCGTCGACCTCGGTGGGGAGCAACTGTGGATCTCCCATCAGCTCAACCGGGTCGGCGGCCGGCTCCTCCACCGGGAGACGACCAAGACCGACGATTCCACGAACTCACTTCCGCTCCCCGGTCTGTGTGTGACCGCGCTCAAGCACCGCCAACGGACGCAGGAGGACGCCCGTAAGGCGGCCGAGGAGAAGTGGAAGGATTCCGATCTCGTCTTCACCACACGGAACGGCACGCCGGTTGAACCGCGCAACTTCAACCGGGCCTTTGAGGCTCACTGCCGGAAGGCGGGTCTGCCCGTCATCCGCGTCCACGACACCCGGCACACCTGCGCCTCACTCCTGGCTGCGCTCGATGTCCACCCTCGCGTCGCGATGCGCATCCTGCGGCATTCGCAGATCTCGATGACCATGGACGTCTACACGCAGATTCCATCACCGGAGACGCGCAAGGCGCTCGACCGGCTTAATCGGAGCCTCGGCGATCCGAGCGAATCCTAACTCACCACCCCTTCCTATAAGGCCCTTTGGGATTGCCCCAAAGGGCCTTATAGCACGTACAAGCATCTTTCTTGTAACCGAGAAGATACACCCACCTGGCGGTTGAGAGAATTTTGCCATTCATTTTTTGTGATTTAAAGGAATGAGGTCTCGGGTGAGCCGTTCAGTTAATTTACGTACCGGACGTAACGGAGGACGAATGACGCACCCAGGGAGCTGCGAGCGCGCCAAGGGACATCACTGCGCATGTTCCATCTGCGGTGGGGCGCAGCATGGCTGGACCTATGGCCTCATGCTTGCTCGCGACCCCTCTCCCGTTGCCCGCCAAGAGGCGAGAGACCGCAACGATTCTGACTGGGCTAAAACCCCACCTCCGATAGGGAGACGAGGGCCGTCCAAGCGCAGAAAGGAGATCGCCACCGATAGCGCCACCATTGACCTCGTTGACTGGCTATCTAAAAACCCGAGCACCATCAAACACATCCAGGAAGTCGGGGATATCCTTTCTGGGCCTGTAATCGAAGAGCTAGACAAGAGATTCGGCGGCAGTACGCCACGAGAGACCAGAAGACGCCTCACCAATCACTTCTGGTGCGACCTCCTCGCGGCTCTGGCCGAAGCCATCGGGAAGTTCTCGAAAGCCATGGACCAAATACCAGAGCACGTAACGACAGCCATCATGCAGTCCAGAAAGGCCGAGCGTCGCAGCGCCCTCCTCGAAGGGCTGGTGACTTTAGCCGTACGGACAGCGTGGGAACCCATCAAGAGCATGATCCGCACTACTGGGATCGAAGAGCTTCAACGGACGTGCCGGATCCTCGCCGTCCTGATCTGCCCGGCACCGGAGAATCACAAGGCGGTCCAGGACGGCGCGCTTCTCCCCTTGGCGAAGGAAGGGATGCTGGAGATCAGCAGAGAGCGGCTTGCACAGGTCTTCCCTGAAGACTGGGTTCGCCGCCTTCGGGATGACCTCGGCGGCGCCTGAGCAAGTCACCGGCGTCCGGGCCTGGAGGCTAGGTCACGGGTCCACTGCTGCTCGTCAGAGCACGTTGCTGTATTTCACTGCTGTACGGGAGATCAAAAAGGCCCATCCCGATGATCGGAATGGGCCTTTGAGCTGCTGCGCGGCCGAGAGGACTCGAACCCCTAACCTTCTGATCCGTAGTCAGATGCTCTATCCATTGAGCTACGGCCGCTTGCCTGTCGCTCACACCTGCGGTGATCGGCGACAGGAAGAACTCTATCAGACCCGACATGGGTGCTTGAGCCAATAACGGCTCCCCGGTCGCGCCCAGGCGTGGCCCGGAGTGTGCGTCCTCCGGCCCCGCCGGGGCAAAGGGGAGCCGGTGTGATGCTGGTCTCGGCATGACCCCGGGCGGATGGGCCGCACCGTACGGCGGCCCGCGGGGTGGCGTACCGAGACGGAGGTCAGGTTCCGGAGTCGCTGGTGACCTTCTTCGGGAAGAAGGTGTAGCTCACCGGCCAGATGGCGGCGATCAGCGGGACCCTCAGCAGGTCCCTCATGAACTGGGGCAGGGCCTCCGTCCTGGACGGGTCGCCGACCAGCCAGATCAGCCCGAACAGCAGGCCGCACGCGATGCCGTACGCGATGACGATCCTGGCCCACACGCCCCACTCGTAGCGCGCCCTGGCCATGCCGCCCGCCGGGGGCTTCCATGGCGCGGGGCCTCCGGCGAAGCGGTGGGCGAACTTCGCGTCGGCCCAGCGGATCGTACGGTGGCCGAACACGATGGAGTAGGCGAGATACGCGGCGGCCAGGCCGTGGTGCCAGCCGGCCACGGCGCCGTTCCGCATGTCGATCACCGAGGCGGCCAGGAGGATCAGGTCGAGCAGCGGCACCGCGAGGAGCAGCGCCGTGCTGAGGCGTCGTTTTCCCCACAGGTAGCGGAAGGCCAGGCCGAGGGCGAGGAGGACCCAGAACCCGATCTCGCAGCCGATGATGATCGCAAGAATCATATGACCATGCTCATCGAACGCCTGGTCCGGGACAACGTTCACGCTGATGAACCGGCGTACATCCTTGTATGTACGGCAGGCCAGACTGAGGCGGGATGAAACAGGGTGCTCAGAGGTGGTGGGATGGGGGACATGGGATGGACCGCGCGGGTCGGACCCCTGGAGTCGTTCGAGACGATGGTGGACCGGATGAGGCGGAAGGACCTGTTGTGGGCGACGGCGTCCTTCGCCGTCGGTCTCATCCTGATCGCCGCGAACGCCTACATCTCGCGGGCGACGCCCGCCTACCTGCTCATCGGCCCGCTGCTGATCACATGCCTGGGGGTCGCGGTACGGCGGAGCCGGCCGATCCTCTGCCTGGTGTTCGGAGTCGTGGCGATGATCGGCGATTTCGCGCTGGGCCCGTCCCTGGGCACCATCCTGATCATCACTGACAACAGCTACGCGGCCGTCAGGTACGGCCCGCGCCCGCTGGGCCGGTGGATGCTCGCCGTCACCTCGGTCGTCGCCGTGGTCGGCGGCGCGGTGGCCGGGTTCGTCTCCAGGGATCTGGCGACCTTCGCCGTCGCGCTGGTGCAGGCGGGCCTCGTCGGCGTCACTCCGGTCCTGACCGCGCTGTTCATGCGGCAGCTGGAGGACCAGGCGGTGGCCGAGCGGGTCCGGGCCGAGCAGGTGGCGCGCCTGGCCGAGCTGGACCGGAAGACGGCGGTGCAGGCCGAGCGCACCCGGATGGCCCGGGAGCTGCACGACATGATCGCCAACCACTTCAGCGCGATCGCCATCCAGTCCACGGCCGTGCTGTCACGCAAGGACCTGGACGGGGCGGCCGTACGGCGGGTGCTGGAGTCCGTCCGGGAGAACAGCCTCCAGGGGATGACGGAGATGCGCTCGATGATCGGGTTGCTGCGGCAGGACGGCGAGGAGGCCGAGGCGGTCCGGCTGCGGCTGGCCGAGGCGGAGGTGCTGGCGGAGCGGGCGCGCGAGGCGGGGCTGGAGGTGCGGTTCCGCGTGGACGGCGAGGCCCGGGACCTGCCCGCCCCGGTGGATCTCGCCGGATACCGGATTCTCCAGGAGGCGCTGACCAACGCGCTCAAACACGGCGGCAAGGAGGCGGACATGGTGGTCGGCTACCGGCCGGACGAGGTCGTGCTGACCGTCGGCAACCCCGTCGACGGGGTACGGCCCGGCCTTCCCGGCGCCGGTGTGGGCATCATCGGGATGCGGGAGCGGGCCACGCTCGTCGGCGGGATCGTCGAGAGCGGACCGCACGACGAGGGCTGGCGCGTGCGCGCCGTGCTTCCCACCTCCGTGCTTCCCACCTCCGCGCTTCCCACCGGCACCCCGCCCGCCGACACTCCCGCCCCCCTCACGTCCCCCGCCGACGCCCCGCCCGCCGGCACTCCGACCCCCCTCACGTCCCCCGCCGACACCTCGCCGGACGACCCGCCCGCCGCCACCGCGCCCCCTGCCGACATTCCCCCCGCCACCGCGCTTCGCGCCGGCGAGGCATCGTGAGCATCCGTGTCCTCGTGGCGGACGACCATGCCGCGGTCCGGGCCGGGATCGTCCTCATCCTCGGCGGCCACGACGACATCGAGGTCGTCGGCGAGGCCGCGGACGGCGAGGAGGCCGTCGCCATGGCCGTGCGCGAGCGGCCCGACGTGGTGCTGATGGACATCCGGATGCCGAAGCTGGACGGGATCTCGGCGACGCGCGAGCTGAGCGGGATCGCCGACGTGCTGATCCTGACCACTTTCGACCTCGACGAGTACGTGTTCGGGGCGCTGCGCGCCGGGGCGGCCGGGTTCCTGCTCAAGAACACCGACGCCGACGCGCTGGTGGAGGCCGTCCGGGTGGTGGCCCGGGGCGACGGTCTCATCTCGCCCTCGGTGACCCGGCGGCTGATCTCGGCCTTCGGCTCGGCCGTACCGCAGCGGCGCCCGCGCGAGGTCGAGAACCTGACCCCGCGCGAGCGCGAGGTGCTGGAGTGCATCGGCCGCGGCCTGTCGAACGCGCAGATCGCCCGCGAGCTGGACATGGCGGAGGCGACCACGAAGACCCACGTCAGCCGGTTGCTGAACAAGCTGGGCCTGCGCAGCCGCGTCCAGGCCGCCATCCTCGCCCAGGAGCTCTCCGCCGGGGCGGGGGACGACGGCCGCCCCGCATCCCGGTGAGATCCGGACCGCTCCTGGTGAGAGCCGGACCGGGGCGGGGCAGACCGGGCGGATCAGGTGGCGGGGACGTAGAGGGAGAGCGTCTCGGCCACGCAGGCGGGCTTGTCCTTGCCCTCGACCTCGACGGTCATCCGCAGCTTCGACAGGTAGCCCGAGGGCGTGCCCTTCAGGTCCACGAGCTCGCCCCGAGCCCGGACCCGCGCGCCGACCGGGACCGGAGTGGGGAAGCGGACCTTGTCGAGCCCGTAGTTGATGCCCATGGCCAGGCCGTCCACCCGGACCAGCTCCATCATGAACGAGGGCAGCAGCGACAGGCTCAGGTAGCCGTGGGCGATGGTCCCGCCGAAGGGGCCCTTGGCGGCGGCCTCGACGTCGACGTGGATCCACTGGTGGTCGCCGGTGGCGTCGGCGAACAGGTTGACCTGTTCCTGGGTCACGGTCCGCCACTCGGTGGGACCGAAGCTCTCGCCGACGGCGGCCTTGAGCTCCTGGACGTTCGCGAAGATCCTCATATCTGGAACTTTATTCCGTTCTGGGGATGGCGAGAAGGTTCACGACGGTGAATTCCCTCCCACCGCCCTCCGGCATCGTCGCGCAGTTCTTGATCTTTCCCGTGGGAGTGGGGGACCCCGAGGGGAAGGGGGCGAGAGCGGTCCTGGCCTCGACCATCGTGCACTTCTCCACCGTCCTCTGGTCCTCGTCCCAGTAGATGATCGAGGTGGGTGAGGAGGAGGTGCCGCGGCCGTAGCCTCCGCCCTTCGGGTCGGACCTGCCGGCTCCGGCCAGCGTGCCGGTGACCGGGTCGTACAGCGCGATCAGGGGAACGGAGTGATCCTCGATCTCCTCGCCCCGCTCGTCCCGGCCCACCACGGAGGAGACGTGGAACACCCCGATGTCCCGGGCGAGGACGATGTTCCCGCCGAGGGCGCTCAGGCCGGGCAGGGTCCTGTGCCGTGAGCCGTCCGCCCGCTGCACGACGGCCTGATTGTCCTCGCTGTCCCCCGATCCGTAGCACCATTCCAGGCCGCACTGGAACGTCGTCAGCCCGTCCGGGGTCTTGACCTCGACGACCTGCATCGTCTCCAGATTCACCAGCTTGGTCTGCTTCTTCCCGAAATCACGCTCACCGACGTCGGCGGCCCACGGCCAGGACAGCAGGTGCAGCCCGTCCGTGCCCTCGATCCGCTCCGGAGTCCCGCCGGCCAGCGGCATGCGGTAGACCCCGCCCCCGCTCACCGACCAGACGACCGAATCCGCGGTGACCCCGACCGCCTCCACCTCGGCCTGCTCCCCGGTGACCTCGCCGACCTGCCGCGCCGTACCGCCCGACCGGGGCACGACCCAGAAGTCGGCCCACCTGTCATCGTCGTTGGGGGTCGTGCCGTACCACACGAGGTGCTCGGCCCCCACGTCGACGCTCTGCGTGAAGTACCCCTTCACTCCCTCGGGGCCGGGCGTCTCGGCCAGCACGGTACGGCTCCCGCTCGCCGTGTCGTAGATCTCCAACCGGCCCGACTTCTCGAAGGACGACTCGGCGGACAGCAGCAGCTCCGTGGCGCTCAGCGCGGTGATCGGCCGGTACTTCCAGCCGTCCGCCGACTTCGCCGGGATCTTCGACACCGCCGCAGGCCAGACCTCGGCCACCGGACGGATCGAAGCGCCCGGAGCCCTGACCGCGGACGGCGACGGCGTGGGCTTCCGCGTGGACGACGCGGACTTCTCGGGTGTCGCGGTCGCGGTCGCGGTGGCGTCGGCGAGGATCGGGCCCTCCCCGCCCCCGTGGGGGAAGACCCCCCTCGCCACCGCCGTGCCGCCGCCGACCACCGCGATCACCGCGGCGACCGCGAGGACCGACTGCACCCGCCTGCGTGCGCGCCGCGCGCGGCGCCGCTCCACCGCGCCGAGCAGGCTCCCCACCGGCTCGGGCGCGGCGTCCGCCGCGCTCATGAGCGTGCGGACGAGATCCGCCTCGCTCCTGTCGTTCACCGGCCCCGGCTCGCCCCACGCACCATCCGCCGGTCCCGGCACATCCCGGTCCCCGTTCATCGGCTCTGATCCGCCCCGAGCGCCGTTCACCGGCTCCGGTCCGTCCCCAGACTGATTCATCGCACTCGCCCCGTCTCCAACTCCGCCACCCGCACTCTGAGCTTGTCCAGCGCCCGCGCCGCCTGGCTGCGCACCGTCCCGCGGGAGACGCCGAGCAGTTCGGCGATCTCCTGATCCGGCAGCCCCTCGTAGTAGCGCAGGACCAGCACCGCCCGCTGTTTCGGCGGCAGGCCCTTCAGCTCCTGCCACAGACCCGCGTCGCCGTCGAACCCGTCCTCGACGTAGGGCTTCTCGGGCACCTGCGCGACCAGCCGCTCCCGGCGCAGCCGCCGCCAGGCGCTGATGTGCAGGCGCGCCATGGTCGTGCGGACGTACCCTTCGGGGTCGTCCCGCCGGTGCACCCGGGACCACGCGTCGCCCAGGCGCATCAGCGCCTCCTGCACCAGGTCGGCCGCGTCTTCGGCATTACCGGTGAGGACGTAGCCGTACCGGTGCAGCGCGCTCGCCCTCGCGGCGACGAACTCTGCGAACTCCACGGATACAGGGACGTTCCCGGGGCGCGTTCTGTTGCATGAGATTCGGGTACGGCTTGCGAACGGACATCCCACGTTATTCATCGCTTCATTCACGACTCCTACCGTTCGCGCCATGAAACTCCGCACCGCCACCGCGATCAGCGCGGCCGTACTCGCCCTCGGCCTGGCCACGCCGGCCGCGGCCGACCCCGCCCCGACCACCGGCCCCGGCCCGGACACGACGACCGCGCGGGGAGACGGCGGCAGCACCGGGCACGGGGAGTTCGGCCGGGCCACGCTGACCGGTTTCGCCGTCCTGCCCGCGCAGACGTTCGTCCCGAAGAGCGAGCCCTCGGGCGCCCAGCTCGGCACGGCCCCGGTCAACGGGGTCACCCCGCCGTTCACCGGGCAGCCGGTCCAGGGCTTCAGCGGCATCGTGCGGCGTCACGACGGCACCTTCGACGTGCTGTCCGACAACGGCTACGGCGGGAAGAACAACAGCGCCGACTTCCTGCTGCGCCTGCACCGGATCAGGCCCGACTTCCGCGCGGGCACGATCGCGGTGCTGGGCGGGTTCAACCTCGGCGACCCCGACGGCCACGTGACCTGGCCGCTCACCCGGACCGACCGCACCCTCACCGGCGCCGACTTCGACGTGGAGTCGATCGTGCGGGCCGCGGACGGCACCTACTGGATCGGTGACGAGTTCGGCCCGTTCCTGCTGCACTTCTCCTCCTCCGGCAGGCTGCTGGAGACCCCGATCCCGCTGCCCGGCGTGATGGCCCCGGAGAACCCGCACCTCAACGGCGGCCGGCCCAACCTCGGCCGGAGCAAGGGCTTCGAGGGCATGGCGCGCTCGGTCGACGGGCGCACGCTCTACCCGCTGCTGGAGGGCACCGTGGAGGGCGATCCGGCGGGCACCCTGCGGATGATGGAGTTCGACCTGCGCAAGCGGGCCTACACCGGCAAGCGCTGGACCTACCAGCTGGACGACCCCAGTCATGCGATCGGCGACATGACCGCGGTGGACCGGCACCGGTTCCTGATCATCGAGCGGGACAACCTCCAGGGTGACGCCGCGAAGGTCAAGAAGGTCTACCTGGTGGACACCCGGGGGGCGGCCCTGCGCAAGACCCTCGTCGCCGACCTGCTCGACCTGGCCGACCCGCGCGGCCTCGGCGGCTTCGGGGAGACCTTCCGCTTCCCCTTCCAGACGATCGAGGACGTCGTGATCCTCGACGACCGGACCCTGGGAATCCTCGACGACAACAACTTCCCGTTCTCCTCGGGCCGCACGGCCGGCGAGCCGGACGACAACGAGTTCATCACCGTACGGCTGTCGCACCGCCTCCAGGCCGACTCCCGCGTCTACCGCTAGGCGCGCCCACCGGACACGGAACCGGTTAAGTGCCCGCCGGATTTCTCCCCGGCGGGGATAGGTCGGAAAATAGTGGAGTCCGGGGGCGGTTGTACCACTAACGAGACCGTCCTGACGCCAGGAGCACTTATCCTCAAGGAACGCTCCAGAGACCGACAAAGGGAACGGTTACGTCCATGTGGCCTCCATCATCTCCTCAGGAACCTCAAGGCCAGCAGCCCTCGGGTGGGCACGGGCAGCCTTCCCCTGGTTCCTGGCAGCAACCCAACTACCCCGGCGGCGGTCAGCAGCAGCAGCCGCCGTACGGCCAGCAGCTGCCCCCCTACGGCCAGCAGGAGCCGACGCGGCAGTTCCCGCAGGGGCAGCCGCCGTACGGCCAGCCGAACCAGCAGCAGTACCCGCAGGGCCAGCAGGGCCCCGGCGGCCCCTGGTACCCCCCGCCCGGCCCGCCCAAGAGCAAGCCCGTCTGGCCGTGGATCGCGGGCGTGGCCGTCGCGGTCGTCGTCGCCCTGGTGGTGGTCTTCGTCCTGATCTCCGGCGACGACAAGAAGGACCCCGTCGCGAAGACGTCGACCCCGGCCGCCACCAGCGCCGAGCCCACGTCCCCGGCGACCGATGAGCCGACGACGTCGGCGCCTCCGACCACCGCTCCGGCCGGCCAGACCGTCACCGCCACCGACGGCAAGAGCACGATCACGGTCCCCGAGGACTGGGCCACGCTCAAGCTCCACAACGAGGCCCAGATCCAGGTGGGCAACGCCGGCAAGGAGCAGTACCTGATGGTGATCACGGAGCCGCAGGCCAGCTTCGGCTCCAACACCAACCTGGCCGCCTACGGCCAGCTGGTCATCGAGCAGATGAAGAAGAACCTGACCAACCCCAGCGCCGGGTCGCCCCAGGAACTGACCGTCAACGGGGCTCCCGCCATCCAGTACGAGCTGCACGGCACGGCGCAGGGCGTGCCGATCGCCTACTGGGTCACCCTCGTGGAGGGCAAGCAGGACTTCCACCAGGTCCTCGCCTGGACCCTGGAGAGCGAGGGCCCGGTCCACGGCCCGCTGCTCCGCCAGGTCACCGAGACCTTCCAGGACCAGGGCGGCCAGTAAGCGTCCGGGCTCGCCCGAGCACGGACAGCGGCAGGCGTGACGGACGCCGGGCCGGGGAATCCCCGGCCCGGCGTTCGGTCTTCCCGGCTCCTTCCGGGGGCCGGAGGTCCGGGTGACCCGGTCGCCGGCTCTGGCCTGTCAGTGCCGGTGGTGGTTGTCAGGCTGCGCCGGGTCGCCGGGGTGCTCCAGCCCCGGCGCCGGCCGGAGCCGATGCGCCCGCGCGTGACCGGCGCCGCCCCGGACACGTCGAGTCCCCGCCTCACCGCCTCGGCGGCGCACAACTCCTCCGTCAGCACGACCTGGGCGACCCAGCGGACGAGCTGCCGGTCCTCGGCACCGCCCGGGGCGGGCAGCGCACCGGAGCGCGGCCCACCGCGCAGGGCGGCGATCCGGCGGTCGAGCTCGGTACGGGGCAGCGGGCGGCCGTCGAGCCAGCCGAGCACCGGGGCGGCCCCGGGAGCCACCGGGGCAGGTCCGTGATGGCGGGTCATGGGGTCACCACCAGCTCGACGGTCGGCGCGTACTGGCAGCGGCCGAACCACATGACCTTGACCAGCGCCCAGTACGCCCCGGGATCGGCATCCCGGGGCACGGCCACCTCGAAGGCGGCCGTCTCCGAGGCGCCCGCCGCGAGGCCGAACCCGCGGACCGGCTCGGCGATCGCCTCCCAGGTGCCCCACGGGGACACGGCCTGCAGCTCTCCACGGATCTCCCCCCGGGTCCGGTTGACCAGCCTGAGACCGGGACTCGTCCGTCCGCCGGGGGCCGCGCGCAGGACCGGCGTGACCACGTCGGCCGAGAGCCCGGTGTCCCGCCCGGCCGCCGCGCCGGCGCCCCGGACGGCGACCGCGTCCTCGGGCGCCCGTCCCGGCACCGGCAGCGGGGCGGGCAGATCACCGACCGCGAGGGTGGCGACGTCCTCGATGACCTGACCCGTGTGTTCGATGCGCACGGCGGCGAAGTACAGCCCCGGCTCCGCCCCGGCCGGCGGGGTGAGCGTCACCGGGAACCGCACATGCCCGCCGGGCGCGAGCCGGTACGGCCGGCGTCCCGGGCCCGCCGTCCAGCCGTCGGATCCGAGCACCACCGCCGTGCCCTCGACCGCCGCGTCGCGCAGCTGCGAGGCGAGCACCACCGACACCTCGACCGGCTCCCCGTCCGTGCGGGCCAGGCCGGGTGACACCCCGACGGTGACCGGCAGGTAGCCCATCGGCGCGGGTCCCCGGTTGTGCAGCCAGTACCGGGCATGGACCGGCTGCGCGACCTCGGCGGCCGGACCGAGTGGCGCGTCACCGAGCCGGAGGTCGACGGGCTCGGAAGCGGCGGGTCCGGAAGCGGCCGGTTCAGAAGCGGCGGGGACGCCGGTCACGGCGGCGGGCCGGTGGGCAGGGGGCCGGGTGGCGGGGACGCCGATCACGGTGGCGATCTCCGATCCGGCCAGCCCGACGGTGTCCGGCAGCCGCTCGCCTCTCCGTTCCAACAGGTCAGCCTGGTAGAGCGCGGTGAACGACAGCGCCCCGCCCAGGGTCGCGCCGCGGCCGTACCCGGTGGCCTCCATCAGCCGCAGCGTCACCCCGGCCGCCGGGTCCGGCGCCGAAATCGAACCGTGCGCGATCGTGTTGCCGCTCGCCTTGAGCGTGCCCAGCAGCACCTCGCGGGCGGGCTCGACGCGCAGGTAGGAGTGGACCGGCGGGAGCGGCCCGGGGTGCGGGCCGGCGAGCCGCGCGTACAGCGGGTGGTTGAACTCCTGCCCCCGCGCGGGAAGGGTGAGCGCGCGCCAGTCTCCGTCACCGGAGACCAGGGCGTAGCGGAACTCGTGGGTCCAGTGCTGGAGCTGGAACGACGCGCCGTCGGGCAGGGCGCGCCGGGGCGGGTCGATCCACACTCCCGACGGCCACCCGGTGCAGGACCGCATGAGTGACAGGTGCAGGGCTCCGGCCGGATCCACGGCGAAGCCCGGCAGCCCGTGGGTGACCAGCGCGACGGTGTGGTCGGTGAGCAGCTCGGAGGCCGGGAGGGCGCCGGGGCAGACGGCGTCGACGCGGGCGTCGGCGAGATCGGCGGTGAGCGCCGCCGGGTCGGTGACGATCAGCGCGGGCAGCACCCGCAGGTCGCGCAGGTCGGCGTTGGGCTGCCAGACCTCGTGCAGCGGTTTCTCCGCGGGCACCCAGACCCGCCCGTGCCGGGCCAGCGTGCCGGCGTACTCGGCGCCGGCGCGCTCCAGCAGCTCCCGGGTGGCCTCGTTGTCCTCGGGCCCGCCGATCAGGACGCGGAAGTCGGGCAGGTTCGAGTCCACGTCGAGCCAGCCGTACCGGGACCACCCCGCGCTCGCGGTCGTCGCGGTGACGCCGGCCCTGGCCAGCGCGACGACCAGCTCCCGGACGCCGGCCGCCTGCTCCAGGACGGGCACGATCACCTCGGCGACGCCCAGCGCCCGTTCCCCCAGCGGCCGCCCGTCCGGGCCGGTGAGCACCGCCCGGGCGGTCGATCCGAGACCGAACCAGGTGTTGGCGGGGTTGTCGAGGGTCCAGGGGCCTCGGCGGCGTCGACGTCGGGCAGCGCGCCGCCGCGGGCCGGGGCGGCGGTGACGCGGTAGCGGGCGTTCTCGATCGTGACGCCGTCGACCGGAGTCCACGTGGACACGTCCGCGGCCGGGCCGGGCAGCAGCCGCCACGTGCGCCAGCCCATCGCGGGCACGCCGCCGGCGAGGAAGCGCAGGGTGCCCCGGTCCACGACGTACGGCACCGCGGCGCCGGTGTCGTCGATCACCCGAACGGCGTCCAGGCCCTCGGGGAGCCGTACGGCCACCGGCGCCGACCGGTCGAAGGAGAGCGTGTTGGCGACGATGACCGCGGTCCCCTCGCCGGTGGTGTCGACGTGTGAGACGAGCGCGTCGAGCGCGGTGTCCCGTACCCCCGCCGCCAGGTCGTGGGCCTCGCGCCAGCCGGACAGCAGGTCGATGTAGACCTGATCGGACTCCGAGCCGGTGATCGCGTCGTGGTGGGCGCCGTAGGCGAGATGCCGCCACACCTTGTCCAGCGCGGCGTCGGGATAGCCGCCCAGCCCTTCGAGGACGGCGAGGGCGGCGAGCTTCTCCGCGTCGACGGCGGCGACCTCCACGGCCCTCTGCGCCTGCTTGGTGTCGATGTAGGAGACGTCCTTGCCGGTGTAGACGGGATTCATGTCCCGGGTCTGCGGGCTGGGCCGCCGTCCGGCGGCGGCGAGCTCGGCCCGTACCGCGTCGAAGAAGTCGCGCGGCGTGCCGCAGACGAACCGGGGCCAGACGTACCTGGCGTTCCACGACCGGTGGATCCCGGTCACCCACGTGTTCGGCGGGGCGTAGTCGGTGCCGACCGGGAGCAGCAGGTTCCGCGTCGCCGCGACCGGCTTGAGCTTCCGGTAGAGCGCGTAGACCGCCCGCTCGGCGGCGGCCAGATCGGGTGAGGAGTCCATCCACCAGCCGGCGGAGTAGTGGTGCGGCATGAAGTGGGTGAGCACGCCATGCCCCGAGGGGGAGACCCACTCGAACTCACTGGGGAACTGCATGACGGTGGCGTCGTTCTTGGCCTCGCGGAAGTTCTTCTGGATCGGGCCCCACTGGTGGAACGGGCCGCGGGCCCAGGCGCTGCCGGTCAGCCCGGCCGCCGCCAGGTGGCCGGGGAACTGCGGATCGTGCCCGAACACGTCGAGCTGCCAGGCGGTCCGCGGGTCGCCGCCGAGGATGTCGCGCTGGTAGCCGACGCCGTACACGATGTTGCGGATCGTGGTCTCGACGCCGGTGAGGTTGGTGCTGGGCTCGTTGTAGGTGCCGCCGACCAGCTCCACCTGGCCGCGCTCCAGCAGCAGCCGCAGGTCGGCGCGGCGCTCGGGGTGCAGGTCGAAGTAGGGCTTGAGGTAGTCGAGCTCGGCCAGCACGAACCGGTACACCGGGTCGCGCAGCGCCAGGTCGAGATGGGCGTCCACGAGGGCGAAGCCGTTGCGCTCCCAGAGCGGCCGGGTGGTGGCGTCGCCGGACAGCAGCTCCCACGGGGAGGTGTAGGCGGCCTGGGTGTTCCACCAGACCGGGTCGTAGTGGAAGTGCGAGACCAGGAACATGGTCCACCCGGGTTCGGCCACGGTCACCGTGGCCTCCTCTGTGGCCTCCTCTGTGGCCTCTCTCTGGTGGCCGGTCGCGTCACGAGGAGTGTCCGTGACATGGCCGGTCGATGTGAAGAGGCCGGTCGGCGCGGAGAAGCCCGTCGATGCGGAGAAGCCGGTCGATGCGGAGAAGCCGGTCGGATGCGGAGAGGGACGGGGGCGGAGAGGGACGGGGCGGCGCTAATTCGCGATGCCGATGAACTGCTTGATCGTCTCGGGCCGGTCGAGGGCATGGAGCATGCAGTGGGCCACGTCGGCGCGGGAGATGAGCAGGCCGCGGCGCAGGTTCCGTCCGTAGGCCGTCCGGTAGGCGCCGGTGAGCGGTCCGTCGGTGAGCCGCGGCGGCCGTACGACGGTCCAGTCCAGCCCGCTGTCACGGAGGACGTCCTCCATCAGTGCGAGATCGGCGTAGTGCTCGCGCAGTACCGCTTTGATCAGCGGAGAGGCCAGATTCCTCATGAAGAACCCGTCGCCCGGGTCGTTCCTGGGAGGTCGCGGGCGGCCGGGTGAGGGCACCGTACCGATCGGCGCGGCGCTGACCACGACGATGCGGCGCACCTCGTTCGCCTGCATCGCCGAGACGATGGCCCGGGTGCCACGCTCGGCGACTCCTGCCTCGGACCTCGCCCGCGGGCCGAGGCCGGACAGGACCGCGTCGGCCCCTTCGAGCGCGGCCCGCAGCGCCTCCGGGTCCGCGGTCCCCAGGTCGGCGGGGACGACGCGGGCCCGCGTGGACGGCAGTTTCCGCGGATTCCGTACGGCCGCCGTGACATCGTGGCCCGCGGCGACGGCCTGATCGAGGAGTCGCCTGCCGATGCCGCCGGTCGCCGCGAAGATCGTGAGTCTCATTCGCCGTTTCCTTCCTGCACGTCATGGCCGTCCCGTCACATCTGCCGGGTCCGGTTCGTCATCGTTCTGACGGAGTGCGGGGAGAGGATGTGACAGATGCGCGGAGACGACCTTCTGGCCGAACGGTTCGAGGCCCACCGGCCCCACCTGCGGGCGGTGGCCTACCGGATGCTCGGCTCCCTGAGCGAGGCCGACGACGCCGTTCAGGAGGTGTGGCTCCGGCTCAGCCGATCCGACACCGGGGCCGTGGAGAACCTGGCCGGCTGGCTGACCACGGTCGTCGGGCGGGTGTGCCTGGACATGCTCCGTTCACGCGCCTCGCGACGTGAGGCTCCGCTGGACGAGCCCACGGGCGCGCATCTGCCCGACCCGATCGTGAGCCGCGACTCCGGGGCCGATCCCGAGCACGAGGTGCTGGTGGCGGACGCGGTCGGTATCGCGCTGCTCGTGGTCCTCGAAACGCTGGCCCCCGCCGAACGGCTGGCGTTCGTGCTGCACGACATGTTCGCCCTGCCCTTCGAGGAGATCGCTCCGATCGTGGGGCGTACCCCCGCCGCGACCCGGCAGCTGGCCAGTCGGGCGCGCCGGAGAGTGCAGGGATCGGCTCCGGTCTCCGACCCCGACCTGACCCGCCAGCGTGAGGTCGTCGCCGCCTTCCTCACCGCCGCGCGCGGCGGCGACTTCGACGCGCTGGTCACCGTCCTCGACCCCGAGGTCGTCCTGCGGGCCGACAACGGCGCCGTACCCGCGGGCGGGCTGAGGACGATCCGCGGCGCGGCGGCCGTGGCCCGGCAGGCGCTCACCTTCCGCCGGCTCGGCCGCTTCGCCCGGCAGGCGCTGGTCAACGGGGCCGCCGGGCTCGTCACCATCGCCGACGGGCAGCCGATGGCGGTCATGGGCTTCACGATCAGCGACGGACGGATCGTCGCCATCGACGTCCTCGCCGACCCCGACCGCCTCCGCCGTCTCGACCTGACCGTCCTCGACGGCTGACCCGCCGAGGTCCCTGGAGGCCCCACCCGGCCGGAACTCCGGCCGGGCGCCGGACGTTGCGACGATCGAGATGCTTGATCGGCAAGCTTGATCGACGGAGGAGCCGCCGGGTGACACCATCGTCCGAATTCCCGGAAGGCCGGCCGTCCCCGGACAACGGCTTCGAGCATCCCGTCTCTGGGCGGCCCGGCGGCGGACAGGACGAGTTCCACCCCATGCGCACCGGCCCATCCCTCCCTGCGCCGCCGCGGAGAAGTCGCGCTCGTCTGGTGGTTCTCATCGCGGGCGGTACGGTCACCCTGGCCGTCACCCTCATGGCGGGCTGGCTGCTGATATTTGATCTCGCCACGGGGCGTCTCGCCGGTTCTTCCCCAGAGGAGATCTTGGACGACCACGGAATCCCCTCGGACGCTAGAGCCGGTGACTGCCTGAAGGACGGAAAGCCGGGCAGTTACGAGATCACCGCCTGTACGGACGCGAATGCGGTATGGAAGATCACTCGCTCCTTCGACACCATGACGCGGGCGACCTTCGACGCCAAGATGGCCGACGGCGGCGATATCTGCGCGGAAGGCGAGACGACCACCTCCTACTCCACCAGTGAGAGCGACAATGCCAAGGTGGAGGCCTACTGCCTGGCCCGGCCCGACACCGCGGCGGCCGAGAAGCAGGCGCGCGAGGAGGACCGGCGGCTCCAGAGCCCGCGACCCGACGCTTTTTCGAAGGTCGCGATCGGTGACTGCCTCATGGGTGACATAGGCACGGATTACGAGATCGTCGATTGCACCGACGCGGCGGCTCGGTGGAAGGTCACCGGAAGGGTCGAAGGCGTGACACGCGAGAGGCTCGAATCCCCGGGAAGCAGCCAGGGGCTCTGCCAGGCGGAGGAGACGACGGCCGGCCACTGGGACGACGATCACCCCCAGGCCCGGGGCGTCGCTCTCTGCCTCGCCTCCACGGGCTGATCGCAGTACCGGTGAACCGGAGTCGCGCAGCCCCTTCAGGCCGCGTAGTTGCGCAGGACCCGCAGGGCGGCGGCCCCATGGGGACCCTCGGCCTTGAGGCCGGTGTCCTCCGGCGCCAGCCTGCGTGCGCCGACCCGGCAGAACTCGGACGCGGACCCGCTGATCACCGAGGGGGCGTCCGGGTCGCCGAAGCGCCACAGGTCGCCGTCGGGGCCGGCGAGCTCGCACCGGACCGGACCGCCCTGCTCACCGGCCACCGCGAACGCGTAGGGCAGGGTGCGGTGCGCCAGCCGGGCGATGTGCCGCAACCGCGCGGTGTCGGGGTAGTCGACGCCGAGCGGGCCGACGATGTCGAGGGCGTGGGCCCAGTGCTCGGCGAGCCGGGTCGTGGCGAGCGTGCGCGGGGACAGCGGGACGGCGACCCACGGCAGCCGGGCGCCGGGCGCGCAGCCGGCCAGGGCCGCGGGTGTCGCCGCCGTGGCCTTCCGCCAGCGGTCGAGCACCTGGCCGGGCGGCGCGCCGCGCTCGGCGGCGACCCATCCGTCCGCGAGCTCGTCCACCGAACCGTCGCCGCCCCGCCGGACGAAGGCGTCACGGTCCCCGACGGCGGACGCGAGGGCGAGTTCCTCGGTCTGGGCCAGGTGCAGGACCACGTCGGAGACGCTCCATCCGGCCGCGGCGGACGGCCGCGCCCACATCTCCGGGGTCAGGGTCGCCAGTACGGCGTCGAGCCGCCGGTATTCGGCGACGAGATCATCAAGGATGTCCGCCCCTTGAGCCATACCGGGACTGTATCGAACTTTATTCTGTTCCGCCGGACGAAATCAGGACGAAGATGATGAAACCCCGGACCGCCAGGACGGGAGGCGCGCGAGAATCCGTTCCGCGACACTTCAGCTAGATTGATCATGTCCTGCCCTCTGTCCTGCCGCGCCCTGTCCTGCCGCGCCCCGCCCCGCCCCGCCCCGCCCCGCCCCGCCCCGCCCCGCCCCGAGAGGAGCCTCCCCGGCGCCATGGCCTCCATCCGCCACGAGATCGTGATCGACGCCTCCCCCGAGCACATCTGGGACGTGGTGCGCGACGTCGGCGCCGTACACGAGCGCCTGCTGCCCGGCCGCGTCGCCGCCACCCGGATCGAGGGCGACCAGCGGTTCCTGACCTTCCCCGACGGCCACGTGGTCCGTGAGCTGATCGTCTCGATCGACGACGACGCCCGCCGCCTGGCCTACTCCGTCGTCGAGGGCGCGCGGCCGCCGCTCGGGCACCACCACGCCTCGTTCGAGGTCCGTGCCGAGGGCGACCGGGCGGGCCGGCTGATCTGGACCACCGACGTCCTGCCGCACGCGCTCGCCGCCGAGATCCGGATCCGCGTCGAACGCGGCGCGGTGGAGATGAAGCAGGCCATCGAGTCCGCGGCGCACGGCCGAAACGCCGGCTGACGTCTCCGAGCGGCCCCGACGCTCCCGAACCCGACGTTCCCGGCCTGACGCGACGAACCGGCGGTGATCAGGCCGGTCCCGTGACGCCGACCTGAGCCTGATCCGTCACGTCCAGGACATCGGCGGCTCGGCGGCTCGGCGGTGAGGGTCCGTGACGGGTCGGCTCTCCCGGTATAGCGTCGCCCCGATGTGAACAGCGTCGCGCCGGTGTGAACAGCGTCACCCCGATGTGAACAGCGCCGCGCCGGTGTGACAAGCCCGGCATCAAGCCGTACGGCCCGAAAATATGAACTTTGGTGGAATGTGCATTCGTAATGGGGCGGACTAGTTTGCCCACCATGTCGCTTGCCGCAATCCCCAGTCCTCCCGTGGAAGTCTGGTATCTGGGGCCGGTACCCATCCGTGGTTACACGGTCTGCATCCTGCTCGGCATCGTCGTCGCCGTCGTCATCGCCGAGCGCCGCTGGCGGGCCCGCGGCGGAGCGCCGGGCACCATGCTGGACCTGGTGACCTGGGGGATCCCGTTCGGCATCGTGGGCGCGCGGCTGTACCACGTCATCACCGACTGGCAGCTGTACTTCGGGCCCGACGCCCCGCACCGGCCGATCGACGCGATCCTGATCTGGAGCGACTCCGGGCCGGGCTGGCGCGGTCTGGGCGTCTGGGGCGCCATCGCCCTGGGCGCGGTGGGCGTGTGGATCGCCAGCCGCCGCCGGGGCATCGCCCTGAGCGCGGTCGCCGACGCCGTGGCCCCGGCCGTCGCCATCGGTCAGGCCGTCGGCCGGTGGTGCAACTACTTCAACCAGGAGCTGTTCGGCGGCCCGACCGACCTGCCCTGGGGGTTGGAGATCGAGGCGGGCCGTCCGGGGACGGTGCCGGGTGTGACCACCTACCACCCCACGTTCCTGTACGAATCGCTGTGGAACCTGGCCCTGGGGCTGGCGCTGATCTGGATCGGCCGGCGGTTCCTGCTCCGGCACGGCCGGCTCTTCGCCCTGTACGTGGCGGGCTACACCGCGGGCCGGTTCTGGATCGAGGGCCTGCGCGTCGATCCGGCCAACGAGATCCTCGGCATGCGGCTCAACCAGTGGACCTCGATCATCCTGTTCCTCGGTGCGCTGGCCTACGTCTACCTGACCCGGAACAAGAAGTCCGAGGAGCCTCTCGGCGCCGAACGGGTTCCCGCCGGGGCGAAGTGATCCGCAGCGGTACGGCCCCGGGGCGGCGGCACACGGAGGCCGCGGCCTGCCGGGCGTTCCCGGCACCGACACGGCGGTTTCGCCGGGACACGCCGTGGCAGATTCAACGGCGTGCGCGACATATGGGATCTGGTGGTCGTCGGGGGCGGCCCGGCGGGCTCGGCGGCGGCCCTGCGGGCCAAGCAGCTGCGTCCCCGGGCACGCGTGCTGCTGCTGGACAAGGCGGACTTCCCCCGTGACAAGGCCTGCGGGGACGGCATCGCCGCCCACGGCCGCGACGAGCTCGCCCTGCTCGACGTGCCCGATCTCATCGCCGACTACCGGCCCACGAACCGCCTGTCGGTGATCTCCCCGGGTGGCGTCCGGGTCCTGGCCGGCGTCGCCCGGCCCAACTACGTCGTTCCCCGCGAGGTCTTCGACGCCCGTCTCGTCGACGCCGCCCGCGCCCGCGGAGTGGAGGTCCGGCGCCACCGCGTCCGCACGATCGCGGCGTACAGGGACCACGTCGTCGTCGACGACCGCCTCGCCGCCCGCACCCTCGTCGCCGCCGACGGGGCCAACTCGACGGTGCGGCGCCTGGCGGGCTTCCCGGCCGCCCCGGAGCGGCATACCGCGATCGCCGTGCGCGGCTACGCCGACGTGCCCGCCGACGACGACGTGCAGTTCATCGCCATGCAGCAGGAGGGCTGGCCCGCCTACGCCTGGTCCTTCCCGATCGGGGACGGCACGGCCAACGTCGGCTTCGGCATGCTGCTGCCCCGCCTGCGCGCCACCGGGCTGCCCGGCCGCCAGGTCCTGCACGGCCGGCTCGCCGAGTTGTTGCCGCACCTGCCAGCCCGCCGCCTGAAGGCCCACCACCTGCCGCTGTCGCCGGGCCGGCCCAAGCCCGGCGCGGGCCGGGTGCTGCTCGCCGGAGACGCCGCCGGGCTCATCAACCCGCTCACCGGCGAGGGCATCTACTACGCCCTGCTGTCCGGCCGCCTGGCCGGTGAGGCGGCCGTACGGGCGGCCGACGCCCCGCTCGGCGCCTACCGCCGCGCGCTGAGAAGCACTCTGGGGGCGCACCTGCGCACCACCGACGTGCTGGCCCGGGCCGCGCAGTTCCCCCGCTTCATCGACGCCGCCATCGACGTCGCCGCCCGGCGCGGGGAGGTGTTCGACCTGCTGGTGGAGGTGGGGCTGGGCGCGGGTACGGTGCCGCTTCCCCTGGCCCTGACCGTGGTGGGCCGCTGGCTCACGGGCGGCCCGCCCGCGTCAGCCGCGGAACAGGCCGGCCGGTGACCCGGAAACGGGCCCGGCACCAGCAGGGGAAAGGACGGCGCAACGCCTCATCGTAGGATGATGTTCCTGCGATGATCATAGGAGGCCCGCATGGCAGGAGAGCAGACTTCCTTACGACGGCTCGGCCTTCAGGGCTTTCTGCGGGGCGCCGCCGGAGTCTTTCCGGTGAGCGTCCTCGTGCTGTGGCTCCACAACAACGATCTCTGGCCTCTGGACACGGACTTCGATTGGTCGAACGTCTTCGCGCTCACGATCGGAATCGGTTCGGCCCACTGCCTTTCCTCGGTCATCACTGAGCGCCGGCGGCGAAAGCAGGTCCTCGAGGGCGGGGAAGACGAGGAGCCCGGCCCTACGGAGCCCGCCGAGACCGGCAAGGCGTCGTAGGCGTATCAGCGTCCGGGCCGGGCCGCTGAGACGACGGCGCAGTGAGATCGAGTGTGCTCCGGTGGGCGCCGCCCCCGATCCGCTCGACGCCGACCCGCGACCGCGCGAGGAAACGATGCCGCCGCCGGCCCGCCGTCGTCGATCCGCAGGTCAACGGGGAGCGCGGAGCGAGGGCAGACGGTCCCCGTTCCGCGCGGGGATAGGGTTGGCGGCATGGCGACGCGACTTGTGCAGATTGCGATGGATGCTCAGGACGACTCCGCAGTGGGTCGCTTCTGGGCCGAGGCGCTCGGCTGGGGCATGTCCAGCGAAGGACCCGGCGTGACCAACCTCGAGCCCGAGGGCTTCGTCTATCCGGACCCCGTCGCCGTCTGCATCGACGTCGTCGCCGTTCCGGAACCCAAAACGGTGAAGAACCGCCTGCACCTCGACCTCGCCACCACTTCTGCGGCCCATCAGGCGGAGCTGGTCGCGCGCCTGAAGGATCTCGGCGCGACGCCCGCCGACGTGGGCCAGGGCGATGTGCCGTGGACGGTCCTGGCCGACCCGGAGGGCAACGAGTTCTGCGTGCTGGAGCCCCGGGAGATCTACCGGGACACCGGGCCGATCGCCGTGGTGGTGGTCGACTGCGTGGATCCGCGGGTCATGGCCCGGTTCTGGGGTGAGGCGATGGACTGGACCCTGCACGCGGTGGACGACGATCACGCGACGCTGCGCTCCGCCAAGGGGGTGGGGCCGTACCTGGAGTTCCTCCGCACACCCGGTGCGAAGACCGTGAAGAACCGCATCCACCTCGACCTCCGGCCGTACCCCGGCGACGACAAGGAGGCGGAGGTGGCCCGGCTGCGGGCTCTGGGCGCCACCGACGCCGACGTCGGCCAGGGTGACGATGTGCCGTGGACGGTCCTCGCCGACCCGGAGGGCAACGAGTTCTGCGTCCTCACCCCGCGCTGATACGGAACCGCCTCTTCACCGGCGTGAGGTGCTGAACCGGTCGTCCCTCTCCCCGGTCCCCCATGGCCCGGGGACCCGCTTGTCCGTATGATCACCCAATGTCTGATGGAAAGTGCACCCACTGCGGCCACCAGGGCCTGGAGCCGGGCTTCCTCGCCGACCGTCAACAGCCCGGCTTCGGCATCTGGGTGGAAGGCGAACTGGAACTGGGGCTACTCGGCGGAGCCAAGCTGATGGGCCGTCCCAAGTGGGTGGTGGACGCCCGTCGCTGCCCGCAGTGCTACCACTTGGAGCTCTTCACCAGCCGCGAACTGTAGCCCGTAGCGGACCGCCGTCCCCCCTTCGGCCCCATGATCACTCCAGGGCCGGAACGACCCGAAAACCAGATGAGTGCCGGATACACGTGGTGGGACGATCCGGATCATGACTAAAGGGCCGATCCTCAAGGACTTGAAAAGAGCGAGACGTTCCGGCAAACCGGTGAGAGTCAGTCGCGAAATCGACGGTGCGGATCGACTCGACGCCTACGTGGTCGGCATCGGCCGCAAGTGGGTACTGCTGCACAGCATCTCCGACGCGCTCCATCTCGACGGCTACTCGGCCGTACGTCTCCGCGACATCAAGTGCGCGACGAGCTCGGGCTGGAAGGGCTCGACCATGACCCATCGTGCCCTCACCCTGCGCGGGGAGCACGTCCAGCCCCTGGCCGGAGTCGACCTTGATTCCACCGCGGGCCTGATTGAGACCCTGACCAGGGCGTTTCCGCTCATGGCCGTCTACGTCGAGAAAGTCGATCCCGATGTCTGCCACATCGGTCGCGCTCATGGGATCACCCGGAGGAAACGATTGCGTCTCCAGGAGATCGGGCCGGCGGCGGACTGGGCGCACGCCTGCTCCACAAGCGAGACGACGGCGGACATCACCCGCATCGATGTCGGTGACGGATACGTCGACGCGCTCCACGCAGTCGGCGGAGATCCGCCAAAGTGCTGATCTTCAGCAGTGCGGCGGCTGCGCGGCCGGAATGCGATCACCAGTTCGGAAGACTCGGACATCCGACTCACTGACCTGCTGCGGTCCAGCCCAGAAGCGATTCCGCCGTATCCATGACTTCCCGTGATCCCCTCTCGTTCCTCGTCCGTACCGGCACGCGAATGGCACGGAAAACTTGCCGCCCACGCCGTCCCGATCGTCGGTGGACCGGAGTCGAGGAACGAAGTCCCGGCCCACCGATCACCCCTGACCCGTACGGAGATCAGCCGCCCTCAGAGATCGAAAAAGGCCCCCTCCCGGATCTGGGAGAGGGCCTCTGTTCTGCGGAGGCTCGGGGATTTGAACCCCGGATGGTGTTGCCACCAAACCGCATTAGCAGTGCGGCGCCATAGACCTGACTAGGCGAAGCCTCCTGGTAGCCGTGTGGCTCAGCACAGAGTACCGGCCATCGGGCGAGGCGGCAAAGTGATTGCCGGGCGCGTCGCTCAGGTGGCCGTCGGCGGGTTGTCCACCGCTGTGGATAACTTCCTCCACATCTGTGGACAGATCAACGAACCCGCAGGTGACAAAGATAACAGCCTGTGGATTCTCGATATACGAGATGATGCTTCTCAGAGATCGGACACAGCTGGGCTCCCCTCCGAACGGGAGGGGAGCCGGGAGCGCTGTGGACCGGAGGTCAGGCGCGGTTGGCCTCGCCCTCGATCTCGATCTTGACCTTCTTGCCGACGAGGACGCCGCCGGTCTCCAGGGCCTGGTTCCAGGTGAGGCCGAACTCCTCGCGGTCGATCTCGGTGGTGATGGAGAAGCCCCACACCTCCTGGCCCCAGGGGTTGGTGCCGGCGCCGCCGTACTCGACGGTGAGCTCGACTTCCTTGGTGACGTCGCGGACGGTGAGGTCGCCGACGAGGGTGAACTCGTCACCCGAGTGGCCGACGACGCGGGTGCTGCGGAAGGTCAGCTCGGGGAACTTCTCGACGGCGAGGAAGTCGTCGCTGCGGAGGTGACCGTCGCGGTCGGCGACGCCGGTGTTGATGCTCGCGGTCTTGATCGTCAGTTCGGCGGAGGACTCCAGGGGGTTCTCGGCGATCGTGACGGTGCCGGCGAAGTCGGCGAAGTTGCCGCGGACCTTGCTCACCATCATGTGCTTGACGACGAAGCCGATGCGGGTGTGGGCGACGTCGAGAGCGAAGGTGCCGGCGGTGGGGATCTGGAGGTTTTCCCAGGTACGGGTGGTCATGGAGACTCCTGAAGAGACGTTTGCCGTGAGGACGTTTGCGACAACACATTTCTACCTGAGGAATATTCCGCACGTCAACTATCGTCGGATACAGTGTGACTGTGATCCCCTTCGACGACCCGCGGCTGACCGCGATGGGCCTCCTCGCCGAGGTCGCAACCGGCCTTTCCGCGAAGACGCTGCCCTCCCTCGCCGAAGCGGGGCTCTCCGAGATCGACTTCGAGACGCTGATCCGGCTGGCGCGCTCGCCCGGGCAGCGGTTGCGCATGAGTGACCTGGCCGCTCAGACCAGCCTGTCCACCAGCGGGGTGACCCGCGTCGTGGACCGCCTGGAGCGCGAGGGTCTCGTCGTACGGCAGGCGTGCGCCACCGACCGCCGCGCCTCCTACGCCGCGATCACCACGGCCGGCACCGACCGGCTCGCCACCGTGCTGCCGCAGCACCTGGTCGACATCGAGACCTGGCTCACCGGGCGGCTCACCCCCGAGCAGCTGTCGGCCTTTCTCGACGCGCTCAGGATCATCCGCGACGCCGTACGGCCGTGCGCCACAGCCGGAGCCCAGCCCGCGTCCACCTGCTCCGAAACCGAACCCGAGCCCGGACACGAGCCCGAGCGCGGACACGAGCCCGAACCAGCCGGCCGACCCCGCTCCATGCCCTGAAGCCGACGGCCCCGGGCCTCAGTGCTGCGGTTCGAGCCGCGGGACCTCCGGGATCACCAGAGCCCCGCGCAGCTTGGCCATCCCGCGCGAGACCGTGCTCTTGACCGTGCCGACGCTGATGCCCAGGGCCTTGGCGATCTCCGGCTCGGTCATGTCCTCGTAGTACCGCAGCACGATGGCGGCCCGCATCCTCGTCGGCAGGAGCTCGAGCGCCTGCTCCACCCGCTCGGGCAGGTGCCCGTGGACGCCGGGCAGGCCGTCCCTGAGGTGCGCCTGGACCGGTTCGGGAAGCTCCTCGGAGGGATACTCCTCCAGCTTGCGCCGGCGCCACCAGGAGATGTTGATGTTGACCATCGCCCGGCGCACGTACCCGTCCAGCGCCGCCCTGTCCTCGATGCGCTCCCAGGCGAGGTAGGTCTTGACCAGCGCCGCCTGGAGCAGGTCCTCGGCGTCGTGGGGGTCGCCGGCGACCTGGCGTGCGGCGCGTAGCAGCGCCGGGCCGCGAGCAACGACGTACTCACGGAACTCGTCGTGGATCCCGCCGGTCACCGCGATCACCAAGCCTGTGGTCAAGGGGCGTCTCGTGGTCAGAATCGCAGCCGGAGGCTCAGATCCGGATGAACCTGGATCCAGGTTTCATCCTGCCGAGTGCAAAGATCGCTTCAGGTGGGTGGCGGAGCATCCGAGGGGCGTTAGAGAAGGGTTTGGCCAGAGATAGGCGATAAGGCGTTCTACCGGGGATGTGAATTTTGCTACCCGGTAGGGCGGCTGCCGGAATTATTGGCGGGGGTGGACCGCAGGACCGCGCGAAGCATGTGACGCTGACCGCAGCACAGAAAAGCCCGGAGCACCCGGACACCCTTCAGCACCCGGAACCCGAGCCCCGGGACCCGGACACCGGAACCCGAGCCCCGGAACCCGACCGGGGCGGAGGACGGGAACCGGGCCGATCCGCCGAGAACAGGGAGAACGACGATGCCCTACCGGAGCGTTGACCGTCGCCGCGTACTGGCCGCGGCCGCGCTCGGCCGGAGTCTCGACGACCCCGGACCGGTCTCCGACGAGGGGGAGCTGCTGCACGCCGTCACCGGCGAGATCCTGGACATCAGCCCGCATCTGGTCACCATCGAGACACCGGACGGCAGGCACGAGCGCCTCGTCATCGCGCCGTGGGCCACCGCGTGGCGCGGCGACGCCCTCCCCCCGGCCGATCTGCCGGTGGGCGCCCAGGTGATCGTCAAGGCGCTGAGGGAGGGCAAGGTCGCCGAGCGGATCTGGGCGGACATCACCCGGATCACAGGCGTGATCGAGGAGATCGGCCGCGGCCCCGGTGACATCACCCTGGAGCTCCACTGCGGCCCCCACAGGGGACGGCGCACCGTCGTCATCCCCTATCGCGCCTCGGGGCGGTTGAGGGTCCGCCACCCGAAGTTCGAGCCCGGCTACCTGTTCGACGCGATCGGGGTCCGCGAGGACGGCGTCGCCCACGCCCGGCTGCCCGCCACCTCGCAACCGCCCTACCGCTGGCAGGCCGTGCCCACGCCGCCCCCGGCGTACGGCGGCGCGCAGCCGCGGGTCTCGGGCACGGCGACCTGGTCGGACGCCTTCGACTGGGAGGAGCGGGGAGCGGCCTATCCGATGCTGGAGTCCTCCGACGCGGACTGCGCCGAGACCGGGGTCTCCTGCGTCGGGCTGCCCTACCTCTCCCTGGGCTCGACGCTCGACATACGCAACGTGTGCGCCGGACGCACCTCGATCGTGCCGATCGTGGCGTGCGGTTGCCTCGCCGGTCGGTTCTGCGACCGGTGCCTGGAGTGCGGCACCTCTCCGCGCGGCCGGATCGTGGAGCTGGCGCCGTCCTCCTTCGTGGAACTCGGTGGGGACCTGACCAAGGGGTGCTTCAACGCCCGGGTTGGATTGGAGTGACACCCATGACGCAGGTGACTCAGGTGACGGACATGGCGAGTACGGCGGCCATGGCGGCGGCGGGCTCGGCCCGGGCCGCGGAGGTGACGGAGATGGCGCAACTCGCCACGACGGTCGCCGCAGCCCAGCTTCCCGTGCTGAGCGTGCTGCTGGTGCTGGGGGCCACGGCCAAGGTGCGGACCGTCTCGAAGGGGACGCAGCCCGGGGGGATGAGCGGGCTCGGACCTGCCGTCCTGCTGGCCGAGCGGTGGCACGCGCCTGCGATGCTCGGGTGCGCGGCCGCGGAGACGGTTCTGCTGGGTGGTCTGATGGCCACCGGGCACCCGTTCTTCCGGTGGGGCGCGATCGCCTTCTTCACGATCTCCACCTACGTCCTGTGGGAACTGCGGCGCCGCCGTCCGGACGCGGGCTGCGGCTGCTTCGGCGACGTCAGCGCGGTCCCGGTGGGCGCCCGTTCGCTGGCCCGCACGATGGTGCTGACGGCCATGGCCGCGGGCACGGTCTGGGCCGGTCCGGTCCCGGGGTGGACGGTGCTGGCCGGGATCTCCTGGATCAAGGCCCTCGCCGTCGTCGCCGGGCTGCTGATCGTCGCCGCGCTCTCACCGGAGCTCGAGGAGATCGCCGCCCGGCTCCGGTATCGCGCCCCGTGCGAGCACCGCCCCGCGGACCCCGCGAAGGCCGAGGCCCGGCTCCGGTCGAGCGCGGTCTGGCGGTCGCACGCCGGACTGCTGGCCGGCACGGAGCCGATCGACAGCTGGCGGGAGCTGTGCTGGCGGTTCTTCGTCTATCCCGGGGTGCTTCCGGGGCTCCACAGCGGGCGGGGCTATCCCGGCGAGCCGGTGGACGTGGTCTTCGCGATCCGGCTGAGCGGGCGGCGCCCGGCGGTGCGTGCGGCCGTGGTGGATGCGGCCGGCCGTACGGTCGACGTGGAGGGACGCGAACTCGTCGCCGTCACGGACAGGCAGGCACGGACCCAGCACGATGCAGCTCTATACGGCTCTCTAGCTTCCCCACTAGAGAGCCGTATAGAGGGCTAGGGCCGTCGCCAGGCCCACTCATCAGTATATCGAACATTTGTTCAAATGGGCTGGGAACGCAGAAACTTTCCGAAGTGCGGGACCGTGAACGCGATCAGGCCGCGCTCGGCACTGTAGATCAGCCCCTTCTTGATGAGACTGTCGCGGGCCGGCGAGAGGCTGGACGGCTTGCGGCCGAGCAGCTCGGCCACCTCGGCGGTGACCACCGGCTCGTCGCCGATCGAGGCGATCGCGTGCATGTAGTCGCGCTCGGCCGGGGTGGCCCGCTCGTAACGGCTGCCGAAGAAACCGACCGCGAGCTCCTCCTCGGCCTCCGGGGCGGCGACCCGGACGTCCTCGGCGGTGATGGGGGTGCGCGGCGCGAGGTCCCAGGCGACCTTGCCGTAGGCCTGGACGAAGTAGGGGTAGCCGTCGGCCGCCTCGTAGAGCGCGTCGAGGGCCTCCGGGGTGAACTCCACGCCCTCCTCCGCCGCCGGGGCGATGAGCGCCAGGTCCGCCGCCTCCCGGTCGAGCCGGTCGATCCTGGCGTAGCGGAACAGCCGCTCGGAGTAGCTCTTGCTGGCCGACAGCACGCTGGGCAGGTGCGGCAGGCCCGCGCCGACCACGATCAGCGGGCCGCCGTTCTGGGAGAGCTCGTGGCAGGCCGCGCAGAGCGCCGAGACGTCCTGGACCTGCACGTCCTGCATCTCGTCGATGAACAGGGCGATCCCGACGCCGAGATCGGTGGCGACGGCGGCGGCGTCGACGAACAGCTCGGTGAGATCGATCTCCAGGTCGCCGGAGTCGGCCCGGCCGCGCGCGGCCGGCACGTCGATCCCGGGAGACCAGTGCGAGGTGCCCTTGGCCGCGGACGTGTCGCGCATCGCGAACGCCTTCAGCACCCCGAGGAACTCCTCGATGCGCTCGGGCGCGCGGTGCCGGGGGGCCAGCTCGCGGATCGCCATGTGCAGGGCGGCGGCCACCGGCCGGCGGATCGACCGGTCGGGCCGGGCCTCGATCTTCCCGGTGCCCCACAGCCGCTGCATGGCCATCGACTTGAAGGTGTTGAGCAGGACGGTCTTCCCGACGCCGCGCAGGCCGGTGACGACCATGCTGCGCTCGGGGCGGCCCCGGGCCACCCGCTCCAGGACGACCTCGAACTGCTGCAGCTCGCGGTCGCGCCCGGCGAGCTCCGGAGGGCGCTGCCCCGCGCCGGGGGCATAGGGGTTGCGCACGGGGTCCACAGACTCGGACTGTATGACGGGATATAGCGGGCGTCTTAGATTTCCGTAGAAAGGACTACGGCGTGTCGCACGCCGCCGCACGGGAACGCGCGATGCGGGCGGGGAGGAGGCGGGGGACGGTGCGAGCATCGCCATGGCACACCCCTCACCTGGGCGGACAGCACCCGCAGGCGCCCGAACCGGTGTTCGATCCGATGCCTAAGACTGTAGCGCGGCATCGAACACAATGACGAGAGCTTCCGGAGAAAAGCTCCGCCAAAGGCCGGTCAGCCGATGCACCGGAACGGGCCGGGAGGATTAGTACAGGCCCGGATAGACGCCGGTGCCGACTCCGTACGAGAGAACCGTGACCACGCCCCAGCCGATCATCATCCCGACACCCATCCCCTTGGCCGCGGGCGTGCCGTTCCTGACGAGAAAACCCCCGCCGCCGAAAGCGACCAGCAGCAGGAGCGCCGCGCCCACGGCGATGCCGGTCTTCGACACGGAGTCGAGCACGACGACCGCGACCAGGAGATTGATCGCGACGTAAAGGAGCATCCCGACGAAGGCCATCGCCACGCTCGCACCCGTCACGCCGGAGGGCGGCTCCGGCGACTCCGGCGGCCCGGAGGCCGGGCCGGGGCCGCCGTCAGGGGCGCCGCCCGCGGGCCCGTCCTGAACCGCCTCCTGGGAGCGGCTCTCAGGGTTCGGGCCTTCCGGCACGGGACTCGGATCTTCCGGCGTGGTCATGAGCCGATCTCCTGCTTGCGACGGGCGGGACTCACCCGCTCCGGACGGGAAGAGCCCTGGGGACGGACGAGGAGACGGCGCGCAGGCGCGGCTCACCGCCCGACCGCGACGCCCGGCCTCGCGGTTCACGGTAGAGGGCCGGAAGTAGTTCCAGAGTCAACGATCGGCTCACCGGACGGCTCCCGCCACGCCCACGCGCGTCCGGGCGTCTCAGCCCTCGACGCGAGTTCCGTCACGATGCGTCCGCACAGGAGGGCGACGGGAGGGTCTATCCGCACGGGAGGGTGTCTGTCCACATGGAAGAAAGGCTCGTCCGTGCCGGGGAGGAAGGGCCCACACGGTGGAAACCCGGACTCCCGTCACTTCTCGTATCGGGAAGACTACGCTGGTGCTGGGTAATTCCTCCGATGTGAGGGGTGACGGGTGAGAGGTTCTGCGTTCGGGACACGCGGCCGCGCCGCCCTGGCGGTGACGGCCTGCCTCGCGGTGGCCTCCTGCGGCGCGTCCGATCCCATCGCCGCGCCCACGGAGGAGCCGGCCCGGAGTTCCGTACGGCCCAGCGCGTTCTCACCGTCCCGGACGTCCGCCGTCCCGTCCTCCCCGTCGCCCTCGGCGTCCCCTTCCCCAGGCTCTCCCACCACACCGTCCTCGCCCCCGCCGTCCCCCGAACCCTTCTCCCCGTCACCGCCTCCGGAGCCGACCCCGACGCCGCCCCCCGCCGGGCCTCCGGAGTTCTCCGCGAAGATCTCGCGGATCGCCCGGGAGCGGCTGGAGCATTCCTGGCGTTCGGGCTGCCCGGTCCCGGTCCGCGACCTGCGGCTGATCACGATGACCTACTGGGGCTTCGACGACAGGCCGCACATCGGCGAGATGGTCGTGCACGAGGACGTCGCCGACGACGTCGTCAAGGTCTTCCAGCGCCTGTACGGCTGGCGCTGGCCGATCTACCGGATGGAGCTCGTCGACGTCTACAAGGGCGACGACTTCGACTCCATCGACGCCGACAACACCTCGGCCTTCAACTGCCGCCCGGCGACCGGGTCGAGCAGCTGGTCCAAGCACGCCTACGGCCGGGCCATCGACATCAATCCCCGGGAGAATCCCTACGTCTCCTCCGGCGGCTCGGTGGCGCACCGCAACGCCCGCAAGTTCGTCAAGCGCCCGCTGGACGCCCCCGGCGTGATCAACCCCGGTGACCGGGTGGTCAAGGCCTTCGCCCGGCTCGGCTGGGAGTGGGGCGGCTACTGGTCCGGCATCAAGGACTACCAGCACTTCAGCAAGGGCGGCGGCTGAACTTCGGACCGGCGGGTGCGGGGGAACGGGGCCCGGGATCGCCCGCCGCCGAGACGGAGGGCGGGGAGCACGGCGCCGCCCGTCGCTAAGGTAGCCCTCATGGAGATCATCAAGGGTGCGGGCGAGTGGGCGCAGCCGGCCGCCGGGGCCGCCAACGACTGGGTCGAGCACCTCAAGGTGCCCGACCTGTCCGTCGGGACGTACTGCATCCCGGCGGGCGGGATCGACAACCAGAGCCCGCACACCGAGGACGAGATCTATGTGGTGACCGCGGGCCGGGCCCGGATCGTGACACCGGGCGGTGAGGCGGCGGTCGGGCCCGGCTCGGTGATCTTCGTTCCGGCGGGCGAGGAGCACCGCTTCACGGACGTCACCGAGGATCTGGCGCTGCTGGTCGTGTTCGGCCCGGCCTACGGCTCGTGCGCGGACTCCCGGACCTGATCCGTCCTCTCATTCCCTGACGGTTCACGCCTCCACGGTCGCCGGGGGACGGGGAGCCTCAGGAGACCAGGCCCAGTGCGGCCTCGCGCCGGGCGGCGGGGGCGGTGTGCGGGTCGGCCCCGCCGAACGGCGGCAGCGGGTCGTACTCGATCGCGAGCTGCACGATCCGCGCCGTCTCCTCGTCCGTCGCCTCCGCGAGGAGGGTCAGCGCCATGTCGATGCCCGCGGAGACACCCGCGGCTGTCACGATCTTGCCGTCGACCACCACGCGTTCCTTGACGTGCAGGGCGCCGACGGCGGGGAGCTGATCGGCCCAGCCCCAGTGGCTCGTGGCCTTCCGGCCGGTCAGCACGCCGGCCGCGCCGAGGACGAAGGAACCGCTGCAGACCGAGGTGGTCCACCTCGTGTGCTCGTGCGCGGCGCGGATCCAGGAGAGCAGGGCCTCGTCGGCCATGGCGGCGGGGGTGCCCGGGCCGCCGGGCACCAGGATCACGTCCGGCCGGGGGACGTCTTCGAAGGAGGCGGTGGCGGTCATCGCGAGACTGCCCCGGTCGTCGGTGACCGGGCCGGGTGCGGCGGCGACGAACGTGACCGACCAGCCGGGGGTGAAGGCGAGGACCGTGTAGGGGCCGACCGCGTCGAGGGCGGTGAACCGGGGGTAGAGGGGGATGGCGACGTGCATGGTCAGTTCTCCTTCGCCTGGAACCGGCGGCGGTAGTCGCCGGGCGCGATCCGCCAGTGCCAGCGGAAGACGCGGTAGAGGGTCTCCGGCGTGCCGAGCCCGGACTCCCGCGCGACGCGGTCGAGCGGGTGCGCCGTGGTCTCCAGCAGCCGGCGCGCGGTGTCGGCGCGGCTGCGCTCGACGTACCGGCCGGGAGACACCCCGGTCTGCTCGGTGAAGACCCGCGAGAAGTGGCGCTCGCTCATCCCGGTGCGCCGGGCCAGGGTGGGCACGCTCAGGTCGTCGGCGGGATTGGCGTCGATGAACGCCTGCAGCTCGCGCAGCGGCTCGTCCCGTGGCGCCGCGGCGCGCATCGGCGTGCTGAACTGGCCCTGCCCGCCCGGCCGGTGCAGGTACATCACGAGCCCGCGGGCCACCTTCCGGGCCAGGGCGTGCCCGTGGTCCTCGGCGACCAGCGCGAGTGCGAGGTCGATCCCGGCGGTCACCCCGGCCGAGGTCCAGACGTCGCCGTCCCGGATGTAGATCGGGTCGGCGTCCACCTCCGCGTCCGGATAACGGCGGCTCAGCTCCGCGGCCGCCAGCCAGTGGGTGGTCGCCCGCCGACCGGCCAGCAGCCCGGCCTCGGCCAGGAGGTAGGCGCCGGTGCAGACCGACGCGATCCGGCGGGCCGTGCGCGCCAGCCGTCCGATCTGCTCGACCAGGTCCCGGTCGCCCACGTGGTCCGGGGCGCTCAGGCCTCCCACCACCAGCAGCGTGTCGACCGGCTCTTCGACGTCGCGCAGAGCGGTTCCCGCCGTGACCGTGACCCCGCCGTGAGCGGCCACGGGGCCGGTGCGGACCGAGGCGACCTCCACCCGGTAGCCGGGCTCCGGGACGAGCAGGCTCGCCGCCGCGAACACGTCCGCCGGGCCGGCCAGATCGAGGAGCTGGAACCCGTCGAAGGTCACCGCCACCACTCTGCGCATGACATTCATCCTGGTCAGCGAGGGGAGATGGCGTCAATGACACAGATATTGCAGATTACGCCATGCCTTCCGGGACCGCTGTTGACCGGCCTCATGAGGGCGTGGAAAAAATCTTGAAGAAAAAATCCGGGACCGTGTCGATTCCGCGTCCGGCCGTACGACGCGTGGTCAAAGAGGAAGACGCCCGACACCCGGAAGGACAGCCACCATGGCCGCCACGCACACCTTCACCGCCCGCACCGCTGCCGCTGCCGCCACCGAGATCTCCGCCCGCCGCCGTGTTCTGCGCAAGGTCCTGTGGGTCTTCCAGATCCTCATCGCGACGTTCCTGATCGTCGCCTCGGCGCTGCCCAAGTTCGTCGGACAGGTCGACGCGGTGACGACCTTCGAGCTGATCGGCTGGGGCCAGTGGTTCCGCTACCTGACCGGCGTGGTCGAGCTGGCCGGCGGGATCGGCCTGCTGGTCCCCCGGCTGGCCGGCGCCGCCGCGACCGGGCTCATCGGCCTGATGGCCGGAGCCGCCCTGACCCAGATCCTGGTGCTGGAGCCGGCCTGGGCGCTGCTCCCGGTCGGCTTCGCAGCGGTGTTCGCCCTGGTCGCCTGGGACCGCCGGGAGCAGACCCGCGGCCTGATCCGCTCGCTGGTCCGCTGATGCCGGGCCCCGGGGCGACCGCCCCGCGAACGCGGACGACCCGCGCCCCTCGGAAGGGCGCGGGTCGTCCGCGTTCGTGACCGGTCCGTTCGCGCGGATTCCTCTGCCTCCGCCGTCGCCCGGAGCCCCGGGCAGACGGCCGGGCGTCGTGGCCACGCTCGCGACCCAGGACCCGGAGCCCCGGGCGGACGGGCGGACGGGCGGA
This sequence comes from Planobispora longispora, assembly GCF_016863135.1. Lineage (GTDB taxonomy): Bacteria > Actinomycetota > Actinomycetes > Streptosporangiales > Streptosporangiaceae > Planobispora > Planobispora longispora. The sequence goes on from NZ_BOOH01000014.1 coordinate 164,332, forward strand.
CGGGCGGACGGTCACGCTATCCGCGGGTGGCGGGCGGCCAGCCGTGACCCCAGCCGCCCTGGACCATGGTCTGGAACGCCCATCCGCCCTCGGTGCGCACGAGCAGGTCGGCATAGCGCATCGACTGCCGCCGCCCCTCCGCGGTGACCGTGGCCTCCGTCTCGACGAGCACGAGGTTGGGGGTCAGAAAGCGCGGAGTCCGGACGGACTTCATCTCCATGCCGGCCGTGCCGCCGCCCATGACCTCGGTCATCACCCGCACGAACTCCGCACGGTCCCACTGGGCGACGGCGCCGAATCCGCCGGGCACGTCGGTGGCGAGGTTGAGCGGGAAGACCGCCAGATCGGCGATCTCCTCGACGGCGCCCCTGGCGGCCAGCGCGTCGTACTCGGCGAACCAGGCGTCGACACCGGCGAGATCCTCGGCGCTCGGCGTGAACGGCTCGTTCCACTCGTTGTCCTGCTGCATTGCGGCTCCCTCCATCGAACTTCCGTACAATGTACCGTACATCGTACGGCATGGCGAGTGAAATAACGACCGGCGATCGGTACGCTCGCGACGGGAAGGGGTTGCCGATGCTTTTCACCGTCGCCGCGGCGTCCGGGCTCACCTGGTGGCTCGGGCTGTACGTGATCGTGAGGGACCCCCGGGAGCGCGGGCCGCGGCGCGCCGGGCTGGGACTGCTGGCCTACGGTCTCGCGGTGGCGATCGGGCAGATGCGCACCGCCGCGGCGGGCTCCGGGGCCGAGGCCCTGGCCGCGGTGGAGACGGTGCTCGTCTACCTGCCCGCGCTCCTGTGGACCGGAGCGGTGCTGACACTGGTCCCCGGCGGCGAGCGGCTGGACCGGGTGTGGTCGAGAGGGCTCGTCCCGGTCACACTCGCGGGGCTCGGGTGGCTGGCGGCCTCCGGCTGGGGGTCCGAGGTGGGCCTCGCGGCGCGGGCGGTCACCGCGGTGTTGCTCCTGGGCCCGCTGGCCGGGGTGCTGGTGTTGCTGGTGCGGGCCAGACCTCCGCGGGTCGGCGGCCTCGCGACGGTCGCCACGCTGTTCTTCGGGCTCGGCGCGGCGCTGCTGCTGTTCCCCCTCCTCGGCCCGGACAACCTGCTCGCCGTGCTGGCGGTGGACCTGGACATGGCCCTGCTGGGCGTGGCCATCGCGATGTCCAGCGCGTTCGAGGCCGGCGAGGCGCTCTGGCGCGACATGCTGCGCTCCCTGCTGGGAGCGGTGGTCGTGATGCTGGCGTCGGGCGGGCAGGTGGCCCTGGCCATCGTGCTCGCCGGGCCCTCCCCCGCCCTCGCCGTGCTGCTGTTCGGGGTGATCGCGGTGGCGATCGCCGTACAGACGCTGGCCGGTCCGGTGCACCGGGCTCTGGACCGGATCGCCTTCCCCGGGGATCCGGAGATCCGCCGCGAGCGGGCCGAGCTGCGCGACTCCTCCGAGGCGCTGCCCCGCCGCGAGCCGGGACCGCCCCCGATGGACGAGGCCGAGTTCGCCCGCCTGACGCGCCGCGCCCTGGCCGGCTACGGCGATCTGGGCAAGCTCGCCAGCAGCCCGCTCGCCAACCTCCCGGTGATCGAGAAGCGGGTCACCGGCGACAGCCCCCTGGAGCGGGCGGCCGAGCTGAGGAACCTGCTGCTGGAGAGCATCCAGCGGCTCAAGCCCCGCGACGGCGAGTTCGGCACCAGCGAGGAGTGGCGGTTCTACAACGTCCTCTACTTCCCGTACGTCCGGGGGCTCCGGCCCTACCGGCGCGGGGCGACGCGCAACGGGCTCACCCCCGAGGAGCGCCAGGCGTTCGACTGGATCCTCCGCGAGGTTCCCGAACGTACGCTCTACAACTGGCAGAACGCGGCGGCCAAACTCGTCGCCGACGATCTCCGTACGGAGAACCGGCAGTGAGACTGGCAGTGAATGGCAGTGCCATGTCTGCAGTTGGCAGCGGGTGAGGCGGTGTGCTGAGGACGTCGGAAGCCGACGCACTCTCAGACTCGCTCACAAGGGAGATATCGATGACTGCCACCACCACCGCCACCGCCCGCCGCACCCCCCTGCTGACCCGCGTGCTCCAGACCGACGCCGTCCTCACCGGAGGGTTCGCGGTCATCCTGGCCGTCGCCGCGACCCCGCTCGCCGGCCTGCTCGACCTCCCCGAGCCGCTGCTCCGCTGGGCCGGGATCGCCCTGCTGCCGTTCACCGCGTTCGTCGCCTACCTGGCCACCCGCCCGGCTCCCCCCAAGCGCGCCGTCCAGGCGCTGATCGCCGTCAACGTGCTCTGGGCCGTCGACAGCATCGGCCTGCTGTTCACCGGCTGGGTCGACCCCAACCCCCTGGGCGTCGCCTTCGTCGTCGCCCAGGCGCTGCTGGTCTTCGCCTTCGCCGAGTTCCAGTACATGGGTCTGCGCCGGAGCTGACCCACCGACCCGCGCCCGCTCCCGGCCCCGTGGTTCGAGCACCCGCTCGACCCGCGGGGCCTCTCGGCGTCGCGGTGTCGGAGCGTCGTGGCCCCGTGGCCCCGTGGCCCCATGGCCTCGGGGCCTCAGGGCCTCAGGGCCTCGGGGCCTTGGGGCGGAGAACGCGGTGTTACGGACGGCACCGCGGGCGCGTTACGACGTGGCGGCGCGGGGCTGTTCCTGGAGCGCGCCCCCTGGTGGTGCATCATTGGTCTATGGCGGCCGGTGATGGGGACGGTTGGGCCCACTGCGAGCGAGGGCACCGGCACTGGGGGGTGCACGGCGCCTCCGGGCTGCTCGCCGTGCACCACGACGCCGCGGGCGTGCCGCACATCCTGATGCAGAAACGTTCCTTCTGGAGCCACCACGGCGGCACCTGGGGACTGCCCGGCGGCGCCCGGGACAGCCACGAGGACTCCATCACCAGCGCGCTCCGCGAGGCGCGGGAGGAGGCCTCGCTGCTCGGGGACGGCCTCCGGGTGCAGGGCGTCTACCTGGACGACCACGGCGGCTGGTCCTTCGAGACCGTGATCGCCGAGGCTGAGGGACTGCTGCACGCGATCCCCGCCAACCGCGAGAGCGCCGACCTGCGCTGGCTGCCCCTGCCCGAGGTCGGCGCCAGGAAGCTCCATCCCGGCTTCGCCGAGACCTGGCCGGCGATCAGCCAGGCGCTGCGCCCCCTGGTGATCGTCCTGGACGCGGCCAACATCATCGGCGCCCGGGCCGAGCACGGCTGGTGGAAGGACCGCGCCGGGGCCACCGCCAAACTGATCGCCGAGATCAGCGCCCTCATCGGCGCCGGGCTGCGTGCCGTCCCCACGGGTTTCCCCGCCCTGGCCTGCTGGTTCCCGCGGATTCTGATGGTGGTGGAGGGCGCCGCCCGCGGGGTGACCGGGCTGCCCGGCGTCACCGTCCTGGACGCTCCGGGCAGCGGCGACGACGCCATCGTGCGCGCCGTACAGGACGCCCGCGCCTGGGAGGACGTCCTGGTGGTCACCGCCGACCGCGCCCTGCGCGAACGCGTCGCCGAGCACGGCGCCCAGGTCACGGGCCCCACCTGGCTCCTCGGCCAGCTCTGAGAGCCGCGAGGCCGTCCGGGTCTGGCGTCCGTCCACCGCTTCATGGACGTTCCATGTGGAACATCCATGAAATCTGACACGATATGGGCCATGTCCCATCTCCACACCGGCCCCCGTCAGCCGTGGGCCGATGAGGACGGGGCCGTCCCCCCGGCCTCCTGGGGCCGTGACGTCCCCCCCGGGCGCTCCCTGCCGTGGGGATTCATGCTCGTCATCGCCCTGCTCGTCGTGGGACGGTTCGCGCTCGCGCCGTACCTGACGTCGGCCGCGCTGCAGACCTGGGCCACGGTCTTCGTGGCGATCTGCGTCCAGGCGCTGCCGTTCCTGGTCTTCGGGGTCGCGCTGTCCGCCGCGATCACCGCGTTCGTCCCGGGTTCCTTCTGGACCAGGGCGCTGCCCCGGCATCCGGCGGCGGCCGTGCCGGTCGCGGGGATGGCCGGGGCGGTGCTGCCGGGCTGCGAATGCGCGTCCGTACCGGTCGCGTCGGGGTTGATGGCCCGGGGCGTGACCCCGGCCGCGGCGCTGGCCTTCCTGCTCGCCTCCCCCGCGATCAACCCGATCGTGCTGGTCGCGACCGCGGTGGCCTTCCCCGGCCAGCCCCTGATGGTCGCGGCGAGGTTCGGCGCCTCGCTGATCGTGGCGGTGCTGGTCGGCTGGCTGTGGCTGCGCTTCGGCAGGAGCGAGTGGCTGCGGATCCCGTCGCGCCCGCACGGGGAGGGCTCGAAGCTGGGCGCCTTCGCCGAGGCCATGCGGCACGACCTGCTCCACGCGGGAGGATTCCTCATCGTCGGCGGCCTGGCCGCGGCCACGATCAACGTGCTGGTCCCCCGCGAGTGGCTGACGGCTGTGGCCGGGATCCCGTGGCTGGCCGTCCTGGTCATGGCCCTGCTGGCCGTGCTGCTGTCGATCTGCTCGGAGGCCGACGCGTTCGTGGCCGCGTCGATGAGCGCGTTCTCACCGACCGCGAAGCTGGCCTTCCTGGTCGTCGGGCCGATGGTCGACCTCAAACTGATCGCGTTGCAGGCCGGGACGTTCGGCCGCGCGTTCGCGGTCAGGTTCGTCCCGCTGACCTTCGGGCTCGCCGTCCTGGTGAGCGCCCTGTCCGGATGGCTGTTGCTGTGAACCGCGCGACCCAGAACCTGGTCCTGATCCTGCTCGGCGGCGCCGTGCTGCGGATCTCGGCTTTCTCCGCGACCTATCTGAACTACGTGAAGCCCGGCTTCCGGCCGTTCCTGATCGGCGCCGGGGCGGTGCTGATGCTCCTGGGAGTCAGCGGCCTCGTCCAGATCTGGCGGTCGAAGGGGACCGAGGCGGATGATCACCGCCGGGAAGACCGCGCTCATGGGAGCCGTACGGAGGACGGGCACGATGACCACGGGCAGGGAGACCGGGGGCACGATGGCCACGGGCGCGGAGGGCATGGTCACGCGCACGGCGGGCCCCGTGTCGCGTGGCTGATGTGCCTGCCGGTGTTCGCGATCTTCCTGATCGCTCCGCCCGCGCTGGGCTCGTTCGCCGCCGCCCGCGACGACGCGCCCCGGCCCCGCTCGCAGGCGCTGACCGCCTTCACCCCGCTGGAGGGCGACGGCCCGGTGGACATGAAGATCGGCGAATTCATCGGCCGTGCCTGGGACGACGAGACGCGGTCGCTCTCCGGCCGTCAGATCAGACTGACCGGCTTCGTGGTGCCGTCGAAGAAGAAGGGCCAGTGGTTCGTCACCCGGATGCAGCTGGCCTGCTGCGCCGCCGACGCGTTCGCGCTCAAGGTCGCGGTCAAGGGGGTCCCCGCTCCCCCCGCCGACACCTGGGTCGAGGTCACCGGCGCCTGGGTCCCGCACGGGTTCGAGAAGATGCCCGCCGGGATCGTGCATCCGGAACTGGCCGCCACGGACGTGATGAAGATCGACGCCCCGGCCGAGCCGTACGAGGATCAGTCCTACTGACACGGGCGCCCGGAGCCTCGGGCGGCGGAGCGCCGGGGTCCCCGGATGGCCGGTGACCCGTGGCCGACCCGGAGGCGGGGGCGTTACGATCAACATCCATCTGTTCCGACCGGCCCCCGGAGATCGAACGTGGGCTACCCGCCGCCGCAGTACGGCCAGCCACCGAGGGGTGAGACGGGTCGAGGGCTGGCCGTGATCATCATCATGGTCGTCGGCCTGCTCATCGGGACGGTCATGGCCGTGATGATGGTGCTGAACCCGCCCTCCGGGAAATACGTCCCCCCGTCGAACGGGTCGATCGCCGAAGGCCCCGACGAGGAGCGGTCGGAGGAGGCGGTGCGGCGGGCCGCCCAGACGGCGTTCGACGCCTACGCGACCGGGGCCTCGGGAGAGTTCTGGGACCTGTGGAGCGCACCCGCCCAGGAGACGATCAGCCGCGAGGAGTACGTGCGGCTGTTCCAGCTCTGCCCGCAGATCATCCCCGACATGGGGTTCACGATCACGAACATCACGGTCACCGGTGATTCCGCCCTGGTGACGGCCACCCGAGCCGGCGACCCGACCGCGTACGACTACGACTTCCTCTTCGAGAACGGCGAGTGGCGGTACGTCCTGCCCCCGCAGGAGGAGCAGGAGTACCGGACCAAATCCGTCGATCAGATCGTCCAGCTCCGCCGGTCCGCCGGGACCTGCGGCACGGCCGGGACCTCCCCGTCGCCCGGCCTGACCCTGCCGCCAGGCGTGACGCTGCCACCGGGGGTGACCCTGCCACCCGGCATGACTCTCCCGCCGGGCGTGACGCTGCCTCCCGGCGTGACTCAGCCTCCCGGGGTCACCACGCCGCCCGGCGCCACCCAACCGCCGGGAGCGACCCAGCCACCGGGAGCGACCCAGCCACCGGGAGCGACCCAACCGCCCGGGACGACCACGCCGCCCGGCGCCACCCAGCCACCGCGGACGACCGCGCCGCCCGCCGCCCCCACGTCGCCCACCGCGACTCCGCCGCCCAAGTGAGAGCCCGGGGCCCGGCCGGGGACGGCCCGGCCGGCGGTGATCAGCGCGTGCCCGGCTGGAGGAGGCCGGACTCGTAGGCGGCGATCACCGCCTGCACCCGGTCGCGCAGGTCCAGCTTCATCAGCACGTTGCTCACGTGCGTCTTGACGGTGTGCTCGCTGACCACCAGCTCCACGGCGATCTCCGCGTTGGACAGGCCGCGGCCCAGCAGGACCAGCGTCTCGCGCTCGCGCTGGGTGAGCACGTCCAGTCCCACGGGGGCCGGGGCCGGCAGGGGCCGCCTGCGCACCATGTCGTCGATCAGCCGCCGGGTCACCGCCGGAGCCAGCAGGGAGTCCCCGGCCGCCACGACCCGGACGGCGTGGACCAGGTCGTCCCGGCGGACGTCCTTCAGCAGGAACCCGCTCGCCCCGGCGTAGAGCGCGTCGTAGACGTAGTCGTCCTGGTCGAACGTGGTGAGCATGATGACTTTGGTGTCGGTCTCCGCGCACACCGTCCGGGCGGCCTCGATGCCGTCCATGCGCGGCATCCGGATGTCGAGGAGAAGCACGTCCGGCCGGTGCAGCCGGACGGCCTCGACCGCCTCGGCCCCGTCACCGGCCTCGGCGACGACCGTCAGATCGGACTGGGCGTCGATGATCATCGCAAAGCCGCTGCGCACCAGTTCCTGGTCGTCGGCGACCACCACGCTGACCGTCATCGCGTCACCCCGGCGGGTTGTGCGGGTTGTGTGGGTTGTGTGGGCCGGGGCCGTACGGACGTCCCGGCGGGAGTGGGGAGCGGGAGCCGTACCGACACCTGGAAGCCGCGCGCGCCCGGCGCCGGGCCGAACGAGGCCGTGCCGCCGCAGGCCGCGGCGCGCTCACGGATGCCGATCAGCCCATGACCGCCGGAGAAGACCGGGTCCCGGGACCGATCCGCGAATGCGCGACCGGGCGAGGCGGGGTCGCGGAGCCGGTCCGTGGGCGCGGGGCCGGAGCCGTCGTCGGTGACGGTGATCACCAGGGCGTCGTCCTTCCAGTCGAGGCGCACCTCCGCCGCGGTGGCGTCGGCGTGCTTGACGATATTGGTGAGCGACTCCTGGACGATCCGGTAGGCCGCCACTCCGGCGTCGGCGGGCAGGTCAGCCGGGACGCCGGTGACGGTCAGCGCCACCCGGGGGCCGCTTCGCCCGACCCGGCCGACCAGATCGGGGATCCGGTCGAGGGTCGGCTGCGGGTCTCTCGGCCCCTCGGTCTCCTTGAGCAGGCCGAGCATGCGCCGCAGCTGCGCCATCGCCTCCCGGCCCGCGGAGCCGATCGCGTCGAAGGCGGCCTCCGCGCGCTCCGGGTTCGTCCGTACGGCCAGCGGGCCGGCCTCGGCCTGGACGACCATGATGCTCACCGCGTGGGCGAGGATGTCGTGCATGTCCCGGGCGATCCTGGCGCGCTCGCGTTCCGCCGCGCGCTCGGTCTCGATCTCGCGCTCGCGCTCCAGCTGCACGGCCCGCTCCTCCAGTGCCGCCGCGTAGGCGCGGTGCATCGCCACGGCCCGGCCGATCGCGTAGGCGGCGATCCAGGTCACCATCCCGCGCACGAACGTGGGCACCGATCCCACGACGAACAGGGAGCCGACGGTGACGATGGCGGTCGCGGCGATCCCCCGTCCCAGGGATGACCGGTCGGCCACGGTGTAGATGGCGACGAGCATGCCGTACCAGATGGGCTGGGAGGGGTTGTCCGGATCGTTGAGGGAGTAGGCGCCCGCGGCCAGGAGGGTCAGGACCAGCGCCGCGAACGGGTAGCGGCGGCGTGCCAGCAGGGGCAGCGCGGAGGCGAGGACGGGAAGGTAGTGGGCCACCGTCCACGGCTCGTCGCTGAGGCGGCGCGCCTCGTACAGGAACGGCACCGACTGGGCGGCGAGCACCGCGACGGTCAGGGCCACGTCCAGCGCGAGGGGAGGAAGCGTCCGCACCCGCCCGATGAGCGGAGAGAGCACCTGTATCCGCGCGATGAGGTGATAAGACGCCCGCATCCGCGTGATGGGAGGAGAAAGCGCCCGTATCCATGCGACGGGGGGAGAAAGGCCCATGGCACCCGAGTATCGCGGACGGCCGCGTCCCGCCGTCTCCCTCGTGAGAGGGATGAACGGGACCCCTCGCGTCGGCGATGCGCCCCGGGGACGCGACTTCAAGAATCGAGGTGTTCCGCTGATCCGTTGATCCATCGACCCGCGCATCGATGCGCACCGCCCCTGGGAGTCCTCATGAACCCCCGTGTTCCCTTCATCGCCGCGCCCCTGCTCGTCCTGGCCTACGGAGTGATCCGCATCATCGACGGCCTCGACGGCAGCCGCGGACCGGGCCCGGCCTGGACCACCGGCCATCTGGCCTTCATCGCGGCACTAGTGCTGTTCGTCCCGATTTTCTGGCAGATGCGCCGGATGGCGGGCAGGGACACCATCGCCACGGTGAGCGCCGTGACCGGCCTCGCCGGAGGGGCCGCCTTCCTCGCGCAGTTCACCATCGACATCGTGGTCGGATTCATGGCCGCCGATCACGCCGCCATGGGCGTCCTGTTCGACCGGGTCCAGTCCGTCCCCGGCGTCTCTCCCGTGGTCTACGTTGCCGGCCCGGCCCTGTTCTGCGTCGGACAGCTCGCCCTCGCCGTCCGGCTCGCGCTCCTCGGCCGCGTCAAGGCGTGGGTTCCCGCCCTGGTCCTGGCCTACTCGCTCCTGCCGTTCATCGACAAGGACCTGATCCCGCTGGGCGCCGTCTGCCTGCTCGTCTCCTTCATCCCCCTGGCCCGCCAGGCCGCCGCTCCCGTGCCCGTCACCGCTCCCGCCTCCGCTCCCGTCCGCGCGTGACGTGTGACGTGTGACGTGTGACGTGTGGCGCGGGGAGGCGGGGAGGCGGGGCCAGAGGCGGCCCGGGAGTGGAGCCGCCCGGCCGGGCCGGTCACAGAAGATCGAGGAGACGGCCGACGACTCCGGATTCGAGGACGATGACGCACCCGAGCACGATGAAGACGGCGGGCACGAGCCGGTGCCCGAACCGCTCGACGGCCGCGATGACCTTCGGATGCGAGCCGAGCCACGCCCCGGCCGCGCACCAGACCGCGGTCAGGACCGCGAAGACCGCCACGGTGACCAGGGTGGCGGGCAGGCCGACGGTGCGGAACACCGGGGTGTAGACGGAGATGTTGTCCGCGCCGTTGGCGACGGTGACCCCGGCCACCGACAGCAGCCCGGTCGCGACCGCCGGAGACTCCCCCTCCTCCGTCCCACCGGCGCGAACGACCCCGGCCAGGCCCCACAGGCCGAGCCCGAGGGGGAGCAGGCCGAGCAGACCGACCCACTCGTCGGGGACGACGGTGAGGCCGAGCGCCGCGACGGCCGAGAGCGCGACCAGGGCGGCGATCCCCGCGTACTGACCGGTGACGATCTGCCAGGGGCGCGGCTTCCCCCTAGCTCGGGATGACAGGAACAGGACGGTCAGGACGATGATGTCGTCGACATTGGTCCCGGCGAAGACGGCCGCGGCCGTACCGGCCGTCGCGAGCAGATTGTCCATGGCCGGTCAGATTAGGCCCGTCCGATACACGCCGCATGGATGACCCCCGTTCGGAACCTAAACTCCAAAGCGCAGTTCAGACCAGCTGGAGTACGGTGGCACTTCGTGGATATTTATGGATCGATAGCGTCATTCGCCATCGTCGTGGGCCTGCTCACCCTCACCCCCGGTCTGGACACGGCACTGATCCTCCGCACCTCCCTGCTCTCCAGCAGAAGGTCGGCCTGGGCGGTGGTTCTCGGCATCCAGGCGGGAACGCTTCTCTGGGGACTCCTGACAGCTGCCGGCCTGGCCGCTCTTCTCTCGGCTTCCCAGCTCGCCTATGAGGTGCTGCGCTGGGCCGGTGTCGCCTACCTCCTGTGGATGGGCGGCCAGATGGTGTGGCACAGCCGCAAGGGCGCCGCGAGCGAGGCGACGCCGGTGGAGCAGCCCGGCGACGGACGATGGTGGCCCGCCTTCCGCCGAGGTCTGCTGACCAATCTGCTCAACCCGAAGATGGGCGCCTTCTACGTCGCGGCGCTTCCCCAGTTCATGCCGGACGACGTGCCCCACGCCGTGATGGGCGTCCTGCTGGCCGGTGTCCACGTCTGCGAAGGGCTGCTGTGGAGCGCCCTGCTCATCGGGTTCACCGGTCTGGTGCGCGGCTGGTTGCAGAGGCCGTCCGTCAAGCGCGGCATGGACCGGCTCACCGGCGTCATCGTGATCGGTTTCGGCCTGCGGCTGGCGACGCAGCAGCAGTGAGCGGATGATCGATTGTCTGATCGACCGTCGATGAATCAGCCGAAGACGTGATCGTGGGTGGATCAGTCGAAATCAGTACAGGTCAAGTACCAGTCACCGGTCAGGTGAGTGACCTGGGACTCCTGGATATCGTGCAGGCGTCCGCCTGGCACATGAGCGAATCTGCACGGTTTCAGCGTCCCTCCGGAGCCACCCACCCCGAGCTGCGCGATCCCTTGCCAGCGTCGGGCCCGGTCGATGGAGAACACGCCGACCCGTTCCTCACGGAAGCTCCACCTCTCCCTTTCCGGCAGAGAGGCCGCGTACTCCGTCAGGGCGGGCTCGGAAACCGCGAAAGCGACGCGCAGCGGGATCCCCGAACCGACCAGGGCGAAAACCGCCGCTCCGGCAAGCGGCAGGAGACAGACCCACCAGCTGCGCCGATGGCGGTGACTCGCCAGGAGCGCCACCCACGTGCACAGCGACACCAGCCATGCGGAGACGGCCGCGATGGTCAGCGAGATGTCCCCGCCGGGGCTCGCCGCCGCGAGCACCGTCAGCAGTGAACCGGCGGCCACCGGACCGGCGAAGGCCAACGACCGCCAACCATTCCTGGACGCCACAGCGGGGGAGTCGACGACGGGCGAGGCAACCACGCTGAACACCCTACGCAGCCCTCGGGAGTGAGAACACCCTCGGAGTGAGAACGCCCTCGGAGTGAGAGCGACCTCGGAGTGAGAGCGACCTCCAAGGGCGAGGACGGCGGCATGGCGAGCGTGCCCGGTGGTTTCACCTCACGGCCGAGGAAGACCGGGCCACCCGCTCGGGCGCGGCCCGCAGCTCGTTCTCCAGCTCTTCGACGATCCGCTGGGTGAGCACCCGGAGCCGCGCCCTGCGCCCGGTCAGCTCCTCGCCGAACTCCCGTGCCGCCGGGCCCGTCCAGACCGCCCTGCCGGTGAACGCCGCATGCGCCGGATCCAGCGCCGCCTCCAGCTGCGCCGCGTGCATACGCACCTTCGCCAGCGCCCGCGCCAATTCCTCTCTGCGGGGATTGGGGGCCATATCCACTGGTTCGGGGGCCAAAGGCTTCCCCTTTCTCCTTGGAACGGCTTGCGCGGTCTCCCGGACGATATGAGATGGTGCGCTCAGACGGCCAGCTCTTTGGAGGATATCCAATGCCCCGTTCCAACCGAAGTCTTCCCGTACGGCTCGGTACGGTGCTCCTGGTGACCACTCTGGCCGTAACCGCCTGCGGCGAGAGGGAACCGACGGCGGCAGAGGCAGGCGCGACTCTCAAGACGCATATTCTGCAGCTTCTCGACGAGGTCAGCGCCCAGAATGTCCAGGTCACCGACCCGGGAGGCAAGGACATTCCCTGCGCCGACGGCAAGGCCAAACGCACCTTCGCCGCCACCGGCCTAGACATCGCTGGACAGACGAATCCCAGAATGCTCAACACCCAAATGCTTGGCGCATTAAGCGGTTTCGCCGACTACAAAATGACCGGACCGGGTGATGAAAAATTCAGTGTTACTAGTGAAGCAATGAAGACCTTGCTTCACATGGACTCATCGACGGACGGACAGTACATAGTCCGAGGGGAGACCGAATGTCTCAATCGGTCATGAGCTTGTCCGTATAGAGACGGGCTCTCTCGAAGGCAGGCTGCTTCGCGCCTTCGAAGTACTGCGCCTCGCGACGACTCAACTGCCCGAACGCGAACTTATCCCCTTTGCCCATGCCGTTGTCGACGAACCACTGATCAAGGGCTTGCAGCCCTGCTTTCCCCTGCTTGGCAATCTCACTGAAAGGACGAAGCGCGCCGTCTGAACCGACGATAGAGCCCGACGGGTCCACCTTAGGAGAGAACCCCTGCGTCATGAGAAGCCGAGCTGCTTCATACTGGCGAGCCAAGGTTTCCGCCCCGTCCAGCTTCTGGATCTCTTCCACTTGCATCTTCGAATCGCGCCCATAGGTGTAGTACGCAGAGACTCCGGTGGAGAGCGCGGTCCAAGTCCTAGGGATGGCGGAGAAGGGACTGATCAGTCCAAGAACTCCCAGGGCTCCGCCCACGAGGAAGCTCTCAGCGTCTTCGGCGTCCTCGACGCCATCGTCCTTGGGCTTGAGAACTCTCACGGCAGCAGCCAACTCGAAGCCTCGTACGTTCCCCAAGGCTGCGAACAAGTTGTCCAGCGCGGTGACATCTCCACTACTTTTCGCCATCTCAGCGGCATGCGGAAGCATGCGATGGAGAAGCTTGTCCATGCCGTCGTCGAAAGGACTGCGGGTATCCGGGGTTCCAGCGAAGGTGGTCATGAAGCGGAAGGTGTCTTCGGGGCTCAGCCGGAAGGCACCGCGCAGTCCCGGGGGCGGTGCCCACTCGAACAGGCCGGGAGCTCTCTGCATGGCGCTGTCCTCGGCCACGTCGACATCGCTGAGGTTCGCCCCCAGGGTGATCTCCGTGGCGTACGAACCCGCGATCTCCGCCAGGTGGATCCGGGTCTCGTCGCGCAGCGGCCACTCATCTGCCGTGGTCATCACGGTGTAGGCGAAGAAAGCCGACTCATGGCCGTGCTTGCCGTCCTGCTCGTCGTAGGCCCCGGAAGCCGCGGCCAGGAGCCGCCCGAAGGCACCGGCGACCTCCGGTGACATCCTCGCCCGCTCGTTGAGCCCTTTGAGGAACTCAGCCAGCTCAGGCCTGCCGTCCCACTTCTCCGGTGAGCGGGGCAAGCTGCCGAAGGGCAGGGCAAGGGTGGGAGGGACCGGGCCGGGGCCGAACCGGGCCGCCGAGCCGATCGCGAGGCGGGCGGCGGCGGGATTGTTCCCCAGTGCGTTGAGCAGCCCCACCAGAGCCGAACCGCTGATGCGACTGCCGGGGCTCAGCGCGGGTGCGGCGATTCCGGCCAGCCACACGTCCGGATAGTCCCCATGACTCAGCAGGGTCGCGAGCGCCTCCATGTCCTCGGCGTCCTCAGGTCTCGTCTTCTCCGCGGCCTTCACCACCGCGGCGAAGCCGGAGATCTCCGCTCCACCGCTGACCGCGGAGGCGAAGGCCGTACCGGCCACACGGAGCGCATCAGGGCGTTCGGCCTCGGGCAGACGCCTCAGAGCGGCGGTCACCCGGCGAATCCCGCCCGGGCCGAGAGCGGCGAAGAACGCGGCGGTGAAGACGACGTCGTACTGGTGCGCCTTCAACTCCTTGAGCACTCCGTTGATCTTGTCGGAGGCGTACGGCCCGGCGAAACGGAACTCGTCGGGGTCGATGGCGGCGAACCGCCTGCCCAGGTCGGCGCCCTGGCGCCGGGCTTCGGCGGGAGCCAGCAGCGACGCCTCCCGGTAAGGCCGCAAGCCCGTGTCGCCCATCCCCCGTATCCCGGGCATGGGCGCGGTGATGGTCGCCACCCGCTGCCGCAGCCGGGGCAGCTGCTGCTCGGCCCAGCCGCCGATCTCCCGGACGGGGGCGAGTCCTGCGGCGGGCAGGCCGGCGGCCGTCAGTTCCCGGCGGATGTTCTCGGCCTGTTCGGCGATCACCTGCCCGGCCCGTTCCAGCTCGCCGATGAAGCCGTTCATCAGCGCCGGGTCGATCCCGGAGAACTCCGGTGCGAGCGGTCCGGTCCCCGGCGGCACAGAGGGCGTCTCTGCCATGCCGTCCATCATCCGTCACACGGACACGGGATGCGAGGGTTCACGAGCAGGTCACCGGCCAGTCGATGAACATCGCGTCCCAGACCGTACGGCAGCACCGATCCGCCGCTCATCCAGCCTCCGATGGAGTGCTCCCGCCGGAGGAGCCAGGGTTCACTGGGAGCGTTCGGCCGGTGGGCCGAGTCGCCCCCAGCCTCCGGGCGCTGGCCGGGGACAGGGTCATGGGGGTGAGCCATCCCTGCCGGGTCAGGACCACTTGAGCCGGCAGCGGGGTGACCGGGTAGACCTCGATGCCGCGTGCCCAGTTCATGAGCAGTCCTTCGGTGCCGCCGGCGTCGACCAGGACGATCGAGATGGGCTGACCGTCTCCGGCCCAGGTGTTCCAGATCGCCCACCCTTCGGGCCGGGCTTCGATGTCCAGGCGGGCGCAGATCTCGGTGTAGCTCTCCTGCATGTCGACGGGGACGGCATGCGGTCGGAGGATGACGACCCCGGCGAGTTTCATCGGCGGAAGCTCCCCATCGAGGCAGCCGTCTCCGTCGAAGTGGTAGTGACGGAGGTGACGGGCTGTTTCGATCACTGCTCGCTGGAGGGGGGTGGTCTCACCGGAGACGCCGGTGAGGGTGAGCCATCCTTCACCGCCTGCAGCGTCGACGATGGCGCGCGCCAGGTGCTCGATGTGACGGAAGTACTCGATCTCACTGAGGTCGGTTCGGGACACCGCGACAGTGTGACATCAGGTCACGAGCTTGAGCATGCGGGTTATCGGGCCTTCGGGGATCGGCGACCCGGTTGAACAGCGGTTGTGGGCCTCTGGTGCAGCATGCGTCCGCTGAGAGCCCTCACTGCCCGAAGGAGAACCGAAGCCGGGCATTGATCAGGAAGTTGAGCCGGTGACGCAGGTCGCACGGCCGAATCCGTCGTCCGGATCCGCTCGCTGTTCGGCCGGAATGGCCCTGTACTCGGCGAAGTACTTCTGAGCCCGGTCGTTCACGGTTCGGAGAAGGTCGTCCCAGGGGTAGCGGGGATTATCGGAGGTCGCCATGGCGGGGACCCTAATGGTCATACCCGACAATTCAGTCGAAGCAAGGCGAAGCCGTACCACCTGCCCCGTTTCGGTTCTGGCTCTGTTTCCCCCGCATCAACCGGCTGTCTCGCTCCAGCCCTCACCGACCCTGGCCAGCAGCAACCTCACACCGGGTCGATGTCCTCCGCCCCCGGACGGGTCGTCGGCGACGCGGTGCAGCATGTCCGTGGCGTCGCGGACGCGCCTCATGATTCCCTCGATGAGACCGACAGGCCCGGCCGACGGGTCCTCGTAGGTCTCGAACCCCGGCTCTGGGTGGAAGCATCCCCACCAGTCCAGCAGCGCTTCCATCGCCGCTCGGGCGGCCTCCGGGAGGTACCAGTCCGGTCCCGGTATCCGGTCCCAGTCCATGTGCTCCATGGCTCCCCTCCCGATTCTCAGGGCAGGATTTTCGCGCACGACCTGGGAGAACGCATCAAGATCCATCCCGCATATATCCCGCGAACACCGGCCGAGGGCCGCTCACGGCGGCGTACGGCTGTGCGTCCTGGAAACGATCAACGGCGCCTCGACCAAGGAAACCCCTGGTCAGGCGCCGTTTGGCGTGCTCGGCGGAGAGCGTGGGATTCGAACCCACGAGGCCGGTCACCCGACCTAGCGGTTTTCAAGACCGCCGCCATCGTCCACTAGGCGAGCTCTCCTGGGCGACGCGTCTCGGGAGACGCGTCAGATTGCACCTTAGTCTCTCACGCCCCGGTACGGCAGACGCCTCATCTCAACCGTCCGTGAGGCGTCCGCCGTACCGACCGGCTCAGGAGTGCGGAGGTGCGAAGCCGTCGCCCACCGAGGCTGCCAGGCGGAGGTAGGAGTCGCGGGTGGCGGGCTGGAGGCGGTCGAGGTCGATCTCGGCGCCCTCTTCGAGGTGGGGGTCGTAGGGGACCCGGATGACGGCCCGGCAGCGGGCGGCGAAGTGGGCTTCCAGCTTGTCGAGGTCGATGGTGGACTTCGACCGGGGCCGAACGCTGCACAGCACCACCGTGGCGGAGCGGACGAGGTCCTCGTAGTGGTGGGCCTCCAGCCAGTCCAGGGTCGCGGAGGCGGCCCTGGCGCCGTCCACGGACGGGGAGCTGACCAGGACGAGCTGGTCGGCCAGGCCGAGGACGCCGGACATGGCCGAGTGGAGCAGGCCGGTGCCGCAGTCGGTGATGCAGATGGAGTAGAAGTTCTCCAGGACCTGGGCCACCGTCTGGTAGTCGGAGGCGCTGAACGCCTCGGACACCGAGGGGTCGCGATCGGACGCCAGGATCTCCAGGCGGGACGGGGCCTGGGAGGTGAACGCCCGGATGTCGACGTAGCGCTTGATCTGGCCGCGCTCGTTCAGCAGGTCGCGGACGGTGGCGGAGGTCTCCAGCTCGACCTTGTCCGACAGGGTGCCGCGGTCGGGGTTCGCGTCGACGGCGATCACGCGGTCGCCGCGGATCTGGGCGAGGGTCGCGCCGAGGCCCACCGTGGTGGTGGTCTTGCCGACGCCGCCCTTCAGGCTGAGTACGGCGACGCGGTGGTGCCCGGTGGCGACGGGGGTGCGCGCCCGGCTCAGGAGCTCGTGGCGGCGGCGGACCTCGGGGGACTCGCCAGGCTTGATCAGTCCGGCCGACGCCTTGTAGATCAGCTTGCGCCAGCCGCTGGAGGGACCGCTGCGACGGCCCCGGAGCAACGACTCGGGGTCCAGGCTGTCGGCCGACGGCCGGGAGGAGACGGTGTCCTGCCGGGAGGAGGAGCCGAAGGCGGCCCGGCGGCGGGGCTGGTACAGGTCGGGCTCGGGCACGTCCAGGTCGGACGTGTCATGGCGGGCGGTGTCCCGTCCGGTCGCGAAGGAGGTCGTCGCCTGCCGTACGGCGAAGGCCTCCTGCCGGTCGCGCAGGGACTCCGTGCTCCGCTCCCGGGGGAAGGCCCTGGTCTCCCCGGTGTCGGCGGGGTCGGAGCCGAGGCCGCCCGGTGCGGCGCGCTCCCCGGACGGCGCCGCGGGGCCCGGCCGGTCGGTCCCGAAGGACTCGGGGGCCCGGAAGGAGCCGGAGCTCTGGAAGGAGTCCGGGGCCTCGGGCCAGGAGGACTCGGCGAACCCGGCCGGCTCGGCGGCCTTCGGCGTGAACCGGTCGCGGTCCTGCGCCGCTTCCGCGGGGCCCTGGGTGAGCCGGCCGTGGCCGGACTCGCCGTCACCGCGGTCGAGATCGTATCCGGGGTCGGTGTCGCCCCGGCTGAAGCGCTCGGCCTCGGCGCCGGCCCCCTCCGGAACGGGCCGCGCGGGGCCCGGCTCGGCGCCCGTGGAGCCGGGGCTCTCCGGGGCGGGGGGGAACGAGTGGACCGAGGGGAGCGTGTAGGACCCGGACGGCCCGTCGGCCCGCTGCGGCTCCTCGAACAAGCCGCGGGACGGTTCCCGCTCCGTCGTGCTGGAGCCGCTCATCGTGTAGTTGCCGGTCTCACCGGACCCGAAGCCGGAGTCGGAGCCGAAGCCCGACCCGAAGCCGGAGTCGGAGCCGAAGCCCGACCCGAAGCCGGAGTCGGACCCGAAAGCGGAATCGGACTCCTGACGGGGCAGGGGCTTGAGCGGGGCCAGGAATCCGTCGTTGTCCTCGGGCGAGGGCGAAGGCGAGGGCGGCAGCGTGAAGGAGCTCACGGCCTCCGCGGCCTCCGCCCACTCGGCGGCGTCGGCGTCCTCGGCGGCGGACGCGCCTTCGGCGGGCGGGTCGGCGACGACGGACGAATCCGAGGGGTCGTGGTCCGGGCCCGCAGCCGCGCGGAACAGCGGCGAGGAGGTCGTGTCGGGCTCCGTGGGCACCAGGCTCCACGGGTCTTGCGGGTACGGCGAAACGACGGCGTCGTCCGCCGCGGCCGCGGCGACGGTCACCGCGACAGCCGGTGCCTCCTCCTGCTCCTTGATGGCGTCGAGCCAGGCGAGCTGTTCCTCGAGAGATTCCTCACGATCGTGTCGTGCCACCGTGTTCCCCCTCGGGATGGGCTAAAGGGGCAGCAAACACATTGAAGATTAACGCCCTGTGTTCTCTCCAATGCTGGCAACCACCGAGTTGGGTTCCCCGATAGCGTGAGCCGTATGCACGCCATCGTGATCGAAAAGCCCGGCGAGCCCGAGGTTCTCTCCTGGCAGGAGGTTCCCGACCCTCGTCCCGAACGGGGCGAAATTATCATCAACGTCACAGCATCGGCGGTCAACCGGGCCGACCTGCTCCAGCGGCAGGGCCTCTACGAGCCGCCCCCGGGCGCCTCGCCGTACCCCGGCCTGGAGTGCTCGGGGATCGTCGGCGAGGTCGGCCCGGACGTCGAGGGGTTCAGCCCGGGCGACCGGGTGTGCGCGTTGCTGGCCGGCGGTGGGTACGCCGAGCGGGTGGCCGTCCCCTGGCAGCAGGTCATGCGGGTCCCCGACCGGGTGGACCCGGTGGAGGCGGCCGGGCTGCCCGAGGTGGCGTGCACGGTCTGGTCCAACGTGTTCATGACCGCGCGCCTGCGCAAGGGCGAGACGCTGCTCGTCCACGGCGGCGCCAGCGGGATCGGCACGATGGCCATCCAGCTCGCCAAGGCGTTCGGCTCGCACGTCGTCGTCACCGCCGGCTCGCCCGAGAAGGTCGCCCGGTGCCTGGAGCTCGGCGCGGACGAGGGAGTCGACTATCGCGCGGAGGACTTCTCCGAGCGGGTCGAGGCCGACGTGATCCTCGACATCATCGGCGGCAAGTACCTCGCGCGGAACGTCAAGGCCCTCAAGACGGGCGGGCGGCTCGTGGTGATCGGGATGCAGGGCGGCACGAAGGGCGAGCTGGACCTGGGGGCGCTGCTCGTCAAGCGCGCCGCGGTGTACGGCACCACGCTGCGGTCGCGGCCGGTCGACGAGAAGGGCGCCATCGTGCGCAGCGTGGTGCGGGACGTCTGGCCCCTGGTGGACGCGGGGGTGATCCGGCCGGTGGTGCACACGCGGGTGCCGATGAGCGACGCGGCTCAGGCGCACCGGATCGTCGAGGCCGGAGAGCACGTCGGAAAGGTCCTGCTGACGAACGCGTGACACGCGCCCCGAGGTGTCCGGTGAATTCTCGGCGTCCGGCGGATGTCCCGGTATCCCGGCGCCCCTCGGGAACCTGCCGGCGAACCCCCCGGCGAACGTGGCCGGGACGCTCGCGGCGACCGGGCCGGAAACTGAAGAGACATGCCCGGCCCGTGACCGCCCCGCCATGGGACAACAGTTAGTAGGTTGAGGCCATGAACGCTGAGGAGAGCACCCCGCACATCGTGGTTGTGGGCCCTGCGGGCATTCAGTCCGAACAGGAGAACGACGAGCGGTCGATCACCGACCTGGTCGAGCAGCCTGCCAAGGTGATGCGCATCGGCAGCATGATCCGCCAGCTCCTCGAGGAGGTCCGCGCGGCCCCGCTGGACGAGGCCAGCCGCAAGCGGCTCAAGGAGATCCACCAGAGCTCCATCAAGGAGCTCGAGGACGGCTTGGCGCCCGAACTGGTGGAGGAGCTGGAGCGTCTGTCGTTGCCTTTCACCGAGGACGACAACGGCTCCCCGCCGAGCGAGGCGGAGCTCCGGGTGGCCCACGCGCAGCTGGTGGGCTGGCTGGAGGGGTTGTTCCACGGGATACAGACCACGCTGTTCGCGCAGCAGATGGCCGCCCGCGCCCAGCTGGAGAACATGCGCAGGGCGCTGCCCGGCGGGGTCTCCCTCCAGCCGCAGGAGGGTCACCAGCAGGCCAGCTCCGGGCCCTACCTCTGATCCCCGGGCGCCGGGCGCCGGGTCCCTCACGACTCCGGCGCCGGGCCCCCGGAGTCCTCTGACACCGGGTCCCGGAAGGTTCCCACGCCGGATCTCCGAAGGCCCCCGAATCCCCGACGCGGAGCCCACGGAGCCCGGAGATCAGGGGCCCGGCCCGGACCGCAGTCCCTCCGAAGGGCCCGGTCTCCCGGAAGAGCCCTCCGACCGGAAGAGCCCTCCGACCGGAAGAGCCCTCCGACCGGAAGAGCCCTCCGACCGGAAGAGCCCTCCGACCGGAAGA
>NZ_BOOH01000015.1 GCF_016863135.1 Planobispora longispora
AGAGCCCTCCGACCGGAAGAGCCCTCCGACCGGAAGAGCCCTCCGACCGGAAGAGCCCTCCGACCGGAAGAGCCCTCCGACCGGAAGAGCCCTCAGAAGAGTTCTTCGAGGACCCGGGCGACCCCGTCGTCGTCGTTGGCCGCGGTCACGTGATGGACCGCCGCCAGCACCTCGGGGTGGGCGTTGGCGACGGCGTAGGCCGTTCCGGCCCAGCGCAGCATCGGCAGGTCGTTCGGCATGTCACCGAAGGCCACCACCCCGGACGGCGTGACCCCGTAGGTGGCGGCGAGCTCGGCCAGGGCCGAGGCCTTCGTCACGCCGTGGGCGCTCATCTCGATCAGCGCCCGGCCGCTGGAGTGCGTGGGCGTGACCAGGTCGCCGACCACGCCGCACACCGTGTCCTGGAGGATGTCGGGGTCCATCCGGGGGTGCAGGGCCAGCAGCTTGGCGCACGGCCGCGAGGTGAGGGTGGACGTGCCGACGCGGAGTCCGCCGACCGCCTTGCTGTCCCAGCCACCCAGACGAAAGTCCGATTCGTGGGCAAATCCCCCTTCATATTCCACCGAGAACGAAAGATCGGAAACTTTTTCCCTGAGCCGCCGCACCACCTCTTCCAGCACATCCGGCTGGATGAGATCGGATTTCACGATCCGCTCGGTGTGCAGGTCGTACACGAGGGCGCCGTTGGCGCATATGGCCAGCCCCCGGTGGTGTACGGCCCCCGCGACGGTGTGCATCCACCGTGGCGGGCGGCCGGTGACGAAGACCAGCGTGGCGCCCGCGTTCTCCACGCGGGCGAACGCGGCCGCGGTGCGGGGCGACACGGTGCCGTCCGAGCGCAGGGCGGTACCGTCGAGGTCTGTGGCGACGAGCCGGGGACTTCCCATAACAGGTTCCAGTCTGCACTGTGATCCCCGCCGCGCCAGTCGCAGGATCAGCTAGGGGAGGAATCTTCCTGATCGCGGGAACATGTGTGGGCGGGATAGTGTTAGATGTGATGGCGTTGTATTAGCTGATCCCGTAGTGCATGACCAGAGCTAGATCTGAGCCACCCGGGGCCCCGCTGTACGACACACGGGGGTTCACGAGGTGTGAATCCCATAGCTTCAAATCCTGAGGGAGAGCTTTAATGGCTCAGGGAACCGTCAAGTGGTTCAACGCTGAAAAGGGCTTCGGCTTCATCGCGCCGGACGGCGGTGCGCCGGACGTGTTCGTGCACTTCTCCGAGATCGTCGGCAGCGGCTACCGCAGCCTCGAGGACGGCCAGCGGGTCGAGTTCGAGATCACGCAGGGTCAGAAGGGTCCGCAGGCCTCGCAGGTCCGCGGCATCTGACGCATAGACCTTAGATCCACAGATCCACTAGAACACGAGGGCGGGGTTCGCTTCACGCGAACCCCGCCCTCGTGCTTTTCCGGCCCCGGCGCCCCCTCACGCCCGACCGCCCCGCCGGGACCCCGCCGCTCCGGCCGGACCCGGCTCCGGCGACCGCCGTCACACCCGGTAGACCAGGCCGGAGAGCCTCCAGGCCAGAGCCCGGCGGAACCTCGGGAGGCGGGCCAGCGCCCGCAGGGCCAGGTTCCGGACCGGGCGCACCCTCCTGCTCATGGTCGCCAGCCGGGTCAGGCGCCCGGCGAACGTCACCACCTGCTCGGCGACCGGGCGGCGGGCCTCGGCGTAAGCGTCCAGTGCCGCCTCCTCGCCCTTCAGAGCGGCGCTGAGGGCCTCTCCCAGGGCGGTGGCGTCCTGGACACCCGTGTTCATTCCCTGGCCTCCTGCGGGGCTGTGGACGTGTGCGGCGTCGCCGGCGAGGACGATCCGTCCCGCCCGGTAGGAATCGGCCACCCGGTGGTGGATCCGGAACCGCGAACCCCAGAGGACCTCGCGCACCATCGCCCGCTCGCGCTCGGGGCCCCGGCCGTCCAGCAGCGCCTGGACGAAGGCCGCGTCGGGTGCGGCGGGCGCGTCCTCCACGGTGGACACGATCCGGTGGACGCCGCCGGGCAGCGGGGCGACCACGACCAGCCCGGCGGGTGAGAAGTAGAGGACGACCTCGTCCCGCGGCACCCCGCCGGTGAGCCGGACGTCGGCGAGGCTGAACGACTCGGCGTACTGCCCGCCGGTGAAGCCGATGCCGGCCTGCTCCCGCACCGTGCTGTGCATGCCGTCCGCGCCGACCAGGTACTTCGCCGTCACGGTGCTCCCGTCGTCCATGACCGCGGTGACCCCCTCGCCGTCCTGGGTGACGCTCTCCAACGTGTACGGCCTGGCGACCCGGCCGCCCAGCTCGGTCAGGCGCTCCAGGAGGATCCGCTCGGTCTCGGCCTGGGAGATCATCAACGTGTAGGGGTAGGCGGTCGGGAGGTCGCCGAACTCCACCGGGACGAGCAGCCGGTCGCGGTCCCTGATGGTGAACCGGGGGGCGTGGATGCCCAGCGCGGCCAGCCGGCCCGAGACCCCCAGGGGCTCCAGGACCTCCAGCGTCCTGGCATGCACCACGGCGGCCCGGGAGGTGTTGTCCCCCGCGGCCTGGTTGTCGACCACGGTCACGTCGTGGCCCTGGCCGGCGAGGGAGACGGCGACGGTGAGACCGGTCGGACCGGCGCCGATGACGAGAACGTCCGTGCTGGTGGGGAGCATCTCGGCCTCCGAGAGTCATTGCCAACGTTTGTTGGCCAACGTTTGTTGGCATAACTATGCGCCTGCCGCGCCGCCATGTCAACGGTTGTAGGCCAACGACTGTTGGCATAAAATCTCCGCCATGAGGAGATCCTCGGAGGACACCAAAACCCTGATCCTGGCCGCGGCGCGCGAACGGTTCGCCGCCGACGGCTACGAGCGGGCGACCATCCGCGCCATCGCCGCGGACGCGAAGATCGACCCGTCCATGGTCATGAGGTACTTCGGCAACAAGGACAAGCTGTTCGCCGCCGCCGCCGACGTCGATCTGAGGCTCCCCGATCTGGCCGCGCTCCCCCGCGAGACGGTGGGGGCCGCCCTCGTCGCGCACTTCCTCGACCGCTGGGAGGAGGACGAGGGCATGATGATCCTGCTGCGCACCGGCGTCACCAACGAGGCCGTCGCCGAGCGCATGCGCATGATCTTCGCCGCCCAGCTCGGGCCGCTGGTCGCCACGCTCTGCGGTGATCCCGCCCAGGCTCCCTCCCGGGCCGGGCTCGCCGCCTCCCAGGTGCTCGGCGTGGCCCTGTGCCGCTACGTGCTCCGCCTGCCGCCCGTCGTCGCCATGTCCCGCGAGGAGATCGTGCACTGGCTGGGCCCGACCCTCCAGCGCTACCTGACCGGGTGAGGCACGCCTGTCCCCGGCGTGGCGGTACGACGGCGCGGAGACACGGAGACCCAGAGAGACGGGGACGTAGAGACACGGGGACGCGGTCTCAACACCCGGCGACACGGGGAACCGGGGTGCTCAAGGGAGCATGAGCCGAAGGGCTCGGAAGCTTGCGGGGACCGTGTCGGACACGGCTTCGTCACAAGAGGCGCCGGGGCCGAACCCGGCCGCCCGATGCGCTGTCCATCCAGCTATGAGGCATCCGGTCCCCCCTGACGTGGAGCGTCCGCCCGGTTCGGCCCTGGCCTGGCTCGCACACCCCGCGACCGTCACCGCCACCTTCCTGCTGCTGATCAACGACCACCTGCTCAAGGGCCTGTGGCCCGGCCCGGTCACCGGCAAGCTCAGCGACTTCGCCGGCCTGATGGTCGCCCCGCCGCTGCTGGCCCTGACCCGCCTGCCCGTCCCGGCCGCCATCCTCGCCACCGGCGTCGGCTTCACCGTGGTCAAGACCACCGAGACCGGCGCCGCCCTGGCCTCCCAGGCCTGGACGGCGCTGGCCGGCCCCTCCCAGGTGCTGGCCGACCCCACCGACCTGCTCGCCCTGCCCGCCCTGGGCGCCGCCTGGCTCGTCTGGCGCCGCTGCCGGTCCGAGCAGGCCGTACGGCAGGCCCGCACGCTCATCATCGTCCCCGTCGCCCTGATCGCGGTGACCGCCACCGCGGGACCGGGAGGATGGGGCTCGACCGCGACGACCGCGGTCTCCGTCGAAGACGACGCGATCACCGTCTTCTTCGACGAGCCCGGCGCCGACCCCGTCGCCTCCCGGGACGGCGGCCGGACCTGGAGGGCCGCGAGATCCCTTCCGTCCCCGGACCCGGCTTCCACGGCCACCTCGGAGCCGTCCGCCACCTCGGAGCCGGACTCGCCCTCCGTGTCGTCCGCCCGTCCGTCCGCCAAGACCCAGGATTGCGTCCCCGGCGAACCCGTCCACTGCTACCGGATCACCCCGCCCCGCCTGGCCGTCGAGGAGTCCCATGACGGCGGGAAGACCTGGGAAACGACGTGGGAGGTCTCGGAGGGGCGCGAGGACATGATGCGGCGGCGCCACGGCGGCTCGTGGGCGCAGCACTGGAAGGGCTCCCAGGCCATCGCGGTGCAGAAGAAGGCCGGCGGGCACGTGGTGGTCGTGGCGACCGGCAGCGACGGCATCGCCGTACGGGACGTGAGCGGGACCTGGCAGCGGCTCGGCGTCCACGGTGACGGTTTCCTCCCGGAAGCTGCGGCCCCCCTCAACGCGCCGGAGATCGATCTGGAGGCGGAGCGCGTCGTGGGCTTCTTCGCCGGGCTGCTCCCCCTCCTGGCCGGAGTCGCCGCGGCCTGCCGCTACAGGCGGAGCGGCACCGCCTTCCTCGTGATCGCTTCCACGATCGCCTCGCTCGGCTTCCTGATCGCCCGCCAAGGCATGGGCGAACCGTTCCTGTTCGTGAACCTGCCGCTCGTGCTGGGGATCGCCTGCGCCCTTCTGGGCATGATCCTGATGATCGTCACAGCCGTCTCGATGCGCCTGCGCGGCTGGGCGTGGCTCTACCTGCTCGCGGTCCCGCCGGCCACCATGTTCGGCATCTGGGGCGTCTTCGCCGGCTGGACCCGGGGGACTCCCGACCATTACGTGACGGCGGTGGTGATCTCCTGCCTGGTGACGACCGTGGGCATGGCGGTGACGGCCGCCATCTGCTGGTCGGGCGTGCGGGCCCCGATCGGCAGGGCAGGGGAGGAGGAGCCGGGGTAGCGCGGTGATCGGCGACGCTCACCGGGCGTTCGCCGTACGGCCCGGCGGGAGAAACCGGCGAGAAACCGGCGAAGACCCGACGAGAAACCGACAAGGAAGCGACGAGGACCCGGTCTGAGAACGGACCGGGTCCTCATCCGGGGGCCTGACGGCCCCGGGTGTCATTACTTGACCGGCTCCAGGACGTCGAGGCCGACGTAGGGGCGCAGGGCCTTGGGCACCACGACCGAGCCGTCGGCCTGCTGGTGGTTCTCCAGGATGGCGACGATCCAGCGGGTGGTGGCCAGGGTGCCGTTCAGCGTGGCGACGCTCTGGGGCTTGCCCCCGGAGTCGCGGTAGCGCACGGCCAGGCGGCGGGCCTGGAAGTCGGTGCAGTTGGAGGTCGAGGTGAGCTCGCGGTAGCGGCCCTGGGTGGGGATCCACCCCTCGCAGTCGTACTTGCGCGCGGCCGAGGTGCCGAGGTCGCCCGCCGCCACGTCGATGACGCGATAGGGGATCTCGACCTTGGCCAGCATCTCCTTCTCCCAGGCGAGCAGGCGCAGGTGCTCCTCGTGCGCGTCCTCGGGACGGCAGTAGGAGAACATCTCCACCTTGTCGAACTGGTGGACCCGGATGATGCCGCGCGTGTCCTTGCCGTACGACCCGGCCTCGCGGCGGAAGCACGACGACCAGCCCCCGTAGCGCAGCGGGAGCTCCGCCCCGTCGAGGATCTCGTCGGCGTGGTAGGCCGCCAGCGGCACCTCGGAGGTGCCGACCAGGTAGAGATCGTCCTCGGGGAGGCGGTAGATCTCCTTGTCGTGGGCGATGTGGAAACCGGTGCCCTGCATCGCCTCGGGCTTCACCAGCACAGGGGTGATCATCGGGATGAACCCGGCCTCGATCGCCTGCTGCATCGCCATGTTGAGCAGGCCGAGCTGGAGCCGGGCGCCGACGCCCTTGAGGAAGAAGAACCGCGAGCCGGAGACCTTGGCCCCGCGCTCCATGTCGATCGCGCCGAGCAGTTCGCCCAGCTCCAGGTGGTCCTTCGGCTCGAAGTCGAAGGACCGCTTCTCGCCGGACTCCTCCAGCACGACGTAGTCGTCCTCGCCGCCGTGCGGGGCCCCCTCCTCCACGAGGTTGGGCACCGTCTGCAGGACCGCGTCGAGCTCGGACGCCAGCTTCTCGGCCTCGGCTTCCAGGGCCTTGACCTGGGCGGCGAGGTCCTTGGCGCGGTCGAGCAGCGCCGCCTTCTCCTCCCCGGAGGCTTTCGACACCGACTTGCCCATGGTCTTCTGCTCGGCACGCAGGGACTCGAAGGAGCTCAGCGCGGAGCGGCGGCGCCCGTCCAGGTCGAGCAGCGTATCGACGACGGACTCGTCTTCACCGCGGGCACGCTGCGACGCCCGTAGCCGGTCGGGATCCTCACGAAGGGTACGCAGGTCAATCACAGACATAGGCTACCGAGGTACGGCTCGCGTCCGCGTGGATATACGGCCTACCGGAGTGGCCGCAGGCCAGGGGCCCTCCCGGCGCCGCAACGGCGCTCACGCGCCGGAAGCCCACCCGCCGCAGCGGTGCCCGCGGACCGGAAGCCGCCCGCCGCAGCGACGCCCACCGCTGCGGACCCACCCGTCACCGCAACGCCCGCAGGTTGAGCACCCGCGAGACGCCGGCGCTCTCCGACCTCCAGCCGACCAGCCCGCCCTCGCGGTACAGGCCCGTGACCGGCTCGCTGTCGGCATTCTCCGGTTTCCGGAGCACCGCGGCGGTCCCCCCGTCCAGGTCCACGACCGTCACCCGGATCGGGAAGAGCAGTCGCTCCGCCGCACCCGACGTGTCCCCGGACTCAGATGTCCCGTTGTCAGCCGCCTCAGCCGCCTCGCGGACGGTGTCCTCAAAATCTTCAGCGGCATCCGGAGAACACCGGCGGAGCCTGCGGCGGTGGAGGAAGAGAAGGGAGAGAGGTACTTCATGGAGACACCCCTCCTGGGGGCGCCCGTGAAGAGCACGGCGTCGCCGGCCGGCGCGAGCTCCATATCCCACAGCTCGTGGCTCTTGTCGAAGGCCACCAGGAGTTTCGGATCCCCTCCGGCACGTGGCATGACCCGCACCTGTCCGGCCTGGTCCGTGTCACCGCGGTTCGCGACCGTCCTCCAGACCAGGTGATGCTCGTCCGCCCCCGCCTGCGTGAGCATGTAGCCGCTCAGGCCGGGCGTCACGGGCTGGACGGCGAGCACGGACGTCTGCCGCGACTCCATGGAGAACGCCTCCAGCCGCACCTGACGATCGGCGGCCCCGGCGCCCTGCCGGCTCCCGTCGCTCTCCGTGTTCCCAGCGCTCTCCGGATTCTCGCCACCCTCGCCACCCTCGGCGCCCGCGCCGCTCTCGGCGACCAGCAGGATGTGCCCGGCGTCGAGCGCGGCCACCGGCCGGTACGCGAGCCCGTCGGCGGCCCGGGCCGGGATCTCGGCCAGAGCGTGCGGCCAGACCTCCTCGGCCGGCCGGGCGTTCAGGATCATCTCCTCGGTGATGCGAGAAGGGGGCGTGGTCATGACGACGGGTGCGGCAGGCACGGTGGGCGCGGCGGGTACGGCGGGCAGCTGCCGTACCGCGCCGGTCAGGGTCACCATCAGAACGGTCAGCGTGCCGGCGGCGAGCAGCGCCGGAGAGCGGAGGATCCCGCGGCGGCGGCCGGTCTCGGAGGGAACTGCGGGAATCGAAGGTTCCATGGCGCCTCCCCGTCGTCAGGGTGAACGAGCCACGGAGCCCTTCCGCTACGGAACTCCAGGGAATTCCTTGGAATTTCCGGGAATCAGACCTGACCGGTTCTGACCTTGGCCAGCCATTCGGCGGCCTCGGCGAAGTCGGGGTCGGCCGTACCCCGCTTGATCTGCGGGGACAGCCGGTCCGCACGCGGGTAGCTGCCGAGGAAGCGCACGTCGGAGCAGACCCGGTGAAGGCCGGAGATCGCCTCGCCGACGCGGGCCTCCGCCACGTGGCCCTCGAAGTCGAAGTGGAAGAAATAGCGGCCGATGCCGTCACCGGTGGGCCGCGACTCGATGCGGGTCAGGTTGACCCCGCGCACCGCGAACTCCGTCAGCATCTCCAGCAGCGCGCCCGGATGGTCGTCGGAGAGGAAGACCACCAGGGAGGTCCGGTCGGCGCCGGTGGGCTCGGTCAGCGGGCCCGGCTTGGTCACGTGGACGAACCGGGTCACCGTGTCGGAGCGGTCGCCGATGCGCGCGGCCAGCTCGACCAGGCCGTAGTGCTCTCCGGCGATGCGCGCGGCGATGGCCGCGTCGTACGGCGAGCCGGGCAGGGCGACCTCCTGGGCCGCCCCCGCGGTCGACGAGGCGGCGATGGTCACCGCGTCGGGCAGCTCGCGGGCGATGAAGCCGCGGCACTGGGTGAGGGCCGCCGGATGGGAGAAGATCCGCTTGATGTTGCCGAACTCGGTGCCCGGACGGACCAGCAGCGAGAACTCGACGGGCAGCAGCACCTCGGCGGTGATCAGCAGCGGCTCGCCCCAGGCGAGCTCGTCGAGGGTCGTGGCGATGCCGCCTTCGAGCGAGTTCTCCAGCGGGACGACGGCGCCGTCCGCCTCACCCCGCCGGGCGGCGTCGAGCGCCGCGCTGACGTTCGCGCTCGGCAGGCGCTCGGCTTCCGGCGCCAGGATCCGCAGGGCCTCCTCGGCGAAGGTGCCCTCCGGTCCCAGATAGGCGAGTTTCGGCATAGCCCCAGGTTATCCGGCGGATGTCCAGAAGTGTGCGGAGAACGGCACACTCGTTGCCCGAAAAAATCCCCGGCACGGCCACCTCGCGCCCGGCACGGCCGCCTCGTTCCGAGAAAAGAGCGGGCCGGAGGAACCCGGTCAGGGAGAGAGGTACCCCGTCCAGGGGATCGTCGTTCACAAGGCCCCGATCCGGGACACCCCCGCCTGGAACTCCGCACGCCGTCGCGGCAGCCAGACGCCCAGCAGCCACACCAGCCCCACCGCGCCGAGCCCGAACCCGTTCTGCACGATCTTGCCCACCACCGGGCTGAGCACCGGTGTCTCCGCCGCCTTGATCGCCACTCCCCACCAGGGGATCGGGACCACGTAGTAGAGCCACACCCCGGCCGCCACCCGGACCCGCACCGGGTCGCGCCCGTCGCCCACGATCGCGCCGAGCACCACGACCACCCAGGCCAGGTGGTGGATCCACGCCACCGGGGACAGCAGCACGGCCATCAATCCGACCAGGGCGAACGCGGTCATCCCGTCCCCGTCGAGCAGGGCCCGGCGGGCGTGGCGGAAGCCGTACCAGCCGACGGCCGCCACCAGGACCAGCCAGATCGCGCTCGTCAGCAGGTCGGGCAGGTACAGCCGGATGAGCATGCCGCGCATCGACTGGTTGGTGGTCGCGGCGTTGGCGCCGAGCCGTTCGGGGTCGAGCAGCGCGCGGAACCAGAAGTCGGCGGCGTCGGCCGGGATCACCAGGAACGGCAGCAGGGTCAGCAGCGCGGCCGTGAAGACGGCCATGAAGAAGGTCCGGCGCTGCTCCTCCCGCGCGCCCGGGCCGAACCCGGTGATGAGGAGGTAGATCAGGAAGACGCCGGGGGTGAGCTTGACCGCCGTGGCCAGCCCGATCAGCATGCCGCGCGGCCACACCGGCCGCCGGGCCGCGCAGTCGGCCAGGCACAGGGCGACCAGCAGAATGTCCACCTGGCCGAAGCGGACTTGGTCCCTGATCGGCATCAGGTAGGTACACATGATCGTCAGGAACGCGAAGGCCGCCGGCATCCAGACCGCGCGCGGCACCGTCCAGGCGGGCCCCGGGCGGCCGGCGGCGGCCCCCGAGTCCCCCGAGTCCCTTGAGGCCCCTGAGGCCCCTGAGGCCCTCAAGACCTCCGAGACTTCCGAGGCTTCCGAGACTTCCGAGGCTTCCGAGGCTTCCGAGGCTTCCGAGGCGGTGACGCCGGGCGCTGCCCCCGACCCGCCGAAGCCTCCGGAGCCGTCGAGGCGGTCGGGCCGGCCGATCCGGGCGAGCACCGCGCGGAAGCCGTACCCGACCGTGATCGCCAGCGTGACGAAGATCCCCGTCGTCCACACCCACTGCGCCACCGGCCACGGCATCGCCGCCAGCGGCGTGGCGAGCAGGGCCGCGACGGGCGGGTAGGTGAAGGGCAGCAGCTGCGGCGCGGGCGTGGCGAAGTCGTAGACCGGGCGTCCGGACAGCACCATCTCGCCGCCGGTACGGTAAACGTCCAGATCGACCAGGCGCTGGTCGTCGACGTTGCCCAGCCAGTGGAGCACCAGGGGGGCCACGGCGATCACGACCGTCAGCAGCGCGAGCGGCCACACCCACACCGGCCGCCTGGTCATGGTCACCTTGCCAGTCGTCACGAGCAGGCAGGCTACCGTCAACGTCCGGAGGACGGGCGCGGACGGGAACGGATACGGGAGATCGGATGAGCTCAGCACGCGGGGGTCACCGGCCTCCGGAGACCGGTCGCGCGAGGACGCGCCCGCGCGGAAGCGCCCGGAGAGTGTGTGCTCCCGCGCAGGCGCAGGCGCAGGCGCAGGCGCAGACGCAGACGCGGATGCGGGCGCTCGCGTCCGTGTTCGCGTCACCGCGCGGTCTCCTGCGGAGAACGGCCCTGCTCACGCTCCTTCCGGTCGTGTTCATGCTCCTGGCCGCAGGAGGTACGGCCGCCGCCTCCACCGCGGCGCCCACCGGCCGGGTCGTGATCGTCGGGGTTCCGGGGCTGCTCTGGAGCGACCTGGACCCGGCGCGGACGCCGAACCTGTGGACGCTCGTGCAGGGCGGCGGATCGGCGTCGTTGTCCACCCGGGCGGCGCCGCCGAAGGGCCGGGGCTTCATCTGCCCGGTGGAGGGATGGCTGACCCTCTCGGCGGGGCAGCGCGCGGGCGCGCCCGGCATGGGCTGCGCCCTGCCCGCGGCCCCGCAGGTCTCCGGCGCGGGGGCGAGCGCGCCCGACTGGGCGGCGCTGGTCTCCTACAACGTCACCGAGACGGACTACAAGCCGGTCCTGGGACAGCTCGGGCAGCTCGTCGTGTCGGCCGGGGGGCAGGTCGCCGCCGTGGGGCCGGGGGCCGTTCTGGGCGCAGCCGACAGGTCAGGAAAAGTCGGTAAATACGCGGAGACCGTGGAGCAGCTCGGCGACCTGACGCCGTACAGACTGGTCGTCGTCGAGGCGGGGGACCTCACCCGGGCGTGGATCCGGGCCGGGACCGGCGCGGGCGGCGAGCACGTCAGGGTGACCGGACAGGCCAGGCGGGAGGCCGTGGCCGCGATCGACCGGCAGGTGGGCGCGGTCCTCGGCCGGCTTCCGGCGGGGACCTCGCTCCTGCTCGCCGGGCTGTCCGACACCACCGGCGCCGCCCACCTGCACGTGGCGATCGCCCGCGGCCCGTCCCCCGGCGGCGCGCCGTACCCGGCCGGCCTCCTCACCGCCGCCTCCACCCGCCAGGACGGCCTGGTCACCCTCACCGACCTGACCACCACCGCGCTCGCCCTGCTCGGCCTGGACACGCCCGACGGCGCGGTCGGCCGCGCCTGGACCGGCACGGGAGGCGGCGCCCCGCCCGCGCGCGTGGCGGCGGACCTGGCGGGCGAGGACCTGGCCAGCCAGGTCCTGCGCGAGGTGCGCGGGCCGTTCTTCACGGCCTTCGTGACCGTGCAGATCCTCTTCTACCTGCTGGCCGCCGTGGCGATCCGCCGCGGCTGGGGCGGTTCCCGCGCGCTGACCGCCGTCCAGGTGGTCGCCGTGGTCAGCGGCGCGATCGCGATCGCCACCTTCCTCGCCCAGCTCGTGCCGTGGTGGACGTTCCCGGTCCCGATGGCCGGGGTGGTCCTGACCATCCTCGGCATCGCCTGCGCCGTCGCCGGGGCGGCCTTCGCCGGGCCGTGGCGGGCCCATGTCCTCGGCCCGCTGACCGTGGTCGCCGGTGTCACCTCGCTGGCGCTGCTGATCGACGTGATGACCGGGTCCGGGCTCCAGATCAACGCCGTCACCGGGTACGAGCCGGTGACCGGAGGACGCTTCTACGGATTCAGCAACATCGCCTTCGCCGTCTACTCCGCCGGGACGATCCTGGCCCTGGCCGGGGTCGCCCAGTGGCTGATCGGCCGCGGGCGGCGCGGGCTCGCCCTGGCGGTCTGCGCGCTGTACGGCGGGCTCGCGGTGTTCGCCGACGGCTGGCCGGCCTGGGGGGCGGACTTCGGCGGGGTCCCGGCGTTCCTGGCCGGGACGGCCGTCTTCGTGATCCTGCTGTCCGGCCGCCGGGTCTCGGTGGTCAAGCTCGGCCTGATCGGGCTGGCCGGGGCCGTGCTGATCGGCGCGATCGCGGTCGCCGACTGGATGCGGCCCGCCGAGCGCCGCACCCACCTGGGCACGTTCGTCCAGCAGGTGCTGGACGGCGAGGCGTGGACGGTGGTCGCCCGCAAGTTCGGCGCGATGGTCGGGATCACGGTCGGGAACTGGCCGCTGACGTTGCTCTCGCTGGTCGCGCTGGCCTTCCTGTTCCTGGTGCTGAACCGGCCCTCCCGGTGGGGCGCCGCCGCGCTGGGCCGGGCCTACGCGGCGGCGCCGACGCTGCGCGCCGGGCTGATCGGCGCGCTGACGTGCGCGCTCATCGGGTTCCTGATGAACGACTCGGGCATCGCGATCCCGGCGATGGCCCTCACGGTCGCGGTCCCGCTGACGCTGGCCGCCTGCGTGCGCGCGCTCCAGCTCTCGCCGCCCACCACGCCAGAGCGGCCGTCAGCGCCAGCAGGGACCACGGCACCGCCTGCTGCCTGACGACGGTCTTCAGCCAGTCGAGGTCCTCGGGGCGGAACGGCTCTCTGGCCGGGAGGTAACCGAGGGACAGGATCGTCGTCCTGGCCACCATGAAGCCCTCCAGCGCGGGCCAGGAGGCCAGGGCCAGCAGCGCGAAGGCCAGGCCGTCGTACCAGGGCAGGGCGTACGGCGCGGCGAGCAGCCAGGCGGCCACCACCACGGCGGCCACCGTCGGCGCCGGAACCCCCGCCCCACCGACCACCGTCGATGCCGGAACCCCCGCCTCACCGACCGCTGTCGGCGCAGGGATCCCCGCCCGGCCCGGGCCGCCGTGCCCGGCGCCCGCCGCAATCGGCTCGGCGGCGGGGGCGGCCCGCAGCAGCAGCCAGGCCAGGACGGCCAGCAGGGCCAGGGAGCCGAGCTGGATCCAGATCGTGTAGGCGCCCGGCCCGAACAGCGACTGCAGGCCGGTCTTCACCAGCTGCCAGGGGGTGGCGAGGGAGACCTTCCGGCCGGCCTCGCCCACCTGGTCCAGCACGTGCGGCCCGGCGAGCCCGTAGGCGACCGCCACCGTGGCGGTCGCCGTGCCCGCGACGACGGCGAGCCTGCGGGGTGAGCGCCGCACCACCCATGCGGGCCCGAGGGCGACCAGCCCGGCGTTGAGCTTGATCCCGATCCCGGCCCCCAGCAGCAGCCCGGAGGCGACCAGTGACCGCCACGACGCCCCGGCTGCGGCCGGCGACCGCCGTGGCGCCCCCGAGGGAGCCGGTGACCGCCGCGTCATCCTCGAGAGAGCCGATGGCCACCGCGGCGGCACGGGCCGCGCCCCCGTCTCCGCTCCGGGAGACCCTCCCGGCCCTCCTGCGAGCCGTCCGGCCCCCAGCGCGACCAGGGCCGCGACCATGCACGCGACGGCCAGGGTGTCCACGTGCATCCCGGCGGCCAGGTGATAGATCATCAGCGGGTTGGCCGCCCAGAGCAGCGCCGCCCGCCGCTGCAGGCGGTCGTCCCCGGCGGTGAAGCGGTGGATGAGCAGTGAGGTGCCGATGAACGCGGCGGCGTTGAACAGCGCCATCACGAAGACGGTCAGCCTGACCGAGTCGCCGCCGACGAGACTGGCCAGCGTCTGCACGGCGGTGGCCAGCGGGCCGTAGACGCTCGTCACGCCGGTCCATTCCTCGACGGCCCCGGTGACCGGGTCGCCGGGGAAGTCTGCGGGTGTGACGGCGTAGGGGTCGTGGCCCAGCGCGGCCAGCCGGCCGTACGCGGCGTAGTTGAGGTGGTCGGCCGACCCGGAGGGCGGCAGGAAGGCCAGGAGCGCGACCGCGCCCGATCCCGCCGCCAGCAGCCTCCGCGGATCCGGCCGCCATCGGGACCTCAGCGCGGCTCCGAGCCCGGCCCCGCCCAGCAGGATCGCCAGGGCCGCCATGGCGATCACCAGGTGGGCTCCCGGCTCGGCGCCCAGTGAGTACGGCGGCTGCCAGGACGGCCCGGGCAGCTCCGGCACCATGGCCGACGGCCCCAGCAGCCCGATCAGGATCGTCAGCCCGACGGACGACGCCAGAGCCGCGCGCGCGAACCCGCCGAGACCGTCACGCGGGCCACGCGCCGTGCTTTTCCCGGCCACCGCCGCATCCGCAGTCACCCGCAAATTCCAGCACATCCGGCGGGCTCCCCGGGGCCGTCGTCCACAGCCCTCCGGTTATCCACAGCTCCGGCGGCATGCGGGGATGTTCAGTGGGCGGGTCACTCCCCCTCGCGGGGGAGAGGAAGATCGCCGGTGTCGGCGATCCGGGCAGAACCCCTTGATCGACAGGATTGGGGCATCGCACGAAAGCCCTACCACCTGGAGATACGTCATGAAGCGCACCCATGTCACCGCCGCCCTTCTCGCCCTCGCGGTCCTGGGCACGACCGCCGGCACCGCCGGCGCCGCCGCAGCCGCCACTCCGGACCGCGTCGTGACGCAGGCGCAGACGCAGGTGCCGCCGATCAACGAGGCGGCGCTGGGGCAGGCCATCGCCGGCCTGCCCGCGCCCGACGCCACCGCCGCGGAGGTGCGGGTGGGCGGCTCGGCGGGCTCCTGGCACGGTGTGAGCGGCGTTCGGGACCTGCGGACCGGGCGCCCGGCCAGGGAGGGGATGCGGTTCAGGGCCGGCAGCGTGACGAAGATGTTCACCACGGCCGTCGTCCTCCAGCTCGTCGCCGAGGGTGAGATCTCGCTCGACGGCACCATCCAGGAGTATCTGCCCGGACTTCTCCCGGCCGACTATCCGGCCATCACCGTCGGCCAGGTGCTCAACCACACCAGCGGCCTGCCCTCGCCCAAGCTCAGCAACGACTTCGCCGACATCTACGCGACCCGCTTCAAGACCTGGACACCCGAGGAGTACGTCGCCCAGGCCGTGGCGAACCCCATCGAGTTCACCCCCGGCGACTGGCAGCACTACCTCAACATCAACACCTTCGTGGCGGGCCTGCTGATCGAGAAGGTCACGGGCAACTCCTACGAGCACGAGGTGACGGCCAGGATCCTGCGCCCGGTCGGCATGCGCGACAGCTACCTGCCGGGCCGGTCCGTCCGGGTGCGCGGCCCGCACAACCGCGGCTACCAGGTCGTGCCCGAGGGCTTCCCGGGGGCGGTCGAGTACGGAGACGCCCACGTCGTGGACATGACCGAGACCAGCGTCACCTCCACCTGGGCCTCCGGTGACCTGATCTCCACCACGGCCGACCTGGAGAAGTTCGTCAACGCCCTGTTCAGGGGCGAGATCGTCCCTGCCGCGCAGCTGGAGCCCATGTTCACGGTGCCGGGCGTCAAGCAGTACGGAACCGGCCACCCCGCCGTCTACACCTCGGGCATGAGCAAGCTCGAACTGCCCGGCGGCATCGTCGCCTACGGCAAGACCGGCGCCAGGTACGGCAGCGCCACCGGCGTCGGCGCCACCCGGGATCTGTCGCGCACGGTGGTCTACTCGCTCAACTCCACCGACGCCAAGGCCGCCGGCCAGAACCAGCGGGGGCTCGGCGTCGCGCTGGCCGCGTTCGCGAGATGAGCGGAACGACAGCCCTGGGGGCGCCCCGCGAAGGCCGGTCCGGAGCGGAGAACCTCAGAAAAACAGCGCCCCGCGAAGGCCGGTCCGAGATGGAGGGCCTCAGGGAAACAGCGCCCCGCGACGACCGTCCGGAGCGGGGCGTGTCAGGGGAGCAGCGCCCTGCGGGCCAGGAGGGCGCGGCCGACGTCCCGGAACTGCCGGGCGCGGTGGATCTGGGCCCTCCAGTCGGTGCCCGTGGCGCGATGGGCCATCTCCACCTCGACCTCCAGGATCCGGAACCCCTTGCGGATCAGGTCGATCGTCAGACCCGTCTCCACGCCGAAGCCGCGGGCGAGCGGCCGGGCGGCCTCGAAGGCCGCCCTGGTCAGGCAGCGCTGGCCGTTGAGCGGCTGGGCGGGCGTCCAGCCGGTGGCGCGCTCGATGCCGTCCCGGGCGAGCCTGACCACGAACCCGTGGCCGCCCAGCTTGACGCGGGTGGCGAAGACCGCGATGGTCATGTCCGCCTCGCCCGCCTGGACCGGCTCGATCAGGGGCGCGGCCATGTGCGCGGTCTCCCCCAGGTCGGCGTCCAGGAACAGCAGGTGGCGCGGCTCCTCGCCCTCCGCGTCGAGCAGGCGCACGATCTCCGCGCCGCTCTCCATGGCGGCCGCCTTGCCGCGGTTGTGGCTGTGCCGTGCGACACGGGCTCCCGCGGCCCTGGCCACCTGGCCGGTCCGGTCGCCGGAGCCGTCGTCCACGACCACGACGAGGTCCACACCGGACAGTTTCAGGGCCGCCGCCACGGTGGCCCCGATGCGGTCGGCCTCGTCCTTGGCCGGAATGATCACAGCGGTGCCGGTCATGCGCCTCGCTCCACTCGCCGCCAACCGCGCACGCGAACTCCCGCGTCGCTCACGTCCGCGACGCCGCCGTGCCCGCCGGCTCGCACGTCCGCGCGCCGGCCGTTCTCAGCGTCCCCGCCACGGGGGACGCTCACGCCTTGGGCTCGGCCGTCAGCAGCTCCTCGGGCACCGTCTCGTGCACGGTGAACACCGAGTCGAGGCCGGTGACCTGAAGGATCTTACGGACGGCGGGCCTGGGCCCGGCCACCTCCAGCGCCCCGCCGCGCTCGCGCAGCCGCTTGAGCGCCGACAGCAGCACGTTCATCCCGGTGGAGTCGCAGAACTCCACGCCGGACATGTCGATGACCACGAGGTTCGTGGTGCTCTCCTGGAGCAGCCGAGCGAACTCGGCCTGCAGGCGAGGTGCGGTATATAGGTCGATTTCTCCGACAACGGCCATGACGGTGTGCCCGCCATGAGATCGAGTTGAGACTTTTAGCTCCACAGCGGGCACACTAGCGGCGCGAAGCCCCCGGGTCACGTTCTCTCGGTCAGAGCCTGTTACGGAACCCTACTTTCCTGTGACACGACGTCTCCGATCACGCCGCCCCGTGTCGCCTCCGGACCGGAGTCGCCCGCCCTTTGTCCCCATTCCCGCCTCACGGGAACCCTCGGTACGCAAAGCTTGACACTGTGCAACCCCGGCTAGGCCGGAAAGGGGGAGGCACGGGTCCTCCCGTTCCCAGCCGCCACTGCACCGGACGGGCACTGGACATCGAGAGGAAACGGGCCGGAAAACGTTCATGAAAAGCGATCTTCCTGAGGACCTCCAGAGACAGCGACTCCGGGAGCGTCTGGAATCCGTCGTCACCCGTGCAAGGAAGGCCACCTCCTGGCGGGACGCGACCGCCTCTCTCCGCAGCCTGGTGAACCGGGAGGGGGTCGTCCCGATCCGGACCCGCCTGACCGGCGAGGACCTCGACTTCCTCGAGGAGGCGCGCGAGGACCTGCTGGACTTCGCCACGCTGGGCGTGCGGCTCCTCGACCTGCACCAGCCGCGGGACGCGGGCGGCATCACCAGCGACGCCGCGCATCCGATCCTGCGCTGCCGGAGCTGCATGTGGCGCTGGCCGTGCCCGACCTTCCGCGCGATGTCGGAGACCTTCGACGGCGCGCGGGAACGCGCCGACGACCTCGACGGCCACGTCCCCGTCTCCCGCTGCGTCACGCCCGACGACGGCGAACCCGGCGGCGAGCCGGGCGGGGAGAGCCCGCACGTTCAGGTGACCGTCATGGTCCCGGCCCAGCCGGAGGGCGAGGGATACGGCGCGCCGTTCACGGGGACAGGGGGAGGCGGATCTCGAAGCGGCAGCCGGGGCCGGTGTTGACGACGCCGATGTCGCCGTCGTGGGCCTCCACGATGCCGCGGGCGATCGCCAGGCCGAGCCCGGCCCCCGCGCCGTCGGGCCGGGGGCTCCGGGCCGCCTCGCCGCGGAAGGCCACGTCGAAGACCCGAGGCAGGTCCTCCGCGGGGATGCCGCCGCAGCAGTCTGCCACCGACAGGCACGCGTGCCCGTCCTCCACCGTGACGCGGACCTGCACCGTCCCGTCCTCCGGGGTGTGCCTGATCGCGTTGACCACCAGGTTGCGCAGGGCTCTGGACAGCTCTCCGGCGTCCGCCTGGACGGGCACCGCCGCCTCCGCCGAGCCCTGCAGCCGGACCCCCTTGGCCCGCGCCAGCGGCTCCACCCCGGCCAGGGCGTCGGCGACCAGGTCGCCGAGGCCGGTCCGGCGGCGGGACAGCCGCAGCGCCCCGGCGTGGATCCGCGACAGCTCGAACAGGTCGTCGACCATGGCCGACAGACGGTCCACCTCCAGGCGGATCTGGGCGTGATAGCGGCCCACGGTCTCCGGGTCGGCCACCACGCCGTCCTCCAGGGCCTCGACCATCGCACGCATCCCGGCCAGCGGGGTGCGCAGGTCGTGGCTGACCCAGGCGACGAGCTCGCGGCGGGCGCCCTCCAGGGCGCGCTCGCGCTCGTGGCCCAGGCGGATCCGCAGGTATGCCTCGTCGAGGGCGGCGGCGACCGTGCCGAGCTCGGCGGGGAGGCCGCGGGGCGGGACGAACTCGCCGGACGGCGGGACGTCGTGCACGGCGGCGACGAGCCTGCGGCTGGCGGCCAGGACCCGCCGGGCCAGCACCGCCGCCACCCCCAGGCCGATCAGTCCGCTGACGGCGACCACGCTGAGCACGATGTTCCTGGGCGTGCCCTCGATGATCATTTTCAGGGTGATCGCCACCATGCCCGCCACCGTCACCACCACGGGGACGGCCGCGACCACGGCGAGCATCACCCCGACCGACCGCTCCCGCAGCAGGCGCATCGCGCCCAGCCCGGTCAGCGCGACCAGCAGGCCGAGCCCGGCGGTGACCGCGGCGATCTCCACGATCTCCGGGATCATGTCGTGGCCAGGGGCTCGTAGCGGTAACCGACGCCCCACACGGTGACGATGCGCCGGGGCACGGTCGGGTCGGGCTCGATCTTCTCGCGGAGGCGGCGGACGTGGACGGTCACCGTGGAGGAGTCGCCGAAGGACCATCCCCAGACCTGGTCGAGCAGGGCGGAACGGCTGAAGGCCTGGCGGGGGTTGCGCATCAGGTGGGCGAGGAGGTCGAACTCCCGGGCGGTCAGCATGATCTCCTCGTCGCCGAGCCGTACCTCGTGGGCGCCCACGTCGACCACCAGCTCGCCGTCCCGCAGCACGCCCGTCCCGGCCGGGATGGAGGCGCCGCGCGCCCGCCGCAGCACCGACTGGACCCGCAGGGCCAGCTCGCGGGGGCTGAAGGGCTTGGTGACGTAGTCGTCGGCGCCGGTCTCCAGGCCGACGACCCGGTCGATCTCCTCACCCAGCGCGGTCAGCATGATCACCGGAACCGGCCAGCGCTCCCTGAGCTTCCTGCAGACCTGAAGGCCGTCCACCTTGGGCAGCATCAGGTCCAGGACGAGCAGATCGGGGGGGTTGGACAGGGCGCGCCGGAGCGCTTCCGCGCCGTCACCGACGCATTCGACGGTGTGCCCGTCGCGTTCGAGATAGCGGGCCACGACCTCGGCCACCGTCGGATCGTCGTCGACCACCAGAATCCGCGCGCTCATACCTCCACGGTAGGCGCGATACGGCCGGCCGCCGGACCGCGTCACCGGTCCGTAAGACCCGTCCGAAGACTCGATCGTTATGCGTCCGGACGCCTCCGGGATCGGCCGCGGGCGTACGGTGGACGCATGGGTCGTATCGTGATGGCAGTCCTCGGCGGCATCCTTGCGCTCTACATGGTCTTCGGGCTCGTGCTTCCCGCCCTGTTCGGACTGTTCAAGTTCTTGTTCGTGCTGGCGATGGTGGCGTTCCTGGTCGTCCTGGTGGTGACCGTCGCGGCCAAGTTCTCCAAGTCCGTCAAGTGACCGTTCCCCGGGTCCGTCAGATGCACTCCTGAACGACGGGCTCGGGAACGGGAACGTGCCCGTTCAGTGCCGGGTTGAGGGCCGTGACCACCGCCCAGACGGTGGTGATCTCCCCTTCGTGCCGGACTCCCCACCGGTCCGCCAGATATTCGACGATGCCCAGGCCCCTGCCCCCTAACGAGGACAGCGGGGCCCGGCCGGCCCGTGGCTCGGTGGTGGCGCCCCCGTCACTCACCGCTACCTCGACATGCCCATCGGTCCATCGCCATGCCACTCTGATCTGCCCGGACGGCAGGGGGTGCGCATGCCGGAGAGCGTTGCTCAGCAGCTCGCTCACCACCAGCACGGCATCGTCGATCGCCGTCTCATACACACCCCATTCCTGCAGGTCAGAGCTGAGGCATTGGCGTGCGACGGCGACGCTGGACGGCGTATACGGCAACAACACGACGCTCGACGGACTCACCCCCCGTATCCCTGTTCCCCTCGAGAACCCGCTGCGGAACCCCGATTCGTTGCTGCGTGACGATGGGACTCCACGGCGGCCTCCGAGAAGACACCCCAGATACGACCGAAATGCCCCGTTAGCCGATTGCGGAAACCGTGCCCCGATCACAGCTTGTGCACATTGGACGATAGATCAGTTCTACCGTTACCGGCTCGTTACCGCTCCGGCGCGCCGGAGCCGCTACGGGCGCCTGGCGTGTCGGCCCTGCCCAGTTCCAAACGCATCCGGGTGCCGCCGCCCGGCCGCGGGTAGGCCGCCACGTCCCCGCCCTGGGCCTGGGCGAGGCTGCGCACGATGTAGAGGCCGAGGCCGACCCCGCCGAACCGGCGGCGGTCGCCGCTCTCGGCCTGGACGAAGCGTTCGAAGACGCGCTCCCGGTCGGCCGGGGCGATGCCCACCCCCTCGTCGTCGACGACCACGACCACCCGATCGCCGTCCGGCCACGCCTCGACCTTGATCAGGCCGCCGTCCGGGGAGTACTTGAAGGCGTTCTCCAGGAGCTGACCCAGCACGATGTCGGTGGCGAGGGCGTCACCGTAGACCTTGGGCAGGTCGTCGGGGACGACCACCTCGACCCGGTGCACCTCCGACAGCACCGGCAGGCCCAGGGTGGCGGTCTTGATCAGCTCTCCGAGGTCGAACGCCTCCAGGGTGAGGACGATCTTCCCGGCCCCGGCGCGCGAGCCCAGCAGCAGGTGGTCCATGAGCTGGCCGAGGGAGCGCGCCCGCTCGGCGATGGTGTGCACGGCGGACCGGCGCTCGGCGTCGGACAGGCCGTCCCAGCGGGTGTCGAGCATGCCGGCGAAGCCGCGGACCACGGTGATCGGGGTGCGCAGCTCATGGCTGGTGGTGGCCAGGAACAGGTCCTTGGCCTCCTCCAGCTCCTTGGCCCGGGTGACGTCGCGGAAGTCGACCACGATCTCGCCGGTCTCCTCGATCTCCGCGCGGAGCACGTCCAGCCAGATGCCCGAGGGCAGCTGGTAGGTGAGCTTGTCCCCCGGCTCGGGCAGCGGGAAGGGGGGCGGCTCGCCGATCACCTCGGCCGCGTGGAAGCCGGTCAGCCCGGCGGCGGCCGGGTTCCACTGGATGACGCGTCCCATGTTGTCCAGGACCGCGATGCCGTCGGCGCTGGCGTCGAACACCGCGCGCTCGTGGGCGCGCTGCCGTACGGCCTCCTGGTAGGCCATGGCGTTGCCGACGGCGATCCCGGCGTGCCCGGCGAGGAGTTCGAGCAGCTCCAGCTCGACGTGGCCGGCCTTGCGGTTGGCGAACAG
Source organism: Planobispora longispora (assembly GCF_016863135.1). Lineage (GTDB taxonomy): Bacteria > Actinomycetota > Actinomycetes > Streptosporangiales > Streptosporangiaceae > Planobispora > Planobispora longispora. The sequence goes on from NZ_BOOH01000015.1 coordinate 21,961, forward strand.
GGCGTAGAGCGCGCCGTACGGCCGGCCGCCCACCGCCGCCACGCCGAGCGCGATGGTGTGCAGGCCGGGCAGCCACGACCAGACCAGCTCGTCCAGCCGGGCCTGGTCGCCGGTCTCCAGCATCACGGTCCGGCCGGCCCGCAGGAGCTTGCCCACCAGGCTGGAGCGCAGGTCGGTGGTCGAGCCGCGCAGCTCGTCGGGGAGCTTGTGACAGGCCACCAGGCGGAGCCGGTCCCCCTCGATGAGCACGAACCCGCCCGCGTCGGCGCCGGTCAGCTCGGTGAGACTGGCGGCGATCCGCTCGAGCACCGTGGGCAGCTCCAGCTCGGCGTTGATGTCGGCGACCACGTCGGTCAGCCGGCGGACGAGCTGCGCCCGGCGCATGACCTTGTCGCTGGCGGTCTCGTCGTCCTGGGCCAGGTGGTAGAGGTTGACGTAGCCGAGCAGCGCGCCGCTCTCCGAGCAGAGCGCCCCGGCGTCCATGCGCACGTCGAGCAGCGTGCCGTCACGCCGGAAGCGCTTGGTGCGCAGCGACACCTGGCCGCCGGTCCTGACCCGTTCCAGGACCGCGTTGTGCTCGGCGGTGAGCTCGTCGGGGACCATCGGCACGCGGTGGCCGACGGCCTCCTCCTCGGACCAGCCGAACAGGCGCTCGGCGGCGGGGTTCCAGGCCAGGACGGTCTGGTCGCGGTCGAGGGCGACGACCGCGTTGGGGGAGCCGGCGACGATCGACTTGCTGACGACGTCGTCACCGATAGCGATCACATCATCACGCACATATCCATCTTGCCGCTTCGATCGGTCTGATCTTGGCAATTTCGTCCGGCATGTGCTGCCGTTCTTCAATGTGACGCGTCCGATACGCTGCGGGCACCACACACCTGGACACGGAAGGGTGGGGACATGTCATCCGGGGATCTCGACGCGCTGCTACGGGTGACCTCGCCCACCTACGTCGGGGACAGGCATCCCGACATCGCGTTCGGCACCCATGACGGTCCCGTGGGCCGGATGATCCTCGCCGTGACGGGACGGGGGGTGGTGTCCTGCAGCTACGAGGACGAACACGTCGTCTTCGAGCGCGTGAGCAGGAACGTCAGCACGTTCATCGGGGCCGACCCCAGCCGGATCGACCCGGTCCGCCGGGAGCTGGACGCCTACTTCTCCGGCCGGCTCCGCGCTTTCACCGTCCCGGTGGACCTCCGGCTCGCCACGCCGTTCGCCAGGACCGTGCTGCAGATGATGATGGCGGTGCCGTACGGGACGGTGACCGCCTACCACCTGATCGCCGAGCGGATCGGCCGTCCGCGGGCGCTGCGGGCGGTCGGCAACGCGCTCGGCGGCAACCCGGTGTGCGTGATCGTGCCCTGCCACCGGGTGGTGGAGAGCGAGACCGCCCTGGGCGGCTACGCGGGCGGCACCGCCGCCAAGGAGCGGCTCTTCCGGATCGAGGGGATCCGGGGGAACCCGCTCACGCCGTAATCCGCACGGAGCCTCACGGGAACCCGTGTGGGCCTCGCGGGAACCCCGGCGAGCCCTGCGGGACCCCTATGCGAGCCTCGCGGAACCTCCGGGAATCCCGTGTGGGCCTCGCGGGCGGGCGCGTGATCCCGCCCGCGGGCCCCCGGCTGTTCCCGGGTCCTCCTGCCAGTCCTCCGGAGCTCCCCGGCTCCTCCGCCGCCGGTCAGCGGCGGCGCAGCACGCCCAGGGCGAGGGTGACCAGGCCGGAGACGAGGAAGGCGCCGACGGCCGCGCTCATCCACGGCTGCGGGACGAACCCGATCAGTTCACGGGCCCCGGTCCAGAAGCCGGTCCACCATTTCAGTTCCTCGGCGATCGGCAGCGCGGCGAGCATCCACCAGGCCGCGAAGCCGAGCACCCACGGCACGACCATGAGCCAGCGCGAGGGGGCGTCCTCCGAGGTGTTCCAGCGGCGCGCCCCGCCCAGCAGGAAGTAGTCCACCGCCAGGACGGCGAACATCGGGACGAAGACGGCGCCGATCAGGCCGAGGAAGGCGGTGTAGGTGTCGGCCTCGACGAAGATCGCCAGAAGCGTGACCACCACGCCGGTCCCGGCCGAGATGACCCGCCGGTCCAGCCGGGGCAGGAGGTTCTGCAGGGACATCGCCGTCGAGTAGACGTTGACGAACGGCTGGTCGGTCTCGCGCAGCACCAGGATGCCGAAGAACAGCCAGCCGAGCGAGGCCGCCACGAACGGGTCCCACACCTTGTCCGGGTCGTTGCCGACCAGCGCGAGTGCGGCGATGCCCAGCGTCAGACAGGCCACCTGGGCGATCGTGTAACCGCCGACCACACCGGCGAAGGCGGCCCTGCCGGAACGGGAGAACCGGGCGAAGTCCGCCGCGACGGGCACCCACGAGACTGAGAGCGCGATCACGTAATCGACGGAGGGGGCGAACGCCTCCCACGTGCCCATGCCGACCGACGGCCCGCGGCTGAACAGCTCGACGGCGAACCAGATCATGGAGATGATCACGCCTGCCGTGACGTAGCGGCGGAGCAGCCGGACCGCGCCCAGCGGGCGGATGGTCAGCGCGGTGGTGATCACGCCGCCGAGGATCACCCAGACGGCGTACGGCACCTCGACCCCGAAGGAACCGGCGATGGCCTGGGCGCCCTGGGCGATGACCCAGAGCTCGAAGGCTCCCCAGCCCAGCATCTGGACGATGTTGAGCACGGTCGGGACGTACGACAGCCTGGCCCCGAAGAGGCCGCGGAGCAGCACCATCGCCGGAGCGCCGGTCTGCTGGCCGGGGATCGCCGCCAGGGCGACCATCGCGGTGCCGACGACGCTGCCGACGACGGCGGCGGCGATCGCGGCCAGGAAGCTCAGGGGCCGGTCGCCCAGCGGATCGATCAGCGCGATCGCACCGGAGAACCCCAGCAGGCTGACCCCGAGGTTGGCCCAGAGCGCGCCCTGGTCGAGCACGCCGAGGGCCTTGGGCGGGGCCTCGTCGAGGGTGAGAGGGGCTTCGGTAGATTTGGACACAATGACGTCGGACGCCATCACACGCTCCCTACGCCGGCATTACCCGGACAGGTTCATGCGGTCGGCGGCGCGCCGGAGGGCCTGATCGGCCCTCTGCGTGGTTCCGCCCTCTCAGCCCGGTCACGCCCGAGCTCCCGCGGCAGCTATCTTTCGCCGAGAAGTATGCCACCTGTCCCCTCTGTCGCATATGCCTGGTCAGGGGTAACCGATGAGCGACGCCTCCGGAAAGGCCGTCCGAGCCCGGCCGAGCCCGGCCGGGAGCCGCGGCGACGCCCGGCGGCTCCGGCGCTGTGGCGCTGTGGCGCTGTGACACCCTCCCCGCCGGGCGGTCGCCGCGGACCGCCCGGCGGGAGGACGTGTCACCGGCTTCCCGCGGGCTCAGCGGATCCCGACCGGGCGGTAGGCGCGGAACTGGGTGCCCGACTCCAGGCCGTGCCGGACGACGCGGTGGTCGGTGCCGTAGCCGGCCCGCTGCTGGTAGGCCCAGTAGGAGGTACGGGCGGCATCGGCCCACCGGTCGAAGATGACCACCATCCGGGCGGTGTTGGCGCCCACCGGGTCGATGACCAGGTCGCCTTGGAGGAGCTGGGTCATGGGGATGGGCCGGGTGTAGGTGTTTTTGGCCAGGTCCACGGTGATGGGTCCGGGTTTGGCCAGGCCCAGGGCCATGGAGGCGTAGCCGGAGCCGTCGGTGCGGTAGCCGCCGCGGGTCTTGGTCTGGCTGTAGGGCACCCGCTGGGCGGTGGCCGGGTTCCAGCTCTTGGCCCGGGCGATCACCTGGGCACGCGTCACGCCGGGAGCGGGCCACAGCGCCGAGACGATGATCTGCCCGTCCCCCGCCTGCGGCTGGTACCGCTCGGGGTACTTGGACACCTGCACGCGCTGGCAGACGTCGCCCACCTTCGCCGATCTCCATGAGCCGCCGGGGTACTTGCGGAGCATCTTGTCCAGGAACGCACCGGTGGCCCACGCCACGTTCAGCCGCTGGGCGGCACTGCCCCAGGTGGCGCGCTGCTGGAACACGCCCAGGCTGTCGTGGTCCACCTCCCGGTCGATGTTCCGCACGCCCGTCTCGACGATGGCCGTGGTGATCGCGATGACCGCCGCCTCCCGGGGAAGCCCCCTGGCGCGGACCGCCGCCACCACCACCCGGGCGCAGGAGACGCGATAGCCGTTCATGTAGCCGCGCAGTTTCTTCGCCAGCCGGGCGTTGAGCCGGGCCGCCAGCTCCGTGTCCTCCGCCGTCACCCCCCGGGAACCGCAGGGGGCGGTCGGCAGAGGAGCCGCGGTGGCGGCGCTCGCGGGGACGGCGGCCACCGCTGCCGCCGCGAGCAGAAGCGCCCCTGCGGTCACTCCTGCCGAGTGCGGCGAGCCGGGCCGGATCCGGGCCCGGCGCATCAGCGGATCCTGACCGGGCGGTAGGCGCGGAACTGGGTGCCCGGCTCCAGGCCGTGCCGGACGACGCGGTGGTCGGTGCCGTAGCCGGCCCGCTGCTGGTAGGCCCAGTAGGAGGTACGGGCGGCATCGGCCCACCGGTCGAAGATGACCACCATCCGGGCGGTGTTGGCGCCCACCGGGTCGATGACCAGGTCGCCTTGGAGGAGCTGGGTCATGGGGATGGGCCGGGTGTAGGTGTTTTTGGCCAGGTCCACGGTGATGGGTCCGGGTTTGGCCAGGCCCAGGGCCATGGAGGCGTAGCCGGAGCCGTCGGTGCGGTAGCCGCCGCGGGTCTTGGTCTGGCTGTAGGGCACCCGCTGGGCGGTGGCCGGGTTCCAGCTCTTGGCCCGGGCGATCACCTGGGCACGGGTGATCGTGGGCGGCGGCACCGGCGCGTCCTCCCGGATGTTCAGCGCCCGGTAGGCCTTGTACTGGCTGTTCGCCGAGAGGCCGTAGCTGCGCGTGCGGTAGTCCGTCCCGTAACCGCCGCGCTGCTCGTAGGCCCAGTACGAGGTGCGCCCGGCGTTGGCCCACCGGTCGAAGATGACGACGTGCCGGGTGGTGTTGCTGCCGATGGCGTCGATGAGCAGGTCGCCCCTGCGGAGCTCGGACGTCTGGATGCGCCGGGTGTAGGTGCTCTTGGCCAGCCCCACCGTGATGGGGCCGGGCTTGCCCAGCCCGAGGGCCATGGACACGTAGCCGGAGCAGTCGGTGCGGTAGCCGCCTCGGGTCTTGGTCTGGCTGTACGGCACCCGCTTGGAGGTGCCCGGGTTCCAGGTCTTCGCCCGGGCGATCATCTGCGAACGCGTGACCGGGGCCGCCGCGGCGGCCATGATCTCCACGCTCTCCGGCTCTCCGCTCTCCGGCCCTCCGGACGGGCTCGGCAGCGGGGTGGGGGTGGCCGCCGTGACCGGGTGCGCGGGGGCGGGAGGCGCCGCCTGCGCGGAGGCCGCCGCCACCAGTCCGCTGCCGCATGCGACCACGGTGATGAGCGCCAGGCTTCCCGTCCGGCTCCAGAGACTCTGGGTGGGGGGCATGTTCTCTCCTTGTGTCCCGTCGTGGATCGGTTCGGCTGGCCAGCGGGCCACACACTGACAGGAAATTTCCGAAACATGCCGTGAAAGCGGTGAAGTTGGGACAATATCTCCCCTTGGTGCCGACGTGACCTGTGATGACTCAGAGCCGCTGGGACAAGGTTGGGACGGATCAGCATGGTGAATGGATCAGGGAGCACAAGCCGGAACCGGCGGCTGCGGCCGTTGCCCGACGATCTGCCGGAACCGGTCCGCGTTCTCCTGGAGGAGCTGAGGGCCCTGAAGGAACGGGCCGGACTCGACCTCCGGGCGCTGGAGCAGACGACGCACGCGAGCCGGTCGTCCTGGGGGCGATGGCTGGCCGGGGAGACGTGGATCCCCGCCGAGGCCGTGGAAGGGCTGGCCCGGCTCTGCCGTGAGGACGAGCGCCGGTTCCGCGCCCTGTGGGAAGTGGCCGAGCAGGCTCGGCGGACGGCCGCAGACGCCCCGACGGCGGACGGCGAGGAGCCGGACCCGGCCGAGATCGCGGAGCCCGATACGGGCGAGATCACGAGGAGAGTCCCGGAGCCCGGCTCGGGCGAGATCACGGAGAGGAACCCGGAGCCGGCCGGAGGCGAGTGGGAGACTCCCGTGCCGCCGGCGCCGGGGGGAGAAGCGCACCCGCGCGGAACGGTCGCGCCGCGCGGAGCGTCGGGCCTTTCCCGATGGCGGTTCAGGGCGGGGGCGGCACTGGGCCTGTCCGCCGGGGTGGTCACCGGGGTCGTGCTCGGAGGCCCGTTCCTCGGAGGCGGGGCGAGCGGCGACGAGGAGCGGATGCCGTCTCCCGCGGGCGCCCGTGTCGAGGTGACCGCCCGCGCCGAGGAGGTCACCCGCGCCCAGGTGATCGCCCGGGCCAAGAGCTGGAACCCGGCCACCGCCCAGCGGGTGCCCTACAGCCAGACCAAGACCCGCGGCGGCTACCGCACCGACGGCTCCGGCTACGCCTCCATGGCCCTGGGCCTGGCCAAACCCGGACCCATCACCGTGGACCTGGCCAAAAACACCTACACCCGGCCCATCCCCATGACCCAGCTCCTCCAAGGCGACCTGGTCATCGACCCGGTGGGCGCCAACACCGCCCGGATGGTGGTCATCTTCGACCGGTGGGCCGATGCCGCCCGTACCTCCTACTGGGCCTACCAGCAGCGGGCCGGCTACGGCACCGACCACCGCGTCGTCCGGCACGGCCTGGAGCCGGGCACCCAGTTCCGCGCCTACCGCCCGGTCAACGTCCGGGACGGGGGGTCAGCCCGGCCCACCTCCGCGCCGGGGTGATCGCGCGAGCGGTCGGCTAGGCGACGAACGGCTCCTGCCCGGACTCGCTCACCATGGGACGGCCCGCGAGGGCCCAGGACTGCATGCCCCCGCCCACGTTGATCGCCTCGTGCCCGACGGCGTTGAGCCAGGCCGTGGCGTGCGCGGACCGGCCGCCCACCCGGCAGACCACGTAGACGGGTTTGCCCGCGGGGATCTCCTCGACACGGGCCTGCAGCTCGCCCATCGGGATGTGGACGGCCTCGGGCGCGTGCCCGGCGTGCCATTCGTCGTCTTCCCGTACGTCCAGCAGAAACGCGTCGGTGGGCACGGCATGCGCGTCGACTTCAGGAACAGTCATGGGCCCATTGTCCCAAGCCCGTCACCATACGGGACGCAAAACCGCACGTCCGCCTGCGACTTCATCCACGTATGCCCGCAGATCATGGTGAATGTCATCCAACCGCTGGGCCCCGATCACCGCCGCCCACCGATCCTCGATCTCGGCCCACATCTCGTCGGCGTGCCGGACGTAGGCGTGGCCCTTGTCCGTCAGGGCCAGCACCCGGGCGCGGCCGTCGGTGGGGTGCGGGCGGCGCTCGACGTAGCCCCAGCCCTCCAGCTCGGCCACGATCTTGGAGGCGGCCTGCTTGGTGACGCCCAGGTGGTCGGCCAGATCGACCGAGGTGACGTCGGCGTGGTCGAGCAGCAGCCGGAAGGTGTACCCGTGCGCGGGACGCAGCGGCTCCCGCCCCTCTGCGGCGATCCGGTCGTGGAGCGCCTCGGTCATCGCCCGGTACGTCATGGCCAGCAACAACGGGATCTCGCCTCGCCTGCGCGTCATGCCGCCATCCTCCCTCTCCGGATTCCCCGTTGACGAGATAGTCAATCCGGTTTACCGTCTTGCTGGTAGTCAATCAGGTTGACCATCTTAGGAGACAGTATGACCACCGCGAATCTGGCCGACGCCCCCGTCTTCGAGCTCGACGGCATCACCTTCCGCTCGCTCGCCGTACCCTCGCGCGGTTCCTCGGAGCTGGCCGTCTGGTCGATCGAGATGGCGCCGGGCTCGTCCGGCCAGGAGCACACCGTCGACCGCGAAGAGGTGTTCATCGCCAGGTCGGGGCGGATCGTGGGGATGGTGGGCGGCGTGGAGCACACCATCGGGGCGGGCGACGCGCTGATCCTCCCGCCGCACACCCCGTTCTCGATCCGCAACGACTCCGCGACCGAGCCGGCCGCCGCCACCGTCTGCACCTCGGCCGGGATCAAGGCCACTCTCGCCGGCCAGACGATCCTGCCGCCGTGGGCCCAGTGACCCCCGGGCACCGGGTCAGGGCACGTCCCAGAAGGCGAGCTCGTGGGTCATCCCCTCGGTGAACAGCTCCTTCGCCCGGCCGGGGGCGAGGTCCGCCTCGTCCAGCATGACCGCGATGCGCTCCGTCAGCGCGGCGAAGCCCGGGTGCGCGTAGGTCTCCACCCAGGCGCGGTAGCGCGGCTCCGCCGGGGGGTTCTCCGCCAGGATGCGGCCGAGCGTGGAGTAGCCCCACATGCAGGGGTAGAGCGCGGCCAGCCCCTCGGCGTAGTCCGCCGCCGCCGCGAGCAGGAACGAGGTGTACGCCTCGCACGCCGGCCCCTTCACCGCCCCGTCGAGATCGGCGCCGAACCCGGCCGACAGGGACCGGTGCAGGCGCAGCTCCTCGTGGAAGGTGGCGTGCGCCAGGTCCACCAGGTCGCCGAGATGCCCGTCGGGGGCCTGCCAGGCCAGGCGGCAGAACACCCGGACGTAGTCCAGGAGGAACAGGTAGTCCTGTTCGAGCCAGGACCGGAACACCGGCTCCGCCAGGTCGCCCCGTGCGATCCCGGCCACCGTCGGGTGGACGAGCTGGGCGTCGAGCAGGGGACGCCCGATAGCGTGAAGTTCCTCAGAAATGCTCATAGACCAGGGATTGTGACAGGGCCCGTACGGCGAGGCGCCCCGGCCACCCGCCACCGGACATCGCCTATAGCCCAATACGAGGGCATAGGATCCGAAATGTGACGATCATCGCCGAAGAGGTCCTCCTCCTCGCCTACGAGGAGACCGAGGGCAAGCAGCTGGTTACCTCCGCCTATCTGGACTCCGCGATCGGCGGCGCGCTCCTGGCGGAACTCGCTCTCAACGGCCGGATCGCCCTGGACGGCAAGAAGGTCGTGGTCAAGGACGCCGGCCCCCTCGGGAACGAGGAGCTCGACGCGGCGCTCACCCGGATCGCCGAGGACGCCAAGGAACGCAGGCCCGAGTCGTGGGTCTACAAGCTCCAGTCCGGCAAACTGCGCAAGCGCCTGCTCACCGGCCTGGCCGAGCGCGGCGTGCTGGGCGAGAACCACCGCAAGATCCTTGGAATCTTCCCCAGCTCCCGCTACCCGGAGCTCGACCCGAGCGTCGAGCTGGAGGTCCGCGGGCGCGTCCAGAGCGTGCTGGACGGGGCCGAGCCCGACGAGCGGACGATCATGCTGATCGCGGTCCTGCGCGCCGCCAAGATCGACCGTAAGGCCTTCCCCGGCGTGGACAAGAAGCGGGTCAAGGAGCTCACCGAGGACGTGTGGGTCGGCAAGGCCGTGGCCAAGCACATCGCCTCGATGCACGCGGCCACCACCGGGGGCGCGGTCGCGGCCGTCTCCTGACCCCGCCGGGCGCGGCCCACCCGGACGCGGCCGTACGGGCGGGAACGGGTCCCGCCCGGCACTGTCAGGCCAGGGAGGCGGCGCCGAAGGAGACGCTGAACCGCTTGCACCAGATGGTGACGGTCTTCAGTTTGTCCAGGTCGGCCCCGGCGGGGACGGCGTAGTTGGCGTTCCCCCGGTTGCCCTTGAGCTCGCCCAGCTCCAGGTGCTTGCCGTCGTCGAGGTTGAACCAGCCCTCCTTGCCCTCCTTGACGGGCTGGTCGCTCAGCCAGACCCGCAGGTCGGGCCCGTCGGAGGTGTCCAGGTCCTCGATCCGGAGCACCCGGCTGCCGTCGGCCAGCTCCAGGAGCCGGGCCTTGCCCGACGTGTCGTGCTCGTGGGAGACGAACGTCCCGGCGGCCAGCTCCTTGGCGGCCGCCTCCCGGGCCGGCGCGCCGGACGCCGAAGGGGTCCCGGCGGCCACCGGAACGGCCTCGTTCACCTCGACCGTGGTGAACAACCGCCACGGCTGGAACAGGTAGAGGGCGACGGCGAACGCGACGGCGCCGGCGCCCAGGACCACCCAGCCGACGGGGTGGCGAAGCAGTCTCTTGATCCTCACGGTCTCCTCCTCCAGGGTCGGAGCCTGCCGCGGAGTCCCCATCGAGCAGCAGAGGGGATTCCGCGGCAGGCTCCCAGCCCGAAGGTAACCCGCGCCCCCACTCCCGGCCCTTACGTGATGCTTACGGCGGCGGCCGCCTCACGCTCACGACGGCCGCCTCGCGGGAGCCGATCGCCGTGCCCGGCGCCGGGGGAAGGGGAATCCCCGGCGGGTCACCGGGCGAGGACGTCCTTGGGGACCTGCTTGTCCTGGGCCAGGGCCCTGAACAGGCGCAGGGCCTTGTCCCGGTCCCAGCGGACGACCTCCTGGCCGTTGATCGACTCGAAGCCGCTGAACGGGACGATCGTGGTGACCGGGTTGTCGCCCATGGCCAAGCCGAGGGAGAGCAGGTCGAACGTCGCGGTCTCCTCGCCGACCGCCACCGAGTCGGTGGCGCTGAACGCCAGCGGGATGGACGTGAAGGGGTTGAGCAGCACCCCGGGGCTGGCCGCCTTCTTCACCACGGCGGAGAAGAACTGCCGCTGGCGCTGGGTCCGCTCGAAGTCGGGGATGCTGCCGGTGGCGCGGGTGCGGACGTAGCCCAGGGCCGTGGCGCCGTCGAGCGTCTGCACGCCCTTCTTCAGGTTGATCCCGGCCTTGGGGTCCCTGATGCTCTGCTTGACGTCGATCTCGACGCCGCCGATGGCGTCCACGATGCCCACGAAGCCGCCGAAACCGATCTCCATGTAGTTGTCGATCCGGAGGCCGGTGGCCTTCTCCACCGTCTTGGCCAGCAGCTTGGGGCCGCCGTCCTTGAAGGAGTAGGCGGCGTTGAGCTTGTCGCTGCCGTGCCCGTCGATGGGCACGTAGGAGTCACGCGGGAGGCTGACCAGCGTCGGGCGGCCGTCGCCGTCGGGGATGTGCAGCAGCATCATCGTGTCGGTGCGGCGGCCGACGGAGTTGCCGGTGGCGAGCTTCCTGCGCTGGGCCTTGCTCAGGCCCTCGCGGCTGTCGGAGCCGACCAGCAGCCAGGTCGTGCCGGGGGTGTCGGCGGGGCGCCCCTCGTAGTCGGCGAGCGCCTCGATCCGCTTCAGCTGGCCGTCGATGGTGAAATATCCGGCTACGGCGAGCACCAGGAGCAGGACGAGCAGGCCGGCGAGGATCCGGGCGATCAGCCTGCCCGGTCGCCGCGGGCCCTTGGGCCCCTTGGACCGGATCGCGTTCGGCATGCGGACGCCGCCCTTTCCTCCCGGTGGACCGCTGGGAGAGGCCATGGGGGAGTCGTCCGGCCCCTTCAGCGGCCGGACGGGGTTCGTCCCCGACCGCGCCTTGCCGTACACCTGCGAGACCGCCCTGGGCACGGTGTCGTCCCGGGTCGGCCGGCCCGGGGTGGGGACGTCCGGCGGGAGCTTCGCGGCCGGACCGCCCTGCCCGGGAACCGGGTGCGCGGGCCGACCCGCCGCCCGGGGGGGCACGGGCGCGGCGGCGGGTGACCGCAACGCGCGCGTGCGATCGTCGTCTTCCTGCCAGTCACCCACGTCGCATCTCCGCCACTTCTTGAAGCACTTTCCAACCAACGGTGAAATCGTCACCATCGACGCTACTTCGTGGCTCGCACCCGCGCAGACGCGTCCCCAAGGTTTTCCCGCGTAAAAGTACCCAGAAGGGTACTCGATCCTCGGAAACCGCCAAGAACCCGATCACCTGATCCGGAAACATCGAGTCCCGCCTCGGTCGTTACCGTAGAGGACTACCACCGCTCGAAAGGAAGACCGTGTCCACTCCCGAACCGTGGAGTACCTGCCCGTGCGAACGCACGGGACCCACTGAGGCAACCGGGAGAGCCGCCCGGTGAACACCGTTCTCGGCCTGCTGGCCGTACTGCTCCTCACCCTCGCCACCGGCTACTTCGTCGCCCAGGAGTTCGCCTTCGTGGCCGCGGACCGCGATGTGCTCCGCGGACAGGCCGACGCCGGCGACGCCGCCGCGAAACGCGCGCTGGAGGTGACGGGGCGACTGTCCTTCATGCTCTCGGGCGCTCAGCTCGGGATCACCGTCACGGCCCTGCTGGTCGGATTCATCGCCGAGCCGGCCGTCGCCACCGTGATCCGTCCCGGGCTGGAGGCCGCGGGGCTGCCCGCGGCCGTCGTGCCCGGCGTCGCGGTCGCGCTGGCCGTGGCCATCGCGACGATCATCCAGATGGTCCTCGGCGAGCTCGCCCCCAAGAATCTCGGCATCGCCAGGCCGGAGCCGGTGGCCAAGTTCCTGGCCCGCTCCACCCTGTTCTACCTCAAGGTCGCCGGGCCGGTCATCCGGCTGTTCGACTCCGCCGCCACCGGCCTGCTGCGCAAGCTCGGCGTGGAACCGATCGAGGAGATCGAGCACGGGGCCAGTCCCGAGGAGCTGTCCAGGATCGTCGCCGAGTCCGGCGCGGCCGGCGACCTTCCCCCGCGCCTGTCCGAGCTGCTGGACCGCGCGCTGGAGTTCGGCGACCGCACCGCCGAGGACGTCATGGTGCCGCGCCCGCGCGTGGTCCTGCTCCGCGACGACCGGCCGATCTCCGACTTGATCGACGCCATCGGCGAGCACGGCCACTCCCGCTACCCGGTGCTCTGCCACCGCGACGGCGAGGACGTGGTCGGCGTCACCGGGGTCCGCGAGCTGCTCCGCTCCGGCCTGGAGGACGGCCCCCTGGAGAAGATCACCCGGCCGGCGCTGCTGGTCCCCGACTCGCTGCCGCTCCCGGCCGTGCTGGAGCGCATGCGCGCGGCCCGGGACGACCTGGCCTGCGTCATCGACGAGTTCGGCGGGCTGGCCGGAGTCGTCACCGTCGAGGATCTCGCCGAGGAGCTCGTCGGCGAGCTGATGGACGAGAACGACCCCGAGCCCGCGGGCGTCGTCGCCAACGGCGACGGCACCTGGAATGTGCCCGGCACGCTGCGTGTCGACGAGGTCGAGCGGGCCACCGGGCTCTCCCTCCCGGAGAGCGACGACTACGACACCGTCGCCGGTCTGGTCCTGGCCGCCCTGGGCCGGATGGCCGAGCCCGGCGACACCGCGACCGTCACGCTGACCGTGGAGAACGACCCGCTCGAAAACGCCCCCGGCGAGGCCGACGCGGTCCTGACGGTCCTGTCGGTGCACCGCAGGGTCCCCGAGTGGGTACGGCTGGCGCCCGTCGCCGGCGGCGCGGGCCGTGCGGAACCCGCCGGGGAGGCCGCCGCCCCGGCGGGTTCCCCGGAGAACGAGCACGCCATGGCCGGATCGCGTGAGCACGCGGTCCCGGGGGCCGGGCGAGGGCGGGTGAACGGCCGATGAGCACCGCCTCAGCCCTGCTGCTCGGCGTGGTCCTGCTGATCGGCAACGCCTTCTTCGTCGCCGCCGAGTTCGCGGTCATCTCCGCGCGCAGGCACCGCGTGGAGGAACTCGCGGGCAGGGGCGGGCGGTTCACCCGTCTCGCCGCCCGCGCCGCCGTGCGCGGCAGCCGGGAGCTCTCCCTGATGCTGGCCGGAGCCCAGCTCGGCATCACGCTGTGCTCGCTCGGTCTGGGCATGGTGACCGAGCCCGCCATCGAACACCTCCTGGAACCGGTCTTCGGCGCGGTGGGCGTGCCCCAGTCGCTCCGGGTCCCGATCTCGCTGGTGATCGCCCTGGCCCTGGTCACCTTCCTGCACATGGTGGTCGGCGAGATGGCCCCCAAGTCGTGGGCGCTGACCCACCCGGAGACCGCGGCGATGGCCCTGGCCCTGCCCTTCCGCGGCTTCACCTGGCTCGTCCGCCCGGTGCTGGCCGCGCTCAACGGCCTCACCAACGCGATGCTGCGGCTGGTCGGCGTGCGCCCGCGGGACGAGCTGGCCACCACCAGGACGCCGGTCCAGCTCGCCATGCTGGTCGGCGAGTCGGGCCGGATGGGCCTGCTGGACCGGGACGAGCACGACCTGCTGACCCGGGCCCTGCGGATCCACCAGCAGCCGGTCGAGCGCCTCATGCTGCCCATCGCCGAGGCCGCCGCGGTGACCTCCGCCGCCGCCGGCCCCGACGTGCGGCGGGTCGCCGCGGAGAGCGGCCACCTGCGCCTGCTGGTCAACTCCGGCGCGCCCGCCGACGTCCTGGGCGTCCTGCACGTCAGGGACGCCCTGGTGCGCCCCGGGGCGAGCCCCGCGGAGCTGGCCCGCCCGGTGCCCCGCCTGGTCAGGACCACGACGATCCCGGAGGCGGTCGCCGCGCTCCAGGACGCCCGCGCCCACGTGGGCCTCGTCACGGACGCCGGCGAGGTGATCGGCATGGTGAGCCTCACCGATCTGCTCGGCGAGCTCCTGGACGTCAAGATCGCCGTCCCTCGCTGACGCCCGCAGCCAGGTGGGGTCGGGGCCACGCCCCGGCCTCACCTGGGAAAAGTAACGAAAATCACACTTCTACCCGCCCTGCAAGTGGCTCGAAAGTGACAGGCAAGTACGAAGCGCTACAACAGCCACAGAGCCCTGTCTCCAGACCGGAACCGGTCAATCAGCGGACTGGGCCTTCTCCCGGCATCCCCGACCCACTACTTTTTGATCACGACCGCCCCCACCCCCGACGGACGGCCCCATGAACGCTCTCCCCACCATGACCGCTGCCGAGCCGCCCCACCACGGGCGCAGCCGGGAGCTGGGGACGCCTTCCCCCGGGCGCAGCGGGGGTGCAGGGGGCCCCGCCCCCGCCGGGGGGCGTGGGGGGCAGCGCCCCCCGCACCGGGGGTTCCAGGGGGTCGCCCCCCTGGGTACAACAACGAGAAGCCCCGACGGAAGCGGATTCCATCCGCGACCAGCCGGGGCCGATTCGAGTGGGCGAGGAGGGATTTGAACCCTCACGTCCTTTCGGACACACGGACCTGAACCGTGCGCGTCTGCCGTTCCGCCACCCGCCCTTGTTGGGTGCGGTCGAAACATTAGCACGGATCGGCCGGTACCTACGAACCCGGATACGATCCATCTAGATGCGGAGCGGCGGAACGGGTGTGAGAGCGCGGAAACGGGCCGACACACACCCGCGCGGCCGCGACCATATGTACGACGGAGGAAGGGAGGTAGCCGGTGGGAGTCCTTCAGCGCTTCGAGCGCAGGCTTGAAGGCTTGGTCGAGGGCGCCTTTGCCCGGGCGTTCAAGTCTGACCTTCAGCCGGTCGAGGTCGCCAGCGCGGTTCAGCGGGAAATGGACGAGCGTGCGGCGATCGTCGCACAGGGACGCACGCTCGTGCCCAACGACTTCGTGGTGGAGCTGTCCACGACCGACAGCGAGCGCCTGGAGGTGTACGCCGACAGCATCAGTCAGGAGCTGGCCAACCTCGCGAGGGAGTACGCCAAGGAGCAGGGCTACTCATTCGTGGGGCCGGTCCGGGTGCGTTTCGAGACCGCGGCCGACCTGGCCGTCGGGTTGTTCCGGATCCGCTCCGGAGTGATCCGCGGCGCGACGGTCGAGCAGGACGAGATCCGCCGCCCCCCGACCGACGTCCCCCAGGGCCACCTGCGCGCCTTCGAGGGCCACCCCCGTCTGCTGGTCTCCACCCAGGACGACCCGCAGGGCCAGCGCTCCTACGACCTGACAACTCCGGTGACCCTGCTCGGCAGGGGCACCGACTGCGATCTCCGGCTGGTCGACCCGGGCGTGTCCCGGCACCACGCCGAGCTGCGCGTGGAAGGCCCGCAGGTCGTGCTCGTCGACCTCGGCTCCACGAACGGCACCTTCGTCAACGGCCAGCCGGTGCGCCGGGTCGAGCTCCAGAACGGCACTCGTGTGACGTTGGGGCGGACGACTCTGGTTTTCCGGCGCGATTAAAGGTAAACAGACGGTCCATGTCCGAGCTCACGCTGCTGCTGATCAAGCTCGCGTTCCTCGCGGTGCTGTGGTTCTTCGTGATTGCCGCGGTCGGCGTGATCCGGACAGACTTGTTCGGATCCCGTACGGCCCCCGCCGCTCCCGCGCGCAAGGCTCCCAAGCCGGTCAAGCCCCCGGCCAAACCCAAGAAGGGGGAACCCCGGCAGATGGTCGTCGTCGGCGGTCCTCTCCAGGGCACCACCATCCCCCTGGCGGAGACACCCATCACCATCGGACGGGCGAACGACGCCACTCTGGTCGTCAGCGACGACTACGCATCCAGCCGGCACGCCCGGCTCTTCCCCCAGGACGGTCAGTGGATCGTGGAGGATCTCAATTCCACCAACGGCACGTACCTCGACCGGACCAAAGTCACCCGTCCCACTCCGGTGCCGCTCGGTGTTCCGATCCGCATCGGTAAGACCGTCATCGAATTGCGCAAATGACCATCGCACTCCGCTACGCCGCCCGCTCTGACGTCGGCCTCCTCCGCGAAGGCAACGAGGACTCGGCATACGCCAGCGCCCGCCTGCTCGCCGTCGCCGACGGCATGGGCGGACACGCACACGGCGAGGTGGCCAGCTCGGTCGCCATCGCCGCCCTGTCGTCCCTCGACGAGAGCGCCTCCGGGGCCGACCTGCTCAGCGCCATCGACGCCGCGGTCCGCGACGCCAACCGCCAGCTCCACGAGATGGTGGGACGGGACCCCAGCCTCAAGGGCATGGGCACCACGCTGACCGCCATGCTGTGGTCGGGCACGAACGTCGCCCTGGCCCACGTCGGCGACTCCCGCGCCTATCTGCTGCGTTCCGGGGAGCTCTACCAGATCACGCAGGACCACACCCTCGTGCAGTCCCTGGTGGACGACGGCCGGATCACCCTGGAGGAGGCCGCCACCCACCCGCAGCGGTCGATCCTGCTGCGCGCGCTGGACGGCAGCGGCGAGGTCGAGCCCGACCTGTCGTTGCGGCAGGCCCAGATCGGCGACCGCTACCTGCTCTGCTCGGACGGCCTGTCCGGAGTCGTGAGCGCGGAGACGCTCCACCACACGCTCAGCACGATCGACGATCCCGAGACGGTCGTCCGCACGCTCATCGACCTGGCGAACCGGGGCGGCGGGCCGGACAACATCACCTGCGTCATCGCCGACGTCCTGGAGCTGGACGAGGCGGTCGCGCCGGCCACGGACGTCGCCGTGGTGGGCGCCGCCGGCTCCACGCTGAGCCGCGTGCAGGCCCAGCAGGGCGCGCCCGCGCCGTCCGCCCCGCTCGATCCCGGCAACCCGTCGACCATGCCCCAGCCCGTCATCACCGATGACGACTTCGACGAGCACGAGAGCAGGGCCGTCGCGGCCCGGCCGGCCAGGAGGCGGCGCCTGTGGCCGCTGCTGGCTTCCATCGGCGGCGTCATTCTTCTCGGCGGCGGCCTAGGCTGGTATTTCGGGAACCAGTGGCTCGACGACCAGTATTTCGTGGGATTGCGAGGTGAGGAGGTCGTGATCTACCGGGGTGTGAACACCACGATCGGCCCCTTCGAGCTCTTCGACGCCGTCCGCAGCACCACCGTCCCGGTCACGAGCCTGGGCCCGTCCGAACGCAAGCAGGTCACCAACGGCATCCCCGTGGCCAACGAGGACGCGGGCGTCAAGAAGGTCCAGGAGCTCCGGACCTCCTCCGCGGCCTCCGTCGGCGGCGACGTGTCCGCCACCCCCGTGCCGGACGCCAGCGCGTCCCCCGAGCCCACGAAGTCCAAGGCCACCGCGACCCCGAAGCCCACGAACTCATGAGCGCCCCCGGCGTCGAGCCCGTTCCCCTGCCCGCCAAGCGGCGCATGGCGCAGCTGGTGATGCTCGGATTCGCGGTCCTGATCGTGATGGGCGCCTACGCCGCCGTGGGGCTGGGCATCGACCAGAAGATCCCCTCCGGCATGCTCACCTACGGCCTGGGCCTGGGCGGCTTCGTGCTGGCCGCCTACCTGGTGCTGGCCCGATTCGCCCCGTGGGCGGACCCGCTGATCCTGCCCCTGGTGACGCTGATCAACGGCCTCGGCCTGGTGATGATCTACCGTCTGGAGGTGGGCGCGGGCGGCAAGGGCGGCGCGTCGGCCACCAGCCAGCTGCTGTGGACCGCCGTCGGGGTGGTCGTCTTCGCCGTGACGCTGATCGTGCTGCGCGACCACCGGTCGCTGCAGCGCCTGACCTACACGGCCGGCGCCGCCGGGCTGCTCCTGCTGATCTCACCGCTGATCCCGTTCCTCGGCCAGGAGATCAACGGCGCGCGCATCTGGATCGGCATCCCCGGCGTGGGCCAGCTCCAGCCGGCCGAGCTCGCCAAGCTCGCTCTGATCGTCTTCTTCGCCGGCTACCTGGTCGCCAAGCGCGACGTGCTGGCGCTGGCCGGGCGGCGGCTGCTCTTCATCGACCTGCCCCGCGCCCGCGACCTCGGCCCGATCCTCATCACCTGGGGCCTCAGCCTCGGCGTGCTGATCCTGCAGAAGGACCTCGGCTCCTCACTGCTGATCTTCGGCACGTTCATCGCGATGCTCTACATCGCCACCCAGCGCACCTCCTGGGTCCTGATCGGCATCCTGCTCTTCGTCGGCGGCGCGGTCCTGGCCGCGTCGATCTTCGACCACGTCGCGGCCCGTGTCGACGTCTTCCTCAACCCCGAGGACCCCAAGCTGTTCGAGCGCGAGCTGGGCGGCAGCGCGCAGCTCCTGGAGGGCCTGTTCGGCATGAGCCAGGGCGGCATCCTCGGCACCGGGCTCGGCCAGGGCTACCCGGGCCTGATCCCGCTGTCCTTCTCCGACTTCATCTTCGCCGCCATCGGCGAGGAGCTGGGCCTGACCGGGCTGATGGCACTGCTGATGATCTACGCCCTGCTGGTCGAGCGCGGGCTGCGCACCGCACTCGCGGCCCGCGACCCGTTCTCCAAGCTGCTGGCGGGAGGACTGTCGTTCATCCTGGCCTGGCAGGTCTTCATCATCGTCGGCGGCGTCACGAACCTGATCCCGCTCACCGGTCTGGTCACGCCGTTCATGTCGCAGGGCGGCTCGGCGCTGCTGGCTAACTGGATCCTTATCGCGCTGCTGGTACGGATGTCGGATGCGGCCAGGAAGCCGCCGCCCCAGGCCATCCAGGACGAAGGACTCACCCAGGTGTTCCAGCGATGAACAGTACTCTCAAGCGCGCCGCCCTGGCCTGCATGGTCATGTTCGGCCTGCTCATGCTGAACGTCAACTACCTGCAGGCCGTACGGGCTTCGGATCTGAAGGAGGACGCGCGCAACCGGCGCAACTTCTTCGCGCGCTACGAGGTCGAGCGCGGCCTGATCACCGCGGGGAACAAGGTGCTGGCCGAGTCGAAGGACACCGGCGACCCCGAGGCCAGGTTCAAGCGCGTCTACCCCGAGGGTGAGGTCTACGCGCCGGTCACCGGGTTCTTCGCCCCCGAGAACACCAGCGACATCGAGCGGGCCAGGAACGACCTGCTCGACGGGTCCAGCTCCGACCTGGTGATCCGGCGCGGCATCGACCTGTTCACCGGCAAGACGACCAGGGGCGCCAACGTCGAGCTGACGATCAACCCCAAGGCGCAGGAGGCGGCCTACAAGGCGCTGGGGGCCAGCGGCAAGAAGGGCGCGCTGGTCGCGATCGACCCGAGGACGGGGGCCATCCTCGCCATGGTCTCCATCCCGACCTACGACCCCAACCTGCTCGCCCCGGCCGACAAGGCGGCGGTCAACGCGGCCTACGCCAAGCTGGAGAAGGACAAGGACCAGCCGCTGGTCAACCGGGCGATCGCCCGCACCTACCCGCCGGGCTCGACCTTCAAGGTCGTCACCATGGCCGCCTACCTGGAGAGCGACAGCTCGCTCGGCCCGCAGTCGCAGGTGGACGCGCCGCAGGTGCTCGACCTGCCCAACACCACCGCCGACCTGCCCAACTACGGCGGCGCGGCGTGCGGCGCCGGTCGGGTGACGCTCTCCTTCTCGCTGGAGCGGTCGTGCAACACGCCGTTCGGCAAGATCGGCATGGATCTCGGCTACGAGACGATGAAGGACCAGGCCGCCAAGTTCGGCATCGGGACGGACCTGGATCCCCTGGCCATCCCGATGCCGGTCTCCCCCAGCAGCATCGGTCCCGAGGAGGACAAGGCCGCGCTCGCCCAGGCCTCGATCGGCCAGCGCAGCAACCAGATGACGCCGCTGCAGATGGCCATGGTCGCCGCCGGCATCGCCAACGACGGCGTGGTCATGAAGCCGTACCTCGTCAAGAGGGTCACCGACTCGGAGGGGACCGAGATCGAGGGCGAGGACCCGGAGGAGCTCGACACCGCGATGAGCGAGGAGAGCGCGGCCAAGCTCAAGGAGATGATGGTCAACGTCGTCAACCTGGGCACGGCCGGCGCCGCGAAGATCCCCGGCGTGACCGTCGGCGGCAAGACCGGCACCGCGGAGACCGCCGAGGGCCGCGCCCCGCACGCCTGGTTCATCTCCTTCGCCCCCGCCGAGGACCCGAAGATCGCGGTCGCGCTCATCGTCGAGTCGGGCAGCGCCGGCAACGACGCCTCCGGCGGCCAGACCGCGGCCCCCATCGCCAAGAGCGTGATGGAAGCGGTGCTGGGTAAATGACGTCGTTGCTCGGTGGCCGATACCGCTCCCTGGGGCGGATCGCCGCCGGCGGCATGGGCGAGGTGTGGCGGTGCCGGGACGAGCTGCTCGGCCGCGAGGTGGCCGTGAAGCTGCTCCGCCGGCACGTGGCGGCCGACCCGCACTTCCGCGAGCGGTTCCGCGCCGAGGCGCGGATCGCCGCCGGGCTGGCCGACCCGGGCATCGCCCAGGTCTTCGACTACGGCGAGGACGGCGATGTCGCCTACCTGGTGATGGAGCTGGTCTCCGGCGAGTCCCTGGCGAACATCCTGGCCCGCAACGGGAGCCTGAGCCCGGAGATCACTCTCGATGTGGTGCACCAGGCCGCCAGGGGCCTGCACGCCGCGCACCGCTCGGGAATCGTCCACCGGGACATCAAGCCGGGGAACCTGCTGGTCACCGAGGACGGCGCCGTCAAAATCACTGACTTCGGGATCGCCCGGGCGCTGGAGGCGGCGCCCCTGACCCAGACGGGGACGGTGCTCGGCACCGCCCAGTACGTCAGCCCCGAGCAGGCGTCCGGCGCCGTCCTGTCCCCCGCCACCGACCTCTACTCGCTGGGCGTCGTGGCCTACGAGTGCCTGACCGGCCGCCCGCCGTTCGTCGCCGACAACCAGGTGGCGATCGCGCTGATGCACCTCAACGAGCCGCCGCCCGCGCTGCCCGAGAGCGTCCCGGCGGCGGTGCGCGACCTCGTCATGGCCTGCCTGTCCAAGGATCCGGCCCGCCGCCCGGCGAGCTCCAGGGAACTGTCGGACCGGGCCTACGTGCTGCGCGAGTCGCTGGCCACCGCGGGCGCGGTGGAGCTGGGCATGCTCACCGACCCCTCCGGGTGGCGGGCGGAGCCCGCGGGCGCCGCCGACCCCGCGGAGTTCACGGAGCTCGCGGGGCCGGGAGCCGGGCGGGCGGAGCACTCCCCGACGGAGGTGGCTCCCGCTCCGGGCCCGGCGACGCCGGTCCCGGGGTTCGGCGGCACGGCCGCGGACGTGGAGCACGGCTCCCGCACGGCGCGGGTTCCCCCCTCGCGGAGAGCCGGGCCCGCGCGGGCGGCCCCGAAGCGCGACAGGCTGCGGCGGAGGGGAGCGATCGTCGCGGCGGCGGCCGGATGCGCCGCCGCCGTCGGACTGGGCGCCCTGGTCCTGCAGGACCTGACCCGCCGGGGCGACGGCGCCGGGCCCGCGCAGCCGCTCACCCGGCTGACGCCGGCCGCCACGTCGCCCACGTCCAGGGCCACCAGGGGCAAGACGGCGCCGGCGACCCGGACGGCGGTCCCTGCGGTCACGTCCCCCCGCCCTTCGCCGTCGCCGTCGGCTACGGTAAGTAGGTCGGCCACGCCCACCACCGGGCCGACGCGAACGTCGCCGCCCCCGACCCCCACCCCGACCACTCCGACTCCCACCCCGACCACCCCGACGGTGACGCAGAGCCCCACACCGACGACCGTCACCCCCGATCCCGGGGAAGCGACCCCGCCAAACGGGGAGACGTGATGCGTCATGGGGTCGATGATGGACACCGGTGGCCCGAGAGCCCACCGGCACCCAAGATGAACGGTAAGGGACAGTGCAGGAAATGACTCAGCCCCGACGCCTCGGCGATCGCTACGAGCTTGACGGCGTCGTCGGCCGTGGCGGCATGGCCGAGGTGTATCGCGCACGGGACCTCCGGTTGGACCGGATCGTCGCGATCAAGACCCTCCGCGCGGACCTGGCCAGGGACCACACCTTCCAAGCACGTTTCCGCCGGGAGGCGCAGTCCGCCGCGTCACTGAACCACCCGTCCATCGTCGCGGTCTACGACACGGGCGAGGACACCTCCGAGGGCGCCCCCGTGCCCTACATCGTCATGGAGTACGTCGACGGCAGCACCCTGCGCGACCTGCTGCGCAACGACCGCCGGCTGCTGCCCGAGCGCGCGGCCGAGCTGGTCGACGGGATCCTGCGGGCGCTGGACTACAGCCACCGCGGCGGCATCGTCCACCGGGACATCAAGCCGGCGAACATCATGATCACCCGCAACGGCGACGTCAAGGTCATGGACTTCGGCATCGCCCGCGCGATGGCCGACTCGGCCGCGACCATGACCCAGACCGCGCAGGTCATCGGCACCGCCCAGTACCTCTCGCCGGAGCAGGCCCGCGGTGAGCGGGTCGACGCCCGCAGCGACATCTACTCCACCGGCTGCGTGCTGTACGAGCTGCTGACCGGCCACCCGCCGTTCACCGGCGACTCCCCCGTGGCGATCGCCTACCAGCACGTGCGGGAGAACCCGATCCCGCCCTCGCAGATCGACCGGGAGATCCCCGCGTGGGCCGACGCCATCGTGCTCAAGGCGATGGCGAAGGACCCCGGTCAGCGCTACCAGAGCGCAGGGGAGATGCGAGCCGACCTCCAGCGGGCGCTGTCGGGCATGCCGATGGACGCCCAGACCATGGCGCTGGCCAGCAACTACGGCGCGGCCACCCAGACCCTGAACCAGCAGCCGACGCAGGTGGGGGTCCCCGGCGGCTCGATGACGCAGCGCACCACCGCCGTCCCGCCGTACGACTACGGTCCCGAGGAGGGCGGGCGTCCGGAGCGCGGGCGCAGGCGCCAGCAGAGCGGCGGCGGCAACGCGGTCAAGACCGCCGCGTGGATCCTGATCCCGCTCCTGGTCATCGGCGCCTTCATCGGCGCGGGCTACATGTTCCTGAGCTCCCCCGGAACGCCGACCGGCGGGGGCAAGGTGGCGATCCCGGACCTGGTCTCCCAGACGGAGAAGTCGGCCACCGACACCCTCGAAGGGCTGAACCTGAAGGTCAAGAAGACCCAGGAGTTCAGCGACGAGCAGCCGTCGGGCGCGGTCATCGAGACCAAGCCGGCGGCCGGCACCGAGGTGGAGAAGGGCAGCGAGGTCGAACTCGTCATCTCCAAGGGCGTGGAGAAGGTGAAGGTGCCCGAGGTGGTCAACAAGACCGTCGAAGAGGCCCAGGCCGAGCTGGAGGCCGCCGGTCTCAAGGCGAGCCTGCAGACCAAGCCGTCCGCCCGCAAGCAGGGCGTCGTCTTCGAGACCGACCCCCCGGCGGGCAAGCGGGTCAACAAGGGCAGCACGGTGCGGATCTACGTCCCCGCCGAGGCCCAGGAGGTGCCCTCCGTCCTCGGCTACGACGTCGAGGAGGCCAAGGGCATGCTTGAGGAGCTGGGCTTCCGGGTCCGGGTCATCGAGCAGCCGAGCACCGAGCCCGAGGGCACCGTGCTCAACCAGACTCCGCCCGCCGGATCGAAGCTCCAGCCGAACACCACGATCAGGCTGACCGTGTCCACCGGGGAGGCTCCGCTCCCGACCGAGCAGCCGACCCAGGATCCGTTCCCGACCGAGACCCCGCCGTCGCAGGACCCGTTCCCGACCGACGAGCCGACCAGCGAGGAGCCTCCGCCGATCGACGACCCCAGCGGCGAGAACGGCTGATCATCGCGAGCAGCGCACCTGACAGGGCCCCGCCGACGGCGGGGCCCTGTCGCGTTGAAACCGCGGTCTCGCTTGAAACCGTGGTCTCGCTTGAAACCGCAGCCCCGCGCGTGGGGTCCGGGCGTGAGCCCCGGGCCCGGACATGGAAGAAGCCCTTCCGCCACTCGGGGGCAATGGCGGAAGGGCTCACTGGTTAGTCGTTCAGAGCGTTCACGGTGTTACACGATTTTTTTCCGGCTGGTTTCCGAGGCGTTCCAGCCAGTTTCCGAGCAGCCGGTGGCCGTGCTCGGAGATCACCGACTCGGGGTGGAACTGCACGCCCTCGACCGGGGCCGTGCGGTGGCGCAGTCCCATGACGATCCCGTCCGCCGTGGTCGCGGTGACCTCCAGGTCCGGCGGCACCGTCTCGGGCAGTACGGCCAGCGAGTGGTAGCGGGTCATGGTGACCGGAGACGGCAGCCCGGCGAAGACGCCGCGTCCGTCGTGGACGATCGCGCTCGTCCGGCCGTGCATCAGCTCGGGGGCCCGCGTCACGGTCGCGCCGTGGGCCACCGCGATCGCCTGGTGCCCGAGGCAGACGCCGAGCAGCGGCAGGCCGCGGCGCTCGCAGTAGCCGACGAGGGGGACGCTCACGCCCGCCTCCTCCGGGGTTCCCGGACCGGGGCTGACCAGGACTCCGTCGAAGCCGGCCGCGTCCTCGACGGCGACGGCGTCGCGGGGCCGTACGTCGCATTCCGCGCCGAGCTCGCGCAGATACTGCACGATGGTGTGGACGAAACTGTCATGGTTGTCCACGACGAGGACGCGGCTCATCGTCTGCCCCCCGATGAACATCCCCGCGGGATCGCCATGTCCCGCTTGTGCCGACTATCCTTACTGCGGTCTTCGCTTACCAGCGACTACGCTAGCTGACAGAACCTGCGCACGTCCGGATCGCGCAGGGTTGACGCAGGAGAACCCCAGTGCCCAAGCCCAAGGCTCGCAAGAAGGCGGTCTACACCCCGCCGCCGACGTCCACCAAGCAGATCAAGGTGAGCCCCCGCTGGCTGGCACCGGTCATGGTGGCCTCCTGGGTCATCGGCATCCTCTGGATCGCCACCTACTACGTCGCACCGAGCGCGCCCTTCATCGGCACTCTGCGTGACTGGAACCTGCTGGTCGGGTTCGTGTTCATCATCTTCGGTGTGGTTCTCTCCACCCGCTGGCGTTAGGTCTTTCCACAGACATATCCACACCCTGGGGAAGCATCAGGGTGTGGATCAGCCGCGGTATCCATAGAAATCTGGAATGCCGTGGAAGTCGTTGAAGACGAACGGCGGCAGCAGCAGGACCATGGCGATCAGCACCAGCAGGACGGCCGCGCACCCGGCCCACTGGACCGCGTTGCGGTTCCTGGCCGGGGCGTAGACGAGGATCGCGCTGACGACCGCGCCGATGACCAGGCCCCCGAGGTGGCCCTGCCAGCTGATGCCGGGGATGGTGAAAGTGATCACCACGTTGAGGCCGATCAGCCAGATCACGCCGCGGACGTCGTAGCCGAGCCGCCTGCCGACCACGAACAGCGCGCCGAACAGGCCGTAGATGGCTCCCGAGGCGCCCACGACGGGAGCCGCGGACAGCAGGTAGACCGCGACGGAGCCGCCGAGCGCGGACAGCAGGTAGAGCGCCAGGAACCGGGCGGAGCCGAGTCTGCGCTCCAGCTCGGGGCCGATGGCGTAGAGCGCCCACATGTTGAACAGGATGTGGGTGAGCGCGAACCCGCCGCTGCTCAGCGGCGAGTGCAGGAAGGCGCCGGTGATCAGGCGCCACCACTCGTGGCGGTAGGCGACGAAGCCCGCTTCCATCGCGAAGCGGCTCACCACCTGCTGGGTGGCGATCGTCTCGACGAAGTAGGCCAGGACGTTGACGATCAGCAGCGCCCAGGTGACCCGGGGCGCGGCGACGGCGCCGCCGCCGAAGACGGACCGCGCCTGACGTACCGACTTGTTGCCCTCGGCCACGCACTCGGGGCACTGGAAGCCGACCGAGGCGTCGCGCATGCAGTCGGGGCAGATGGGCCGCTCGCAGCGCTGGCAGCGCACGTGGGCCTCGCGGTCGGGATGGCGGTAACAGGTGGGAACGGCCTGCGTGCCGGGCTCGCCGGGCGGCTGGCTGGTCATGGCGTCTCGGTGGCCCCTTCGACCGTGCTTGTCTCGCTGCCCACCCTATGCAGAACATCGCCCGCCCGTGCGTGCGTGATGCGGGGCCGTACGGCGGACGCGACGGGAGGTCCGTACGGCATGCCCCGGGGGCGCCCGTGCGGCGGCCAGGCGCGGATGGCCGCCGCACGGACAGGTCGCTCCCGGACCGGATCAGTCCCGGACCGGATCAGCCCTGGACGCGGTCGACGGTGACCGACTCCAGCACGACCGGGTCGATCGGGCGGTCCCGGCCGTCGGTCGGGGTCTTGGCGATGGCGTCGACGACCTCCTGGCCCTCGACGACCTCACCGAAGATGGTGTGCCGGCCGTTCAGGTGCGGCGTGGGCACGACGGTGATGAAGAACTGCGAGCCGTTGGTGCCGCGGCCCATCTGGATGCCGGCGTTGGCCATGGCCAGCAGGTAGGGACGGTTGAAGTAGAGGTCCGGGCTGATCTCGTCGTCGAACTTGTAGCCCGGGCCGCCGATGCCCTGGCCCAGCGGGTCGCCGCCCTGGATCATGAAGCCGGAGATGACGCGGTGGAAGACGGTGCCGTCGTAGAGCTTGGCGGTGGTCTTCTCGCCGGTCTCGGGGTGGGTCCACTCCCGGGCGCCCTCGGCCAGTTCGACGAAGTTGCGCACGGTCTTGGGCGCTTGGTTCGGGAAGAGCTCGACCTTCACGGTGCCGCGGTTGGTGTTCAGGGTCGCGATCAGCTTCTCAGCCACGATCGGAGTGCCCCCTTCAGACGATCAGGCAAAGCCTGTACAAGGCGCTGCTTTTGTGGTGTTTTGATAACTACGGCCGTCACCGGCCCACCCAGCATCCTCCCACGGCTGGTCATGATTGAGCCGCTTTCGAGCGGGAAGGGGTGCCTGCGGGGCCCCAACGACAGGGGAGGAGTTGCTGTGCCTCTTGCACTATTCGGAAAGCGCCGCACCACCATGATGGTTCCTCAGACACGACTGCGCCTGGCCAAGACCCAGGTGAGGAACGCCGCTGAACGTGTCGGTCCGATGGCCGCCCACGCACGTGAGGCGGCCCGTCACGCGGCCAACGAAAGGATCATCGACGCCCGTGGGTGGGCAGCACCCAGGCTAGACGCTGCGGCCCACGCATTCGAGGACCAACTCGCGCCGAGAATCACCGCGATGTTGTCCCAGGCGGCGTCGAGGGTTGACCCCAACCCTCAGCGTTCCCGGAGATGGCCGATGCTCCTGCTGCTCACCGGCCTCGCGGCGGGCGCCGCCGGTGTCGCGATGTACCGCAAGAACGCGGGACAGTGGAGCGACTCCGTGAAGGGCAGCGCCGCCGACGCGTCCCACTGGGTGAGCGACAAGGCCCGGACCGCCGCGGACAAGGTCTCCGGCGCGGCCGGTGGCATCAAGAACAGGGCCGAGGAGTTCGGGCACAAGGCCGACCCCTCGTCCGACGAGTTCGGCAACAAGATCAGCACCGAGACGAGCCAGGCGTCCAGGAACATCTGACCTGCCGCGGTTCATCGGGTACGGCCCGCGCCCCGTCGGCGCGGGCCGTACCCGTCTCCGGCGGCGCGGTGTTGACGTTTGTACCAAGCGCTTGTTAGAACGTGTTCCCCGGACCGAGGAGCACGGATGACGCTGTCACCCCTCGACGACTACCCCGTCCACCAGTCGCCCAATGTGATGCGGCACGTCACGACGTCGGACCGCAATTTCTACGATCGGTACTATTTCAACTGCCACGCCTGCTCCGACGAGCTGATGCTCATCATCGGCGTCGGCCAGTACCCCAACCTCGGCGTCACCGACGCCTTCGCCTGCGTGCGCTACCGGGACACCCACCGGGTCGTCCGGGCCTCCCGCGAGCTCGGCGACGACCGGATGAACACCGAGATCGGCCCGTTCCGGGTCGAGGTCATCGAGGGCCTGCGGAAGCTGCGGGTCGTGCTCGACCCCACCGAGCACGGGCTCTCCTACGATCTGACCTGGGAGGGCACGATCCCGGCGACCCTGGAGCCGCGCCACTTCGTGCGCTGGCAGGAACGCGTCGTCTTCGACTCCTCCCGGATGGCGCAGACCGGGCTGTGGAGCGGGCACATCATGCTCGGCGACGAACGGATCGAGGTCACCCCCGACCGGTGGAAGGGCACCCGCGACCGCTCCTGGGGCGTCCGCCCCGTGGGCGAGCCGGAGCCCCCCGGCATCCAGGTGAAGAACCCCGGGACGTTCTACTGGCTCTACGCGCCCATGCAGTTCGACGACCACGCCATCCTCTGCATCATCCAGGAGGACGACAAGGGCCGCCGCCTGCTGGAGGAGGCGGTCCGGGTGTGGGGGTTCGGCTCCCCGCGCGAGGGCGAGCAGGAGTATCTCGGACGTCCCGAGTACCGCCCCGTGTACGCGGAGGGCACCCGGGACGTGCGCGAGGCGACCATCTCCTTCGCCCCGCCGGGCGGCAAGCCCTTCGACGTGCACTGCACCCCGGTCCTCCCGGTGCACCTGATGGCGGGCACCGGATATGGCCTGGAACCGGATTGGAAGCACGGCATGTACCAGGGGCCCGGCCCGGTGGTGCAGGGCGTCGTCTACACCCTCCCGCAGGACGCCGACCGCCTGTGGGGCATGGTCGACTCGGTCGGCCGCTTCGAGTACGACGACCCGTCGGGCTCGCACCAGATCGGACACGGCCTCTACGAATACTGGGCGCTGGGCCCGCACCCGTCCTTCCCCGAAGCCTGATCCCGGTCCGCCCGGGAACCGCGAGCCCGGAACCGCGGACCCGGGATCAGTGAGCCCGGAGCCTCCGGCCCGGGTTCACGCGCGGGGCCGTACCGTCCCCCTCCGGTACGGCTCCGCGCGGCGGGGCTAGTCCCGCCCCGACTCCGGCACCGGCACCGGCGCGGCACAGGTGACGGAGACGTCCCCGGCGAACTTCTCGGCGGACTCTCCGGCCACCGGAGGCTCACCCGGCGCAGCCGGAAGGACCCGGGCCCTCTCGACGCCCTCCGGCAGGTCCTCCGGCCGCAGCCCGGCGCCCTCCGGCCCGGCGATCAGCACCTTCCCCTCCAGGATCTCGGCCGGCTCCGGCCGTTCGCCGGGGACGGGCCGCTCGGAGTCCGACCCTCCGGCCTCACCGGCCTTCCCGATCTCTTCCTTGAGCCTCTCGGCGAGTTCCCCGGCCTCGGCGTCGGTGAGTTCGCGCACCGTGACGGTGGGCTTGTCCGCGCCCGCCTCACAGACGACACTGACGATCTTCCCCTTCTCCGGGGAGCCCGGAGGAGCCGGAGTCTCGGGGGTGTCGGCGCTGGCCGCGCCGCTCAAGGTCGCCATCAGCGCACCGGCGGTCAACACCGCGGTGGCGAGGATGCGGATCCGCATGATCGATTCTCCTTGATCGGTATGGATCGGTATGGATCGGCCGTGCATCGGTCGTGGACCGGTCAGCCGTACACTCCCGCGCGGTACCTGAAGTGAGCCTGAAGGCTCCCGAAATCGTCTTCAGGCTGGCTTTAGGTGCCGTGCGCCACGCTGGACGGCATGCGCGTGCTGCTGGTCGAAGACGAGAAGCGCCTGGCCGATCTGCTGAAGGACGGCCTGGTCGGCGAGGGGTTCGCGGTGGACGTCGCCCACGACGGGCGCGACGGGCTGTGGATGGCGACCGAGAACGCCTACGACGTGATCGTTCTCGACATCATGCTGCCCCGGATGAACGGCTACACCGTCTGCGCGAGGCTCCGCGACGCGGAGAACTGGACGCCCATCCTGATGCTCACCGCCAAGGACGGGGTGCACGACGAGGCCGAGGCCCTGGACACCGGGGCCGACGACTTCCTGTCCAAGCCCTTCTCCTACGTCGTGCTGCTGGCCCGGCTGCGCGCGCTGGTCCGCCGGGGCGCCACGGCCAGGCCGGCCTCCATCGCGGTCGGCGACCTCACCGTCGATCCGGCCGGGTTGCGCTGCCGCCGCGGCGAGACGGAGATCCCCCTCACCCCGAAGGAGTTCGCCGTCCTGTACGGCCTGGCCCGCAGGAAGGGCGAGGTGGTCTCCAAGGGCGAGCTGCTCGCCCAGGCGTGGGACTTCTCCTACGACGGCGATCCGAACATCGTCGAGGTCTACATCAGCGCGCTCCGCCGGAAGATCGACGCGCCGTTCGGCCGGACGTCGCTGGTGACCGTGCGCGGCGCCGGATACCGGCTGGAGGTCTGAGATGTCGCATCTCTCGGTCCGGGTCCGGGCGGCCCTGGCGACGACCGCGATCGTCGCCGTCGCCCTGGGGGTCATCGTGGCCGTGCTGGTCCGGGTGCTCGGCGGGAACCTGGCCGAGACCGCCTCCGCCGAGGCCGCCCGGCGCGCCGGCAGCATGGCCGACCTGCTGTCGTCCGAGGGGAACGTCGCCTCCGGTCAGGCGCCCGGCCTCCTGGACCCCGATGTCACGGTCGTGCCCGGCCCCCCTTCCACCGGCACGGGCGTCCAGGCCGTACCGGTGCCGGAGCAGGCCGGCGCCGCATCCGGCGGGCTCTCGTCCCCCGGGACGTGCGGATCCGCCGGACCCCCGCCTCCCGTGGCGTCCGGATCCGCCGCCCCTCCTTTCCCCGTGGAGTCCGGATCCGCCGGACCGCTCCCGCCCGACGGGCAGTCCCGGTTCGCCGAGCGCGTCATCCTCGCCGAGCAGTGGACGCCCGGTGACGCCCACGTCACCGCGACGACGACGACCGAGACCGTCCAGGGCCCGATGGTCGTGCGGGCCAGGGCCTCCCTGGAACCCGCCCGCGCCGCGCTGGAGACCCTCAAGAGCGTGCTGGTCCCCGGCATCCCCGCCCTGCTCCTCCTCGTCGCCGCCCTCACCTGGCTCGCGGTCGGCCGGGCGCTCAGGCCGGTCTCCGCGATCCGCTCCGAGATGGCCGACATCACCGCCAGCGACCTGCACCGCCGCGTCCCCGTGCCGAGGGCCCGCGACGAGATCGCCCGCCTGGCCGAGACCATGAACCGCACGCTCGACCGTCTGGAGCTCGCCGTCGACCGGCACCGGCGTTTCGTCGCCGACGCCGCCCACGAGCTGCGCAGCCCGCTGGCGATCCTCCGTACCCGTCTGGAGCTGGCGCCGCCCGGGCCGCTGACCGCGGAGACGCTGACCGACGTGGACCGGATCCAGGCGCTCACCTCCGACCTGCTGCTCCTGGCCCGCCTCGACGCCGGCGAGCCCGACCGGCACGAGGAGGCGGACCTCGGTCAGATCACCGCGGAGGAGGCGGCCCGCTCCCGGCCCCGGCCGGAGGTGCGGGTCGTCCTGGAGATCGCCGCCGACGTGGTGGTCCTCGGCTCGGCCGAACGGCTGCGCCGCCTGGTGGCCAATCTCGTGGACAACGCCGTCCGGCACGCGGAGTCGGCGGTGACGGTCCGCCTGGCCCGGGAGGACGGCGTGGCCGTACTGGAGGTGCGCGACGACGGGCCGGGCATCCCCGACGAGCACCGTGAGACGGTCTTCGACCGCTTCACCCGGCTGGACGAGGCCAGGGACCGGGACGCGGGCGGCTCCGGGCTCGGGCTGGCCATCGCCAGGGACATCGCGGTACGGCACGGCGGCACGCTCGCGGTCGTCCCGGGCCCGCCCGGGGCCTGCCTGCGCGCCCGGTTCCCCGCCGCCGCGGCGCTCAGCGGCGGGTCACCAGCGGCACCCAGGAGCCGGATTTCTGGCTGTTCTCCCGGAACCCGCTGAGCGGGGTGAGCGACGTGCCGTCCCGGCTGACCAGGACCAGCCGGTTGCGGAACTCGATGTCCACGCAGGTGTCCTTCTCGTCGTACTCGCAGGCCCAGGCGATCAGATGGTCGTCGTCCGCCCAGGCGACGAGCTGCTCGATCCAGTGCCCGGCCACCGGCCGCAGCGGGGTCAGCGCGCCGGTCCGGAGGTCCTTCACGGCCGTGGTCGCCTCCTTGTCCGCCGCGTCGGCCGCCAGCCACCGGCCGCTCGGGGACGGACCGGCCTCCTGGAAACTGCCGTGCTTCTCCCTCTCCGGGACCGGCTGCGCGTTCCCGTCCAGGTCGTAGAACTTCCTCGGCTCCTCCCTGCTGTCGTTGACCTCCCAGACCATCGTCCCGTCCGCGCTCCACCCGAAGTCCCGGCCCCGGTTCATGGGCGACGGATCCTCCCACGGCACACCGCGGAACACGGCCTGCCCGGTGCCCGGGTCCACCACGGTGAAGCCGGTCCGGCTGTTCGGGGGCGAGTACTCGCCGCCGTCCTTGCCGATGACCATGATCTCCGCCGGATTCCGGTCGTAGTTGGTGACCAGCAGCTTCGTCCCGTCGGGCGACCAGGCCAGGCCGCCCGCCGTACGCTCCAGGTCGATCCAGCGGACCTCGCCGCCATCGGAGATCAACCCGACCCGGCGGGCGGGGAGTTCCTCCAGGACCGCGACGGTCCCGCCGCCCGGCGCGACGTCCAGCAGCGCCCACGGGGTCTTCTCGTACCCGCCCGTCTTGTCGTCGTAGAGGTACCAGGTCCGGATCAGCAGCGTGCTCTTGCCGTCGGGGGTCTTCGCGTGCCGCCAGATGTAATAGGCGTAGACCGCCCGGTCGAGGGCCGCGATCAGACGCTCCGGCGGCGTGGAGTCCGGGTCGGTCCTGAGGTCCCGGGCCGGCGCCGGGTCGGTCAGGACGGTGGCGGTTGCGCCCCCGTCGGGCGTCCCGATCCGCCGGCCCTCCTGCCCCGCCCCCGGCACGATGAACGCCACGGCGAGCGCCACGGCGGTCGCGGTCGCCCCCGCGACCACCGCGAACGCCCTGGTCCTCGTCCGCCGGCGCCTGCCCAGCGCCCGGTCCGCGAGCTCCGCGGGTGCTCGCGCGTCCTCCGACCACTCGCGGAGAGTCTGCCGGACGAGCTCGTCGATGGTCATGCCTTCGCCTCCCCGAAGATCGTGTACGGCTCTCGCAGCTCGGGCGCCAGCGCGCGCAGCTTCGCCAGGGACCGGTGCGTCGTGCTGCGGACCGTCCCGACGGAACAGCCGAGGATGCCCGCCACCTCCGCCTCCGGCAGGTCCTCGTAGTAGCGCAGGACCAGCACGGCCCGCTGCCGGGACGTCAGCCTGGCCAGCGCCCGGCGCATGACGATCCGCAGCTCGACTCCGGCGGTGCCGTCGTCGCCGCCCGCCTCGGCCCTGTCGGGCGGCTCGGCGAACGTCGTCTCCCTGCGCCGCCGCCACCAGGAGACCTGCTGGCGGTACATCACCTGCCGGACGTACGCCTCCGGCTCCTCGACGGTCCGCCACCGGGCGGCGGATCTGGCCAGCGCACTCTGGAGCAGGTCCTCGGCCGCGTGCTGGTCCCCGCCGGTCAGCAGATACGCCAGGCGCATCAGGGCCGGCGAGCGCGCCGACACGAAATCGCGGAACCGTTGCTCGTCTGCGGCGTCCACGATCACCTCCACTGTGCGGTTACGTCCCTAAGACGCCCCACGGTGGGTCTCGCTATGCCTCCGATCCGGAGGCGTCCCGCCCCGCCCCTCCGTCCCCGCTCCGCCTCCTCCCTCCCCGCTCCGCCTCCTCCCTCCCCGCTACGCCCCGCCCGCCGTACGGAGGTCGCCGAGACGTGCGACGATCTCCGCCGCGGTCTCCTCGGGGAAGGGCACGCGGGCGGGGTCTCCGCCGGTGGTGAGGATCTCGACGGCGGTGACGTGGTCGGCGTGCTGGCGCCGGACGAAATCGCGGTCCACGACGGCGCCGTGGCCGGGCACCACCACCTCGCCCGGCAGGTCGAGCAGGCGGGCGAGCGTGTCCGGCCACTCCAGCGGGAACCCGTCCCCGAACTGCGGCGGCGCACCCTCCTCGACCAGGTCCCCCGCGAAGATCACATCCGCGTCGGGGACCTCGACCACGATGTCGTTGTCGGTGTGTCCCCGGCCGAGATGGCGCAGGCGGACCGGGCGCCCGCCGAGGTCGAGGGCGGCGGCGTCGGTGAACGTCCGGCCCGGCGGGGTGATCTCCACCTCGGCCAGCTCCTCCGGGCCCTCGTGGAGCCACTTCCGCCGCTGCGCCTCGCCGGTGGCCGCGGCCGTCTCGGCGCACCTGACGTGGCCCCAGATGTCGGCGGGCAGGAAGACCGCGTTGCCGAAGAAGTGGTCGAAGTGCGCGTGGGTGTTGACCACCGTCCAGGGCAGGGCGGTGACCGTGCGGATCGCCGCCGCCAGCTCGCGCGCCTGGCGGTGGGACATGCGCGTGTCCACGACCAGGCAGCCCTCGTCCCCGACGACCAGGCCGACGTTCAGGTCGAACGACTCGTGCCGCCGGACGTAGACCCGGTCACCGATCTCCCGCCACCGCTCATCCATGGGCCGAGCATGTCAGATCACGCGCGGGGATGCCGATCGCCGGGTACGGCGCCGGCCGCGCTACCGCTTCCCGGCGGTCAGCGTCAGGTTCACCGTGCCGACCGTGAGCTTCAGCCCTCGCGTCCGGGCGGGTGTTCCCGCCTTGGCGGGCTTGACCGTGAAGACGAGCCGGACCTTGGACTTCGGGGCCAGTTCGGCGATCGTGCAGCGCACCGCCGTACCGCTGAACCGGCATCCCCTGCCGACCTTGGCGATCTTCTGCCCGCCGAACGTGCGCCCGGAGACCTTGAGCGCCCTGATCGGCTCGGTGCCGGTGTTGGCGACCGTCACGGCGTAGGTGTTCCGGACGACCCGGCCCGCCGCCTTGATCCCCGACGGCGGCTTGGCGAGGCGCTTGAGCTGCGACACCGTGCCGTTGAAGGAGTTCCGCCCGCCGGGGGTGCCCTGCCCCTTGTCGGCCGACTGCCAGAAGGTGTAGCGCTTCCAGCCCGCCGGGAGCTCGCCGGGTTCGTCGCCCCACCGGGCCAGCCAGAGCGGGTTGCGGCCGAAGGCGGGGGAGTCGCCGGTGCAGGTCCGCCACCAGCTGGTGGTGGTGTAGATGATCGCGTCCCGGCCGGTCCGCTGCCGGTAGCGCCGGGTGAAGTCGCCCACCCAGGTGATCATCTCCCGCTTGTCGAGACCGTAGCAGTTGTCGAGGCCGTTGCGGTTCTTGTAGGGGTTGTCCTCGACGTCCAGGACGCCCGGCAGGGTCTTGCCGTCCGGAGTCCAGCCGCCGCCGTTGGCCACGAAGTAATCGGCCTGTGCGGCGCCGCCGGACTCGTGCGGCTGGGCGAAGTGGTAGGCCCCCCGGATCAGCCCGGCCTCGGCGGCTCCGCCGTACTGGCTCTCGAAGCGGGGGTTGACGTAGTCGAGGCCCTCGGAGGCGTACACGAACGCGAACGCGACTCCGTTCTCGGCGACGATCGGCCAGTCGATCTCCCCGGTCCAGTTGCTGACGTCCACCCCGATGACGGCCGATGTCCGGGCCGTCCCGGTGGCCGCCTGAGCGGACCCCGGCAGGAGCGCCGTCGCCATGACGACGGCGGCCGCCGTTGAGAAACGTTTCACGTGAAACCCCGTCCTCCGCGTGACAACGGGGATGATCCTTACCGATGATCCGCGAGGGCCGCAAGGGCGGATGTGATTCTTCCGTGACATGAGGGCCCGCCGGGTCCCGTCTTGCCTCCGGTTCCTCCGGCCCCGGGGCAGGCGGGCGCGGTGGGATCCGCCCGGCAGACTGAGGATGTGGACTTCCCCCAAGCCCTGCGCTCGGCGCGGCGCCGTCACCACCTCAGCCAGCTCGACCTCGCCCTCCGCGCGGGCACCACGCAGCGCCACCTCAGCTTCATCGAGAACGGCCGTTCCCGTCCCGGCCGGGGCATAGTCGTACGGCTGGGCGAGTCGATGGGGCTGCCGCTCAGGGAGCGCAACGAGCTTCTGCTCGCGGCCGGCTACGCCCCCGTCTACCCGCAGACCTCGCTCGACGATCCGGCCCTGGAGCACGTGCGCGCCGCGCTGGGGCACATCCTGACCGGGCACCTGCCGTACCCCGCGATCGTGGTGGACCCGCGGCACGATCTCGTCCTCGCCAACGGCGCCTTCGGCCTGCTCACCGAGGGTGTGGCGGAGCACCTGCTGCGCCCGCCGGTCAACGTGCTGCGCCTGTCGCTGCACCCGGAGGGCCTGGCCCCGCGGATCGCCAACCTGGCGCAGTGGGCGCGGCACATCCTCGACCGCATCCCACGCGACGACCTCCACGACGAGCTGTCGGGTTATGTCCCGCACATCGAGCCGGGACCCGACCACGTCGGCTTCGCCGCGCCCATGCGGCTGCGCTCGGCACGCGGTGAGCTGCGGCTGACGACCACGATCACGACGTTCGCGACCGCGCTCGACGTGACCGTGGCGGAGCTGAAGCTGGAGGCCTTCCTGCCCGCCGACGCGGCCACCGCGGCGCTCCTGGCCGAATAGCGGAGCAGCTGAGCACCCGGGCAGCCGCCCCGGCCCCGGGCAGCCGTCAGGGGAACATGTAGTCGGCCTTGATCCGGCCGTCCGCGTCGAGGACGAGGACCTCCATGCCTCCGCCCACCGCCTCGCCGCCGTCGGCCGGCACCATCTCCCAGCCGAACTTGACGACGTCGTGGAGGCGGACGGCGTCGTCCTGCGGCCGGAAGACGAACTCCCCGGGAGCGACGAACTCCTCATAGCTGCGGGCCACCCGGATCTCGATCGCGTCGTGCCCGTGGGCTTCGAGGGTGGTCGAGCCGAAGCCCAGCCTCGCGGCGATCTCCCGGATCTCCTGGGGCGGCTGGAGGACGTGGGAGCCGTCCTCGGCCCACAGCTCCTCGACGGCCTTACGGCGGAGCCCGGCGTCGGGCTCGTTCCAGAGGGCGACGTAACGGCCGGCCAGGTCCTGCGCGTGGATGTCGGTCACTGCTTCTCCTCCACTGGTGTGTCCGTACTCCTCAGATCTTGGGAAAGCGGCCGTACGGCAACAATTCCTCGTGGGGAATGACGGCTCCTCGCGCAGGCCGGCGAGGCGGACCGGGAGTGGTGACCGCCGGTCGGGCCGGCTCCCAAGCCATATCCCAGACGGAGGCAAGCCGTATCCCAGACGGCGGGCGCAGACTGAAGCGGTCCTCAGAACCGGTGGCGCCGGCGGCTCGGCGGGAATCTGAAAAATCTTGGAATCCGCTGTAACCATCCGCCCGGACCGCCCCTCTTATCTAACGAACCGGCACGAAAGAAAAGGGAGAACACAATGAGCGGCGACTTCGACGTCACGACCACCGACTACTACGACACCGACGGCGACGGCGGAACCGACGCCCAGCTGATCGACAGCGACGGCGACTACGTGGCCGACGAGGAGCGCTACGACGCCGACGGCGACGGCGTGACCGACGTGGTCTACCTCGACCACAACGGCGACGGCTACACCGACGAGGTGCGCGTCGACCTCAACGGCGACGGCGTCTCCGACTACACCGAGTACCAGGGCCCCTTCCCCAGCGCCTGATCCTGACCCCGGCACGGTGAGCGGGGTCCCCAACCCCTCCCGAGGACCCCTGGCCGCCCTGCCGAATTCAATGCACTCCGGCCTCCGTCATATGCGAATGTTGTCGCACTCATCCCACGACGGCCCGGAGGACAGAACATGATCCGTTACACCGGCGACATGAGCACGATCGAAGCCGATCAGTTGCGGGGCTTCTTCGTCGGCTGGCCGACCCCGCCGTCGGCCGAGAACCATCTGGCGGTGCTGCGAGGCAGTCATCGCGCGATCGTCGCGCTGGACGGATCCGGGCGCGTCGTCGGCTTCGTCAACATGATCAGTGATGGCGTGCTGACCGCGTTCATCCCATGGCTCGAAGTCCTCCCCGAATACCAGGGGCAGGGGATCGGCGACGAGCTGATGCGGCGGATCCTCAAGGAGGCCGAGGACATGTACTCCGTCGACCTCATATGCGACCCGCCGCTCCAGGCGTACTACGAGCGGCTGGGAATGTCCCGCCTGCAGGGGATGGGACTGCGCAACCGGACGGCCCTCCGAGGATGATCCCCTCGGCCGCCCGGCATTCGGGAGCACGACTCCCCCGGCGGAGGCGGTCACAAAAAATTGCCGAACCCGCTGTAACCATTCGGCGGGATCGCCCCTCTTATCTGACGAACCGGCACGATGAGAAAAGAGAGACCACGATGAGCGAGTTCTACGTCACCACCACCGACTACTACGACACCGATGGCGACGGCGGCACCGACGTCCAGCTCATCGACACCGACGGCGACTACGTGGCCGACGAGGAGCGCTACGACACCGACGGCGACGGCGTGACCGACGTGGTCTACCTCGACCACAACGGCGACGGCTACACCGACGAGGTGCGCGTCGACCTCAACGGCGACGGTGTTTCCGACTACACCGAGTACCAGGGCCCCTTCCCCACCGCCTGACCCTGACCCCGGCCGACGCGACCACCGGGGCGAAGCCGGGCCCGTGACGACGCCGGGCCCGGAGATCGACCGATGAAGGACGCCACCCGCGCGGCGCGCAGCCCCTTACGAAAGTAAGAGACCGGACAGGTCTTTCAGGAGTGTCGACCGCATCGGGGCCCTTTCTAGGCTCCTCGTCATGATCAGAACTCGCCGTACGGCCACGGCCGCCCTTCTCGCCCTGACGCTCCCCCTGCTGGGCGCGACCGCGATCTCGACGTCGTCTCCGGCCTCCGCGGCCTCCTCCGCGGAAAGCCCCGAACAGGGGCTCTCGATCCCCCGTCCCACTGGGCGGTACGCGGTCGGGCGCGACATCCTGCACCTCGTCGACAAGGAGCGGCGCGACCCCTGGGTGCCCACGGCGGACGGGCGGGAGCTGATGGTGTCGGTGTACTACCCCGCGACGGCCGGCGGCGGCGCGGTCCCGTACATGACCGTCGACGAGGCCGGGCTCCTGCTCAAAGGGCTGAAGCTCGACGCCGCGTTCAAGGCCGAGCAGCTCTCCGGCGTCCGCGTGAACGCCCGCGCCGGCGCTCCTCCCGCCGGAGGCGGACACCCCCTGGTGGTGCTCTCACCGGGCTTCTCGCTCAACCGCGCCACGCTGACGATGCTCGCCGAGGAACTCGCGTCGAAGGGCTACGTCGTCGCGCTCGTGGACCACGCCTACGAGTCGTTCGGCACCACCTTCCCGGGCGGCCGTACTCTGACCTGCGTCGCCTGCGACACGATCGAGAAAGCCCCGTCCGACGAGGCGGAGAAGAAGCTGCTGGGCAGGGCCGCCGCGGGCCGGGCAGCCGACATCTCCTTCGTGGTGGACGAACTGACCCGGGCCGCCGGTCACCGGCCCGCCTGGAAGCGCTGGAAGATGATCGACCCGAAGCGGATCGGCGCCGCCGGCCACTCTCTGGGCGGGAACGCCGCCGCCGCCGTCATGTCCGCCGACCGCCGCGTCCGCGCCGGCGCGAACCTGGACGGCACCTTCTTCGCGCAGGTGCCGCGGTCCGGCCTCGGCGGGCGGCCCTTCCTCATGGTCGGCACCAAGGCGCAGCACTCGCCCGATTCCACCGACAAGAGCTGGCCGCTGACCTGGCGGCGGCTGGACGGCTGGAAGCGCTGGCTGACGGTCGCCGACTCCGGTCACTTCACCTTCATCGACCTGCCGGTCCTGGGCGGGCAGGCCGGAGTCACCGACCCCTCCGCCCCGCTCCCGGGAAAGCGATCGGGCGAGATCACCACGGCCTACGTGGGCGCCTTCTTCGACCAGCACCTGCGCGGCGGGCATCAGCCGCTGCTGACCGGTCCCTCCGCCGCCAACCCCGAGGTGGTCTTCCACGCCCCCTGAGGGACACCCCCTGAGGGCCGGGATCCGCAGGCCGGGCGCCTACTCCTCCTCGGCGAACACGACCTCCCGGCGCCTGCGGATCGCCGGCAGGACGGCGACGACGAGCGCCGCCGCGGCCAGGGCCAGGAGCACCGCGGAGATCGGCCGGGTCAGGAAGACCGACGCGTCGCCGCGGGAGATGATCAGCGCCCGCCGCAGGTTCTCCTCGAGCAGGGGGCCGAGCACGAAGCCGAGCAGCAGCGGCGCCGGCTCGCAGCCGCACTTGATCAGGATGTAGCCCAGGATCCCGAAGAAGACGATCGCGTAGACGTCGTAGGCGTTGAACCCCAGGGAGTAGGTGCCGATGGAAGCGAACAGGATGATCATCGGGAACAGCACCTGGTACGGGATGCGCAGCATGCGCACCCACATGCCGATCAGCGGCAGGTTCAGCAGCACGAGCAGCACGTTGCCGATCCACATCGACGCGATCAGGCCCCAGAACAGCGCCGGTTCGTCGATGATGACGTTCGGCCCCGGGGTTATGCCGTGGACGATGAACGCGCCGACCATCAGTGCCATGACCGGGTGGGCGGGCAGGCCCAGGGTGAGCAGCGGGATGAACGACGTCTGCGCGGCGGCGTTGTTCGCCGACTCGGGCCCGGCGACGCCCTCGATCGCGCCGTGCCCGAACTCCTCCCGACGCTTCGAGATCCGCTTCTCGACGGCGTACGAGGTGAACGAGGCCAGCACGTGGCCGCCGCCGGGCAGGACGCCGAGCGCGGAGCCGAGACCGGTGCCCCGCAGGATCGGGCCGACGATCCGGCGCCGGTCCTCGCGGGTCGGCCAGAGGTTCTTCACCGTGCTGACGACCGCCGTGCGCGTCCGTTCGTCCTCCAGGTTGCGCAGGATCTCGGCCACCCCGAACATGCCGACGGCGACCGACACGAAGTCGATGCCGCCGTACAGCTCGCGCTGGTCGAACACGAACCGGGGCGTGCCCGTGTAGATGTCCTGGCCGACCGTGCCGAACAGGACGCCGAGCGCGATCATCGCCAGTGCCTTGAGCGCCGTGCCGCGGGCCAGCGCGATCGACACGATCAGGCCGAACAGCACCAGCGAGAAGTACTCGGCCGGGCCGAACCGCAACGCGACGCGGGCCAGCGGCGGGGCCGCGACGGCCAGCACGACGGTGGCCACCGTACCGGCGACGAAGGACCCGACCGCCGCGGTGGCCAGCGCCGCGCCGGCCCGGCCCCGGCGGGCCATCTCGTGCCCGTCCAGCGCGGTGACCGCCGCCGACGACTCACCGGGCAGGTTGATCAGGATGGCGGTCGTCGATCCGCCGTACTGCGCGCCGTAGTAGATGCCGGCCAGCATGATCAGTGCCGTCACCGGCTCGAAGCTGAACGTGATCGGCAGCAGCATCGCCACCGTCGCCGTCGGGCCGATGCCGGGCAGCACGCCGACCGCCGTCCCGAGCAGCACTCCCACGAAGCAGTAGAGGATGTTCTGGGCCAGCAGGGCGGTCGAGAAACCCAGCGCGAGGTTGTCGAGAAGTTCCATGCCTCAATCCGGATGCCGCATCAGAACCCCAGCCACGGGCCCAGCAGCGGGATCCGCAGCTGGAGTCCGACGACGAAGATGAGCGTGCCGGCCACGGTCAGCCCGGCGGTCACGGCCACGGCCGCGAGCGGCCGCACGCGCGTGCTGGCCAGCGTGGCGAGCAGGGCGGTCACCGCCGACGCCGGGACGAACCCGAGACCCCGTACGGTGAATCCGAAGAACAGGAGCGCGAGCACGATGGCGGCGACCGCACGCCAGGGGACCGGCCCGAACGAGATCATCTCGCCGGCGACGAGTCCCTTGACGACGATCGCCAGGCCCAGGGCGGCCATGATCGCGCCGACCAGCAGCGGGAAGGCACCGGGCCCCATCCGCAGCGGGGTGCCCAGCTCGTAGCCGAGCGCCCCCGCCACGAATGCGCCACCGATCAGGATGAAGATCGCCCCGGCGAGGACGTCCGGGAGGGACCGGCGGCGCTCCACCTCAGGAGGCCTTGACGCCGGCGTCGGCGATGACCTTCGCCCAGGTGCCGAGCTGCTCTTCGAGCTTGGCCCGGTGAGCCTGCGGGGTGGCGTCCTCGGCCGGGACCGGCGCGGTGCCGAGCTTGGCCATCTGGTCGATGACCTTCTGGTCGGCCAGTGCCGTCTTCAGCGCCTCGGTCAGCTTCTGCACGACGTCCTGCGGAGTGCCCTTCGGGACGTAGAGACCGTGCCACACGCTGACCTGGAGCCCGGGCAGCCCGGCCTCGGTCGTGGTGGGCAGGTCGGGCAGGCTCTTGACCCGTTCCGGCGTGGTCACCGCGTACGCCTTCACCTCGCCCGCGGAGATCTGGCCGCTGGTGTTGGTCGTCTGGTCGCACATGAAGTCGACCTGGCCACCGACGAGGTCGGTCAGCGCGGGGCCGGTGCCCTCGTACGGAACCTCCTGGAGCTTGACCCCGGCGGCGGTCTGGAACAGCAGGCCGCACAGGTGGGACGCGGCGCCGAGACCGGCGTTGGCCAGCGTGACCTTGCCGGCGTTCGCCTTCACGTGGGCCACGAGCTCCTGGAGCGTCTTGGGTTCGAAGTCCTTGCGGGCGACGATCGTCATCGGCACCTCGGTGACGAGCCCGACCGTCTCGAAGCTCTCCAGCGGCTTGTAGCCCAGGTTCTGGTACAGGGCGGGCGCCGTGGACATGCCGATGTGGTGCATGAGCACGGTGTAGCCGTCGGGATCGGCCTGCGCGACCTCGCCGGCGCCGACCGTGCCGCCCGCGCCCTCGACGTTCTGGACGACGATCTTGGTGCCGAGCTTGGCGGCCATCGGCTCGGCGATCATGCGGGTGACGGTGTCCGTCGGGCCGCCCGCGCTGAACGGCACGATGATCGTGATGTTCTTGTCCGGGTAACCTCCGCCGGCGGTACCTCCGGTGGCGCCGTCGGTGGCGCCCCCGTTGCCGGCACAGGCGGCGGCGAGCGAGACGACGCCGATCGCGGCGATCATTCGCACGGCGGCCCGGTACCTGCTGGTCGTTCTCATATCGCGGCCTCCTCGTCAGCGCATGCGCATTTGTCGGTGAGTGCTCGGCCTCGGTCTCGGTCTCGGTCTCGGCTGGCAGGGACGCGGATGGTGTCAGGGTAATCCCAAGGAATGCGCCGGATATGTCAGAGGAATCCCAAGAACTGAAAGGCTGCCGCGAGCGCCGATCCGGACCGTACAATCCGCCGGTATGCGGATCACCATCATCGAGGATGACGACCGCGTGGCGCGGGGCCTGGTGACCGTCCTGACCCAGGCGGGCTTCGAGGTGCACCGCATCGCCACCGCCGCGGAGGCCGTACGGGCCGCCCCGTCCGATGTGGTCCTCGTCGACCTGGGCCTGCCCGACGGCGACGGGCTCGACGTGATCCGCAAGCTGCGTGACCGCCCGGAGACCGCCGTCATCGCCGTGACGGCACGGTCGGAGGAGCACGAGCGGGTCCGCGGCCTGCGCGCCGGCGCCGACGACTACATCGTGAAGCCGTTCGGCATCCCGGAGCTGCTGGCCCGGATCGACGCCGTCCTGCGACGCACCCGGGCGGCCCGCGCCCTGACCCACCCGGACGGGCCGCTCGTGCTCGGCCCGATGCGGATCGACGTCGGCACCCGCGAGGTCGCCGTCGGCGGCACGCCGGTGACGCTGACCCGCAAGGAGTTCGAGCTGCTCCTGCTGCTGGCCCGGCGGGCGCCGAACGTGGTGAGCCGCGAGGTCATCCTCGACCAGATCTGGGGCGCGACCTGGGAGCCCTCGAGCCGCACCCTGGACACCCACATCGCGGCGTTGCGGCACAAGATCGGGCCCTCGGTGCTCATCCGCACGATCCACGGGGTCGGCTATCGGCTCCTGGCCGACCAGCCGGAGCTGATCGGCTGACGCGCCGTGCACCGTCGCCTGCTCGTCGTCCTGGTGCCCCTCGCGGTGCTGCTCGTCACGGCGCTCGGGGTGCCGCTCGGCGTCACCGTGGCCGAGCGGGAGATGCAGGAGACCTACGTCGACCGGCTCAACGACGTCGGCCGGTTCGCGTCACTGGCCGAGACCGCGCTGTCGACCGGGCGGACCGAGGCGCTCCACCGGGAGTTGGCGCGTTACCACGAGCTGTACGGCATCCCGGTCGCGGTGATCGACACCTCGGGCACGGTGCTGCTCGGACCGGCCGGCGCGTACCGGGAGGCGGCGCGGGCCGAGCCGGCGTCCCCCCGGATCGTGACCGCGGCGCTGGCCGGGGCGAGGCCGGAGCCGTCCGGCAGATGGGCGCCGTGGGACGACTCCGCGCTCGTGGTCGCCGAGCCGGTGGGCCGGGACAGCGAGGTCGTCGGCGCCGTCGTGACGATCTCGGACCTGTCGAGGACTCGCCATCGCATCCTCGTGCGATGGGCCCAGCTCGCCGGGCTCGGGCTGCTGCCGCTGATCGCACTGGTGGCCGTCGCCTGGCCGGTGTCGGCGTGGGTGCTGCGGCCGGTGCGGGAGCTGGACGCGGCGAGCTCGCGGATCTCACGGGGCGACCTCACGATCCGGGCGGACGCCGAGGCCGGCCCGGTCGAGCTGCGGCGGCTGTCGGAGTCGTTCAACACCATGATGGACGCGGTCGAGAACGCCGTGCGGCGGCAGCGGGCGTTCGTGTCCGACGCGTCGCATCAGTTGCGCAACCCGCTGACCAGCCTCCGGCTCGCGGTGGAGAGTCTGGAACCGCACCTGAGTCCGGTCGGCGGCGGGCGGCAGGTGTACGACGTCGCCGTCGACGAGCTGAAGGCGATGCAGCGGCTGCTGAACTCGCTGCAGGCCAGTGCGCGGATGGAGAGCATACGGACGGCGTCGCCGGTGGATCTCGACGCGGTGCTGGCGACCCGGGTGGACCGGTGGCGGGCGCTGACGGCGGCGGCGGGGCAGACGCTGGTGGTCGACGTGCCGCCGGGGCTGCGGTTGATGGAGCCGACGGGCGGACTGGGCAGCATCCTGGACGAGTTGATCAGCAACGCGTTACGGCTGTCGGACGCGCGGGTGGTGGAGGTGACCGCCCGGGTCGCCCCG
The DNA here is from genome assembly GCF_016863135.1 of Planobispora longispora. Taxonomy (GTDB): domain Bacteria; phylum Actinomycetota; class Actinomycetes; order Streptosporangiales; family Streptosporangiaceae; genus Planobispora; species Planobispora longispora. Next base: position 66,876 of record NZ_BOOH01000015.1, read on the forward strand.
GACGGTACGGCGGCCGCCGGGCACGGCGGCGCCGCTCCCGGGACGGCCGGCGGCGCGGCCTCCGCGGCCGGCGGCGTAGCCTTCACGGCCGGCGGCGTGGTCACGATCGCCGTCCGCGACGACGGCCAGGGGATCGGCGCGTCCGAGAGGACCCAGGCGCTGCAGCGGTTCTGGCGGTCGCCGCGGCACCAGAACGTGTCCGGGACCGGCCTGGGGCTGGCGATCTGCGCCGACCTGGTCGGGGCGGCCGGGGGCGAGCTGCGGCTGGAGGAGGGACTGCCGCGCCCGGACGGGTCCGGGCATGGATTCGCCGCGGTGGTCGCGCTGCCGATCGTGCCGGAGGCGGCGTCGCCGTCCGGCGCCCTGTCCCCGCCGGCGGTCTGAGGCCCGGGGCTCCGCACCGCGCTGCCGTCGCCGCACCGGGTTGTCATCACACCGCGCTGTCATCACACCGCGCTGTCATCGTCCCGGGTCAGCGTTTGCGGTCGCGGAACCAGGCGGCCGCGCCCGGATGGAGCGGGACCGACGCGGTGGAGATCCCGGTACGCACGTTGATCTGCCACGCCTCGGGAACGGTCTCGGCGCCGTCGCGGCCGGCGGAGGTGATCGTGCCGGTGTGCGTGAAGATGGTGTCGGTGATGGCGTGGACCAGGTCGTCGGGCAGGTCGTTGCGCGCGAGGAGCACGTTCGGCACGGCGACGGTGCGGGTGGCGGGGACGCCGGCGTAGGCGGTCGCGGGGATCGCGGCCGGAGTGTAGGGACCCGGGAACGCCGTGATGAGCGCGTCCGCCTGCGCGTCCAGCGGGATCAGCCGGATCGGGTCGCGCTGCGCCAGCTCGGTGACGGCGGGTGTCGGGACGCCGGTCAGGGAGAACATCGCGTCGATCTCGCCGTCACGCAGTGCCGCCGCCGATTCGGCCTGGCTGAGGTACCGGCCGTCGGCTTTCACCGGGCCGAGCCCCAGGACCCGCAGCGACGTGAACTCGGTGCCCGAGTCGCGGGCGCCGAGGGACACGCGCCTGCCTTCGAGGTCCCGGAACCCGCCGATCGCCGAACCGGCCATGACCACGAGGTGCAGGTGGCTGTCGTAGAGCCGGCATATCGCCGAGAGCCCTTCGGGCGCGCTGCCGTCGGTCGTGATCAGGGCGTCCAGGCTCGTCAGCCCGAGGTGCACCTCGCCGGCCCGCAACATCCGGATGTTGTCGGCGGACGCCCCGCTCGGCACGGTGGTCACCGTCGCGCCCGGCACCTGCTCGGAGATGTGTCCGGCCAGCGAACCGCCGATGCGCCGGTACACCGCTCCCGCCGGCCCGGTGGCCAGCCGCAGGCGGACCTCGTCGATCTCGGGCTCCCGGGAGCAACCGGCGAGCAGCCCTCCGGCGGCCAGGAGCACCGCCCGTCGGCTGAGCCGTGACTCCGGGTTCGGCACCATGCCGAGATGATACGGATGCCGGCCGTCGGCCGCCGATGACGACGACTGTCCCTTCTAACGTGCGGTATAAGGGCGTGCACCAAATTCCACGACTTGCGAGAAATCAGAACCTATGAAGGTGGGTATCGCTTTACCCTGGGGCAGAAGATCGGTGCGGGGAGTGGCGAGCGGACCATGAGTGTAGGGAACATGGGGCCGGTGGGAGTGCGGTCCCCGGACGAGACGCCCTTCAGCGTCGACCTCGATCTGCAGGGCAAATACGTCGTGGTCCACGTCACCGGAGCACTGGACATGGCCACCTCTCCCTTGCTTCGCGTCGCGTTCGAACCGATGTGGGAGTCCGTGCGAGAGGGCTGCCTGATCCTGAACCTGACCTCGATGACCTTCTGTGACTCCTCGGGAGTGGGTGCGCTGATCGCGGCCTTCAAGCAATGCCGGGAGCGCAGGACGCGACTGCTCCTGGCCGGGGTCCCGCTCTACTTGTTGCGGATGCTGCGCACCACGCAACTGATCACCCTGTTCGAGACCCACGCCACCTTGGAGGAGGCACTGGTCTCTTCGGCCGACGGAGCCTGAGCCGGGCGCACGTCCGGCGTGCGCGGCCCTCGGTCGCCTACGAACCCGGCTCCTGCTCTTCGCGGGCATCCTGAAACCGGAGCGCCCCCGCCGGAGGCGTGGTCTTCTTCCGTCCGCGTGCGATCAGCCAGAGGAGCCATGCCTGGAACAGCCCGGTGGCGGTGTACGTCAGCAGGGCGAGCGTCGAGGGGAGCAGGTCGACCGGAAGGAACATGAAGAACTGGGAGAGCGGAGAGGTGACCGCGAACAACACGATCGCCTCAAGGCCTTGGCTGCCCGGCTGGTGGGTGGCAATCTCCACGTAGACGGTCGCGGCGATGACGATCAACGCGTAGGGGCCGGCGATGGACAGGGCGAAGGCGCCCCGGTCGTACCGGGAGACGTGGCGGGCCATCGCGTGTGAGAGTCGCATGAGAGCAATTCTTGCTGGTCAGCGACATATACCCATGAGTAGGGATACTCAGGGATGTCGTGTCGGGGTGCTCATCTCCGGGCGTTCATCTTCGCCGCGGCGCGAGTCTTCACGGCACGAGTCTTCACGGCACGAGTCTTCGCGGCGCACGAGGCGCTCCGCACCGGGTGCGGCGTGGGTCCCGGAACGCTCCCGGCTCCGGGACCCGCGCCGCACGCGCCGGTTGCCTCTACTGCGAGACGTACAGGGCCCAGCGGTTGAGCCGCCACATCAGAACGCAGTAAGCGGACTTCCCGGCGACGTTGTATTTGGCAGCCGCACTCGCGCATGAGGCCTGGGTCGGGTAGAGGCCGTACACGACGGGTCCGTACGTGCCGCCGGCCGTGGCGGCGGAGGTCTGCGCGGTGGCCGCCTGCGCGGCGGTGGGGAAGGCGAGGGCGGCGAGGACGAGGCTGACGCCGGCCGCCGTACGGCGGAGTGCGTTCGTGTTGAAAACCATGGGGTGAACGGTAGGAGTCGTCCCCCTTCCCGGTCATCAAAGCACCCCTTGATTCCATGTCCCCCTCTGGGGTGATTTTCCGGAATCAGGATGTCCCCCTCCCGGAGACGCCCCCCTCGACCGGCGGCCCGGCCGGAAAACGGCCCGGCCCGGGTGCCGGGCCGTTCGATTCCATGCGTGACATTGCTGTGAGTTGAGTGAAGAGTGGGGGTGCTGTTAGCTTCGTCCGGTGGACGACAGGCGTGCACGGGTGGAGGCGATCGAGGACTTCGCGGGGGTCCTCCGGGAGCTGCGCCGGTCGGTTGGCAATCCGCCTTTTCGGGAGATGTCCGGTCGCTCAGGGGCGATCTCCCACACGACGTTGCACGAAGCCACGAAAGGCAACCGGCTCCCGAGCTGGGAGACCACCGTCGAGTTCGTCAAGGCGTGCGGCGCCGACCCGGCCGCCTATCGCGACCACTGGGAGAGGGCGAACCGGACGGTCCGGGGAGCGGGCGCCGGGGATCCTCCGACCGCCGACGCCTCAGCGGATCGTCCGCACGGTGGAATCGCGGGCGCCGCGGAACTCCGTACCGCGCACGTCGCCGTGGCGCCGCAGGCGTCCGGACCGGCCGGCGAGACCCCGGCGTCCACGCCCGCGCCGCCGTCACCCGTCGAGGATGCGGGCGACATCCGGCCGCCCCTCCCCGCGCCGGGGGACCGAGGGCGATCCCGGCTGACCCGCCCGGTCGCGCTCGTCGCGGCGGCAGCCGGTGTGGGAGCGGCGGCGATCCTCATCGTGAGCATCGCCGATCGCGGATCCGGGCCCGCCGAGCCCGGCCCGGGCCTGTCCGCGGGCCCGTCGCCGTCCCCGGTCGCCTGCCCGGCGCGTCAGACCAATCCGGCTCCGGCCCCGCCCGCGCACAAGGGCGATGCGGCCGAGTTCGTCGCGGACGTCACGCTGCCCGACTGCAAGCGCGTCGGGGCCGGCGAGACCGTGTCCAAGGTATGGCGGCTCAAGAACGCCGGGACCGTGCCGTGGAAGGAATACTCGCTGCGCCGCCTCGACTCCCCGCAGGGAACCGATCAATGCCGGACCGTCTCCGACGTGCCGGTCGAGGAAACGCCGCCCGGCGAGACGGTCGACATCCAGATCGACATCACCACGCCGAGGAAACCGGGCTTGTGCTACGTGCGGTTCAAGATGGTGGACGCTTCGGGAAGGATCGCGTTCCCCGGAAACCGGCCGATCAACTTCCAGATCATCGTCGACGAACCCTAGTTCCCCGCCGTGCGCGACACGGCGGGGAACCAGGGTCGGACGGACTCCGGGGGTTGTCAGGATGTAAGAGCGATCCCGTTGTAGTAGGACTTGAGGATCCTGGAGTGGCCCCAGCCGGCTCTGGCCTTATCGCGAGAGCCCCTCTGCGACATCCAGTCCCCGTTGACCCACATGCCGCACGCCGTCGTCGTCGCGCAGTATTGCGCCTGGAAGATCTTCCCGTTGCGCGTCAGCCGGGTGCCCCACGTCGCGTCCACCGCGGCGTTCGTCGTCGCCGTCGCGGAGCCGGGCTTGTACACCTGGCTCGACGTGTGGTCGTAGACGTCGAAGCACCGGCCGTCCGACGTCTTGCGCGTCGAGTGCAGCGCCCAGTACCAGCCGTAGTTCTTGACGGCGATCGCCCCGGCCCTGAGGGACTCCGTCGGCCAGTACGACAGCCACTCGTTGGGCAGGACGTTCTTGACGTAGGTCTTGAACGCCACCCTGTCCACGCGATCGAGGGACTTGCGGTACACGAGGATTGTCGTGGGCGGCCTGCTGTGCGTGCCGTCGGTCTTGCACGCGGTCGGCGACGCGGAGCTCAGGAACCGATGCGAGGCGTTCTGGTTCTTGAGGGCGGCTTTGAGGTTGCCCTTGGCGCCAGGCTTGAAGTCCTGGTAGATGCTGCCGCCGTAGTTGCTGTTGAAGTAGACGCGGACGGTCTTGCCGCTGCGGTTCCAGACCGAGGCGGCGGAATTCTTGATGCACTTGCCCTTGCCGTTGCCGGGTCCCTTGAAGTCGTAGCAGGAGGGCTGCTGGGTGGCGTAGTCGGCGACGGATCCGGTGAAGTCGGAGACCGATCCCTGGTTGTTGCTGTTGAAGTAGTAGCAGAACTCGCCGCTCTGGCACACGCCGTCGCGGTTGGCCGCCGAAGCGGGCGAGGCGGTGGCGAGCACCGATCCACCGAGCGCCATCGCGGCGACCGCCGTGATGAGCCGCGAGATCGGCCGTGCAGTTCGTGGAGACACAGTTGCCTTCCTCTTTCGGAGACCGCGGGGCGCTATCGGAGGTTGTAGCCCTGGGAGATCCAGAACGAGGTCGGGTTCGGGTTGCTCAGAGTCGGGTCGCCGACGCTCTTGGAGGCGAACTTCTGCCGTCCGGTGCGCACCTCGACGTGGGTGTGCGCGCTCGCACTGGACGACACCCCGCGCCACCCCTCGTCGGCGATGATCTGTCCGCGGCTGACCTGCTGGCCCACGCGCAGGGAGGACCGCGGAGCGGAGTGCAGATAGATCACCGTCTTGTTCAGTGAGGCGTTGTAGACGGCGATCGTGGAGAGCCCCGAGCGGCCGTTGTACCCGCGCGCGAGGTAGATGACCTGGCCGCTCACCAGGTTGTGGACGTCCGAGCCCACGCCGCGGCCGAAGTCGATGCCCTCGTGCCGGCCGGGGGTGTTGGTGTAACCGTCGAAGCCGCAGGTGATCTGGCCGCCGCCGGCCTTGTACAGCGCGTACGAGATGTTGACGCGCGGCGATGACGACGGACTGAACTGGTGCGAGGCGTTCTGGTTCTTGAGGGCGGCTTTGAGGTTGCCCTTGGCGCCGGGCTTGAAGTCCTGGTAGATGCTGCCGCCGTAG
>NZ_BOOH01000016.1 GCF_016863135.1 Planobispora longispora
CTCGCCGCTCTGGCACACGCCGTCGCGGTTGGCCGCCGAAGCGGGCGAGGCGGTGGCGAGCACCGATCCACCGAGCGCCGTCGCGGCGACCGCCGCGGTGAAGATCTTGTTAAGCGTTCTCATGGTGTTCTCCTTCTATCTGTACGGCCTGGGTCTCGGATGGTCAGCGGAGCCGGTACTCCTCCCAGGTGCGGATGGTCACCTTCGGGCCGTCGTCCGGGCCGCGGCCGGCGAGCCCGTTCAGACCGAGGTAGTAGTCACCGACCTGGTGCTGGGCCTGGCTGGAGAGGTCGGTGTCGCTGATGGCGGCGGCGTGGATGTGCCATGGCCAGTCGCCCTGACGGGGGTTACGCGTCCATGCCGCGAAGCCGACGCTTCGCAACGCGCGGACGGCCGCGGCGCGGGTGGCGGGGTTCATCCCCTCGACCGAGATGTCGACGACGCCCCCGCCGTCATGGGTGCCTGCGGACGTGGGATCGCCGCCGGGGTTGTACGACCCCTGCAACAGCACGAGGTTCCGGCCGAGCAGCCGCTTCGCCTCGGCCAGCATGCTCCGCGTGCGGGTGTTGACGACGACGCCCCCGGTGGACACCCGGGCGCCCGGGGTGATGATGCGGGTGACCCTGAAGCGGCCGGCTCCGAGCTTGGTGAGCGATGCCTTGCCCGGCAGGCCGTTGGCGGCGGACCTGGTGTAGCCGAGCGACTTCTGGAACTTCGCGTAGGCGGTGACCGTCGTGCTGCCGAAGTAACCGTCGACCCACTTCGCGTCGAGCAGGCGCCGGTCACGCAGCGCCTGCTCGACGAGGAGCACGCTGGCCTCGGCGCCCGGGGTCAGCGTCTCGTCAGACCGCCGCGGGTCGATCTGGGCCGCCTTGACGGTGGCTTCCATGTTCACGGTCGGAAGGGCCCTCGCGTCGGACGCCTGTGCCGCCGACATCCCGGACGCTCCGGTCAGGCAAGCGACCAGAGCGGCCGCTGTGAGGCCAGTTGCGCATGAGGCCGGCTTCATCGTTTCTCCCGCTTTCGGATGCTGTGAGTGGTTCCTGCAGCGGGGTTCACGCTTCCGGGTTTGTTCATGCGTCCGCAAGAAAATCCTGTTGTCAGCCTGTTCAGCGGGCTTCCTTACAGGCGGACACGCCGTCTTACAGGTCGTCCGACGGCGAACGAGACGCACAGGCCACGACTACACGGGCGGCGTTCTGACAGGCGCGACCGTACAGGCGGCGTTCGCACAGGCCGCGACCGTACGGGTGGCGTTCTGACAGACCGGCATCACCGAGCCGGCCGCGTCCATGGCCGGCGCTTCCGCACCTTGGCTCTCCTGGTCCCCGGTCACCGCCGCAATGCTGCGAACCGGGCCGGAAACCGAGTTCCATCTGCTCAGAGCAGATCTGCCCCAGGCAGATCGTGTCGACGCCGGTCCGGATCGCCTCACATGATGGGCGTATGAGCGGAGAATCAAATATTCCACTGTTCAATGAGCGGGTGAGGCGCGAGCTCTACGACCAGCGTGTCCTCGTTCTCGACGGCCCTCTCGATGACGACAACGGGACACTTCTGGCCACGCAGCTCATGGCACTCGCCACGCAGGACGCGTCGACGGACATCGCATTGTGGATTCACTCGCCGGGCGGGTCGGTTCCCTCGATGCTCGCGATCCGCGACATCATTCGACTCATTCCCTGTGACGTGTCGACCCTCGTGCTGGGCATCGCTTACAGCGCCGGACAATTCCTGCTGTCATCGGGGGCCCGAGGGAAACGCCGCGCCCTGCCGCACGCACGTGTCCTGATGCACCAGGGCTCGGCGGGGATCGCCGGCACCGCAGTCGACATCGAACTGCAGGCCGGCGACCTCCGGCATACTCGCGACACGGTGCTCGGCCTCATCGCCGAGGACACGGGGCAGCCCGTCGAGCGCATATTCGAGGACTCCCTGCACGATCGCTGGTACACGGCACGAGAGGCACTGGACTACGGCTTCATAGATGCAATCGTGCAAAATTTCGACGAAATCGCGCCGCGCAACCGCCCGCGGCTCGGATTCGGCATCACCGAAGGAGCCGACCAGTGAGCACATATACGATTCCGAATGTCATCACTCAGAATTCCCGCGGCGAGCGGATCATGGATGTCTACTCGCACCTTCTCACCGAGCGGATCATCTATCTGGGCACCGCGATCGACGCGGGCGTCGCGAACGCGCTCATCGCGCAGCTGATTTTTCTGGAGTCGGACAACCCCGAGGCCGAAATACAGTTCTACATCAACTGTGAAGGCGGGGATCCGAGTGCGATGCTCGCGATATATGACACCATGCGCTACATCCGCCCGCGGGTTTCGACGACCTGCGTCGGACAGGCCGTCGCGGTGGGCGCCGTCCTTCTCGCCGCGGGTGCCGAAGGAAAGCGTGCCGCTCTCCCGCACGCACGAGTGATCCTGCATCAACCAGCTGCTCAGGGACGCGGAACGATCCCCGATCTCATCTTGCAAGCCGACGAGGTCGTGCGTGTCCGAGCAGACATCGAGCGCATCCTGTCACGGCACACCGGCCAGACGGTCGAGACTCTACGCGCCGACACCGATCACGATCGCGTGTTCACCGCGACCGCGGCCTTGGAGTACGGACTCCTCGATCAGATCATCGAGGAGCGTTCATAGGCCAGTGGATGATCCCCGCAAGCCGCGCTACGCGGCCAGAGCATACGCCGCCGAGCAGGTGGCGCCTCTCGACGCGCTGCTCTGAGCGGACCTCAAGCTCTCGGCGACGGCAAGGGTCAGATCGACCAGGGTCACATCCAGCGCGCCGGCGACCGCGGCGATCATTTCGCTCGACGGCTCCTTGACGCCCCGTTCCATCTCGGAGAGATACTGCGGCGAGACTCCGGCGCGCCGCGCCGTCTCGGTCAGCTTCTCGCCCCGCTCGTGACGAAGGTCTCTGAGACACTCACCGAGCGCGTGCCGCCACAGCGGCTCGCGAGCCGGAGACGACTTGGGGCCGGTCCGATCGATCGCTGGACGTAGCGGCGGGCGAGAAGAGGCCATGCTTCACTTTAGGTAGACGGCGCGTTCGAGTTCAGTCGGATCCGCGCAGAGCGGAATCGCCCACCGGCTGTCGTGGTGCGCCGCCTTGCCCGGTCAGATGAGAGCCTTTCGGATCACCTGCCGGGTGTACGGCGATCACGACCGTCGATGCATGATGGTCAGCAGAATGCCGACCGGTGTCGTAATCGCCATCAATGCCAGACAGAGCAACGCATCCACGCGGATGTTCATGTGGGGCAGGTAGGTCATGATGTACCACTGATCGAAGGCGGCGAGAAGCCAAGCCGCGGCTGGCAGCAACAGGTAGTAGGAGCGTCGCGTGCGGCGTAGCGCCAGGAAGAGACCCACGAAGATCAACCCGCCGAGGGTCAGGGAGACCAGGTACAGCGTCGCTGCGCTCATATGGTCGCTTCCGTTCTGTTAGATCAATCTGAAGCCACACCAGTGCAGGCTGTAGTCGGCTCCCCACGCAGGGATCGGGAAGCTTTGGGACGGTAGTCACAACGGTGCTTGTAAACCGCCAGTTCAGCCCATCCGGGCTCCCCCTTGCACCCGCCACCAGCAGGAAGAACACCTTCGCTGGCTGAGGTGACGCAAGGGCGCAACCGGCTGCGAGGTCCCCTTCGAGGAGGAAGCGGAGGGTACGCTCGCAAGATTGAGCGGGAACGAGTCATGCGGGGCGGATGTGTCTGCTCGTGATCGCCGGTTGGCGCGCGGAGCGTCCTGGCCGTTGACCCGGACGGATCTGGGTGAGGCTCTCGGGGAGGACTTCCAGCATGTGCGGGAGCTGGAGTTCTCGGGCGGGGTGCCGCAGGACTGGGTCCTGGCGGTCAGATGGCGTCCGGGGCGCGCGGGCGGCATGCATCCGCAGGTCTACGGAATCGCCCTGTCGGTTCATCCCGTCCGTTCAGCGGACCGAGCTGAGATCCGGGAGGCGCTGCGCAAGGACGTCCTGCCAGAGTTGCGCAGCTGGATCACTCAAGCGGTGACGGCTCCCGAGACATGGACGACCGCCTCCCACTGGTTGGGGTGGCAGTGGACGGAGCGCCGGGTGTTCGAGTCGGAAGAGACGTCATGAGAGCTCCGGCTGCGGGGAGCGGTCGAAGCCGTTGGCGGAGCGGCTGTGCGGGCAGCGTCGCGGACTTCGATGCGGCGGGTTGATCGGGTACGACGCAGACAAGTGGCGGTGATCTATCAGCACTCCACCCACGATCGACAGCCAGAGGTTGCCCGCAAGCTCGGCGACCTCGCCTGTGGGCACTCGGGAAGCGATCGATCCCGCAACGGGCACGGAAGCCGGACGAGGCCGAATGAAGACCAAAGTCCAGGTGAGGCTACCGTTCCTGACCTGGGCTTTTCATCTCCTGAGGGCGATGGGGTCTAGAAGATCCGAACTCCTGACACCCTGCTTGCAAACCGATTCGATCTTGGACCGTACGGACCGCGAGCTGGGCGGAGGACTCCCCGCGGGTGACCGTGACTGACCGCTTTTGACCGCCCATAACGGCCCTCTAATGACCCAACGATCGCAAGGCGCCCACTGCTGCCATAAGAGCCTCATCACTCTGTCGGTTAGAAGGACTCTGTGCCCTACGAACCCGATGATCTTCCCGGCGCCTGGTATCAACTTGGAGATCAAGGGCGACGGCGTGAAGCTTAGCGGCGTTGTCCCTGCTCGCGAAGCGCCACCTCCAGGCGTAATCCAAGTCCGATCAGCGCTGTGAACCACAGGCCCACGAGCCATGGCCACGACGGGAAGTCACCGTCGAAGAGCAGGATGCCGAAGGACAGAACCATGCCGCCGACCAATGCAGTAGAGCCCAGAGTGCGGACAAATACAACGTGGTCGTCGGGCTCGGGGCCAGGAATGTAGGGAGGCGGGGTCTCTGTAGGCTCAGTCACGCTGGAGAGAATCTCATGGTGGATCTAATGAACAAAACCACTCATCTGCCTTGACTTTTCCCCGCCCGGTCTTCCCATCCGTTTCTGTCGCAGTACGCGTCCGCCAGCTTCCGCCATCCCCGGACAGCCGGATGTCGAACCGGATCTCGTCATCGGGCCTTTCGGGCCACAGGGACGACCAGACCACGAGTTCCGGCTCCACCGCCCGGAGGACGCGCGGCTCGACTTCATCGGGGCGCAGGTCCAGCCACTGCCGTCCACCAGGTCGCCGCGGGTCGGTCAGACTCTCCCACACGATACGAGGGGGCGGCGGCTGCGTACGCTCTCGCGAACCCAGTTCGATCATTTCCGCAGTCTAGAAGGCGACCGTCACACGGTCGCCGTCCACCGGTTCGGAAGACTTGGACGCTCGGCCTGCTGATCTGCTTACGGCTCTACATATTCGTTCGAGCGATCATCTCGGAGCCGAGCATCCCCGCCGGAGGCAGAGCCTTCGTTCTTGAACCGCTCGATCAGTACAGCTGCGATGAGGGAAAGCGTTCCGATGACCCCGCACAGGGCTATGGCGATCCCCATCCCTGCCCAGCGGATCACTGCCGCTGTTGGTGCTGTCTCTCCGGGAACGTTCATCGCCATGTACATCATGCTGAGGGCCATAAAAAAGAAGCCACCGTAGGGGAGGAACCTGAAGCGATCCATGGCGATTGATCTTAGGAACCCCGGCGTGAGGGGCGATAGAGCTTCATAGGTGGTCAGCACAACGGCCGGCGCCGACCCGAAGGACGCCATAGGCGCCGCGTAGCGGTCGGGGCCGGTGGTCGGAGCGACCGTGCGGGTGGCGGCGCGACGCGCCGCCACCCTTGACCGTTGTGGATGACCAGCTCACCAAGCGGAACCCCTGCCGGATCAAGGGTGCTGGTCAGAAGAAGTCACCGGAGCGTCCGGTGCTCACGGTCGCCGAGGTCTACAAGATCGCCGACGCGATCGAACCGCGTTACCGGGCACTGGTACTCCTGGCGACCTTCGGCAGTCTGCGGTGGGGCGAGCTGGCCGGCCTCCAGCGCCGAGACCTCGACCTGGACGCCGGAACCGTGCGGGTGCAACGCCAGTTGATGCAGATCACCGGCAAGGGCCTCGTCTTCACCGAACCCAAGTCCGCGGCAGGCAGGCGAACGGTGGTGATCCCCGAACTGATCATCGAGGACCTGCGGGAGCACGTGAAGGACTTCACCCAGGACGGGGACAAGGGACTGATCTTCGCCGGCCCGGATGACGGTCCACTCCGCAACACCAACTTCAACCGCCGCGTCTGGACGCAGGCTCTCCAGGACACCGGCCTTCCGAAGATCCACTTTCACGACCTCCGGCACACCGGCAACACCCTCGCCGCGAGCGCCGGGGCGTCGATCCGGGAGCTGATGGAGCGCATGGGCCACTCCAGCACGCGCGCCGCGATGATCTATCAGCACTCGACGGACGAGCGGCAACGAGAGGTCGCCCGCAAGCTCGACGGCCTCGCCCGTGGGGCACTCGGGGAGCGATCGGGCACGCAACGGGCACGGGAGCCGGACGAGGCCGAATGAAGATCAAAACCCAGGTGAGGCGACCATGCCTGACCTGGGCTTCTTCATGTCGTGAGAGCGGTGGAGCCTAGGAGATTCGAACTCCTGACATCCTGCTTGCAAAGCAGGCGCTCTGCCAACTGAGCTAAGGCCCCGAGACCAAGCCGATGACCTGCGTGGACGGGCAGAACGGCTTGCTTCAGTCGTACACCGTAGCAACAGCTCGGGCGTTCCCGCCACTCGCGGTCGCTTCGCGTGTGCGGAATGCCGGGTGCGGTCAGCGGGTGGAGCCGATGATCGAGGACTCCGGGAGGTCGACGCCGAGGACCAGTCCGGGGAGGTCGGCGATGGATTCCACGATGTGGGTGGCGCCGCCCTTGATGAGGCGGTCCTTGCTGTGGACCCCGGTCATGATGCCGGCCACCACCGAGGCTCCGGCCCGGCGGCCGGCGAGCATGTCGCTCTCCGAGTCTCCGGCGACCGCGACCTGCCGGACGTCCTCGACGCCCAGACGCATCACCGCGGTGAGGATCATGTCGGGCATGGGACGGCCCCGGCCGGCGTCTTCCGGGGACAGGGCGAGGTCGATCTTGTCGGACCAGCTCAGGGCCGTCAGCACGCGGCCGAGGGTGGCCCGGCTGAAACCGGTGACCAGGCAGATCTTGACGTCGGCGCCGCGGAGCTTCTCCAGCGCCTCGATGGTCCCCGGCAGGGGGAGGAGGCCGGAGCGTTCGATCACACCCTCGTAGGAGCGCTCGAAGGTCAGGTTGGCCGCCTGGGCCTGCGCCTCGTTGTCGGGGAAGATACCGCGAAAGATGTCGATCTTGGGGCATCCCCGGGACCGGTGCACGTGCACCATGGCGCGTGCGTATGCCCCGGTCCCGGGCACGATTCCCTGCGTGGCGATCGCCTCGGCGAACGCCCGCTCGACCATGGCGACGTCACCGACGGTGGTGCCTGCCAGATCCAGACAGGCAAGTTTGATGGGTGTCATTCCCCCAACCTTGCTATGGATCATCAGAGCACCCGAATCGGTAGTCGCGCAGGTCAGTTCTCGCTGCCGGTCGCCTCAGTCCACAGGTCGAGCTCGGCGCGACCGGCCTGAACCTTGCGCCAGACCAGCAGCCCCCCAAGAGCGACAAGCGCCAGAACGAGCAGCTTCTTCACGGTGTGACCCCACTTCTTGACGGTCTCACCTGCCGGGGTGAGACAACGCCCGGTTCCAACGGTTCCTTGCAGCCTAGCAAGGGATCGGACGATGGCCCGGTATGCGAACAATCCGAGAGGAGGGAATCTGTGTTCCCCTCGTGATTTTCGTCACTGTCCCGCACGGCTCGCACCGACATGATCACGATCCGCCACGAGCCCGGCCACGGAGGCGCGTCACGCGAGGTCCTCTTCCGTACGGCGAGCGGTTCCCGTACGGCGATCATCCCGCCCGTCCCGTACGGCGATCATCCCGCCCGTCCCGTGCGGGACGCGACAGGGCGTTGCGCCCCCGCTCCAGGGCGAGCGCGACGAACTTCAGGTCGGCGTGCTCCCGCGCGGCCGCCAGGGACTCCTTCGCCGTGTCGTAGCAGTCGAGCGCCCTGTTCCAGTCGGCGTTCCCACCGCCCTCCTCGTCGAGGCGGTCGATCTCCTCGCCGAAGCGGGTGACGTCCTCCTCCAGTTCCTTCCTGAACTCCTCGAACCGGATCGCCGACTCCGCCGCGGCCTGCCCGGCCTCCCGCCTGCGCCGCAGCCTCCGCGAGACGACCTTCCGGAGGATCCACGCCGCGACGAGCCCGAGCATTCCGAGGAAGATCTTCCATCCGACGGGCATCCGGCTGGTCGAGCCCGACAGGTCGGCGCCCCTGGCGAACCTGGTGTCGGCGTCGGTCACGTCGGCGTCCTCGAAGGCGGCGCCGTGCAGCTCGGAGAAGTGGAGCTCGGCCCCGACCAGCGACGCCTCGCGGAAGATCGCATCGTAGAACTTCCCGTGGGACAGGTCGGCGCGGTCCAGCCGGGCCCGGGTGAAGTCCGCCCGGTCGGCCCTGACGCTGCCCAGCCCGGCATCGTGCAGGGTGGCGGCGGTGAGCAGGGCGTCCTGGAGGCCGGCGTTGGTGAGCTCCGCCCGGGAGAGGTCCGCCCCGCGGAGGTCCGCACCGCCGATGTCGGCGTTGGCGAGCCGCGCGCCGACCAGCCGGGCTCCCCGGAGGTCGGCCCCTCTGAGCTGCCGGAGGGCGGTTCCCCTGAGGGAGGCGTCGCGTAGGATCGCGCGGTCGAGCCGTACCGATCCCAGATCGACCCCGTCCGCCCGGACGCCGGTGAGGTTCGCGCAGCTCAGGTCGGCGGGGAGGTCCGTCACGGTGGTCAGGTCACGGCCCGACAGGTCCGGGCCGCTGCCGGGGTCGCATCCAGCCCCGGCCGGGCCCGAAGGAGTGATCGGCCCCGAAGGATCGGCAGGGCCCGGAGAAGCCTCCCGCACCGATGGGACGGCCGCCAGCGTCACCGCCGTCACCGTGGTGACCAGGAGCCGGGGGAGAACAGACATGCGTCACTCACTATCTCCCCCGAGTCCTCCCGGATTCTACCGGCGCCCGGCCGGCGCGATCATGGCTCCCCGACGAGGTCGGCGTAGCCGGGATTGTTGTCGATCCAGTACCTCACGAACGAGCAGCGGGGGATCACTCGCGCGCCCTCGGCCCGTGCCGCGTCGAGCGCCTCCCGGACGAGCTCGCCGCCTATCCCCCGGCCCTCGAACGCGCCGTTCACCTCCGTGTGGGTGTAGATGATCACTCCGTCCCTCCGGACGTACTCGATGTGGCCCACCCGGGCGCCGTCCAGCTCCGCCTCGAAGCGGTTCTTCCCCGGCACCTCCGTGACCTTGACGGTCATCCCGCTCCCCTTTCGATCCGGCCGCCCGGATCAGCGGCGTGCGCGCGCCGTTCATTCCCGGGCTGTCTCAGCCCTCTCGATGCCCCCGCAGCAGCTCGGCGAACAGGTTCTCCCACAGCGGCATCACCCGGTCGGGGGCGTACTCCCGCACGGTCCTCAGCGCCGCCGCGCCCATCCTCCGGCGCAGCTCCCGGTCGGCCATGAGCCGGCTGACGGCCGCGGCGAGCGCGTCGACGTCACCGGGCGGCACGAGCAGCCCGTCGACCCCGTCGGTCAGCACGTCGGCGGGGCCCGTCGGGCAGTCGAAGGCCACGACCGGCAGGGCGTGGGACATCGCCTCGATCATCACCATGGGCAGCCCCTCGAAGCGGGAGCTGAGCACGTACAGCGACGCGCCGGCCAGTTCCTCGCCCAGCCTGCTGCTGCGGCCGGGCAGCGTGATGACCCCGGCCATGCCGTGCTCGTCGATGAGCTCCCGCAGCTCGGTCCGTTTCTGGCCGGTGCCGTAGATGTCCAGCCGCCAACCCGGATGATCCCGTACGGCCCGCGCGAACGCGGGGACGAGCATGTCGAAGCCCTTCTGCGCGACCAGGCGGCCCGCGGCGACCGCACGCCGGTCGTCGTGGGTGGACAGGCGCTGGTCGATCGTGTTGAGCGCGTTGGGGATCCGCACGACCGGGGTGCCGGGCAGCAGCTCCTGGTAGTCCCGGCGGTCGGTGGAGGTCAGCACGACGACCGCGTCGAGCTTGCCGTAGTGGCGGGCGATCTGCCTGCGGACGGGATCGGGGTGGGTCGCCAGGTTCATGTGCTCCTGGGCGATCCGCACGACGGACGGCGGGGTACGGCGGGCGGAGATGAGGTTCAGCGCCGGGCGGGTGGTCACGAGGATGCCGTCGTCCAGGGTGGAGACGTAGCCGATGACGGCCTTCTCCACCCGTTCGGTGAAGTAGCCTGCGGCGAACTCCCCCCTCGGAACGATCCGTCCCCGGAGCGCCCTGCGGATCCGGCGGACGGCCGAGTCCGGCGGCGCCCCCTCCCGCTGGTCCACCAGGGCGGTGATCGTGACGCGCGGGTCGAGGGGGAAGCGCGGCCGGTCGCGGCGCCGTACCACGCTGACGATCTCGACCTCGTGCCCCGCCTCGGCCATCGCCCCGGCCTGGTTGATCACCGTGCGGATCGTGCCGCCCATGCCGTAGGCGTGCAGGAGCATGTAGCGGATCTTCATGACGCCGCCAGATATCCCCACGTCCCGCAGATGGGTTTCAGCACCTCGGGGATCTCGTCCGGTCCGGGGAGCTCCCGGCCCTGCTGCACGGTGCCCGACCGGATCTTGTCCTTCCAGTCGCCGAGGCCCTTGCTGATCACCGCCTGGTCACCGTACGAGATCATGCCGGGCTCCCACGGGATGTCCAGGAAGTCGCACACGCGGCGGGTCTCCGTCTCCGGGTCGGCGGTCAGGTCCTCGTAGCGGACGGTCAGCCCGGCAAGCGCCTCGCGGGCCCGCTGGACCGCCTTCATGTAGCGCAGGGCGTCCAGTGCGGCCTCCTCCGGCGTGCGCCTGTCCGGGCTGGCCTCGTGCCAGGACGTCGCGACGGAGGCCGGGTGGCGGAGCAGGAAGACGAAGCGGGCGTCGGGCCAGCAGGCGGCGATGCGGCGGAAGGCGAAGGCGTTGGCCGGGGTCTTGTCCACGATGAAGGACTTGCCGCTGCGGACCAGCTCCCGGTGGAGCACCCGGTCCCACAGGAGGTGTTCCAGGTCGGCCTGGTTGTGGCCGAGCGCCTCCATGGCCCTGCGCGACAGCGTGGTGCCGAAGCCCACGGTCAGCCGGCGCACGTGCAGCTCGTGGGGGGCGTGCAGGAGGGAGTGGGCGTTCATCATCGCCCGCAGGAGGGTGGAGCCGGACCTGACGGGCGAGAGGATGAAGATCGGCGCTCGCAGCAGCCGGTCGGCCTGCGGGTCCGCGGGCGGCCGGACGAGTTCCGCGCCCGCGGTGGCGGCGGGCGTCCGCGTTCCCTCTGGCGTCGCCCGCGCTTCTCCCGCCGGCGTCTTCGCCCGGATGACCCGGAATCCGGTGAACCTGACCAGAGCGTCGTTGACTGTCCGCTGCCAGTTCATGCCGTGGCACGCTACCCGGCTTTCCTGGCAGTTCACTGAAGGTTCATACCAGCCGACTCACAGGAAACGCCCATGTACGGCCCTGCCGAAGAAAGCATGAGAGCCGATGCCCGAAATATCGGAAAGGGAGGTCAGGAAACCCTGGGAACGCCCGGAACGCCCGGAACGCGCCTCGGGAGTTCACCGCGGGAAGCCGGGAGCGCGTCAAGCCGCGGGAAGCCGGGAGCGCGTCAGGCTGAGAGAAGCCGGGAGCGCGTCAGGAGTGCACCGTCTCCCGCGCGGGCTCAGGAGTGCGCAGCCCCCGCACCCCCGGGGAGAGTAGCGCGGCGAAGCAGGACAGCAGCACGATCGCGGCACAGCCGATCAGCGCGTTCTCCGGGCCGATCACGATCGCGAGCGGGCCCGCCACCAGGAGCCCGATCGGCCCGAACATCAGCGATCCCAGCGCGTCGTAGGAGCTCACCCGCGACAAAGCCTCGGCCGGTATCTCCCGCTGCATGGTGGTGCTCCACAGGATGCCGAAGATGTCGAAGCAGACGCCCAGCACGGCCGCCCCGGCGACGATCATCCACAGCGGCGCGTTCAGCCCGAGCAGCAGGTACGGCAGAGCCGACGGGATCAGGAAGAGCGTGGCGACCAGGATGGGGCGCCGGGGCCGGATCCGCAGCGCGACGAAGACACCGGCGATCATGCCGACCGCCTCGCCCGCCAGGATCGCCGTCCAGGCGCCCGCCCCGCCCAGATTCTCCTTGGCCACCAGGGGCCCGAGCACGCCGTGGGCGGCCTGCACGGCCATCACCAGCACGGAGAACTGGGCGACGATCACCCAGAGCCACTGCCGGGAGATGAACTCCCGCCAGCCCTCGCGCAGGTCGGCCAGGACCGAGTGGCGCCCCGGGGCGTTTCCCTTCCCCAGCGGGGAACCGCCGTCCTTCCCCGGTGGGGAGCCCTCCACCTGGGTGAGGCGCATCGCCGCCACGAGGACCGCCGCCACGGTGAACATGACTCCGCTGACGATCAGAGCCCAGCCGCCGCCGATCAGGACCACCGTGGCGCCGCCCGCGACGAGCCCCGTGATGCGCGAGAAGTTCTCCCCCAGCCGCAGCAGGGCGTTGGCGGTCTGCAGGCGGTCGGCCGGGACGACGTCGGGGATGATGCCGGTCAGCGTGGGATAGAGGACAGCCGTCGCGATGCCGGCGGCCGCCGCGGCCACCGCCAGGGCGGGCAGGGGGGTCCATCCGGTGAGCAGCATCACGGCCAGGCTGAAGAACGCCGCCGCGTTCAGCGCCTCACCGCCCATCATCACCCGGTTCCTGGGCATGCGGTCCGCGATCACCCCGCCGACGAGCATGAAGGCCACCGTGGGCAGCGCCTCGGCGGCGAGGACCACCGACAACGTCGTGGCCGTCGCCCCGGGCAGCCCGAGGACGCCGAAGGCCAGGGCCACGGGGGCGAAGGAGATGCCCAGCGTCGAGACGGTCCGGGCGGCCATCAGCAGGGTGAAGCTCCTGTCGCGGAACATGGCGAGGTCGCGGCGGTAGCTGTGCACCGGATGGCTCCTTCGAATGACTCGCGAAGAGGACTATCCTGCCGATTTCCCACCTGAATGTCGCGTCAATAAACCGTGGCGGGCAGCACGGAGCCGCAGGCCCGGCCGACCGGAAGCCCGTTCAACCGCAGGTCCGGTCAGCCGGAGGCCCGCAGGAAGAGCTCCCCCGTCGCGCGCAGGTGGTCGCGGAACTCGGGCGGCTGGACGACCTCGAACTCCGCGCCCAGCGCCCCGAGGACCAGGACCGGCCAGTCGAAGTCGTCGGCGCCGATCCGGAGCCGGCACGTCCGGCCGTCGGCCGCCTCGACCGTCCCGCCCGTGACGGCCACGACCTTCTCCACGTCGGCGACGTCCGCCCGCACGTCCACCACGACCTCGCGCTGCCGCGTCTGCGCGGCGATCCGGGAGCGGACGAACTCGGCCGCGTCGCCGCCGGGAATCTCCCGGGGCCGGAACCGTGCTCCGGTGACGGCCGGACCGTCCAGCCGGTCGACCCGGAAGGCCCGCCAGCCGTGCTGCTCGGCGTCCCAGGCGAGGAGGTACCAGCGGCGCCAGAGCGAGACGAGGCGGTGCGGATCGACCAGCCGGGTGGTCGGCGCGCCCTCCCGGTCGGTGTAGGAGAACCGCAGGCGCTCGTTGTCCCGGCAGGCCTGCGCGATCACCGTCAGCACCGCCGCGCCGACCTTCGGCCCGCTCCGGGGGAGCGGGCGGGAGGTGGCGGAGTGGAGCGCGTCGACGCGGCGGCGCAACCGGGGCGGCATGACCTGGACGATCTTCGCCAGCGCGTGCACCGACGTCTCCTCGATGCCCTCCACGGCGCCGTCGGCCGCCGCCCGCAGGCCGATCGCGATGGCCACCGCCTCCTCGTCGTCGAGCAGCAGCGGCGGCATGGCCGTACCGGAACGCAGCTGGTAGCCGCCCGCGACGCCGCGGCTGGCGGCGACCGGGTAGCCCAGCTCGCGCAGCCGGTCGATGTCACGGCGCAGGGTGCGCTCGCTCACCTCCAGCCGGGTGGCCAGTTCCGCCCCCGGCCAGTAACGGTGCGTCTGCAGAAGGGACAGCAGCTGCAAGGTCCGCGCGCTCGTGTTCGCCATGGATTCAGATTCGATCCTTTTCAGGCCAGAAAGTGACCGGAATCAAGCCTAGCGTTGTTCTCGCAGCCACCGTGAAGGAGGAAGACACATGAAGATCCTGGTCACCGGGGCGACGGGGTTCGTCGGCCGGAACGTGGTCACGCAGCTTCTCCAGGCGGGAGTGGAGGTCCGCGCGCTGACCCGGAACCCGGCGAAGGCGAACCTGCCCGAGACGGTGGAGGTCGTGCGAGGCGATCTGACCGACCTCTCGACGGTCGCCCCCGCGCTGGAGGGCGTCACCGCGATGTACCTCTTCCCCGTCGAGGAGACCGCGCGCGAGGTCGTCGCGCTGGCCGGGCAGGCCGGGGTACGGCGGATCGTGGACCTGTCGGCCGCGTCCGTCACCGCCGGCCTGCACACCAACCCGGTGGAGCAGGCCGTGGAGGAGTCGGGACTGCAGTGGACGCACGTGCGGCCCTGCGGGTTCATGGCCAACATGCTGCAGATCTGGGCGCCCTCCGTCCGCGCCGAGCGCGTCGTGCGCTACCCCTTCGCGGACGATCCGATGAACCTCATCCACGAGGCCGACATCGCCGCCGTCGCCGTCGCCGCCCTGCTGGAGGACGGCCACCACGGCGCGGCGTACACGCTCACCGGGCCGGCGCTGGTCACGGTGCGCGAGCAGGTCCGGGCCATCGGCGAGGCCCTGGGCGAGGAGGTCCGCTACGAGGAGGTCACCCGCGAGCGGGCCCGGGAGCTCATGAAGGCCCAGGGCGGCTTCGCCGCCGAGAGCGCCGACCTGATGCTGGGCTTCACCGACTACGGCGGCGAGGCGGCCTCGGGCGAGGACGGCTACTCCGACCAGGACTGGTCGGTGCTGATGCGGCCCTGGCCCGACGTGGAGAAGGTCACCGGCCGGCCCGCCCGCACCTACGCGGAATGGGCCCGCGACCACATCGAGGACTTCCGCTGACGACGCCCCGATCGCCGGGCCGGCCGGGGCGTCCGGCGATCTGCCGGTTCGTCGGACCGGAGGCGACGGCCCGCGCCAACACCAAGGTCGGTTGCGAGGCCTGACCGGAGCACCGATGAAAGGCCCCGTACGACATGCCGTGCGGGGCCTTCTCCACGGTCACGCCCGCGCGCGAGCCGACGGACAAAACAACTCCGCCGTCGGGGCGGGCGCAGAAAGATGATTCATCGAAAAAACACTTGGCATCCCGGCCGGGGCAATCTACTCTCTTTAATACAGGAACCGGACGACAGCGAGAAGGGCCGACCATGAACGCGTATGAAGCCGCCGCACTGCAGTGGTGCGGATCCGGCCTGCGCCGCGTTCCCGGTGCCGGCGGTCTCGCACCCCCCGAGGCGCCCGTGTGACCATCCTTGCACGGTAGCCGCCCCGGGGAAGACCACCCGACGGGCGGCTTCGTCGTTCCGGGGCGCAATCCGGGAACGTGCGGGATCGACACGGGTGCGCGCCACGGGCGGCGATCGGTCTCCGGGACCGGCGTATTCGAATTCGATCCCACCGCCCACGTGAATGCCTTTCCGCGCCCGCACGCGGAATAACCGGTCATTCCCCTACGACAATTCAACAGCGAAATGCGCGTGTTTTATCTCCGGGCTGATGGTGAAACGGCATCACGCCTGCCTTGCAAGCAGGAGTTCAGGGTTCGATTCCCTGTCTGTCCACGGGGCGCCCCGTACGGCGCCCGCGCCGCAGAGGCCGAACCGGTAAGGCGGCTGGCTTCCACCCAGCAGGACGGGGTTCGAGTCCCCGCTGCGGCTCTGCCCTGAAAGGAGAGGGCACGGGTCCGAGACTCGGCGGCGGGAGTGGCGACCCCCGCCCGGTCGACGTCCCACACGCGTCCGTACGGCCCACGCCACCCGGACCGGACGCGCGGTCACAGCTGGTCAGCACAGGAATCCGATGATCGATACGAATACGAATACGTGCGGTGCCGGATCGTCCAATCGGCAGGACACCCGACTCTGGATCGGGGAACGGAGGTTCGATCCCTTCTCCGGCAGCCACACGACCCGTGGGTGAAGTGTCAGCGGAAGCACACGACCGTGCCGAGGTCGCAGGGCGGGTTCGAGTCCCGCCGCCCACTCGCCGCTCTGGCCCAACCGGGAGAGGCGCCGCGTTCAGAGCGCGGAGGTTCCGGGTTCGAATCCCGGGAGCGGCACGACGGTCGGAAGACGTCCGAGGACGTCGGAGGACACCGAAGACGATGGAAGGCGTCCGGTCAGGTCGAGGAGCACCGTTGGAAGCGGTGTACGCGGCGGTGACGTCGCGGCCGGGTTCGAATCCCGGGCCTTCCGCGCATGGCTCGTTGGTCTAGGCAGGTCCAGGACACCTGGTTCTCACCCAGGAGGACATCGGTTCGAATCCGATACGAGCTACCGAGCACCGGGCGGTTCCGCCGGCCGGGTTCGACCCTCAGCCGAGCAGGCCGCTGATCGTGGTCATCACCGGGATGGAGACCAGGGTGGTGATGAGCACGGCGCGGCGGGCGAGCGGCTTCGCCGTGCCGTAGTGCACCGCGAAGACGTAGATGTTCTGCGCGGTGGGCAGGGCCGCCAGGAGCGTCGCCGCGAACAGGAGCTCGCCGTCGAGCCCGAGGGCGAAACGGCCGACGAGGTAGGCCACCGCCGGTTGCGCGAGGCACTTGAGGACGACGGCCAGGGCGACGTCACGGCCGTGGCCGTTCTCCTCGGCCTGCCGGGCGCCGCTCAGGCTCAGGCCGTACGCGATCAGCGCGACCGGCACCGCGGCCGCCGCCACCAGCTCGATCGGGCGTGTGAGCATCACCGGCAGCCTGACACCGGTGAGCGCGATCACCAGCCCGAGCAGCGTGGCGACGGTGAGCGGGTTGCGCAGCGGGCGGGCCAGGACCTTCCAGGCGGATGTCCCGCCCGAGGTGTCCCGGTCCAGGAGCAGGAACGCGATCGGGGCCATCACCAGGAGCTGGGACAGCAGGATCGGCGCGATGAGGGCGCCGTCGCCGAGCACGTAGATGCAGACGGGGATGCCGAGGTTGCCGGCGTTGACGTAGGAGGTGGAGAGCGCCCCGATGACCAGCTCCGACCGCCCCCGCCGCCAGATCGGGCCCGCCACGGCGAGGAACACCGCCTGGACGGACAGCACGCCGGCGACGTTCGTCACGAACACCGGCGAGAAGATCGACTTCAGGTCCGCGGTGGCGACCGTGGTGAACAGCAGGGCGGGCGTGGCGATGAGGAAGGCCAGCCGGGAGAGGACCAGCTCGTCCTGGGGGCGCAGCGCGCCGCCCACACCGGCCAGGTAGCCGAGAACCGCGACCGCCACCAGTACGGCGAAGGCCCCGACAACCTCCGACATCCCCAAGGACTCCGCTCGAATCCGACCGACCGCGACCTTCGACAGTCTGCCCCACCCGCCCGAACCGGCCGGCGCCGCCCCGGTCGGCAGGACCCGCGGCGGAGCCGGCGTGAGCTGTTCCGGCGGGCCGGGATCCGTGTGACGATGCAGTAATGGACGGTGGTGAGTACCGTGAGCGGGCGGAAGCGGCGCGGGCTCGGGCTCGGGCCGCGGAGGAACGGGCTGTCGTGGCCGCGAGCCGGGCCGATGCGCTGGAACGGGGCCACGCCTCTCCGGCCGGTGAGGCGGTTCACAGCGAAAAACCCGTGGGAGAGGCGACGCGAAACTGCGCCGCGGCCAGGGAGCAGGCGGGACGGGCTCATCTGCAGGCGGCGCGCGCCCACGAGCAGGTGGCGGCGCTCCAGGATCTCGTGGCTCGGATGAGTGACGTCGCGGCCGCGCGCCGGCGGGAGACCGAACAGCGCCGTACGGCCGCGACGGCGGATCGGCGGGAGGCGGCCTCGCCGTAGTGCGAGCCCGCGTTCCCGGCTATCCCCGGGAGTCCGCCCGCCGGCCCGCGAGCGCCCGCAGCACCTCTTTCTCCAGCGCGGGGGCGAGAGAGCGCATGAACGTCGCCGTGATGTGACCGTTGTCGGAGTAGACCAGCGTGTTGCCGATCACCGCCGGGCAGCGGTCGTCCGGACAGAAGGTGGCGTTGAAGTCGGCGACCGTCACGTTGGCGGGTATCGGCCCGGCTGTCGGCATGCGCTCGGCCAGGCTGCGGCTGCGAGGCGCGACGCAGGCGGCGGCGCCCTTGGTCTCCACGCACTCGGGCGGATCGAAGCCCATCCGCGGCGTGTCGCGGATGGCCAGGACGTCGATGCCCATGGCGTCGAGCTGACGCCACCGCTCCGGGTACCCGCGGGGCATGTTCTCGCCGCGTTCCCACTCGCTGGACTCGGTCGCGGTGGTGATCAGCAGGTCCGGGTCGAGTTTGGGGAGCTCGGCGAGCACGCCCTCCTGCCACTGATCGCACATGGGCTGGGGTTTGCCCTTGTAGAGCTGCACGGTCGTGGACAGGGTGCAGGCGCCCTTGGTGATGTTGACGATCTGCCAGCCGTTCTCCTCGCCGAGCACTTCGAGGGCGGGCAGCCAGTGGGCGGCGTGGGAGTTGCCGACCAGGGCGATCACCTTGTCCGGATTTTTCGATCCGTAGCGGCATATGAGGACTTCCGCTTCCTTGAGGTGCTGCGCGCACCCGTCCGCGTACGACCTGGGCCGGTCCTCGGCCGCCAGCTCCGGAGCGGGCGTGATCGCGCTGCCCTGCTGGGGCAGGAAGGTCACCAGCATGGACCCGACGAGCGCGGGCGCCAGCAGGAGCGGTCCCCAGCCGCCCGTCCGGTCCGTCAGCTCGGTCGTCACCGCGGCCAGTGCGAAGCTGGCGGCCAGGATCAGCAGGATGCCCTTCCAGCTCGCCGCGGTCCGGTCCGTGGCCGTGAGGTAGAAGACGAAGATCGGCCAGTGCCACAGGTAGAGCGCGTAGGAGATGCGGCCGACGTACAGCAGCGGGCGGAGCGTCAGCAGCCGGTCCGCGCCGCCGGCCGCGCCGGCCACGATGACCGCCGCGGCGGCCAGCGTCGGCCACAGCGCGACGTACCCCGGGAAGCTCGTCGAGACCTGCAGCACCAGCCCGCACGCGACCAGTGCCGCCAGCCCGAGCCAGCCGAGCACCACCCGCACGGGTTTCGGCACCTTCAGGAACGGCAGGGCCACGGCGAGCAGCCCGCCCAGCGCCAGCTCCCACAACCTCGCGCCGGTGTCGAAGTAGGCCCAGGCCTGATCGGTGGCCGTACGGAAGATCGAGTACGCCAGGGAGAGCACGAAGACCGCGGCCATCAGCCCCACGAAGACCTGGAGCTTCCGCCGGGCCATGAGCAGGAGCACCGGCCAGACCACGTAGAACTGGCCCTGGATCGCCAGCGACCAGAAGTGCTGCACCGGGCTCACCGCGTTGCCCGCGGACAGGTAGTCCACCGCCGAGAAGGCCAGCTGCCAGTTCTCGTAGTACAGGGCCGAGGCGACGACCTCGGCGACCGTGCCGTCCCAGCGCGTCTTCGGCAGGATCAGCACCATGCCGATCAGCACGCCGAGCAGCGTCAGCCCGGCGGCCGGCAGGAGCCTGAGCACCAGCCGCCTGGCGAAGGCCCAGAGCTTGACGTGCTCGTCACGCAGGAGCGAGCCGGTGATCAGGAAGCCGGTGAGCATCAGGAAGACGTCGACTCCGCCCGAGACCCGGCGCGGCCAGATGTGGTAGATCACCACCAGGAGTACGGCTACCGCACGTAACCCGTCGATTTCCAGCCTGCGCTCGGACCTGCCGGTCCGGGGGCGCTGGAGGGCGTGGCGGGCGACTGACATGACGCCACAGAATATGACTCTTTTAACTAACCGGACAAACTTCCGTCGGTTCAGAGACCATTTCGATAAGCGCCATTCTCACCGACCCCGCCGGCCTCGCCGAGGAGCACCCACGGGCCGCCAGTCACCCGGGAGATCGAAAAAGGCCACTTCCCGTTGTGGGAAATGGCCTCTGAACTGGGTGGGGCTACCAGGACTTGAACCTGGGACCTCTTCCTTATCAGGGAAGCGCTCTAACCGACTGAGCTATAGCCCCTCATCGTGCGAGAACGGTATCGCATCCGCGAGGCGGTGGCGAATCCGTTCGCTCGAACTGGGAAAAGCTTACCGCGTTCCGGCACCTGCTCGCGCCACGTCCCCGGGCCGGAATGGCCGGGGACGTGGCGGCGGGCGGGGTCACGGCGGTTACTCGGCCTCGCTGAAGGTGACCTCGATGCCGCCCACCAGGTCGGAGGCGACGTTGTAGATGACCGCGCCGATGGTCGACAGGGCCGTGATGAGCACCACGTTGACCGCGCCGATCAGGGCGGTGTAGCCGAGGATGCGGACCGGCTCGAACCAGGAGGCGATGTCGAAGGAGATCTCGGCTCCCTGGCCCTCGCCCTGGGTGAACTGGTTCACCGAGCTGATGATCGAGTCGAAGACGCCGAGGCCGCTCAGCACCATGTAGAGCACCGCGACGGCGACGAACAGCACCACGAAGCACACCAGCGACAGCACGAAGCTGAACTTCATGGCCGACCAGGGCTCGATCCGGCGCAGGACCAGATGGGCCTTGCGCGGCGTCCGCGACGCCGCGGCGTCCTGGGGCTTCTTGGGAGCCGTCTCCGAGGCGGGAGGAGCCGACAGGCCCATCGGCCCGGCCCCGTCGACGGACGGCTGCGGCGGGTACGGGGGCGGGGGAGAGGACACCGGACCGGGAGCCCAGGGCTTGGCGGCCTCGGTGGCCGCGGGGCGGATCCGGATCGTGGAGTCACTCGGCTGGTCGTCCTCGATGGCCTTCACCTTGGCCCTGCCCTTGAACTCGTCGGTCGCCGAGTCGTCGGTCGCCGGCGCGGGCGCGTTACCGTCGTCCGGTGACTCGACCACCTCGACGACATCCGCTTCAGTGGTCTTGTCCATCTTCTCCGTCACCTGCTCGCGTGTCGATGGGGAGGCCGCTCGCGGACTCGATCCGGCCTGAGCGCTCACGAGCTACTCCCCTTCCCCGTTTTCCTCGGTCTCCAACGCCTCGGCGTTGCGGGCGAGAGCCACGACGCTATCCCCTTCGGAGAGATTCATCAGCCGCACCCCCATCGTCTGGCGGCCCGACTGCTTGATCTCACCGGCGCTGGTCCGGATGACCCCTCCGACGGACGTGATCGCGAAGACCTCGTCCTCCGGCCTGACCATGACCGCGCCGACCAGCCTGCCCCGAGCGCTGACGATCTTCGCCGTCAGCACTCCCCTGCCGCCTCGTCCCTGCACAGGGTACTGATCGGCGGGAGTGCGCTTGGCGTAACCGCCCTCGGTGGCGACCAGGACGTCGTCACCGTCGGCGATCCGGTTCATCGCGAGAAGTTCGTCCCCTTCGAGGAAACGCATGCCGATCACACCGCTGGTCGCCCGTCCCATCGGCCTCAGGGCCTCGTCGGAGGCGGTGAAGCGGATGGCCTGGGCACCGCGGGAGATCAGCAGGAGGTCGTCCTCCTCCGACACCAGCCGTGCTGCGATCACCTCGTCATCTTCGCGCAGATTGATGGCGATGAGGCCACCTGAGCGCGGCGAGTCGTATTCCGCCAGGCGTGTCTTCTTCACCAGGCCGCTCTTGGTGGCCAGCACGAGGTACGGCGCGACGGCGTAGTCACGCAGGTCCAGGACCTCCATGACGATCTCGTCCGGCTGCATGGCCAGCAGGTTCGCCAGGTGCTGGCCGCGGGCGTCGCGGCCGGCGTCGGGCAGCTCGTAGGCCTTGACCCGGTAGACCCGGCCCTTGTTCGTGAAGAACAGCAGCCAGTGGTGGGTCGTGGTGACGAAGAAGTGGTCGACGATGTCGTCCTGGCGCAGCTGCGCCCCGCGCACGCCCTTGCCGCCGCGCTTCTGGGCGCGGTAGAGGTCGGTGTTGGTGCGCTTGGCGTAGCCGCCACGGGTGATCGTGACGACCATGTCCTCCTCGGCCAGCAGGTCCTCGATGGACATGTCGGCCTCGTAGGCGATGATCTCCGTCTTGCGCTCGTCGCCGTACTTGGCCGTGACGTCCGACAGCTCCTCGAAGACGATCGTGCGCTGCCGCTCCGGCGAGGCCAGGATGGCCTGGTACTCGGTGATCTGGGCCATCAGCGAGTCGTACTCGTCGGTGATCTGCTGGCGCTCCAGGGCGGCCAGCTTGCGCAGCTGCATGTCGAGGATGGCCTGCGCCTGGACCTGGTCGATCTCCAGGAGGGTCATCAGGCCGCCCTGCGCCTCGGCCGCCGACGGCGAGCGCCGGATGAGGGCGATGACCTCGTCCATCCGGTCGAGCGCCTTGAGCAGCGCGCGCAGGATGTGGGCCCGCTCCTCGGCCTTGCGCAGCAGGTAGCGGGTCCGGCGGACCACGACCTCGATCTGGTGGGCGATGTAGTGGCGGACGAACTGGTCGAGCCGGAGCGTCCGCGGCACGCCGTCCACCAGGGCCAGCATGTTCGCGCCGAAGGTGGTCTGGATCTGGGTGTGCTTGTAGAGGTTGTTCAGCACGACC
The DNA here is from genome assembly GCF_016863135.1 of Planobispora longispora. Taxonomy (GTDB): domain Bacteria; phylum Actinomycetota; class Actinomycetes; order Streptosporangiales; family Streptosporangiaceae; genus Planobispora; species Planobispora longispora. The sequence continues at coordinate 22,603 of NZ_BOOH01000016.1, forward strand.
TTGGCGACCGCGTCGCGCTTGAGCACGATCACCAGGCGCTGTCCGACCCGGGAGGAGCTCTCGTCGCGGACGTCGGCGATGCCGCTGATCCGGCCGTCCTTGACCGACTCGGCGATCGACAGCGCGAGGTTGTCCGGGTTGACCATGTACGGCAGCTCGGTGACGACCAGGCACTGGCGGCCCTTGGCGTCCTCCTCGACCTCGACGATCGCCCGCATGGTGATCGAGCCGCGTCCGGTCCGGTAGGCGTCGTCGATGCCGCGGCGGCCGACGATGAGCGCGCCGGTGGGGAAGTCGGGACCCTTGATCCGCTCGATCAGCGCCTCGAGGAGCTCGTCGTCGGTGGCGTCGGGGTTCTGCAGGGCCCACTTGACGCCGTCGGCCACCTCGCGCAGGTTGTGCGGGGGGATGTTGGTCGCCATGCCGACCGCGATGCCGGCCGACCCGTTGACCAGCAGGTTCGGGAACCGCGACGGCAGGACCAGCGGCTCCTGGGAGCGCCCGTCGTAGTTCGGCTGGAAGTCGACGGTGTCCTTGTCGATGTCACGGATCATCTCCATGGCGATCGGCGCGAGCTTGCACTCGGTGTACCGCATGGCGGCCGGCATGTCGTTGCCGGGCGATCCGAAGTTGCCCTGGCCGTCGACCAGGGGATAGCGCAGCGCCCAGGGCTGCGCCAGCCGTACCACGGTGCCGTAGATCGAGGAGTCGCCGTGCGGGTGGTAGGAGCCCATGACGTCGCCGACGACGCGGGAGCACTTGAAATAACCGCGGTCGGGGCGGTAGCCGCCGTCGTACATGGCGTAGAGCACCCGGCGGTGCACCGGCTTGAGCCCGTCGCGGACGTCGGGCAGCGCGCGGGACACGATGACGGACATCGCGTAGTCCATGTAGCTGCGCTGCATCTCCGACTGGATGTCGACCGGCTCGATGCGCTCTGCGGGCGGAGTGTTCAGTTCCGTCACGGGGTGTGGATCCTTTTCAGAGTCGGACAGGAGGCTGTACGGCTGCCGCTACACATCGAGGAAGCGCACGTCCCGGGCGTTCCTGATGATGAAGGAGCGGCGGGCCTCGACGTCCTCGCCCATGAGAACGCTGAACAGGTCGTCGGCCTGGGCCGCGTCGTCGAGGGTGACCAGGCGCAGGAGCCGCGTCTCGGGGTTCATCGTGGTCTCCCAGAGCTGGGAGGCGTTCATCTCGCCCAGACCCTTGAACCGCTGGATGCCGTCGTGCAGGCGCGGGTCGCGCTTGCCCCGGGCCATGCCCTCCTCGATGATCGCGTCGCGCTCGGAGTCGGAGTAGGCGTAGGAGGCGTCCTCGCCCCGGCGGTCCCACTTGATCTTGTAGAGCGGGGGCTGGGACAGGTAGACGTGCCCGGCCTCGATCAGCGGCCGCATGAAGCGGAACAGCAGCGTCAGCAGCAGCGTGTTGATGTGCTGGCCGTCGACGTCGGCGTCGGCCATCAGGATCAGCTTGTGGTAGCGGAGCTTGGAGATGTCGAACTCGTCGTGGACGCCGGTGCCCATGGCGGTGATCAGCGCCTGGACCTCGGTGTTCTTCAGGACCTTGTCGATCCGGGCCTTCTCCACATTCAGGATCTTGCCGCGGATGGGGAGGATCGCCTGGTACTTGGAGTCGCGGCCGCCCTTGGCCGAGCCGCCGGCCGAGTCGCCCTCGACGATGAACAGCTCGCACTTCTCCGGGTCGCTCCACTGGCAGTCGGCCAGCTTGCCGGGCAGGCCGGAGCCGGACTCCAGCAGCGACTTGCGTCGGGTGAGGTCGCGGGCCTGGCGGGCCGCGAGGCGGGCGCGGGCGGCCTGCAGGGACTTGTTGATGACGTCCTTGGCCTCGCCGGGGTTGCGCTCGAACCAGTCGCGCAGGTGGTCGTTGCAGGCCTTCTGGACGAACGACTTGGCCTCGGTGTTGCCCAGCTTGGTCTTGGTCTGGCCCTCGAACTGCGGGTCGGCCAGCTTCACCGAGATGATCGCGGTGAGACCCTCGCGGACGTCCTCGCCGGAGAGGTTGTCGTCCTTGCCCTCCTTGAGGAACTTCTGCTCGCGCGCGTAGCGGTTGACGATCGACGTCAGCGCCGAGCGGAAGCCCTCCTCGTGGGTGCCGCCCTCGGCCGTGTTGATCGTGTTGGCGAAGGTGTAGACCGACTCGCTGTAGGAGTTGTTCCACTGCATCGCGATCTCGACCGAGATGCCGTCGCCGTGCTCCTCGAAGTCGATGACCGACGCGTGCGCCGGATCCTTCTTGGAGTTGAGGTGCGTGACGAAGTCGGACAGGCCGCCCTCGTAGTGGTATTCGACCTTCACGGACTCGCCGTTGACGTGGTCGGGCCGCTCGTCGCACAGCGTGATCGTCAGGCCCTTGTTGAGGAAGGCCATCTCCTGGAAGCGGCGCGAGAGCGTCTCGAAGTTCCACGCCGTGGTCTCGAAGATCTCCGGATCGGCCCAGAAGGTGATCGAGGTGCCGGTCTCGTCGGTCTCCTCGCCCTTGGCCAGCGGCGCGGTCGGCTTGGACGCCTCGTAGCGCTGCCGCCAGTAGTGGCCGTTCTGCTTGACCTCCACATCCATGGCGGTGGACAGCGCGTTGACGACGGCCGAGCCGACGCCGTGCAGACCGCCGGAGACGGCGTACGACTTGCTGTCGAACTTGCCGCCGGCGTGCAAGGTGGTCAGGACGACCTCGACGGCGGAGCGCTTCTCGACCGGGTGGATGCCCGTCGGGATGCCACGGCCGTTGTCGACGACCCGCACGCCGTTGTCGGCGAGCAGCGTGACGTCGATGCGGTCGGCGTGCCCGGCGAGGGCCTCGTCCACCGCATTGTCGACGATCTCGTAGACGAGGTGGTGGAGGCCGCGCTCCCCGGTCGAGCCGATGTACATGCCGGGGCGCTTGCGGACCGCCTCAAGCCCCTCGAGAACGGTGATTGAGCTAGCGTCGTAGGACAACTGTGAAATCCTCCTGCCGAGGACACGCGGCGGGAGAACGCTCAGCCCCGCCGTCCGTCACCGTCGTGAATGCCCCGATGCGTTCACCCAGGGGAATCGGCTCGCTTGCCGGGGGGTGACACGCAAACGGACGTGTCCGGAATCCGAGTCCATTCTAGCGGTTCGGAGGGCGTGATGTGGCATTGAAGGGCCCTGAAAGCCTCTCTCGCGCGTCGATCATCGTTTCCAGCATCCCCCTACGGGGAGGGGGGTCGTCGCGTCAGAGGGGCCGCTGATCCGCTCCGGCGCGAGCGGCCGACCGCCGGGCGGCTGTCGTTCGACGGACCGTAACCGGGTGATAACGGCGGCCGTTGACGGGCCGTTACCGGTCTAAGCGACGGTCCGAAACCGGCCGCCGTAGATGGCCCGGAACCGGACACAGGGTGGCGCGAGATCGGCCGGTGGTGACCCGGAACCCGGCGCGGGATCGCCCGAGATCAGCCGACGGTGGCTCGGAGCCGGGCGCGGGGCCGCGTGAGATCAGCCGACGGTGGCTCGGAGCCGGGCGCGGGATCGCCCGAGATCAGCCGACGGTGACCTGGAGCCGGGCGCGGGATCGCCCGAGATCAGCCGTAGGTGTCGCCGGGACCCCGGCTCCCGGTCACCCGCAGTCCTCCGCTGGACCGGGGAGCGTTCTGCGGGCCCTGCACGTTCACCCGCCGCACCGTTCCCTCGCCCAGCTCCTCGTTCAGGCGCTTGATCAGGGTTCGGGCCAGCAACCGCACCTGGGTCGCCCAGGCAGTGGAGTCGGCGGCCACCACGACCTCGCCGTCCGTGAAGCTCTCCGGCCGGGTGTGCGCGGCCATCTCGAGGCCGACGATCTCGTGCCAGCGGCCGAACACCCCGCCCACCGCCGCCGGTTTCTCCCACCCCCGGTCGGCGAGCAGATCGGCGATGGCGCGGCCGAGCAGCTGGGGGTCTCCCGAGGACCTGAGCACCCCGGCGGCCTTCCGCCGCGGCTCACGGCGGGGGAGCTGGCCGCGCTTGGCGGCGTCCGCCTTGGCCTGGGCCAGCTTCTCCCTGGCCAGGGCGGCTCCCTTGGCCGCCGTACCGGCGGCGCCGCCCGCGGACTTGTCCGCAGCATCGCCCGCGGACTTGTCCACGGCCTTGCCCGCCGCATTGTCCACAGCCTTGTGCATGGTCTTGTTCACAGCGGCGTCCGCGCTTGCGGGCGCGGAGCCCCGGGCCGGTCCCGCTCTGGGGGGTCGGTCATCGGACACGGGTCACGCTCCCCTCTGCCACGTCGAACCATGCCCCGGCCAGCTCCGTCGGAACATCGCCGGGGACCGCGGCGGTGATCAGCACCTGCTCGGCGGAGGAGACGAACTCGGCGAGGCGGCGGCGGCGCTGGGTGTCCAGCTCCGCGAAGACGTCGTCGAGGATCAGCACCGGATCGCCGCCGTCGGCCCGGAGCAGCTCGTAGGCGGCCAGCCGGAGCGCCAGGGCGAACGACCACGACTCGCCGTGGCTGGCGTAGCCCCGGGCGGGCAGCTCCCCCAGGCCGAGGAAGAGGTCGTCGCGGTGCGGGCCGACGAGGGTGACGCCTCGCTCCAGCTCGGCGCTCCTGACCTCCAGCAGGGCCGCCCGCAGCGCCTGCTCGATCGCGCCGCGGTCGACCACGCTCTGACCGGCCGCGGGATGCGCGTCCTGGCCCACCGCGGGATGCGCGCTCTGACCGGCCGCGGATTGCGTGTCCCGGTCCGCCGCGGGATGCGCCTTGTGAGCCGCCGTGCCCTGAGCCGCCGCGGGCCGCGCGGTCGTGCCCCGCCCCGCGGTTCCGTGCTCCGCCATGACGCTCCGGGCGCCGGCGTCGCGCCCGTTCGCGCTCTCGCCGACCGGGCCGCGGGCGGGCTGCTCCTCCGTCGCCTGTCCACCGGCTGTGGAAACACCGGCTGTGGAACCAGGAGCCGGAGGGACGTCGTCCGGGGAGACGCCCTCCGGGGAGACGCCGTCCCCGCCTGTGGACAACGTGCCGCGGTATTCGAGGCTCGCCGGGGCCGAGCCGGGCGCGAGCGAGGCGTAGGCCGCGGCGACCAGCGGGCGCAGCGCCTCGACCAGCTCCAGCCGGGCCGCCAGCAACTCCGCGCCCTGCCTGGCCAGGTGGGCGTCCCACACCTCCAGCGTGCTCAGCACGTCTCCGGCTCCGGCCGCGGCGAACCCCGCGTCGTTCTCCGCCCGCCGCCCGCTCCGGCTTCCCCGCCGGGCCTGGGCGGCCGTGCGCAGCAGGGCGCCGCGCTGCTTGAGCACCCGGTCGTAGTCGGCGCGGACCCCGGCGAACCTGGGGGCCCTGGCCACCAGCAGGTCGTCCAGGAAGCGGCGCCGCTCGGAGGGGTCGCCCTTGACCAGGGCGAGGTCCTCGGGGGCGAACAGCACGGTGCGCAGGAGCCCGATGACGTCACGCGGCCGGGACATCGGCGAGCGGTTCAGCCTGGCCCGGTTGGCCCTGCCGGGGTTGATCTCCAGCTCGACCAGGGCCCGGCGGTCGTCGCGCACGACCACCGAGCGCACGATGGCCCGCGACGCGCCGTGCCGTACCAGCGGGGCGTCGGTGGCGACGCGGTGGCTCGACTGCGTCGCCACGTAGCCCAGCGCCTCGACCAGATTGGTCTTGCCCTGCCCGTTGGGCCCCACGAAGGCCGTGACGCCCGGCTCCAGGCCGAGGTCGACGGTGTCGTATGACCGGAAGTCGGTGAGCGAGAGATGGGCTACATGCACCCCGTTACGTTATTACCTTCCCGCGCATCCGGGGCGGTCGAAGCCGTCCCTCCCCACCCCGTGGACAGTCTCCGGAGCTCGCGCGGGGGAGCCGGCGCGGGGCGGGTTGTGCGCACAGCCTGTGGAGGGGCCGTGTCCGTACGGCCCGCGCCTGTGGACGACGCGCGGGCCCGGACCGTACGGGGACCGCGGCGAGGACCCGCTGCGAGGACCGCCCCGTGCGAGGACGGCTCGGCGGTCCCGGCGGTCTCGACGCGGGTTACTGGGCGGCCTCGACCGGCGGGACGACGTCCGCGCCCGGGGAGTCGGCGCCCTTCTCCACCTCTCCCGCCTTGGAGGCGATGGCGTGCCCGCCGAACTGGTTGCGCAGGGCCGCCACGACCTTCATGGCCGGCGAGTCGTCCTGGCGCGAGGCGAACCGGGCGTACAGCGCGGCGGTGATGACCGGCAGCGGGACCGCGTGGTCCACCGCCGCCTGCACGGTCCACCGGCCCTCGCCCGAGTCCTGAGCGTAGCCGCGCAGCTCCGACAGGTCGGGGTCTTCCTCCAGCGCGCGGACCATCAGGTCCAGCAGCCAGGAGCGGATCACCGTGCCGTGCCGCCAGCTCTTGAACGCCCCGGCCACGTCGGTCACGACGTCGGAGGCCTCGAGCAGCTCCCAGCCCTCGGCGAAGGCCTGCATCATGCCGTACTCGATGCCGTTGTGGACCATCTTGGCGAAGTGGCCCGCGCCGATCTGGCCCGCGTGGACGAAACCGTCCTCGCCCTCGGGCTTGAGGGTCTGGAAGATCGGCATGAGCCGCTGGATGTCGGCGTCGTTGCCGCCGACCATCAGCGCGTAGCCGTTCTCCAGTCCCCAGACGCCGCCGCTCACGCCGCAGTCGACGAAGCCGATGCCACGGGCGGCGAGCTCCGCGCCGTGCTTCTGGTCGTCCACATAGTGCGAGTTGCCGCCGTCGATCACGATGTCCCCGTCGGACAGCAGCTGCCCGAGCTCCTCGACGGTCGCCTGGGTCGGCGCGCCGGCGGGGACCATGACCCACACCGCGCGCGGCGCCTCGAGCCGCTCCACCAGTTCCTTCAGGCTCGCGACGTCGCTGACCGCCGGGTCCCGGTCGTAGCCCACGACGTCGTGGCCGCCGCGGCGCAGGCGCTCGGCCATGTTGCCGCCCATCTTGCCCAGCCCGACCATGCCGATCTGCATTCGAGCACCCCCTTCAGGGTTTCCATCATCCACCCGGTGCCAGCCGGGCCCGCGCGAGCCTCACCAGCTCGGCGTTCCCCGCTACGGGGCCGCCCACAGGGCTGTGGAGGACGTCCTCCAGCCCGATGCGCGTGGCCAGCCCCAGCCGTCCGGCCTCATCCACAAGTACCCATGTCGGGGCGTGCTCACCATGAAGCAGCCGTGGACCGGGAACGGCCAGCTCGTCGAGCCGGTCGAGCACGGCGTGCGCGCGGGCCACGGCGGTCTCCTCCGCGCCGCCGATGATCTCCACGAGCACCCGGACGCACTCCAGGCCGGTCGCGGCCAGCGCCTCGGCGTCCGTCACGGACCAGACTCCGGCCTCGACCCCCACGCCGAGCCGCCGAAGATCTTCCCACATGCCGGGGAAGTCCGGTTCCGAGAGGTTGACCGAGGCGAAGTCCGGCCGCTCCTCCGCAGGCAGGACGGCCCAGCCGCGCACCTCCCGGCGCCGCGCCTGCACATCCCCGCCGGTTATCCACAGCCCTGTGCTCACTCCGACGGGAAGCCCCGGCGCGGCCCGCCGTACCGCGCCGACGGCGGCCCCGATGCGGGCCGCGCTGAGGGACTCCCTGCCCGCCTCGTCGCGCGGATGGATGTGCACGGCTCCCGCACCGGCCTCACGCGCCTCACGGGCCGCCTCAGCGAGCTCCAGGGGCGTCAGAGGGAGCGCGGGATGCTCACCCGGTTCCCTGCTCCCGTTGAGGCACGCCTTGATCAAGATCATGTCCGCTCCCGTCTCCGCGAGGACCGACGGGGATCATGGTCTCAGGGGGCTCTGTCGGCGTCCCCGGCGGCTCACCGCCCCGGGGACGCCCGTCTTCAGTTCGACAGCCGGATCGGCATGATCAGGTAGCGGTAGTCGGGGGCGCCGCCGTCCTCGGCGGGCTTGCCGCCGGTGAGGATGGCGGGCTTGGTGGAGGTGGTCATCTGCAGGCGGGCCACGTCGGAGTCGATCGCCCCCAGGCCCTCCAGCAGGAACTGGTGGTTGAAGGCGATGTTGATGTCGTCGCCCTCGAAGTCCACCGGCAGGACTTCCACAGCCTGTGCCTCGTCGCCGCTGCCGGCCTCCAGGACGACCTCGCCGTCGCGGAACGCCAGCCGGACCGGGGTGTTGCGCTCGGCGACCAGGGCCACGCGCTTGACCGCCTCGACGAAGCTGCCCACGGGCAGGTCCGCGCGGGCGGAGAACTCGGTGGGCAGCAGCGAGCGGTACTTGGGGAACTCGGGGTCGAGCAGCCGGGTGGTGGTGCGCCGCCCGGCGCTGGAGAAGCCGATCATCCCCTCACCGGTGCCGCCGACGGAGCTCAGCGCGATCTCGACCTCGGCGCCGGTCGCGCCCATGGCCTTCGCGGCGTCGGCGAGGGTCTTGCCGGGGATCATGGCGATCGCCGAGATGTCCGCCTGCTCCGGCTGCCACTTCAGCTCCCGTACGGCCAGGCGGTAGCGGTCGGTGGCGGCGAGGGTCACGGTGTCGCCCTCGATCTCCATGCGCACGCCGGTGAGCATGGGGAGGGTGTCGTCCTTGCCCGCGGCGACCGCGACCTGGCCGACCGCCGAGGCGAACACGTCGCTGCCGACCTTCCCCGCGGCCGGGGGCATCGCCGGCAGGGAGGGATAGTCCTCCACAGGCATGATGGGGAGAGTGAACCGGGCGCTGCCGCAGGTGACGATGGCGCGGGCCCCCTCCACCACGAAATCCACAGGCTGTGCGGGGAGCGCCCGGGTGATCTCGGCGAGGAGCTTGCCGGAGACGAGCGTCACGCCCGCCTCACCCGTCTGCGGTTCGAGGGTCACCTCCGCGGAGACCTCGTAGTCGAAACCGGAGAGCTTGAGCTGACCGCTCTCCGTGACCTCCAGTCGCATGCCGGCCAGCACCGGCACGGAGGGACGCGCCGGCAGGCTGCGTGCCGTCCATGCGACCGCCTCTGCGAGTACGTCTCGGTCGACCCGGAACATCACGTGGATCTGCCTCCTGTGTGTCGAGCGCTGTCCGCTCGGTGCCTTCGGTGCCTTGGGTTCAAGTGTTCACTGTCCCGCACATGCGCTCCCCCGGAACCCTTCTATGGGGTTTGAGTTTTCCCTTGAGAGATAAGTGGGGTCATCACAGTAGGGGGTGTGGAAACTGTGGAGGACCGCTGTTTCCGCAGTTCAGTTGCTGTTTTTTCATCCACCGGGGTTGTGGGCGAAGGATGTGGGTAACCCGTGCGCCTGGGGATGACGGAACTGTACCCACAGGCCGTCCCCAGATCTTGGGTCTGCCGTCCCCAGCTTCCCGGTGGTTATCCACGATGTTTCCACAGCTTATCCACGGGGTAGGAGTCCGTTTTGTGCCTGGGGAAAACTGTGCGCACAGGGCGTCCACAAGTTGTCCACGAGTTACTAACAGGTTCTCCCCAGGTTCTCCCCAGACTTGTCCACATCTGCTGAAAACCCTTCACGTTCCCCGATCGCGTTTTTGATCATGATCGGGGCCCGACAGACCTCTTATCACGCCCCCGCGATTGATCCACAAGGTTTTCCACAGGCTGTGCATCGTCTGAGGAAAAGGCTCATCCGCCGCGTGACTGCTGCTTGATCCTGGTCGTCAGCTCGTTGACCTGGTTGTAGATCGAGCGACGCTCGGCCATGAGCGACCGGATCTTCCGGTCGGCGTGCATGACCGTGGTGTGGTCGCGGCCGCCGAACTGCTGGCCGATCTTCGGCAGCGACATGTCGGTGAGCTCCCGGCACAGATACATCGCGATCTGCCGGGCGGTGACCAGGACCCGCGAGCGGGAGGTGCCGCACAGGTCCTCGATCGACAGGCCGAAGTAGGTCGCCGTCGAGGCCATGATGCTCGCGATGGTGATCTCCGAGTCGGCGTCCTCGGTGATCAGGTCCTTCAGCACGACCTCGGTCAGCTGCAGGTCCACCGACTGCCGGTTCAGGCTGGCGAACGCCGTCACCCGGATCAGCGCGCCCTCCAGCTCGCGGATGTTGGTGGAGATGCGGCTGGCGATGTACTCCAGCACCTCGGGCGGGGCGGCCAGCCCCTCCTGGATCGCCTTCTTGCGCAGGATCGCGATGCGCGTCTCCAGCTCGGGCGGCTGGACGTCGGTGATCAGGCCCCACTCGAACCGGTTGCGCAGCCGGTCCTCCAGGGTGATCAGCTGCTTGGGCGCCCGGTCGCTGGAGATGACGATCTGCTTGTTGGCGTTGTGCAGCGTGTTGAAGGTGTGGAAGAACTCCTCCTGCGTCTGCTCCTTGCCCTCCAGGAACTGGATGTCGTCCACCAGCAGGATGTCCACAGCCCGGTAGCGGCCCCGGAAGTTGTCGGCCTTGTGGTCGCGGATGGAGTTGATGAAGTCGTTGGTGAACTCCTCCGAGCTGACGTATCTCACCCGCGCGCCGTCGTAGAGGCTCTGCGCGTAGTGGCCGATCGCGTGCAGCAGGTGCGTCTTGCCCAGGCCGGAGTCGCCGTAGATGAACAGCGGGTTGTACGCCTTGGCCGGCGCCTCGGCCACCGCGACCGCGGCGGCGTGCGCGAAGCGGTTGCTGGAGCCGATGACGAACGTCTCGAAGGTGTACTTCGGATTCAGCCGCCCGGGCTCCTTCGCCGTACGGCCGCCGCCGCTCGGGCGGGAGTCCCACCTGTTCTGCGGGGGCGCGGGGGCCGGGCTCGGCGCCGGACGGTCGAAGCCGTCGTTCTCGGGACGGGGCGGAGGGGGCTGAGGGGTGTATCCGCTCCGGCCGTAGCCGGGGTTCTGCTCGGCCGGGGACTGACCCGCGGGGGACTCCGCCGGGAGGTACGGCTGCCCGGGCTCCTCGGCGCGGGGGTAAGGATAGGCGAACTGCTGGCCCTGTGACTGGCGCTGTGGATATTCGGTGGACGGAGGGCCCGCGGGAGCGGGGTGGGGATAGCCCGACGGGATGCCGGAAGCACCGGGGGATTGGGGAATTCCCTGCTGGCCATAGCCCTGCTGGGCTCCGTCGCCCTGTGGATAATCCACCTGGGGAAGCGGCGGGGTCTGGGGATAATTCGGCTGCGGAGCCTGTGGAGAAGCCTGTGGATAAGGCTTCGACCTGGGGGTCCCCCCCTGCTCGGAACGGGCCGCCGAAGGATCCACCATCACCGCGAACCGGATGGGACGGCCGAGCTCCTGGGAGAGCGCATGGGTCACCAGGGGACGGAGCTTGTTGTCCAGGACATCCCTGGCGAAATCGCTCGGAGCGGCCAGCACGATGGTGTCGTTCATCAACCCGAAGGGCCGGGTCATACCGAGCCAGGCGCGGTGAACCGGCGGAACACCCTCATTGAGGGAGTTCTCCAGCACCCGTGCCCAGACCGCGCCGAGATCCATCTCATCCACGGCTCGGCTTCCTCCTCCCGGCGGGGCCCCCGTACAAGCTCACCGCGCTGCCTTCGCACTTATCCACACCGATGGCCGCCGAGCGCATCGGACTCTCTCGTTGTCCACAGATCGGTGCCGGGCGCGAGGCCACTGGCACCGGCCTCGAAATCCACATCGGATCCACAGGCTGTACACAGCCCCGTACTGACCGCCAAGTCCTTGTTCCGGCAGTGGAGAGATGGTTCGAAGCGCCGACAGTAGCCCGTGTCCACAGCTGTGTACAAGACGTTGTCCACAGCCTAGTGGCAGTGCGAGGGGGGCTGGGCGCACATCCTGTGGACAAAGTTACGCGGTGGATAACCGCCCTGTGGAACAGTGGATAACCTGAGTGCCGCGGTTCCCGGTTTGACCTGGGACGCGTCCTCCCCGTAACGTACGACGGTCGGCTTGCCACGCGACGGCTATTTCGCATGCCTCGCATCCGGCAAGTCAGCCACTGTCGAGCGTCCCCATGTGCTGGGGATGAGCCTCAAGCCTGGAGCCACTCGTGAGCAAGCGTACTTTCCAGCCGAACAACCGCCGCCGCGCGAAGACCCACGGCTTCCGGCTGCGTATGCGCACCCGCGCCGGCCGCGCCATCCTGGCCGCCCGTCGTCGCAAGGGCCGCGCCGAGCTCTCCGCCTGACGCGTCATCCACCGTGCCCGGCCCCGTGCCGGGCCGGGCAGCGGCGTCCCTTCGCCCGTCGGCCACGCTGTCGGCGGGCGAAAGCCGTACCTGCCCAGGGTCGGAAGGTCCTCTCGTGCTGCCGTCCGGATCCCGCATGCGCCGGGGCGAGGATTTCGCCGACGCGGTCAGGAAGGGCGGTCGCGCCGGCCGTCCCACCCTGGTCGCGCACCTTCGCGTGCCCGCAGAACCTGCTGTGACGGACGACCCGCCCCTGGTGGGATTCGTCGTGAGCCGTGCCGTCGGCGGCGCGGTGATCCGCAATCAGGTCAAACGCCGGCTGAGACACCTGATGCGGGAACGCCTTGATCGGCTTCCGCGGGGTAGCCTGCTGGTTGTACGCGCCAATCCACCGGCCGCGTCCGCGCGAAGCGAGCGCCTTGCCGCCGAACTCGACGTCGCGCTGGATCGTTTACTCAGGCGGCGAGAGTCCCCCAAGACTCGCATGGACGGACGACGATGACGGCGCAGCAGACCGCCGGGAGCTCCCCGGCAGCCAGGGCCCTGATGGCTCCCATCCGGTTCTACCGGGCGTTCGTGAGCCCCCTGCTGGGCCCCCGTTGCCGTTTCCACCCCTCGTGCAGCGCCTACGGCCTTGAGGCGATCGCCGTCCACGGCGCGCTGCGCGGCATATGGCTGACGATCCGGAGAATCGGGCGTTGCCACCCATTCCATCCCGGAGGTTTAGACCCGGTGCCCCCACGCCCGGTCCGGTCCCACGAAACGCAAGGGAGCTAGCTCGGTGGAGCTGTCCTGGCTCAACTGGCTCTATACGGCCGTTGCGCAAGTCATCACCTGGATTCATGCGGGATACAGCACTTTCATCCCGCGAGACAGCGGGCTCAACTGGGCGCTGACCATCATCACGCTGACCGTGCTGATGCGAATCCTGATCTTCCCGCTCTTCCTCAAGCAGATGCGCTCGTCGAAGAAGATGCAGGAGCTCGCGCCCAAGGTGCAGGAGCTGCGCAAGCGCTACAAGAACGACAAGCAGCGCATGAACCAGGAGGTCATGGCGCTGTACCAGGGGGCGGGGGCCAACCCGCTCGGCGGCTGTCTGCCGATCCTGGCGCAGTTCCCGATCTTCATCTCGATGTTCACCGTGCTGCAGGCGATGGCGGCCGGCCAGCCGAAGTTCGGCATGTCCCAGGACCTGGTGAACGACGCCCGGGCGGCGCACATCTTCGGCGCCCCGCTTCCGGCGACGTTCTTCACCAGCTCGGCCGACATCGTCGAGCTCGGCGCCGACGCGGTCCTGGCCAAAGTCGTCATCGGGATCTTCGTGGCGGTCAGCTCGCTGACCACCTTCCTCACCGTCCGGCAGAGCGTGACCCGCTCGATGGCGCAGATGCCGGACAACCCGATGGCGCAGCAGCAGAAGATCCTGATGTACATCTCGCCGCTGTTCGCGATCTTCTCGCTCAACTTCCCTCTCGGTCTCGTCCTCTACTGGGTCACCACCAACCTGTGGACGCTCGGCCAGCAGCACTGGTTCTACAGCCGCAACCCCGCGCCGGTGGTCGACGCCAAGGGCAACGTGGTCACTCCCGCGCCCAAGCCCGGCCTGATGAGCAAGCTGAAGAAGACCGCTCCCGAGCCTGAGGCTCCGCCCGAGCCGCCGGGACCCAAGGTCGTCCGCCGGCAGGACCACCTGGCCCGCCAGCCCCGCAGCAAGCGCCCGGGCGGAAAGAAGCCCTGAATTCCCATCCCGACAGCACGAAGGAGTGGCTGGACGTGTCCGAGGCCCAGCAGGAGACCGCGACCAAGACGGCTCCCGATCTCTCAGCCCTGGAGCAGGAGGGTGAGATCGCAGCGGACTACCTCGAGGGTCTGCTCGACATCGCCGACATCGACGGCGACATCGACATGGACGTCGAGGGCGACCGCGCCGTCGTGTCGGTGGTCGACGTCAAGGGCGTCGACCTGGTGGGCGCCAACGGCGAGGTCCTGGAGGCCCTCCAGGAGCTCACCCGTCTCGCCGTCCACCGCCAGACGGGTGAGCGCTCCCGCCTCATGCTCGACATCGCCGGCTACCGCGAGCGCCGCCGGACCGAGCTCAAGGAGCTCGGCGCCAAGGTGGCCGCGGACGTCAAGCGCTCCGGCGAGCCCAAGGCGCTGCGTCCGATGACCCCCTTCGAGCGCAAGATCGTGCACGACGCCGTCGCGGCCGCGGGCCTGCGGAGCGAGTCCGAGGGCGAGGAGCCCCGCCGCTTCGTGGTCGTCCTCCCCGCGTAGCGGCGACGCCGTACGGCGAGCGGACCGGCCGCCGTTCCCGACCCGTCGGGAACGGCGGCTTTTCCATGCGGAGCCTTCTCCGGGCGGCCGTCGCTCACCGGCGGCCGGGTGGCGGCCGGGTGGCGGCCGGCGGTTGGCGGTTGGCAGTCGCCGGTTGGTGGTGGTCGGTCGGCGGCTGGGCGGTGGCCGGTGGTCGGCGGGATCCGTGGCGCCACACTTCCGGCGATATATCCCCGCTTTCCCGGATCGCTCTTCGTCCCGCCTGTGCCCGCCCTATCCGCTAGCCAGTTCGACTGCCGTACTTCAGGTACGCTCGCGCTGTCAGTGCATTCCCCAGGGGTTCTCGCTCCCGGCTGGGCGGCGGGAACCCTGACATGTGTTAGCCGGTGACCTGTCGGCCACAGACCCTCTGGGTCGGCGTGTGGATTCTGAGGAAAGAGTGATCGTTCAGTGACCGACCAGCAGTTGCCCGAGCCGCCCGAGGTCGCTCACGAGGTGTTCACCGGTGAGGCCTGGTCCCGCGCGGAGGCGTTCGCGGAGTTGCTGGCCGGTCCCGGCGTCGTGCGCGGACTGCTCGGTCCGCGTGAGATCCCCCGGATCTGGGACCGCCACCTGCTCAACTGCGCGGTGGTCGCCGAGGCGATCCCCGCCGACGTACGGCTGGTCGACATCGGGTCCGGCGCGGGCCTGCCCGGCCTGGTGCTCGCGATCGTCCGGCCGGACATCTCGGTCACGCTCCTGGAACCGCTCCTGCGCAGGACGGTCTTCCTGGAAGAGTGTGTGGAGACGCTGAAACTCGAGAACGTCGAGGTGCTCCGCGGGCGGGCGGAGGAGTTCGCGGGCAGGCGCGAGTTCGACGTGGCCTCCGCGCGCGCGGTGGCGCCCCTGGACCGGCTGCTGACGTGGGCGCTGCCGCTTCTGCGTGAAGGGGGAGAGCTGCTGGCGATGAAGGGGGAGCGCGCGGCGGAGGAACTCGCGGCCGCCGACACGCAATTGCGCTCCAGTGGAGTGCGGACAGCCGAGCTTGTTTCGGTCGGGCACGGTAAGGTCGAGCCGCCTGCAACTCTCGTCAGGGTGGTCGCCGGTCGGGCCCCCATGAAAGCGTCGCAGGCCTCTCGCCGGACAGACCGGGCCTCGCGGTCGAAGCGGGCACGAGGCCAGTAAGACAGACCGAGCAAAGCGAGTAGAGGCCAGTGGATGACCGTGAGAGTGCGATCGTCAGCATGATGAGCGGTCTCGGCTGGCCTCGGAGCCCCGTCTCCCGGCGGCCTGGACGCTCCTCCGGTCTGGGCTGGCCGCTGCCGGCTCCTTCCGGGAGCGCGAGTCCGGCGGAGCCGGCGAGAACGGTCGAGGCAGGGAAACCGGTCACCGAGGTGAGGCCGGTTGACAGTGCCGGGCCGGCCAGCATGGCCGTACCGACCGGAAGGATGACGACCGTGACCCAGACCCCCCTTAACCCCGGCGACTCGCCGCTGGTACGAGAGGCACTCAGTTCAGTGGTTTCACGTGAAACATCGACCCAGACGACTACGGTCCCGTCCGGTGACTCCCCGGGGAGCCGGAACGGCGAGTGGCCGCGACCGCCTCGGACTCGCATCTTCACCGTCGCCAACCAGAAGGGCGGCGTGGGCAAGACCACCACATCGGTGAACCTGGCCGCAGCGCTGTCCATGCACGGCCAGCGCGTCCTGGTGGTGGACCTCGACCCGCAGGGCAACGCCTCCACGGCGCTGTCCATCGAGCACCGCGGCGACGTGCCGGACATGTACAAGGTGCTCGTGGAGGACATGCCGCTCATCGAGGCGGTGAAGGAAGTCCCGGAGATGCCCGGGCTCTACTGCGCTCCCGCCACCATCGACCTGGCCGGAGCCGAGATCGAGCTGGTCTCCATGGTCGCCCGTGAAGCACGGCTCCAGCGCGCCCTGGCGGCCTACGACGCCATCGAGCTCGACTACATCCTCATCGACTGTCCGCCCTCGCTCGGCCTCCTGACGGTCAACGCCCTGATGGCCGCGAACGAACTGCTCATCCCGATCCAGTGCGAGTACTACGCGCTGGAGGGCCTGGGCCAGCTGCTGCGGAACGTGGATCTGGTGAAGGCCCACCTGAACCCCACGCTCGACCTGTCCACCATCCTCCTGACGATGTACGACGGCCGTACCCGCCTCGCCTCCCAGGTCGCAGACGAGGTACGGTCCCACTTCGGCGACCGGGTCCTGAGCACGCTGATCCCCCGGAGCGTGCGTGTCTCCGAGGCCCCGAGCTACGGCCAGTCGGTCATGACCTACGACCCGGGCTCCAGCGGCGCGATGGCCTACATGGACGCCGCCCGTGAGATCGCATACCGCGGCGCGGCGGTGTGAACGGTGAGAACGTCGTGGCGGGCCTCGTCATGAACACTGCTGGGGTCATGCACACTACTGAGAGCGGAACCACGACGCCGGGGGAGGGGCAGTGAGCAAGCCCAGGGGATTGGGCCGAGGTCTGGGAGCACTCATCCCGACGGCGCCTCCACCCGCCGAGCCCGTGACGTCGGGAGCGACCACGACGGCGATCGCACCGGAACCGGTGAGCCCGATCCGGAGGGGCCTGGGAAGCATCTCGGGGGGAGAGCCGGGGCCGGACCTCAAGCCGGTCGCCGGAGCCTACTTCGCCGAGCTCTCGCTCAAGGTCATCTCCCCGAACCCCCGGCAGCCACGTGAGGTCTTCGACGAAGGGGCTCTGGAGGAGCTGGCCGCGTCCATCAAGGAGGTCGGCCTCCTGCAGCCGGTCGTGGTGCGTCCGGTGGGCGAGGGCCGCTACGAGCTCATCATGGGGGAGCGCCGCTGGCGGGCGTCCCAGCTGGCCGAGCTCGATGTGATCCCCGCGATCGTCCGGGAGACGGCGGAGGACAAGCTCCTCCTCGACGCGCTGATCGAGAACCTCCAGCGCGAGCAGCTGAACGCGATCGAAGAGGCGGCCGCCTACCGGCAGCTCCTGGACGACTTCGGCGCGACCCACGAGCAGCTCGCCACCCGGGTCGGTCGTTCCCGTGCGCATGTGACGAACACCCTGCGCCTTCTCAATCTCCCACCGAAGATCCAGAAGCGCGTCGCGGCGGGCGTGCTCTCCGCAGGACACGCGCGGGCGCTGCTGGCCATGGACGACCCGGCGGCGCAGGAGCGCCTGGCCGACCGGATCGTGGCGGAGCTGCTCTCGGTGCGGGCGGTCGAGGAGATCGTGGCCGTGGGCGATGCGTCCGCTGCGGCTGCTCCCGCCGAGCCCCGCGCCCCCCGGGTGAAGCCCGAAGAGGACCCGTCGCTCCGTCGGCTGGCGGACCGGCTGTCCGACCATTTCGAGACGCGGGTGAAGGTGGACTTCGGGCGGCGTAAGGGCCGGATCGTGGTCGAGTTCGCGACCATCGACGACCTTGAGCGAATCATCGCCACGATGTCTCCCGAGTCGCTGCGCTCAGAGGATCTGTAGTCGCCGTACGCCGAGGGCCGCGATGTTTCACGTGAAACATCGCGGCCCTCGGCGTGTTGAGGAGAGCGCGGCCCCCGCCGTGGTGAGAAGAGCATCGCCTCTTCTGTCGGCGCCACCAGAACTACCGGTGCCGTCAGAATCGAGCCTGTCCGTGAGGGGCCACCCGATATCTCTCCTGAGGAGCTTCAGGGGTGCCCGCCGTAGCCGTGCTCATCGAGGCGGACAGACGGCTCCGCGCTGTCGATCCGGCGGTCTGCCGTTCGTGTAGGGGGTGGAGACATGCCGGGGACGGCCCCGGCGTACGGCACCGGCACCGGCACCGCAGGAGGCATCTCATGGGCAAGGTCGTCGTGATCGAGCATCTGACGCTTGACGGCGTCATGCAGGCGCCGGGGCACCCGGAGGAGGATCCGCGCGACGGCTTCCGGCACGGGGGATGGGCGACCAGGAACCACGACCCGGTCATGCAGGAGGTCATGGGCGCCTCCATGTCGAGCTCCTGGTCGCTGCTGGCCGGCCGTACGACATACGAGCGCTTCGCGGACTACTGGCCCAGGCAGGCGCCGAATCCGTTCACCGAGGCGCTCGACCGCGCGCAGAAGTACGTGGCGTCGACCACGCTGACCGAGCCGCTGCCCTGGCAGAACTCCACCCTCCTCAAGGGCGACGCCGCAGCCGCCGTGGCGGGACTCAAGGAGGAGGTGGCGGAGAATCTGGTGGTGTTCGGCAGCGGGGTGCTCGTCCGGTCGCTGCTCCCGTACGGCCTCGTCGACGAGTTCGTCCTCCTGATCCACCCCCTGGTCCTGGGAGAGGGCCGCAGGCTGTTCCCCGGCTCCGGCCCGGATCTGCCCGCTCTTCATCTGGCGGGGTCCACCACGACCGGCACCGGTGTGATCATCGCGACTTACCGGTCCGCCTGAAGCTGATCAAGCCTGGCACCGGTGCGGCGGCGGCGCACCCGAGCGGAGCGGGGTGCGCCTCGCCTGAAGCCGCTCAGGTGCTCACGTGGGCCCTGAACCGCTCGTGGGCGGCCTGCTTGGAGACGCCCATCGCCTCTCCCACTTCCGCCCAGGAGGCCCCGGTCTCCCGGGCCCGGGAGACGGCCTGATCGAGCAGGGTGCGCTGCCAGCTCTCTATCTGCGACAGCAGAGTGAGGGCGGCGAGAGGACGCTCGGCCGCAAGGCTGACGATCTGCTCGCACAGCAGGTTCGACTTGGTCACCAGCCAGCTCGGGGGCGCGGCGGCGAGCAGTGGTGGGGCATGCCTGCTCCACCATCGGTACTCCGCCTCTTTGGAGCCCTCCGGAGTGGCCGGAAACCGGCGCCGGTCGGTCCACCCGCAGGAACATGCGGCCTGATAACCGACGAAGGTCTTGGTGAAGGCACTGGCGGACGGCGCCGGCTCCCCATTGGGAAGCACGGGTGCGACGAAGCCCTCATGGTCGGGAAGCTCGGCGAACTTCAGCGTCATAGTCGTCAAGGTTCCCTGACGGATAGTCGGCGGCGCAAGAGCATTGCGGGAATTCAGACGCCGTCCTGACGCGCCTGCCGACCCGGCCGGGCACAGCCGTCCCGGAACCGGAGAGCCCTGGGCCGCGTGGCAGGCCGGTGGCATGTTCGGCTGGTACGTTGATCGAGGTGATCCGACAGCACCGCGACTCCTCCGTAGCGCCGTTCCCGGGCAGGGCAGCATGAGGATCCGAGAGATCTCGACCACGGACTACCACACCGCCGGTGAGCCGTTCCGGATCGTCAGCGATCCGCCGGTCGCCATCGAGGGCGCGACGGTGGCGGAGAAGCGCATGTTCGCGATCGGCGACCCGCACGTCGACCGTCTTCGCCGGTTGTTGTGCTTCGAACCGCGCGGGCACGCGGACATGTACGGCGGGTTCCTCGTCGAGCCCGACGACGACGGCGCGCATGTCGGCGTCCTGTTCTGGCACAAGGACGGCTTCTCCACGGCGTGCGGCCACGGGACCATCGCGCTGGGCGTGTGGGCGGTGCACAGCGGGCTGGTGGAACCCGACCCGTCGGGTGT
Source organism: Planobispora longispora (assembly GCF_016863135.1). GTDB lineage: Bacteria > Actinomycetota > Actinomycetes > Streptosporangiales > Streptosporangiaceae > Planobispora > Planobispora longispora. The sequence continues at coordinate 42,352 of NZ_BOOH01000016.1, forward strand.
CGCGGAGGTGCGCATCGACGTGCCGTCCGGACGGGTGACCGCGCGGGTCCGCACCGACGGGGAGCGGTTCACCGGGGTCGACTTCGTCAGCGTTCCCAGTTACCCCCTCCACCGGAAGGTCGAGGTGACGACCTCACGCGGCGAGGTCGTCGTCGACATCGGCTTCGGCGGGGCGACGTACGCACATCTGGACGCCTCCGGCATCGGCCTCGGCGTCGCTCCGGAGAACTACACCGAGCTGATCGCCGTCGGCCGTGAGATCAAGTGGCTCCTCGACGACACCGCGTACGCCGTCCACCCGCTCGACGACCGGCTCAGCGGCGTCTACGGCACCATCCTGTTCGAAGACCTCGGAACCGACGCCGAGGGGAATCTTCATCAGCGCAACGTCACCGTCTTCGCCGACGGTGAGGTCGATCGTTCGCCGTGCGGATCGGGGACCTGCTCGCGGGTGGCCGTTCTCGCCGCAGACGGCGTCCTGTGGCCCGGGCGGGAGCTCGTCCACGACTCCATCGTGGGAACCCGGTTCCACGCGCGGATCGCGGGGGAGCTGACGGTGGCCGGCCGTCGGGCCGTCGTCCCCGAGATCACCGGCATGGCCTTCCGGACCGGCCGGCACATCTTCGAGATCGATCCGGAGGATTCTCTGGGAGAGGGGTTCGTGCTCCGGTGACTCCAGCGTCCTTGCCGTACATCGGCCCCGAGCAGATCGCCGCGCTGCTGTCACCGCGTGAGGCCGTCCAGGCCGTCGAGGCGGTGTTGCGCGACGGATTCGACCCCGCCGACGATCCCGTGCGAAGCCAGGTCGGCATCCGGCACGGGCAGTTCCTCCTCATGCCCAGCGAACTCGCCAGGAGCGCCGGAGTGAAGATCGCTACTGTCGCCCCGCGCGACAGCGGCGCCGGCCTGCCCCGGATCCAAGGGCTGTACGTGCTGTTCGACGCCGTGACCCTCGCTCCCAAGACCCTGCTCGACGGCCCCGTGCTGACCGCGTTGCGCACCCCGGCCGTCTCGGTCGCGGCGGTCGGACCCGCCCTGACGCGAACGACCGAGCCCGCCGGTGTCGTCGTCTTCGGCGCCGGACCCCAGGGGACGGGGCACGCCGACACGCTGCGATCGGTGCTGGCCGGGAAGCGGGAGATCGCCGGCGTGACCTACGTCGTGCGGCATCCGGAGGCGTACGCCCGGCTCCGGCGTCCTGACGTCGCGATCGTGAGCACCGGCGGCGACGAGGCCGCAGAGGCGGTTCGCGATGCGGCCGTGGTGGTGTGCGCCACGGACTCGCGCGTCCCTCTCTTCGACTCGACGCTCGTACGCGATGACGCGGTGGTGATCGCCGTGGGTTCGCACGAGCCCGACGCCCGGGAGATCGACGCGGCTCTGTTCCGGCGTGCGCAGGTCATCGTCGAAGACGTGAAGACGGCGCTGCGCGAGTGCGGCGACATCGTGATGGCCGTCGCGGAGAACGCCGTCACCCCGCAGCACCTGGTCGCGATGCGTTCAACCGTCCGCGGCGAGGTGGAGCTCGCCGCGGACCGGCCTGTCCTGTTCAAGAGTTCGGGCATGTCCTGGGAGGATCTCGTCGTCGCCGAGGCGATCGTCTCCCGACTGGAGAAGGATTCCTGAGTTCCCGCCCCATCACTGAGACACGTTCGGCCGTACGTCGTGGACGACCGATGCGGCGAACACCACAGGGGAGGGGCGATGTTTCACGTGAAACATCGCCCTCTTCATGAGTGGGAGGCGACCGCCGTGCGGATGTCGGAGACGAAGGTGTCCACCTGTTCCGGGGTGGTGTCGAAGGCTGTCACCAGACGGACCACGTTCTCCGCGGCGTCCCACATGTGGAAGAGGTAGCGCTGCTGGAGTTCGGTGACGGCCTTCTCCGGGAGCCGGGGGAAGACCGCGTTGGACTGGACGGGCCAGCGCAGGGAAACCCCCGGCAGATCGCTGATGCCGTCGGCGATGCGGTGGGCCATCGCGTTGGCGTGGGCGGCGTTGTCGTGCCAGAGGTTGTCGGCGAGGAGCGCGGTCAGCTGGACGGAGACGTAGCGCATCTTCGAGGCGAGCTGCATGCCCTGCTTGCGGAGGAACAGCGCCGAGGAGTCCAGCTCGGGGTTGAGGATGACGAGCGCCTCGGCTCCCATGGCGCCGTTCTTGGTGCCGCCGAAGCTGAGCACGTCCACACCGGCGTCGGTGGTGAGGGTGCGCATCGAGCAGCCGAGCTCGGCCGCCGCGTTGGCCAGGCGCGCCCCGTCCATGTGGAGGAAGAGCCCCCGGGAGTGGGCGAACTCCGCGAGCTCCGAGATCTCGTCGGCGGTGTAGGCGGTGCCGCACTCGGTCACCTGAGAGATGGAGATGACCCGGGGCTGGGCGTACTGCGTGTTGCCGAGGACCGAGAGGTGGTCGCGGATGTCGTCGGGCGCGACCTTCCCGTCGTCGGTGGGGAGCGGTACGAGCTTGGCGCCCAGGACGCGCTCGGCCGCCCCGCCCTCGTGGGTGTTGATGTGGGCCGTGGCCGGGCAGAGGACGGAGTCGTAGAGGCGCAGGAGCAGGCCCAGTCCCACCACGTTGGCGCCGGTGCCGTTGAACATCGCGTACGCCGTCGCCTGGGAGCCGAACTCGGCGCGGAAGGCGTCCTGCATCGCCTCGGTCCACGGATCCGAGCCGTAGGCCGGGGCGTCCCCGACGTTGGCCTCCATGACAGCGGAGAGGATCTTCGGATGCACGCCCGCGTGGTTGTCACTGGCGAAGCTCTTGGGGAAAAGCGTGGTGGTCAGCACAGGGCCAGCGTAGGTGAGGGGGGCGTCCGCGTGGTCGCCCGGCTCCGCCGTACGAGGGTAGGTGAGGGAGGCGTCCGCGCGGTCGCCCGGCTCCCACCGTACGGCGGAGCCGCCGGGCCTCGCCGCACCGGCGCTGCGGCGAGCGCCGGAGGCGGAGGCGGAGACGGAGACGGAGGACGCGGGATGCGGGATGCCGGTCAGGCGGAGCCGCGGGCGGCGGCCTGCTCCAGGAGGATGCGGCACAGGGAGCCGAGGTCCTCTCCGGCGGCCTCGGCGGCCATCGGGAGGAGGGAGGTCTCGGTCATGCCGGGGGCGACGTTGACTTCGAGGAAGTGGGGACGGCCCTCGGCATCGACGATGAGGTCGGTGCGGGAGATGTCCCGCAAGCCCAGGGCGGTGTGCGCGGTCACGGCCATCTCGGCGCAGGCGGCGGAGACCTCGGGGGACAGGCGGGCCGGGGCGAAGAACTCCGTGCGGCCCGCGGTGTACCGGGCGGCGTAGTCGTAGACGCCGTCCACGGGGACGATCTCCACGGGCGGCAGGGCGACGGGGCCCTCGCCCAGATCGACCACGGAGACGGCGACCTCGACGCCCTCGATGTAGCGCTCGATCAGAGCCGTGTCCCCGTAGGCGAAGCAGCCGACCATGGCCGAGGGGAGGTCCTCGGCGCTGCGGACGATCGAGGCGCCGAGCGCGGAGCCGCCGCGGGACGGCTTGACGAACAGCGGCAGGCCGAGGCGTTCCACGATGCGGCCCAGGACCGCGGACGCGCCCAGGTCGTGGAAGGTCTCCTTGGGGAGCGTCACCGAATCGGGGGTGCGCAGGCCGACGGATCGGACCATCGTCTTCGCCGTGGGCTTGTCGAAGGCGATGCGGCAGGCGTCGGATCCGGCCCCCACGTAGGCAACGGAGAGCAGGTCGAGCACCGAGCGGATGGCGCCGTCCTCGCCGGCTCCGCCGTGCAGGGTGACGAAGACCGCGCTCGGCGGGTCGGCCAGCACCGAGGGGACCAGTGACGCGTCGGTGTCGCGCGTCTCGACGGAGACGCCCGCGGCGCGCAGCACCTCGCTCACCCGGCGTCCCGAGCGGAGGGACACCTCCCGCTCGTAGGACAGCCCGCCCGCCAGGACGAGTACGTGGCCGAGATCGCTCATCCGAATACCTCCTCAGGCCCCCGGTCCCTCTCCGGGACCTCCGGGCCGCTTTCCCAACACCCGAATGATCGTCGCATGACGACACCGGAAGTCACCGTACGGTACTCCGGCGCAGGTGACCACGGAGGTTCCCCCGGGCCGCGCGCCGCACCGGCTCGCCGCACCGACGGCACCGGCTCGCCGTACCGGCGCCGAGAACGTCAGCCCGGCCCCGGTCGCCGGGCAGGCCAGGCCGGGACCCGGAGGCGGCGGCCCGGCCCGACGGCGGGTCAGGCGAGGTCGGGACCCGGGGTGTCGACGCCGATGTGGTCGGGGTAGGCGCCGGTGCCGAACGTGTCGCGGAGCTGGAGCTCCTGCTCGACCACCCCGGCCAGGCGGCGGACCCCCTCGCGGATGCGCTCGGGCTCCGGGTAGCAGTAGGACAGCCGCATGAAGCGGGCCCCGCTGCCGTCGGCGTAGAAGCCCGTGCCCGGGACGAACGCCACCCGCTCGGCGACCGCGCGCGGCAGGAGCACCTTGGAGTCGAGTCCCTCGGGGAGGGTCGCCCAGACGAAGAACCCGCCGCGGGGGCGCGTCCAGGTGCAGCCGGCCGGCATCAACGCCTCCAGCGAGGAGAGCATCGTGTCCCGCCGCTCGCGGTAGAGCTCGCGGAAGGTCTTGATCTGCTCGCGCCACGGCTGGGTCGCCAGGTATTCGCCGACGGCGAGCTGGGTGAAGGTGGAGTGCGACAGGACCGCGGACTCCATCGCCAGCACCAGCTTGTCGCGGACGGCGTGCGGGGCGAGGGCCCAGCCGACCCGGAAACCGGGGGCCAGCGTCTTGGAGAACGAGCCGAGGTAGACGACGCCGTCGGGGTTGTCGGCGCGCAGCGCCCGCATGGGATCGCCGTCGAAGCCGAGCAGGCCGTACGGATTGTCCTCGACGATCAGCACGCCCGCGCGCTGGCAGATCTCCAGCACCTGCCCCCGGCGCTCGGCGTTGAGCGTCACGCCCGCGGGGTTCTGGAAGGTGGGGATCGTGTAGAGGAACTTGATCCGGCTGCCCGCGGTCTGCAGGGCGTAGACGGTCTGCGCGAGGGACTCGGGGATGATGCCCTCGTCGTCCATCGCGATGTGCACGACCTTGGCTTGGTAGGCGGCGAAGGTGCCCAGCGCGCCCACGTAGGACGGGCCCTCGGCGAGGATGACGTCGCCGGGGTCGATGAAGATGCGGGTGATCAGGTCGAGGGCCTGCTGCGAGCCGACCGTCACCACGACGTCGTCGGCGTTGCCTTCGATCCCCTCCAGGCGCATGACGTCGCAGATCTGCTCGCGCAGGTGCGGGTCACCCTGGCCGGAGCCGTACTGGAGCGCGACCGGGCCGCGCCGGGCCACCAGGTCGGAGACCAGCTCTCCCACCACGTCCAGGGGGAGGGCGGTGACGTACGGCATGCCGCCGGCCAGCGAGACCACCTCGGGCCTCGACGCGACGGCGAAAAGAGCTCGGACCTCGGAGGCGACCATCCCGGTAGCTCGCGCGGCGTACCGGTCGACGTAGGCGTCGATACGCGACCCGTGGGCCGCGACGGTCCGACCGTGATCCGGCTCCTGGGACACGGTCCACCTCCTAGGTCGTATGAGAGCACATGTGCTCAAACTAGATAAACAAGGGTACGTCAGTGATTCCGGCTACCCGCGTGCGGGACCGTACACCCTGAAACGGAGACCCTCGCTGGGCTACGATGCCAGCTGGGGACGTCGTTTACGCGTGTATTTCGCACTCGTCTTGCCAGGATTGGGGCCAACAGGTGTCGCGTCGGCTGGCTAACGTCACTCTCGACAACCTTGACGACCTGCCGCGCCGCTGCCGTCGGTGCGTCTTCTGGGAGCTCGACCCCGTCACGGGGGAGCGGGCGATCGAGGCGGGCGATCCGGAGCTGGAGAAAGAGGCCTGGATCTCGGCCACCCTCCTGGAGTGGGGGAGCTGCGGGAAGATCGCATACGTGGACGGGGTGCCCGCCGGGTTCGTGCTCTACGCGCCCCCGCTCTACGTGCCGCGCTCGGTGGCCTTCCCCACCTCGCCCGTCAGCGCCGACGCCGTGCTGCTGATGACCGCGCACATCATCCCGGAGTTCTCCGGCGGGGGGCTCGGCCGGATGCTCGTGCAGGGCGTGGCCAAGGACCTGACCCGGCGCGGGGTGCGGGCGATCGAGGCGTTCGGCGACCTGAAGTGGGAGCAGCCGGGGGCGTGCCTGATGCCCGCCGAGTATCTGCTCTCCGTGGGGTTCAAGACCGTACGGCCGCACCTGCGCTTCCCCCGCCTCCGCCTGGAGCTCAAGAACGCCGTCTCGTGGCGTGAGGACGTCGAGGTGGCGTTGGAGAGGCTGCTGGGTTCCATGAGCCCGGAACGGGCGCTGCGGCCCGTCTGAGCCCCTCTCAGGAGCGCCCAGCCGCGTCCGGCCGCCCGCGGGCGATGTCCGGCCGCCCCTGAGCGGTGCCCGGGACGCCCGTGAGCAGTCTTCGGCCGCCCGTATGCAGTCTCCGGATATCCGTGTGCGGTCTCCGGCGGTCCGTGTGCGGTGCCCGGAGCGCATGCGAAAGCCCCCTCGCGAGGGGCGAGAGGGCTTTCACCGGTGGGTGTGCCGCTCGGAAGCGGGTGGTACGGCCGGAAGCCGCCGTGGGGTGCGGCCGGCCGCAGGGGGCCCTCCGGAACGACCCCGACGGGAGGCGTCCTAGATGATGCCCTCGAGCTCGCGAAGCAGCATGGCCTTCGGCTTGGCGCCGATGATCTGCTTCACAACCTCTCCGTTCTTATAGACGTTCAGGGTCGGGATCTGGAGTACGCCGTACTTCTGGGCAATTGCCTGGTTTTCGTCGACGTTGAGCTTGACGATCTCCAGCTTCTCGCCCTGCTCCTTGGCGATCTCCTCCAGGACCGGCGCGACCTGGCGGCACGGGCCGCACCACTCGGCCCAGAAGTCGACGAGCACGGGCTTGTCGCTCTTCAGGACGTCGCTCTCGAAGCTGGCCTCGGTCACGTTCTTGATGGCGCCCACGGTTCTTAACTCCCTCTTTCCTGGGTCTTTTCCCGTCGTGCTGTTGTTCTCAGGCGTCGGCGCGGTCGGCCAGCCAGCGCTCGGCGTCCAGGGACGCGGAACAGCCGGTGCCCGCGGCGGTGATCGCCTGCCGGTAGGTGTGGTCGACCACGTCGCCGGCGGCGAAGACGCCGTCCAGGTTGGTGCGCGTGGAGGGGGCGTCGACCTTGATGTAGCCCTCGTCGTCCAGCTCCACCTGACCCTTGACCAGCTCCGTGCGGGGGTCGTGGCCGATGGCGATGAACAGGCCGGTGGCGGCGAGCTCGGTCTTCTCGCCGGTCTTGAGGTTGCGCAGCCGTACTCCGGAGACCTTCTCCTCGCCCAGGACGTCGACGACCTCGCTGTCCCAGACGAAACGGATCTTCTCGTTGGCGAACGCGCGATCCTGCATGATCTTGCTGGCGCGCAGCTCGTCCCGGCGGTGCACGACGGTCACCGAGCTGGCGAACCGGGTCAGGAAGGTGGCCTCCTCCATGGCGGTGTCGCCGCCGCCGACGACCACGATGTCCTGGCCGCGGAAGAAGAAGCCGTCACAGGTGGCGCACCAGGACACGCCGTGGCCGGACAGGCGCTTCTCGTTGGGCACGCCCAGCTCGCGGTAGCCCGAGCCGGTGGCCAGGATGACGGCCTGGGCGTGGAAGGTGCCCTCGGCGGTCTTGACGACCTTGGGGGTGACGGTCAGGTCGACCTCGACCACGTCGTCGGCGACCAGCTCGGCGCCGAACCGCTCGGCCTGCTTGCGCAGCCCGTCCATGAGGTCGGGGCCCATGATGCCGTCGGGGAAGCCGGGGAAGTTCTCCACCTCGGTGGTGTTCATCAGCGCACCGCCGGCGGTGACCGACCCCTCGAAGACCAGCGGGTTGAGGTCGGCGCGTGCGGAGTAAACCGCCGCCGTGTAACCGGCGGGACCCGATCCGATGATGATCACATTGCGGACGTCCATCACGCGTTGCGCCTTTCCCTCTGTCGTTGCAGTCGCGTCAACAGATCCTAGGCTCCACTGATTCCCGCTCGGCGCGAGAAGGCCCGGCACGGACGGATCCGTACCGGGCCTACGCGGATTACCGGGGTTTGAGACCGGGACGAACGGGTCATTCGGCCCGCCGTCCCGGGGGCTCTCCCTAGTTCCAGGACGCCAGGGCGGGCTTGCGCACGTTCTCGCACTCGGGGCCGACCACGTGCACGCGCACCTGGTTCTTGGCCTTGTTGTGCCAGAAGAGCACGATCTTGGCCTCCTGGCCGTTGTAGAAGCCCTGGTCGACGGCGAACGGGGTCTTGCCGGCCTGCGTCGACACCTGCTGCACGCAGCGGGTGAGCTCGGAGTTGCCGCTGCCGTTGACGATGGTCGCCGGAGCGATGTACGTCATCAGCGAGCCGCGGAGCTCCTGGTCGGTGTAGTTCCAGTTGCTGTCGGTGACCTGGTACGTCTCGGGCCCGGCCGGTTCCGGGGCGGCCTGGTAGTTCGGGACCGGACCGCCGGACGCGGAGAGCATGCCGGTCGTCACCACGGTCGCGCCGATCACGGCCGCGGCCACTCCCGCCGCGGCGGCGGGCAGGGCCCACCGGCGCCGGGCTCCGGCCCTGCGCCGCCTGGACGGCGTCACCGGGACGACGACGCCGTCGTCGCCGACGACCCCCAGTCGCGTGACCGGCTCGGCCTCCGGCTCACGGAGCTCGCGGAAGGCCGGCGACTCCGAGCTCCGCGCGCTCCGCGTCTCCCACGGCGCGTCGCGCATCATGTCATCCCACGCCGGTGCTTCCACCAGCCCGACACCACCTCCACGGAAGCTCTCGGCCTCGGCGGCCAGCGCTCGGTCGATCCGGAGCGCGACCCCCATCGGCATCGCCGGGGTGGGCGTCGCCGCGAGCACCTCGCGGACAGCTGCGAGATCGGCGAGGTTCTCACCACAGGGATCGCAGATCGCGAGATGTTCACGAACCTGCAGCGCCGTGGCGGCGTCAAGGAGACCCTCGGCCAGTTCGGCCAGGATCTCCAGGTCGTAGTGCGTATCACCCGTCACGAAGTTCTGCTCCCTTCGCCGATGAGACGCGAGATAGGTCAGATCGGTTCCGCAGATGCGAAAGAATTGGGACAAGCTTGGCGCGACCGCGCGCGCACCGACTCTTCACGGTTCCGCTCGGAACCTGCAGGACATGGGCCGCGTCCTCGACGGAGTAGCCCATCATGTCCACGAGCACCAGGGCCGCCCGCTGGTCCGCCGGCAGCAGCTTGAGCGCGGAGGAGACCTCCATGGAGACCTCGCGCTCGGCCGTCTGGTCGGGGACCGGGGTGTCGCGCTCGGCGGCCTCGATCAGCTCGTCGTCGGCGACGGGACGCACCGACTTCCTGCGCATGCGGTCCAGGCAGGCGTTCACCACGATGCGGTGCAGCCACGTGGTGACCGCCGCCTCGCCGCGGAAACTCTCGGCCTTGCGGTAGGCGGACACGAAGGCGTCCTGTACGGCGTCGGCCGCCTCGTCGGGATCGCCCAGCGTGCGCAGGGCGACCGCCCACATGCGGTCTCGGTGACGCTTGACTATTTCACTGAAAGCGTGCGGATCCCCGGCGATGTGCCGGTTCAACAGGTCGGCGTCGGACACGGTGGGCCGCGCCGCCTGCTGATCCGCCGCTGGCGGGGTCTCGGGTGGGGAATTCACAAGGAAGGTCCTGCTATACCGGTCCGGGGACAACACCACTACGGGATAGATGGTGCCACGAAATCTCCCATGATCGGCAAGAAGACGGGTGAACTAGAGCAAATCGCACTGGTATGGCCGAGTGCGTCACTTGACCGCCAGAACCTTCACCTCGTTCACCTGCCCCCGGAATCTCCCCTGGTGGGGAGGGAGTTCCCGGAACCAGACCAGGAGGTAGCGCCCCTTCTTCGGGGAGTCGACGGTGAAGGTCGTCTTCCCGCCGACATCGGAGGATTTCGCGATCACACCGAGGCCGTCCAGGCTCTTGGAGTCGCCCGCCCGCAGCTCCACGTTCGCTCCGGACGTGCCGCCGAAGTCGATCGTCACCTCCTTGACCGGCACGCTGTCCTTCAGGTCGAGGAGGAGGCCCACGCCGGTCTTCAACCGGCCGAAGTCGGCGGAGTCGTACGACTCGGAGTGCCAGTCGGTGGAGGGCTTGCCGTCCACCGCGGCGGCCGCGCGCTTGCTCTGCTCCTCCTGGTCGCCCAGCGGGTCGAAGCCCGAGGCCGACATGGACTTCACCTCGCGGGTGGCCGTGGCCGGCGCGGTGGTGGAGGGCTTGGAGGTGGCGTCCGCCGACGGAACCCCGCCGTTGCCGATGTTGCGGCCCAGCGTCCAGGCGCCGAGACCGACGGCGGCCATCACCAGCAGGACGACCAGGCCCATGACGACCTTGCCGACCAGCCCTCCGCCGCCGGAGGAGGGCGCAGGGGCGTACTGCTGGGGGACGTAGTGCTGGGACGGGGACGCCTGGGTGGGCCGGTGCTGCTGGGGCGCGGGCTCCAGGCCCTCCGAGCGGGAGGCCGTCACGGGAGGCGGCGGCGCCGCGGTCGGGATGGGCATCGGGACGGGCCGCGGCACGGACTCCAGGGCCTCGGCGACCTCCGCGGGAGTCGTCAGCGGGGTCAGGCCGCGCCTGCTGTCCGGAAGGATCACCCGGCAGGTGACCGTGTCGAGGTAGTTGGGGACCCCGGCGGTGACCTGGCGCGGTGTGCAGAAACGCCCGTCGTCCGTGGGCGCGACGGGAAGATCGCACTTGTCCGGCTCGCCCGGCCAGTGGCCGGTCAGCCCGGCGTACAGCAGGCGGCCGAGCCCTTCGGCGTCGGCGCGGGCGGCGTCGTCGACCCGCATGTTGTCGTCCGCCACGTCGGCCAGGACGGCGTCGATGCCGAGGCCGAGCAGCTTGACCGTGCCGCCGGCCGTCCACACCAGGTGGTCGGGGGTCAGGCACAGGTGCGGGATGCCGGCCTCGTGGGCGTGGGCCAGCGCCTCGGCGAGCTCCGCGACCAGCCCGGCCGCCCGCTCGGGCTCCAGCGACCCGGTGGCGACCAGGTCGGTCAGGCTCTCCCCGCTCACCCACTCGCTGACCACGTAGGAGCGGCCGTCGTCCTCGGTGGCGTCGAAGACCTGGGTCAGCCGGGGGTCGGTGAGGCGGCTGGCCGCGCGGGCGGCCGTCACGACCTCGTTGATGCGCGGGAAGTCGGGAGCGAAGGTGTGGACGGCGACGGGGCGGGCGAGCACCTCGTCGACGGCCTTCCAGAGCGTGGCTCCACCGGACTCGTGGACGCGATCCTCAAGCCGGAACCGCTCGGCCAGTTTCGTTCCGGGCTCGATCGCGGAGGTGCTCATGAGTCCTCCGAAATGGGAGACAGGTCAGTCTCGTGCCCCGTGGACACGAGAGAACGCCTCGCATGATGCCGGGTGGATCCGCCCACGCCCTCCTGCTTCCGTTAGCCGCATGTCGCCACACGCGTCGCACCATGGTAGTGCCGCAGTGGTTCCACCCGGGTTCTCCTCTTTAGACGAGTGGGCGGAATCTCTGGGTTACCGCCGTACCCGTCCTGTCACCATTCCAACGACCGAGCTCACCTCCGGGATGCGCATGCGGTGAGCGATGACCAGATAGAGCACCATGCCGAGCCCGCCCCCGGCGGCGAGCATGACGGCCGCGCTGAGGGGGTCCAGGCCCGCCAGCTCCTGCGTGAGCCACAACACGCCCAGCGCGACCAGGGCGCCCGGGACGGCGGCCGTGTACATCCGCGACAGCCCGGCCGCCACCGCCCGCCCGTTCAGGCCCCCCGCGCGGCGGGCGGCGAGGTTCCAGGCGACCACGGTGCCCACCACGTAGGCGGCGGTGAAGGCGCAGGCCAGGCCCATCACCACGTACCGCGGCGGGAGGACGGCCGCGAACAGCACGCTGAGGGCGATGCTCACCGCCGTGTTGCCCGCCCCGATGAAGACCGGGGTGCGGGTGTCGCCGAAGGCGTAGAAGACGCGCAGGAGGAGCTGATAGATCGAGAACGGCACCAGCGCCAGTCCGAAGACCTGGAGCACGTTGCCGATGTAGACGGCGTTGTCCAGGTCGTTGTTGCCCCAGGAGTAGATCAGCACGGTCACGGCCGGGCCCAGCACCATCAGCAGCAGTCCGGCGGGCACGAGCAGCACCGAGACCAGCCGCACGCCCGAGGCGAACTCCTCGCGGATCGAGACCAGGTCGCCCTCCCCGGCCGACCGGCTCATCCGGGGCAGCATCGCGGTGATCACCGAGACCGCGATGATCCCGTACGGCAGCTGGAAGAGCTGGTACGCCTGGGCGTAGGCCGTGTTGCCCGCGCCCTCGACCGCGTCGCCCGCGCCGGAGGCGATGTTGGTGGTGACCAGGAAGCCGAGTTGGGTGATGGTCACGTAGACGATCGTCCAGGAGCCGGCCCTGGCCATCTCGCCCAGCCCGGCCTCCCGCAGGCCGAACCGGGGGCGGAAGCGGAAGCCCGCCCGGTGCAGCGAGACCATCAGCACCAGGCACTGGGCCACGATCCCGGCGGTCGTGCCCAGTCCGAGCAGGGCGAGGTCGGCGTCGCTCACCCGATCGACGTCCGAGCCCGCCGCGCCGGCCGTCACGAAGTAGAGGGCCAGGACGCCGATCATCACGATGTTGTTCAGCACCGGCGCCCACATCGGCGCGGCGAACCGGTCGCGGGTGTTGAGGATCGCCCCGGCGATGGCCCCGATGCCGAGGAAGGCGATCTGGGGAAGGACGAACTGCGTCAGGACGACCGCGACCTCGATGCGCCGGGGACTCCAGCTGTCATCGGTGTAGAGGCTGATCAGCGGGTGGGCGAGCAGCACGGCGACCACGGTGAGCACCGTCAGGGCGATCGTCCCGATCGTCATCAGCCGCTGCTCGTAGGCCCGGCCGCCGTCGGGGTCGTGCTTCTGGTGCCGGACGATCATCGGGACGATGACGCTGCTCAGCACCCCGCCGATGAGATAGTCGAACAGGATGAACGGGATCGCGTTGGCGATGGTGTAGGCGTCGCCCATGTAGGCGCTGCCCAGCGCCGCCACGAGCACCGCCGAGCGGGCGAACCCCGTGACGCGGGAGACCATCGTTCCCGCCGCCATGATCGCGCTGGCTCGCAGGATCCTGCTCATGCGCTCTTCTCCGCCCGCCGGACGCTCGCTGGTTTCACTGCTTCACGACTTCCAAGGTTCTCGGGGGCTCCGGGCTCAGGACTCGTTCCCGGCGGGCACGGCGGGCTGCCGGGCCGGGGGTTTGGCGGCCGCGGCGCGACGGGCTCCGCGGCGGCGCAGGATCCGCATCACCACGGCGGCGAGCATCACCACGAGGGCGCCGCCCACGATCACCAGGGCGATCCCGGTGTAGCCGGTCGTCCGCACGGTCAGTTTGACCCGCTCGCCGTACTTGCGCTCGTCGTCGGTGGTGAGCTGGACCGTCACCGAGGTCTGGCCGCTGCCGTTGGGGATCATCGGGACCCGGATGGTCTCGGTCTGGCCGCTGGAGATGACCATGGAGTCCTCGTAGGGCTCGATCTTCAGCAGCTTGGGCCTCTCCGAGGTGACCTTGACCCGGACCTTGACGGTGCTCTCCAGGCCGTTGCGGACGCTGATCGGCACCTCGCCGTCCTGTCCGGCCAGGGTGCGGATCTGGGAGAGCTCGTTGCCGGTGATCGAGACCTTGGCGATCCGGGCGTCGATCGTCTCCCGCACCCGCTCGACGTACGGCGCCGCGTCGTCGGTCCGGCCCCGCCAGGCGGAGGAGGAGAGGCGGAGCAGCGCCCGGTCGAACGTGGCGACGTCCGAGGCCGTGGTGACGGCGGCGGTCAGGTCGGCCCGCGCGTCGACCCGGCGGACGCTCCCCATGTAGGCCTTGTCGAGCTCTCCCTGCCGGTCCTGGCCGGTGTAGGCGAGGTCGGCGCGGGCCGCCGGAGTCTTGGCCGGCTTCACCGAGTCGAGCGTCGCGGGCGTCACCCAGGGCAGGGACGCGGCCGTCTCCACCAGGTCGGTCACGTAGGCCGGGTCGGGGGACCAGCGCCGGGGCGGGACGACGAGCACGGTCCGGGGGGAGGCGGCGGCCGTGGCGCCGGGAGCGGTCTCGGCACCGGGGGCGACGGCGCTCTCGGCGCTGATCATCGCGGTCTCGGCGATGAAGCGCTGCCGGTTCAGCAGGGCGGCGCCCGGGGCGGAGGTCGCCGCCGCGCCGAGGGTGTCGCTCAGCACGGAGTCGGCGACCAGCGCCTGGACCGGGCCGCTCACGCTGGACAGGGAGCCCACGGCGTCCGGGGTGACGGGCGGCGGGGCGGAGGCGTCGGCGCCCTCAGGGGTGGCCGGGGCGGCCACGGTGGTCGCGAGCGGCAGGTTCATCGAGTTCAGCAGCACGGTGCCGACCCCGGAGGTCGCCAGGAGATCCAGCCCGTCGTAGTCGATCATCCCGCCGACCGGCCAGGCGATGTCGGTGCGGACCTCGCGGCCCAGGATCTCCGCGGCGACCTTCGCGCCCGTCTCGACGCCCGTCGCGGTGACGTCGTCGAGGCCGTTGTGGGCCAGGGCGGTCACGTCGGGGTCGGCGTAGGGGGTGGCCACCACCGGGGGATCGGTCAGGGCCGTCCTGAGGTCGCCGAGCCACGTGGTCGCGGCGGGGTTTCCGGGCCGGCGCGCGGTCCTGCCCTCCGACCTGCTCCAGTGGGCGCCGCCCGCGACCCGCGCGTCGTCGAGCAGCGCGGGGTCGACCACCCAGGTGAGGCCCTCGACCGAGGAGGTGTCCTGGGCGATCTTCAGCAGGTTGCCCAGGCGCTTGCCCGAGGCCATGGCGGCGGGCAGGCCCTCGTCGATGAAGGTGCCGTCGTCGGCCCGGCGGGGCTGGTCGACGATCGGCAGCACCACGGCGAGCCGCGTGCGCGGCGCCTTGACGTCCTGCGGCAGGTAGGTGATGAAGGTGCGCTGGACGGCGACCTGCTGGCCGAGGCCGTCACGCACCTGGATCATCACCGGGTAGACGCCGAAGCGCGAGATGCCCAGCCTCTGCGGGGTGAAGGCGAACTCCCACGCGACCTTGCCCGACGGCGCGATCGGCTGCTGGTAGTTCTCCACCAGCCACGGGGCCGGCTGGTACCCCTCCTGGCCGCTCAGGTAGGCGGCCATGTGGGCGCGCTGGGTGAACGGCTGCGGGGAGTAGTTCATCCGGATGTAGAGGTTGCTGAGGACCTCCTTGCCGGTGTTGAGGAGGGAGCCGGAGACCTTGATCTCGGTGGTCGGCTCCCGGGGCAGGTCGGGCCCGATCTCCTCGACCACGAGCTGGGCGGTCTGGCGCGCCGTGTTCGGGGCGGCACTCGCCGTGCCCGCCTGCGCGCTCGCCGTACCGTGAAGGGCCACGGCCGCCGGAGAGAGCAGCGTGGCTGTGAGGGAGGCGAGCAGCGCGGCCTTGCGGATCACGTGCCGGCCAAGGGTGGAATACGGCGCACGCCCGTAATGCTAAGGGGTGTCCGACCGGCGCCGCCGGGCTTACCCGGCGAGCTGTGCGGTCACCGGCTCGGTTCTGATCCGGGGCTGGGAGAGGTCGGCGACCTTCCCGGAGACGAGTCCGAGCAGGTCGGCGGCGTGTATCAGGAGCGCGGTGTGGCGCTCGCCGGTCGGGGTGTGCACGAGTCCGGTGATCCTGTGCAGCCGCTCGTCCACGAGCACGGTCAGCCCCTCGGGGAGCAGCAGCGGGCAGACCAGCCCGGCGGCGTAGTCGGTGGCGGAGTTCACGGTGAAGGCGGAGGCGGGGCGGACCCTGCGGGCGCCCAGCGCGCCGCCGATGGCGCCCGGCCTGGGCGGCGACCCGACCGGGGAGACGACCGCCACCGGTTCGCGGCCGATCCGCGTGGTGACCTCGAAGACGGAGACGCCCACGCAGGTCGCGGGGTCGGCGGACAGCACCTCGGGCAGCTCGTCGGCACACGTCAACGCGCGCGGAAGGCGTACGATCTCATGATGGATCTGGTGGGCCAGGAGCCATCGGTGGATCGCGAGGGCGTCCTTCATGAATGTCCTCCCTGCCTCGTCGCTCAGCCCCGTCCGGCTCCCTGACCGACCGTAACCTGGTGATCGCTACACGGCGTATCCCCAGCGGGGAACGTATCCCTAACCGAAGGACCTACCCGGTTTGTCCCTTTCAAATCTGACTGAGAGCCAGCGGCACGGCATGAGCGAGCTGTTCCGGAAGATCGCCCCGGTCGTCGACGAGCTCGGCGATCTCTTCGCCGGGCGGGGATACGAGATCGCCCTCGTGGGCGGTTCCGTCCGTGACGTCCTGCTCGGCAGGATCGGCAACGACCTCGACCTGACCACCAGCGCCCGCCCCGAGGCGGTCCTGGAGCTCATCCGCGACTGGGCCGACACGACCTGGACGATCGGCATCGACTTCGGCACGGTCGGCGCGCGCAAGGGCAACTGGATGCTGGAGATCACCACCTACCGCAGCGAGTCGTACGACCCCCGCTCGCGCAAGCCCGAGGTGATCTACGGCGAGACTCTGGAGGGCGACCTCGCCCGCCGCGACTTCGCGGTCAACGCGATGGCGCTTCGGCTGCCCGGCCGGGAGTTCGTGGACCCGCACGGCGGCCTGGACGACCTGCACGCCAAGGTGATGCGCACCCCGGGTCCGCCGGAGCAGTCCTTCGACGACGACCCGCTGCGGATGCTCCGCGCCGCCCGGTTCGCCAGCCAGCTCGGCTTCACCGTGGACCCGGCGGCCTTCGCCGCGATGACCGCGATGGCCGACCGGATCGAGATCGTCTCCGCCGAGCGGATCCGCGACGAGCTGGACAAACTGATCTGCGGCGACCACCCCCGCGAGGGGCTCGGCTACCTGGTCGACTCCGGGCTGGCCGCGCACGTCCTGCCCGAGCTGCCCGCCCTCCGCCTGGAGATCGACGAGCACCACCGGCACAAGGACGTCTACGAGCACACCCTGATCGTCCTGGAGCAGGCCATCGACCAGGAGGAGGGCGGCCCGGACCGGATCCTGCGCTGGGCCGCGCTCATGCACGACGCGGGCAAGCCCAAGACCCGGCGGCACGAGCCGGGCGGCCGGGTCTCCTTCCACCACCACGAGGTGGTCGGGGCCAAGATCACGAAGAAGCGCATGGCGGAGCTGCGGTTCCCCAAGGACGTGGTGGCCGACGTCTCCCGCCTGGTCGAGCTGCACCTGCGCTTCCACGGGTACGGCACCGGCGAGTGGACCGACTCGGCGGTGCGCCGCTACGTCCGGGACGCCGGGCACCTGCTCGAACACCTCCACAAGCTCACCCGGGCCGACTGCACCACTCGCAACCGGCGCAAGGCCCAGGCCCTGTCCCGGACCTACGACCAGCTCGAGGAGCGCATCGCCCGGCTCGCCGAGGAGGAGGAGCTCGGCAAGATCCGTCCCGAGCTGGACGGCAACGAGATCCAGGCGATCCTCGGCGTCCCGCCCGGCCCGGTCGTCGGTCGCGCCTACAAGTTCCTCCTCGACCTGCGCATGGACGAGGGCGTCATCGGCAAGGAGGCCGCCGCCGAGGCCCTGCGCGCGTGGGCGCGGGAGAACGGCCTGATCTCCTGACCCCGCCCGCCGTCCCGGAACGTCCGACGGGACGCCGGGAGGCGATACGGCACGGTCCGGTCCTCTCCCGCCCGCCGGCCCGGGGCAGTCGATGAGGCGCCGGGTCGGCGGGATGCCGTACGGTGCGGCCCGGCGCCGTGGGCGGCGCGTAAGGTGGCCGCGTGGACGTGCTAGGTCTCGATCGCGATCACGTGTGGCATCCCTACGCCGCGACGCCCCCGGCCGTGCCGGTGCACCAGGTGGTGCGGGCCGAGGGGGTGCGGCTGACCCTCGCCGACGGGCGGGAGCTGGTCGACGGGATGTCGTCGTGGTGGGCGGCGATCCACGGCTACAACCACCCGCGTCTCAACCAGGCGGTCAGGGACCAGCTCGGGGACATGGCGCACGTCATGTTCGGCGGCCTCACCCACGAGCCCGCCGTACGGCTGGCGCACCGGCTCGCGGGCATGACCGGCCTGCCGAAGGTGTTCCTCGCCGACTCCGGGTCGGTGGCCGTCGAGGTCGCGATCAAGATGGCCTTCCAGTTCACCGGGAGGAGCCGCCTGCTGACGGTCAGGGGCGGCTACCACGGCGACACCTTCGGGGCGATGGCCGTGTGCGACCCGGTCAACGGGATGCACCACCTGTTCTCCGGCGCGCTCCCTGAGCACCTCTTCGTCCCCCGGCCCCCCGCCCGCCACGAGGAGTCCTACCTCGCCGAGCTGGAGGCGACGGTCGCCCGGCACGCCCGCGAGCTGGCGGCGATCATCGTGGAGCCGGTCGTCCAGGGCGCGGGCGGCATGCACTTCTACCACCCGGCCTACCTGCGCCGGCTCCGGGAGCTGGCCGACGAGCACGGCGTCCTGCTGATCGCCGACGAGATCGCCACCGGCTTCGGCCGCACGGGGGAGTTGTTCGGCTGCGACCACGCCGGGATCAAGCCCGACATCATGTGCCTGGGCAAGGCGCTGACCGGCGGTTACATGTCGCTGGCGGCGGCCCTGTGCACCGAGCGGGTCGCGGCGGGCATCGGGGTGCTGATGCACGGGCCGACGTTCATGGGCAACCCGCTGGCCACGGCGGTCGCGGGGGCCTCGCTCGACCTGCTGGCCGAGCGGCCCTGGCGGGAGGAGGTCGCCGGGATCGAGGCGGGGCTCGCCGGGGGCCTGGCCGGGATCGCCGGGCTCCCCGGGGTGAAGGACGTGCGCGTGCTCGGCGCGATCGGCGTGATCGAGACCACCGCACCCGTCGATGTCTCGAAAATTCAGGACATCGTGATGCGGCACGGCGTCTGGCTCCGGCCGTTCGGCCACCTGATCTACACCATGCCGCCGTACGGGATCGGCGACGACCTGGAGCGGATCACTACCGCGATGACGGCTGCGGCACGGGCGCTCGGCGCGGCGTGACGATCCGGTAGACCACCGCCCCGCCGGCGTATCCGGCGGTGATGAGGCCGAGCACGAGCAGCGACTTGCCGTCCTGCGGCAGCAGCAGCGCCGCCAGGGCGGCGGCCAGGACGTAGCTGCCGTTGAAGAGCATGTCGTAGATCGAGAACGCGCGCCCGAGGTAGGCGTCCTCGATGTCCCGCTGCACCATCGTGTCCGCGCAGATCTTGATGCTCTGCCCGGCGATGCCGAGCACGAAGCCCCCGACGGCGAAGCCCCACTGCTGGAACGGCGCGCACAGGGCGAACGTCACGACTCCCGCGGTGACGAGCATGGCCGGGATCCACCGCTGGACGCCGAAGCGCTCGGTGGCCCACGGCGTGACCAGCACGGCCAGGAAGTAGCCCACCCCCGACGTGGCGACCACCACGGTCACCGCGTCCAGCGCGTCCTCGGCGCTCTCGGCGAAGTAGTAGCGCGAGAGCATCACCAGCATCGCCGTGCACATGCCGTACATGAACCGGTGGGTGGCCATCGCGCCCATCGCCGCGGCGGCGGCCCGGTGGTGGACGATGTGCCGCGCGCCGTCGGCCAGGCCGCTCAGCACGTGCCGCACGGCCTCGCGGGCCTGCGGCCGGTTCGGGTCGTAGGCGGGGCCGAGCAGTTCGCGGCGCATCGTCGCGGCGATCAGCGCGCTGAGCCCGAAGATGAGGCCGGACATGACCATGAGCACGGCGATGCCCTGGTCGTCGGCTCCGAAGGCCTTCCTGAGCAGGTAGCCGACGCCCACGCCGACGAAGGTCAGCACGGTGCCCGAGGTCGGGGTGACCGCGTTGGCCACCATCAGCCGGTCGGACGGGACGACGTGCGGGAGCGAGGCTCCCAGCGCGGCCAGGAAGAAGCGGTTCACGCCGAGCACGCACAGCGCGGCGGCGTAGAAGATCCAGTCGGGCACGCCGGCGAGGAGCAGGGCCCCGGTGGCCAGCAGCAGCGTGCCGCGGATCAGCGGCGCGACGACCAGGATCTGCCGCCGGGACCAGCGGTCGATGAAAACGCCTGCGAACGGTCCGAGGACGGAGTACGGCAGAAGCAGTACGGCCAGGCCCGCGGCGATCTGGACGGCGCTGGTGCTCTTCTCCGGGCTGAAGAAGGCGAACCCGCCCACCGCGAACTGGAAGATCCCGTCGGAGAACTGCGAGACCAGGCGGGTGCTGTACAGCCGCCGGAAGTCCCGCCCCCGCAGGACCACACGCAGATCGGATACGAACGACACTCGCCCAGCCTATGCGTGCCGATCCCGATCACAGCATCGGGAACATCCCTGATATCTCAAATGACCTGAAACGACATATCCGGATCTTTCATAACCTATCGCCGATCAGGTGTGGTGAGCAGACATGATCACGTACCCTCGGTCGAGTGACACCTGATGAGCACGTCGTCCTTGTCGACACCGACGGAAACGCGATCGGCACGGCGCCCAAGGCGGCGGTGCACGGCACCGACACGCCGCTCCACCTCGCCTTCTCCAGTTACGTGTTCGACGAGAACGGCAGAGTGCTGCTCAGCAGGCGTGCCTTGCACAAACTCACCTGGCCGGGCGTGTGGACCAACAGCTGCTGCGGCCACCCCCTGCCCGGCGAGTCGCTCCCGGACGCGGTGATCCGCCGCCTCTCCTACGAGCTGGGTCTCCAGGTCGACCGGGTGGACCTGCTGCTGCCCCGCTTCTCCTACCGGGCGGTCATGGACAACGGCATCGTCGAGCGCGAGCTCTGCCCGGTCTACCGGGCCGTCGTCTCGGCCGAGGCGGCGCCCAACGCCGACGAGGTCGACGACGTGCGCTGGATGCCCTGGAAGGAGTTCGCCGACGACGTGCTCCACAACGACATGGCGATCTCCCCCTGGTGCCGCGAACAGCTCTCCCACCTCGACGACCTCGGCTCCGACCCCCTCCTGTGGCCCGTCGCCAGCCCCGCCGACCTCCCTCCCGCCGCCCGCTGACCCGTCCCATCCCGTCCGGGGCGGGCAAAGGCGAGAGCCCTCCGCCCGGGGTGGACGAAGGGCTCGGGGGTGAGGGGAGCGGTCAGCGCTCGACCTCGCCGCGGATGAACTTCTCGACGTACTCGCGGGCCTCGTCGTCGGAGTACTGCTCCGGCGGGGACTTCATGAAGTAGGAGGAGGCCGAGAGGATCGGGCCGGCGATGCCGCGGTCGAGGGCGATCTTGGCGGCGCGGACGGCGTCGATGATGATGCCGGCGGAGTTGGGGGAGTCCCACACCTCCAGCTTGTACTCCAGGTTCAGCGGGGTGTCGCCGAAGGAGCGGCCCTCCAGGCGGACGTAGGCCCACTTGCGGTCGTCCAGCCACGGCACGTGGTCGGACGGGCCGATGTGCACGTCGGCCTTGCCCATCTCGTGCGGGATCTGCGAGGTGACCGACTGGGTCTTGGAGATCTTCTTGGACTGCAGGCGCTTGCGCTCCAGCATGTTCATGAAGTCCATGTTCCCGCCGAAGTTGAGCTGGTAGGTGCGGAGCAGCTCGACACCGCGGTCCTCGAACAGCTTGGCCATCACCCGGTGCGTGATGGTCGCTCCGACCTGGGACTTGATGTCGTCGCCGACGATCGGCACCCCGGCCTCGGTGAACTTCTCCGCCCAGACCGGGTCGGAGGCGATGAACACCGGCAGCGCGTTGACGAAGGCGACCTTGGCGTCGACGGCGCACTGGGCGTAGAAGCGGTCGGCCTCCTCCGAGCCCACCGGCAGGTAGGACACCAGCACGTCCACCTGCTTGTCCTTCAGCACCTGGACCACGTCGACCGGGGCCTCGTCGGACTCCTCGATCATCTCGCGGTAGAACTCACCCAGACCGTCGAAGGTGTGGCCGCGCTGCACGATGACGCCGGTCGGCGGCACGTCGCAGATCTTGATGGTGTTGTTCTCCGAGGCGACGATGGCCTCGGACAGGTCGCGGCCGACCTTCTTGGCGTCGACGTCGAAGGCGGCGACGAACTCGACGTCGCCGACGTGGTAGTCGCCGAACTTGACGTGCATCAGGCCCGGCACCCGGGTGTCGGGGTCGGCGTCCTTGTAGTAGTGCACCCCCTGCACCAGCGACGTGGCACAGTTGCCCACACCGACAATGGCTACGCGCACCGAACCCATGGCACTCGCTCCCCTTTGTTCTAATCGTCAGTTGTCTTCCGGGGCGGACTGCCGACCCGGCGTATCGTCTCCGGACGCGGACGTCCGGGAAGTTCCTTCGTGTACGGCCGGCTGCCCGCCGCCCGCCTCGCCCGCCGCGGACCCCTGCCGCTCCGTCGCGATCAGCTCGTTGAGCCACCGCACCTCGCGCTCGACCGATTCCAGGCCGTGGCGCTGGAGCTCCAGGGTGTAGCTGTCCAGCCTCTCCCGGGTGCGGGCGAGGGCCGTGCGGACGCTGTCGAGCCGCTCCTCCAGCCGGCTGCGCCGTCCTTCGAGGATGCGCAGGCGCACCTCCGCCTCGGTGTGCCGGAAGAAGGCGAAGTGGATGCCGAAGCTCTCGTCCTCCCAGGCCGACGGGCCGGCCTGGGTGAGGAGCTCCTGGAGCCGCTCCTTCCCCTCCGCGGTCAGCCGGTAGACGATCTTCGATCGGCGGCCGGTGAGGGGGACCGCGCTCTCGGCAGGAGGCTCCTCTTCCGCGATGAGTCCGTCGGCCAGCAGCTGGCGCAGGCAGGGGTAGAGCGACCCGTAGGAGAACGCGCGGAACATGCCGAGCAGGGCGTTGAGACGTTTGCGCAGCTCATAGCCGTGTAGCGGGGTCTCGTGCAGCGACCCGAGCACAGCGAGTTCCAGCACGCCACCGCGTCCACCGGCCACTGGAAACCACCACCTCTCGCGTCGATGTATCGAGCCGATACATCTGGAGGATACGTCGATCCGACATATCGCTGCAATCGCAACTTTCCCAAGAGGTTGGGGGCAAACGTGAAAAAGCCGTAGTGTGGCGCCTATGTGGTCACAAGGAGCGGGAGTGAGCTCTGACTCACACGCGCCCGTGACCCATTGCGAATACGGGGAATTCCACGTTCGTGAGGGAGAGGTCTGCCAAGGTTGCTCCCGAAGCCAGCAGACGGTCTCGGCCGTCCATGGGAACGGAGATCCCCCAGAACAGGTCGGCTACCAGTGAACCAAGGCGCTGAGATCTCCGGGCATCCGGAGGTAATCTCACCCGCCTGCACACCGTTGTAGAACCTGATGACCGAACGAGGACGCGTGAGTTACAGCAACAGCTATGACCCGGAGCCGGGCAGGGGTCAGCAGAGCCCTGACGGATCGGCTCGCTCGGGGCGGCGCCGTCGCTCGAACCCAGGAGCCGCTCCCCGTACCGTCCCCCCGTTCCCGGCGGCCCAAACCGGTGACGTGAGCCGGGGGGCTCCCCAGGGACGGCCGCAGGGGCACGGTCCCCGCCTCGCAGGTCCCGTCCCCCCGCAGGGGACGGTTCCGGGCCCCCGGCCCGGTCAGGTCCCCGCGCCCCGCCCGGGCGCGGGTCCCGACCCGCGGCAGGGGGCGGCCCCCGGCAGGCGGCCGGGACAGGACGGGCCGCAGCAGCGGGACACGGATCCCACGAGACGCCGTGCCGAGGCGGCCTTCGAGGACACCCAGGCCATGCTCGCCTCGCAGGCGGGCGGGGGCCGTCCCCCGGGCTCCGGCGCAGGTGACGCCGGAGGCGGGCGCGGGCGGGGCGGGCGCGGTCCCGGAGGATCCGGGGGACGCGGGGGTCCGGGCGGCCCCGGCGGCTCCAACGGCCCCGGTGGCTCCAACGGCCCCGGTGGCTCCAACGGCCCCGGCGGCTCCAACGGCCCCGGCGGTCCCGAGGGGCCCGGCGGTTCCCGCAGGAAGCCGGCGCGCAGGCAGGGCTGGAAGCGCTTCGTGCCCAGCTGGAAGCTGGTGATGGCGAGCGGGGCCGTCCTCGCCGCGGGCGTCTTCGGCATGATCGCCGTGGCCTACGCGAACACGCCCGTCCCCACGACCAAGAAGGCCGACACGGACGACCGCGGAAGCATCATCTACTACCGGGACGGCAAGACCGTGCTCGCCCGGATGGGCGTCAAGCGCGTCCCGGTGACCATCGACAAGATTCCGGTACACGTCCAGGACGCGGTGATCGCGGCGGAGAACCGCAGCTTCCGCGATGACGGCGGCATCGACTTCTCCGGCATGGCCCGGTCGGTCTGGAGCACCCTCAGCGGTGCCCAGGTGCAGGGCGCCTCGACGATCACCCAGCAGTACGTCCGCAACTACTACGAGGGCATCAGCAAGGACGTCTCGATCCAGCGGAAGATCAAGGAGATCTTCGTCGCGGTCAAGGTCAGCCGGGAGCTGGACAAGGGAGAGATCCTCACCCGCTACCTCAACACCATCTACTTCGGCCAGGGCGCCTACGGCATCCAGGCCGCGGCCACGACCTTCTTCGGCAAGGACGTCTGGGACCTGACCGTCCCCGAGGCCGCCTACCTCGCGGGCCGCATCCAGAACCCCGGCCGGTTCGACGCGCTGGAGGGCGACAAGAACTTCGCCGCCACCAAGGAGCGCTACGCCTACGTGCTCGACGGCATGGCGACGATGAACTCCGCCGCCTACGACAAGTTCAAGAGCACCCCGTTCGAGAAGCTGAAGTTCAGGAAGATCGAGATCAAGGAGATCAACCGAGGTCTCCGGGGATACATGCTCGACATCGTGCTGCGGGAGCTGGAGAGCCGGGGCATCAGCGAGGAGATGCTGGACACCCAGGGGCTCCGGGTCGTCACGACCTTCGACAAGGAGATGATGCTCCAGGCCAAGAAGGTGGTGAACGCCAAGACCAAGGGCCTGGATCCCACCATCCACGCCACGGTCGCCTCGGTCGATCCCAAGAACGGCCGGGTGCTCGCCTTCTACAGCGGCGACGACTTCATCAACTCCTCCTTCAACCGCGCCTTCGACTCCACCAAGCAGGCCGCCTCCGCCTTCAAGCCGTACGTCCTGGCCGCCTGGCTGGAGGCCGGGCACTCCCTGGAGAGTTACGTCGACGGCAAGAGCCCCATCAAGATGCCGGGGACCACGCCGATCCAGAACGCGGGCAACCAGAGCTTCGGCGCGATCAACATGGTCAAGGCCATGGCCAGCTCGGTGAACACGGTCTTCGTCCAGATGGGCGAGGTCGTCACCCTGCAGGAGGTGGCCAGGATCGCCAAGGAGGCCGGGGTCGGCGAGCGCGCCAAGTTCAACTCCATCTACGGCGGCAAGAACGGCGTCGACTACGCCGTCGACGAGCAGAAGTACCAGGTCACCATCGGCAGCGCCTCGGTCACCGCGGTCGAGCAGGCCGCCGGTTACTCGATCTTCGCCAACGAGGGCAAGCACGTTCCCTGGCACACCGTCAAGGAAGTGAAGAAGCTCGACGGCTCGCTCATGCTGCCCGAGCTGCGCAACGAGCAGCAGGTCATCAGCCCCGACTCGGCCGCGGACGCGACCTACGCCATGCAGGCCGTGGTCAAGGGCGGCACCGGCGGCGCCGCCAACCTGGGCACGCGCCCGGTGGCCGGCAAGACCGGCACCAACAACGGCTACAAGGACGCCTGGTTCGTCGGCTACACCCCGCAGCTCGTCACCGCGGTGGGCATGTCCAAGGACGTGCCGTACACCATGGACGGCAAGCGCAAGGTGAAGGTGAACAAGTACGGCCTGCCGAAGGACGGGAAGGCGAAGGTGATCTGGAAGGAAGAGGAGATGCCCGCCTTCATCGGCGGTGGCGGCACTCCGACCCAGATCTGGCACGACTACATGGCCCTCGCCACGGCCAAGGACGAGGTCGTCCAGTTCCCGACGAAGGCCGGCGTCGGCATTCCGAAGAACCTGGCCACGCCCAAGCCGACGCCGACGCCGACGGTCCCCGACCCGGACGACACCGAGAACCCCAGCTTCGAGTGGCCCGACGACAACGGCGGGGGCGACGGCGGCGTCGGCCAGGAGCCCGAGGGCCGCGACTGCCTGCCCTGGGACGGCTCGTGCGACGCGCAGGGGCAGCAGGGCAACGGAAACGGCAACGGGCAGGGGAACGACGACGGCTTCGGCACCTCACCGGGCGCCGCGGTCATGCCCACCCCGACGCCGAGCGGCAGACGCCCCTGATGAAGAACATCGAGCGGGTCCGGACCCCGCTGTCCGACCTCGGCGCGCGCGCGGTGCCGTACGTGCCCCTGGCCCTGTTCGCGGGGCTGGGGGCGCTCCTCGCCTACCTGTGGAAGTGGCCGTGCCGCTTCGGGGCCGCCTGGAACGACGGCACGCTGCAGTTCACGAACTTCTGTTACACCGACATCTATCCGCTGTGGTGGAACGAGAAGCTCAACGAGGGCAAGGTCCCCTACTTCGACTACCCGGTCGAGTATCCCGTCGGCATCGGCGGGATCATGGAGTTCTTCCGGCGGATCATCCCGGGTGACCCGGGGACCGCCGAGGCCGGGACGATGTTCTACGACCTGACCGTGATCCTCATGGCGATCTGCCTGGTCGTCGGCGTGCTGATGATGGCCGCGCTGGCCGGTCCGGCCCGCCGCTGGGACGCGCTGTGGTACGCCCTGGCCCCCGCCCTGATCCTCACCGCCTACATCAACTGGGACCTGGCCGCCAACGCGCTCGCGCTGGGCGCGCTGCTCGCCTGGTCCAAGCGGCGGCAGTGGCTCGCCGGCGTGCTGCTGGGCCTGGCGATCGCCACGAAGTTCTACCCGCTGATGTTCCTCGGCCCGCTGTTCCTGCTGGCCTTGCGGACGGGCCGGTGGAAGCCGTTCGCGCAGACGCTCGCCGGCGCGGTCGGCGCCTGGCTGGTCGTCAACGTGCCGATCATGCTCTTCGCCTTCGACGGCTGGAAGCGGTTCTACGTCTTCAGCCAGGAGCGCCCGGCCGACTGGGGCTCGGTCTGGTACTTCTTCCAGCAGAAGACCTGGCCGTTCGTCGGCGATCCCGAGCGGCTCGACACCTTGGGCATCCTGTCGCTCGGCGCGTTCTGCCTCGGGATCGCCGTGCTGACGCTGACGGCGCGGGACCGGCCCCGGCTGGCGCAGCTCTGCTTCCTCACGCTGGCCGCCTTCATGCTCACCAACAAGGTCTGGTCACCGCAGTACGTGCTGTGGCTGATCCCCTTCGCGGTGCTGGCCCGGCCGAACTGGAAGCCCATCGCCCTGTGGATGGTCGCCGAGTGCTGGTACTTCTTCGCGATCTGGCTCTATCTGGTCGGGCTCCAGGAGGGCAACGCGCACCTGGGCATCTCCGGTGACACCTACTTCACCGCCGTGTGGGGACGGGCGATCACCATCCTGATCATGATGGCCTTCGTGGTGCGGGACATCCTGAAGCCCGACAAGGACGTGATCAGACAGGACGGGACCGACGACCGGGCCGGCGGCGTCTTCGACGACGCGCCGGACCGGTTCCGGCTCGCGCTGACCTGATCGTCCGGGACGGGACGCATGGCCGCCTCCACCGAGCACGCGCGCGCCACCGGGCCCGAGCGGGAGCCGGGACCCGGGGCCGGGACGGCGCACGCCACCATGATGGAGGCGTTGCTGCTCTGGCTCTCCTCCCGCCTGGGAATCGTCGTCCTCGTTGTCGTGGGAGCCGCGGCCACGGCGAAGGGAGAGAGTGTTGCGCCGTTCGCGGAGCGCTGGAAGCACTGGGACGCCAGCCTGCTCATCACCATCGCCGAGCACGGCTACGGTGGCGACCCGGCCGGTGAGCCGGACAAGGGGCTGCCCGCCTTCTTCCCCGGCATGCCGCTGGCGCTGCGCGCGGTGAACCTGATCACGGGCGACTGGACGCTCGCCGGACTGCTCATCTCCTTCGTCGCGGGCGCGGTGGCGGTGGTCGCGCTGGCGCGGCTGGCGGAGTTCGAGGGGCCGCCCGGGGCCGGCTGGCGGGCGGTGCTGGCGCTGCTGCTCTGGCCGATGTCGGTGTTCCTGTTCGCGGGGTACAGCGAGTCGCTGTTCCTGGCCTTCGCGATCCCGGCCTGGCTGGCCGCCCGCAAGGGGAACTGGCCGATGGCCGCGGCGCTGGCGGCCGGCGCGTCCTGCATGCGCATCACCGGCCTGTTCCTGGCGCTGGCGCTGATCGTGGAGTTCGCCGTCCAGCGCCGGCCGGTACGGCAGGCGCCCTGGCTGCTCCTGCCGTTCCTGCCGCTGCTGGCCTACTCCGCCTACCAGTACGGCAGGACGGGCGACTGGCTGGCCTGGAAGCACGCGCAGGAGGCCGGCTGGGGCCGGACGCTGGTGTGGCCGTGGGAGTCGCTGGCGACCACGTGGCAGTCGGCCATGGCGGACGGGCAGTTCGCCTGGGCGTTCCGGATGGAGATCGCCGGGGCGGTCGTCGGGGTGACGCTCGTGCTGATCCTGCTCTACCAGCGGCGGTGGAGCGAGTTCATCTACGTCGGGCTCCAGGTGGGAGCGCTGATGTGCTCGGCGTACTACCTGTCGATCCCGCGCTCGGCGCTGCTGTGGTGGCCGCTCTTCCTGCTCGCCGCCCGGATGAGCACCCCGGGACCGCGCTGGAGGACGGCGCTCATCGTCGCGTACGCGCTGGTCATAGGCCCGCTGATGGCCCTCAACGTCCTGACGTTCACCGACGGCGCCTGGGTGGGGTGACCGCCTTACCCCTTTCCCTGGGAAAGTAATCCAGGGAAGTTATCCACAGCCTGGGGATTTCTCTCGGGTCTGTGGATAACTGTGGATATCCCGGGATTGGCGGCCCTTCCCGAGAAAGGCAGAACTCAGAGGCTTTTCCGGAGAAAAGCGATGTCCTCGGCCTGTCCGCCGGACGGGGTCTCCACCACGATCGGCGCGTCCGCCTTCCGGCAGACGTCGAGGATGAGCGCGGTGTCGATCTGGCCGGCCCCGAGATTCGCGTGCCGGTCGGCCCCGGAGTCGAACGCGTCACGCGAGTCGTTGCAGTGGACGAGGTCGATCCGCCCCGTGATCGCCATCACCCGCTCGACCACGTCGGCCAGCTCCTCCCCGCCCGCGTGGGCATGGCAGGTGTCGAGGCAGAAGCCCACGTCGAAGCCGTCGAGCGCGTCCCAGAGCCGGGCGATCCGCTCCAGCTTCCTGGCCATCGCGTTGCCGCCTCCCGCGGTGTTCTCGATGAGGACCGGGACCTCGTGCTCCTCCAGGCGCTCGAACACCTTGCGCCAGTTGTCGAACCCCTTCTGCGGATCGTCCCCGGCGCCCACGTGCCCGCCGTGCACGATCAGCCCCCTGGCGCCCAGCTCGGCCGCCGCCGCCAGGTGCGCGCTCAGCAGCTTGCGGCTGGGGATGCGGATCCGGTTGTTGGCGGTGGCCACGTTGATGACGTAGGGGGCGTGGACGTAGACGTCGACGTCGGAACCGGCGATCTCCCGGGTCTTCTCGCCGATGACCGGGCCCTTCCAGCCCTGGGGGTCGCCGAGGAAGAACTGCACGACCTCGGCGTCGCGCGCTCTGGCGTGCGCCAGCGGGTCGTCCTGGTCGACATGGGCTCCGATACGTGGCATGTGTCCGAGCGTAGCCGTTTCATCGCCACCGCCAGGGGCTGTTTCCCGCCGCCCGTTTGATCGTCCGGTCCCAGGGCAGTCGCAGGGCGCGCCCCACCGCCCGCGACGTGCGGGCCATCCCCCGAGGAGTCGTCGATGGCTTACCGGTACTACCGCAGAGGGATCAGCCTGGTCGCCCTCATCTACCTTCTGGTCGGCCTTTACGTGGCCTGGGTCTACGACTACATCACTCCGGGACTTCTGCGGGACATCGCCGAAGCCCTGCTCGCGGTCCTGCTGTGGTTCCTCATCCTGCTGGGTGTGGACCTGCACCTGGGCTGAGAGGCACGGTCCGGGACACGGGAACATCCGGCCGGACGCGGGGACATCCGGCCCGGGACGTCCTGGGGACGGCTCGGGCCGGACCGCGGGTCACGGGACGAAGCCGCCGTGGTAGATGCCGAGGGCCGCGCCCACGAACGAGCCGACGATGCCCACGATGTTCAGGGAACGCTCGCGGGTCGTCGCCGAGATGTACTGCGAGTAGAGGCCCCCGAAGAAGCCCACTGCTCCGGCCCACGCCGCGATCATGTGCGCGGCCGGGGAGAGGCCGGAGAAGAAGGCGACCAGGCCGAGCAGAAGAGTGCTGACACTCATGATGTTCTCGACGGGATGCCGCTGCCCGTCGGTGTTCAAGGTGAACATGGAGGGTTTTCCGGTGGAACCCATCGTCTTCCCGGTGGGACGGATAGCGTGCGACATGAATCACACCTCCCCTTTCCTCTGGTACTGGGGTTCCCCCGGGATGTCCGCCCAACCCTTGACGCCCTGGTAGGCTGTCGTGGCTACGTCGTGTGGGCGTGTCACAGCCGCCCCTCCGTCCGAGCGCCGACCTGGGTGCCCGCGGCGAAGACGTCAGCGTCCTCCTGTCACGGCACGGTGTCGTGACCGCAACAGTCCAGAGGAGGTTGGAAGCCAGCATGCGTCGTTACGAAGTGATGGTCATCCTCGACCCTTCGCTCGATGAGCGCACGGTGGCCCCTTCCCTCGACCAGTTCCTCACGGTCGTCCGCAATGACGGCGGCACCGTGGAGAAGGTCGACGTGTGGGGTCGTCGTCGGCTGTCCTACGACATCGCCAAGAAGCCCGAGGGCATCTACGCCGTCATCGACCTGACCGCGGAGCCCGCCACGGTCAAGGAGCTCGACCGGCAGATGAACCTCAACGAGGGCATCCTGCGCACCAAGGTCCTGCGCCCGGACGTGCACTAAACAGCGGCATTTTGTCGGGCGTCAGCCGTAATCTGAGCCGATAACCAGCAAGGCCGCAGGAAGGGCAGCGCTAGCCATGGCAGCAGGCGACACTCAGATCACCATCGTCGGCAACCTCGTCGACGACCCGGAGCTTCGCTTCACCCCCGCGGGGCAGGCGGTGGCCCGGTTCCGTATCGCATCCACTCCGAGGTTCCTCGACAAGCAGACCAACGAGTGGAAGGACGGCGAAGGCCTGTTCCTGACCTGCAACGTCTGGCGGCAGGCGGCGGAGAACGTCGCCGAGAGCCTGCAGCGCGGCATGCGGGTCATCGTTCAGGGACGGCTGCGCCAGCGGTCCTACGAGACCAAGGAAGGCGAGAAGCGCACGGTCTACGAGGTCGAGGTCGACGAGGTCGGCCCCTCGCTCCGTAACGCCACCGCCAAGGTCAACAAGACCGCCCGTCAGGGTGGCGGCGGCGGTGGCGGCGGCTTCGGCGGCGGCCCGGCCAACGACCCCTGGGCCTCCGCGGCACCCGCCGCCCCGCAGGGCGGCGGTTACAGCGGCGGTGGTGGCGGCGGCTACGGCAACGGCCCCCAGGGCGGCGGCTACGGCAACGGCCCGCAGGGCGGCGGCGGCTTCGGCGGCGGCGACTTCAGCGACGAGCCGCCCTTCTGACGCCTTCCGAGGGGTTCTCCGGAACCCCCCGGGATCGCACCATCCAGTCCCCAGTATCCGCAGCGACCATTCCCGCCCCACGGCGGGGCTCTGAAAGGAGCACCACGATGGCCAAGCCGGCACTGCGCAAGCCTAAGAAGAAGGTTTGCCTGTTCTGCCATGACAAGATCTCCTACGTCGACTACAAGGACACGGCGCTGCTTCGGAAGTTCATCTCCGACCGCGGCAAGATCCGTGCTCGCCGGGTGACGGGCAACTGCACCCAGCACCAGCGTGACGTGGCGACCGCTATCAAGAACGCTCGTGAGATGGCGCTCCTGCCGTACATGAGCACCGCGCGCTAAGGAGGTCCGGACAGATGAAGCTCATTCTCACCAGTGAGGTCACCGGCCTCGGCGCCCCCGGCGACATCGTCGAGGTCAAGAACGGCTACGGCCGTAACTACCTGCTGCCCCGCGGCTTCGCGATCCTGTGGACGCGCGGCGGCGAGAAGCAGATCGCCTCGATCAAGAAGGCGCGCGACGCCCGCGAGATCCGCGACCTGGGCACCGCCCAGGAGGTCGCCGGCCAGCTCAAGTCCCTGAAGGTGGTCCTGAAGACGAAGGCCGGCGAGTCCGGCCGCCTCTTCGGCTCCGTCACCACGGGCGACGTCGCCGAGGCCGTCAAGGCCGCCGGCGGCCCCCAGCTGGACCGCCGTCGCATCGAGATCACCAATGCGATCAAGAGCCTCGGCTCTCACCGGGTCAGCGTGAAGCTGCACCCGGAGGTCTCCGCCGCCCTCGACATCGAGGTCGTCGCGGCCTGACCGCAGGCGTGAGCGAGGGCCCCTCCCCGATCGGGGGAGGGGCCCTCGCCGTCTCCGGGCCGTGCGGGGCGGCTCTGTGCGGGACATCCCCGGTCCGCCCGCCGTCGGCGGCGACACCGGTCACCGGGCGGGACGCCTCCGGTCCGCCCGCCGTCGGCGGCGGTACCGCTCTCCGAGGGAGGGGAGCCGCTTCGCCGATGATCAGGACGGGTCCATAGAATTCTGGGGTCGTCCGCTGACTGGAGGTTTGCCATGGTCCGTCCCTCGATGCTGCTCGCACTCGGCGTCCTCGCGGCGGCCACGGCGGCCTGCGCCCCGGCCTCGGAGACGAGCCGGGCGACTCCCTCCGGCCCCACCGGCACGGCGAGCACGCCGGCCGCGGCCTGCGCCAAGGACCAGCTGGCCCTGAAGACCCCGGGCAAGCTGACCGTCGGCACGGACAAGCCCGCCTACGAGCCCTGGTTCAAGGGCGACGACCCCGCGAACGGCGAGGGCTTCGAGAGCGCCGTCGCCTACGCCGTCGCGACCCGGCTGGGATTCTCCAAGGACGAGGTCGTCTGGGAGAGCGTCAAGTTCGACACCGCGTTCGCCCCGGGCGCCAAGAAGTTCGACTTCGACGTCAACCAGATCTCCATCACCCCCGACCGGGCCAAGGTCGTCGACTTCAGCAAGGGCTACTACACCGTCAAGCAGGCGGTCGTCGCGGTCAAGGGCTCGAAGTTCGCCTCGGCCAAGGACCTGGCGTCGCTGAAAGACGCCGCGATCGGCGTGCAGGTCGGCACCACCAGCCTGCAGGCGGTCAAGGACGTCATCCAGCCCTCCGCCGAGCCCAAGGTCTACACCGAGCAGGTCGACGCGGTGAACGCGCTGAAGAACAAGCAGGTGGACGCCATCGTGGTGGACCTGCCGACGGCGTTCTACGTCACCGCGGCCCAGGTCGAGGGCTCGGCGATCGTCGGCCAGTTCAGCGCCACCGGCGGCACGCCGGAGGAGTTCGGCCTGGTCTTCGAGAAGGGCAGCGCGCTGGTCTCCTGCGTCGACAAGGCCCTCGACGAGCTCAAGGCCTCGGGCGAGCTGGCGAAGATCGAGGAGCAGTGGCTCAGCGCGGCCGCCGGCGCGCCGGAGCTGAAGTGACCCACCCCGCCGGACTCCGGTGGAGAGCGGGGCGACCGTGAGCGAGCGAGCCATGGGCACAGCGGCGTCACGGACGCAGCCGACGGAGGAGGCGGCGTGAGCGAGGTGACCTGGGTCAAGAGCGAGCGCCAGCTCCAGCGGGAGCGGCTCCGCCGGGTCCGGGCCGCGCGGTCCGGCACGATCGCCACGGTCTCCACGATCGTCTTCCTCGGCGTGCTGGCCGCGGTCGTCACCGGCTCGCCGGGGTGGCCGCGGGTCCGCGACACGTTCTTCAGCGCCGAGGCCTTCGCCAAGGCCTGGCCGGACGTGCTCGACGGGTTCTGGACGAACGTCACGATCTTCCTGATCGCCGAGCCGCTGATCCTGGTCGTCGGGCTGCTCGTCGCCCTGGTGCGCACCCTGCGGGCGCCGGTCTTCTTCCCGCTGCGGGCCCTGGCGGTGGCCTACACCGACGTGTTCCGCGGGGTGCCGACCCTCCTGGTGATCCTGCTGGTCGGCTTCGGCGTCCCGGCGCTCGATCTGCAGGGCGCGCCGAGGGACGAGGTCACACTGGGCGTCATCGCGCTGACGCTCTCCTACGGGGCGTACGTCGCCGAGGTGTTCCGCGCCGGCATCGACTCGGTCCACCCCAGCCAGCGGGCCGCGGCCCGCTCCCTCGGGCTGAGCCACGGCAAGACCATGCGCTACGTGGTCCTGCCCCAGGCCTGGCGCAGGGTCGTGCCGCCGCTGCTCAACGACTTCGTCTCGCTGCAGAAGGACACCTCCCTGGTCTCGACCATCGGGGTGGTCGAGGCGTTGCGCCAGGCGCAGATCTACGCGTCGAGCAAGTTCAACTACACGCCCTACCTGGCGGGGGCGCTGTTGTTCGTCCTGCTCACCATCCCCATGGCCCGTTTCACCGACCATCTGGCGGCCCGCTCGCAGAGGAGGCGCGGCCAGTGAAGCACGACCGCGGTGAGGGCCCGGGAGGGCCCGTCCTGGCCGTCGAGGGCCTGTGGAAGAGCTACCACGGCGCTCCCGTGCTGCGCGGCATCGACCTGTCGGTCGAGGCGCACGAGGTGGTCTGCCTCATCGGCGCCTCCGGCTCGGGCAAGTCCACGCTGCTGCGCTGCGTGAACCTGCTGGAGACCGTGGACGACGGCACGATCCACCTGGACGGGGTCGAGATCACCGACGTCCGGGCGGACCCCGACGACGTGCGCAAGCGCATGGGCATCGTGTTCCAGGCGTTCAACCTGTTCCCGCACATGACCGTGCTGGACAACATCACGCTCGCCCCGCGCAAGGTGCACGGGGTCGCCCGCCCCGAGGCCGAGGAGCGGGCGCGCGAGCTGCTGGACAGGTTCGGCCTCGCGGACAAGGCCGGCGCCTACCCCGACCGGCTCTCCGGCGGCCAGCAGCAGCGGGTGGCCATCATCCGGGCCTTGGCCGTACGGCCCCGCCTCATGCTGCTGGACGAGGTCACCTCGGCGCTGGACCCGGAGCTGGTGACCGAGGTGCTGGGAGTCATCAGGGAGCTCAAGGCGGGCGGGATGACGATGATCCTGACCACCCACGAGATGGGCTTCTGCCGGGAGATCGCCGACACCGTCTGCTTCCTCGACGGCGGCGTGCTCCTGGAGCGCGGGACTCCCGAGGAGATCTTCACCGATCCCCGGGAGCCCCGGACTCGCGAGTTCCTCAAGAGCGTGCTCGACGCCCGCAGGATCTGACCGGCGCGCTCACCGGGACGCCACCCAGGTGAAGGCCGCGGCCTTGGCGACGGCGCTGACGCCGCCCGGGGTGGTCACCTGCACGTACGCGGTTCCGGCCGCGCGGGTGGGGAGGACCACCTTGAGCCGCGTGTCCGACACGCGGGTGAACGAGGCCGGCACGCCGCCCGCGGTCACCCGGGAGGCGGCGGTGAAGCCCTTCCCGTCGACCAGGACCGTGGTCCGGGCCTTGGCCGGCCCGCGGTTCACCGACAGGCGGGTCACGACCGGCCGCGGTGGCGCGGTGTAGGTGAACACGCCGTCCTGGGCGATCGGGCTGGTGCCCGCCGGGGTGGTGACCTGCACGCCGACCTTGCCCTGGGAGGTCCGGGCGGGGAAGGTGACGCTCAGCCGGGTGTCGGAGACGAAGGTGAACGGAACCGGCACGCCGCCGACGGTCACTCGTGACGCCCCGGTGAAGCCCTGTCCGTTGACGAGCACGGTGTGCGGGACGTGGGTCCGGCCGCCGGTGACGGACAGACCGGTCACGACCGGCTCGGGCTCCGGCTGCGGCTCGGGTTCCGGCTGCGGCTGCGGCTGCGGCTCAGGTTCGGGCTCAGGTTCCGGCTGTGGCCCTGGCTGCGGTTCCGGTTCCGGTTCCGGCTGTGGCTCCGGCTGCGGTTCCGGCTGTGGCTGCGGCGGCGGCGCGGTGTAGGTGAACACGCCGCTCGCGGTGATCGGGCTGGTGCCCGCCGGAGTGGTGACCTGCACGTCGGCCGCTCCCGGAGAGGTCCGGGCGGGGAAGGTGGCGCTCAGCTGGGTGCTGGAGACGAAGGTGAACGGCGCCGGCACGCCGCCGACGGTCACCTGCGTCGCCCAGGTGAAGCCCCGCCCGTTGACGAGCACGGTGTGGGGGACGTCGGCATGTCCGCCGGTGACGGACAGGCCGGTCACGGCGGGAACCTGTGCGGCGATGTAGTGGAAGTCCGTCTCCGCGTGCGCGTCGCTGTGGCCGCCGGGCGTGAAGACGTGCACGTTCACCCAGGTGTTGTGGGGCTGCGGGGGGAAGACCGCGCGGATCTGGGAGTCCGACAGGACGGTGAACGCCGCTTCCTGGGAACCGATGGTGACGCTCGTGGCGCCGCGGAAGTTGGATCCGTTGATCAGCACCGTCGTGGAGGTCTGGGCCGGTCCGCTGGAGGCGGACATGTTCGTGACCACGGGCCGGGGCGGGTTGACGTAGGTCAGCCGGGCGGCGGGCACGACCGGGCTGGTGCCGTACGGGGTGGTGACGGTGACGTCGACCGCTCCGGTCTGGGTCCGGGCGGGGACGGTGAACTCCATCGAGGTCGGCGACAGCATCCGCGCCGGGACGGTGACCGTGCCGATGCGCACCGTCTCGGCGCCGGTCAGCGCCGTGCCGGTGAGGGTGACGGTGGTGCCGCCGACGGTCAGGGCGGTCGCGGGGGAGAGCGAGGTCACGGCGGGCGGCGGGTGGTAGGTGAACCGGGACGCCGGCGTCGCCGGGCTGACACCCGCCGGGTTGGTCACCGTCACGTCGACGACGCCGCCCCGGTCGAACCGGGGAGTGGTGACGACGAGGTGGGTGACGCCGTCGGCCTGGACGGTGTGGAAGGGCGCGCTGACCTGGCCGAAGCGGACCGTGCTCGTGCTGGCCAGGTTGGCGCCCCTGAGGGTGAGGGTGGCGCCGCCGGCGGCCAGGTCCGACTGGAGCGACAGGGAGGTGACGGTCGGCGCGGACACCCGCACCGGCACCTGGCGCAGCGCCTGGAGGAACTCGTCGGCCGCCAGGGCCTTGGGGGCGTCGGCCAGCGGCTGGTCGAGGCGCTCCCTCAGGCCCCACGACCCCCACTTGGACAGGTGCTCGGTGGTGAGGAACAGCGCGATGGCGCCTCCGCCGAGCTCGCGCCACTGGTCCAGGTACCGGGCGTACAGGTCGCGCATGCGCCGGTGCCGGTTGGCGGCGCCGAACAGCGCGGTCAGGGCGTCGTCGTTCTCCGCGCCCAGGATGCCGGCCAGGTGCTGACCGGCCTCGTAGGCCACCAGGGACAGGCCGTACTGGTCGGCCAGCTCCTTGTGGCGGAGGATCTGGTCGCGCACGCCCGTGTCGATCGAGCGCTGGCACGCCTGGAGCAGGCGGTCGACGCCGCCCTCCTTGACGTACGGGGCGACGGTGGGGTGCCCGGGGAAGTGGGTGCGGGAGTCGCCGGGGATCCACCGGTCGCTGCAGTCGAAGTACGGCGCGACGGCGATCGCGTCCACGTGCTGGTGGGTGTTCTGGTAGGAGAGGACGTCGCGGGCCACGCCGATGTTGCCGGACTGGACTCCCATCACGCGCACCAGCCGGGCGCCGGCCTCGGCGCCGAACTCCTCGTTCCAGATCCGGAAGGTCTCCACCGAGCGCAGCGCCTGGTAGCGCTGGCCGGCCACCCACGGCTCCGCGGCCAGGTTGAGCTCCTGACCCCTGGTGCGGGCCCACGGGGTCTGCTGGAAGGCGTAGGCGCTGTTCCACAGCTCGTTGGAGTACTCGACGTAGGCCTTG
Organism: Planobispora longispora; assembly: GCF_016863135.1. Taxonomy (GTDB): domain Bacteria; phylum Actinomycetota; class Actinomycetes; order Streptosporangiales; family Streptosporangiaceae; genus Planobispora; species Planobispora longispora. The sequence goes on from NZ_BOOH01000016.1 coordinate 79,941, forward strand.
CGTCCCGGCGCCAGCCTGTCCCGCACGACCCGGGCGAAGGACCGGACGAACGCGTCGTCGGCCTGGTGCGGGATGTTGAACCAGGGGTCCGCGCCGACGCGGTTGGCCAGATCGATCATGAGCTCGACCGCCACGCCGCGCACCTGCGTCGACGACTCGGGGGTCGGGTAACTCTCCCAAGTGGTGTACGGCGAGGCGTTGGTGCCCATCCAGTCCATGAAGCGCAGCGTCTTCATGCCCTCCAGGCTGTCGAGGAACTGCGGGTGGAACACCTGCTGCTCGCCGGTGTGCTCGAAGCCCGGCATCCAGACGCGGATGTTGCGGACGTAGTCGTCCGGATCGGTCCGGGTGATCCGCAGGAAGCGCCCGCCGCTGCCGGGGGCGTAGTCCGCGCGGCCGGCGGTCTGGGGGTTGTACTCGAAGCGGCCGGCGGTGCGGTTGGAGATCGTGCCGCCGCCGAAGAACGTCACGTCGCCGTCGCCCTCCCAGGTGACGACGTACGTGCCGATCGGGTAGTCGCCGCTGGTGAAGATGGCGGCGTCGACGTACTGGCCGGGTTCCATGCTGCGCACCCAGCCGTGCTCGTCCAGCTGCAGCGCCGGCCCCTGCCCCCAGCCGGCGCCCGTCCGCTGGCTGATCCAGGGGCGCGAGGTCCGGAAGGCGTCGACGAAGGGCCACTCGGGGGTCCAGTCGCGCACCGGCGCGATGTTCACGCCGAGCGCGGTCTCGGCCGCGGCCTCCGCCGCCGGGGTGGCCGCGGCGGCCGGTCCCGCCTGCAGGTGCAGTGACGCGGTGGTTCCCAGGAGGAGGGACATCGCCAGAGCCGTCACGCGGCTCCGGTACGTGGCGGCCCTCGCGGGCCGCGGTGACCCTATGGCCATGACCTACCGTCCATGATCTATATCTCCTACCGAAGGTGAGCTTCCGGATTCGAAGCGTGAGAGGAGCTTCGGTGGGAGATGTCAGAACTTGAGGTAAATCACATGATTTTTGCCTCGCCGGGCCACAGATCTTCACGCCGGGTCTCGCCCGGCCGGTCCTCGCGGCCGCGTCCCGTCCTCGTCAGCGGCGGTGCCGCCCCCGCGCGTCGACGAGGGCGAGCGGCGGGCTGCCGCCGCCGAGGACGCTCTTGCGTCTGCCGTACACCAGGTAGACCAGCAGGCCGAAGGCCATCCAGGCGAGGAAGTACAGCCAGGTGACGACCTGGAGGTTCACCATGAGCCAGAGGCTGGCGAGGATCGAGGCGATCGGCACGTAAGGGGAGAGCGGGGTGCGGAAGCCCCGGGGCAGGTCCGGCATCGTCCGGCGCATCCGGATCACTCCGGCGGCCACCATGATGAACGCGAACAGGGTGCCGATCACGACCAGCGGTTCCAGCGTGAGCACCGGCACGAACTCGGCCAGCAGGATGGCCAGGCCGCCGATGACCAGGGTGGCGGTGGTCGGGCTGTGGTAGCTGCGGTTGATCTTGGCCAGCGGGCGGGGGAAGAGCCCGTCGCGGGCCATCGAGAAGACCACCCGCGTCAGGCCGACGAGCAGGACCAGCACGACCGTGGTGAGGCCCAGGACCGCGCCGATGTTGATGACGTGGACCATGAACCCCTCGCCCGCCTGGCGGAAGGCGCTGGCGAGCGGGGCATCGGTGTCGATCTTGTCGTACGGGGTCATGCCGACCACCACGATCGCGACCGCGATGTAGAGGACCGTGGTGATCACCAGGCCCCGGATGATGCCCTTGGGGACGGACCGGGGAGCGTCCTCGGCCTCCTCGGCGGCCGTGGCCACCACGTCGAAGCCGATGTAGGCGAAGGTGATCGTGGCGGCGGCGGCGAAGATGCCGAACCAGCCGAACGCGGTCGTCTGGCCGAGGACGATGCCGAGCAGCGGGGAGTGCAGGGTGTCGTAGGCCGCCTCGACCGGGGCCGGCGGGGCCGGGATGGCGGCGAGGTTGTCCTGGTCGAAGTGGGTGGCGCCGACGATGATGACCGCGCCGATGGCCACCAGCTTCGCGATCACGATGATCCACAGGGCGCGGAGGCCGACCCGGGCGCCGAGCGCGACCACGCCCGTCAGCAGCACCAGGATGAGCAGGGTGAACAGGTCGAAGCCCTCGATCTGGCCGATGAACCCGGCCAGCGGCTCGGGCGCGCGCACGCCCAGATCGGCGAGCATCTGGGCGGCGAACAGCGACCAGACGCGCGCCACCACCGCGGTGGCCAGCAGCAGCTCCATCACCAGGGCCCAGCCGACGATCCAGGCCCACACCTCGCCGAAGATGACGTAGGTGAAGGTGTAAGCGCTTCCGGAGGCCGGCATGGCCGACGACAGCTCGGCGATGCAGAAGGCCACGAGCAGGCTGGTGATGCCCGCGATCATGAAGGAGAGGATCACGCCGGGCCCGGCCATGGTGGCCGCCTGGCGGCCGGCGAGGCTGAAGATCCCCGCGCCGATCATGACGCCGAGGCCGAGGACGACGAGGTCGGTCGTGCCGTACGCCGTGGGCAGGGCATGACGGGCACCGCTCCAGAGGCCTGTCGCCTCGGTCGGGGGCAGGCGGCGCATGACGGATGAAGAGCGACCCTCGGGCACGATGCGGCCAATCGTGACGGTACAACACCTTTGTTGCCGGACCCGTTTCACAGTGCCGTAGGGGATGCGGCGGTACAAGGGGTATGCGATTACGTCGTGGACACCTCCGTGTCACACGCCGATCACCACCTCGGCGGTCTTCCGTGCACCACCCGTCACATGCCCGGCGGTTACGGCGCCCGCCGCCCTCTCACGCGCCGGTCACCAGCCACCTGTCACCCCTCGCGCGCAGCCCCAGGGTCACCAGCCGGGCCGCCATCCACACCCCCAGCGCCGTCCACAGCGCGACCAGGCCGCCCCCGGAGACGAGCACCAGCAGAACGGCGGGCAGGTAGGCGAGCGTCGTCCACACCCCCGCCCGGGCGAGGTAGGACTGGTCCCCCGCGCCGATCAGCACCCCGTCCAGGACGAACACCACCCCGGCGACCGGCTGCAGGAGCGCCGCCACCCACAGCGGGGCGGACAGCTCCCGGGCCACCGCCGCCTCCGCGTCGAACAGGCCCGGGAGGAACGGCCCGCTCACGATCACCAGGAGGCCGAGGGCCACGCCGGAGCCGACGCCCCAGGCGACCATCCGCCGGGTCGCGGCGCGTGTGCCCGCCACGTCGCCGGCGCCCAGGGAGTGACCGGTGATGGTCTGCCCGGCGATGGCGATGGCGTCCAGGGCGAAGGCCAGGAGGGTCCAGATCCTGAAGATGATCGTGTGCGCCTCGATCTGCGCCTCTCCCATCCGGGTGGCCGCGGACGTGGCGATGATCAGCACGGCCTGCAGGCACGCCGTACGGACCACCAGGGCGGCCCCCGCCGTCCCCGCGGCCCTGATCCCGGCCGGGTCGGGCCGGAAGGGGGCCCGGTGGCGGGCGAACATCATCACCAGGTAGACCGCGGCGGCGAGGGTCTGGGCCAGGACGGTGCCCCAGGCCGAGCCCGCGACGCCCCAGCCGAGTCCCAGCACGAACAGGACGTTGAGCAGCGCGTTGAGCGCGAAGGCCCCGACGGAGACCAGCAGCGGCGTCATGGCGTCCCGCATCCCGCGCAGCACGCCCGTCCCGGCCAGCACCAGCAACATCGACGGCACGCCCAGGAGGCTGACCCGCAGGTAGGTGACCGCCTGCCGGGCCAGCTCGCCCTCCGCCCCGAGCAGGTGGACGAGGTAGGGCGCGAGCGGCCACACCGCCGCGATGGCGGCCAGGCCGACCCCGGCGGCCAGCCAGAGGCCGTCCACCCCGTGGCGGATCGCCCGCCGGGTGTCGCCCGCGCCGATCTGCCGGGCCACGGCCGCGGTGGTGCCGTAGGCGAGGAAGACGCACAGACCCACCAGCGCGCTCAGCACCGTGCTCGCGACCCCCAGCGCGCCGAGCGCGGGAGCGGGCAGGCGGCCGACGATGACCGTGTCCGTCAGGAGGAAGAGCGGCTCGGCGATCAGGGCTCCGAAGGCGGGAACGGCCAGCTTGAGGATCTGCCGGTCGCGGTCACCGAGAGTAATGGGCACGGCCCTATTCTGCCTCTTACATGCGACCGTTTTCCACAGGGGTGCGGGCCTTCCGGGAGGGGGTGAACGGTCGGCGGGGACGGCCGGGGCGGAGGGGGCCCGCGGTGGCCGACGAAGCCGCGCCGGTCCGGTGAGCCATGCGAAACCGGTCTCGGCGTGTCGCCCCGACTTTCTTTCCTCCACAGCCGGTGGAGGAGATTTCCCCTGCTCAGAAGGGTGTCGCGGGCTGTGGAAAACTATTGTCCACAGGAGTTTCCACAGGCTGCCCACACCTCTGCCGGAGAACTCCACACGTTATCCACAGCCTTGTCGACAGGTCGCGTTGCCACCTGCTCCGGAGAACGGCGAAACTGTCATACCGGTCGGCTACAACTGGGGGTGGCAGGACCGCGATCGAAGGGGGGTGCGTGGGTGAGCCTCGTGGAGCCGCCAGTCTTCGAGCCGGGGTTCGAGCGCACGCCGCCGAACAACATCGAGGCCGAGCAGTCCGTCCTCGGCGGCATGCTGCTGTCCAAGGACGCCATCGCCGACGTCGTCGAGATCCTCCGCTCCGACGACTTCTACCGTCCCGCGCACCAGCTCGTCTACGACATCATCACCGACCTCTACGGACGCGGCGACCCCGCCGACGCCGTCACCGTCTTCGGCGAGCTGCAGAAGCGCGGGGAGGTCGCCCGGGTCGGCGGCGCCGCCTACCTCCACACGCTGACCTCCGTCGTGCCCACCGCCGCCAACGCGGGCTACTACGCCCGCATCGTCCGCGAGCAGGCCATCCTCCGCCGCCTCATCGAGGCCGGCACCCGCATCGTCTCCTACGGCTACGGCGGTCAGGACGAGGAGGTCGACGACCTGGTCGACCGCGCCCAGGCGGAGATCTACAAGGTCACCGAGCGGCGCACCTCCGAGGACTACGTCCCCCTGTCCGAGATCATGCCGGGCGCCCTCGACGAGCTGGAGGCCATCGGCAGCCGGAGCGGCCAGATGGTCGGCGTCCCCACCGGCTTCCAGGACCTCGACTCCCTCACCAACGGCCTCCACCCCGGCCAGATGATCGTCGTGGCCGCCCGCCCCGCGATCGGCAAGTCGACTCTGGGGCTGGATTTCGCGAGATCCGCCGCCATCAAGCACGGCATGACGACTGTCGTGTTCTCGCTGGAAATGTCCAGAAACGAGATCACGATGCGCCTTCTCTCGGCGGAGGCCCGGGTGGCGCTGCACTCCATGCGGTCGGGCTCGCTGACCGACGACGACTGGGCGCGACTGGCCCGGCGGATGGGCGAGGTGGCCGAGGCGCCGCTGTTCATCGACGACTCGCCGAACATGTCGATGATGGAGATCCGGGCCAAGTGCCGCCGCCTGAAGCAACGCAACGACCTGCGCTTCGTCATCATCGACTATCTCCAGCTGATGTCCTCGCCGAAGAAGACCGAGAGCCGCCAGAACGAGGTCTCCGAGATCTCCCGTGCGATCAAGCTGCTCGCCAAGGAGCTGGAGGTCCCGGTCATCGCGATCTCCCAGCTGAACCGTGGCCCGGAGCAGCGAACGGACAAGAGGCCCATGGTCAGCGACCTTCGCGAGTCGGGAAGTATCGAGCAGGATGCGGACATGGTCATCCTTCTCCATCGGGAAGACGCATACGAGCGCGAATCCCCTCGTGCCGGAGAGGCCGACCTGATCGTGGCCAAGCACCGTAACGGTCCCACCGCCACGGTGACCGTGGCCTTCCAGGGCCACTACAGCCGGTTCGTGGACATGGCCACGCACTGACACGCCGATCACCGCACGCGCGGATGCCCGCCGGTCCCGCCGGCCGTCTCACACGTCGAAGGTGACGAGGGTCCTGCCGTCGTCCGTCACGACCTCGAACCGGTCGATGGCGGTGATCGGGAAGGCGGTCCCCCCGTACGCGTAGAGCGGTTTCGGGTAGGCGGGGACCCCGTACCCCCTGAGCGACCCGGACCATCCGGTGACGACCCGCCGCTCGCCCGTCCGGGAGACGGCGACCGGGTGATTCCCCCGTCAGCAGGCAGTACGGGGTGCGGACCCGCCGGGTTCGACGGGCGCGCGGGCTGGCGGGCTGGTGGGCTCTCAGACGACCATCCGGATGTGGGTGGTGAGACGGTCGCCGTCGAGGACGTGCAGGGAGATCTGGGGCGGCAGGTCGAGGTCGAGCGGGATCGGCAGGGTGCTCTCCGCGGGCAGCAGCAGGGTGCTGACGACGCCGGGGGCGACCAGCAGGGGGCGGTCCGCGAACCGGGTGCTCGCCGGGGTGTGGGCGTGTCCTGCGAGGACGGCGACGACCTGGGGGTGACGGCGCAGCACCTCCTCCAGCCGCTCGGGTTCGCGCAGGCGGATCTCGTCCACGTAGGGGACGCCCAGGACGGTGGCCGGATGGTGCATGCCCACCAGGGTCGGGACGCCGGGAGACTCGGCGAGGACGGCGTCCAGCCAGGCGATCGTCTCGTCCTGCAGGTATCCCTCGGGGCGTCCGGGGATGCTGGAGTCGCACAGGACGACGGTGAGGCCGTCGAGCCGGAGCACCTGGTTGACCGGGCCGTAGCCGTCCCCGTAGCCGTCGCCGGAGCCGCTGCGAGCGCCCTGACCGGTCTCCTCCTCGCGGAGGAACGCCTTGCGGAAGGCCTGGCGGTCGTCGTGGTTGCCGGGGCACACGATCGTCGGGAGGCCGGAGTCCAGGAGCTCGCGGGCGATCTCGTACTCCCCGACCAGGCCGTGGTCGGCGATGTCGCCGGTCACGACGACGGCGGCGAGGGGACCGGGCAGGGCGGCCAGGTGCCGCATGACGGCCCGGGTCCGGTCGACGCTGCGGGGGGTGTCGTCGATGTGGATGTCGCTGATGTGTGCCAGGGTCACCATCTCCCCAGCGTGCCACCTTCCGGTCCGTCACGCCTTCCCGGCGTTCCACGTCTCCACATGACATATCGTCTGCAAGTCATTCTTAAGGCGCATGTGGGAGTTTTTCCGCACTTATCCGGTGCGACGACGGGGTGGAGATGTTCGGGATCGTTCGGCCGTGCCGGCACGGCATGTGCGGCGGGCTTTTCGCGGCGTGGATGGCCCACCTGTGCGGCCTCTGCCTGGCGCTGCGCGACGAGCACGGGCACGCGGCCCGTCTGGTGACCAACTACGACGGGCTGCTGGTCTCGGTGCTGACCGAGGCGCAGGCACCCGCGCTCTCGCCCCGCCGCGAGGCCGCCCCCTGCGCGCTGCGCGGGTTCTCCGGCGCCGAGGTGGTCGGCGCCCGGGCCGAGGGGGTGCGGCTGGCCGCGGCGACCTCGCTGATCCTGGCCTCGGGCAAGGTCCGCGACCACATCGCCGACGGTGACGGGATCTACGCGCGCCGGCCGGTCGCCGCGGTCGCGGGCCGGGTGGCCGCCCGGTGGGAGTCGGCCGGAGCCCGTACGGCCGCCGCCGTCGGCTTCGACCCCGCCGTGCTGACGGACGCGGTGGAGCGGCAGACCCGCCTGGAGGCCGTACCGGACCTGACCCTCCTCGACCTGACCGGGCCGACCGAGGACGCGGTCGCGGCGGCGTTCGCGCACACCGCGACCCTCGCCGGCAAGCCGCACAACGCCGCCCTCCTCGCCGAGGTCGGGCGTTGCTTCGGCCGGGTCGCCCACCTGGTGGACGCGGTGGAGGACCTAGCGGAAGACCGCGCCGCCGGCGCCTACAACCCGCTGCCCGCCACCGGCACGGACCTCGCCGAGGCCCGCCGCCTCTGCGACGACGCGCTGCTCGGCATCCGCCTGGCGGTCGCCGATCTGGACCTGGAGGAGCGGAGCCTGGTGAAGGCGCTGCTGGTGAAGGAGGTCCGCCGCTCGGTGGACCGGGTCTTCGGCCAGGAGGCTCCGGCGGCCGGTCGGTGCTCCCCCCGGGAGGGCGCGGGGGCTCTCGCCGGAGAGGACGCGCACGGGCCTCTCGCCCAGAACGCCCCTCCGCGGACTCCGCGCGACCCGGGCAAGACCACCCCCCGGGACCCGAGGCTGAAGCCGGAGCCCGGATGGGGGCCCCGGCTCTGCTTCGCGCTCAGCTTCATGGCCTGCACCTGCGGGATCTACCGGCCGCCGTGGGACGAGGACCGCTTCAAGTCCTGCGGGGAGCGCCTGGACTGCGGCGGCTGCGACGCCTGCGGGCAGTGCTGCAACGGGTGCTCGGGCTGTTGCGACGCCTGTTCCTGCTGCAAGGACGGCGGTTGTTGCGACGGCTGCGGCTGCGACTGCTGATCCCCGGCACGGGACCGTACCGGGGAGGCGGGCCACCGGCGGCGGGGCGCCGGGAGTCCGGGTCACTGCCAGCGGAAGAACCGGGCGGCCAGGCCGCCGGTGACGGCCAGGGTCGCCGCCATCACGATCAGGTGCAGCATCTGGGGAGCGTTCCCCGCCCAGGTGTCCCGCAGGGCCTGGGCGAACGGCGCCATGGGCAGGAAGTCGCCGATCTGCCGGACCAGGTCGGGCATCAGCTCCCGGGGGATCCACATGCCCGCCATGAACAGCAGCGGGAACATCAGGATCGAGCCGACGCCCGGCGCGGCCTTGGCGGTGGGGGCCAGCGCGGCGATCAGCAGGCCCAGTCCGAACATCGAGGCGGTGCCGAGCAGGAACACACCGGCGAAGGCCAGCGGGCTCCCGGGGAGGGGGGTGCCGTGGACGAGGTTGCTCAGCCCGATCAGCAGGGCCGTGGCGATCACCGCGATCACGAGGTTGTTGACGAGCTGGGCGACCAGCAGCCGGAACGGGCTGACCGGGGTGGTGGACATCCGGCGCAGCACGCCGGCCTCGCGGTACGCCGCCAGGGTGCCGGGCAGCACGGTCAGCGCCATGGTCACCACCGCGAGGATCGTCATCATCGCGGGCAGGTGATTGTCGATCACCCGCTGGCCGCCCATCTCCGGGCTGGCCTCCTGGAAGTCGGGGATCATGCCCAGGCCGAGCAGGAGGCCGAGCGGAAGCATGATCGCGAAGATCAGCGCGCCGGGCTCGCGGAGGAACAGCTTGGCCTCGACCAGGATCATCTTGTTCATCGGGCGTCTCCATTGGTGATCTTCTTGCCGGTCAGGGCGAGGAACGCGTCGTCGAGGGTGGCCTGCTCGACCCGGAGGTCGGCGGGGACGACACCGGCCCCGGCGAGGGTGGTGGTGATCGCGAGCAGCAGGTTGCCGTCGCCGGTGACCTCGATCCGGTCACCGTCCCGGTGCACCCCGGACACCTCGGGCAGCGCCTTCAGCACGGCGTCGTCGAGCCGGCCGGAGACCCGGAACCTGACGGTCTGCTGGTGGTCGATGCGGGAGATCAGCCCCTCCGGGCTGTCGATGGCGACCACCTTCCCGGAGTCGATCAGCGCGATCCGGTCGCAGAGCCGCTCGGCCTCCTCCATGAAGTGGGTGACCAGCACGATCGTCACGCCGTCCGCCCGGATCTGCTCGATGAGCTCCCAGGTGTCCCGGCGGGCCTGCGGGTCCAGGCCGGTGGTCAGCTCGTCGAGGATGGCCACGCGGGGGTTGCCGACCAGCGCCAGCGCGATGGAGAGCCGCTGCTGCTGGCCGCCGGAGAGCTTGCCGTAGCGGGTGTTGCGCTTGTCGGCGAGCCCGACCCGCTCGATCAGCGCCATCGGGTCGACGGACACCTTGTAGAAGGAGGCGTACAGGTCCAGCGCCTCCCAGACCTTGAGCCGCTCGGGGAGCGCGGAGCTCTGCAGCTGCACGCCGAGCTTCTCCTTGAGCTTCTCGCCGCTCAGGCCGCCGAGCACCTTCACGGCGCCGGAGTCGGGGGTGCGCAGGCCGGCGACGCACTCGACGGTGGTCGTCTTGCCGGCGCCGTTGGGGCCGAGAACACCGAAGATCTCGCCCTCTTCGACGGTGAACGACACATCGTCCACCACGAACCGGTCGTTGTACCGCTTGCGGAGGTTGCTTACCTCGATCACCTTCATGACAACGACGGTAGAAACGGCGCGTCTCCGGCGTAATCGGTCTGACTACCGAGCACGGGTCGGCCTGGACACCGGACGGGGGTGGGGATAACTCCACCCCCGTACGGCGCGCGACCCCACTGGCAGGACCCGGGCCGATCACCGAGACTTCATGGCATGAGGCGATACGCGGTGGCCACGGCCCGCTCCCTGTCCCTGGGGTTGCTGGCCCTGACGGACGTGGTTCTGACGGTCGTGGTCGTGCTGATGATCGTGCTCTCGTTCGCGCTGGGACTCGTCTTCCTGTTCCCGCCGGGGACCAGGATGCTCCGGCGGCGCACGGCGCTCGCCAGGAGGCTGAGCGGCAGGTGGCTCGGGCGGGAGATCGGACCGTCCTACCTGCCGCCCCCGCCGCCGGTCCGGCGCCAGCCCGACGGGTGGTACCGCCACGACCGCCAGCTCTACAAGACACCCCGCGTGCCCGAGTGGAACAACCGCTGGAAGTGGATGTTCGGCGACCCGGCCACCTGGCGGGACCTGCTCTGGGTCACGCTCAACCCGCTTCTGGGCGCCGCCCTGCTGCTGCCCGTGATCGCCATCGGGTACGCCGTGCCCACGGCGCGGCAGGGGCACCCGGTGGCGCTGCTCCTGGGGCTGATGGCCGTCGCCGCGACCGCCGCGGCCCCCTGGCTGCTGCGCTTCTACGGCTGGTGGAACGAGATGCTGCTCGGCCCCACGGCCAAGTCCCTGCTGGCGAGCCGGATCCACAGCCTCAACCAGGCGCACCTGGAGACGGCCGACTCGCAGGCGGCCGAGCTGCGCCGGATCGAGCGCGACCTGCACGACGGGGCCCAGGCCCGGCTGGTGGCCATCGGCATGACGCTCGGCGCCGTCGAGGCGCTGGTGGAGACCGACCCCACGGCGGCCAAGGCGTTGCTGGGCAAGGCGCGCGAGGCCTCCTCCACGGCGCTCACCGAGCTGCGCGGCCTGGTCCGGGGCATCCACCCGCCGGTGCTGTCCGAGCGCGGCCTGGGCGACGCCGTACGGGCCCTCGCCCTGGACAGCCCGTTGGAGGTCAAGGTCACCGTGGACCTGAAGACCCGCCCCGAGCCGCCCGTCGAGTCGGCGGCCTACTTCTCGGTCAGCGAGCTGCTGACCAACGCGGTCCGGCACGGGGGCGCGGACCGCGTCTGGATCGACATCAGCAACCGGGGGAAGACCCTGCGGATCACCGTCACCGACGACGGCTCGGGCGGGGCCGACCCGGCGCGGGGCAGCGGGCTGCGCGGAATCGAGCGGCGGCTGGCCGCCTTCGACGGGGTGCTGGCCATCAGCAGTCCGCCGGGCGGCCCGACGATCGTCACCGTCGACCTGCCGCACGCGCTGGTCTGGGAGGACGACTCCGACAAGAGGGCGCAGATGCCCAAGTGGAAATGGGCGATCGTCGGGCTCGGCTACGGTCTCGCCTGGCTCCCGCTCTTCCCGCAGGGAATCGTCACGGCGATCATGAAGATCATCGAGAATGAGAACAAGAGCTGGTTCTACATCCTCTACCTGCCCGAGCCGGTGCAGTGGCCGTTGATCATTTTCAACATCGCCCTCGGCATCGCCATGTACGGCGCGGCCGTGCTGATCCCGATCCAGCACTCCCGCGAACGGTGGATGGCCGAGGCCACCCCGCGCCGCCTATGGTTGCACCGGTGATCCCCCGCATCGTCAGGCCGGGCCGATGAGCGCCCGCGTCGTCATCGCCGAAGACCTCCACCTGCTCCGGGAGGGCCTGGTCCACCTGCTCCGGGCCCACGGGTTCGAGGTGGTGGCCGCCGTGGAGTCCGGGCCCGAGCTGCTGAAGGCGCTGACCGGGGAGCGGCCCGACGTGGCCGTGGTGGACGTCCGGCTCCCGCCCACCTTCACCGACGAGGGCCTGCAGGCCGCGCTGGCCGCCCGCCGGGCGGTCCCCGGCCTGCCCGTCCTGGTGCTCTCCCAGCACGTCGAGCAGCTCTACGCCCGCGAGCTGCTCGCCGACGGGTCCGGCGCGATCGGCTACCTCCTCAAGGACCGGGTGTTCAACGCCGAGCAGTTCGTCGACGCCGTGCGCCGGGTCGCCGCCGGGGGGACCGCGATGGACCCCGAGGTGATCGCCAAGCTGCTGGCCAGCACCGCCCGGCACGAACCCCTGGCCGCGCTGACGCCGCGCGAGCGGGAGGTTCTGGAGCTGATGGCGGAGGGCCGCTCCAACGCGGCCATCTCCCAGCGGCTCTTCCTCAGCGAGAGCGCGGTCGGCAAGCACACCGCCAGCATCTTCACCAAGCTCGACCTGGCCCCCTCCGACGACGACAACCGCCGCGTCCTGGCCGTCCTGGCCTACCTCAACGCCGTCCGCTCCTGAGCGCCCGTCGTCTCCAGGCCCGGTCAGTTCCGGCCTGCGGGCCCGCCTGCCGTACTTCGACCACTTCCGGTCGGCGGGCCCGTCGGCCGTACCCCGGTCAGTTCCGGCCGGCGGGCGCCGCCCGCCGCACCTCGAAGCGGCCGGTGACCTCGCGCAGCCGGTCGGCCGTGCTGGTGAGCTGCCGGATCGAGTCCGCGACGGCCCCGGTGGCCTCGGCCATGCGCTCGGTCGAGGTCATGTTGGCCCGGGCGAAGGAGCCCACCTCGTCCAGGGCGGCCCGCAGCGTGGTGGTGCCCTCGGCGATGCGCTCGAACGCCGCGCGGGCGTGCTCGTCGACGACCATGACGGCCTCGCCGCTGGTCTGCTGGATCTCGTTCACCACGTCCGCGATGGACTGCGCCGCCTTGCTGCTCTCCTCGGCGAGCGTGCGGACCTCCGCCGCGACCACCGCGAAACCGGATCCGTGCACGCCGGCCCGGGCGGCCTCGATCGAGGCGTTGAGCGCCAGCAGGTTGGTCTGTCCCGCGATGCGGGAGATGGTGTCGACGATGTCGCCGATCCGGGTGGACTTCTGGTCGAGGTCGCGCATCACCTGAGCCAGCTGCCGCACCGTGCCGATGCCGTCCTCGACCAGGCCGGAGGTCTGGTGCGCGGCTCGCTGGGCCTCGTCGACGAGGCCGGCCTGGCGCTCGGCGTTGCCGACCACCTCGCCCACGGCGGTGCGCACGCCGGCGGAGACGCCGGACAGCTCCTGGGAGGCCGCGTCGAGCGCGCCCGCCGAGTGGCGCACCTCCCCGATCGAGCCGTTGAGGTTGGCCACCATGGAGGTGAACGCCTGCCCCAGCCGGTCCTCGGACGACTTCGGGGCGGTGTCGACGGCGAGATCGCCCTCGGCCATCCGGCGGGAGACCTCGGCCATCCCGTTGAGGTACTCCACCATGCGGTCGAACGCGGCGGCGACCTCGGCGATCTCGTCGTCCGCGGTCACCTCGACGCGCTGGTCGAGGTCGCCGCGGGCGATCCCTTCGGCGGCGACGGACAGGCGGCGCAGCCCGGTGGAGATGCGCCGGTCCAGCACCCGGCGGACGGTCAGCGAGACGGCCACGGCGGCCACCAGCAGCACGACCAGCGCGGTGAAGCCGACGATGAGGTCGCGGCGGGCGTCGTCGTGGCTCTCGGCCGCGGCCAGGGCGTCCAGCTCGCGCAGCGCCGCCACGTTCTCCTTGAGCTTGTCCCACTGCTCGTCGCCGGCGCCGCCGTCGAACGTCTCGCGGGCCGCCGGGATGTCACCCTTGTCGGCCAGCTCGACCAGCGGGCGGGTCACGCCGACGTACTCGGACCAGGCGTTCTCGAAGGCGTCCAGAGTGGTGAGGTGCGCCTCGTCCAGCGGCAGCGCGCGGAGATCGGCGATCAGATCCTTCATCTCGGCGTCCTCTTCGGCCATCGCCTCGACCGTCGCAGCCCGCTCCTCGTCGCCGGGGGGCAGGGCGAGATACTCCCACTGCTCCTTGCGGTACTTGTTCATCAGCCCGTCGACCTCGCCGGTGAGCCGCGCTCCGGGCATGCCGGCCTCGGTGATGTCGTTCACCGACGACGACGCCTGCCACAGGAACCAGGCAGAGGTGACCGCGGGGAGCAGCAACATGCCGATCACCACGGCGAAGCCGAAACGTAGTCCCTTGCTGATGGTCATCCGGCCCAGCGCGTCGCGCATCGTGTTCATCCCTCTGCTCATGTTCGGAGCATCGGCCGGTGGGACGCGGAGTTGAGGCACCTGTGCGAATTTCCACCGCCTTCCACCGCTTTCCGCCCTTTTTGCCGCGGAACGCGGTGAAGTGGGGGAACGCGGCCTGAGCTTGTTCTGTCGGCGGCAGCGGCTAACGTTCTGAAGAAGTACGGCATCCGCCAGCAGAAGGGGACACGAGGTGAAGTTCCGGGTTAACCGTGATGTCCTGGCCGAGGCTGTGGCGTGGGCCGCCCGGGTGCTGCCGAGCCGGCCGGCCGTCCCGGTCCTGTCCGGCCTGCTCCTGGAGGCGGGTGACGACCTCGTGCTGTCGGCCTTCGACTACGACGTCTCGGCCCGCGCGTCGGTGGAGGCCGACGTGGCGGAGCCCGGCCGGGTGCTGCTCCCGGGCCGGATCCTCGCGGAGATCACGCGCAGCCTGCCCGACGAGCCCGTGGAGGTCGTCACCGACGGGTCGGAGGCGGTGCTGACCTGCGGAAGCGCCGAGTTCGGCCTGCTGACCATGCCGGTGGAGGACTTCCCGACGCTGCCGGAGATGCCCCCCAGGATCGGCGCCGTCGGCGGCGGGGTTTTCGCGACCGCGGTCGGCCAGGTCGCCCCGGCGGCCAGCCGTGACGAGGCCCTGCCCATGCTGACCGCCGTCAGGATCGACGTCTCCGGCGAGAACATGACGATGGCCGCGACCGACCGCTACCGCATCGCCGCCAGGGACTTCGACTGGCGTCCCGAGCAGCCCGACGCCGCGGCGGCCGCCATGGTCCCCGCGCGCGTGCTCGTCGATGTGGCCAGGTCGCTGCGCGGGGGCGAGGTGGCGGTGGCCGTGGGCGAGGGCATCGCCGGTTTCGAGAGCGTGGGCCGCAGCACCACGGTCCGCCTGCTGGACGAGCAGTTCATCGACTATCGCTCACGGCTGACCGACAGCTGGTCCATCGGGGCCGACCTGCAGACCGCCCCGTTCGTCGAGGCGATCAAGCGGGTTGCGCTGGTCGCGGGGAGCAACACCGCGATCAGTCTGTCGTTCACCCAGGGGCAGGTGGTCGTCCAGGCGGGAGGCGGCGACTTCGG
Organism: Planobispora longispora; assembly: GCF_016863135.1. Lineage (GTDB taxonomy): Bacteria > Actinomycetota > Actinomycetes > Streptosporangiales > Streptosporangiaceae > Planobispora > Planobispora longispora. The sequence continues at coordinate 95,145 of NZ_BOOH01000016.1, forward strand.
CCGGGGCATGGAAGTGGTGGACGCCGAGCTGACCGGCGACGACATCCGGATCGCCTTCCAGTCCCAGTTCCTGCTGGACGGCCTGGCCGGGGTCCACACCGAGCTGGTCCGGATCAACATGGAGTCCCCGACCCGTCCCGCGCTCATCGCCGAGGTCCCCGGGGACGCCGAGCCAGACTTCCGCTACCTGGTCATGTCGCTGCGCCACGCCTGACGCGAGGGGCTCACCCGGCCGGGGCTCGAGAGCCCCGGCCGCCCGTCAGGAGGAGATCTCCTGCGACTCGGTCAGCGAGATGAGGATGTGCTCCATGCACGCGTGGCCGGCTCGCTCGGCCGCGCTCGCGTCACCGGCGGCGATGGCGCGGGCGATCGCGTCGTGGGGGATGTAGCTGCTGTTGAGCGAGGTGCCGGCGGCGGTGATGCTGGCCCGCAGGGCGGCGGAGAAGTCCTCGTAGAGGTCGACCAGGACGCGGTTGTGCGTGGCCCGGACGACCGCGACGTGGAAGGCGAGGTCGGCTTCGACGAACGCGTTGGGCTCGCCGAGCTCCCAGGCCTTCTCCCGCTCGGTCAGGGCGGCCTCGATGGCGGCGATGTCCTCGTCGGTGCGCCGGGTGGCGGCCAGCCGCGCGGCCTCCACCTCCAGGGCCCGCCGGACCTCCAGGATCTCCAGCTGCTCGGCGGCGCGCAGCCGCCGCAGCATGGCGCCGGACAGCTCGCTCGTGGCCCGCACGTAAGTGCCGTCGCCCTGGCGGCACTCCAGCAAGCCCGCGTGGGTCAGCGCCCGTACGGCCTCGCGGACGGTGTTGCGTCCGACCCCCAACTGCTCGGCGAGCACGGTCTCGGTGGGGATCTTCGCGTTCATCTGCCAGGAGTTCGACGTGATCTGCTCTTTGAGCTGATCAATCACCTGGTCGACGAGGGACGCTCGCTGCGCCGTACGCAGACTCACAGTCCGCCTCCTCTGGGGAACCAATCATCCTATGAGTCAATGACTGATAGACCCTAATTATTCCAGAGGCATAAAACCAAATCTGGAACGCCGGGAGCAAGGAACGTCTTACCGGACCAGTGCCGAATCGACGATCATGCCTACCAGCGCGCCGCGGACACCGACCGCCTCCAGCGCCTTACGATACGCGCTCGTCTGCTCTTCTCGCACACCCGCTCGGCCGTAGAGGTCGCCGAGTCGGCGCCAGGCCTGAGCGCACTCGCGATCGAGGGCGGCGAGGGCCGGCTGCGCCGCGGCGAGCGCCTCACGGGCGCCGTCGAGAACGGGGACGGCATCCTCTCCGCGCGCGAGCGCCACCTCGGCCAGCACCAGCCGCGCGCTGGCGGCGACGACACTGGAACGGTCCGGGAGCAGGGTGAGGACGGACCCGGCCGTACGGTCGGCGCCCTCCAGATCGCCGCGCCGCAGACCCAGCTGGGCCAGCACCACCAGGCTCCTGGCGTGGTCGTGGGCGTGGCGCGGGAACGATGCAAAAACTCCGGTCGCGGCGCTCGCGAGCTCGTAGGTCTCCTCGATCGGCTCATCGTCGGAGACCGCCACCAGCCGCGCCCACTCCATCGCGATCCGGGCGAACTTGACCGACATCCGCGCGGGACGGCCCGTCGCGATCGCGTCGTCGGCGAGGTGGACGGCCAGCGCCGAGTCCTCGTTGTCGGCGGCGGTGACGCTCGCCTGCCAGAGGGCGTGGACCTCGTCCTCCCGGCCGGCTGCGGCCGGCACGCCGTTGGCCAGGACGACCTCGCGGACGTATGCCATGGCGGAGGAGCGCAGGTCGCGCGCCGTCACGCTCTCCAGCAGGCAGAGGGCCAGATCGGCGGCGAGCTCGCCCTGGACCAGGGAGAGCCGGCCGGCCTGGGCCAGGGCGGCGGTCGCCAGGTCGCGGGCGCGCAGGCTGTCGCCGCCGCGGCGGTAGCACCGGCTCAGGGCGACCGTCAGCGGCAGGATCGCCAGGCGCTCCGGGTGGGCGGCGGCCTCGCGGCGGAGCTTCTCGAACGCCTCCACCGCGGAACCGATCAGACCCCGGGCCTCCAGGGCGTGGGCCCTGCCGAACCGCGCGTGGGCGGCCAGCATGGCGTTCTCCTCGCCCGCGACCTTGACGATCTCGCCGAAGCGGTCGGCCGCCGCGGCGGGATCGCCGTGGTGCAGCTCCAGCTCCGCATGGCGCAGGCCGAGCTCGGTGTCGATGCGCTGGCGCGGCTCGATGCCGTGCAGCAGGAACTCGGTGGTGCACCCCAGCCGCTCGGCGAGTAACCGGGCGACCACAGGCGTGGGCGTGCGCTTGCCCGACTCGATGAGGGAGACGTAGCTGTCGGAAAGGTCCGGCCCGGCCAGCTGCGCCTGGGACATGCGCCTGCTCAGCCGCAACCCGCGGACACGGTCACCGATGGTTCCCTGACTCGGCATCTGATCTCTCAGGGCGGGGGATGGTCAATGTTTCCGCCATGATTGCATGAAGAAGTCGAATAAGGTAACCCCCAGCAAGAATCATCGGCCGCGCTCTTCCCGGCTGCTCCGTCATACCGGGCGGAGCGGATTAATCGTCCGAGTCGTTCGCGCTGGGGAATAGCATCTGGCAGACCTCGAGGTAGAGGGTCTCCGGATACGGGATGTACGGGACGGTCGACAACGCCTGGTCCTGACCGGCCGACTCCAGGATGAACTCCCCGTATCCCAGCATCCGGCCGAGCAGGGAGCGCTGGAAGCTCATGTCGGTCACCTTGGTGAGCGGCATCATCGCGACCTTACGCGTGATGAGGCCCGTGGTGAGCAGCATGCGTTTGGAAGTTACTACGAAGTAGTCAACTGACCATTCCGCGACTTTCCATACAAAGCGGATCAAGACGAGAAGCCAGGCCCACCAGACGACGAAGATGCCTCCGCCGGCGTCTTGATTGCTGAGCCACGTGCTGAGCAGTCCGGCGATGATGAGTCCGCCGAAGACCTCCGCGACGGGACGGAGCAGCACGGCCGGGTGGCGCCGCACCATGATGACCTGGTGTTCGTGGGGGAGCAGATAGCGGTTGACCGACGATGGGGCGGAGTCCCCATGGGTCACGAGTCTCATGACAGATGGGACACGAACTGGGCCAGGGAGTCGGCCGCGTCGAACACCGAGTCGAGGGCGCCCCGAACCGCGCCTGCCGCGTCATCCGGCCGTTTGAGCAGGAAGAATGCGACGAAGGCGATGGCGCCGTACTTCAGAACCTTCTTGACCTGCACTTCGGCCTCCAGCCACCACTCACCCACTGCACCCGACGTATACATTACCCACGCCCCTCGCGGGGTAAAGCGCATCGGCCCATCAGGTCTGACGCCGGCCGGAGGACCGGGGAGACCTGGGAGGACCGATGATGCGGGGGTTACTCGCGCCCGCTCGCGACCAGCGCGAGGACCTGGAGATGCTTGCGGGCGATCCGCTCGACCAGACCGGGATGGGCGTACCCGGTGATCTCCAGTGCGCCGTAGTGCGCCGCGTCGATGCAGCGGGTCACGGTGGCGGCCGGGTGGACCTCGGAGAACTCCTCCCGCAGCGTGGCGCTGACCTCCGCGTATGGGTCCGGGTCCGGGGCCGGGGTGTTTCGCTCGCTCACTGTTCTCCCTGAGATGCGTCCACGACCATCGGGATCGAGGGCGCGGAAGAGATGCTTCGGCACTCTTCGTACCCATGTAACGACAGATTGTAACGATGGGTTGGACGAATGCCCCGCCGACCCGCAGGAGAAAACAGGCGAGTCGTAGGGCAAGCGAGTGATTCCGGGCGGCTCTGTGACGCCGGAGAGTGACGGGCGTTCCGAGCGTGACCGAAGAGCCTCCGATCGCGGCCGGGAACGGCGTTTCCGGCGGGGAGGTGGATCCGGGCGGCGGGGGAGGTGGATCCGGGCGGCGGGGGAGGTGGATCCGGGCGGCGGGTGAGGTGGATCCGGGCGGCGGGTGAGGTGGGTCCGGGCGGCGGGTGCGGCTCAGACGACGCCGTAGAGGCGGTCTCCGGCGTCGCCCAGGCCGGGGACGATGTAGCCGTGCTCGTTGAGCCGCTCGTCGAGGGCGGCGGTCACCAGGCGGATCGGCTTGCCGCTGCCGGCGAACGCCTGGTCCATGTAGGCGATGCCCTCGGGCGCGGCCAGCAGGCACAGGGCGGTCACGTCGTCGGCCCCGCGCTCGAAGAGGAACTCGATCGCCGCGGCCAGGGTGCCGCCGGTGGCCAGCATCGGATCGACCACGTAGACCTGACGCCCGGACAGGTCGTCGGGGAGCCGGGTGGCGTAGGTCTCCGCCTTGAGGGTCGACTCGTTGCGGATCATCCCCAGGAAGCCCACCTCGGCGGTCGGCAGCAGCCGGGTCATCCCGTCCAGCATGCCGAGACCGGCGCGGAGGATCGGCACCACCAGGGGGTGGGGGTGCGCCAGCCGTACGCCCCGCGCCGGGGCGACGGGCGTCTGCACCGTCACCTCGCTCACCCGGACGTGCCGGGTCGCCTCGTAGGCGAGCAGCGTCACGAGCTCGTCGGCCAGCCGCCGGAAGGTCGGCGAGTCGGTGTTCTCGTCCCGCAGGACGGTCAGCTTGTGTGCCACGAGCGGGTGGTCAACGACCAGGGTCTCCATGGGGATAAACGGTATCCTCCAGGGCCGCTGAGGGGATAACGGACTACCCGTGACACGCCCACGGGGGAGATCTGATCACAATTTGGACGGACGTCGTACGACTGCAGCCCGGTTCTGGAAGCATTGGCCTCCGTACCAGGGCCGCTCGGTGGGGATGACGATGACAGACGAAGATGTGCTCGACTTCGCCATCGTGGTCTATCGCGAGGATGACCGGTGGGAAGCGGAGATGCTCCCCGTGGCGCTCACCTCCGATCTCCACGGGCTCATCCACGCCCTGCGCCAGCAGCCGAGCCTGAGCGGCACGATTGGCCTGGTCGCTGTGGGGGATGAGTTCTTCGTGGCGCTACGGGTGTTCGGCGAACGTGTCGAGGTCTTCCTCTCCGACATCGCCGCGTCGTGGGACTTCCCCCTCGCGCGGCAGGCACTGGAGTACCTCGACGTCCCGGTGCCCGACGAGGAAGAGCTCGATGCGATCCTCCAGGACGAGGAGACGGCGCTCCCCGCGGGAGACCTGTCGATCTTCGCCGACCTGGGGCTCGACGAGATGGAACTCGGTGTCCTGTCCGGGGACATCGACCTGCTCCCCGAGGACGTGCTGTCCAGCATCGCCGCCCGGCTGGGGTTCTCCGAGCCGTTCGAACGCGCCATCGACTCCATGTTCGGCTGACCTCGGGAGATCGGCCATGCCCTCCAGACCATCCGGCAGCAGCACCTTCTCGGCGGCCTTCGTCCGCACCCCGAAAGGCTGGAACGGCGCCGAGATCGACCTCGGCGAGGCCGAGATCGTCGACGACCTCGGCGACGCGGCGCAGGAGCACCTCGGGATCGAAGGGGACGAGCTGGCGCTGCTCTGCGTCGAGGTGGAGGACGAGTGGTTCGCGATCGTCCGCTATGAGGGCGACGCGGAGCCCCGCGCCTTCCTGTCCGACGCCCAGGCCGCGCTCACCGACGATCTCGGCGCGCTCTTCGGCGAGCTGGCCGGGGTGGCGCCGGGCGGAGACGCGCCCGAGCTGGGCGTACGGCCCGCGGGCGACTTCGAGCTCCTGAGCGACCTGGGACTGAGCCCCGAGGAGCTCATCGAGCTCAGCATGGAGGAGGGCGCGCTCCCCGCGGACACCCTCTCGGTGGTCGCCGAGCGGCTGGGTTTCGCCGACGAGCTCGACCGGCTCCGCTGACGGATCACGCTTGACCGATCACGCCTCCTCCCTTTCTCCCGCCGCGGCGGATCCCGGGTACGTCCCCGCGATGCGGTTGGCTCTGACGGAGGCCGTACGGGCCGGGGGGCGCGGCGAGGTGCCGGTCGGCGCGGTCGTCCTCGGCCCCGGCGGCGAGGTCCTGGCGCGGGCGGGCAACGATCGCGAGTCGCTGCGCGACCCCACCGCGCACGCCGAGGTGCTGGCCCTGCGGGAGGCGGCGCGGGCACGCGGGGAGTGGAGGCTGGGCGGCTGCACGCTGGTGGTCACGCTGGAGCCCTGCACCATGTGCGCGGGGGCGGCCGTGCTGGCCCGGGTCGACCGCGTCGTCTACGGCGCCGTCGACGCCAAGGGCGGGGCGGCGGGCTCGCTCTGGGACGTGATCAGGGACCGCCGGCTCAACCATCGCCCGGAGGTCGTCATGGGCGTGCTGAGCGACGAGTGCGCGGAAGTCCTGACCGAGTTCTTCGCCGCCCGCCGGTCGAGCGAGCAATAGCTGTTATCCGGTAAGCTGCTCGGCGGTGGTGTCGCCTAGTGGCCGAGGGCGCACGCCTCGAAAGCGTGTGATGGGGCAACTCATCCGTGGGTTCAAATCCCACCACCACCGCCATCGCCGAGGGCCTCCGTCCGGGAAACCGGTTCGGAGGCCCTTCGCGTATCCGGATCACGCGCGCGCCGGGATCGCGTCGCCCGCCGTGCAGAGCCCGCCCGCTTGCGCAGAGCGCGTTCGCCCGTGCAGAGCCCGCCCGTCCATGCAGAGCGCGTTCGCTCGTGCAGGACTCACGCGTCCGTGTAGGACCAGCCGCGCCACGACTCCACCGTGACGGAGACGACGGGGCCCTCGGGCGGGCGGGCGCGGTACTGGGCGTAGCGCGCGGTCAGGAGGGCGAGGGCGTGCGCGCGGGCGGCGGGGTCCTCTGCGATCGCCGCCCTGCCGTCCGCCCGCGCCCACCACAGCCGGGACCAGTCGTCGTCGTAGTGGTCCACCAGGAGGCAGACGCGGTCGTTCTCGGCGATGTTGCGCAGCCGGCGCAGGTCCATGGTGCGCTTGGGCTTGTGGTCGACGGCGAACACGATCGTGTCGCCGTCGGCGGCGTAGGTGACGGGCACCAGGTGGGGAACGCCGTGGCGGTCCGCGGTGGCCAGCTGCGCGACCCGCGCCAGGGCGAACCGCCGCCTCGCCTCGGTCTGGTCCATCCGTCTCCTCGACGCCGCACGGTGTCCTGCCCGGCACCGTACGGCGGAGCGGGGCCCACGGCTACTTCCGGGGGACGTCGCCGGTGCGGAGCCAGCGGGGCAGGAGCGCCTGGACGGCCGGGAGCGCCATCACCCGGGCGAAGGCCCCGGCGACGGCGAGGGCGGTCGCCAGGCCGGGCAGCGCCTCGGGGACGCCCGTCGCGTCCACGATCATGGGCAGTGCCACGGCGACGCCGATGGCGGTCTGCAGGGCCGTGCGGATTGCTCGCCTGGTGTCGTCGGTCATGAGTCTCCTGGGGATGACGGGGATGACCATGCCCCGGCCGGGGCGGGGGCACGGCTTCTGCCGGCCGGCGCCGTACCCCGCGAGAAGAGCGATCGCCTCTGGACATCCTGGGGATACCCCTTTGAGCTGCGGCAATCACGCAAGGTCAGGTGATCGTTCCTCGGAGGCGCGTGCCTTCCGCCGGGCGGAGGGCGCCGGCGGAATGCCGGGCGCTTCTGGGGGCAGGGGAGAAACCCCAGGCGGATGGAAGGGACGTCGGCAATGGACTTCAGAGACGATGTCCAGCTGGATACTTCGCAGGTCGAGAGTGGTGGCCGGGGACGTCTCCCCGGAGGCGGGCTCGCGGTCGGCGGAGGTGCGGCGGGAATCATCGCGCTCATCGTGGCGCTGATATTCGGGATCAACCCCGGCAACATCACCGGTGGCGACCCCGCACCGGTGGGCCCCAGCTCGAACCTGGGGGCCCAGTGCAAGACCGGCGAGGACGCCGACCAGAACGAGGAGTGCCGGGTCGTCGGCGTGGTCAACAGCATCCAGGAGTACTGGCCCAACGCCGTCGAGGGATACCAGCCGGCGAAGACCGTGCTGTTCTCCGGCGCGGTGAACACCGGGTGCGGCGCCGCCGACTCCTCGGTGGGGCCGTTCTACTGCCCGAACGACCAGCGGGTCTACCTTGACCTGAGTTTCTTCGACCAGCTGCAGAGCCGCTTCGGCGCGGAGGGCGGACCGTTCGCCCAGGCTTATGTGATCGGGCATGAATACGGCCATCACGTGCAGAATCTGACCGGCGTCCTGGGGCAGTCGCAGAGCGACCGGCAGGGGCCGGAGAGCGGGGCGGTCCGGGTGGAGCTGCAGGCGGACTGCTACGCGGGCGCGTGGGCCAAGAACGCTTACGAGACCGGGCTGTTCGAGAAGCCGTTCACCCAGGCCGACATCGAGCAGGCGCTGAGCGCGGCCGCCGCCGTGGGCGACGACAACATCCAGAAGCGCGCCCAGGGCCGGGTCGATCCGGAGGGGTTCACCCACGGCACCTCGGAGCAGCGCGTCAAGTGGTTCTCCACCGGCTACGAGACCGGTGACCCGCGGCGCTGCGACACCTTCTCCGGAGGAATTTGAGGAGGAATCGGAAGCCCTCTTTGCCCGTTCCCGTACGGCTTCCGCGACCGCTCCCGTGTCGCGCGAGAAAACAGGGGCGGGCAAAGAATCCGATTCTCTCCTAAAATATATGGGTGATCTTCAAGTTGATCGGCGATGGACGGCCTTACCCCGACCACGGCCTCTCGAATCGTGAGTGGGCCCAGATACCGCCGCGCCAGGTCCGGCTCGACGCTTTGGTCACCACGAAAGCGGTGCTCGACCTGCATTCCCTGCTCGCCAAGGACTCCACGTTCTACGGCGATCTCTTCCCGCACGTGGTGCAGTGGCGCGGCGAGCTGTATCTGGAGGACGGCCTGCACCGGGCCCTGCGTTCCGCCCTGCACCAGCGCTCGGTCCTGCACGCGCGGGTCCTGGAGCTCCGTTCGGACGACTGAGCCGCACCCGTTGCGAGATCCGTTCGGACGGTTGAGCCGTGTTCGCCGCTGAGCCCCACCCGTCGTGCGCCCGCTCCGGCGGCCCGGGTGTCACGGCGGGATCCGCGGCCGAGGCGCCCGGTCCGCGGCGCCGGTCCGGGGCGGAGCGAGACCCGGACTCCGGGGCGGAGAATCGGGACTCCGGGGCGGAGCGGGATCGGGGAGCGAGAGCCTGACCGGGCGCGGACGGGGATCGGGCAAGCCGGAGAACGCCAGAGGGGCTGGGCCGCAGCTGCGGCCCAGCCCCTCTGAGCTGGCGGAGGATAGGAGATTTGAACTCCTGAGGGGTTGCCCCCAACACGATTTCCAATCGTGCGCCCTAGGCCAACTAGGCGAATCCTCCGCCCGCAAGCTTAGCGGACTTCTGGCAGTGCATCGCACACCAATTCGCGGCATCGAGTACCGCGTCGTGGGGATAGACTGTCCCCGGACCCCTCGCGCGGCGTCATCCTGTGAACCTCCCCAGGGCCGGAAGGCAGCAAGGATAAGCGGGCTCTGGCGGGTGTGCGAGGGGTTCCTTCGTTGCAGGACCCCTCGCAGGCGGGAGCTCCCTGGATGAGTCTGGCGCTCTACCGCAAATACCGCCCCGGAACCTTCGCCGAGGTCAAGGGGCAGGAGCACGTCACCGAACCGCTGCGGCAGGCTCTGCGGAGCGGCCGGATCAACCACGCCTACCTGTTCAGCGGGCCCCGTGGATGCGGAAAGACCTCCAGCGCCCGGATCCTCGCCCGCTCCCTGAACTGCGAGCAGGGGCCGACCCCCGACCCGTGCGGCGAGTGCGAGTCGTGTGTGGCGCTGGCCCCGACCGGTCCCGGCCACCTCGACGTCATCGAGATCGACGCGGCCTCGCACGGCGGTGTGGACGACGCCCGCGACCTGCGCGAGCGGGCCTTCTTCGCGCCCGTGTCGGCGCGCTACAAGATCTACATCATCGACGAGGCGCACATGGTGACCCGTGAGGGGTTCAACGCGCTGCTCAAGCTCGTCGAGGAGCCCCCGCCCCACCTGAAGTTCGTCTTCGCGACCACCGAGCCGGAGAAGGTCATCGGGACGATCAAGTCCCGGACCCACCACTACCCCTTCCGGCTGATCCCGCCGACGGCGCTGCGCGCGCTCATGGAGGAGATCCTCACCGCCGAGGACGTCCCGTTCGAGCCCGCCGCGCTGCCGCTGGTGGTCCGGGCGGGCGCGGGCTCCGCCCGTGACTCGTTGTCGATCCTCGACCAGCTGTACGCCGGATCCGACGAGGCGGGCATCACCTACGCCCGCGCGGTATCCCTGCTCGGCTACACCGACGGAGACCTGCTCGACGACGTGGTCGACGCGTTCGCGGCGCGGGACGGCGCGCGCGTGTTCCAGGCGGTGAACCGGGTGGTCGAGGGCGGTCACGACCCCCGGCGCTTCGCCATGGACCTGCTGGAGCGCTTCCGCGACCTGGTGATCCTGGCCAACGTGCCGGAGGCGGCGAGCAGCGGCCTGCTCGACCGGCCCGCCGACGAGCTGGAGCGCCTCCAGGCGCAGGCGGCGTCGATGGGACCCGCCGACCTGACCCGGGCCGCCGAGGTCTTCAACACCGGACTGATCGAGATGCGCGGCGCGGCCTCGCCCCGGCTGCTGCTGGAGCTGATGTGCGCCCGGGTCCTGCTGCCCGGGGCGGCGCAGGGAGAGACGGCGCTGCTCGCCCGGCTGGAGCGGCTGGAGAAGAGCGGTGTCGCGGTCGCTCCGGTGGGATACGCCGCGCCGCCTCCCGCGGCGTACGCGCCCCCTGCGGCGTACGCGCCCCCTGCGGCGTACGCGGCTCCCGCCGGACACGCGGCTCCCGCCGTGCCCCCGGCTCCGTCTCCGCCGTCTCCGGCGCCTCCCGACGCCGCGCCGCCCGCCCGGGACGGGAGCGGCACGGCGGCGCGCCCGGACTCCGGCACGGCCCCCGGGGCGCCCGCCTCCCCGGCCCCGGCGGCCGGGGCCGACGACTGGCCCGCCCCCGTCAGGCCCGGCGTCGCCGCCACGGCGGAGGCGCCCGCTCCGTCCCAGGTCCAGACGCAGGCCCCGGCCCAGGTGCAGGCGCCGCCCATGTCCGGGGCGGAGGCCGGGACCGTCCAGCAGATGTGGCCGCAGGTGCTCGCCGCGCTCAAGCGGCGCAGCATCGTCGTCTGGGCGAACGTCAACACCAACGCCCAGGTCGTCGGAGTGGAGGGCAAGGTCGTCACGCTGGGGTTCACCCAGGTCGGCGCGATGAGGAACTTCACGGGCGGCGGCAAGGACACGGTCGTCGCGGCGGCGCTGCAGGACGTGCTGGGCGGCAACTGGAAGGTCGAGGCCGTCGTGGGCGGGTACGGCGGCGGCGCCCCCGCGTCCGGCGGCCGTCCCCCCGCCGCCCCGCCCCAGCCCCCGGCCCCCCGGCCGGAGCCGGAAACGCCCCGGTCCGACCCGTCGCCCTCGGTCCCCGCCCCGGCCGCCCCGCCGGAGCAGGAGGGCCGCCCGGCCCAGGCCCGGCAGGAGGCTCCGGTCGTCCGGGAAGACCGCGCGGCGCGGACGGCTCCGGCCTCCCCGCCCGCCCGCCAGGCCCCGGCCACCACGGATGAGTCCTGGCCGGACGAGCCCCTGCCGGAAGACCCCGGTTCGCCGCCCGCTCTCGGCCCGGGTCTGGCCGCCGCCCGCTCGGCGGCCCGGGCCGCAGCCCAGTCGGGTCCCCGCGCGGGCGGGAACAAGCCCGCGTGGCCGGACGCGATCCCGGGACGCGGCCCCGCTCCCGAGACCGACGAGGTCGACCCGCTGAACGACGCGGACGCCGACGTCGACGAGCTCAGCGGCATGGCCCTCATCCAGCGCGAGCTCGGCGGCCAGATCATCGAGGAGATCGACCACTCCTGACCGGCGTCCCGCCGCTGGTCAGGTGTCGCAGGCGGCCAGGCGGATGCGGGCGGTGACGGCCCGGGGATCGTCGGCGGGGAGTGCGGCGACGAGGCGTTCCAGGACGTGGACGTCGTTTCTGCCGTGCTGGGTGCCGACGTAGGTCCACAGGTCGTCCGCGGTGCCCCGGCGCAGGAGACAGGCGTGCACCTGGCCGTCGAGCTCCTCGCGCTCGCCGCGGATGGCGGGGGACTCGGAGCGGGGCAGCAGCGGGCCCCGGTAGACCTCGGCGACGCGGGCGGCGTCCCCGCCGGCGAGCAGGCGCTTGAGGGCCAGGAAGTCGGCCTCGACCGCGCAGGTCAGCCGGTACGGCTTGGCGGCCACGGCCGGGCCGAGCTGGCTGCGGAGACGGTGGATCTCGGCTCGGGCCGTGACCGGGTTGCCCTCGTCGCCGTACAGGTGGAAGGAGAGCTGGTCGGCGGTCAGGCCGCGGGGGTGCAGCGCGAGGAGGGCGAGGATCTCGGCGTGGCGCAGCGACAGCGGGATGCGCACCCCGTCCAGGCGGGCCGAGGGGTGTTCGGCGCCGAGGAAGGACAGGAACAGCCGGGGGGCGCAGGCCAGACCGGGGAAGCGGAGCAGGAAGCCGCCCTCCAGCGGTTCGAGGACGCCGGTCCGGCCGTCCGGCAGGGGCACCTCGCTGCCGGACCCGGGCAGCGTGATGCGGTCGCCCCATCCCGGGAGGCGGTTGCCCGCGACGATCCGGCCGGTGGAGGTGATCAGGGCGCCCGGCGCGCCGCGCAGCGCCCTCAGGCGGCACTCGTGACGGGCGCGGAACCGGTCGTCGCGCTCGCGCATGCGGAGCCGGAGGTGGCTCTCGGCCAGGCGCGCGGTCGTCTCGACGAGGGTGACGGTCGCCGGGTGCAGGGCGCTCATGATGCCGCTGATGTCGATGCAGCCCAGCACGTCGCCGCTGTCGGGGTCGGTGATCGGCGCCGACGAGCAGGACCAGGGGTGGAGCACGCTGAGCAGGTGCTCGGCCGAGCAGACGTGGACGGGGCGGCCGGTCGCCAGGGCGGTGCCGATGCCGTTGGTGCCGACCATCCGCTCGCCCCAGTGGAAGCCGTCGGCCAGGCCGACCTCGTCGGCGCGCCGCATCACCCGGCTGTTGCCGTCGCGCCAGAGCACCCGCGCCTCCGCGTCGGTGACGATGAGGACGTGGGCGGTCTCGTCGGCCACGCGCAGGAGCGTCCCGGTGATGAGCGGCAGCAGGTCGCCCATCGGGTGGGACGACCTGATGTCCCGGACGTCGCCGGGGGAGAAGGCGGGCGGGGCCGAGACGGTGCCGGGATCGACGCCCGCGGCCAGGGAGCGGCGCCAGGAGTCGGAGATCAGGCTCCGCGGGGCGGCGTCGCCGGGCGCCGGCCGTCCGTCCGTCAGCACCGCCTCGTGCAGGCGGCGCAGCCGCGCCGCGTGGGCGTCCGGATCGGTGATCCGTACGGAGGCCGGGGAACTCGCGGAGCTCGTGGAACTCGTGGAGCTCGGGCGGCCGCCGGTCATACGCACTCCCTGATGTCGAGCCGATGGCCAGGGCACCGGTGGGTGGGCACCGTGCCCTGCGCTCATTGAAGCAAACCACTGGTGCGCAACGTGAGGGAATGAACGCAACGTGTGTGCAACCCACGCTTCGTTACGGTGTGATCACGCACCGCCGAACGCGGCCGCTCCGGTGTTGCGACGCCGGGTCCCGGATGTCTGGAGGGGGGTCCGGGACCCGGCGTACGAGCCGTCTCCGTTTCCCGGCCGGCGCATGTGTCCTTTGGGAACAGTTCCCTGGCCGCACGCGCATCCCCGGGGAACACACGCCCGTGCCAGTGCACGACCCGGCTTTCACCCCGTAGGCTCGGTGACGACTGATGTCGTGGATGAGGAGCGCATGACGGTGAACCCAGGGGACGTCAACCTCCAGCAGTTGCTGGAGCAGGCACAGCTCATGCAGCAGCAGCTGGTGAGCGCCCAGCAGGAGCTGAACGACGCGGAGATCGAGGGTTCGGCGGGCGGGGGCCTGGTCGTCGCCACGGTCAACGGCGCGGGTGAGTTGCTGGAATTGAAGATCCGCCCGGAGGCCGTGGATCCCGGAGATCCCCAGGAGACGGCCGACACCATCGCCGACCTCGTCATCGCGGCGATCCGTGACGCCGTGCGGGCGGCGGCCGACATGCAGCAGGAGAAGCTCGGTCCGCTCGCCCAGGGGTTGGGCGGCGGGGGCGGGCTCGGCCAGCTGCCCGGGTTCTAGGCCATGTACGAAGGGGTCGTCCAGAACCTGATCGACGAGCTCGGCATGCTGCCGGGCGTCGGTCCCAAGAGCGCGCAGCGGATCGCGTTCCACCTGCTGGCCGCGGAGCCGACCGACGTCAAGCGGCTCGCGCACGCGCTGCTGGAGGTCAAGGAGAAGGTCCGCTTCTGCCGCGTCTGCGGGAACGTGGCGGCCGAGGAGGAGTGCCGGATCTGCCGTGACTCCCGGCGCGATCCCCATGTGATCTGCGTCGTCGAGGAGCCCAAGGACGTCGTCGCGATCGAGAAGACCCGCGAGTTCCGCGGCCGCTACCACGTGCTCGGCGGGGCGATCAGCCCGATCGACGGCGTCGGCCCCGACGACCTGCGCATCCGCGAGCTGATGACGCGCCTGGCCGACGGCCGGGTGACGGAGCTGATCCTCGCCACCGACCCCAACCTGGAGGGGGAGGCGACGGCGACCTACTTGGCCCGTCTGGTGAAGCCGATGGGTTTGAAAGTCACACGACTGGCCAGCGGTCTGCCGGTAGGCGGTGATCTCGAGTACGCCGACGAGGTCACCCTGGGCCGCGCGTTCGAAGGACGGAGGCTGCTGGATGTCTGACGAATGGAACGCATTCGCCGATCGCATCGCAGTGCACGCGCAGAACTATCTGGACGGCCTGTCCCGGCTGGCCGGCGGCGAGGGCGGAGACGCCATCCTGCCGCTGCTGCTGGTGGAGGTGGCGCAGGTCAGTTCGGCCGGCGCGCAGCTCGGCGCGAGCCAGGACGTGATCCTGTCCGGCAACTGGGAGCCGCACCTGAGCGAAGACCCGGACGTCGACGCCGTCCGTACGGCGCTCGCCGAGCGGCTGGGCCCGGTGGACGACTACGCCGAGGTCTTCGACCCCTACAAGGACACCTCCGTCACGCCGTACCGCCTCTCGGACGACCTGACCGCGGTGGCGGCCGACCTGATCCACGGCCTGAGGCACTACCAGGCGGGCCGCCCGCTGGAGGCGCTCTGGTGGTGGCAGTACTCCTACTTCAACACCTGGGGAAACCACGCGGGAGCGGCGATGCGGGCGCTCCAGGCGCTCGTCGCCCACACCCGGCTGGACGTGGCCGAAGAGCGCACGACGGTGTGATCGTCCACATAGTGGTCTAAACCAGGGGGAACATATCGGTGCGCCAGTAGACTGAGAGCTCCACAGCCCTAGATTGCTTCGGAGACATCTCGTGGCGCTCGTTGTTCAGAAGTACGGTGGTTCGTCCGTCGCCGACGCGTCCTGCATCAAGCGGGTCGCCCAGCGGATCGTCGCGACGAAAAAAGCCGGCAACGATGTCGTCGTGGTCGTCTCCGCGATGGGTGACACCACCGACGAGCTGCTGGACCTCGCCCAGCAGGTCTCCCCGCTGCCCCCGGGCCGCGAGCTCGACATGCTGCTGACCGCCGGCGAGCGCATCTCGATGGCGCTGCTGGCGATGGCGATCGCGAACCTGGGGCACGAGGCCCGCTCGTTCACCGGTTCCCAGGCCGGGGTCATCACCGACTCCACCCACGGCAAGGCGCGGATCATCGACGTCACGCCCGGGCGGATCCGCGAGGCCCTCGACCTCGGCCAGATCGCGATCGTGGCCGGGTTCCAGGGCGTCTCGCAGAACTCCAAGGACATCACCACGCTGGGCCGGGGCGGCTCGGACACCACCGCGGTCGCGCTGGCCGCCGCCCTGGAAGCCGACGTGTGTGAGATCTACACCGATGTGGACGGCATCTTCACCGCGGACCCGCGCATCGTGCCGGCCGCCCGCAAGATCCCCAAGATCTCCTACGAGGAGATGATGGAGATGGCGGCCTGCGGCGCGAAGATCCTGCACCTGCGCTGCGTCGAGTACGCCCGCAGGTTCAACCTGCCGATCCACGTCAGAAGCTCGTTCAGCACCAAGGAAGGCACGTGGGTCGTCTCCGACCCCGACAGTGAGGGAACAGAGATGGAGCAGCCGATCATCTCCGGTGTCGCGCACGACCGGAGCGAGGCCAAGATCACCGTTGTCGGGGTGCCCGACAAGGTCGGCGAGGCTGCGACGATCTTCAAAACGCTGGCGGACGCCGAGATCAACATCGACATGATCGTGCAGAACGTGTCGGCGGCGGCGACCGGACGGACGGACATCTCCTTCACCCTTCCGGCGAGCGACGGCCCCACGGCGCTGTCCGCGCTGAAGAAGGTCCAGGACCGCATCGGCTACGAGTCGCTGCAGTTCGACGACCAGATCGGGAAGGTGTCCCTGATCGGTGCGGGCATGCGCTCGCACCCGGGCGTCACCGCGACGTTCTTCGCCGCCCTCGCCGACGCGGGGGTGAACATCGAGATGATCTCCACCTCGGAGATCCGCATCTCGGTGATCGTCGGGCAGGACGAGGTGGACGCGGCCGTCAGCGCCGCGCACCGCGCGTTCGACCTCGACGCGGACCAGGTTGAGGCCGTTGTTTACGGAGGTACCGGGCGATGAGCCCTCGCAAGCCCACCCTTGCCCTTATCGGCGCGACCGGTGCCGTCGGCACCGTCATGCGCGACATCATCTCCAGCCGTGAGGACGTCTACGGCGAGATCAAGCTCGTCGCCTCCGCCCGCTCCGCGGGCAAGGTCCTCCAGGTCCGCGGCGAGGACGTGGTCGTCCAGGAGCTGACCCCCGAGGTCTTCGACGGTGTCGACATCGCGATCTTCGACGTGCCCGACGAGGTCTCCGCGACGTGGGTGCCGATCGCCGCCGGGCGCGGCGCGGTCGTCATCGACAAGTCCGGCACCTTCCGGATGGACCCGGACGTGCCGCTGGTCGTGCCGGAGGTCAACCCGGAGGCCGCGCGCAACCGGCCGCGGAACATCATCTCCACCCCGAACTGCACCACGCTGTCGATGATGGCCGCGATGGGCGCGCTGCACGAGCAGTACGGCCTGCGCGAGCTGGTGGTCGCCTCCTACCAGGCGGCCTCCGGCGCGGGTGTGGCCGGTTCGGCCCGTCTCTACGACGAGGTCGAGGCGCTCGCGGGCGACCGTACGGTCGGGCAGACCGCCGGCGACGTGCGCAAGGCCGTCCAGAACGAGCTGGGCGACGACGAGTCCCCGTTCCCGGCCCCGCTGGCCTTCAACGTCGTGCCGTGGGCGGGCTCGCTCAAGGACGGCGGCTGGGCCTCCGAGGAGATCAAGCTCCGCAACGAGTCCCGGAAGATCCTCGGGATCGACGATCTGAAGGTCTCGGCGACCTGCGTCCGCGTCCCGGTGATCACCACCCACTCGCTGGCCGTGCACGCGAGGTTCGAGCGCGAGATCACCGTCGCCGACGCCCACCGGATCCTGGAGGCCGCCCCGACCGTGGTCGTCATGGACGACCCGGCCAACGGCGTCTTCCCGACCCCGGCGGACGTCGTGGGCACCGACCCCACCTACGTGGGCCGGATCCGCCAGGCGCTCGACTTCCCGAACACGCTCGACCTGTTCGTCTGCGGCGACAACCTGCGCAAGGGCGCGGCCCTGAACGCGGCGGAGATCGCCGAGCTGGTCGCGGCGGAGTTCGCCGGTTAGACGGCCGTCCGGACGGTCCGGGGCAGTCCCGGACCGCCGTGCGGACGGCGCAGACCGTCCGCACGGCGGTCCGGCGCGACTCAGCGGAACAGGATGTCCCAGTGGGATGACGTACGGGCGTACAGGGCCCGGGGGGCGCGGTAGAGCCGGGCTCCGTCGTCGCGCCGGCCGATGAAGGCGTACCTGCCGGTGATGTAGCGGTCGATGCACGGATCGAGTGCGACGTCGACCTTGTAGCCGTTGCGGTGGCTGTAGCGGCCCCGCTCGTGGCCGTTCTCCGTACCGCCGGTGAGGACGACGGGGCAGCCGCTGCACCGCTTGAGCTTGATCACTCTCCTGAGGGTGAACACCCGCATCTCCTCGAACGAGGTGCACCTCCGGTTGTCCCGGTCGGCGCATTCGCCGGAGGAGATCCAGCGGAGTCCGGCCTGCTCCAGGCGTTCGGCCGCCTGGAGGTGGCTGAGCCGTACGGGATGCTCGGCCGCCGCGGCGCTCTCCGGGACGAGCGCGGCCGCGGACAGCGGCAGGAGCAGGATCCCGGCGGTGAGAGCTCTGCCGGCTCCGGTGGTTCTTCGCAGTGTGCGGAGGCGTATCCCCATCGTCCGTCCTCTGTCGCGGATCGCCCTTCCGCCGAGAGAAGCAATGCCACCGGTGAAACCCGGCGACTCCTGCGCGCGCCTGATTTTTACCCTGTGATGCCGATCACCGTGCGCCGCGATGACCTAACCGGGCCGTGAGACGTACAGTGACGAGCGTGGCCACGTCTACTCAGAAGAGGGTCCGGGGATCAGACCGGACTCGTGAGATCATCGTGGAGACGGCCCTGAGGCTGTTCCGCGAACGGGGCTACGAGGCCACCACGATGCGCGCCATCGCCGCCGAGGCGGGGGTCTCCGTGGGCAACGCCTACTACTACTTCTCCTCCAAGGAAGCGCTGATCCAGGCCTACTACGACCGGGCCCAGGCCGAGCACGAAGCGGCGTGCGAGGAGCTGCTGGCCAGCGAGCGCTCCTTCGCCGGGCGGCTGGGCGGGGTGCTGCGCGAGTGGGTGCGGGTCTCCGACCCGTACCACGAGTTCGCGGTGAAGTTCTTCAAGCACGCGGCCGAGCCGAGCAATCCGCTCAGCCCGTTCAGCGTCGAGTCGTCGCCCGCGCGGGAGTCGTCGATCGCGATCTACCGGCGGGTGGTGGAGGGCTCGGGGAGCCGGATGGACCCGGAGCTCCGCAAGGAGCTGCCCGAGCTGCTCTGGCTGCTCTCGATGGGCGTGGTGCTGTTCTGGGTGCACGACACCTCGGAGGGGTGCCGGAAGACCTACCGGCTCATCGAGCTCACCGTGCCGCTGGTGGACCGGCTGGTCGACCTCTCCCACCTGCCGGGCCTGCGGGGCATCGCCAGGGACTTCATCGCCGGGGTCCACGAGCTGCGCTCCTAGGGGGCGGCGGAGACGGCTCGGGGCCTTCGGCATCCGCGACGCGGTTTCGGACGTTCAGGGGAGAGCCGCCTCCATTACATACCGTCCGGTTGGTATGGTCTGGTTGTTGACGTCCCCCGGTGTAAGTGCGGCAAGCTACATCAGAACGTCGTTCTAGAGAATTCTCGACAGTGTCCGATGAGGAACATGGGAGGCAGCACGATGACGACGGGCGCACGCTGGGGGATGACGGTCCCCTTCTACGACCGGTCGCTGGCCGCGTCCAAGGATCTGGTCGCCGAGCTGCCGGGCCTCGGATACACCGACATCTGGTCGGCCGAGGTCAACGGGGTCGACGGTTTCACGCCGCTCGCGCTGGCCTCCGAGTGGGCCCCCGGCCTCCGCCTGGGCAGCGCGATCGTCCCGGTCTCCACCCGCGGTCCCGGTCTGCTGGCCATGTCGGCCGCCACGCTCGCGGACCTCGCCCCCGACAGGTTCGTGCTGGGCATCGGCTCCTCCTCCCCGGCCATCGTCGAGCGCTGGAACGCCGGGGAGTTCGTCAAGCCGTTCTCCAGGACCCGTGACACGCTGCGCTTCCTGAAGAAGGCGCTGGCCGGTGAGAAGGTCACCGAGAAGTACGAGACGTTCGAGGTCAAGGGATTCAAGCTGGAGCGCGCCCCCAAGGTCGCACCGAAGATCGTCCTGGCCGCGCTCCGGCCCCGGATGCTCCACCTGGCCGCAGGGGAGGCCGACGGCGCGATCACCAACTGGCTCTCCCCGCAGGACGTACGGAAGGTCCGCGCCGAGGTCGGCCCGGACACCGAGCTGATCGCCCGCCTCTTCGTGTGCGTCAGCGAGGACACGGAGAAGGTCAGGGAACTCGCCCGGTGGATGCTCGCCAGCTACCTGACGGTCCCCGTCTACGCGGCCTTCCACGACTGGCTGGGGCGCGAGGAGATCCTCCGCCCGCTGCACGAGGCGTGGGCCGCCGGAGACCGCCAGGCGGCGCTCAAGGCCATCCCCGACGAGGTCGTGGACGATCTCGTCGTGCACGGCGACGCGGCCACCTGCCGCGCCCGGATCCGGGAGTACGTCGACAACGGCCTCACCACCCCGGTGCTCGCGCCCATCCCGGGCGGGGAGGTCCCCATCGCGCAGGCCGTACGGGATCTGGCCCCCAGCGCGGGCTGAGAGCCGCCCGCGGGGCGAGAGGCCGTCGGCCGGCGGGGAAGGGTGCGCCACGGCGCCGAGTGGGCATGGCGAGTGCCGAGTGGGAATGGCGAGTGCCGAGTGGGCGCCGAGTGGATCACCGGCGGGGAACTCGCGAAGAGGATCACGCGTTATATCGCGATGAGGCCGGGTAGGGGCGCTTCTCGGATCTTTGAAGCGCCCCGGAAGGGACACGGCCGGACGGGCGTGTTCTGCGAGGAGGTTCCCATGGCGAAGGCGGCGCGCGCGGCGCAGGCGTGGAAGACGTACAGGGATGTGACCCGGCCGGGGACGCCGGGACTCGGAGCCCGGCTCCGGGCGATCCCCCGGCTCGTCAGCTCGGTGCTCAACGGGGCCTACCCCGGAATGGGCAGGGGCAGGCTGGCCATGCTGGGCCTCGGCGTGCTCTACATGATCTCGCCGGTGGACGTCATCCCGGAGTTCCTGATGCTCATCGGCGTGGTCGACGACTTCGGCGTCTTCCTGTGGCTGATGGGCTCCCTGCTCGGCGAGAGCGGACGCTACGTCGAGTGGGAGCGCAACCACATCAGAGCTGTTCCATCCTGAGCCAGGCGCGGGACGGGAGCGGGTGGCCGAACAGGCGGGCGGCGTTGCCGTAGGCCACCCGGGCGATGTCGGCGGGCGGCAGCGCGCCCAGCGTGCGGGCGACCGACTGCTGGGTGTCGGGCCAGGTGGAGTCGGAGTGCGGGTAACCGCTCTCCAGCAGCACGTGCTCCAGCCCCACGGCCAGGCGCACGCCCGACAGGGCGTGGTCGTTGAGCGTGCCGAAGAAGAAGTTGCGGCGCAGCACCTCGCTGGGCTTCAGGCCGCCCTCCCAGGAGGCCTCCCCGGCGACCGGGTGGTCCAGCGCGTAGTCGGCCCGCTCGGCCAGCATCGGCAGCCAGCCCACGCCGCCCTCCACGATCAGGATCCGCAGCGCGGGGAAGCGCAGCGGCACGCCCGACCAGAGCCAGTCGGCGCAGGCGAACATGGCGCTGGCCGGCACGAGCGTGGTGATCGCCTCGATGGGCGTGTCGTTGGACGGCACGGGGGTCCAGGAGCCGGCCCCGGTGTGCAGGCAGACGACGGTGCCGGTCTCCTCGCAGGCCCGGAGGAACGGGTCCCAGTGGTCGCTGTGGATCGAGGGCAGGCGCAGGCGGGAGGGGAACTCGGGGAAGACCACGGCCTTGAAGCCGCGGGAGGCGTTGTCCCGGACCTCCTTGGCGGCGATCTCCGGGTCGGCCAGCCAGGGGAGCTGGAGCGCGATGATCCGCTCCGGGTAGGTGCCCGCCCAGACCTCGACGTGCCAGTCGTTCCAGGCGCGCAGGAGCGCCAGGCCCAGCTCCTGGTCGCGGGTCCTGGCGAAGGCCAGGCCGGACTGCCCGGCCAGCATTCCGGGGAAGCAGAGCGCCGCCCAGACGCCGCCGCGGTCCATGTCCTCGATCCGGGCCTCGATGTCGTGACAGCCGGGCCGCATGTGCTCGAAACGGACCGGGTCGAGCGTCCACTGCTCGCGGGGCAGCCCGGCGCCGACGTCGATCCCGGCGCAGGGGTAGGTGGCCCCGCCGTACCGCCAGACCTGGTGACCCGAGTCGGTCTCCACCACCTTGGGAGCGAGGTCGGCGTATTTCTCGGGGAGGCGGCCCTCGAACATGTCGGGGGGCTCGATCAGGTGGTCATCGGCAGAGATGATCACATAGTCCCGCCGCCTGGGCTCGGGGTCGGGCAGCAGCGGCGTCGTCACGCGATTAACGGTACGGCGCTGGCATCACGGTGGACAAGCCGCGAGGTCTCGTGTTGATCCCGGATCCGCCCCGGAACCGCCGGAGGGGGATGGTCGGCGGTTCCGAGGCTTCGGACCCGCCGGGAGGGTGCTGCTCATGGCGGGCCCTGGCCGCCGCTCCTACCCATTAATCCCTCGAATATCAGGAATTCATAGGGAATCTAGGTTTAGCGCGGCCGGCCGGTCCTCCGCCCCGCACCCTGTCGCGTTCGGCATGGGCTCGCCGCCTGCCGGCCGCGCGGAGGTAGGAAGGAAGGGCGGGGGAGCGTCGGATGCCTCAATCCTGGAGGACAGATGGACGAGCAGCGGGTGCGCCCCGCCTGGCGCGTCGCGGGGGTCGCGGTACGGGTCACGCTGCTCGTGGTGTTGCTCGGGGCGCCCTCGTCGTCGCGCTGAGCTTCGCGCCTTCCAATCGCACGCTGGAGGAGTTCCGGGCGGCGGTGGACGCCGGCCGGGTCACCCAGGTCACCTACTGGCGTGAAGGGCCCGAGGAGGGGACATCTCCCGCCTGTTCTGGTCGGAGGGGCCGCTGGTCTGGCACGCCACCATGGAGCCGAGCGGGAGCCCGGACAGTTACTCGGTCGGGCAGCTGCGGCGCGACATCGGCGAGAAGCCCGTCCGGGTGAACCAGGTGGAGCCGTCGGCCGGAGACTCCAACTGGATCTTCCCTGACTGGCCGTTCCACGTCCCCCTGGTCGCTGGCACCTGGGTGGTCGGCGTCGCCTGGGTGATCGCATTCCTGGTCATGCTCGGCTCGACACCCCGGCTGGGCAACCGGTGGGCCTGGTTCTGGCTGTTCACCGTCGGCCAGGTCGGCGCGATCCTCTTCCTCCTGCTCGAACCCCGGCCGATCTGGTACGG
This sequence comes from Planobispora longispora, assembly GCF_016863135.1. Taxonomy (GTDB): domain Bacteria; phylum Actinomycetota; class Actinomycetes; order Streptosporangiales; family Streptosporangiaceae; genus Planobispora; species Planobispora longispora. The sequence goes on from NZ_BOOH01000016.1 coordinate 117,972, forward strand.
GGCCGAACGCCATCCCACGCCGCGCGGGCGGGTGGGCGGCGGGTCGGGCTGCCTGCTCTCGATCGGGCTGGGCTTCCTGTCCGCCGTCGCCGCCATGGGAGTGGGCCATCTCGCCGGGCTTCTCCTCGGATAGACCGGACCCGTCCCGGACAGAGGAGGACGGGGATCAGGCGGTCGTCGCCTCGGTCTCCGCCTCCGGCCGCCCATCCCGCCCATCCCGCTCGTCCTGCTCGGGCTGCTCGTCCCGCTTGGCGGCCTCGGCCTGCAGGTCGGCGGCCTCGCGGCGGATCAGGAGGAGCCAGCCGCCGATCGCGATCCCGATGAACAGCCACCACTGCACGCCGTACGCCAGGTTCAGCCCGCCGCCCTCGCCGACCTCCGGCGCGGGGACGGGGTCGGGCGCCGCGGCGGCCTCCGGTGACTGCTCGATCAGATCGACGTATCCGCCCAGGAGGCGGTAGGGCAGGCCCTTGCCGATCGCCTCGGTGTTGATCAGGAGCACCTGTCCCCGGGGGAGCCCCCCGCGGTCGCGGAGGCCGGAGGACTCCTCGGTCTCGGAAGGACGTATCCGCCCGGTGACAGCTACCTGACCTGTCGGCGGCGCGGGGACCTCGGGGAGGGCGTCGGCGGTGGCGCCCGCCTTGACCCAGCCCCGGTTCACCAGGACGGCCTCGCCGTTCCCGACGTTCAGGGGGGTCAGGACGTAGAAGCCGACGGCGCTGTTCTGGACGCGGCGCCGTACGAGCAGCTCGTGGGCCGCGTCGAAGGCGCCGGTGGCCGTCACGGTGCGGTACTTGTCCCGCTCGCTCACGGCGCCGCCCGCCCTCGTGAGCGAGGTGACGGAGACCGGGGGCGCCTCGAGGTTGGCGGAGATCCGGTCGCTGCTGGCCGAGCGTTCCTCGAAACGGCCGAACTGCCACTGTCCGAGGAAGACGAAGGCGGGGATGACCAGCAGCACCACGACGTGGAGTGCGATCCATCGAGGGGTCAGCAGGAACCGGTACACGCTCCCAAGGGTAGGCACCGGACCGACCGCCCCGTTCCCCGGCCGCCCCGTCCGGCCGGCCGGGCGTGTCCTCCGCGGGGGGACACCCGGCGGCTCCGGGGATGACGACCGGGGCTCCGGCTCGGGATCAGCTCGCCGCGTCGCCCGCGTGCGCCGGCGATCCGGCCGCCGTGACCGAGGCGCCCGGGCCGTGGACGGGGGTGACCTCGCGAGGACCGGCGATCTCGTGACCGTCGGCGCACCGGAAATGTTGCTCGACCAGGGCGCCGCAGCCGCGGTGGGTGAGCAGGACCGGCGGTCCGTCCGGTTCGGACAGGTACCGGTCGCCCCAGTGCATCAGCGCGACCATGATCGGATAGAGGTCGAGACCCATCTGCGTCAGCCGGTACTCGTCCCGCTGGCGCTGGCCGGGCTCACGGTAGGGGACCTTGCGCAGCAGCCCCTCGTCGACCAGCCGGGCCAGCCGGGCGCTCAGCACCTGCCGGGGCGCTCCCGTGGCGGCCTGCATGTCGGCGAAGCGGCGCACTCCGCTGAACGCCTCCCGAAGTACCAGAAATGTCCATTTTTCGCCCACGATGCCCAGCGTGCGCTCGATTGAGCAGTTGTCCACCCGGAAGGGCACGTTGCCGAGGGTCGCCTCACTCATGTCCGCATCGTAAGTGGCCATGGCGTCACCTCCAACGCAGCTAAGTCTAGTTGACAGACCCAGATGCTCTGAGAGACTCTGAGTCCATGATTCGAACTCAGCTGGTACGGCCCCGCCGCGACCCGGTGCGGCCGCCGTCGGGGAATGCCGGAGGGGTCGCCCCCGGAGAGGCCGGGCGACCCCTGGCGTGGGACGGCGGGCGGCTCCTGCCGGCCGACGGAGTCGAGATCCGGCCCGCGCGGATGGACGACGACGAGCGGGTCCGCGGCTTCCTCAAAGGACTGTCGCCGCACACTCAGACGCTGCGCTTCTTCACCGGGCTCGGCAATCCGGGCGCGAGCATGGTGCGCGCGCTGCTGGCGACGGACGAGCGGCGTGACGTGCTGCTGGCGGTGTGCGAGGACGCCGTGGTCGGGCACGCGATGAGCTTCCGCGGCGGCGGGAACGACGTCGAGATCGCCGTGGTGGTGACCGACGACTGGCAGGGGCGCGGGCTGGGGTCCCGGCTGGTCCGCAGGCTGCTGCGCCGGGCGGCCGCGGGCGGGGCTCGGACCGTGGGGATGGACGTGCTGGGCGGCAACCGCAAGGTGCTGTCGATGATCCGCAAAGAGTGGCCGGAGGCTGTGATGCGGGTCTCTTCCGGGACCGTGGAGGTGTCCACTAAGATCGATCCCGGCTGAGGCGTGCCGCGGTATTTGCGGAACAAGGTTCTGTTGCTCCACCATTGACCTCGTGAAGAGTGCCAAGAACGGTCGCGATGGCCGGAGCCGGATCGTCGACGGAGCCCTGCGCCGATTCAGTCAGGACGGTGTCTCGGCGACCACGCTGGCCAGCCTCCGCAAGGAGAGCGGCGTCAGCGTTGGCAGCTTCTACCACCATTTCGCCAGCAAGGAGCACGTCTTCGGGGTGCTCTACGCCGACACCCTGAACATGTACCAGGAAGCCTTCATCACCGAGCTGCGCCGGCACGAGGGCGCGCGCGAGGGCATCGAGGCCATCGTCGCCCTGCACATGTCCTGGTGCGGCGAGCACCGTGAGCGGGCCCACCTGCTGATCAGCGAGCGCCCGCCCAAGCGGGACGAGCCGGGGGGCGTCGAGGTCGCCGAGTCGCGGCGGGCGTTCTTCCGGCAGGTCTCCGACTGGTGGCGGCCGCACATGAAGGCCGGACTGCTCCAGCCGGTGCATCCGACGATGTGCTACGTCCTGTGGCTCGGCCCGGCCATGGAGATGTGCCGCCTGTGGTTCGTCGGGGCGCACCAGCCCACGCCCGAGGAGATCTCCGGCCTCTGCGAGGCCGCCTGGCAGGGCCTGCGCCGGCATCCCGGCTGACCGGCCCGGCCCGGGACCTCTTCGCGCGCGCCCGGGTCGTTCCCGCACGTTCGAGCCCTTCGCCCATGCCGGGTCCTTCACGCGCATGCCGGGTCCTTCACGCGCATCCAGACCTTCGCATGCGCCAGAGCCCTTCTCGCGTCCGGGCTCTTCCCGTGCTCAGTGCGCTCCCGTCAGTTGGCGCGGCCGGGTGGGAACGCGCCAGACCTTCTCCTCCAGCGAGATGTCCAGGCGCAGCTCCTGGCGCTGTCGCCGCAGGCCGGGCACGGGCAGCCGGTCGCTCACGTCGAACTTGCCGCGGCGCTGGTAGCCGAACCCGAGTTCGCCGGGGAAGACGCGCAGCTCGTCCTGGTTCCCGCAGCGCGGGCAGGTCCAGAAGACCAGGTCCTTGCCCCGGCGGTAGTCATGGCATGCCTGGAAGTACTCGTCCGGCCGGAAGCGGGACTCGCAGGCGAGGCAGGGGATCAACATGGCGGATCCTCGTGTGGTGCGATGAGGCGGCCCATTCAGGATTACCGCTTGATACTTGTACGGCGCTTGCGGATTTCTTACGTCGATCTGTAACAGTCTCATCACTTTGGGTATCGATGATGCGAGGATGAACCGGTGAAAGACCCTCTGGACAGGCTCCGCGACCTGCTCGTCGAGACCGGCTACACCATCGACGGCGTGCGGGAACGGCTCGGCGACGTCGCGGCCGCGGCCCTCTCCCGGGAGGAGCTCGTGCCCGCGCTGCGTGCCACCCGCGACGGCGACCCGCTCGGCACGCTGATCCGGCTGTGGTGGCTCGGAGTCCCCGTCGAGGCACCCGAGGGCCTTCCGGTGGCTGAGCTCGCGACCATGGGCCTGCTGGCGGCCGACGGCCCCCGGATCGCCGCCGCGGTGCATCTGCAGCCGTGGGAGACCGGTGGATACGTCGTCTCCGACCGGAAGGTCCGGCCGGGGGACCCGGCGCTGCGCGCCGACCACGTGGTGGGGGCGGGCGGCGCCTCGGCGAACCTCGCCCAGCTGGCCACTCGCAGACCGGTGGGGCGCGCCCTCGACCTGGGCACCGGGTGCGGGGTGCAGGTGCTGCACCTGGCGGGGCGGGCGGAGGAGATCGTCGCCACCGACGTGAACCCCCGCGCGCTGGAGCTGGCCCGGATGAGCTGGGCGCTGTCCGGGATCGACGGCGTGGACGCCCGCGAGGGCTCGCTCTTCGAACCGGTCGAGGGCGAGCGGTACGACCTGATCGTCTCCAACCCGCCCTTCGTGATCTCTCCGGAGGGCCGGTTCGCCTACCGTGAGTCCGGGTTCGAGGCGGACGGTTTCTGCCGTGATCTCGTACGGCGGGCGCCGCGCTTCCTCGCCCCCGGCGGCACCTGCCACCTCCTGGCCAACTGGTTGCACGTGGCGGGGGAGGACTGGCGGGACCGGGTGGGCGGCTGGCTGGCCGAGAGCGGCTGCGACGGCTGGGTGGTCCAGCGGGACGTCCAGGACCCGGCCGAGTACGTCGAGCTGTGGCTGCGTGACGCCGCCGAGCAGGGCACCGCCCGTTACGAGCAGCTCTACGACGACTGGCTGGGCTGGTTCGAGGCGGCCGGGGTGACCGGGATCGGGTTCGGCTGGATCACCCTGCACGACTCCGGGAGCCTGGACCCGGTCGTCCGGGTGGAGGAGTACGGCCGGCGGGTGGAGCTCCCGGTGGGCGGCTACGTGGACGAGGTGCTCGGCTCGATCGCCGACGCGCATCGGCTGAGCGACGCCGGGCTCCTCGCGGCGCGGCTGGCGGTCGCCGACGGGGTGGTGGAGGAGCGGATCGGCTCGCCGGGGGCGGAGGATCCCTCCACGATCGTGCTCAGGCAGACGCGGGGACTGTGCCGCAGCGCTCAGGTGGGGACGGTGGAGGCGGCCCTGGCGGGCGTCTGCGACGGCGATTATCCACTGGCCCCGCTGCTCGCCGCGATCGCCGACCTGACCGGTGAGGACGCCGATGACCTGCTGACGAAGGCGCCGGAGACGCTCCGTCCACTGATCGCCGAGGGGTTTTTCCACATATCCACAGGGTGATCCTCCACAGGTTGTGGATATCCCGCGATCGGTTGTTGATCCGACGTTGAACGGGATGGGAGAAGCTCGGGGCACGGCACCGGCCCGGGGGGTGAAGGGCAGGTGTCCGGAGATCCGGCCGGTCGTCGATGTGAGGCGGCTAGCCGCCGCAAGGCGCACCGGTATAGACCCGGGCCCCCTACGCGCCGAGCGGTGGCTGCGGCGGCCGGCCGGGCCTCGAACCCCGTACCCGCCGTGCGCGGCGTCGCCAGGAGCCGTGCGCGGTGTCGCCATGAGCCCATGAGCAAAGGACTGCGTTGATCAACCACGTGTGGATGACCCGCCTCGACGACGCGCTATACGACGGGCTCGGACCCGTCGCCGAGCCGGTCCCGGTCGAGGACGGCCCGCAGGTCCCCGGCCTCGGGGGCGCCGAGGCGGGCGAAGAGGTCGTGGGCGCGCCGGAGGCAGTCGCGGCTCCGCGCGAGGCTGCCCTGCCCGGAGAGCGCCCGGCCTAGCACCCACAGGGCCTGCGCCTCGCCGTACGGGTGCCCGATCTCGCGGCTCACGTTCAGGGCCTGCTCGGCGTGGCGGACGGCGTCGCCGAAGCGGTCCGCCGTGATGAACGTCTCCGCCAGCCGCGAGCAGACCCGCTGCTCCCACACCCGCTGGTTGCCCGCCCGGAAGAAGGCCAGGCACTCGGCGTGGTGGTGGACCGCCTCGTTCAGGCGCCCGACCCGCGACAGCACGATGCCCAGGTGGTAGCGGGCGCGGGCGGTGCCCGCGGCCGAACCGATCTCGCTGAAGATCGCCAGGCCCTGCTCCGCGGCGGCGATCGCCTCCTCCGGCTGGCCCAGGAACAGGTGCTCGCGGGCGGAGTAGCTGAGCGTCAGCGCCTCGCCGCCCTGGCCGCCGATCTCCCGGAACGCCTTGCGGGCCGAGTCGAACCAGGCGAGCGCCTCCACGTGGCGGCGCTGCCGCCCGACCACGACGGCCAGCGCGTTCAGCGTCTCGCCGGTGACGATCCGGTCGCCTCCGGCCGACAGCTCCAGCGCGGCCCGGAACGCGTCCTCCGCCTCGGCCAGCCGGTTCGCGCCGAACAGCAGCCGGCCCAGCAGGTAGCGGCAACGCAGCTCGGCGGAGATCGATCCGACCCGCCGGGCGGCGGCCAGCGTCTCCTGGATGCGCTGGTCGAACTCGCGGACGTGGCTGCCGGACTCCAGCAGCGGCTCCATGGCCAGCAGCAGGTCGGCCGCGGGCAGCAACGACGCGGCGTCGGCGGCGCCGGCGGTCTGGGAGATGGAGGCGAACAGCGCGTCGGCCTCGACCGCGAGCCAGGTCATGGCCTCGTCGGCGGAGGAGAACACGTGCCCGGAGCCGGTCACGGCGAACTGCTCGGCGACCACGCTGCCCTCGTAGGCGAGCCGGTGCGCCGACTGGGCCGAGGCCAGGTAGAAGTCGAGCAGCCGGCGCAGCGCCGGAGGGCCCGCCTCGGGCTCGGGGCCGCGCTCGGCGGCCCGGCGGGCGAAGAGCCGGAGCAGGTCGTGGAAGCGGTAGCGGGCCGCGGCGGGGGCCTCCAGCAGGCTGGCGTCCACCAGTGACTCCAGGAGGTCCTCGGTCCGGGTCGGGTCCAGGTCCAGTACGGCCGCCGCGGCCGAGACCGAGATGTCCGGCCCGCCGGGCAGGGACAGCAGCCGGAACGCCCGGGCCTGGGCCTTCTCCAGCTGGCCGTACCCCAGGGCGAAGGTCGCCTCCACCGCGAGGTTGCCCACCCGCATCTCGTCCAGCCGGCGGCGCTCGTCGGCCAGCCGGGCGACCAGCGAGGCGACCGTCCAGGTGGGCCGGGCCGCCAGGCGGGCCGCCACGATCCGCACGGCCAGCGGCAGGAATCCGCAGGCGGCGACCACGTCCATGGCGGCGGCCCGCTCGGCCGCCACCCGCTCGGCGCCGGCGACCGAGCCGAACAGGGACAGCGCCTCCTCCGGCTCCATCACGTCCAGGTCGAACAGCCGGGCCGAGGCCAGGTCGGCCAGCTTGTGACGGCTGGTCACGATCGCCGCGCATCCGGTCGAGCCGGGCAGCAGGGGCGTGACCTGCACGGCGTCGCGGGCGTTGTCGAGCAGCACGAGCATGCGCCGCTCGGCCAGGAGCGAGCGGAACAACGCCGAGCGCTCGGCCAGGCCGTCCGGGATGACGTCGGGGGGCAGGCCCAGCCCGCGCAGGAACGCCGCCAGCGCCGACTCGGGGGCGGTCGGCTCCTCGCCGTAGCCGCGCAGGTCGGCGTAGAGCTGCCCGTCGGGGAAGAGGTCCTGCATGGCGTGGGCGACGTGCACCGCCAGGGCCGTCTTGCCGACGCCCCCGATGCCGGAGATGGCGGCCACCGGCACGCCCTCGGCGCCGCCCTGGGGGGCGCCCTGGACCGACAGCAGGGTGCGCAGCCGGGTGATGATCTGGGAGCGGCCGGTGAAGTCGCTGACCGCGGCCGGGAGCTGCGCCGGGCGGGGCAGCTCGGGCACCTCGGGCGGAGCGGTGATCGCCTCCGCGGCGATCCCGGAGGTTCTCGCGGACTCCTTCCGGGCCTGTCCCGCGGAGGGTTCGGCGGGGGACGGGAGCCGTACCGGCTCGGCGAGGGCGAGGCCGGGGTCGGCGGCGAGGATGCGCCGGTGCAGGGCGGCCAGTTCGGGGCCGGGGTCGATGCCCAGCTCGTCGGCGAGCACCCGGCGGGTCTCGCTGAAGACCGCCAGCGCGTCCGCCTGCCGGCCGCACCGGTAGTAGGCCAGCATGAGCTGGGCGCGCAGCCGCTCGCGGAGCGGGTGCTCGGCGGTCAGCGCGATGAGGTCGGAGACGACGTCGGCGTGCCGGCCCAGCTCGAGGTCCAGGTCCATGAGGTTTTCCAGCACGCTCGTCCGGCGCTCGGCCAGGCGGTCGCGCTGGTGCTCCACATAGGGTCCCACGGCCCCGGCCAGGGGCTCGCCGGTGCACAGCGCCAGTCCCGCGCGCAGGCTCTCGGCGGCCGAGGCGAGGTCGCCGGCGCGCCGGGCCGCCTCGGCCTCCTGGACGTGCCGGGTGAAGAGGGTCAGGTCGAGGGTCGCGTCGGTCAGGACCAGCGCGTAGCCCTTGCCCACGGAGGTGAGCATCTCCGGCCGGGTCCGGGGGGAGCGGCCGGGTTCGAGGACGGTGCGCAGCCGGGAGACGTAGGTGCGCAGCGCGCCCAGCGCCCGGGGAGGCGCCTCCTCCCCCCATACGGCGTCGATCATCTCGGTCGGGGTCACCGCCCGGCCCTCGCGCAGGAGCAACATCGCCAGAATGGAACGTTGCAGCGGGGTGCCCAGATCCAGCTCGGCACCGTCACGCCAGGCCTGGACAGGGCCGAGTACGGCGAAGCGCAATCCGGCTTCGCTGCCCTGAACAGCCATTTCGAAATCTCCGCACTCGGGGAATATTTATGACGGAATGATAGATCCTTCATTGCCCGCCCCATAGGAGCCCGGGGATGTGTGAGCGTCCGCCGACCGAGGCGTTGATCGGGTGGCAATCGGTCGTCAAGCCCTGTCCGAGATGCTGTGACTTGCCGGGCATGGCCCCATACGGGGGCGGTCATGCTCGGTCTCCAGGCCCTCGCGAGGCGGCGAGTGCTCATCCGATAGATGAACAAAGGCCCACCCGGAATGCACCGGGTGGGCCTTATGCTCCGTTGGGTCATCGAAGTGACGGGGGACGACGCTCTACGCGGCCTCGACCAGACCGAGCCGCGCGTGCAGGCGTTCTCGCACGAGCGGCCATTCGGAACTCAGGATCGAATAGAACGCGGTATCTCGGACCGTGTCGTCGGCGCCTCGGCTCTCCGCCCGCCGCACACCGTCCAAGTGCGCGCCGAGGGCCTCGATGGCGGCCCGGGATCGTACGTTCCGTACGTCTGCTTTCAGGGTGATGCGGTGGACCTGCCACGTCTCGAAGGCGAGGGAGAGCATGAGGCACTTGCTCTCCCGGTTGACACCCGTGCCCTGGGCCGATGCGGCCAGCCAGGTGTAACCGATGTCCGCCACGGACGGGACCTCGCCCACCGCGCCACGCGCACCCGGAGGCCAGGGCATGGGGCCCTGCCAGTACTCCAGGTTCATGAGACGGGTGGCACCGACGACGCGGTCGGTGTGCAGCCACCGGATGGCGAAGGGCAACGCGCGGCCCTCCGCCTGCTCAGCCAGAGCGGCCTCCACGTAGGAGACCATCTCCTCCCGGCCATGGGGAACGCGGGTGAAGGTGTACGTCGTACGGTCTTCACCCGCCGCGGCGACGAGGTCGTCGACGGCCGCGAGGCTGAGCGGTTCCAGGCGCACGGAGCGCCCGGACAGGGTGACAAAAGCGGGCATGAGCACATGATGAGGGCTGCTTGGCATGTCTAATGCCAAATAGCACGAGACATCTCAGTGAGCATCCGGCAAAGAGGTCGCCCGTCCCGTCCAGGAGAAGAGAAAGCGCAGGTCAGCCAGGGCTTTACCACCCCGCTCCGGCGGGGCGTCCGGGTGCCGTTACCCAACTGATGCGGAGTGGATCACCCGGCCGCGGGGAGCGCCGACAGGTCCGTGCGGCGGGAGGCGCGGACGGCGGGCCGTACCGAGGTCAGAGCGTCGAGAGCCTCGTCGAGATGGTCGAGGGAGGCGGCGATCCAGGGGAGGCCGAGGGGGTCGCGGGCCTCCAGTGCGGCCAGCCGCCGCTCGGCCGTCTCGCCGTACAGGAGGCTGGTGGCCACCCGCACCCGGAGCGCGGCGGGGTCGTCGCCGAAGGCGTCTCCCGGGAGCACGCCGACGCCGTGCCGGTCGAGCAGGAAGGCGGTCAGCCCGGCGGAGGTCGCGAAGTCCCCGGGCACTCCGGTGAAGTCCGGATAGAGGTAGAAGCCGCCCTGGGGGGCGTCCACCGTGACGCCCGCCCTGACGAGCCGGGCGTGCACCGCGCGCGCGACCGCGCCGTGCAGCCGCCTGCTCAGGCCGATCCGCTCGGTGAGCTCGGGCGGCTCGGTGTAGGCGTAGGCCGCCGCCTCCTGCACCGGCGCCGCCGGGCTGGACCAGATCTCGCTGGCCACCGCGAGCAGCCGGGTCCGGAGGTCGGCCGAGGGCACCCGGGCCACGCCGATCCGCCAGCCGCCCAGGGCCAGGCTCTTGCTGAGCCCGCTGGTGACGACGGTGCGCTCGGGCGCCACGTCGGCGGGGCTGAGGAAGTCCGTCTCCGGCCGGTGGACGAGATCCCGGTAGATCTCGTCCGAGATGATCGTCAGATCGAGCGCGCGGGCGACCTGTGCGATCTCCTTGATCGTGTCCATGGCCGCGAGCCGGCCGCTCGGGTTGTCCGGCAGCGTGACCACCAGCGAGCGGACCTCGCGTCCCCGGGAGCGGGCGTGCAGGACGGCGGGGACGACCAGCTCGGGATCCGGCACCCCTCCCTCGCCGGGGGGCGCGGGGATCAGCAGCGGACGCGTCCCGGCCAGCTCGGTCTGGGCGGCGTAGCTGACCCAGCTCGGCATCGGGAGCACGACGTCGCCTCCGATCGCCATCAGCAGGCCGTAGAGCAGGGGCTTGCTCCCGGGGCCGCAGATCACCGTGTCGGGATCGGTGGGCAGGCCCCGGCGCCCCCAGTAACCGGCGGCCGCCTCACGCAGCGCCGCCGCCCCGGCGACCGGTCCGTATCCGTTCCGCCCGGCCGCGTCGGCCAGCTTCTCCACCAGGGACGGGTGCACGGGGAGCCCGGCTTCGCCGAAGGCGAGGTTGAGCACCCGCTCACCCGCGCGTTGTCGCCGGGCGATCTCTTCATTGGCCGCCAAAGTGGCCGAGAGTGTGACGTTCATGGACAATTCTCCTTCTTTTAGGAACGTTCCCAGATTCGGGGATATAAGGCATCAGGACAAGCTTCGGTTCGTGTGGGTAGGCGTAAGGAATTCCGATGCTCGATCTGCGTCGTCTTGCCTTGATCTGCGAGTTCGCCCGGAAGGGGAGCATCGCCGCGACCGCGGCCTCGATGGGGTACAGCCCCTCGGCGGTCTCCCAGCAGCTGGCGGCGCTGGAGCGCGAGGCGAACGCCGTGCTGATCGACAGGACCGCGCGCAGCGCCGAGCTGACCGACGCCGGGCGCCGCCTCGTCGCCCACGCCGAGCGCATCCTGGCCATGGTGGAGGCCGCCGAATCCGATCTGTCGGCACAGGCGGCCACCCCTTCCGGCCGGGTCGCCGTAACCGCCTTCCCCACGGCGGCCGTGGCATTCGCGCCGGCACTGGCCGGATCGCTGCGCCGGCACGCCTCGCTGACCCTGCGGATGTCGCAGAGCCGGGCGGGGCGCGGACTCCGCGAGGTCCAGGCGGGTGAGGCGGACATCGCGCTGGTGGACGACTGGTACGGCCGGATGCACGACTCGGAGACCACGAGGGTCTTCCCGCTCCTGCGCGACCCCCTGGTGCTCGTGGTGCCGCGCAGGCACCGGCTGGCCGACCCCGGGGAGCCGGTCGACCTGATGGAGCTGCGCGACGAGCCGTGGATGGCCACGCCGGACGGGGAGCCGTCCCGCCTGGCGGTCGATCGCATGCTCGCCGAGGTCGGCGGCGCGCCGCCGGTGCCGTGGGAGTTCGAGGGCCTGAGCACCATCCTCAGCCTCGTCGCCAAGGGCGTGGGCATCGCCGCCGTCCCGGCGCTGGCCCTGGCCGCGGGGGTGCGCGGCATCGCCGTACGCGAGATCCCCGGCCCCCCGGCCGGCCGCGACGTCCACGCCGTCGCCCGCGCCGCCAGCGTCCAGCGTCCCGCCGTCGCCGTCACCCTGCGGGCGATCCACGTCGCCGCCCGCTACCTCGCCGCCGACCTCACAGCGCTCGAATCGGCGATCCCGGGATCGGCGGCCCCGTAAACTCGCCCCATGCCTCCCTCCTACGCGCTCGAACGCCTGCTGTCCGCCGGCGGATCGACGCTGGTCGCCGGGGTCGACGAGGTCGGGCGGGGCGCCTGGGCCGGGCCGGTGGCGGTCTGCGCCGTGGTCACCGACCTGTCGGAGCCGCCCGCCGGGCTCACCGACTCCAAGCTGCTCACCCCGTCGCGCCGCGAGGCCCTGGTCCCCGAGATCACCGAGTGGGCGGCCGGGATCGGATACGGCGAGGCGTCCCACGAGGAGATCGACGAACTGGGCATGACCGAGGCGCTGCGCCGGGCCGCCGGCCGCGCGCTCGCCGAGCTGCCGGTCCGGCCCGGCGCGGTGATCCTGGACGGCAAGCACGACTACCTCGGCGCCCCCTGGCCGGTCCGCTGCGAGATCAAGGGCGACCAGACGTGCGTCTCCGTCGCCGCCGCCTCGGTGATCGCCAAGGTCCGCCGCGACGCCTACATGGCCTCCCTCGCCTCCCTCGGCTTCGAGGAGTACGGCTTCGCGAGCAACGCCGGCTATCCCTCCCCGGTCCACCGGCGGGCCCTGGACGAGCACGGCCCGACCGAGCACCACCGCCTGTCGTGGTCCTATCTCGACAAGCTGCCCCGCTGGAGCCATCTGAAGAAACACCGGGACGTCACGGCCGGGGCCGGTCAGCTCGGGCTCTTCGGGTAGCGGGCGGCGCCCGGTGCGCGTCGGCGTCTTCCTGGTCGCGGCGGGGTTCCCCGGCCGGTCTCCGGGCGAGGTGCTGCGGGACACGGTGGAGGCGGTGGCCGCCGCCGAGGAGGCCGGGTTCGACGACGCGTGGATCGCCGAACATCACTTCATGTCGTACGGCGTGTGCCCGTCGGCGGTGACGCTGGCGGGGGTGGCGCTGGGCCGTACGAGCCGGATCCGGGTGGGCACGGCGGTGAGCGTGCTGTCCACCCGGCACCCCGTGGACCTGGCCGAGCAGGCGGCGATCCTGGACGCCGCCTCGGGCGGCCGGTTCACGCTCGGCGTGGGCCGGGGCGGGCCGTGGGTGGACCTGGAGGTGTTCGGGACCGGGCTGGACCGGTTCGAGCGAGGCTTCGCCGAGTCCCTCGACCTGCTCTGCGCCGCCCTGGACCGCGACGACGGCGGCACGGTCGCGGCGGACGGGGAGTTCTTCCGGTTCCGCGAGGTGCCGGTGGTCCCGGCGGCCAGGATGCGGCCGGTGGTGGCGTGCACCTCGGCGGGGACGGTGGCGCTGGCGGCCGAGCGCGGACTGCCGATGCTGCTGGGCATGCACGTGGGGGACGAGGAGAAGGCCGCGATGATCCGGGCGTACGGGGACCGGGCGCGGGCGGGCATGGACGCTCCGGCCGGGGCCTCCCCGTCACGGTGGGAGGGTCACGCCGGGCATGTCGCCGCGGCGGTCGGCTACGTGGCCGACTCGACGGCGCAGGCCGTACGGGAGCTGAAGGCGAGCATGCCGCGCTGGCTGGAGCCGGGATTGGCGGGATACGTGCCGGTGGACGGGCGGCCTCGGCCACAACGCGATATTTCTGGATATGTCGACTTCCTCTGTGCGACCCACCCGGTCGGCTCGGCGGACCACTGCGTCGCCTCCATCGAGCGGACCGCGGCGGCGACGGGCCTGAAGCACCTGATCCTGATGGTCGAAGGCGCAGGCGAGCACGCCCGCACCCTGGAGAACATCACCCGCCTCGGCACGGAAGTCCTCCCCCGGCTCCGCGAACCGGAGCAGCCCTAGCCGTCTGACCCCGGAGTGATCAGCTCGATGGTCGGGTGCCGGTTCTCGCATGCCTTCAGAACTGGACCCGGTCACGTGAATGTGAAAGGGCGCGGGTGTCAGGCCCGCGCCCTGGTTGTGGTCAGGTGGTCCGGAAGGTCAGCAGTCGACGAGCTCGGGGGACTGGTTGAGGATCTGGGACCGGGCGGTGACGAACTCGGCGTGGGCCTTGGCGGCGGAGGGATCGAAGACCGCGACCCGGTGGCAGTTCTGGAAGGCCAGCTTCACGCCGAAGTGACGCTCCAGGGCGCCGCGCATGGAGTCGCTGGCCAGGCAGCGCAGGAGCTGGCCGCGGGCGGCCTCGTCCGGCGGGGGGACGGTGTTGTCGGCGAACTCGGCGCCGGTGCGCGCGCGCTCGTCGACCAGACCGCTGATCACCGACCACGCGTAGGGGAGCGAGTCGCGGACGCAGGCGACGAACGCCGCGTCGTCCACCTCACCGGCCCTCGCCTGGTCGAGCAGATCGTTCGAAACGGTCAGCGACATACTGCGTTCTCCTCTCACAAGGGGATTGTTCAGACGCTAAATCGGGCCGGTGATCTCTCCATCTAGCGGTGGAGCGACACTCGCGTGGGCCCGAAGACGAAGTCGGGGTCGACCTGGGCGGCCAGATCCTCGCCCACGGCCCGGTTCGCCCAGGCCGTCGCGTTGCGGAGGTGGAACTCGGCGGCCTGGCGGCCGAAGCGCGCCCAGTCCTTCTCCTGGGTGTCGAGGTGCTTCAGGAGCACCGCGAGGGCCTCGGAGTTGGCGGGTTCGAGGTCGTCCAGGGTGAACGGGCGGCCCTGCTCCATGGCCCGGACGGCGGGCGAGTGCTCCAGACAGACCAGCAGGTCGTCGCCGACGTGCTCGCGCAGGAAGGCGACGTCGCCGGGGCCGTGGACCTTGTTGCCGACGACTGCGATGGGCACGTCGTAGTCGGCGGCGTAGTCGCGGTACTGCCGGTAGACGCCGATGCCCTGCCGGGTCGGCTCGGCGACCAGGAAGGTCATGTCGAAACGGGTGAACAGGCCGGAGGCGAAGGAATCGGCCCCGGCTGTCATGTCCACCACGGCGTACTCCCCGTGGCCGTCGACGAGATGGTTGAGGTAGAGCTCGACCGCCCCGACCTTCGAGTGGTAGCAGGCCACGCCGAGGTCGTCCTCGCTGAACGGGCCGGTGACCATGAGCCGGGGGCCCTCGGGGGTGGTGACCGCGAAGCCGGAGTGGATCGGGTCGTCGCCCGGGTCGAGGCTCAGCAGGCGGGAACCGCCGCCGGGCGGGGTGGTCTTGACCATGGCGGCGGCCGAGGTGATCCGCGGGTTGTCGCCGCGCAGGTATTCCTTGATCTCCGTCAGGTGGGAGCCCAGCGGCCGGGGCAGTGCGGCGTCGTCCACTCCCAGGGCCATGCCGAGGTGCTGGTTGATGTCGGCGTCGACCGCGACGACCGGCGCGCCCTGGCTCGCCGCGTGCCTGGCGAACAGCGCCGACAGGGTCGTCTTACCGCTGCCGCCCTTTCCGACGAATGCCACCCGCATGTTGGAAATCCAATCTGATTATGAAAACCATTGCAGCCCCTCGCCGACATCATGCCACGCTCCGCGCGCGGCGGGGGCGGATACGGCGAGGACGGTCGCGTGTCGTGTTCGCACGCGGAATGTCAGAGTGTCTTGACTCAGAATGTCGGAAAGGAAGATGGCCGCCAAGATGCCGGCCGTCCGGAGGGCATACCGGTTCGCACGGCCCGGTGGCGCTATGCGGGTCTCGCGCGGTCCGGTGGTGCTATGCGGGTCTCGCGCGGCCAGGCGGCGGGGAGACGGTCAGGGGCAGACCTCGTCGAGGGCGACGGATTCCTGGGGGGAGGCCGAGACCGGCGCCGAGGCCGTGGGCGAGGTCGTGTCCGTGGTCGACGGCGGGGTCGTGTCCCCGGCGGGGGTCTCGGGCGCGGAGGACGGCGCGGCCAGGGGCGCGGGCGTGGAGGTGGAGGCGGCCAGGGGCCTGCGGGTGGCGGCGGGCCGGTGCGCCGGCTTGCCCGCGGTCTTCTTCGCCAGGGCCGCGGTGACCTTCCGCTTGATCAGGCTGTAGTCCGGATCGGCGGTGCTGATCAGCGGCGGGACGAACTGGAGGCTCTCGATCTTCGCGGCCTTCACCTTGTCCGCCAGGGAGACCAGCGCGGGGAGCAGCTCCCTCGGGATGTCGGTGGAGACCGCGTCCACCGCCGCGTCGGCCAGCCGCTCGAAGCTCCGCAGCACCGTCACCGGATCGGCCTGCTTGGCGACCGCGTTCATCAGGCACTTCTGGCGGCCCATCCGCACGTAGTCGTCGCTGAAGGTGCGGGACCTGCCGTACCAGAGCGCCTCCTCGCCCGAGAGCCTGCGCGTGCCCGCCGCGATCAGGCCCTCGTTGCGCCGGCCGTACACGATCGGGTCCCGGACGGTGATCCGCACCCCGCCCATCGCATCGATGATCCTGACGAATCCCCTCATGTCGACCATCGCGTAGTAGGAGACGTCGAGTCCCAGGACGCCGCTGACCGTCTTCTTCAGCAGGGCGGGGCCGCGCTCTCCGTCGGCCACGCCCGGCGCCAGCTCGGGATGGTCCTCGGCGTACTGCCAGATCTCGTTGAGGAGCCCCGGCGTGTACGGAGACTCGCCGCCGAAGCCGAGGGGGAAGAGGTCGCGCGCCGGGCCGACCGGGAGCGGGACCCGCTGCAGGTTCCTGGGCAGGCCGAACAGCACGGTCGCGCCGGTGCGGGTGTCGACACTGGCCACCGTGAGGCTGTCGGTGCGCACGCCGTACCGGCTGGGCGCCGCGTCCGCGCCGATGAGCAGGATGTTGACCCGTTCGCGGCCCTTCCACGGATCCGCCGCCACGGGGGTGGAGCTGGTGTCGAACACCGACGACACCACGCCCCGGGAGATGTAGGCGAGCCGGGCGGCGTAGGCCATCGGGGCGATCATCAGCACGCACAGCAGGCCGACGGCGGCGGCGGAGAGGTAGTCCGCGGCGCCGGTCAGCGGCCGGGGCCGGACGAGCTGGTAGGAGCGGATGACCACCGCCACGGTGGCGAGCGCGAACAGCAGCGCGCCCAGCCCGAAGACCCCGAGCCAGAGCGGCTGCACGGCCAGGGTGAGCAGGAGCGGTCGCGCGGTGAGCGCCGCGGTCACGCCCACGGCGACCAGGGTCAGATAGGACGCCATCAGCACGGCGCCCGTCCGGTGACGGCCCGTCCGCAGGTGGGCCAGACCCCACAGCAGCGCGGAGCCGACGGTGAGCGCCAGGCCCGACCCGGTGCGCGGACGATTTCCGTTACCCGACATTCGCCTTACATCTCTCGCGGAACCTCAACTGTCACAGGTTAGTAACGCATCGTGGATGGCCGGACCGTGGCACGACGTGATGTGCCGTACAAATCACGTCAAGATTGGCCGAACTCAGGTTCCTCGCGGGCTCACCAGGCGGCGGCCCCGGCGAAGGACGTCGCGTCCGGCCGGTAGCCGAGCCTCTCCCGGGCCGCGGTGATGTCCAGCGTGCGCTCGACGGCCAGGTGACCGGCGGCGTAGCGGGTGAGGCGGGGCGGGTCCGCGCGCCCGAACAGCCGGAAGGCCGTCTCGGCGGCGACGGCGAGAGGTTCCACCAATCTCAGCGGCAGGTAGTACGGCTCGGCGCGGATGCCCCGTTCCCGGAGGATCGCGCGCAGGGCGTCGTCCAGGACGACGGGCTCGGCGTCGGTGACGTTGAAGACACCGCCGACGGCTCCCCGTCCCGTCCGGTGATCGGCGGGCGCGGCGGCCAGCAGGCAGGCCCGGACCAGGTTGCCGACGGAGGTCAGGCTGACGCGCTGCCTCCCGTCGCCGACCGCGAGCAGCCTCCGGCCCCGGACCGCGCCGAGGACCCGGGGGAGCAGGGTGGTGTCCCCGGGCCCGTAGACGGCGTGCGGCCGCAGGACGACCGTCCGGTCCGGCGCCGCCCGCATCGCGGCCCGCTCCGCGGCGGCCTTGGACGCGCCGTAGGCGTTGACGTACCGGGCGACCGGCGCCTCGTCCTCGCGCGCCATCACGGTCGGCCGGAACGGGTCGTAGACGCTGGCCGTGCTCACGTGCACGAACCGCGCACCGGGAAAGGCCGCCGCCGCGTTCGCGGTCCCGGTCACGTTGGCCGCCCAGATCTCCCGGGCGGGCCCCCAGTCGGTGACGCTCCCCGCGCAGTGGATCACCGCGTCCACCTCCGGCGGTTCCGGCCGCTCACCGAGCAGGTCCCACGTCCGGTACGGCGCGCCGCCGACGTGCCCGGCCTCCACCGACGCCCGCCTGCCGAAGGCGTGCACCTCCCACCCCTCAGCCCGGGCGGCCCGGCACACCGCCCCGCCCACGAACCCCGAGGCCCCCGTCACCGCGATCCTCACCCCGTGCTCCTTCCACCCCTCGGTGACCTCCCCCGCGTCCCTCCACCTCGACACCCGCCCCGTCCCGCGCGCTTATCCGGAAGCGCCGGACCGGTGAGGAGAGGCCCCGCTCTCGGCGACGCCCCAGCCCTCATTCCGCCCTGCGGGTTGTTCGAGAGCGCCGGGGCGGTGGGGAGGGGTACGGCGGTTCCGGCGCTCATGCACGGCGGGCGACCAGGGCGCGGAGGGCGGCCCGGTCGAGTTTGTCGGCCCGGCCGGAGCGCGGGAAGGCGTCCAGGGGGACGATGCGGTCGGGGAGCGCGTCGGCGTCCACGAGGTCGGGGAGCGCCTTGCGCAGGAGCGTCTCGTCGTATCCCGCCGCCGGGACGACGGCGAGCACGACCTCCTCGTCCCCGGTCACGGCGTCGGCCAGGCCGACGATGGCCGCCTCGGCGACGCCGGGCAGCGCGGTGATCGCGGGCTCGTAGAGACCCGGGTAGATGTTGAACCCGTCGCGCAGGATCATGTCCTTCTTCCGGCCGAGCAGGATCAGCCGGCCGTCCTCGATACGGACCAGGTCGCCGGTGGCGACCTCGCGCAGCGGCTCCTCGCCGAGGTAGCCCCGGGCGAGGTGCGGCCCGGAGACGAACAGCTCGCCGTCGTCCGCCACCCGCACCCCCACCCCCGGCAGCGGCGCCCCGAGCAGGTCCCCCTCGGCGTACTTCTCGGCGTGGTCCAGTTTCTCCCGCGCCGAGGCGATCGAGATCGGCAGGGCCTCGGTCATCGCGTAGACCGACAGCACCTCCGGCCCGGCCTCGACCGCCCGGCGGAGCACCCCCGCGGGCGCGGGAGCCGAGCCGAGCAGCAGGTAGCGCAGGGTCGGGGGCAGGACGGGCGTCTCGCGGAGCAGCCGGTCCAGCCGTACCGGGACCGCGAACGTGTGCGTCGCCCGCCGCGCCGCCAGCTCCTCGACCAGGGGCCCGCCGCCCGGGAGCGACCAGGCGGCCCCGGCCATCAGCGCGGGCAGCCCGAGCATCAGCTGGTCGGTGTGGACGACGTCGCCCGGTCCGAGCGGGAACGCCTCCCGGAACAGCTCCAACCCCGCAGCGAGGGATCCGCGGGTGTGCACGACCCCGCGCGGGCTGGCCGTGGTCCCGGAGGTGAAGATCGCCGCAGCAGGTTGATCTACCCGGTGGGGAGCGGGGGCGCCCCGGCCGTCCGCCGTCTTGAGCGCCGAGGCCAGGCGGAGCGCGCCGCGGGGGACGCCGGGCAGCCAGGGGCCGGTGTAGAGGTGGCGGACCGGGTGGCCGGGCACGGGGTCGCGCAGGTCGGGCAGGAGCAGGCCGCGGCGGCGGGCCAGGCCCTTCAGGGGACCGCTCAGGGTGTGCAGGAGCGACTCCGTGACCACCCATTTCGGCCGGGTCGCCGCCATCCGCGCGGCCAGCACCCCGGGGGCCAGACCGGGGTCGGCGAGTACGAGCATCCCGCCCGCCGCGACCGCGCCCAGGGCGGTCACGACCGCGTCCACGCCGGGCCGTACCGCGAACAGCACGCCGTCCCCCGGCCGGAGCGCACTGTCGTGCCCGTGTCCCGCACGGTCACCGGCGCCGGCGCCGTCCGGGGCGGCCAGCGCGGCGCGGACGGCGTCCACCCGGCGGGCCAGCTCCCCGTAGGTCAGCTCGCGGCCCCGGCCGTCGATGATCGCGGTCCGGTACGGCTCCCGCCCGGCGGTCGCGATGATCCCGGTGATGATGTCGTTCATGGGGGGAGTCCAGTTCACGGGGGGTGGAAGTCGGGGTGGAGGACGGGAGCAGGGAGGTGGTGAAGCGGTGTTCCGGCGGTCAGGAGGCGGTGATCCACAGGTGCTCGTAGGTGGGGATGAGGACTCCCCGGGCCGCGCGGCGCCGTACGACGCGGACGCGATGGGACAGCACCGTCGAGGCCACCGCCCGGATCTCGGCCAGCGCCAGGGGATAGCCGATGCAGAAGTGCGGGCCCGCGCCGAACCAGAGGTGGCGCAGCTCCGGGGGGTGGGGCCGGGACGGGTCGAAGGGGCCGTGGGCGCGGGCGCAGTTGTGGGTGGCGATCAGCACCCGGTCACCCGGACGCACCGCCACGCCGGTGTCCCCCCTGCCGGCGACGGGGCCGATCTCACCGTTCCCCCCGATCAGCGCGGGGGCCGCCACCGAGCGCAGCATGACCGGTGTCGGGGTGGTGACCCGCATGGCCTCGTCGATCACCCGGTCCAGCCGGTCCGGCCCGTCCACGGTCGTACCGTGGTCGCAGATGAGAGCGATCAGCCGGGGGACGAAGGTGGCGACGGTCTCGGTCCCGGTCAGGAAGAAGGCCCCGGCCGCCCCCCTCGCCTCGGCCGCCGACAGGCCCTGGGCCCGCATCCTGCCCATGATCGTGGACTCGTCCCCGGCCTCGTAGGCGGCCTGGGCGATGTCCCCGATCCGGTCGAGCACCCGGCGGGCGATCACAACCTGGCGGTCGGAGAGCCGCCGGGACCGCAGCGAGACCATCGAGACGACCCGCTCCCCCTCGGCGAACAGCTCCCTGGCCCGCGCCTCCGGCACCTCTCCCAGCCCGATCGTCCGGCAGATCACCGCCCCGGCCATCACCCGCATGGTGTCCACCAGATCGACGGTCTCTCCACGGGCCAGCCGGGCGTCCAGCGCCTCCAGCGGCTCGCGCAGCACGTCCGCCACCAGGCCGGAGACGTAGGCCGGGGTGAACAGCGGCATCAGCTTCCTGCGCAGCGCCAGGTGGTCGGGGCCCTCCATGTTGAGCAGCACAGACGGTCCCAGCACCGGCGTCCACAGGTCTCCGGGCGAGCCGGGACCGTCCTTGCGGAACCGCTCGTCGGTCAGTACGGCCCGCGCCACCGCGGCGTCGTTCACCACCACGCCCAGTCCCGGCACCCGCACCACCGGCCCGAGCCGGCCCAGCAGGCGGATCAGCGGGTAGGCGAGAGGATGCGCGGCCAGGTAGAGCCGGGCCTCGTGGTCCAGCCGGGCCAGCGGGGAGAGCCCGGAGAGCCTGGAGAGCACGGAAGACGAAGGGGAGGACGGCGCGGCGGGCGGGGCGGAGCTCATCGCACGTCGACCACGTCGGGGCGGTAGCGGTGGTCGGCGTACCAGGCCAGCGTGCCCGCCAGGCCGTAGGCCCGCAGCCGCCGCACCGAGCCGTAGACGACCACGTCGCGGCGGGAGCCGTACGCCGAGGTGATCTTCCGGACCCGGTTGACCAGGGCGCGGTCCTCGTGGACCTCCTCGATCGCGGTCCTCGGGAAGCCCCCCGCGCGCTCGTAGAGGCCGGCGGTGATCGCGAGGGTGCAGCCGGGCATCATCACGTACGGCCCCTTGTAGAGCGGGTCCCGGTTGCCCGGCCTGAACCGGCCGAACGTCGCGGCCACCTGGACCACGAGCGGGATGAACCGCCGCTCCCAGAACTTCAGCGGGAACTCGTCGGTGCGGGGCCGCAGCCGTCCGCCGACCATCTCCAGCCCGTCGCCGAACGCGCGGCGGATGTTGCGCACCCAGTCGGGACGGGGCAGGCAGTCGGCGTCCGTCCTGGCGATGTGCGTCGCGCCGGCCGCGATGGCGTGGCGCACGCCGGTGTCGGAGGCGGCGCCGGTGCCCTTGCGGGGTTCGGAGATCACCTGCACCCCGTGCCGCCGGACGACCTCGGCGGTGTCGTCGGTGCTCGCGTTGTCCACCACGAGGAGTGTGAAGTCGCGGTCGTCCTGCGCCCGCAGCGCCCGCAGCGTCGCCTCGATGCTCCCGGCCTCGTTGTACGCCGGAATGATCACCCAGAGGTTCATCACATCTCCGCCAGCATCACGCCCATGCTGATCCCGCCGCCCAGGCCCAGCAGCGCCACCCGGTCACCGGCCTCCCAGCGGCCCAGGGAGAGCTGGAGCGGGAGCGTGGCCGAGGCGCAGTTGCCGTGCTCGGGCAGGCTGATCACGAGCTTGTCCTGGGGGATGTCCAGGGTCCGGGCCAGGAAGTCCAGGTACGGCAGCGCCACCTGGTGCACCGCCACGACGGCGAAGTCGTCCCAGGTCAGGCCGGTGCGCTTGAGCGCGTTGAGGAAGATGTCGGGGCCGATCCGCTCGAAGGCCTCCTTCAGCCGCCGCCCGTCGCCCCGGAAGTAGGAGTACTCGGGGTCGCGCGGGTGCACGGAACCGCCGCCCGGCAGGGTGCCGATCGCCCAGGCGGTGGAGTCGGCCGAGAAGTCGCGGTAGAAGATGCCGCGCTCGTCGTCGGCGGTGACCAGCACGGCGGCCCCGCTGTCCGACAGCGTGTACCCGGCGAAGGCGTCGACGAACTGCGCCCGGTCCCTGACCTGCCAGCGGATCGCCCGCGACGGGGTCTCGCCGGAGCAGACCAGGACCGTGCGGTGCGCGCCCGACAGGATCAGCGCCTCGGCGACCTGGATGCCGTTGAGCACGCTGTTGCAGGCGTTCTTGACGTCGAAGACCGGGCACGACAGGCCGAGCTTGGCCGCGACGATGTGCGCGGTGGCGGGCTCGACCATGTCCTGCGAGGCGGAGGCGAAGATCATCAGATCGGCGTCGGCGTACCCGGGTCCGCCGGCGCGGCTCCCATCGCTCCCACCGGGTCCGTCGGCGCGGCTCCCACCGGTCCCGCCGGTCCCGCCGGGGCCGGATGGGCCGAGCCTGCGGACGGCCTCGACCGCCAGGTCCGACGCCTGCTGGTCGTCGCGTGCCACGTGCCGCCGGCGGATCCCCGTCATCCGCTCGACGATCCCCCGGTGGGGGACGTATCCCTCGATCCGGTGCTCGACGTCCGCGCTGGTCAGCGTCCGCTCGGGCAGATACGTCGCGACGCCCGTGATACGGGCCTTCATCGCGCCCCCTCGATGTGTCCGGCTACGACCGGAGCGGTCTTCTCATGTTCGCGCAATGTACCCAAAGGGATGACGTTTGTCCTAGTTGGAGAAGAGTGAAGATTTCGGGCCCGTGGCTCACGGTGTCTCAGGTTCCGGGATCCATCTGTCGGGCTGCCCGGGCTCGCGGCGCCGGAGTGCGCGCGTCAACAACGGCGGGAGGCCGGGAGTCACGGCCCCGGAGCCCGGGATTCACGGCCCCGGAACCCGGCGCGGAACGAATGGTCGATGGCGCGGACAGTCGGCTTGATACGATACTCATTATCATTTGAGCATCTGTTCAGGAGTTGAACATGGAAGCCGTCGCCCGCCTGGACGCCTGCACGACCACGGAGCCGGACGAGGCACGTGTGGCGGCGACGCGGGACCGGCTGGTCACCCCCGAGGAGGCGGCCCGCCTGGCCGAGCTGTTCCGGCTGCTCGGCGATCCCACCCGAGCCCAGCTCCTGTACGCCCTGCTCGAAGCGGGCGAGCTGTGCGTCTGCGACCTCACCGAGACGGTCGACGTCAGCGACACCGCCGTGTCCCACGCGCTGCGGCTGCTGCGGACCGCGGGCATCGTGGCCAGCCGCCGGTCCGGCCGGATGATCTACTACCGTCTCGCCGACGCCCACGTCCGCATGCTCCTCGACCTCAGCCGCGAGCACCTGCGCCACGGCTGAGGAGGGGCTGCGAAAAAATCGTGGAAGTCGCTGTAACCATCCGGCCGGAACGCCCCTCTTATCTGACGAACCGGCACGAACGAAAAGGACGAGGGAAACCCCGATGAGCGAGTTCTACGTCACCACCACCGACTACTACGACACCGATGGCGACGGCGGCACCGACGTCCAGCTCATCGACACCGACGGCGACTACGTGGCCGACGAGGAGCGCTACGACACCGACGGCGACGGCGTGACCGACGTGGTCTACCTCGACCACAACGGCGACGGCTACACCGACGAGGTGCGCGTCGACCTCAACGGCGACGGCGTCTCCGACTACACCGAGTACCAGGGCCCCTTCCCCACCGCCTGACCCTGACCCCGGCAGGAACGATCACCTGTTCCCGCCCTTCCGGGTTCGCGGGGCCGGAGGGGCTCCGGAGACGGTCAGGCGCTCGAGCAGGAGTCGTTGGTGGCGTCGAAGCTCTCCAGGCCGTCGGTGGCGGCCGTGCGCAGCTCCTTGAGCCCCTGCCAGTCGTCGCCGATCGTCAGCACGAGCCGCCCGGTCGTCGCCGCGGGCACCGGCCGGCCCGCGGAGCGCAGCAGGTCGCGCGAGAGCGTCGGCGCCTTGGTCGCGCCCTTCGGCGAGTAGGCGATCGTGGTCTTCGGGTACGGCTTGCGCGCGGTGTCGCCGATCTTGGCGATGTGGTAGCCCCGCTCCTCCAGCGTCGCCGCGACCTGGGTGGCCAGGCCGGACCGCCAGGTGCCGTTGCGCACCTCGACATGGATCTTCGAGCGCGCCACCTTGGTCTGCCCGCCCTTGATCCCGGCGTCGGCGATCGGCTTGTCGCCAGCCACGATCTTGAACAGCTTCGTGCTCAGCGGCTCGACCCACTCCACCCTCCCCGGGTAGGTGAGCGAGTAGCGCCACGGGGTCGTGACGAAGTGGATCTGCCCGGCGGCCAGGCCCCGGGCGCTGGTCGCGAGGTCCTTCATGACCGTGGGGGTGAGCGCGGGGTCGGTGGTCACCGACTTGGTGGCCGCGTCGAGGAACCCGTAGAGCCTGGTCGGGTCGGTCAGCGTCTCACCGCTCATCACCTTCTTGACCATCGAGGCGATGAACATCTGCTGCCGCTGGATGCGTCCGATGTCGGAGCCGTCTCCCAGGCTGTACCGGGCGCGGACGTAGCCGAGAGCCTGCTCGCCCTTGAGCGTCTGCCGTCCGGCGGGCAGGTGGAGCAGGGCCTTGGTGTCGTTGATCGGCTCGGGCACGCAGACCTCGACCCCGCCGATCGCGTCGACCATGCCCTTGAACCCGGTGAAGTCGACCTTGACGAAGTGGTCGATGTGGATGCCGGTGAGCGTCTCGATCGTCTTCCAGGTGCAGGCGATGCCGCCGGAGTTGAACGACTCGTTGATCATTCCGACGTGGGGCTGCTGCCCGGGGAGTTCCTGCCGGGCCCGGCAGGCCGGGAGCTGGACCATCGAGTCGCGCGGAAAGCTGATCACCATCGCGTTGTCACGCTTCGGGGAGATGTGCGCGAGCATGATCGTGTCGGTCCGCTCGCCGGCGAACCTGCCGTATCGCGCGTTCTTGCCGTTGCGCTGGTCCGAGCCGACGACCAGGACGTTCATCGCCTTCGTCGCCACCTTGACCGGCCGGGTCCCCAGATCCTCGGCGCCGACCTCGATGTGCTTGACGTTCCCGGCGAGCTTGACGTAGGCGCCGACCGCCGTCGCGGTCACCGCCGTCACGACGATCACGACGGTCGCCGCCAGCCACCACACCCACCGGCGGCGACGCCGGGGCGCGCTCCGAGGGACCGCGTCGATCGAACCGCTGCTCACAAGACTCCAGATGAGGACGGGCCAGAGCGCGCTCACGTGGGCACCGCGTTACGGCCGTGACCGAGTGTACTTATTCCTGATAAGAGGCGGGGAAGAACTCGGGGCGTGGCGCAACGTGTCGTTCGAGGAAAACGGTGCCTGTTACGATCCGCCGGTGATTATCCGCAACGGTGATGTCGGCGACGTTCAGGCTGTTCTGAGGATGTTCGACAGCGCGGTCGCATGGCTGATCGCGCAGGGCCGTACCGGCCAGTGGGGCAGCGAGCCGTTCTCCGCCGACCCCGCCCGCGCGGAGCGGATCACCGGGTGGGCGGCCTCCGGAGGGATGCGCATCGCCGAGATCGACGGCGAACCCGCCGGATGCATCGTCTTCGGCGGTCCGATGCCCTACATCGCGCCCGCCTCCGAGCCGGAACTCTACGTCCAAGCCCTCGTCATCGACCAGCGTTTCCACGGTCGCGGCGTCGGCTCCGCCCTGCTGGGGCTCGCCCCCGCCGAGGCCGCCGAGCGGGGCGCCTCGCTGGTCAGGGTCGACTGCTACGCGGGAGGCGACGGCCGGCTGGTGCGCTACTACGAGAGCCAGGGATTCACCAGGACGGAGCCGTTCACGGTCGGCGAGTGGCCCGGCCAGCTCCTGGAGATGCGCCTGGCGCGGTGACGGACCCGGTCGGCGCCGTCACCGCCACCGCGCCGGGAACGACCGCCCCGCGAGGACGGAAGATCACGGCTGCCCCGCGGGTACGGAAGATCACGGCTGTCCCTGGGACCTGGCGCAGAGCCACGGCGGGCTGAACGCCCAGCATCCGGCCCGGCCCGGAGCCGTGCGCTGCTCCGCGTCCGCCGCGGGATCGGGGATTGCGGCCTCACCCGCGCCGCCGGCCTTGACGCGCGTGTCGGCCGGTGGGGCCGCGGGCGGGACGAAGACCCAGCGGGGGAACTCCTGCGAGCGGCTTCCCCGCCCCGCCTCCGTGGCTCCGGCGGGAGGTGTGAGAGTGCCGGCCGGGCCGAGAGCGTCAGCGGAGCCGGTCGAGCCGTCGGTACGGCCCCGCCAGGGGGCGAACCCCCAGCACATGGCGTCGGCGGAGGACAGGCAGCCCTTGGCGGAAGGCCGCGCCAGCGGCGGGATCGGCACGACCCGCCGGGACCGCGGCGCCATCGCGAGCGCCGGCGCGCCCGTGGACGGCGCGGGGACCGGGTTCGCGGTGACGGGCGGCGCCGCCCGCTTCGGGAGGGCCTTCAGCGCGGGACTCCGGAGCGTCGTCGCGAGGGACTCCGGCACCGGCTGCCGGAGCGTGGTCGCGGGGACGGGCTCGACAGGGTCGGTGCGGGCGGGGACGGGCCGGGCGGCGGGCTCGGTGGCGGCCGGGTCGGGCGCGGGCGTGACGGCGGGTTCGGCGCTGGGCCGGGCAGGGGACTCGGCCGGCTTGGTGGGCCGGGCGGTGGGCTTGGCGGGTTTGGCGGTGGGTTTGGTGGTGGGCCGGGCAGAGGGCTTGGCCGGCTTGGCGGTGGGCTTGGCCGGCTTGGTGGGCCGGGCGGTGGGCTTGGCCGGCTTGGTGGGCCGGGCGGTGGGCTTGGCGGGTTTGGCGGTGGTCTTGGTGGGTTTGGGCTTCGCCGAGGGAGGCGCCGGTTTTCCGGGTCGCTTCCCCCGTGTCGCGGACGGGGAGGGCGTGCTGCCGTGATCAGGACGTCTCGACTGTTCCTTCCCTGTGGGGGACGGTGACGGGGCGGCCGAGGCGGTTCCGCTGGGAGTGGGAGCCGGCTCTTCGCTCGCGGTGGGGGTGGGTGACGCCTCTCTCGCCTGTCCGCCGGACGGGTCGGAGCTCGGGCGCGGGCTCGGGGATCTCGTGGGATCACTCGGCGACGGAGTGGCCGAGCGCTTCGCGGGATCGCCGGATGACGGGGTGGCCGAGGGCTTCGGGGGATCGGCGGTCGGATCGCGCGGGTTCTCCGGTGAGCTCTCCCTCGACGGTTCCGCCGAATTCTCCGGTGAAGATCTCTGAGGATCCTCCGGGGAGGGCTCGGCCGAGTTCTCCGGTGAAGATTTCGACGGATCCTCCGGAGAGGGTTCCGGCGGGTTCTCCGGTGACGGCTCAGGCCGATCCTCCCGTGGAGGCTCGGACGGGGCCCCGGTGGCCGTGGGCCCGGAAGCGTCCGGGGCGGAGGGGACGGGCATAGGCATCGGTTCCGCGGCGGCGATCCAGGGCTGGGCGACGATCGCGCTGGTCGTCGCGGAGATCCCGGCCAGGAGGAGGCCGGAGACGAGGGCGGCGCGCCGAGGAGAGCCGGACGGGGCGGGGGTGACACGCCGAGAGGAGCTGCGTGGGGGCATGGGGGCCTCCTCGGACTACGGGGTGGGACCGGTGACGGCTTTCCATCCGGCCGCGGTGAACTCGGGGGTGCCGGGAGCGGCGATCGCGGGCACGACGGCTGGCAGGGGGTCGGGGGCGTTGAGCCAGTCCCCGGTCCCGTCGCGGATCCCGGGCCTCCAGACCATGAGCACGCTCATGGCGAAGGGGCTGGAGTACGTCGGCCCGGCCTCCTTGACGCCCTTGGTCGCCGTCACCTGGACCAGGAGGGAGACCTGCACCTGGTCCTCGGCGCGGTTGTGCCACTGCACGCCGACCGTCCTGGTCCGCAGGGCCGCGCCCTCGGGCAGCGATCCCTCCTCGGACAGCCCGATGGTCCTGCGCCAGCCGCCGACGGTGGCGCCCGCGCCGTCCCGGGCGGCCTCCCGGTGCTCCGGCAGGGCGTACAGGACCGCGGCCTGCTCGGCCTGGGCGGGGTCGAGCGTCCAGGCGGCCTCCAGGGCCGCGGCCGCCGCCGAGACCGCTCCCAGCTCGGTGTGCGGGAATCCGATCGGATATCCGGCGTCTCCGCGGTAGGCGGAGGGCGTGGCGAGGGTGACCGTGGCCGGGGCCCCGGAGGCGGCGGGCCGCTGAGGGTCGGGGCCGCCGCGCAGGAGGGACCACCCCGCGAGCGCCGCCGCGATCACTGCGGCGGCCGCGGCGGCGATGAGGAGCCTGCGCCGGAACGCGCGGCCGGGAGGGCCCAGGTCGACGTCGAGCACGGATTCCTCGACGGTCGGGGACATCACCGGCTCCGGGAGAGGTGTAAGCCGAACGCCTGGCCCGCCGCGGCGGCCAGGCGCAGGTAGGCCCCCCGGGTGGCGGGCCGCAGGCGGGTCAGGTCCACTTCCGCGCCCTCTTTGAGGTGGGGGTCGTACGGCACGCGGATCACGGCGCGGCAGCGGGAGGCGAAGTGGCGCTCCAGGAGCGTCATGTCCACGTCGGTCTTCGGCTCCACCGCGTTCAGCACGACGATGGCGTCCTTGGCCAGCTCGGCGTGGCCGTGGGCGTTGAGCCAGTCCAGGGTGGCCGCGGCGGAGTTGGCGCCGTCCACGGCGACAAGGGTGACCAGCACGATCTGGTCGGCCAGCTCCAGGGTCGCGCCCATCGCCCCGTGGAGCAGCCCGGTCCCGCAGTCGGTGATGCAGATCGAGTAGTACCGCTCGATCAGCTTGGCGACCGTGCGGTAGTCCTCCGCGTCGAAGGCCTCGCTGACGGCCGGGTCGGTGTCGGAGGCGAGGATCTCCAGCCGCGCGGGGGACTGCGAGGTGAAGGCGCGCGCGTCGGCGTAGCGGACGATGTGGGGAGCCTCGGCGAGGAAGGTGCGGATGGTCGCGGCCGTCTCGGACTTGACCTTCAGGCCGAGGGTCCCCCGGTCGGGGTTGGCGTCGATCGCGATCACCCGGTCTCCCCGGAGCGAGGCCAGTGTGTTGCCCAGGGCGGCGGTCGTCGTCGTCTTGCCCACGCCGCCCTTGAGGCTCATGACCGCGATGCGCTGGTGCCCGCTCGCCACCGGCGTCTGGGCGTGGGCGATCAGGGTGCGCCGTTCCATCTCCGCGGCGGACTCGGCGGGGATGAACCGTCTGCCCGACAGCTGCCAGACAAGCCGTCTCCAGCCGCCCGAGGGCTCCGGCCGCCGGTTGGTGAGCAGATGCTCCGCGGTGAGCGGGACCGTCTCCGGCGCCGCCTCGGCCGGGCCCTCGGGCCGTTCTCCCGGGTGCGTTCCGGGCGGGGGGGCCGACGGGGAGTCGGGGGAGGACCCGGACGGCGCGGACGCGGTGGGCGGCACCGGACGGATCTGCGGGGAGAGGTCTGTCATGACCGGGGTCCTTTCACACGGGACGGTGTGGCACGGGAGGCTTGTCAGCAGGTGCGCCAGCGCACCGTCGTGGAGGTCGAGTCGTCGTCGGGGCCGTGGACGGTGAGGGGGACGGTCATCGGGGCGGGAGCGCCGCACCAGTGCCGGACCCGCAGGGCGCGCAGGGTGAGCACGGTCGTCTCCCCGCGCTTCAGGACGCCGCTTGAGGGAGTCACGTCCAGGCCGGGAGCCGATACACGCCAGTGCAGCTCGCGGAGCTCGCGGAGCTCGGCGTCCGGGGCGGTGGTCAGGGTCACGCTGCCCCTGCCGTAGTCGTCCAGGGTCACCTCGGCGGGCATGCGCAGCGGCGCCGCCGGCGGGTTCCCGGCGTCCTCGGGCGCGGAGGCGGCGGGAGGCGCCGAGGGCGCGCCGGCCGTGAACGCCCGGGACAGGGAGGACGGGAGCGCGCCTTCGGCTGATCCGTCGCCGATGGAGGGCCCCAGGAGGTTCATCCCGGTCAGGGTTCCCGCCGCACCGGCGACGGCGATTATGGCGATCTTGATCGCCGTCGCCCGCGCCCGCGTCCCGGCCGACACGAGCGCCTCTCCGAGCCGGGACTCGCCACGGTCCCGCCCGGGGCCGCGGGATCGCGCCCAGGGGCGGGCGGGGGGCCGTACGGCGGAGTCGGGGATGGTCGGGGGGACGTCGAGGTTCGCGCGTTCGGCGGGGGAGACGCCGCCGTCGCGGGCCGGGGTCCCGCGTGCCCAGAGCTGGGAGAGCAGCGCGTTGTAGAGGGGGGTGTCCTGCCCGGGATCACCGGCGTCCGCCGCGGTCCGGGACGGTGGCGCCGGGACGCCCCGCGAGCGGGCAGGCGCCGTTATGGAGGGGAGGGTCTCCTCCCCGGAGAGGAGCGAGCGCGGGAGGGCGGGGATGGAGGGGAGCGTCTCCTCCTCCCGTCGCGCGGACGGCGCCGCGGGCGGACGGGGAGGCGGCTGCGGGGGCGAGGTCTTCGCCGGGCCGGGACCCGCCATGGCGTACGGGGCGGTCCCGCGCCGCGGCACGGGCGGCTTCGTGCCCGGCGGAGAGACCGCGCCCCCGGACCGGCGGGCGGACGGGTCCGGACCCCCGGACGGGTGGGCGGACAGGGCCGGACCCCCGGACGGGGCCGGCCCCTCGGACGGGTCCGCGCTTCCAGGAGGGCCGGCTCTCCCGGGAGGATCCGCGGATCCGGGCGGGGCCGTGCGCCCGGCCGGGCTCGCACCCGGGGGACGTTCCCCCGGGACGGGCAGGTCCGACGCGGTGGAAGGCGGCGTGGCCGGCGGCAGCGTGTCCAGGAGCCGCCGGCTCGCCTCGGCCGTGAGGGGCGGGATCGGCGGGTGCGCGCTCATCTGCGGAACCGTGTAGCGGATGTTGATCGGCCGCGTGCACGCGGGGCACCTGACCGCGTGGGACAGCAGGTTCGCCCGGGCGCAGGCGTGCTCGGCGGGCGTCTGCCGCCGCGGCTCGCCGGGGAAGGCCGCGTCCGCCAGCGGGCGCAGTTCCGGGCAGGACCCGCGCCCGTGGGCGAGGCCGTCCAGGGCGCTCACGAGGGTCTCGATGATGTCCTGGGTCCTGGTCGCGAGCCTGTCGATCTCCTCTGCGGGAAGCGCGAGGACGTGGACGAGGTCGTCCGGGGTCAGGCCGTGGCGGAACATCAGCCGGAGGATCTCCGCGCCCAACGGCTCGACCAGCCGCCACGCCCGCTCGATCAGCCGGGCGTCCGGCATCCCCGGCCCGGTGCCGGGGACGTACCCCTCCCGGTGGCCGGGCGCTGTGGAGCAGTCCCGCCGCAGTACGGCCAGCAGCCACGCGCGCGCCGAGATGCCCTCGGGAACGCTCCGGGCGGCGCAGGCGGCGACGGCGGAGGCGACCGCCGCCGGCGCCCGGTCCGCTCCGAGGTGGTATCCGGCGTAGTCCAGCAGGTGAGCGCCGTGCTCGCTCACCCAGGCCGCCCACTGTCCGGGGCCGAGCACGGTGTTCCCGGCGCCGGTGCGTGAGCTCACGGGCCCGTGTACTCGCCGGAGCCCTGCGCGGGCTCGCCGCCGGAATCCTGCGCGGGTCCGCCGTCCGAGTCCTGCCCGTTCTCGCCGGAGCCGGACTGTCCGTTCTCGCTGGAGCCGGACTGTCCGTTCTCGCCGGGGCCGGACTGCGCGGGATCGGGCTGCTCCGGCGGCGCGGCGCCGGAGGGGGCCGCCGGTGGATCGATCACCACCAGCTCCAGGTTGCGCTCGGGCAGTCCGGTGAACTTGGTCCAGTTGCTGACCTCACCGGGGGCCGGGTCCGCCAGGAGCCAGCGGATGAAGGCGGGCCACTGACACGAGTCACGGGGGATGACCTGCTCGCCGGACGGGGCGGGTGTGCCGCTCCCGGGTGAGTTCAGCGCGCGGATCTCCTCGGCGGTGTAGTCGCGGCACGGCGGGGTGCCCGGAGGGGCGATGGTGAGGTCCCACACGCCGTCGGCGTCCGTGTACCGCATGTCCCTGTCCAGTCCGAGCGCTTCCTGGGCGCGCCGGAGCAGCTCCGGATCCCGGAAGATCGGCAGGGAGGAGTCGCCGTTGACGGAGTCCCCGGGCTCCGTGGGCGCCTCCTCGTTCCCGGGCGGGGGAGAGGCCGACGTCTCGGGTGCGCGGGGCTCGGGGGAGGCGCTCGTCTCGGGGTCGGGCGTGGATCTCTCGCCCGGGTCGGGGGGCGTCTCGGGGTCGGGCGTGGATCTCTCGCCCGGATCGGGGGTCGTCCCGCGATCGGGTGCGGGGCTCTCGCCCGGATCGGGCGTCGTCCCCGGGTCGGGTGCGGTGTTCCCGCCTGAGCCGGAGGCGTCCGGGGTGAGGGTGACGCGGGGCGGAGGCACCGGGTTCCGGGTATCTCCGGGCGGGGCCGTCGGAGGGGGCGCCTCCGTGGTGGGCGACGCGTTTCTGCGCGCCTCCGCCGAGGGCGAGGAGGTGCCGGAAGTGTCCGGCGGGGCGGGGGCGACCCGGCTCCCTTCCGACTTCTCGCTTCTCGGGCTCGGGGACGGAGTGTTCTTCTTGGTGGGTTTCGAGCTCGCGGTGGGTTTCCTGGTGGGTTTCGAGGTGCCGGACGGTTTCCGGGTCGGTTTCTGGGTCGGTTTCGAGGGAGCGGGTTTCTTCGTCGAGGTCCCGACCGGCGGAGGCTGGGTGGGCTTCGGCTGGGACGGCGGCTTTCCGGCGCTCGACTTGGTCGGTTTGGGAGGCGTGGACGGCTTCTTGGGCGGTTTCTTGGACGGCGGGGCCGGCGTGCCGTTGGGGTTGCCGGGGCTGAAGGCGGGCAGGGCGCCGCCGATGACGGGCAGGGCGGTGCAGTCCGATCCGTCGCCGTCGACCGCGCGGCCGTCGACGGTGAGGGACATGCAGACCGGGTCGGGTTCCGCCCGCGCCGCCCGTGCCGCCTGTGCCGTGGAGACTGCGGCGTCGGAGCTCAGGAGGTAGGTGCCCGCGGTCAGCCGAACCGTCTGCACCGCGGCGGTCTGGGACCGCGCCGAGATGACGGCTCCCAGCCCCGCACCGGCCCCGAACACGCCGATCGCGACACCTGCGGTGAGCACCGTCGCGCGTGAGGGCTTACGTGAGGGTGCCATCGTGAACGCTCCTCTCCTTCCGGTTGGACGTCAGGTGCCGTGGCTCTCCAGGACTTCGGACCACTCGCCGAGCACTCGGACCCGCTCGCCGGAACTGGCGGGTGGGATGTGGGCCACATACATGCGGCCGTATGTGACGCTCGCCGAGCGGGCGAACGCCGTACCGCCGGTACGGATACCGGCGGGTCCGTTCAGGGTGACCGTCGCGCCGGCCCGCCGGGCCTCGCGGAGGTCGGTGGAGCGGGCGCCGTACCAGACCAGCGCGCCTCCGTCGCTCGTCATCAGCGAGCGCACCGGCCCCTCGGGCCGGTAGAAGAGCGACAGCTCCCACCCGGACTTCTCCAGCTGGGAGCGTTCCTGCCGCCAGAACGTCACCGCCTCGTCGGTCCAGGGGCCGTCGGCGAAGCGGGGGTCCGGCGTGGTGCTCTCCAGGCTCGCCAGGTGGGCGTGGACGACCTGACGCGGGGTGGCGAGCAGCCCGGGGGCGTCCTCCGGCAGGCTCGTGGCGTAGCCGTCGGCGTCGATCGCGATCTCGGGGAGCGGCGCGGCGGGAACGCGCGTGTCCGCGGTGAACGCCGTCAGCCGCCATCCGCCGGGGGTGGAGGTCATCAGCTTGCTGACCCTGGCGACCTGCGGTTCGTGCGCGACGGCGACGAACCAGTCCGTGGTTCCCGCGGTGTCGCGGGGAACCCAGATCTCCGGCCGGGGCCAGAGCCCCGCCGCCGCCCCCGTCCCCTGCACGCGCGCGGTCTCGAAGGCCGCCCTCGACATCTCCAGGGCCAGTCCCCGCTCCAGCCGGCCCATCGCGCGGTCGTCCATGTCCTGCTGGGCGAGGGAGAGGTCACGGGCATAGCGGTCGTGCACCCGGCGCGCGTCCCGGACGGTGAGCCGGACGGGCCGGGACTCCGCCGGGGGATTCCCGGACGAGGGGTTCTCCTGCGAGGCGTCCACCGTCGGGAAGGTCACGACCGAGGAGTCCTCCGAGGCCGCCGCGTCCGGGGAGGGGGGCACCGCGCCCGATGACGGGAGTGCGGGGTCCGGTGGCGGGAGCACCGCCTCCCAGCTCGTTCCGGCGGGGGCGGGCGTGGCACGGGTGAGCGTGGTCGCCGGTCCGGAGGTTCCGGACGCGGCGGCCCAGATCGCCACGCCGCTCACGACCGTCAGGACGATTCCGGACATGGCGGCCTTCCGCCACGCGAACACCGGCAGCTGCTCGGGCTCCGCGCTGCCGTCGATGTCACGTCCGGTAAAGGGAGCAATGCGCTCAGACGGCCAGACGACCTTGTCTGGGGGATCTGGTGCATTCCGCGACATAGATCCCGATATTAGACTGACAGTGATTCATGGGGAAGGTAAAGGACGAAGGTTATTGTCGATTAGGGATTCCGCCTCAGAAACGCCGCGTGCTGCGCAATATGGACTGCCCCTAATGCGTGATCCGGCGATCTTAACCCTCCGCGACGTTGGCTGTATCAGCGCTTCTCTAGAGATTTTTCGTAATACCCGCTGTTTATGAAACCTTGACAGTCATTCTTGGACGGCTCGTCTAACGGATGGATTAAGCGATCGCCGGGCGTTCACCGTCTTGACATGAAACGCTTTCATGTATAGCGCCATTTGTTGTGAACGCCAGGCCGGCGGGGCGCGCACTTGACCGGCGTTCCCGGGAGGCGTCTCCTCGTCATGAGGCCGGTTCTCCGGCCGAGCAGAGAGGGGACTGATCTCCGATGCCCTCCCCGTCCGGTACGGCGCGCCGTCTCCCGCTGCGCCAGATCGTCTCCGTTGTGACGGCGATCCTCCTCGTCACCTATCTGGTCCTGGTCCCCCTCGGCCTGATCGCCCCGGACCACCGCCTGTCGACGGCGGAGATCCTGGTCGCGGTGGCGGTTCTCGTGCTGTCGCAGTACTCGATCGAGGACCTGACCTTCGACGCGGGCGGGGCGAGCCGGATCCGCCTGCGCCGCATCGAGGACCGCCAGCGGGCCATCGAATCCGACATCCAGGTCCTCCAGGTGGCCCTGTCGGGCATCGTGACCAAACACGAGCTCAGGCACCTGCGCGGGCTGGCCGCCCCCGGGCCGTTCGACGTCCAGTACTCCAACCACATGGTCCGCGAGCTGGAACGGCTGGACGCCATGCGGTTCGTGGTCCCGCTCCAGGAAGCCGGCATCAACGCCATCCGGAGGGACCACCAGGCGCCCGACGACAGGTTCGACCTCAAGCCGTACGTGAAGATCACGAATCGCGGTCTCAAATACCTGGAGCTCCTCGACGTGGTCGCGGGAGAGGGGGACCAGGCCTGGCTCGACGACGTGGCGCCGGTGGAGACGGATCGCCCCTGAGGCAGATCGCCCTGAGACGGCTACCTGGAGACGGCTGCCTCTGACACGGCTACCTGGAGACGGCTGCCTCTGCGACGGCTGCCTCTGCGACGGCCGGAACCCGATCCGGCCGCGGCCGTCCGGCTACCGGGTGCTGCCCAGCTTGAACGCGGCCCGGCGGGCGGCTTTGGCGATCTTCTTGTCCGGGCTGGCCGTGCTGACCGCGTTGAGCACCGGTCCCGCGGCGGGGTGCCCGAGCCGCCAGAGCACCTCCAGGAGCGGCCCGGCCTCCTCGCCGAGCCGGGCGATGTCCTCGGCGGCCTCCTCGGGATAACCCTGCTCGACGCTGGCGCCCCAGGCGTCCAGGAGCATCCACAGGTCACCCGTCCGGTCCTCCTCGGGCGTCTCGCCGAGATCCCGCAGGATCTTGCGGGCCCAGCCGCCGAGCACGGGATGACCGGCCAGCTCCCGCCAGAGCGGCGCGACGGCCCGGCCGAGACCGTCGACGAGGTGCACGACCAGGCTCCGGGCGGCGTACGCCTCCGGCGCCTCGACCGCCGACAGCAGCTCGCGGGCGCCGTCGAGGGGTGACCGGGCGGCGAACCAGCCGGCGGCCAGCGCCTCCATGTCGGCGGCGCGGGCCGTGCCGAGCACGGAGACCAATTCTCCGGCGGACAACGAGGAGGGGTCGGGCAGGACGCGGACGTGCTGGCCGTTGCGGCGCAGCCGCTCGACCACCGCGTAGACGCCCAGCGGGGTGATCGCGACCCGGCCGCCGTCCTCCGACAGCCGCACGGCCCCGTAGTCGGCGAGCCGCTCCAGCGCCGGCCCGGCCAGCTCGTCGGCCCCCGGCACCACCGAGCGCAGCGGCCCGGTGAGCTCCTGCACGGCGAGCCCCGGCGCGTCGGACAGGAACAGGTTCGTCAGCAGCATCGAGCCGAGCATCAGGGAGGCCGGGCCGGAGGTGGCGGCGTCGAACCCGCCCACCCACACGCGCAGCACCGCGTCGTCGTCGCCGTCCGGCCAGTCGGCCAGGCGCGGCCCGGGGAGCACCTCGGTGTAGGAGAGCCGCAGGAGGCCCGCGTCCACCGCTGCGGCGAACACCCACGGCCGGCCGGCCACGCCCGCCGCCTCGGCGTCCTCCGCTGAGAGATCGTCGCCGCCCTCGGCCAGCGGGCGCCCCTCTCCGACCCAGCGGGCCAGGTCGGAGGCGGTCCGGAGGGGGGCGCAGGTCCGGGCGGCGGCGGCCAGCTCGGCGGCGGGCGCCAGCCGTACCGGGGGGAGCGCGTCGACGGTCTGCCGGGCCCGGTCGACGACGGTCCGGCGGGGGGAGGCCGGGCCGCGCATGACCTCGGCGAGCCGGGCCGGATCCCGGAGCAGGCGGTCCATCCAGGCCTGGACCGCGTTCTCGTCGTCCGGGTCGACGCCCTCGGCCATCATCGCCGCCATCAGCTTGCGCGCCCTGCCGTAGTCGCCGGGGGCCATGCCGATGTTGTGCAGCGCCTCCCCGGTCCCCTCGACGAGGGAGCGCAGCTCGCGCGGGGCGGCGCTGGGCGGGGTCAGCCCGCCGGTCTCGACCAGGAAGTCGAACCAGGTCAGCCAGGCCGAGGAGAGCGCGTCGGCGGCCTCGGGGGTCAGATCCCGCTCGGCCAGCGCCTCCGTCACGGCTTCGACGTCCGAGACGCTCCACTGCGCGGGGTCGTCCCGCAGGCACACCTCACGGTGGGTCCGGAGCAGGAGCGTGAGGGCGTCGGCGTCCACCTCCCGCCATGCGCGGCACTCGTCGACTTTCCTGGCGATGTCATCCACACCGCGACTGTATCGGCGCTCCACGGCCGGCACCGCCGTGCGCGGCGGCGGCCCCGACGTTCTCCGGGGCGGCGGCTCCGGCAATGGGATGGGTGTCCGGAGAGGAAAACCGGGTGCGGGAAGAGGAAAACTTCGTCGATCCGGTCGCGTCCCCGAGCCTTCACCGGCCTGCCTGTGATCTTTTCTCGGGAGAGCGTCCCCGTCCTGGGGCGTGGGGGAAGAGAGGGTGATGGCCGGCAAGCCGGACAGGCATGACATCGACGAGGTGCTCCAGCAGGCGCTGGCCCGGCTGACGTTGCTCAGCGGCGTGACGGCGGCGCTGTCCAGCACGTTGTCGACCGAGGAGGCGGTCCGGAGGCTCTGCCGGATCCTGGTGCCGCAGCTGGCGGACTGGTGCGTGGTGGACCTGCTGGACGAGCAGGGGCGCCCGTACCGGGTGGCGGTGACGCACCGCGATCCCGAGCGGCTGCCCCCCGGGCGGTTCGAGGGGCCGCTGCCGCCGATCCGCGACGACCTCCCCGGACCGCTGACTCATGCGCTGCGCGGGGCCGGGCCGCTCCTGCTGACCTCGATCTCGTTCCCGGAGCGGTCCGATGATCCGTTGCACGCCGTACAGGCCGAGACCTTCCGGCGGCTGGGCGGGGACAGCGCGATCCTCGCGCCGCTCCGCGCCCGGCAGCAGATCCTCGGCGTGCTGACCGTCGTCCGGACCCGCCCGGACCGGCCGCTGACGGACGACGACCAGTCCATCGTCGAAGACCTGGCGCACCGGGTGGCCCTGGCCGTGGACAACGGGCGCCTGTACCGGGCGGCGCAGCACATCGCCGAACGGCTGCAGCGCTCGCTCCTGCCGGACCGGCTCCCCGAGGTGGGGGCGCTCCGGCTGGCCGCGCGCTACAGCCCGGCCCACGAGACCGCCGAGGTGGGCGGCGACTGGTACGACGCGTTCGTCATGCCCAAGGGCGACATCGCGCTGATCATCGGGGACGTGGCGGGTCACGACCTGCCCGCCGCGGTGGTGATGAGCCAGCTCCGCAACATGCTGCGCACCCTGGCCTGCGACCGGGGGGAACCGCCGGGCGAGATCCTGCGCCGTCTGGACGCGGTCAACGAGACCCTGTACGGCACGCGCACCGCCACCTGCCTGTACGGCCTGATCACCGGGGCGGAGAGCGGGCCGTGGGGCTTCCACCACTCCAGCGCCGGGCACCTGCCCCCGCTGCTGGTCACCCGCGACGGGGACACCCGTTACCTGGAGGGCGGCGCGGGGCTGCTGCTCGGCGTGGACCCGGGCGTGCCGCGCCAGGACGCCTTCGACGAGCTGCCGCCGGAGTCCACGCTCCTGCTCTACACCGACGGGCTGGTCGAGCGGCCGGAGGAGCACCTCACCCACGGCATGACCCGGCTCCGCCAGCACGCCGCCGCCCTGGCCCGGGAGTCGGTGGAGGCGTTCTGCGACGAGATCCTCGCCGGGCTGGGCGGGTCCGACGACGACATCGCGCTGATCGCC
The DNA here is from genome assembly GCF_016863135.1 of Planobispora longispora. Taxonomy (GTDB): domain Bacteria; phylum Actinomycetota; class Actinomycetes; order Streptosporangiales; family Streptosporangiaceae; genus Planobispora; species Planobispora longispora. The sequence goes on from NZ_BOOH01000016.1 coordinate 156,835, forward strand.
CTGCGCGTCCCGCCCGCCGGACCGTGACCACCCGCCGGATCGTGACCGGCCTCGGTTTCGCGCCGGTCCGTTAAGGCCGCAGGTGTCGGGGCATCGAGGGGTGATAAGGAAAACCGCAGGCAGGAGTGGCTATGAGCGAGCACCTACCGGAGCACGACCCGCGTTCGGCGTTCGAGGACGAGGGGATTCCGGACCTGCAGGACGGCACCCCGCAGCAGCAGTGGGCGGCGGACCCGCAGGAGGCGCCGCTGCCCGGGGACCGTCCCATCGCCGTCGATGACTTCGGGACCACGGTCGACGAGCAGATCCAGGGCGAGTCCCTGGAGGGCCGCCTCGCCCGGGAGGTTCCCGAGGAGCAGCCGATGTTCGGCGCCGACGGGGCGGGCGGCGGGATGAGGATGGACGGCGAACGGGACGACCTGGAGGGGGATCTGGAACCGTCCGGCCGGGACGACCTGGAGACGGGCGTGCCCGGACTGTCCGGCGAGGGCGACTCGGACGCGGGAGCCTCCGTCTCGTCCGATCCGTACCGCGCGGGGCGGCTGGTCGCCCCCGACGAAGGCGTCCGGGAGGACACCGAGGCCGATCTCGTCGCCGGGGACGTGGGCGCGGACACGGGCGGCTACACGGCCGAGGAGGCCGCCATGCGGGTGGAGCCGGAGTAGCGGCCGCGTTCCCGGTCTGAGAGGTTCCCGGTCTGAGAGGTTCCCGGTCTGAGCTCCGGGATGGTCGTCGTGTTCCCGGTGTCGTCGTGTTCCCGGGCTGAGCTCCGGGGCTCCGCGGGCGAATCCGGGTGGCCGATGGGTCTCAGATCGCGTCCCTGACAGCCGATGGGGCACCCGGGACGGAAATCCGTCCCGGGACAGGCTGCTCTAGGGACCCACATGAATCAGACCTTCTCCCCGCTGCTCGAAGCGCTGAAGCAGCTGGGTGTAGACCCGCAGGCGCTCGAGCGCGCGGCCGGAGAGGCCGAGCGCACCGAGCGCTCGTTGCGCGCGGTGCTCATCAACGACAACGTCGTCACGGAGGAACAGCTCACCGAGGCGTCCGCGCTCGCCTTCGGGATCAAGAGCGTCGACCTGGTCGGTTATCCGATCGACCCGGTGGCGGTGGCCAAGATCCCGTTCACCCTGATGCTGCGCCACCGCGTGCTCGGCCTCTCGCTGGATGAGAACGAGATCACCGTCGGCATCACCGACCCGGGTGACGTGGTGGCGCTCGACGACGTGCGCGCGGCGACCGGCCTCACGGTCCGCCCCGTCGTGGTGGCCCGCAGCGAGCTGCGCCGCATCATCGACCGGCTCAAGCGCGAGGAGAACGACCTCGCCGGCATCGCCGAGATGCTCCGCGAGGAGCAGCAGGCCGAGGCGATCGTGTCGAACCTGAACTCCGTCGAGGAGGACGCGCCGATCGTCCGGTACGTCAACTCGCTGCTGGAGCAGGCCATCCAGAACCGCGCCTCGGACCTGCACCTGGAGCCGACCGAGCACGACATGCGGGTGCGCTACCGCATCGACGGCGTGCTCCACGAGGTGGACACCGTGCCCAAGCACGTGCAGTCGGCCCTCATCTCCCGCCTGAAGATCATGTCGAGTGTCGACATCACCGAGCGCCGCATCCCGCAGAACGGCCGCATCACCGTCATGATCAACGGCCGGAAGGTCGACCTGCGGACCGCCACCCTGCCCACGGTGTGGGGCGAGAAGATCGTCCTGCGGGTCCTCGACACCGGCGGGGTCAACCTCGCCCTCGACAACCTCGGCTTCACCGAGGACAACTACCGGCGCTTCTCCGGCTCCTTCACCAAGCCGCACGGCATGGTGCTGGTGACCGGGCCCACCGGCTCCGGCAAGTCGACCACGCTGTACGGCACGCTCTCGGCGATCAGCAAGCCCACCGTCAACATCATCACGGTCGAGGACCCGGTCGAGTACCGCCTGCCCGGCATCAACCAGGTGCAGGTGGACCACAAGGCCGGGTTGACGTTCGCGGCCGTGCTCCCGGCGATCCTGCGTTCGGACCCCGACGTGGTGCTGATCGGCGAGATCCGGGACCGGGCCACCGCCCAGCTCGCCGTCGAGGCCGCCCTCACCGGTCACCTCGTGCTCTCCACCCTGCACACCAACGACGCGCCCAGCGCGGTCGTCCGGCTGACCGAGATGGGCATCGAGCCGTTCCTCGTCGGCTCCTCGGTCGACTGCGTGCTCGCCCAGCGACTCGCGCGGCGGCTCTGCGACTGGTGCAAGGAGGAGTACGTCCCGACCGAGGCCGAGGTGGCCGCCGCCCGTTGGCCGGTCGGCGAACTGCCCCCGCCGAGCCTGCTGTGGCGGCCGGTGGGCTGCCGCTCCTGCGCCAACACCGGCTACCGCGGCCGGATCGCGCTGCACGAGGTCATGCCGATGTCCCCGGAGATCGAAGGTCTCACCATCCAGCGCGCCTCCGCCAGCGAGGTGCAGCGGGTCGCCGAGGCCCAGGGCATGCGCTCGCTGCGCATGGACGGCCTGATCAAGGCGTCCCAGGGCCAGACGTCGATCCGGGAAGTCATGCGCGTCGCGATCTGACCCGCCCGCCGTACCCGCCACGCCCCGCACTCGCCGCCACGAACACGACAGGAAGATCTTCGATGGAGCCAGCGCGCCCGTTCGACTCTCACTCGTTCGACCCGCAGCCGTTCGATCTGCGCGCGGTCGACTCCCACTCGTTCGACCACCCGAGGGGCGATCGCCGCGACGCGATCAAAACCCTCAACTCGATGCTCGTGTCCCTGGTCACCGAGCGCGGCTCCGACCTGCACCTGACGGCGGGGGCGCCGCCCGCGATCCGCGTGGACGGCCGGATGCTCCAGCTGAAGGAGTACGGCCGCCTGGAGCCGGCCGACACCGAGACGCTGCTGCGCGCGGCGGTGAACGACGCCCAGTGGGGCCGCTTCGAGCGGGACCAGGAGCTCGACGTCGCCTACAGCATCGAGGGCGTCTCCCGGTTCCGGGCGAACTTCTACCAGCAGCGGGGATCGTACGGCGCGGCCTTCCGGGCCATCCCGCACGAGATCAAGCCGCTGGAGGAGCTGGGCCTGCCGGAGACGGTGGCGCGGTTCGCCCACCTGCCGCGCGGGCTCGTCCTCGTGACCGGGCCCACCGGCTCGGGCAAGACCTCCACGCTGGCCGGCCTCGTCGATCTGGCCAACCGCACCCGCTCGGGGCACATCGTCACGATCGAGGACCCGATCGAGTTCCTCCACCCGCACAAGCGCTGCATCGTCAACCAGCGCGAGGTGGGGGCGGACACCACCTCGTTCGCCCAGGCCCTCAAGCACGCGCTCCGCCAGGACCCCGACATCATCCTGGTCGGCGAGCTGCGCGACCTGGAGACGACGGCCACCGCGCTGGCCGCCGCGGAGACCGGCCACCTCGTCCTGGCCACCCTGCACACCCAGAGCGCCGCCCAGACGATCGACCGCGTCATCGACATCTTCCCGCCGCACCAGCAGCAGCAGATCCGCACGCAGCTGTCCACGGCGCTGCAGGGCGTCGTCACCCAGGCCCTGGCCCCGCGGGCGGACGGCGTCGGCCGCGCGGTCGTCGCAGAGGTGATGATCGCGACCCCCGCGATCCGCAACCTGATCCGCGAGGGCAAGAACCACCAGATCCCGTCCTTCATGCAGTCAGGAGGGAGCGGCGGCATGATCGCGTTCGACCAGCACCTGTCCGACCGGGTCCGCAGCGGGCTCGTCAGCTTCGAGAACGCACTCGACATCTGCCACTCGGCGGAGGAGTTCAAGCGCCTCGTCGGGAGGAACTGACCATGCCGGTGACGAAGGAGTTCGAGTACAGGACCATCGGCCGCGACGGCAAGCAGGTCAAGGGCACCGTCGAGGCGGCCAACGAGGCCGCCGCGGTCCAGGTCCTCCGCCAGCAGGGGCTCGTCCCGCTCTCGATCACCGAGGGCGGCTCGCTCCTGAAGAAGGAGATCAGCATCCCGGGCCTGGGCGGCCGTACCACGCTCAAGGACCTGGCGGTCTTCGCCCGCCAGTTCGCGACCATGACCGCCTCCGGCATGTCGCTGATCCGCTCGCTCGCGGTCCTGGAGGACCAGTCGACCAAGCCGCCGCTGAAGAAGGCGATCAGCGAGGTCCGGGTGGACATCGAGGCGGGTCTGTCGCTGTCCGGGGCGCTCGCCAAGCATCCCAAGGTCTTCCCCACGCTCATGGTCGCGATGGTGCGGGCGGGCGAGGCCGGAGGCTTCCTCGACAACGCGCTGGAACGCATCGCGATCAACTTCGAGAAGGACGCGGCGCTCCGCGGCAAGATCAAGGGAGCGATGACGTATCCGGTCATCGTCCTGCTCTTCACCGGGGTGCTCGTGGCCGGCGTGCTGGCCTTCATCGTCCCGGTCTTCGAGGGGATGTTCAAACAGTTCGGCGGCGAACTGCCGCTGCCGACGCAGATCCTCGTCACCGCCAGCCACAGTCTGGCCTGGTCGGGGCCGCTGTTCGTGGCTGTGCTCACCGGCTCGATCATGCTCTTCCGGCGGGAGTTGCGGCGCAATCCGAAGCTCCGCCTGGCCTTCGACAAGGTCAAGCTCCGGCTGCCCGTCTTCGGGAAGCTGTTCGCCAAGATCGCGATCAGCCGGTTCGCCCGCAACTTCGGCACCCTGCTGGGCGTGGGCGTCCCGGTGATGCAGGCCATCGACGTGGTCGGCGCCACCACCGGCAACGCGGTCATCACCGAGGCCATGAAGGACCTGCAGGCGGCCGTGCGCGACGGCCTTCCCATGTCCACGCAGCTGAGCAAGCACGCCGTCTTCCCGCGCATGGTCGCGCAGATGGTCGAGGTCGGCGAAGAAAGTGGACAAATCAGTCAGATGCTCGACAAGGTTGCCGATTTCTATGACAGAGAGGTTGACACCGCGGCAGAGGCCCTGACCGCGGCGATCGAGCCCCTCATGGTGATCGTCATGGGAGTCGTGGTCGGCGGCATGGTCGTCTGTCTCTACCTCCCGATGTTCACGATCTACCAGAACATCCAGGGCTAGTACGGCCCTCCCAGAACTTTCCGTGCGCGCCACGGAAAAACCGGCCACCAGGCCGGACCGGCCCCCCGGGCGACCGCCCGGAGGCCATTTCCACCCTAACGAATCACAGGAGTATCACCATGAAGGCAGCTCTCCAGAGCCTGCAGAAGCGCGCGCACGGCGACCGCGGCTTCACCCTGATCGAACTGCTGGTGGTCGTCGTGATCATCGGCGTCCTCGTCGCCATCGCGATCCCGGTCTACATGAACTACCGCGAGGGCGCGGCCGACAAGGCGGCCCAGTCCGACGTGCGTAGCGCCATCACCGCCGTGGAGAGCTTCTACACGACGAAGGGCAACAAGTACCCGGAGGTCTCCGGGCAGAAGACGACGGCCTTCTCGCTTGACCCGACGAAGCCCAACGAGGAGCGGGTGACCGTCTCGGCCAACACCACCCTCAACTACATCCTGGCCAGCGACAAGAAGTCGTACCTCGTCTGCGCCACCAACGCCAACGGCTCGGGTGCGGTGTACGTGTACGACAGCACTGCGGGCGGCTCGGTCGCAACGGTCGCCAACGCCAAGATCGCCACCTGCAAGGTGTGATCCCGCCCGGTGGGGCGGTACGGGAGCCGTACCGCCCCACCGGACCCCTCTGCTTAACCCACCGACAGGAAGGAGAGACCCCGATGGACACGCTCGTGCTCGCCCTGGCCGCCGTGCTCGGCCTCACGGTCGGCTCCTTCCTGAACGTGGTCATCCACCGGGTGCCGCGGGCCGAGTCGCTGGTGCGGCCCGGCTCGCGCTGCCCGCACTGCGGTACGGCCATCCGGCCCTGGCAGAACGTGCCGGTGCTGAGCTGGCTCGTGCTGCGCGGCCGGTGCGCCGCCTGCCGGGCGCCGATCAGCGCCCGTTACCCCCTGGTCGAGCTGGCCACCGCGCTGCTGTTCGCCGCGGTGACCGCCCGAATCGGGGTGGCGCCGGAGCTGCCGGCCTACCTCTACCTCACGGCGATCGCGGTGGCCCTCACCATGATCGACCTCGACGTGCAGCGGCTGCCCGACGCCATCGTCAAGCCGTCGTACGTCGTCGGCGCCCTGCTGCTGACCCCCGCCGTGGTCGCCGGCGCCGACTGGACGTCTGCCCTGCGCGGCCTGGCCGCGATGGCCGTGCTTTTCATCTTCTACCTCGCGCTCGCCCTGCTCTACCCGGGTGGCATGGGCTTCGGCGATGTGAAACTCGCCGGGCTGCTCGGCCTCTACCTCGGCTGGCTGGGCTGGAGCGCGGTGGTCATCGGCACCTTCGCCGCCTTCCTGCTCGGCGGGATCGCCGGAGTGGCGCTGCTGGCCACCGGGCGGGCCGGTCGCAAGACCGCCATGCCGTTCGGCCCGGCCATGCTCGCCGGCGCCCTGCTCGCCCTGTTCGCCGCCGGGCCGATCGCGGCCTGGTACGGCGGCCTCCTGGCGCCGGTCGCCTGACCCGGCCCGCTTCCACGATCTTTCACGACCACGACGACTTCGATGACGAGGAGCACCTGATGGCCGCGGTCAACCCCATCGGACTGGACATCGGTTCGATGTCGATCCGCGCGGTGGAGACCACCCGCGGCAAGGACGGTCCGGTCATCACGAACGTCGGGATGGTCCCGCTGCCGGCGGGCGCCGTGCAGGGCGGCGTCATCAACGACGCCAAGGCGGTCACCGCGGAGCTGAAGCGGCTCTGGGCGGCCTCCAAGTTCCGCAGCCGCAAGGTCGTGCTCGGTGTGACCAACCCCCAGGTCGTGGTCCGGGAGATGTCCGTGAGCAACCTGCCGCTCCGCGAGCTCCGCCAGTCCCTTCCGTTCCAGGTGCGCGACGCGCTGCCGCTCCCGGTCGAGCGGTCGCTGCTCGACTTCTTCCCTCTGGAGAACCCGGGCGAGAAGGAGACGGTGCGCGGGCTGCTGATCGCCGCGCCGAAGGACGTCGTCACCACCGCCGTGCACGCCGCCGAGCAGGCCGGGCTGCACGTCGCCCGGGTGGACCTCGCCTCGTTCGCGCTGATGCGCGCGGTGTCCTGCCTGGACTCCAAGGTGGAGGCCATCGTGGACATCGGGGCCTCCGCCACGAGCGTCGTCGTCCACAACAACGGCGTGCCGGTGATCGTCCGCACGCTCCCCCGGGGCGGCGCCGAGATCACCCAGGCCCTCTCCGCCCAGCTCGGCATCGACCCGTTCCAGGCCGAGGAGCTCAAGTGCCACGCCGGCCTGCAGGGCGGCGGCGAGGACGCCGAGGCCGCCGAGGCGATCCGCGACGCCGTCCGGCCCCTCATCAACGAGATCCGCAACTCGTTCGCCTACCTCGGCTCCGGCGACCGGCCGATCCGGGTCACCCGGGTGGCGCTCTCCGGCGGCGGCGCCCTCATGCCCGGCCTCGTCGAGGCCCTGCACACCCAGCTCGGCATCGAGGTGACGCTCGCCGATCCCACGGTGCGCATCCGTCGCGGCCGCAAGGACAAGCAGGACACCCTCGATCGGTTCCGCACGGCCGCCGCGGTCTCCGTCGGCCTCGCTCTTGGAGTGGCAGCCTGATGACCACCACACTCATTCCCGCCGGCCCCTCCGGTCCTGCCGCACCGGTCCAGGACCCGTTCCGGCCGCTCGCTCTCGCGGCCGACCTGCTCCCCCCGGAGATCGTGACGGCCCGGCGGGGCCGCCGGGCCCGCGCCGTCGTCCTGTCCGTCCTCACGGTGTTCGCCCTGCTGCTGGCCGGCTGGTACTTCATGATCAACCAGCAGACGGCGGAGGCGGAGCAGCAGCTCGCCGATGCCCAGGCCGAGGTCCAGACCTGGACCCGCAAGCAGAACGAGTTCTCCGAGCTCGTCACGACCCGGGAACAGGCGGAGACGATCGACACGCAGCTCTCCGCGCTGCTCGTTCGGGACGTGCGCTGGTCCCGCCTGCTCGCCTCGGTCCGCGCGGCGGCCCCGAGCGGCGTGCGGATCACCAGCGTCGCCGGTGGACTCTTCATAGACGGCGAGGGGACCGGAACGAGCGAGTCGGCCCTCCCGAACGCCTCCGGCAAGGAGCTGATCGGGGAGCTCAGCATCGTGGGCGTCGGCTCCGGCAAGCAGGTCGTGGCCGACTACGTCAGCGCGCTCGGCGAGGTGTCCGGCCTGGGCAACCCGCTGTTCACCGATGTACACGAGGAGACCGATGTGGACTTCACCGTGAAGGTCGACATCACCGACGCCGCGCTCGACAGCCGCTACTCCGCCGACGCGAAGAAGGAGAACTGATGCTCACCGGACGCGCAGACCGGGTCTGGATCCTCGGCGGCATCGTCGCCGCCGCCGTCCTGCTCGCGGTCGGCTGGTTCTTCTTCATCGGCCCGCAGCACGACGAGACCGACACCATGCGGGCGGAGGCCGAGACCGCGCAGGTGCGGGCGGCCACCCTGCGCAGCAGGCTCGCGGAGCTGAGCCGGGAGAACGCCGACCTGCCGAAGTACAAGGCCGAGCTGGAGACGGCCCGCCAGGCGCTGCCCGCGACGGCGCAGTCGGAGGATTTCCTCGACCAGCTCCGGAAGGCGGGCGAGGCCACGAGTGTCTCCGTCGACGGGATCAACATCGGCGGGGCCACGCAGGTCAGCGCCGGCAATGTGCAGATGTACGCCCTGCCCGTCGCCGTGACCGCCGCGGGTGACACCGCCGCGCTGGACAAGTTCTTCGACCAGATCCAGCGGGTGCAGCAGCGGGCCGTGCTGATCGACGACGTCACGGTCAGCGAGAGCGGCGAGACGTCCGCCGAGTGGAGCCTCGTCGTCAACATGAAGATCTTCGTCGCCTCGCCGACCGGAAAGTAGGAAACAGTGAGAACCCTCGCCTCCCTCCGTGACCGGGGCGTCCCGGCACGGCCGGACGCCGGGTTCACGCTGATCGAGATGCTGATGGCCCTCGCGGTGATCGGCATCGTCATGAGCGCCCTCGCGGTGTTCTTCACCAACTCGATGACCTTCACCGGTCAGCAGCGCAGCGAGCAGGTGGCCATCCAGCTGGCCGGCGACGGCATCGAGCGGGCGCGCGCGCTCAAGGGCTCCTCCCTGAGGGCCGGTCGCGGTCGGACAAGCTCGGAGAACCAGTGGCACGAGATCGAGTCGAAGGCCGGAGAGGGCGGCGACAGGGTCGCCAAAGAGGTGTTCTCCCATCTGCGATCGATGAAGATCGAGTGGGACCCGATGCTGGAGTCCGCCCCCACCGCGGGTGAGAAGGCCCCGCTGCCGACCGCGCCCGATGTCGTGACGGTCAACGGAGTGGAGTACACGCGGAACTGGTATGTCGGCCGCTGCCGGCAGCAGGCCGTGTCTGCCTCGACACAGAATCAGGTCTGCGACAAGCCCGGCCCGACCCCCGGTCCCGCGGACGTTCCGTTCTTCCGCGTCGTGGTCGCGGTGACCTGGGCCCACAAGGGGTGCGAGGCCGGGAAGTGCGTCTACGTCACCTCGACCCTGGTCAGCTCGGCCAGCGACGCGGTCTTCCACATCAAGCGTCCCCCGCCCCGGATCAGCAACCCGGGCGCCACGTTCGGCTACCGTACGGTCGACATGAGCCTGCAGCTCCTCGCGACCGGCGGGCGGCTCCCGCTGATCTGGAAAGTGGAAGGCCTGCCGGCGGGGCTGAGCGCGTCGGAGAGCGGCCTGATCAGCGGCAAGCCGACGGTGCTGGGAAAGTTCACCGTCACGGCCACCGTCACCGACCGCCGGGCCGACACCGACACCGTCGAGTTCCCCCTGACCGTCAACGACCTGCCGGGACTGGCCGCCGTGGAGGACCAGGCGACCCGGGCCGGTACCGCGGTCTCGCTGGCGATCCCGGTGTCCGGCGGGCGCACCCCGCTGACCTGGTCGGCCACCGGGCTGCCCGCCGGGCTGTCGATCAACGCGTCGACCGGTGTCATCTCCGGCACCCCGACGACCTACGGAACGAAGACCGTGACCGTGAAGGTCACCGATCAGGGAGGTAAGACCGACTCGGTGACGTTCACCTGGGAGGTGCTGACGCTGGCAGTGGCCGACTCCGGCCCGCGGACCAACTACATCCGCGACCAGATCAGCGGGGTGCGGCTCACGGTGTCCGGCGGTGACGCGCCGTACACGTGGCGCGCGGAGAACCTGCCGGACGGCCTGTCGATCAACGCCCTGACGGGCGAGATCTCTGGGACCGCGCGGTGGGGCACCCGATACCTGACCACGGTCTACGTCAAGGACAGCGCGGGCGACGAGGTCGCCAGGAGGTTCGTCTGGAACATCCTGGCGAAGCAGCCGAACGACCTCAGCGTGGCCACGCCGAATCCGTCGGCCCCCGACCAGATCGGCACCGCCGGCCAGCCGGTCGCGCTCACGGTCAAGGCGTCGGGCGGGAGCAACAGCGGTTACAACACCTGGTCGGCGACCGGACTGCCGCCGGGGCTCAGCATCGCCCAGTCCGGCCAGTACGACGGGGAGATCACCGGAACGCCCACCACCCGGGGCACCTACATGGTCACGCTGGACGTCGTGGACTCCACCCAGAAGTGGGCAACCCTGATGTTCACCTGGACGGTGCGGTGATGGCCGGGCGCGCGCGCGTGAAGACGGCGCTCCCGGACCGGATCCGGGCCCTCCGGGCCACCGGGGACGCCGGGGTCTCCCTGATCGAGATCCTCGTGACCATGGGCATCCTGGGCGTGCTGATGGCGATCTTCACCACCGGCATCGTGCAGGTCTACCGCGCCGTCGGCTCGACCGAGTCACTGGCGACGGCGCAGGAGCAGACGCACGTCGCGTTCCAGCGGCTGGACAAGGAGGTCCGCTACGCCTCCTGGATCGGCGAGCCGGGCACCGACGGCGACTACTGGTACGTGGAGTTCTACGGTGTGAAGGCGGAGACTCCCTCCGCGGAGGAGACTCCCCCTGAGAAGGAGACTCTCCCTGAGAAGGAGTGCAAGCAGCTCCGGCTGGACCTCGACCGAGGTGTCCTGCAGCTGCTGCGCTGGAAGCCCGGCTCGCCGCCCGCCGAGGGGACGTCGGGCGAGACGCTGGCCTCGCACATCGCGACCGATGTCCTAAAGTCCACGACCGCGACTGCCGAAGAGAAGGCGGAGAACGCCCCCTTCGTGCGGAAGCTCGCCGGAGACGGGATCGACGCCGCCGAGGCGGGTCCCGTCGGCGCCGACTTCGTCCCGGACTTCCAGCAGCTCCGGATCCACCTGACTGCCGAGGTGGGCCACGGCGACAAGGCCGGGTCCACCGAGCTCGACGCCACGTTCACCGCCCTCAACACCTCGCGGAACACCGAACTCGACAACACCTGCCAGGAAGGGAGGCCATAGTCATGATCACCATGCTCGGCCGCGGACGCCCGTCGCTCCGGCTTCCCGCCGGGACGGCGGACCGGGGTTCGATGCCGGTGGCCCTGCTGCTCACCCTGGTCGGCGTGTCGCTCAGCGCGCTGCTCATACCGATTGTGATCAACCAGGCGACTCTCACCCGCACCGCGTCGGAGCGGACCCACGCCCTGCACGCCGCGGAGGCGGGCATCGACGCTGCCCTCGGGCAGATCCGCGCCGCCGCGGACGCCGAGGGCAACGGCCTGGTGGAGAAGCTGCCCCCGTGCCTGACGACGATGACGGGCAGTGTGCTCCCGGACGACGCGCTGAAGTCACCCCGCTACCAGGTGAAGATCAAGTACTGGGACACCGACGGCCCCGACGACCCTGAAGGCCCCCTCAGCTGCCCTCTGACGGAGGTGCCGGCCTACGCCACGCTGACCTCCAAAGGGGTGGAGACCCCGGACATCGCCTTCGACGACACCGAGGGCACGCGGACGATCAAGGCGACGTACTCCTTCCAGACGACCAACGCCAACATCGACGGCGGGGCGATCCCCGTCGCCCAGCCCACCATCTCCCCGCTCTGCATGGACGCCGGAACCGACGAGACTCCGACCCCCGGCACCCCGCTGAAGATGCAGAAGTGCGTGCCCGGACTGAGCGGGCAGCAGTTCGCCTACACCGAGGACCTGACCCTGAAGCTGATCGGCTCCGAGAGCTCCGAGAGCTCCGAGGGCTCGAATGCGCCGAAGGCGCCGCTGGGCATGTGCCTCGACGCGGGCTCGCCGCAGAGAACGGGTGCGACCGTGGCGTTCCAGCCGTGCGACGCGCGCCGCATCCCGCAGCAGCAGTGGAGCCTCAACAACAACTCGAACTTCCAGGGCACCACCAACGGCGTCGGGCTGAACAGCTTCTGCTTCAACCTGAAGAACCCCGGCCTGGCCGGCAGCCTGGTCGTCCTCGGCAGTTGCAGCGCCAACCAGACCCAGAGCATCTTCCGGCCCCAGCCCGGCGTGGGCGCGGGCATGGCCGGGGTCGCCGTCGGGCAGCTGGTGAACTTCAAGCAGTTCAGCCGGTGCCTGGACGTCACCGACCACGTCGTCACCCGGGCGTACATGATCGCCTGGTTCTGCAAGCAGGCACCCGACGGCAACATCAGCTGGAACCAGAAGTGGTCGATCCCGGCGGTCACCGCTCCCGCGATCAAAGCCGCGGGTCGCATCCGTACCAACTACGGGAGTGGGTACTGCCTGCGCAGTCCCAACTCCACCGCGTCCAACCAGTACGTCACGGTGACCTCCTGCGCCGCCACCGGCACGCTGGCCGACAACCTCAAGTGGACCGTGTACGGCAACACCGGCGACTACGCCACCAGCTACCGGGTCATGGACCACTACGGGAACTGCCTGACCCCGACCGACCTGGACGTGCTGAAGCCCGACACGCACAGCGACGGCACCAGCAAGGTCAAGGTGGCCCCCTGCACCGGGTCCGAGCTGCAGAAGTGGAACGCCCCGGCGAACCTCACCCAGCCGCTGCCGCTGACGGACATCCGGGAGCAGTAGCGCGGGCCCGATGGGGGATGCCGGGAGGGAGCGGTTCGAGGGCGGTATACCGATCTTTGGATCGTTCCATCCCTTATGATCACTTTCATGATCGCTACTTTTGCGCTCGGTGCCTCGCTCATTCTCGCCGGCACGCCCGCCGGAGCCGTGTCCGCCGCGACCTCGCCCGCCGCGGGCGCGTCCGCCGAGGCGGGCGCCACCAGGACGGTGTCGTTCCGGGGCCTCGTCATCCGGATCCCGGCCGCGTGGAAGACCCGGAAGGAGTACGGCGAACTGCGTGTCACCACCGGCGCCTGCTCCAAGCGCGCCGCGGAGTGCCCCGGTTTCTCGCTGAAGGGGCCGCAGGGCATCAAGTACGCCTACGAGGGCGGGCCGTACCGGCTGGGCCAGCCGTACCACCCCAGCACCGGCGTGATGGAGTGCGTGCCGGTGAAGAAGTACATGAACGGGGCGCTGCCCACCCGGCCCGCCCGGTCTATGAACGTCGAAGTCGGCGGGGTGGCGGCGCGGTTCACCGAGTGGCGGCTGCCCTGCGTCACGCAGCAGGGTAAGCCGACCTCCGCCTCCTACACGCAGCGTGTCTGGTACCTCAAGGCGAAGAAGGTGCTCGTCGTGGATCACTGGAGGACCCCGGGCCTGGCGAAGATCCTCAAGAACGCCGTCTGGAGCGGCTGAGCAGGTCGCGGGCGACGGGCGTGCCCTCCGGCCGGGGGCGGAGACCCCGGCCGGGGATCAGGAGAACTCGGCGGCCAGCAGGCCGAACAGCAGCTCGTCGACGAAGGAGCCCATCACCCAGGCGTGGTCGCGGCGGACGCCCTCACGCCGGAACCCGGCCTTCTCGGCAGTGGTGATCATCGCGGTGTTGGTCGCGAGGGTCTCCAGCCCCAGCCGGTGCAGGCCGCGGATGCGGAAGGCGTAGTCGCACATCACGCGGAGCGCGTCCAGGCCGTGTCCCCGGCCGCGGGCCTGCGGCAGCAGGGAGATCCCCAGGTGGGCGTTGCGGTTGAAGGAATCGATCCCCCAGACGATGCAGCTGCCCAGCACCTGCCCGTCGGCGAGGGAGACCACGGTGAAGCGCACGTTGGCCGGGTCCGGGGAACGGTCGTCGTAGCGGGAGAGCCTCTGCTCCAGCGTCTCCGGGACCCAGGGATCCACTTCGGTGAGGACCGCCGTGTCGACGTCCTCGTGCAGCCGGTACAGCACCGCCAGATCGTCCCGGGCCATGGCCCTGAGCAAGACTCTTTCTCCGCGCAGCATGTCCATACCCTAGATCGCCAGGGGCCCGGTATCGAGGAATTTATACCGGGCCGCCGGGCTGCCGGGCTGCCGAGTCCGCCGAGCCCGTCCGGGGGCCGGGCGATCGCCGCCGCGCTCGCGCGCCCGTTCACGACACCGCCGTGGACGAGGGAGGTCAGAGCCTCACCAGCATCTTGCCGACGTTGCCGCCGCGCATCATGTCCAGGAAGGCCGCCGGCGCCCGGTCGAGACCCTCGGCCACGGTGTATTCGGTGCGGAGCGAGCCGTCGGCCAGCCAGCCCGCCGCCTTGCCGATCCACTCGCCGAACAGGTGGAAGTAGGAGTTGACCAGCATGCCGCGCAGGGTGGCGTCCTTGGCCGCCAGCTGGAACAGGTTCGCCGGTCCGGGGACGGGCTCCGTCGCGTTGTAACCGCTGATCGCGCCCACCATGGCGATCCGGCCGCCGGGGCGGAGCGCGTCGATGGCCGCCGCCAGGTGGTCGCCGCCCACGTGGTCCACGTAGACGTCGATCCCGTCGGGGGCCGCGGCCGTCAGCTGCTCGCCCAGCGCGCCGGCCCGGTAGTCGATGGCCGTGTCGTAGCCGAAGTCGGTCACCAGCCTCGCGGCCTTCTCCGGGCCTCCGGCCGAGCCGATCACGCGGGCGGCGCCGAGCTTGCGGGCCAGCTGGCCGGCGACGCTGCCGACGGCTCCGGCGGCGGCCGAGACGAAGACCACGTCGCCCTGCCGTACCGGGGCGACCTCCGTGAGCGCGGCGTAGGCCGTCAGCCCGGTGGTGCCCAGGACGCCCAGGTAGGCCTCGGCCGGAGCGAGGCCGGTGTCGATGACGGTCGCCGCGGCGGCGTCGAGCACGGCGTACTCGCGCCAGCCCAGGAAGTGCGACACCACCGAGCCCTCCGGGACCGCCTCGGCCCGCGAGGCCACCACCTCGCCCACCGCCGAGCCGTCCATGGCGGCGCCGAGCCGGAACGGCGGCAGGTAGGACTCGGCGTCGTTCATGCGTCCGCGCATGTACGGATCCACCGACATCCAGGTGTTGCGGACCAGGATCTGCCCCTCGGCGAGTTCGGGCAGCTCGCTGTCCACCAGCGCGAAGTGCTCCGGCGTGGGCTCGCCCACGGGGTAGGCGGTCAGGCGGACCTCGCGGTTCTCGGTCATTTCCGCTCCTCATTCGATCGTCGGGCCGGATGGCCGACTCCACCTTGCGGGAGGGCGCGCATGATCTGCTGACGGTCGGCTGGGGGTACCGTGATCCGGTGCGTTTCGGAGTGCTCGGTCCCCTGGCGGTGTGGACGGCCGACGGGCGGCCGGTGCGGGTTCCCGAGGTGAAGGTCCGGGCGCTGCTGGCCGACCTGCTCGTGCACGAGGGCCGTCCGGTGCCGGCGGACCGGCTCGTCGACGACCTGTGGGGCGAGGACCCGCCCGGCAATCCGACCAACACGTTGCAGACCAAGGTCTCCCAGCTGCGCCGCGCCCTGGAGCGGGCGGAGCCGGGCGCCCGCGATCTGGTGGCGTTCCAGCCGTCCGGATACGTGCTGCGGGCCGAGGAGGTGGACGCCGCGCAGTTCACCGCGCTGCTCGCCCGGGCCCGCGCCGTCGAGGAGCCGCTGGCCAGGGCGGGGCTGCTGGCGGACGCGCTGGCGTTGTGGCGCGGCCCCGCCTACGCCGACTTCCAGGACGAGGAGTTCGCCCGCCCCGCCGTCACCCGGCTGGAGGAGCGGCGGCTCACCGCGCTGGAGGAGCAGGCCGAGGTACGGCTGGCGCTGGGGGACCACAGCGTGCTGGCCGACGAGCTGGGGCCGCTGGTGGCCGGACACCCTCTGCGCGAGCGGCTCCGCGCGGCGCATCTGCGCGCTCTCTACCTGTCGGGGCGCCAGAGTGAGGCGCTGGCCGGGTTCGACGAGGTGCGCCGGTTGCTGGCCGACGAGCTCGGCCTGGATCCCGGGCCCGAGCTGGTCGCCCTCCACCGGGCGATGCTGGAGCAGGACCCGGCCCTGGCTCCGGCCGCGGTCCCCGCCACCTCGGCCGTCCGGCCCAGGCCGAACCTGCCCGTGCCGATCGCGGGGCTCGTCGGCAGGCGGGAGGCGGTGGCGGCGGTGAGGGCGTCGCTCGCCTCCTCGCGGCTCGTCACGGTGACCGGGCCCGGAGGGGTGGGCAAGACCAGGCTGGCGCTGGCCGCGGCGGCGCGATCACCGGAAGAGACGTGGCTGGTCGAGCTGGCCGCCCTCCGTTCCGGCGACCTGGCCCAGGTGGCGGAGGTCGTGGCGGGAGCGCTGGGGGTCCGGGACGAGACCGCCGGCGGGGTGCCCGCCGGCGACCTGGCCGGCCGGCTCGCCGAGGCCCTGCGCGGGCACCGGATGCTCCTGGTCCTGGACAACTGCGAGCACCTCGTCGAGCCGGTCGCCGAACTGGTCCTGACGCTGCTGCGGGCCGCTCCGGGACTGCGCGTCCTGACCACGAGCCAGGAGCCGCTGGCGATCCCCGGCGAGAGCGTGCACCAGCTCGGTCCGCTCGGCCGGGACGACGCCGCCGAGCTGTTCGCGGCCCGGGCCGGCGTCACCCCCGGCGCGGAGAACGCGGCGTGGGTGGCGGCGATCTGCGAGCGGCTCGACGGCCTCCCGCTGGCGCTGGAGCTGGCCGCCGCCCGGGTGCGCACGCTCGGGGTGCGTGGCGTGGCCGAACGGCTGGACGATCGTTTCACCCTGCTGTCCGCCGCGACCAGAGGACTCCCGCCGCGGCAGCGGACCCTGCGCGCCGTGATCGACTGGAGCTGGGAGCAGCTCGACCGGGCGCAGCGGGAGGCCCTGTGCGCGCTGGCCGTACATCCCGGCGGATGCACCCTCGACGCGTCCGGCGTACCGCTCGACCTGCTGGAGCAGCTCGTGAACCGGTCCATGGCGGTGGCCGAGCCGCAGCCGTCGGGCGCGATGAGGTACCGGCTGCTCGAATCGGTCGCCGCCTACTGCCTGGAGCGCCTCCCCGGCGCCGACCGGCTGCTGATCCGCCGTGACGCCCACTACGCGGATCTCGTCGAGCGGGCCGACCTGTACGGCCCGGCCCAGCGGCAGTGGCTGCGGCGCCTCGACGAGGAGTGGCCCAACCTGCGTGTCGTGCTCGACCGCACCCGGGACCCGGGCATGACCGTCCGCCTGGCCTGGTACTGGTATCTGCGCGGCAGGCACCAGGAGGGACACCGGTACCTGGCCGCGGTCGCCGAAGATCCCGAAGCCGCGGCCTGGGCGCGCGCCTTCGCGCTGCTGACGGGCGAGGGGCCCGCGGACCGGGGCCCGGTGACCGGGGCGAGCCCGCGGGCGCGCTGGTTCCTCGCCCTGGCCCACCTGCACATCGGAGACGCCGCCAGGGGCGGGGAACTGATCGACTCGGCGCTGACCGGCTTCCGCGCGCTGGACGACCAGTGGGGGGAGGCCGCGGCGCTGGCCGGACGGGCCAAGCAGGCCCTCTTCCAAGGCGATCTCGCCCTGGCCGAACGGAGCGGCGCCGACAGTCTGGCGCGGTTCACCGCCCTCGGGGATCGCTGGGGACAGCTCCAGGCCGCCGACATGCTCGGCTACCTGGCCGAGATCACCGGCGACTACGAGCGAGCCGGCCGTTTCCACCGCGACGGGCTGCGCTTCGCCGAGGACCTGCGGCTGTGGGGCGATGTGTCCTACAGGTTGTCCAGCCTCGGCCGCGTCGCCCTGCTGGCCGGTGACCTGGCCCGCGCCGGGGAGTTCCACGAGCGGGGCATGCGGCTGGCGGCCGAGCAGGCCGATCGTTTCGCCGAGGAGTTCGCCCGGGTCGGGCTCGCCCTGGTCGCCAGGCGCTCGGG
Organism: Planobispora longispora; assembly: GCF_016863135.1. Classification (GTDB taxonomy): domain Bacteria; phylum Actinomycetota; class Actinomycetes; order Streptosporangiales; family Streptosporangiaceae; genus Planobispora; species Planobispora longispora. The sequence goes on from NZ_BOOH01000016.1 coordinate 174,836, forward strand.
CGACCTCGCCGGAGCCGAGGCGTACCTGCGCGAGTCGCTGGCCTGGAACCGGCGGCTGGAGGACGGTTACGGCGTGCCGTTCTACGGCGTGACGCTGCTCCTGGCCGAGCTCGGCTTCGTCGCCGAGCAGCGCGGCGAGGCGGCGCGAGCCCGGGCGCTGCACCAGGAGGGCCTGGCCGCCGCCCGGACGATCGGCGACCCCCGCGCCGTCGCGCTGGCCTTGGAGGGCCTGGCCGGAGCCGCCGCCCTGGAAGGTTCTCATGAGGAGGCCGGACGCCTGCTCGCCGAGGCCGCCGCGCTCCGTGAATCCGCCGGGGCGCCCCTTCCGCCCGCCGAGCGCGGCGACGTCGAGCGGATCACCGCCCGCATCCGGGCCGCCGGGCACTGACCGCCGGCCCGTTCCGGGCGTTCCGGCCTTTTACGTACGGGAAAGCGAGAACGAGGGCCGAGATCTGTCCCGGCCCTCATATCGGCGTCCGTTCCCTGCGGTTCGAATTTCCCGCCGGAGGTCATTCACTTTTCACGCAGACGGCGTCGGAGGCCGGATCGACGCGGTGCTCGCCGGTGGGGAGGCGCACGTGGACGGTGACGACGTGACCGTGCCAGCAGGTCACGTGCGTGACGATCGACGAGAGGGGGCCTTCGCCCGTTCCGGCGGCCGAGGCCGCGACCGTCGGGACGGCCAGGAGGGCGGTCGCGAGCAGGGAGATCACGCTCATCCGCCTCAGCCGCCGCCCTCGCCGGTGATCTTTCCACGGCGCGTCGGGGTTCATCCGTTCCTCCTGATTTCCGTCCGGAAACGGTTCGATGTCACATGTCGCACCGAGGGCCGGATGGAGCGATTCTGGTATTTCCGAACAGCTCTTTTCTGGAAACGGGCTGACCGGCCGGATCGATGCGCCTGGAGGATACCGACGCCGACGGAGGCGTATCAGGTCGATGGCGGGATCGAGACGACAACGGATGGTGCTGCGGACGGAATCTGTACGGCTATGACCGGCTGTTCCGTGAATTACCGGGCGGATGTTTTATCGCCGGCGGGAACCTCCTCCAGCGGCCGGCCGTCCCACGGGGCCAGCGTGACGGGGACCGCGTTGAAGACGGCGTTGCCTGACAGCGCTTCCACCACCAGTTCATCGGTCAGGGCGTTCGCGTTGACCCCGGCGTGCGCCGCGGCTGTCCGCTGGGTGCTGCCGCCGTGCCCCCAGCCGTGCGGCAGGCTGACCACCCCGGGCATGATCGCCCCAGTCGCCTCGACGTCGACGAGCAGCTCTCCGGTGGCCGAGCGGATCACCGCCCGGTCCCGCAGGTTCAGCCTGTCCGCGTCGGCCGGATTGACGTGCAGGGTGCACCGGTTGCTCCCGCCCACCAGCGCTCCCACGTTGTGCAGCCAGCTGTTGTTGGAGCGCAGCTGACGCCGTCCGATGAGCAGCATCTGCGGAGCCGGCTCCCCCATGCGCGCGCGCAACCGCGCGACGTCGCGGGTGAGCTGGAGCGGGGCGAGCTCGACCCGGCCGGACTCGGTGGCCAGCAGCTCGGCCAGGCGCGGCTGCAGCGGGCCCAGGTCGATGCCGTGCGGGTTCGCCAGCAGGTCCGACAGCGAGAGCCCGAAGGGGCCGAGCTTGAGCATGGCGTCCAACAGCCGTTCCGGCCCCGGCGATCCTTCCAGCGAGGCGCGCAGTTCGACGGGGTCCTTGCCCATGAGGGGAGCGGCCTGGAGCAGCCCGGCCAGGATCTGCTCGTCCAGGACCGCCGGGTCGGCGCCGGCTCCCGCCCCGGCGGCGATCAGCGCCAGCTTCGCCATGATCTCCGCCTCGGAGAGCTGGTCCGGTTCCAGCGGCAGGATCGCCGGGGAGAAGCGGGAGTAGTTGCGCACGGTGACGCTCAGCAGCAGGAAGTCGTAGTGCGGCATCTGCGTGATCCGCGGGGGCGGCAGGATCACGTCGGCGTGGCTGGTGGTCTCGTTCAGGTAGGGATCGACGCTGACCATGAACTCCAGATCCCGCAGGGCCCTTCCCAGCCGCGGGCCGTTCGGAGCCGACAGGACCAGGTTGCCGCCGACGGTGATCAGCGCGCGGACCTGCCCCTGCCCCGGCGTCTCGATCTCGTCGGCCAGGGTGGCGACCGGAAGCTCGCCCAGCACCTCGGGCAGCCCGCGGACCCTGCTGTGCCAGCGTCCGGTGGTGAACGGGCCGGCGTTGGGCGGTCCGATCGTGGCCGTCCGGGCGAACATCACGCCGCCGGGCCGGTCGAAGTTGCCGGTGAGGACGTTGATCACGTCCACGAGCCACTGCGTGGCGGTGCCGAACTCGGAGGTGCAGGTGCCGACCCGCGTGTAGACGGCGGCCGTGGGAGCGGCGGCCAGCTCGCGGGCCAGCCGCCTGATGTCGCCGGCGGGGACGCCGCACCGCGCGGAGACGACCTCGGGCGCGAAGTCCGCGGCGAGTTCCTGGAGCTCGGCCAGACCGCCGACCTCGATGTTCGTCGAGACGAGCCCTTCGGCCACCAGTGTGTGCACGATTCCGAACAGCAGGTAGGCGTCCGTTCCGGGCCGGATGAACAGGTGCTCGTCGGCCAGGCCGGCGGTGCGGGTGAACCGCGGGTCGACGACGACCAGCTTGCCCCCTCGCGCGCGCAGGGCCTTGAGCCGGCCGGGGAAGTTGGGCGCGGCGCACAGCGAGCCGTGCGACTCGGCCGGGTTGGCCCCCAGGACCAGGAGATAGTCGGTCCGGTCGAGGTCCGGTACGGCGATCGCGAAGGGGTTGCCGAGCATGAAGCCGCAGGCCACATGCTTGGGCATCTGATCGATGGTGCTGGCCGAGTAGATGTTGGGGGTGTCGAGGGCCTGGCTCAGCGGGCCCCGGTACAGCGGTCCGGCCATCGTGTGGAAGGTCGGGTTGCCGAAATAGACGGCCAGCGCCTGGCGACCGTGGGCGTCGGCGACGCGGGTCAGACCGCGCTCGACCGCCTGGAAGGCCTCCTCCCAGGAGACCTCCCGCCACCGGTCCCCCTCGCGGATCATGGGGGAGCGCAGCCGATCGGGGTCCTCGTCCAGCGCGCCGAGGGAGGCCCCCTTCGGGCAGACGTACCCCTTGGAGAACGGGTCGTCCGGGTCGCCCTTGACAGAGGTGACGTGTCCGGCGTCGTCAAGCGTGAGGCGCAGTCCGCAGACGGCGTCGCAGATGGGACAGGTCCGATGCGCAGTCTTCACCGTTGCTCCCAGGATGGCGTTCCGCACCATCCTGATCCGGCGTCCGCCCGGTGTTCACCTTCCGCCGTGCTGCGCTTCCGCCAGCCGATCGCGGATGTGCTGCGCGGGCAGCGGATCGATCTGCTCGACCAGATACTGGATCCGGATCTCCTCCGCCTCGGCGGCGGCCTGGTCTCCGGTGGCCAGGTACGCCCGCTTGAGCAGGACGCGGGCCTCGGCCTCGAGCAGCGGGAGCTCCACCTCGGCGAAGAAGTCGCCCGCCTCGGTCAGGAGGGCCTGCGCCCGCGGGGCGTCACCCGTGGCCAGCGCGAGCTCGCCCAGGCCCGTGATCGCCTGCATCTCCACGAGGCGCTGACGCGTCGCCTTGGCCAGATCACGGGCCTGCCCCAGCAGGTCGCCCACCGTCGCCAGCTCACCCTGGTGGAAGCGGGCGGTCCCCAGGCCGAGCAGGACGAAGGCCTCGCCTATCCGGTCGCCGATCTCCCGCACGGCGGTCATCGCCTCCGCGTACGCCTCCTCGCCGGGCTCGAAGTCCTGCTTGCTGAAGTGCGTCTCGCCCAGCCGGAACAGAACCTGGGCGCGCAGCCTTCTGTCGCCGCTGGAGCGTGCGAACTCCAGCACCTCGGAGAGCAGCCGGTAGGAGTCGTCGGGACGTTCGCAGTCGAGGTAGAGCTTGGCCTGGCTGTAGAGGATGTAGACGGAGTCGGCGTTGACGCCGCCGCCGAGGAGCGACAGCGCGCGGTCGAAGCGCTTGGAGGCGTTCTCGAAGCGCCCGCTCAGCCGGTCGAGGATGGCGAGCCTGCTGTCCACCATGGCGCGTCTGGGGTCGTCGTGCAGATCCGCGAAGATCTCCGCCGCCGCCTCCAGGACGTGCCGGGCGTTGGAGAAGCGCTGCTCGGTCAGGCTCAACGTGCCGATTTTGAACAGCATCGTCGCCTGGCCGAGGCGGTCCTGCGCCTGCCGGGCGGCCTCCAGCGCGAGTTTGTGGGTCTCCCGCCAGTCGTCGAGATAAGCCCTGGCCTCGAAGAACTTCGTGGTGACCGCCGTGAGGCGCCAGCAGAGTTCGGCGAATCCGGCCTGCATGGCCTGATGGATGCTCGCGACGAGGAAGCGCCGCTCGCGTTCGAACCATTCGAGCGGTGCGGCGACCAGCTGGTCGACCAGCTGGTCGGGCAGTGACGGGTGCTGGTCGATCGGGGGTTCCGGGAACTCGATGAAGCCGAACTCGCGATTCTGGGCCTTCGCGGTGAGGACCAGCTGCGCGCTGAGTATCCGCTCCAGGGCCGCCGCCCGTTCGGCCGGAGGCTCCTCGGCCGCCAGGCGTTCCTTGGCGAACACGCGGATGAGGTCGTGGAAGCGGTAGTGGGTCCGCACCCCGAGCCCCGCGTCGGTCGCCTCGATGAAGTGGGTGTCGGCCAGCTCGTCCAGCAGGTCGTGGGCGACGAAGATCGGCTGATCGAGCGCGGCGGCGGCGGCCCACGCCGGGAGGACGTGGGAGTTCAGCGCGGCCAGCAGCCGGAAGAGCCGTCGCGCCGGACCGCTCAGCCCCTCGTAGGTGAGCGAGAGGCTCGCCCGGATTCCCATCTCCCCGTGCTTGAGCTCGTCGAGCCGGCGGGTCTCGTCCTCCAGCCGGTTGACCAGTTGCCTGATGTCCCAGTGCGGGCGCGCCGCCAGGCGGGACCCGGCGATGCGGAGCGCCAGCGGCAGCCCTTCGCACAGCTCGGCGAGGTTGGCGGAAGACCTGGGGTCGGCCTGCACGCGTTCCTCTCCCGCGATCTGGGAGATGAGCCTCATCGACTGCGTCGCGTCGAGCACGTCCAGGTCCACGTGGAGGACCCCGGCCAGCCCGCCGAGCCTCGTCCTGCTGGTGATGATGACGGCGGACTGCGCGTTTCCGGGAAGCAGCGGCGACACCTGGTGCTCGCCGTTGGCGTCGTCCAGCACGACCAGCGTCCGGCGCTCGGCCAGCAACGTGCGGTACAGCTCGGCGCGTTGTTCCAGGGCGTCGGGGATGTCGTGGCCCGGGACGCCGAGCGCGCGCAGGAAGCGCTCCAGGACGTTGGTCGGACTGGTCGGGTTGGGCGTGCCCCCGTGCAGGCTGGCGAAGAGCTGGCCGTCGGGGAAGAGCTCGGCCACGTCGTGCGCGCAGTGCACGGCGAGGGTCGACTTCCCGATGCCCGCCCTCCCGATGATCGCGACCGTGGGCACGGCGAAGCGGACCGCTCCCGCGGGCGAGTTGATGATCTTCTCGCGGATCAGCCTGACCTGCGCGTCCCGGCCGGTGAAATCGGCGATGGCCCCCGGAATCATCGTGGGCGGCTTGGCGGCTTCGCTCGAACGCCTGGGCGCGGCCTGGCCCGGCTGTTCGGCGAGATCGAGGTCCTCGGCGGAGGTGAGGATCAGATACTCGAGCTGCTGGAGGCGCTCGTGGGGCTCGATCCCCAGCTCGTCGACCATCATCGTGCGGGCGTCCCGATAGACCTGCAGCGCTTCCGCCTGCCGTTCGGACCGGTAGAGAGCGACCATGAGCTGCCCGACGAGGCCTTCGCGCAGGGGATAGGCCTTGACGAGGCGGGTGAGCTCGCCGATCAGCTCGTGGTGCATGCCGAGCTCGAGCTCCAGCTCGATGCATTCCTCGTTGGCGGCGATCCGGTGCTCGTTCAGCTCGTTGGCCCACAGCTGCACGAGCCTGCTCCTCATCCCGCCGAGGGCGGGGCCGCGCCACAGGTCGAGGGCCTGCCTGTAGTGCTTGATGGCCTCGTCGAGGCCGTGATTGTCACGGGCGCGGCGAGCCTGGGAAACGTATGCCTCGAAGGTGAACGAATCTATCTGCCGCTCGTCCACCTGCAGCATGTATCCGTTGGTGCGGGTGAGGATGGCGGTCGGATAGCCGTGCGCGGTGAAGAGCCTGCGGAGATTCGAGATGCAAATTTGCACCTGGACGCGTGCGGTGACGGGCGGATCGTCGTAAACGGCCTCTATAAGCTGATCGATGGATACGACGCGGCCGACATTGAGCAGCAAGGTCGCCAGGACGATCTGCTGCCGCGTGCCCCCTGGGTCGATGCGAAGCCCGTCAGCGACGACTTCGAGCGAACCCAACAGGCGAAACTGCACGCATGTCTCCTCGACGACAACCAGGCGCCCGCGTGACGGACAGGTCGCGCTATCTGGCATCCTGGCACAGAGGCTTGTATTTCGCGTCGCAAGTGTACACAAGCCTATCAAGAGTGCCAAGGTAAGACGCTGCGTTACTCTGTAACCCGTCGGTGGGCGCCTGGTTGATTAGTTAAACAATGCGCTGCCGAGCTCGTGCCCCGGCGAGGAATTTCGCCGATGAATCGGTCTAGCTTCCGTTCCAGGGGGTGCCGTTGCTGGTCGTCGGCGTGGGCGTCGGCGTCGAGGTCGGCTCCGACTGCGACGTGACGGAGGGCTCGTCGGCCGCAAGGCTGATTCCCGTCGCCGCGAAACAGAATGCAATGGCCGAGATGAAGATTGCGGCGAAACGCTTGGCGTCTCTTCCCATGGTCGGTTCCTTATCTCGCGCTTCGGGGTGGCAATTCAGAAGTATTCCAGCGTCAAATATCGTCCTATTATCGATGCCCTACTGGTGGAGCATCCTCAGGCGAGCCCACGGGAATAAGGGGTAGAGAAACGGCCGCCATGCAACTACTCTCGGTAAAAATGGCGATGCGGAGAGTGGTTGCGGCGGCGGAGGGGTCATGGCCGGCGGGAAGCCTCAGTCAGGGCGGTGATCTGCGGATATTCCGCTCGGACGTCCCCCGGGGCTCGGGCGCGCCGTGGCTCCGGGTGTGACGCGCGACCTCCGCCGTGTGCGACGCCCCGGCCGGGACGCCCGGCCGGAGAGATCGCGTTATCCGCGGGAAGCGCGCCGTGACCGGCGGGCGGCGCAGGATTTTTTCCGGATTCCGGACGCGCCTATCGTCGCTTATCGCCGTCGTCGACCTGTGCCCGTCCCGGCCCTCCGGCGAGCGGATCTCGGTGATCCGGGAGGGGTGACGCGGGTGGCGCGGGGGCTTCCGCGGTCGAATCACATGATCCTATTCGACGGAGCTGAAGCTCGCCGAATGGGAGTAGGGGGAAAGAGTGATCTGGAGGCTGTACGTGTCGGAAGGCCGCTGTATGCGGAACACGACCGTGACTTCCGGATAAGCGGCATAATGGCCGAGGCCGGCGAAATAGCTGTCGGTCTCGAGAACGATCCGGTAGAGGCCGGCGTCGAACTCGACGGCCCGCCAGGTCAGAACACCGCCATTCCGGTCCGTCTCCCCTTGAAGGCCGTCTCCCCACCGATCGGCCTTCATGCGTTCCACGCGGGTCCGCACACCGGCTGCGGGCCGACCGTACACGCCGTCAAGCGCCTGAATCGCGATGCCCATTATTGACCTATCCCCGGGGAATTTCGCTCGATTCCCTCTTCCATCGCCGGATGTGGCTGCACGCGGCCCGCCGGATCCTCGCCATCGTACGAGGCGGCCCTTATCCGGGCAGTATCGCCGTGATATCCATGAGCTTTCGGCGAGTTCGCGGGACTTCGATTCTTTAATCTCGCCGCGAGCCGGAGGCGGGTCCGTCGTCAGTGCGTTTCATACACTCTGAGCTGGGGCTCCGCCCGGTCCGGCGGCGCGGCGCCGGGATAGTCATTTCGCTGCCCGGGGCGGCGGGAACGGCGAAGCGAGCGCCCCCGGGCCGGGGAAATTGAAGGCGCGGCCGACCGGCCCCCGCCGTCACATCGAGTATCATCCCGGTTGCTATACGCGCCCATCCGCGGAATCCTTGAATTTCATCCTGAAATCTGACAGCGAACTGTAAGCGTCCCGTCGGCCGGCGGCTTCCTCCCGGTGCGGCGGTGAAACTCACCGGCGGCGGGGCCGCGATCCGTCCCGCGCCCGGCGGCCGTGTTCATCCGGTGAGCTCAGAACGGCTGCGGGACCCTCGCGAAAACACGGCGATAACGAATCAAAGTTACGCCGGTTTAGAGTTCGGGCAGCCGTCATAGCCGGACGCGACGCGGACGGCGAGGAGGGCGGGGTGACTAGAGGAGAGCGAGGCGGGCCATGAGCCTGGTCGAACGAGAAGAGGAACATGCCGCCCTTCGCGAGCTCCTCCGCGACTCGCTCAGCGGCCGCGGTCGGGTCGCGCTGGTCACGGGAGCCGTCGCGATGGGCAAGAGCGTCCTGCTCGGCTCCCTCGCGGAGGAGGCGACGCTCCTCGGAGCGCTGCCCATCGCGGCCATGGGCTCCCGCCGGGAACGTGATCTGCCGCTGGGGGTGCTGGGCCAGCTCATCCGCGACGCGCCCCTGATGGCAGGGGAACGGACCCGGGCGCTGGCGCTCCTGGACGAAGGCGTGCGGTCCATCGTGACCGCCGAATGGCAGAGCGACTCTCCGCCCCCGCTCGACGCCCAGCTCGTGCACGCCCTCTGCACCGTCCTGCTGGAGCTGTCGGAGAAGCACCCGCTGGTCATCGTGGTCGACGACGTCCACCACGCCGACCGGGCCTCCCTGCTGTGCCTGGCCTATCTGACCCGGCGGGTGAGATTCGCCCGCATGGTGGTGATCCTCGCCCGGTCGGACCAGGGCCGCTACACCGACACCTACTTCCACACCGAGGTCCGCCAGCCGCACTGGCACAGGATCCACCTCACGCCGCTCTCTCCCGCCGGGGTGAGGACGCTGGCCGCCGCACGGGTGGGAAGCGAGACCGCGGCGAGACTGGCCGACGCCTGGCACGCCTTCAGCGGCGGCAGCCCCCTCCTGACGCACGCCCTGATCAGCGATCACGTGACCGCGTCGGGCACGGGCGACGGGCGGGAACCGGCGGACATCGTCGTGGGGGACGAATACGGCCGCGCCGTGCTGTCGTGCCTGGGAGACTGCGATCCGCGAACCCTCCGCGTGGTACGGGCGCTGGCGGTCCTGGGCGAGCCCACCTCCCTGGCGCGGATGCTCGACATGAGCTCGGAGCAGGTCAGGCAGGAGCTGCAGGTCCTGAACGCGGCCAGCCTCCTGGAGAACAGCCGCTTCCGGCACGAGGTGGCTCGCGTCGCCGTCCTGGGGGAGATAGGCGAGGAGGAGCGCGGTTACCTCCACCGCTGGGCGGCGGAGGTCTCCTACGGCATCGGAGCGCCGCCCGAGGTCGTGGCCGAGCACCTTCTCGGGGCCGACCGGATCGACTTCCCCTGGGCCGTCTCCTGCCTGGAGGAGGCGGCCATGATGGCGCTGCGGGCCGGGGCGGTGGAGTCCGCCGTCAGGTACCTGCGCAGAGCGTGGCGCGAGTGCGCGGACGAGAGCCAGCGCACCAAGATCACAACGATGCTGGTCCGGGCGGAATGGCGCATCAATCCCGGGGCGTCCACGACGCATTTCCCCGAGCTCACCGATGCGATGAGCCGCGGGAGCCTGCGCGGGAGCGACGCCGTCGTGCTGGCCCAGGCGCTGTTGTGGCATGGCCGTACGGAGAGCGCGCAGCAGGTCCTGGAGCAGCTCGGCCGGTCCGCCGACCCCGCGACGGTGCCCGAGCTCATCGCGCTGCAGCTGTGGTTGCGTGTCACCTGCCCGCCCTTCATGGAGCACGTCAGGCACACGGCGGAGCCTCAGGCGCTGGGGGCGGCCTCGGTGGCGACCAGCCGCCGCCTCGAGTCCGCCCTCGCCCTGGCGGAGGTCCTCACCATCCCGGCCGAGAGGCGGGCCGTCTTCGGGGCCGAGCGGATCCTGCAGCGCGCCCGGCTGAACGACATGTCGATGGACACGGTCGAGAACGCGCTCCTGGCGCTCACCTACGCCGGGCGGGCCGACAGCGCCATGCCCTGGTGCGACAGGTTCGGGTCCGAGGCCGCGTCGCGGCACGCCCCGAGCAGGCAGGCGCGGCTCAGCGCCATCCGGGCCCAGATCTCGATCCGGCAGGGAGACCTGGCCGGCGTCGAGCGCCACGCCCGGGAGGCACTGGAGATCATCCCCTTGAGCAGCTGGGGCATCGCGGTCGGCGGGCCGGTGAGCGCGCTGATCATCGCGCTGACCGCGATGGGCAGGCTGGCCGAGGCGCACGACTGGCTGGACGAGCCGGTTCCCGACGCGATGTTCGACAGTCGGTACGGCCTGCACTACCTGCAGGCCAGAGGCCGCTACCACCTGGCGACCGGCTATCCCGTGATGGCGCTGCGCGACTTCCAGCTGTGCGGCGAGCTGATGGTGAAGTGGGAGCTCGACGCGCCGGAGCTCATCCCGTGGCGGACCGACGCCGCCGAGGCGTGCCTCAGCCTGGGCCAGGTCGGGGAGGCCAGGGAGCTGGCGCAGGAGCAGCTGGACCGATGCGGCGCGCTGGCCCTGCGGGGGCGGGGGCTCGCCATGCGCGTGCTCGCGGCGGCCGGTGAGCCGGACGGGCGTCCCAAACTGCTGAGACAGACCGTGGACCTGCTGCAGGGCGCCGGCGACCGTTACGAGCTGGCCCGGACGATGTGCGACCTCGCCGCCGCCTACCAGCTCGTGGAGGAGTACCGGCGCGCGAAGATCATGACGGACAGGGCGATGTCCGTGGCCCGGGAATGCGGTGCGGTCCCCCTCGTCGAGGCCCTCTCCGGGGAGGACAGGCACTCCACGGTCGTCCCCTCGGTGAGCGACCGGTCCCGGGTGTTGAGCGCCGCCGAGCGCAGGGTCGCGACCCTGGCCGCGATGGGCTACACCAACGCCGAGATCGCGGCCAAGCTCTGCATCGCCGTGAGCACGGTGGAGCAGCATCTGACGCGGACCTACCGGAAGCTGGAGATCGGGCGGCGGGAGGAGCTCCCCACCGACCTCGAGATCGAGGTCTGACCTTCATATACACGAGGACCCGCATACACGGAGATCCGCATACACGGAGATCCGCATACACGGAGATCCGCATACACGGAGATGCGCCACGGCGCCGCCCGGGCGATCGTCGAGGCATGTCGCAGCGACGGACGAGGGTGGTGCGCGGCAATCCGACCGCCGAGGACCTTGAGGCGCTGGAGGCGGCGATCGCGATCCTCATCGCGCGCGGCCCGGCCGCTCCGGCGGCGCCGGACACCGGCCGGCCGCGCCTGCTCCGGCGGCCCCCGGCGGTCTCCCGCACTCCCTGGCGAATGAGCACCTGGTCCGGCTAGGCGCCGAGGGCGCCCGCCCCACGCGAAGGAGACGAGACGTGGCTGTCACACAATCGCCGGTCGGCACGACCGCACCGGTCGAGGCAGGCGCGTTCCCGCGCCGGCGCGGTCTGCTCATCCTGGTCAGCAGCCTGGTGGGCTTCCTGCTGACCGTCGTCTGGTCGGCGGAGTTCGTCGACCAGGTCATCGGTGACACCGTGGCCGACTCGCTGCTCGGTCACGACGCCAAGGAGACGCCCATCGCGGGCACGGCCGCCGGCGTCGTGTTCGCCTTCGTCACCGGGCTGGCCGGTTCCTTCACGGCGTGCAACATCGCCGCCTTCGGCGCGATGGCCCCCATGCTGGGCGGGGTCGGCAGCCGCTGGGGCCGCCTCGCCCAGGCCCTCAAACCACTGGGCCGGCTCTCGGCGGGCATGGTCACCGTCTCGGCCGTCTACGGGGCGATCGTGGGTGTGGCGGGGACGGGGATGGCGCAGTTCTCCACCGCCCAGAACGTGCCCGGCGCTCTCTCGGCGCGCAGCATCCAGTCGATGGTCGTCTTCGGTCTGATCGGGCTGGCCATGTTCTACCTGGGGCTGGCGGCGCTCGGCGTGGTGCCCGACCCGCTCGCCCGGCTGACCCGCCGCTTCCCCGGCACGCCGCACGTGGTGATGGGAGCACTGATCGGCGGCTTCCTGATCGGACGGCCCTTCCCGCTGTTCAGGCAGCTCTTCCGGGACGCGGCCGAGAGCGGCGACCCCCTGTACGGCGCGTTCGCCTTCGTGCTGCAGTCCGTCGGGAACATCGTCATCATGGCGGTTCTCTTCCTGCTGCTGACGTCCGTGGCCGGCAACCGGGTGCACCGGTGGCTCACGAGCAAGCCGGGCCGGCTCGCGGCGGTCACGGGCGCCTCGCTGATCATCGTGGGGGTGTTCACCTTCCTCTACTGGGACGTGCGGCTGCTCGCGAGGCGGGAGATCATCCCGTGGTACCCGATCGCCCCCTGGAGCTGACGTCCGCACACGATGAGGTGCGCCCCCCGGCGCATCCGATCGATCATTGACTCGTCCCCGATATCCAGCTGACGTGAGGAGATCCGGTGTCGACATTTCTCGGATCGGTCCGCAGGCTAATTCTCGCGCCCTCGCTCGCCGATGTGGGTTTCGCCGGCCGACGATTCCCCGTGACGCCCTCCGCCGTCACGGAACGGCTGGAGAAGATTCCGCAGGCGGTGGTGTGCGGATTCGAATGGGGAATAGACGCGAAGGACCAGTGGGAGGTCGAGCGCCGCCTCGACATGGTGGACATCGAATTGCGGGGCTTCGCCTACGAGGGCGCGACCATGGCCTTCACCGTGCGGGACGCCATGGGCGGCGGCACCCGCACGCGCGACCTGCTGCTCGGGCCGGGGCAGCCGCACATCTTCCTGGCCTACATCGGCATCGGCTTCGCGATGGCCCGGCTGCCCCGGCCGCTGTGGAAGAAGGTCGTGCCCGATCTCGCCGGATCCGCGTACTACCCGACGATGAGCTGGCTGGCGGTCGACGGGTACGGCTTCGACCTCGCCTACTTCCACACGGACACCTGGGTCGGCCGGCAGCGGGTCCCCAGGCCCTACGCCTGGCAGGGCTCGCCCGACTACTTCCCGCACGCGGTGGACCAGGGCATCGGCCGGGCCCTGTGGTTCATCAACGGCGGGCAGGTGGCCGACGTCGCGTCGGCGGTCCGGAACTTCGCCGCCCACCGCCACGCCGACCTGTGGAGCGGGGTGGGGCTGGCCGCCACGTTCGCCGGCGGCGTCGACCGCGCCGCCCTGGAGACGCTGCGCCGGGAGGCCGGGGAGTACGCCCCGGAGCTGGCCCAGGGGTCGGTCTTCGCGGTCAAGGCGCGCGACCACGCCGGGTTCGTGCCCGAGCACGCCGCCGCGGCGGCGGCCGTCCTCACCGACCTGTCCGTCGCGGACGCGGCGGCGCTCGCCGACGACTTCACCGCCGATCCGCACGGCGCGGCCCCCGTTCCGCAATACGAATTGTGGCGCCGGCGGGTGCGCGGCCACTTCTCCGCGGAACACGCGCTCATCTGATCTGCCGCCCGAAAAAGGAATCCGAACCGTCACGAGGGGCCGCCGTTCCGCGGAACGGGGGCCCTTCGGCGCGCCGGAAATCGTTCCTACCGGAATGCGCACGCCGGAAGTGGGCTCTCTCGCAACCCCTATGGATAAATTTATCGTGATAATTCCTGCAAGGGGAGTGGAGACGCAATTGACTGGCGCTCTACGGTCATTGAGACGACGCATTCTGACGCCGAGCATTTCTGAAACGAAGATGGAAACGCGCGGCTTCCACGTCAAAAACCATGAGGCCAAGGATCTGCTCGAGACGGTCGGTGAGACCTTCCTCGCCGGCTACGCCTATGCGGTCGAGGCCCGTACCCCCGTGGAGGCGGAGGAACGCCTGGAGCAGGTGCCCAGGAGATTCCGCGGCTTCGCCTACGAGGGCGCCGGGATGGGATTCGGAGTCCTGGACGGGTTGCCGTTCGGCGGCTCGCGCAACGTGGAGACCTTCCTGCGGGGGCGCGGCGACGACCACCTCTACATGGTGTACGTCGGAATCGGCTGGGCGATGGCCCGGCTGCCCCGGTTCAGGTGGCCGAGCAGCGAGGCTCTCGACCCGCTGCTGATGTGGCTCGTCCACGACGGATACGGATTCCACCAGGCGTATTTCCGCACCCGGGAGTACGTCCACCGGCACCACCGGGAGCCGCGGTTCCCCTGGCCGGCGCACGACCCGCACTCGTACGCCGACCGGGCCATCGACCAGGGCATCGGCCGGGCGCTGTGGTTCATCGGCGGGACCGACGTCGACCAGGCCGTCTCCCTGCTCGAGAAGTTCCCCGAGCCGCGGTGGGCCGACCTGTGGAGCGGTATCGGGCTGGCCGCCACCTACGCGGGCGGGGCGCCCGAGGAGGAACTGGTGAGACTGCGCGAGCGGGCCGGCCGGTACCGCCCGCAGCTGGCGCAGGGGAGCGTCTTCGCAGCCGAGGCCCGGATCAGGGCGGACCTGCTGGTGCCGCACAACGAGGTGGCCACCCGGGTCCTGTGCGGCATCACCCCCGAGCGCGCGGCCCAGATCAGCCGCGAGACCCGTCCCGACACGGCGGCGGCGCAGGGCGGACTGCCGGCCTATGAGGTGTGGCGGCAGAACATCGCCGATCAATTCGTATCTCTTGGAGGTGTCACCTCGTGACCACGACAGTTGGCTGGCTGCGCCGGCAGCTGCCGGGAATCGTCGCGCTCGGGCTGATGGCCACGTTCTTCGTGGTCTCCCAGCCGAGCTTCGCGTCCGACGGAGAGCGGGAGGAGCTCGCGCAGCGGTACAAGTTCACGCCGCTGAGCGTGGCCCTTCCCGGCGGTTACCAGCAGCAGACGATCCGCAAGGTGAACAAGACGTACGAGAAGATCAGCGCGTGGATCTCCTCGGTCGGGGCCGCGGTCGCCATGAACGACCTCGACGCGGACGGGCTGGACAACGACCTGTGCGTCGTGGACACACGCATCGACCAGACGGTGATCACACCGGCTCCCGGCGTGCGCGCCGACCGCTACGCGCCGTTCGCGCTCACCCCCGGCTCCCTGCCGATGGACGAGACCATGGCCCCCATGGGCTGCGTCCCCGCCGACCTCAACGAGGACGGCCGGATGGACGTCCTCGTCTACCTGTGGGGCCGCTCGCCGATCGTGTACCTGCAGAAGGCCGACGCCAAGGGGCTGAGCGCGGCCGCCTTCCAGGCCGTCGAGCTGGTGCCGAACTCGGGCGGGAGCAAGTACGACGGCCCGGTCTGGAACAGCAACGTCGCCTCCGTCGCCGACTTCGACGGAGACGGGCACCAGGACGTCTTCGTCGGCAACTACTTCAAGGACGACTCCCGGGTCCTGGACGCCACGGTCGAGGGCGGCGTGGAGATGAACGACTCCATGTCCGCCGGCTTCAACGGCGGCCGGAACTACTTCTTCCGGTGGACGGGCGCGACCGCGGACTCGGTGAGCTTCCAGAAGCTGGACGACGTCCTGTCCGAGGAGGTCTCCAGGGGCTGGGAGCTCGGCGCGACCGCGGTCGACCTCGACCGCGACCAGCTCCCCGAGCTGTTCCTGAACAACGACTTCGGCCCCGACCGGCTGCTGTACAACACCTCCACCCCCGGAAAGATCCAGTTCAAGCTGGTGGAGAAGAGCCGGGACGCCTGGACCCCCAAGTCCAAGTCCCTCGGGAAGGACTCGTTCAAGGGCATGGGCTCCGACGCGGCCGACCTCGACCACGACGGCCTCTACGACTTCTTCGTCAGCAACATCACCACCCCCTACGGCATCCAGGAGAGCAACTTCCACCTGATCTCCACCGCCAAGGACCACGCCGACCTGCGCAACCAGCTCAGCAGCGGGCACGCGCCGTTCGTCGACCGCAGTGCCGAGCTGCGCACGGCCTGGTCCGGCTGGGGCTGGGACGTCAAGATCAACGACTTCGACAACAGCGGCGAGCCCGCCATCGTGCAGGCGACGGGCTTCGTCAAGGGCTGGGTCAACCGCTGGGCCCAGCTGCAGGAGCTGGCCACCGCCAACGACATCGTCGTCCACGACGTCAAGTCGTGGCCGGTCGTCCAGGAGGGCGTGGACATCGCCGGCGATCAGACGCTGGCCTTCTTCGCCAAGCAGGCGGACGGCACCTACGCCAACCTGTCCAAGGAGCTCGGCCTGGCCGTGCCGATCCCCACGCGCGGCATCGCCACCGGTGACGCCGACGGCGACGGCCGGCTCGACTTCGCCGTCGCCAGGCAGTTCGGCCCGCCGGTGTTCTACCAGAACGTGAGCCCGGACGCCGGGGCCTTCCTCGGACTGCGGCTGCGCGAGGAGACCACGGGCGCCCCGGTGATCGGCGCCGAGGTGACCGTGACCGCCCAGGACGGGCGGACGTTCGTCAACCGGGTGGACGGCGGCAGCGGCCACTCCGGCAAGCGCGCCCACTCCGTGCACATCGGCCTCGGCAAGGACGTCTCGGGCCCGCAGAAGGTGCACCTGAAGTGGCGTGACCGCACGGGTCAGGTGCGCGAGCAAGATCTTCAGCTCACTCCCGGCTGGCACACGATCCAGCTCGGCTCGCAGGCGAAGGAGAAGTGACGATGGCCGAGCAGACCCCGACCCCGCCGACCCCGCCGACCCCGCCGGCCCCGCCGGCCGCGAAGGCCCCGCCGCGGCACGACGCCAAGACCATCACGGCCCTGCGCCGGTTCGCGCTCTCGATCACGATCTTCAACATCCTCGGCTACTCGTGGTGGGGGTTCGAGCAGGGGTTCGCCTGGCCCTTCGTGGCACTGGCCACCGGCTACACCGTCGAGATCGTCCTGGAGATCATCGGGGCGCGGACCGAGGGACGCGCGCCGCGGTTCCGCGGCAACGGGTTCAGGGGGCTGGTGGACTTCCTGCTCCCGGCGCACATCACCAGCGTCGCGCTGAACATGCTGACCTACGTCAACGACCAGATCCTGGTGATGATGTTCGGGGTCACCGTGGCGGTGGGGGCCAAGTGGGTGCTGAGGGCGCCGGTGCGCGGACGCCTGCGGCACTTCATGAACCCCTCCAACTTCGGCATCGCCGTGATCCTGATCCTGTTCCCCTGGGCCAGCATCGCCCCGCCGTACCACTTCAGCGAGCACGTCGGGAACCCGGTCGACTGGATCATCCCGCTGGTCATCATCTTCTTCGGCACCATGCTCAACGCCAAGCTGACCAACCGCATGTGGCTGATCGGCGCCTGGGTCGGCGGCTTCGTCGTCCAGGCCGTCGTCCGCGGACTGATCATCGATGACATCTCGATCCTCGGCGGCCTGTCGATGATGACCGGCATCGCCTTCGTCCTGTTCACCAACTACATGATCACCGACCCCGGGACCAGCCCCTCCAAGCCGCTCTCGCAGATCGCCTTCGGCGGCGGCGTGGCCGTGATGTACGGCGTGCTCACCGGCATGAACATCCCCTACGGGATCTTCTTCGCCACCGCCGCCGTCTGCCTGATCCGCGGCGGCTACCTGTGGGCGCTGGACATCTCCCTCAAGACCCGCGCCAAGGAGGCCGAGCAGGTCCAGAAGCAGGCCGCCCAGGCGCTGGCCGGGGTCCAGGGAGAGGCGGCCAAGGCATGACCAGAGTCGCCATCGTGGGCATGGCGTGCCTCTACCCGGACGCGACCTCGCCCAGAGAGCTGTGGGAGAACGCCGTCGCGGGACGGCGGGCCTTCCGCCGCCTGCCCGACGTCCGCATGCGGCTGGAGGACTACTGGGACGCCGACCCGGCCACCCCGGACCGCTTCTACGCGCGCAACGCCGCGGTCATCGAGGGGTACGAGTTCGACCGGCTCTCCCACAAGATCGCCGGCAGCACCTACCGCTCGACCGACCTCACGCACTGGCTGGCCCTCGACGTCGCGGGCCGGGCGCTGACCGACGCCGGGTTCCCCCAGGCGGACGGGCTTCCGCGCGAGCGCACCGCGGCCATCGTGGGCAACACGCTGACCGGGGAGTTCACCCGGGCCAACGTGCTCCGCCTGCGCTGGCCGTACGTGCGCAGGACCGTCGCCGCCGCGCTCAAGGCGGAGGGCTGGGACGACGACCGGCTGGCCACGTTCCTGGCCGACCTGGAGGCCACCTACAAGAGCCCGTTCCCGTCCATCGACGAGGACACCCTGGCCGGGGGCCTGTCGAACACGATCGCCGGGCGCATCTGCAACCACTTCGACCTCAACGGCGGCGGCTACACGGTCGACGGCGCCTGCTCCTCCTCCCTGCTCGCGGTGGCCACGGCCGCCAAGGGCCTGGTGGACGGCGACATCGACGTGGCGCTCGCCGGCGGGGTCGACCTGTCGATCGACCCGTTCGAGATCATCGGCTTCGCGAAGACCGGCGCCCTGGCCAAGGGCGAGTTCAAGCTCTACGACCGCGGTTCCAACGGCTTCTGGCCCGGCGAGGGCTGCGGCATGGTCGTGCTGATGCGCGAGGAGGACGCCGTCAGGTCCGGGCGGCGGATCTACGCCACCGTCGCCAGCTGGGGCATCTCCTCCGACGGCAAGGGCGGGATGACCCGGCCGGAGATCAGCGGCTACCAGCTGGCCATGCGCCGGGCCTACGAGAAGGCGGGCTTCGGCGTCGAGACGGTCCACCTGTTCGAGGGGCACGGCACCGGCACCGCCCTGGGCGACGCCACCGAGCTCAAGGCGCTCTCGGGCGCCCGGGCGACGGCGGATCCGACCGCCGCGCCCGCCGCGGTCACCTCGATCAAGGGGATGATCGGGCACACCAAGGCGGCGGCCGGGGTGGCCGGCCTGATCAAGGCCGCGATGGCAGTCCACGAGCAGGTGCTCCCGCCCACCGTCGGCTGCGTCGACCCGCACCCGGTGCTGGCGGAGGAGGGGGCCTCGCTGCGCGTGCTGCGCAAGGCCGAGCCCTGGCCCTCCGGCGCGCCGGTCCGGGCCGCGGTCACCGCCATGGGCTTCGGCGGGATCAACACCCACGTGGTGCTGGAGAACCCCAACCCGCGCCGGCGGGCCCAGTTCAGCACCCGCACCAAGGCGCTGGCCGCCTCCCTGCAGGACGCCGAGGTCCTGCTGATGGACGGGGCCTCGCCGGACGCCCTGCGCGAGCGGGTGCGGGAGCTGGCGGACTTCGTGCCGCAGGTCTCCTACGCCCAGCTCGCCGACCTGGGCGCCGCGCTCCAGCGGGAGCTGCGGGGCCTGCCGTACCGGGCGGCCGTCGTGGTCACCTCGCCGGAGGACGCCGAGAAGCAGCTGCGGACCGTGCTGGACGCGCTCGAGGCGGGGGAGACCCGCCTGGTGCGGGCCGACGGGCGCGCCTTCCTCGGCCACGCCGACCGGGAGGGGAAGATCGGCTTCCTCTTCCCCGGCCAGGGATCCGGCCGGGGCACCAGCGGCGGTGCCCTGCGCAGGCGGTTCGCCGAGGTGGAGGAGATCTACCTGAAGGCGGACCTCCCCGTCAGCGGCGACATGGTGTCCACCGCCGTCGCCCAGCCGCGCATCGTCACCGGATCGATGGCCGGTCTGCGGGCGCTGGACCTCCTGGGCGTCGAGGCCGAGGTCGCTCTGGGCCACAGCCTGGGCGAGCTGTCGGCGCTGCACTGGGCCGAGGCGATGGACGAGGAGACCCTGCTGCGCGTGGCCGGCGTGCGGGGCCGGGCGATGACCGAGCACAGCGAGCCCGGCACCATGGCGGGACTCAGCGCGGCCCCCGGCCCGGTGCTGAGGCTGATCGGCGAGCTGCCCGTCGTGATCGCCGGTTACAACGGGCCCGAGCAGACCGTGATCGCGGGCCCGGTCGACGCGATCGAGGCGGCGGGCGCGCGGGCCGCCGAGGCCGGGATCCGTTTCACGCGGCTGTCGGTGTCGCACGCCTTCCACTCGCCCCTGGTGGCGCCGGCGACCAAGGTCCTCGGCGAGCACCTGGAGACCGAGAGCTTCGACCGGATCTCCCGGAACGTCGTCTCCACCGTCACCGGGGAGACGCTGGCCCCGGACACCGACATCCCCGCGCTGCTCCGGCGCCAGATCACCGATCCGGTGCTGTTCACCCAGGCCGTGGAGCGCGCGGCCGCGCAGGTCGACCTGTTCGTCGAGGTCGGTCCCGGGTCCGTGCTCGGCCGCCTGGCCGCGGGGGTGAGCGACGTGCCCGCCGTGTCCCTGGACACGGACTCGGAGTCGATCGCCGCGCTCCTGCGCGTGGTGGCCGCGGCGTACGTGGCCGGGGTCCCCGTGGCCCACGAGGAGCTGTTCCACGGCCGGCTCATCCGCCCGCTGGAGATCGGCGCCGAGTTCCGGTTCTTCGCCAGCCCGGCCGAGCAGGCCCCGCAGGTCCAGGTCCACGGCGAGGTCGTCCGTACGGCGCAGCCGCAGGCCGCGCCCGAGGGGACCGAGGCCGTCGAGGCCGGGGAGTCCACCGTGGACCTGCTGCGCCGCCTGGCCGCCCAGCGGGCGGAGCTGCCGCTGGAGATGGTGCACGAGGACAGCAGGCCCCTGGACGAGCTGCACCTGAGCTCGGTCACCGTGATGCACATCATCGACCAGGCCGCCCAGATCCTCGGCATCCCGGCGACGCACGTCCCGACCAACGTGGCCACCGCGAACCTGCGCGAGCTGGCCGACGCCCTGGACGAGATCACGCAGACCTCCGGCGGAGGCGGATCGGCCGCCGCCTCACTGGTCGCCGGCGCCGCGGCCTGGGCCAGGCCGTTCGTCGTCGATCTCGACGAGGTCCCGCTGTCCCCCGCCGTGGCGCCCAAGGCCAGGGGGGAGTGGCGGGCCTACGGGGCCTCCGCGCTCGCCGAGTCGCTGCGCGAGGCGCTGGAGCAGGAGAAGGTCGGATCCGGCGTGCTGGTCTGCCTTCCCGAGAACTGCGCGGAGGAGCACCTGGAGCAGGCCCTCCTGGCCGCCCAGGAGGCCGTCGCCGCTCCCGAGGACACCAGGTTCGTGCTCGTCCAGCACGGCCGGGGCGCCGCCGGACTGGCCAAGACGCTTCACCTGGAGGCCCCGCACCTGCGCGTGACCATCGTGCACGTGCCGGCGGTCCCCGAGGCGGTCGGCTGGGTGGTCGCGGAGGTGGCGGCGACCGGCGGTTACGCCGAGGTCCACTACGACGCCGACGGGGTGCGGCGGGTCCCGACCCTGCGCGCGATGCCCGTACGGCCCGCGGAGACCGCGGCGGCGCTGACCCCCGGCGACGTCCTGCTGGTGACGGGCGGCGGCAAGGGGATCACCGCCGAGTGCGCCATCGCCGTGGCCGGCGACAGCGGCGCCAAGCTGGCCGTCCTGGGCCGCTCCGATCCGGCCGACGACTCCGAGCTGGCCGGGAACCTGCGGCGGATGGCGGACTCGGGTCTGACGGTCCACTACGCCCGCGCCGACATCACCGATCCGGCCCAGGTGCAGCGGGCGGTGGCCGAGGCCGAGGCGGCCCTCGGGCCCGTCACCGCGGTTCTGCACGGCGCGGGACGCAACGAGCCGGCCGGCCTGGCGAGCCTCGACATGGCCGCGTTCCGGCGCACCTTCGCCCCCAAGGTCGACGGGCTGCGCAACGTGCTGGCGGCGGTGGAGCCGGGCGGGCTGCGCCTGCTGGTCACCTTCGGAAGCATCATCGGCCGCGCCGGGCTGCACGGTGAGGCGCACTACGCCACGGCCAACGAGTGGCTGGCCGACCTCACCGCCGAGGTCGGCCGGGAGCACCCGCAGTGCCGCGCCATCTGCATGGAGTGGTCGGTCTGGTCCGAGGTGGGCATGGGTGAGCGGCTGTCGGTGGTGGACGGCCTGGTCCGCAAGGGCATCACCCCCATCACGCCGGAGCAGGGCGTGGAGATCATGCGACGGCTGGTCGCCGATCCCGCCACTCCGCCGGTCGTGGTGATCAGCGGCCGCACCGAGGGCGTCAACACCGTCCGCTACGACCTGCCCGACCTGCCGCTGCTGCGGTTCGTCGACAAGCCGCTGATCCGCTACCACGGGGTCGAGCTGGTCTGCGAGGCCGAGATGAGCGGCGGCACGGACCTCTACCTCGCCGATCACCTGCTGGACGGCAACTACCTGTTCCCCGCGGTCTTCGGCATGGAGGCCATGGTGCAGGTCGGCGCCGCCGTCACGGGGCGCGAGGACCTTCCCGTCATCGAGAAGGCGGAATTCTCCCGGCCCATCGTCGTGCCGGGCAACGACAGCGGGCGGATCAGGATCGCCGCCGTCGTCACGGACGACGACACCGTGCAGGTGGCGATCCGCAGCTCGGAGACGGGCTTCGAGGTCGACCACTTCCGCGCCCGGCTGCGCTACACCGGCCAGGCCGTGCCGGACGGGCCGCCGGAGCAGGTGCCCGCCGGGCTGCCGCCGGTCCCGCTGGACCCGGCCGCGGAGATGTACGGAGAGGTCCTGTTCCAGGGGCCGCGCTTCCACCGCCTGCGCCGCTACCACCGGGCCGCGGCCCGGCACGTGGACGCGGTCGTCTCGGTGCGGGAGGCGGCGGACTGGTTCGCCGCGTTCCTGCCCGGCCGGCTCCTGCTGGCGGATCCGGGCATGCGCGACGCGCTGATGCACGGCAACCAGGTGTGCGTCCCCGACGCCACCCTGCTGCCCACCGGCATCGACAGGATCCATCCCGGCGGGGCCGCGCTGGCCGCCGAGGAGGAGCTGCGCTTCACCGCGACGGAGCGGGAGCGCGTGGGCGACTCCTACGTCTACGACATCGCCGTGCGCACCGCCTCGGGCGAGGTCGTCGAGCGCTGGGAGGGCCTGCGGCTCCAGGCGGTCAGGAAGAAGGACGGCCGCGGCCCCTGGGTGGTCCCGCTGCTCGGGCCGTACCTGGAGCGGACGATCGAGGACCTGACCGGCCGCCGGGCGGCGATCGCCGTGGAGCCGGGCGTCCCGGAGGGCGAGGCGGACAGCCTGGAGCTGGCCGGCCTGGTCGCCGGCCGGGCCCTCGGCCGGCCCGACGGCCTGCGGAGCGACGACGGCTGGACGATCGCCGCGACCTACGGCGCGGACCTGATGCTGGGCATCGCGGCCGAGTTCACCGTCGGCGGGGCGGCGGACTGGGTGGTCGAGGACTCCGCCGAGCGGTGGAGCGAGCTGCTGGGCGGTGCGGCCGAACTCGCCGGGAAGGTCGCCGCGGCGCGAGGGGAGAGCCTGGACGACGCCGGATCGCGCGTGCGCACGGCCCTGGCCGCCGTGGAGCACGCCGGCCTGCGGACCGATGAGCCCCTGACCCTCACCGGCGACGGCAAGGGTCCCTGGACGGTGTTCGCCTGCGGTCAGGCCCGCATCGCGACGCTGGTCACCTCCGTGTGGAACGTCCCCGATCCCGTCGTCATCGCGATCCTCGTCGAAGGGCGGTCATGAATCATGAGCAAGTACTTCGAGTACACGCACACCGTGGGATTCGAAGAGACCAACATCGTCGGCAACGTCTACTACGTCAACTACCTGCGCTGGCAGGGACGTTGCCGTGAGATGTTCCTGAAGGAGCGGGCGCCGGAGGTGCTCGCCGACCTGCAGGACGACCTGAAGCTGTTCACGCTGAAGGTCGACTGCGAGTTCTTCGCCGAGATCACGGCTTTCGACGAGCTCTCCATCAGGATGCGGCTGGTCGACCTGGCCCAGACCCAGGTGGAGTTCAGCTTCGACTACGTGCGAGTCAACCGGGACGGGAGCGAGACGCTCGTCGCGCGCGGCCGCCAGCGGGTCGCCTGCATGCGGGGCCCGAACACCCGCACGGTGCCGGCGAGGGTTCCCGACGCGCTGGCCTCGGCGCTCGAACCGTACATGGCCTAGGAGGTCATCGTGACAGTCGACCAATCCACCCCGATCGGAGACATCTCCAACGCTAGATCACTGCGGCGGGCCTTCAGCGCCTTCGCCACGGGCGTCACCGTCGTGACCACCGGCGCCCCGCCGCACGCGATGACCGCCAACTCGTTCACGTCCGTGTCGCTCGACCCCCCGCTGGTGCTCATCTGCGTCGACCGGGGAGCGGTCATGCACCAGTGCCTCACCATGACGCCGCACTTCGGCGTCTCGGTCCTGGCCTCCCACCAGGAGGCCATGGCCAGGCACTTCGCCGACCGCTGGCGCACCCTGGGCGCGGCGCAGTTCGACGGCGTCGACTGGCGGCCGGGCGAGACCACCGGCGTGCCGCTCATGGAGGAGGCCCTGGCGCACTTCGAGTGCGAGCTGTGGCGCTCCTACGACGGCGGCGACCACACGGTCTTCATCGGAAGAGTGCTGTCCATGAACCAGTGGGCCGACCGGGAGCCGCTGCTGGTCTTCCGGGGCGGGTTCCAGAAGGTCTGCTCGAACTGGGACGAGGTCCCCGGATGAGCAGGCGGACCCCGCCCGGCCCTCCGCTCACGGCCGGCCCCGCGCTGTTCCGGCAGCTCGTGGCCGACCGGCTCGGCATGCTGACCACCGCGAACGCCCGGTACGGCGACGCGGTCAAACTGACCATCGGCCCCAAGTCGCTCTACTACTTCAACCATCCCGACCACGCCAAGCACGTCCTGGCGGACAACAGCGGCAACTACCACAAGGGTCTCGGCCTGGCCGAGGCCAGGCAGGCCATCGGCGACGGGCTGCTGACCAGCGAGGGCGAGCTCTGGCGCAGGCAGCGCAAGACGGTCCAGCCCGTCTTCCAGAACCGGCGCCTGGCCCGGCAGGCGGACGCCATCGGCCTGGAGGCGGCCAAACTGGTGGACCGGCTGCGGGCGCACGGGCCCGGCGAGCCCGTCGACATGGCCGAGGAGATGACCGGTCTCACCCTGGGCGTGCTCGGGCGGACCGTGCTCGACGCCGACCTGGACGCCTTCACCTCGATCGGGCATTCCTTCGAGGCGCTGCAGGACCAGGCGATGTTCGACATGGTGTCGCTGAACAAGGTGCCGGCCTGGCTGCCGCTGCCCAAGCGGGTGCGCTTCCGCCGCGCGCTGAAGGATCTGCACCGCGTGGCCGACAGCCTCGTCGCCCAGCGGCTCTCCGGCTACGACGGCGACGGCGACGACGCGGTCTCCCGGATCATCGCCGCCAGCCGCGAGGACGGCCTGGGGCGGATCCGCGAGGAACTGGTCACGCTGCTGCTGGCCGGGCACGAGACCACGGCGAGCACGCTGTCCTGGGCCTTCCACCTCATCGACGGGCATCCGCGGGTCCGCGAGCGGCTGCACGCCGAGGCCGTCACGGTGCTGGGCGACCGGCTCCCGGTCTACGAGGACCTGCATCAGCTCAGGTACACCGCGATGGTGGTGGAGGAGGTCATGCGGCTCTACCCGCCGGTCTGGGCGCTTCCCCGCCGGGCGCTGGCCGACGACGAGGTCGGCGGGTACCACGTCCCCGCCGGCGCGGACGTCATGATCAGTCCTTACACCCTGCACCGGCACCCCCGCTTCTGGGAGGAGCCCGACCGGTTCGTCCCCGAGCGGTTCGATCCCGGCGCCCCGGCGAACCGGCCGCGGTACGCCTACATCCCGTTCGGCGCCGGCCCGCGCTTCTGCGTCGGGAACCACCTCGGGATGATGGAGGCCGTCTTCGTCATCGCCATGGTCTCCCGCGACCTGCGGCTGACCGCGGTGCCGGGGCGCCGGGCCGTCCCGGAGCCGATGTTGTCACTGCGCATCCGCGGCGGGTTGCCGATGACGGTGAGCGCGGTGGAATCCGCGGCCGCGGGCCGTTCGAGGGAGGTGGCCGCCGTTCTGTGAATCACACGGGTCACACGACCGCCCGGACTCCGGTCCGGGCGGTCGTTTATGTTCCCGTGAATTCATCGGAATTCGTTTCCCGATGGTTCTCTCATTACGGCGGCGGCTTTCCAGAAAATTCGCGCGCTTGCATGCCGCGTATTGCGGACCGCACACCCCGTGTGCTTCACTTCATGTGCTGAACAGTTCGCGCAGCGCCAGCAGCGCCGGCGGGTGCAGCGGGGTCATCGGCCGCAGTTGCACGTCCATCCGCCGCGTCATCGAATGCGGCGGGACGGATATCGGACCTCCGAATCCGACGTACAGTGACCTGTCGCCGCCGGGAGGGTGATCGAGGGCGTCTTCCCGTCCGGCCTCGACGGACTGCGTCATCAGGTACCAATTCCCCGGGGGGATGTCGGCCAGTTCGAACGAGCCGGGGCCGTCGATCACCGTGTAGCGGACGGGGCGGCCTTCGAGGAGCCTGCCGGGGAACAGGCCGGCGAACACGGGCCTCTCTATCGGAGAGGAGATCTCGCCGGTGATCCGTGCCGAGGAGACGCCCTCCAGGTCGTGCCGGTGGCCGATCAGCGACCAGGGGACCGCGCTCTGCAGCTGGCGGTATTTGATCGGGGAGACGCCCACGCTGTGGGTGAACCGCGTGCTGAAGGTTCCCACGCTGGAGTAGCCGATCTGGTGACTGATCTCGGTTACGGCGAAGCGGGTCGTCACGAGCAGCCGCTTGGCCTCCTGGATGCGCAGCGCCGACAGGAACCGGCCGGGCGACAGTCCCGTCACCCGCTGGAAGATGCGGGAGAAGTGGAACTTGCTGAACATCGCCGTACGTGCGAGATCGTCTACGGTAAGTGGTTCTCCGAGTTCCGCCTGCATGGCGAGAATGGCTCGCAGAACGGATCTCTCATTCTCCATTTCCCCTCCCCGAGAATGGATGCGGAATCCCCGGCGATGGCGATCAAGAAGGGCTTGACTTATCCACTGGGAAGGTAGCACCGGGAGGGGTGGGAAATGGATGCTTATCTTGCGATTCTCGGGTGGCTGTCCCAAAGATGCGGGAGAGGGCTAGGGGTGTTAGGGGTCACCCGGCCGAGAGGGTTTCTGAATGGTTCAGGACAGTGTGCAGTAATTCTTTCAGGTAAAGCAAGCGGCGAGATGCGGGCGCTTCACCGGCGGATGGACGATGGGGCCGGACCGAGCTGGACCTGACATGAGGAATGCGTATGCGGTCGCCTGCCCCGGACGAATATCAGATCAGGACGACGACTCTCGAAGCGTTCGCCGACACGATCCTCCCGGGGGAGAAGCGATCCCCCGACGACCGGGCCGTCGCCGGGGTCTCCCCCGGTGGAGGCGCGGTGGCGGCGGGCGCCGTCGAACTCCTCGAATGGGACGCCACCGGCGTCTCCGAGGGTCTGGACGACTTCGCCCGCCTGCTGAACGAACACGCCCGCGCCTACGCGGCGGAGAAGGGCCTGTCCCCGGAGGGGCCGGCCTTCGTGACGCTGTCCTTCGCCGAGCGCACCGATCTGGTGCGGCGGCTGACCGCGCCCGGTCATCCGGAGAAGGCCATGTGGATCAGCCTGGCGCTTTTCTGCTACATGGCCTACGACTCGGGCGCCCACCTGGACACCGCCGAAGCGCTCGCAGCGGGCCACCCCGGCCTCACCGCGATGGGCATCACCAGACCGGACGCGGACGGGCTGTGGCGGTTCCGGAAGTTCTCCTACGGCAGAGCGCTGGCTGTCCCGCACCCGAACACGACGCCTTCAGGGAGCCCCGCATGAGCCACGAACGCACCGACGTCCTGGTCGTAGGGAGCGGATTCGGCGGTGCGATCACCGCCTACCACCTGGCCGCGGGCGGCGCCAAGGTCGTGATCCTCGAACGCGGCCCCTGGCTGACCACCACCGACTTCGAGCACAACTTCAAGCTCGGCTCGTCGTACACGCGCGCCTTCGATTTCGTCGTGGGCGACGGCATGAGCATCCTGGGCGGCAACTGCGTGGGCGGCGGCAGCGTGGTCTACTTCGCGGCCATGCCGCGCGCGCCGCGCTTCGTCTTCGAGCGCCGCGGCAGCATCGGCAGGCGGATGTGGCCGGCCGCCATCAGCCGCGACTCCCTCGACCCCTGGTACGACCGGGTCGCGGAGTCGATCTCCATCACGCAGCAGGGCTGGGAGGACGTCTCCTACGCCGGCGGGCTGTGGGCGGCGGCCTGCGACCACGCGGGCCGTACGGCGAACCCCGTCCCGGCGGCCATCGACACCGGCTCCTGCACCAACTGCAACTGGATGATGGCGGGCTGCCGGTTCGACGCCAAGCAGTCGCTGCTGGTGAACTACCTGCCGGCCGCGCTGGCGCACGGCGCCCAGATCAGGCCGCTGCACGAGGTGCAGTCCATCGCGCGGGCGGACGACGGCTACTACAGGGTCGACTACAGCCACGTCGACGAGGAGGACTACCGGGTCGTCACGGGCGGCGGGACGATCGAGGCGAAGATCGTCGTACTGGCCGCGGGAGCCGGCGCCACCCCCGTCATCCTCCAGCGCAGCGCCGGGACGCTGGGCGACATGCCCCACGCCGTGGGCCGCTACTTCTCCGGCAACGGCGAGCGGCTCAACACCGCCGTCTTCAACGAGGACCGGGTGCGCGAGGTGCTCGGCCTCAGCCGCGACGACGGCCTGGCGTACGCCGCCAACCAGATCGGCAAGGGCCCGACCGTGGCGAACTGGGACCGGCTGGACGGCTCCCTGCCGGAATACACCCGGTTCTCGCTGGAGCAGCTCTACTTCCCGCCGGGCCTGGGCACCATCCTGGCGCAGGTGGCGGACGAGGAGGGACTGACCTGGTTCGGCCCGCGCAAGAAGGAGATGCTCAAGGACTGGCAGTCGTGGCTGATCATCTTCCAGATGACCGAGGACGACAACGAGGGCGTCTTCGGCCCGCCGCCGGCGCGCGGCAACGCCGACAGGATCTCCCAGCAGATGCTGGGCCTCGGCCGGCTGCGCTACCAGCCGACCGAGAACACCTGGCGCGGATGGAACCTCGCCGACGCCGAGGTGAAGGACATCCTGGAGCGTGACGGCCTGGCCACGGTGACGCCGTGGACCAACGACCTGATCGGCGCCTACACCGTGCATCCGCTGGCCTCGTGCCGCATCGGGGACGACCCCGCGACCTCCGCCCTCGACGACCGGCACGAGCTGCGGGGCCACCCGGGGATCTTCGTCACCGACGGCTCGGCCGTGCCGGCGGGCCTGACCGTCAACCCGGCCATGACCATCGCCGCGCTGGCCGAGCGCGCCGTGCCGGGAATCGTGGAGGCGGCCCGGGCCCGCGGGATCGACGTCAAATACGGGGCTCCCGCGCCGGACGGAGGCACCGGCGGCCGGCGCGGCGTGGCCGACCTCCTGCCCACCCTCACGCGGAGCTAGGGGACGCGTCGATGGGAGTGATGCTCGCGCGGGCCTCGCTGCCCGGTGTGCTGGCGCAGATCCGGCACGTCGCCCCGGTACGGCCGAGCGCCGCGCCGGAGCCGGTGACACGCGTGTACGCCCAGCTCGAACACGATTTCGGGATGCTGGCGCCGCCCGTGATCCTGCACGCGCCCGCTCCCGAGCTGCTCGCCGCGTGCTGGATCATGCTGCGCGAGTCGCTGCTCGCGGAGGGCACGGTGGGCAGGGCGGCCAAGGAGATGGCCGCCGCGGCGGTGTCGCTCGGCAACCGCTGCCCGTACTGCGTCGACGTGCACGGGGCCATGCTGCGCAGCATGACCGGCGGGAGGTACACGGCCGGGGAGCTGGAGACCGTCCCCGACCCCGACATGCGCCGGATCGCCGCCTGGGCGCGGTCGTGGCAGCCGCGGGAGATCTCGTGGCGCCCGCACGCGGAGCTGGTCGCGGTCGCGACCACGTTCCACTACCTCAACCGCATGGTCAACGTGTTCCTGGCCGACTCCCCGATACCGCCCCAGGTGCCCGGCTCCCTGCAGCGCGTCCTGATGAGGCTGTTCGGGACGGTCATGAGTTCGGCGACCGGCCGGCCCGGAGCGCCGGGCGCGTCGCTGAGCCTGCTGCCGGGCGCCGAACTGCCCGCCGACCTCTCCTGGGCGCGAGAGGAACCCATCCTCGCCCAGGCGTTCAGCCGGGCCGCCGCGGCCGTCGAGACGGCCGGGAGCCTCTCGGTGCCCAGAACCGTCCGGGAGCTCGTCACCGCGCACCTGGCCGGCTGGGACGGCGCGCCCGTCGGGCTCAGCCGGTCCTGGGTGACGGACGCGGTGCGGCTCCTCGCTCCCGTGCACCGTCCGGCCGGGCGGCTGGCCCTGCTGACGGCGATGGCGGCCTACCAGGTCGACGACCAGGTCATCGAGGAGTTCCGGCAGGGGCGGCCGGGCGACCGGGCCCTGATCGAGCTCACTTCATGGGCGGCCTTCGCCGCGGCGCGGAGGGCGGCCGTCCCCGCGCTCTCACCAATCCCCAGCAAGAGGAGGACATCATGACCGCCCTGGACGAGGTTCTGCGCGACCTGGCCGTGGAAGGCGACGTGCTGGACCGGCTGGTCGCCGGGCTCAGCCCGGAGCAATGGAAGGCGCCCACGCCGGCCCCGGGGTGGACGATCGCGGACCAGATCGCGCACCTGACCTTCATCTTCGCCCTGGCGAAGACGGCGGCCTCGGACGCCGAGGCCTTCCAGGCCCTGGTGGCCGGCGCCAAGGACGACTTCGACGGCGCCGTCAACGCCGCGCTCAAGCTCTACGAGAACGACACTCCGGAGGTGCTGCTGGGCAAGTGGCGGGCCGAGCGGGAGGCGGTCGTCGAGGCGCTGGCCGCCGTGCCCGAGGGCCAGACCGTGCCGTGGCTGGTGAACCCGCTGCCGCCGGTGATCCTCGCCTGCGCCGGCATCATGGAGCAGTTCGCGCACGGCCAGGACATCGCCGACGCCCTGGGCGTCCGGCTCGAGCGGACGGACAGGATCAAGCACCTGGTGCTCTTCGCCGTCCTGACCCGCGACTTCGGCTACCTGTCGCGCGGGCTGACGCCGCCGGCCACCGAGTTCCGCTTCGAGATCACCGCTCCCTCCGGCGAGGTGCTGGCCTTCGGGCCGGAGGACTCGCCCCAGCGGGTGACCGGTCCCGCCGAGGACTTCTGCCTGCTGGTGACGAGGCGGCGCCACCGCGACGACCTGGCCGTCGCGGCGTCCGGCGAGGAAGCGGAGCACTGGCTGTCCATCGCCCAGGCGTACCGCGGCCCGGCCGGGGCCGGGCGGACCCCCGGCCAGTTCGCCCCGGTCCCCGCCTGACCCGGTCCCCGCCTGACCCGGTCCCCACCTGACCCCGTCCCTCCTGAACCCCTTCCCCTTGTCCCCTTGACCCCGCCCCCTGATCCCGTCCCCGTCCGATCCGGATTCTCCGCGAGGCCCCCGGTGGAAACCACCGGGGGCCCCGCGCGTTTTCCCGGCGTTTCCGTCCGTGGCAGGAAGCTGATGCGGGGCTACAGCTTGCTGATTCCGATTCCCCTGGAGGCCGCGGACCGAAGACAACATCATTGGTCCGTGAGAGCAGACCCGTGAACCGGGAAACGCGGTCGGAAAACGGCGGAAGGAATGCAATGACGACGGTCGCCACTCTTGAGGTCTCATCGGCTTTTCCCGATGCGCCGGCTTTTCCCGGCGCATCGGCTTTCTCCGATGCGCCGGCCTTTCCGGACGCGACCGCCCTCCGCGCCGTCACGGTCATCGGCAGCGGCGTCATCGGGACCTCGATAGCGCTCGCCATGCGGCGGGCCGGAGCCGAGGTGACCTTGATCGACAAGGATCCCGA
This sequence comes from Planobispora longispora, assembly GCF_016863135.1. Classification (GTDB taxonomy): domain Bacteria; phylum Actinomycetota; class Actinomycetes; order Streptosporangiales; family Streptosporangiaceae; genus Planobispora; species Planobispora longispora. The sequence continues at coordinate 206,261 of NZ_BOOH01000016.1, forward strand.
CGCCCTGGCCACGGCGGAGCGGATGGGAGCCGGGACCGGGTTCACCCCGGACACGCCGCCGGCCGACGTGGTGGTCGTCGCGACCCCGCCGTCCTCGGTGGTCCCGGTGCTGCGCGAGGCCCAGGAACGCGGTCTCGGCGCGGTGTACACCGACGTGGCCAGCACGAAGGGGCTGATCGTGGCGGAGGCCGCGCGCGCCGGCTGCGACTTCGCCACCTACGTGCCCGGACACCCCATGGCCGGGCGCGAGCTGCCCGGCCCGGCGGCGGCCTGCGCCGAGATGTTCGCCGGCCGCCCGTGGGTGCTGTGCCCGCGGCCCGAGACGCCGTGGGAGGCCGTCCGGCCGGTCGTCGAGCTCGTCGAGACCTGCCGGGCGAGGGTGAACCTGCTCCCCCCGGGCAGGCACGACCGGGCCGTCGCGGCCGTGTCGCACGTGCCGCACCTGGTGTCCGCGGCGCTGGCGGCCCGGCTCGCGGACGCGGACGAGACGGAGCTCTCCCTGGCGGGCAAGGGACTGCGGGACACGACGCGGATCGCCGCCGGCCTGCCGGAACTGTGGTGCGACATCCTGGAGCACAACGCGGAACCGGTCGCCGCGGTGCTGGACGAGGTGGTCCGGGATCTGGCCGCCGCCGCCGCGGCGCTGCGGGGCGCCCGCGGCGCCGACACCCTGAAGGACCTCCTGGTCAGGGGCAACAGGGGCCGCCGGCGGATGACGGGAGCCTTTCCCGCGGCCGAGAGCGCTTTTTGAAAGAAGACACCGCGCGGACGGCGGCCGGAAAATGTTGTAGCTGTCGGCGTTCCGTCCCCGCCGCAGTGCGACTTCCAGTTCAGAAACAACCCTGCAGGTCTGACCGGGCTCTGGAGGCCGGGAAGGCGCACCGAGAGGAAAGGAAGAGAAAACCATGCCGCAGTTCGCAATGATCATCTTCGCCCCCACCCCCGGTGACTGGGAGAGCGCTCCGGCGGATGAGATGGAGGCGCTCGAGGCCTACGCGGCCAAGGTCGACGAGATCGGCGTCAAGACCGTCACCGGCTACGCCCTGCACCCCAGCACCCAGGGCAAGTCCGTCTCCCGGGACGGCGGCGTCAAGGACGGCGCCTTCGTGGACGCCCCCTACGTCATCGGCGGCTTCGCCGTCCTGGAGGCGAACGACCTCGACCACGCCATGGAGGTGGCCAAGCAGAACCCGGCCACCTGGCGCGGTGGTGTGGAGATCAGGCCCCTCATGGGCGAGTGAGGCGGCGGCCTGCGCAACCGTCACGCGGTCGCGCAGGCCACCTGTTGTGGACGCCATCTGGCTCCGGCGAGATGGCGTCCTTTCCGTGTTCCGGATCACCCGGACGACGCGGTCACCGGCACCGCGGCCTCGGCCGGCTCCGCCGTACGCGCCCGCCGCGGCCTGCTGAAGCGCATCATGGGCTTCTCGACCAGCGTGTACATCAGCCACGCCACGGCCAGCGAGGCGAGGAAGAGGATCGCCAGGACGCCGAGCGCGGCCGGGGTGTCCCAGCTCCCGCCGCCCAGCAGCGTGTGCCCGTAGTTCAGGACGAGCAGGTGGCACATGTAGAAGGCGAAGGAGATCTCACCGAGCCAGACCATGGGACGGCCGGCCAGCCAGGTGCGCCTGCCCGCGATGTCGGCCTGGGCCCCGGTGGCGATGAGCAGGCCCAGCGGCACGACCATGGCCGCCACCTGCGGGTAGGTCAGCGGGAGGTACGGCGCCACGAAGAAGACGACGACGGTCACCAGCGTCCAGCTGCCCAGGTTCAGCGGGACCTTCCTGCCGGTCATGACGATCCGGGCCAGGATCATGCCGAAGACGAACTCCAGCAGGCGGACGGGCGGGAACTTGGAGGTGAACCAGAACTCCAGGTACGGAGAGCGGGTCAGCGGATCCCACGGCCCGTCGGGGAAGATCAGCGCCGCCGCCGGCGGGACGGCGAAGATCACCCCCACCACGACGCCCGCCCAGAGCCAGAGCCGCTCCGGCCGGATGCGGCCGACGGCGAGCCAGAGCAGGGGGAACAGCAGGTAGAAGAACGCCTCGTTGGACAGCGACCACGAGACGGAGTTGAAGCTGGTCCAGATCTCCATCTGCGGGAAGAACGAGTGCACCAGCAGCGCGTTGAGGATGCCCGTGGTGAGGTCGAGGGGCATCTGGAAGACTCCGCCGAACAGGACGATCGCGGCGACGAGAGTCAGCAGGTGGTTCGGGTAGATCTTGAAGAAGCGCCGCCGCCAGAACGACCGGGCGCCCGCCCCGGGGCGCATCGACCAGGCCAGCACGAATCCGCTGAGAATGAAGAAGAAGCTGACGCCCACGAAGCCGGACTGCCACATGAGCATGGCGGTCCCGCCGGGGGCGGGGAACATCTGCAGCGATTTCTCGGCGAATACCGGGGTCAGCAGCGCGTGGATGGCGAACACGGAGAACGCGGCGATGAATCGCATCCCGGTGAGGGACGGCAATCGTGTTCTCGCATCTTCGGAGTTGCGGTTCGCGAACTTTGACGGTGGCATCGCTCAGTCCTTTCTGATCTGAGTCCCGTCCGAGTCGGTGTCGCCGCTAGGTTCGCGTTTCCGGACCGGCCGCGCGTATCCCAGTTTGCGGTGTTCCCTCCTTGTCTCCCGCACCGCATTCCCGAAGATGTACGGCCTGCCGGGGGAAAGCACGATGTCCCCTGAGAACAGTCCAGGCGGAGGCTCGCCATGCACGAGAGGACAGTGCCCGAATTGGACAGATGGGACCTAGTGGTCAAGCGCGACGACCTGTCGGCGATCGAGGTTCGTGCCGCGTCCCCCGTCGCGCTGGAGGACGGTGAGGTGCTCCTGACCGTCGAGAAGTTCGGGCTCACCACGAACAACGCCACCTACGCGCGGTTCGGCGAATCGGACATCCCGTTCTTCGACGCGTTCCCCGGCCCCGAGGGATACGGACGGGTCCCGGTCTGGGGCTTCGTCCGCGTCGCCGAGTCCCGGCACCCCGAGATCAGCGTGGGCGCCCGTTACTTCGGCTATGTGCCGATGTCCACGCACCACGTGGTGAAGCCGGCCGTCACGCCGCGCGGCTTCGCCGACACGACCCCCACGCGGCACTTCCTGCACCCGTGGTACTGGACGTTCGAGCTCGCGGCCGAGCCGGACGAGCTGGACGACCGCCGGGCCCTCATCCACCCGGTCTATCCCGCCGCGTACAACCTCGCCGACCTGCTCGTCGCCCAGGAGGCGCAGGGCGCCGTGTCGGCCGTCATCACCAGCGCCTCCAGCAAGGTGGCCATCGGCCTGGTGGAGGAGCTGGCGCACCGCGGCTCCAAGCTGACGACGGCGGGCGTCACGGCCGCCGCCTCCTTCGTCACCGGCCTGGGGCTGTACGACACGGTCACGCCCTACGGCGAGTGGCCCGAGGTCGACGGCCCGATCGTCTTCGTCGACCTCACGGGCGACGCCGGCACCCGGCTCGCCGTCGCGGAGCGGTACGAGAAGGACCTCGCCGCGACCGTGCTGATCGGCTTCACCCACTCCACGGCCGCCGTGCCGCCCCCGGACGGGCTGCGCGGTCCCGCGGCGGAGGTCTTCTTCACTCCGGCCGTCGAGTGGGAGAAGGCGGAGGCGGAAGGGGCGCAGACGTACTACTCCCGCTACGGCGCGTCCGAGCGGCGCTTCCTCGAGAGCACCGCCTCGTGGCTCACCATCAGGAACGGCCAGGGCCCCGAGGCGATCGGAGAGGCCTACCGGGCGCTGCTCACCGGCGCCCAGTCACCGGACGTCAGCTACGTCCTGCACCCGTAGAGGAGACCACAGTGGCACTCGACACGCGCGAGCTCACCGCGCCGGCAGGCCCGCCCTCCGCACGGGTGCAGTGGTGGCGCCGGCCGTGGATCGCCCCGCTCGCCCTGATCGTGGTGGCTTACCTCATCTTCCAGATCCGGCCGTACGTGCCCGAGAGCACGGCGCCGCTCCCCGACCACCAGGGCTTCCCGCTGTACTACCCGCTGCTGGTGGTCCACATGATCGGCGGGACCCTGGCGATGCTCACGGTCATCCTGCAGGTCTGGCCGCGGATCCGGGTCCACCACCCGACCGTCCACCGGATCAGCGGCCGGGTGTACGTGGTCTCCGCCCTGGTCTCCGCGGTGATAGGGCTGATCATCGTCCGGTTCGCGCCGCCGGTCGGCCAGATCGGGGTCGTCTGCGCCACGCTCCTGTGGTTCGCCTTCACCCTGACCGGGTTCGTCTGGGCCCGCAGGCGCGACTGGGAGCGGCACCGCAGGTTCATGCTCTACAGCTTCGCCATCGTGATGAACAACGTGTGGGGCGTGCTGATCGTCAACACCATCTTCGCGTTCGGCATCCAGATCGACTTCAACTATCTCCTGGAAGGAGCCCGCTGGATCGGCTGGGTGGCCAACCTCATGATCGTGCAGTGGTGGCTCTACCGTACGGCGGGCCGTCCGCTGGGGCTCCCCGCCCGGCGTCGTTGACCGGCGACGACCAAGGGGCCGATGGGATCTCCTCCCATCGGCCCCTTGCGTTGTGCTGTGTCCCGTGTCCGGTCGCTTTCCCGGCTCAGCAGTCGATGAGCATGCAGTGGCCGGGCCGCGGGCCGGTGCCGACGCAGGCGACGCCGTAGTGGTCGAGGAGCCGCTGGGCCTCGGCGGCGGCCCGGGTGAAGCGCTCGACCGGGTCGTGGCCGCGCCCCATGACGTCCTCCAGGGCCTCCATCATGGCGTGCTGGACCTGCGCGAAGTGCCCCAGGATCGGGCCGTGCGAGCCGGGGGCCCCGTCGGCCAGCTCCAGCTGCTCGGACACCGCCCGGTGGTAGGGGTGCTCGTCGTACCAGCCCTCCCGCTCCAGCAGCTCGGCGGCGGGGTAGGTCACGGGCGCGGAGCCGTACACCTTGTGCCACTCGGCGGCGTTGCGCGGGCTGTTGAGGTACTGCATGAAGGCGAGGGCGCCGTCCTGCGTGGCCTGGTCGAGCCCGTCGGCCAGCCACATGGCGTCGCCGCCGATCCAGTTCCCGCCGTACGGCAGGTCGCCGTTGTGCGGCGTCGGCCCGATGTGGATCTCGAAGCCGGCCTCCCTGGCCGCCTTGACCATGTAGGGCGCGTCGAAGGAGGAGCTGAACCGGAAGACCACCTGCTGGTCGGCGAAGGCGCGGGCCGAACCCGCCCAGTCCTCGACCTTGCCGGTGTAGAGGTAGTGGCCGTCCCGGAACAGCCGGTACCACCACATGACGTAGGCCATCATCTCCGGGGAGGTGAGATCGACGCTCTTCGCACGGCCGGTGCGGCCGTTGCCGGCGTCGGTGAGGGTCGCCCCCTGCTGGATGAGCGCGTGCTGGAAGAACTTGCCGTCGTTGGCCCAGCTGATGGCGTGCGACGGGCCCGGGTCCAGCTTGGCGATCGCCTGGCACGCGGCCTCGACCGCCTGCCAGGTGCGCGGGACCTCCTCGATTCCCGCGGCGTTGAGCAGCGTGGTGTTGGTGTACATGTGCATGGTCGAGAGGGTCAGCGGCACGGCGCAGAACGAGCCGTCGATCGTGTAGAACTCCCGGCCGGCGGCGACCATGTCGTCGAGGACGACGGGGTGGCCGAGGATCTCCGTGCGGCCGGCGATCGCCTTCTCCACCGAGGTGTAGAGCGGCCTGCCCTCACGGGTGAGCGTGTCCCGGGCCAGCTGCGTCGCGCCGCTGTAGTAGGAGGCCATGGTCGGCGGGCGCCCCTCCAGGGTGGCCGCCGAGATCTCCTCGGCGAGGTTCTGGAAGTAGAAGCTGCCCACGTTGATGCGGTATTCGGGGTGGAGTCTCTCGAATTCCGCCGCACGCTTTTTGATGGGATCCAGGAAGTTGGGGAACGTGTACTCGGAGAAGAGGGCGTCGATTACTATTCTGCCCGCTTGATTCGCCTCGGCCACCGGCGCAATCCTTTCCAGAATGTAATGTCTGGCCAGCCCGGCGGTCGGCCGCCGGGCCTGCGATCACAGAACTGCTCCAACGATCGATAGTCCGTGACGCCCGTCCCGGCGGCATCTCCTCCGTTGCTCGGTTGTCAGCACATCGGAAGGTGCCCGCGATGTCGCCGCGCGCCAGTCTGGTCGCAGACATTGGAGGACGAATCGATATGACCGACGTTCCGGCACTTGTGTCTGCGCGCATCACCCCCGACGACCCGCGATATGAAAGCCTGCTTCGCGGCACGAATCACAGATTCGTGGGAAAGCCCGACTGCGTCCGCGTGGTGACCACCACCGAGCAGGTCGTCGAGGCGGTGAACGAGGCCGTGGCCGAGGGCAGGCGGATCGCTGTGCGCAGCGGCGGGCACGGCCTTGAGAACTTCATCGCCAATCCGGAGGTCAAAGTCCTGCTGGACATCTCTGAGATGACCGGCGTCTACTACGACAGCGAGCGCCGCGCCTTCGCCATCGAGGCCGGCGCGACGCTGGGCCACGTCTACCGGGTCCTGTTCAAGGGCTGGGGGGTGACCGTCCCGGCCGGGATGAGCCCGGAGGTCGGAGTCGGCGGTCATTTCGCCGGCGGTGGTTTCGGTCCCCTGTCGCGCAGTCACGGCGCCGTCGTCGACTACCTCTACGCGGTGGAGGTGGTCGTGGTCGGGGAGGACGGCCGGGCGAAGGCGGTGACGGCCACCCGCGAGCCCGACGACCCGCACCGTGAGCTGTGGTGGGCGCACACCGGCGGGGGCGGCGGCAACTTCGGCGTGGTGACCCGCTACTGGGTGCGCAGCCCCGGCGCGACCTCGGAGGACCCCGCCGAGCTGCTGCCCAGGGCGCCGGCCGCGACGCTCAGCGGTGTGGCGATCTGGTCGTGGGACACGATCGACCAGGCCGGTTTCACCACCATGCTGCGCAACTTCGGCGACTGGTGCGAGAAGAACAGCGACCCCGACTCGCCCGCCCGGCACCTGTTCCCGTGGTTCCACGGGACGCACCGCTCGGTGCCCCCGGGGCTGATGGCGGGCGCCCAGGTCGACGCCGGAGCGCCGGGCGCGGAGGAGCTGATGGCCGGGTTCCTGGACGCCGTCGCGGCCGGGGTCGGCGCCGAGCCCGTGGTCCGCAACCTGCAGACCCAGCCGTGGCTGTACGCCGCGGCCTACCCCGGCTACGGCGATCCCGGCAATCCGGATATGCGCCGCTTCAAGATCAAGGCCGCCTACCTGCGGAAGGGTTACACCGACCGCCAGATCGAGGTGATCCACGGTCACCTCGCCGGCGAGGCCTACAACCCGACCCAGCTGCTGCTCGTCGGGTACGGCGGGCGGGTCAACGCCGTCGCCCCCGACGCCACGGCGACCGCGCAGCGCGACTCGATCCTGAAGGCCGCCCACCTGGGCGCCTGGTCGAGTCCCGACGACGACGAGGCCAACATCGCCCTGATCCGGGAGATGTACCGGGACGTCTACGCCCACAGCGGGGGAGTGCCCGCGCCCGACGAGCACAGCGACGGCTCCTACATCAACTACCCGGACGCCGACCTGGCCGACCCCGCGCTCAACACCTCGGGGATCCCCTGGCACCACCTGTACTACAAGGACAACTACCCGCGCCTGCAACAGGTCAAGCGGCGATACGACCCCCGTGACGAGTTCCGTCACGCGCTTTCCATCAGGCTGCCCGACTAGGTCTTTGGAGACTTCTCATGGACAAATGCCCCTATGTCCTTGATGTGACGGGGAAAGACATTCACGCCGAGGCCCACATGTTGCGGGCCAAGGGTTCCGCCACCCCCGTCGAGCTGCCCGGGGGTGTCACGGCCTGGATGGTGAACGACTACGCCACCGCCCGGAAGATGCTGACCGATCCCCGGATCACCAAGAGCGCCCGCGCCCACTGGCCGGCCTTCCAGAGCGGGGAGGTCCCGCCGGACTGGGAGCTGATCAGCTGGGTGGCGATGGACAACATCTCCACCTCCTGGGGCAAGGATCACCTGCGGCTGCGGAGACTGGTCGGCAAGGCGTTCACGCCCCGCCGCGTGCAGGCGATCAAGCCCCGCATCGTGGAGCTGACCGACCAGCTCATCGACGCGCTGGCGGCCACCGAGCCGGGCGAGGTGGTGGACCTCCGCGAGTCCTTCGCCTACCCGCTCCCGGCCCGCCTGGTGGCCGACCTGATCGGGATGGACGAGACGGCGCTGGCCAAGACGGCCGTGGTCATCGAGCTGATGGTGGACACCACCGCCACCCCCGAGCAGGCCGCCGCGGTCCTGGCGGGCTGGCGCGGCGCGATGGCCGAGTTCATCGAGTCCAAGCGCCGCAACCCCGGCGAGGACATCGCCAGCGACCTGATCGCCGCCCGTGACGAGGACGGCAGCCGCCTGAGCGAGCCGGAGCTCGCCGACACGATCTTCGCCATTCTCGGCGCCGGCACCGAGACCACGATCAACTTCCTCGACAAGGCCACCACCGCGCTGCTGACCCATCCGGAGCAGCGCGAGATGGTCACCAGCGGCCGGGTGTCGTGGAAGGAGGTCCTGGAGGAGACGCTCCGCGCCGAGGCGCCGCTGGCCAGCCTCCCCCTGCGGTTCGCGGCCGACGACATCGAGCTCGACGGGATCACCATCCGCAAGGGCGAGCCCATCCTCATCAACTACACCGGGGTCGGGCGCGACCCGGCCCTGCACCACGACCCCGACGCCTTCGACGTCACCCGCGCCGACAAGGAGCACATCTCCTTCGGGTACGGCCCGCACTACTGCCTCGGGGCGGGCATCGCGCGCCTGATCGGGGAGATCGGCCTGTCCACCCTGTTCGAGCGCTTCCCGGACCTGTCCCTCGCGGTGCCCGCCGAGGAGCTGCAGCCGCTGCCGACCTTCATCATGAACGGCCACCGTTCGCTGCCGGTCCGGCTCACCGTGCCCGCGCTGACGGGAGGCCCGGCATGAAGATCGGCGTAGTGATCGGCGACTTCAGGTGGGCCGGGAGCCCGGTCGAGACTCTGACGAGGATCGCCCACGCCGGCGACGACTTCGACTTCTCACTGATCGGCGTGGGCGACCACCTGTGGCAGGGACCCCACGCCGGCGGCCCGGAGGCCCCCCAGCTGGAGTGCTTCACCGTCCTGTCCTTCCTGGCGGCCCACACCCGGCGGTGCCGGATCGCCCCGGTGGTGGCCGGTGTGCACTTCCGCCCGCCGGGGCTGCTGGCCAAGACCGTGACCACCCTCGACGTGCTGTCCGGCGGCCGGGCCGTGCTGGGCCTGGGCGTCGGGTGGGACGAGGCGGAGGCGGCCGGCCTGGGAATCCCCTTCCCCTCCCTGGCCCGGCGCTTCGAGATGCTGGAGGAGACGCTCCAGATCTGCCGGGGGATGTGGGAGGGCGAGCAGGGCTCCGAACAGCCCTTCTCCGGGCGCCACTACGCGCTGGAGCGGCTGCTCAACCTGCCGCAGAGCCACTCCAGGCCGCGCCCGCCGATCATGATCGGCGGCGGCGGTGACAGGACCCTGCGCCTGGTGGCCCGCTACGCGGACGCCTGCAACCTCTACGCCGGATCCGATGTCCGGGACAGGCTGGACGTGCTGCGCGGCCACTGCGCGGCCGAGGGGCGCGACTACGACGAGATCGAGAAGACCTGCATCCTGCCCTTCGACGTCGCGGACGCGGGCCAGAACGCCGGCGCGCTGGTCGAGGAGCTGCGCAAGCTGGAGGCGGCCGGCATCCAGACGGCCGTCGGGATCGTCTCCGGGCCGGACCCGGCGCGGCAGGTGGAGCTCATCGGCAAGCACGTGGTCCCGGCCGTGGCATGACAGGCGCCGCCCGACCCGGCTCCGGCTCCGGGAAGCCGGTTTCGCATCCTGGAAGATGCGGGGATCGAGGCGCTCACGATTGAGTCGTCTGTGAATCCTGCCTGAAGAAGGAGTCCGCCTCGTGACAACAACTGCAGAAACCGGGTCCCTGTCCGTGGAGGACCTCGACCCCGAACTGTACGGGCAGATCATCAAGCCCGGCGACGCCGAGTACGACGGGGCCCGCGCCCTGTACGCCGGCGGGATCGACCACCGGCCCGCGGTCATCATCCGGCCGGCCGACGCCGCCCAGGTCTCACGGATCGTCACGCTCGCCAGGGAGACCGGCCTGGAGCTGTCCGTCCGCAGCGGCGGGCACAGCGGTGTGGGCCACAGTGTCTCCGACGGGGGCATCTGTCTCGACCTGGCGGCGATGAAGGCCCTGGACATCGACGTCGAGGGCCGGACCGCGTGGGTGCAGACCGGCATGACGGCCGGGGAGTACGCCGCCGCGACCGGAGAACACGGCCTGGTCACCGGATTCGGGGACACCGGCACGGTGGGCGTCGGCGGCATCACGCTGGGCGGCGGCGTCGGCTACCTCGTGCGCAAGCACGGCCTCACCGTGGACGACCTGCTGGCCGCCGAGATCGTCACGGCCGACGGGAAGATCCTCCAGGTCGACGAGGACAACCACCCGGACCTGTTCTGGGCGATCCGGGGCGGGGGCGGGAACTTCGGCGTCGCCACCCGGTTCAAGTTCCGCCTGCACGAACTGGCCGGCATCCACGGCGGCTTCCTGATCCTGCCCGCGACCCCCGAGGCCATCGTCGCCTTCGTCGCGGAGGCCGAGGCGGCCCCCGAGGAGCTGTCCACGATCGCGAACATCATGCCGGCTCCGCCGATGCCGTTCCTGGCCGAGGAGCTCCACGGCACGCCGGTCATCTTCGCGATGATCTGCTACTCGGGCCCCGACGAGGACGCCGAGCGGGTTCTCGCACCCTTCCGGGCCATCACCCCGCTGGCCGACATGGTGGAGCCCATGCCGTACTCGGGCATGTATCCGCCCGAGGAGGAGGAGATGCACCCCATCGCCGCCTCCGCCAACATGTTCATCGACTACGTCGACCTCGCGGTCGCCGAGAACATCGTCCGGCGCATCGAGTCCTCGACGGCGCTGATGGCCGCGACGCAGCTGCGGGTCCTGGGCGGCGCCATGGCGCGGGTGCCCGCCGACGCCACCGCGTTCGCCCACCGCCAGAGCCGCATCATGGTCAACCTGGCCGCGATCTACGCCGACCCCGCCGAGGCGGACCGGCACGCCGCCTGGGTGGCCGACTTCGCCGCCTCGCTCAAGCAGAGCGACGACGGCGTCTACGTCAACTTCCTGCTCGACGAGGGCGAGGAGCGGATCCGGGCGGCCTACCCGGGCGGCGCCTACGAGCGGCTGGCCGAGATCAAGGCGAAGTACGACCCTGCCAACCTGTTCCGTCTGAACCAGAACATTCCGCCCGCAACCGGCTGACGGCGCCTGGCTGCGCACGTACGGAGAAGCGACGTAGAGGCGCCGGCGGTTAAACACGAAGTGGAACCCGAACCCCCGAACCCCTGAGCGCGGTGGCGCCTCTACCTGCGCTCGGCCGCGGCAGAAAGGAGCATCCATGCACACGCCCACCGCGGAAGAGGCGAGCATGCGAGCCGGACGGCGGGAATGGGTCGGCCTGGCCGTGCTGGCTCTGCCCACCATCCTGATCGCCCTGGACATGAGCGTGCTCTACATGGCGCTCCCCCACCTCAGCGCCGATCTCGGCGCCACCAGCCTGCAGCAGCTGTGGATCATCGACATCTACGGCTTCATGATCGCGGGACTCCTGGTCACGATGGGCAACATCGGCGACCGGATCGGCCGCCGGCGGCTGCTGTTCATCGGCGCCACGGCGTTCGCCGCCGCCTCGGTGCTGGCCTCCCTCTCCACCAGCGGGGAGATGCTCATCGCGGCCAGAGCCCTGCTGGGGGTCGCCGGCGCGACGCTGATGCCGTCGACGCTCTCCCTGATCTCCCACATGTTCAAGGACCCGAAGCAGCAGTCCGCGGCGATCGGCGTGTGGATGGGCTGCTTCCTGCTCGGCGCGATCCTCGGTCCCGTCGTCGGCGGGGCGATGCTGCAGTTCTTCTGGTGGGGATCGGTGTTCCTGCTGGCCGTGCCGGTCACCGTCTTCCTGCTGGCCGTCGGGCCGAGGACGCTGCCCGAGTTCCGCAACCCCGACGCCGGCCGGATCGACCTGCCCAGCGTGGTGCTCTCGCTGGCGGCCGTCCTGCCCTTCATCTACGGCCTCAAGCAGATCTCGCGTGAGGGCGTCGGCCCCCTGGCCGTGCTGGCCATCGTCGCGGGCGCGGTCTTCCTCACGGTCTTCCTGCGCCGGCAGTCCAGGCTGGCCAACCCGCTGCTGGACCTGAGCCTGTTCCGCAACCGCACGTTCAGCTCGGCCGTGGCGATGACCGTCTTCGCCGGGTTCCTGTCCGGGGCGTACCTCTTCGTCTACATGTACCTGCAGCTGGTGGAGGGGCTGACGCCGCTGAGCGCCGCGCTGTGGACGATCCCGATGGGCCTGGCGACCCTGGTCAGCCTCCAGGTCGGCCCGCTCCTGGCCCAGAAGTACCGTCCCGGGTACGTCATCACCGGAGGGCTGGTCCTCGTCGCCGTCGGCTACGCGCTGGTCGCCCAGGTCGACGGCGAGGGCAGCCTGGGCCTCCTGGTGCCGGGCCTGGTCGCGGTGTCGGCCGGCATCGGCCCGGCGGCGGGGCTGAGCGCCACCTTGATCATGACCTCGGTGCCGCTGGAGAAGGCCGGCGCCGCGGCGTCGGTGAACGAGACCTCCGCCGAGTTCGGATCCGCGATGGGGGTGGCCGTGATCGGCATGCTGGGCATGTCCGTCTACCGCTCCCAGATCGACGACACGATGCCGGCCGGGATCCCGGCCGACGCGGCGGCGGCCGCCCAGGAGAGCGCGCCCGGGGCCGCGACGGCCGTGCAGCAGCTCGGCGGCGGTCAGGCGGCCGCGGAGCTGGCCGAGGCGGCCAACAGCGCCCTCACCAGCGCACTGAACACGACGGCGTGGGCCAGCGCGGCGATCATCGTCGGCCTGGCGATCCTCGCCGTCACCTCGCTGCGGCACGTGTCCCCCATGGGCGCGGCCGCCGAAGGGCCCGTCGAGGAGCTCGACGGAGAGCTCGACGGAGAGCTCGACGGGGAGCCCGCGAAGAAGCCCGCAGACGAGCCGAAGGAGGTGGATGAGCAGCCCGCGCTCTCCGAGAGATGAGAACCGGCACCGGGGCGGCCCGACCAGCGGCCGTCCCGGGAGAAAAGGCGCCGACCCGCTCGGCGCCTTTTCTTATGCGCGCGCTTTTCCTCTCCCATTCACGGTGAATTCGGAACGGAGGTCACGCAATGGAGGAGTTGCGCCGTCCGAGCCGGTGTTGCGATCGTAACAGAGGTGATTGAGGGAGGATTTCAGTGACGACTGCCGCGCCGCCTCGGACGCAATTCAATGATATAGACCGGGGACTGGTCCGCCGGATCCTGTTTTTTTATCAGGACGGCGTGATGCTCTCTTCCGCGATCCGCGCGCTCGACGCCCTGGACCTGCTGGACGCGCAGGGCGGGAGCGACCGGCTGGACACGGGATACGTCCGCGTCGCCTGGCGAGCCCTCGCCGGCGTCGGCTGGCTGGACGAGAAGACGCTGGAATGGACCGAGGAGGGCCGGGCCGCGCAGCGGCACCGCGAGCGCTACGCCGCCGGCGGGCGGTTCCTGGCCCGCTTCACCGACAACGCCCCCGACTCCTGGGAGCACCCCTGGGACCCCGCCACCGAGGCGGCGTTCTCGGACCTGCTCAGGGCGCACGAGCACTGGCGGGCCGCCGCCGACCCCGCGGACATGGTCACCATGCACCTGGACGGCGTGCTCGCCGTGCCCGCGCTGCTGTCGCTGCGCGGTTCGGGGCGCCTCCGGCGGCCCGAGGGCGACGCCGCCCGGCTGCTGGCCATGATCGGCTGGCTCGACGGGGAGGGAGCCTGGACCCCGCTCGGGCTGGCGGGCCTGAAGATGGTCGACCACCTCGGGATGGTCGGCTCCTACCTGCCGATGCTCGCCCGGCTCGAGGACCTCTGCCGCGGCGACCTGCTCGTGCGGCCCGGCGACGGCGAGTGGCACTGCCAGCGCCGGCTCAACGTCGAGGCCAGCGCCGCCGCCCACCGGCGCTACTTCGCGGAGGCGGACCCGGTGTTCGCGGAGATCCTCGGCCGCGACCCGCGCCCCTCGTTCATCGCCGACATGGGCTGCGGGGACGGCAGCTGGCTGGCCCACCTGCACAACCTGTTCGGGGACAGCGTCCGCTACGTCGGCATCGACGCCAGCAGCGTCGCCCTCGACTCGGCGCGGGCCGTGCTCGAGGCGGCCGGGGTGCGCGACCCGCTGCTGCTCCTGGGCGACATCAGCGACCCCGACGCGCTGGCCGGGCAGCTGGCGGCCCACGGGCTGGCGATAGAGGACGGGCTGCACATCCGCGCCTTCATCGACCACGACCGCACCTACCTCGGCGGGGAGCCGCGCGACGACGTGCCGGGCTGGTCGTCCGCCGCCTACGTGGGACCGGACGGCCGCGCGCTGAGCGCCGCCGAGATGGAGTCGGACCTGGTCGCCCACTTCCAGCGGTGGGTGCCCCACGTGGGCAGGCACGGGCTCGTCATCCTCGAGGGCCACTGCGTCCCGCCGCACGTGACCCGGCGGCACCTCGGGGCCCTGCACTCGGTGGCCTTCGACGCCTACCACGGGCTGTCGCACCAGTACCCCATGGAGTACCCCGCCTTCACGCGGTGCCTGCGCCTGGCCGGGCTCCAGCCCGTCAGCCACCTCGAACGCCGCTACCCGACCACCCGGCCCTTCGTGGCGGTCTCCCTCAACCGCCTGATGCCCGTGCAGCCGCCGCCGCCGCGGATCTCGACGGAGCGCCGGGACACCTGGCGGCCCACCCCGGACATCGATCTCACCGACGGCGAGAGCCTGCACCGGCTCCTCTACACCGACGGCGACCTCGCCCACCCGCGCAGCTGGAGCTCCGGCGCCACGGGCATCGTGGTCCGCGACACGCTCCGGGCCATCGAGGCGCGGATCGAAAGCGTCCGGCCCGGTGAGACCGTCCGGGTGCTCGACTACGGCGCGGGAACCGGCCTGGCCTCGATAGAGCTGATCAAAGCCTGCGTCTCGCACGGCGTCGAGCAGCGCCTGGCCGACCGGGGGGCCGCCTTCGAGCTGCACCTCGTCGACATCCCCACCACCTGGTTCGCCAAGGGCTACGAGCTGCTGGGCGAGAACCCGTGGACCCGCTTCCACGCGCTCCGCGTGGACGGCGCCTTCCGCCCGCTGATCGAGGTCATGGGCGGCGAGCAGGTGGACGTGGTGATGGCCAACATGGTGTTCCACCTCCTCACCGACGATGCCATGCGGCACGCCGTGGACTCCATCGCCGACGTCCTGAGCCCCGGCGGCCTGCTCTCCTTCAGCTCACCCGACCTGGGACCCACGGGTCCCTACGCCCTGCTCTTCCACGACTCCAACCGCCTGCTGCGCCAGTACTGGCTCGCCGCGCTCGACTCCCCCGCGCCGCACGCCCTGGCGCCCGTGCTCGGGGAGGCGGTGGCGCGGGTACGGCCCGGCGTCAGGGAGGCCGCCCAGCGCCGCGCAGACAAGCGGATCCTGCCCGTCCCGCAGACCCGGTCGTCGGTGTCCGCGGCGCTGGCCCCCCGCTTCCGGGGGGTCGTCGAAGAGCGGACCTACGAGATCCTCGCGGAGGAGTCCCTGATGACGGCGCTCGTCCCCGCCAACCAGGCCGAGTACCTGTCGGAGATCGACGACCAGGGCCTGCGCGAGGCCGTCATCCACCACCTCATGCGGGAGCGCGTGCTCCCCGAGCTGATGAACGGCCCGGCGGGGACCGCCCTCGGACTCAACATCGAATGGACGATCGGCCGGTGCCGGCGGATTCGATGACGAGCGCATCCACGAAGGTGTCACCGCCGTACCCGAAAGCGATAGTCGATTAAAGAGTGCGGCCGCGAACGCGGGGCGTGCGGCCGAAATCACACGATTGATCCGCGACTCCGAGAAAGTGCCGTCCGATGGTACAGAAAACATCTCAGCAGGACGTTTCACCGAATGTGCAATCGTCCCGCCTCGAAACCCTCACCGGAATGCGGTTCGTCGCCGCCCTTCTGGTGTTCCTCACCCACGCCCTCCTCGGCGGCGCCCTGTTCGCCTCCAACTTCCAGTACGAGTACACCGAGTGGATCTTCCAGGGCGGCTGGGCCGGACTGGTCTACTTCTTCGTGCTGAGCGGTTTCGTCATGACCTGGGCGCGCCGGCCGGGTGACAGCGCCCCGACGTTCTGGCGGCGCCGCGCCGTGCGGGTCTTCCCCAACTACTGGACCACGCTGGTGGTCTACATCGCGGTGCTCGGCCTGGTGCTCAGCACCCCCATCAACGGGGGGACCGTGGTGGCGCACGTCCTGGGGCTGCAGGCGTTCATACCGGACCTGATGACCCGGGTCGCCTTCAACCCGCCGACCTGGTCGCTCTCGGCCGAGCTGTTCTTCTACCTGTGCTTCCCGCTGCTCATCCGCCTCGTCGACCGGATCAGGCCCGAGCGGCTGTGGGCCTGGGCCGGCGGGGTGGTGGCGGCCGCCTTCGCGGTGCCGCTGCTGGCCCCGGTGCTGCTGCCCGCCTCCAAGCCCATCGAGGGCTTCGGCTGGCCGGAGCTGGAGATGTGGGTGATCCAGCAGTTCCCGCCGTTCCGGATGCTGGAGTTCGTCTTCGGCATCCTCCTGGCCAAGATCGTTCTCAGCGGCCGGAAGATTCCGGTGAACCTCGGCACCGCCGTCGCCCTCTTCGCCGTCGTCTTCGCGATCGCTCCGCTGATCCCCGAGCGGCTGAACATGGCGGCGATCCACCTCGTCCCGGTCGGCCTCATCATCGCCGCGGCGGCCGTCAGGGACGGCCGGGGCCGTACCGGATGGCTCGCCAGCCGTCCGATGGTCGCGCTCGGAAACCTGTCCTACGCCTTCTACATCTGGCACTACATGGTCATCGTCTACGCCCGCCCGCTGTTCGGGACGCCGGAGGGCTGGAGCACGCCCGTCGGCTGGGCCATGCTGGGAGTGATGATCGCGATCACGCTGGCCATCGCCTGGGTGCAGTTCAAGCTGGTCGAGGAGCCGATGTTCCGGCGCTTCGCCACCTCCCGGCGCAAGCGTCCGGCGCACTCGGTCCCGGCGCGGTCCGTGGAGGAGCACGAGGGGGAGAAGGCCCTGCGGTGAGGGCCTGACCGCCACGGGGAATCACCACGGAGAAGGCGGTGACCCGGTCCTCGCGACCGGGTCACCGCCTTCGTCTTCCCGTCAGAGGTTGCCCAGGCACAGCAGCAGGGTCCGCGCCTCGACGCCGAGGTAGTAGCTGTGCCGCTGCAGCGCCAGGAGCTGGTCGAACGCGATCCACGCGAAGTCCGGCGGCACCGGCAGCGGGAAGTCGTCGCCCGCCTCCACCACGAGGTAACGGGTCTCGGCGTGGAGGAAGCGCCCTCCCTCCTCCGACTGCACGACGTCGTAGCGCACGCCTTCGCGCGCCGACAGCACGTAGTCGAGGAACTCCGGGCGCCGGTCCGCCGGGGTGTCCGCGTGGTCGTCCATCGCGAACCGCACCGTGGGACCGAGCTCGATGGTGTCGCGGTAGCCCGGCAGGGCCTCCGCGCGCACCAGCGCGTGCAGCCTCCCGCCGATGCGCCGGACCACGAGCCCCGCCAGGGTCAGGCCGTGCGGCGCGAGGAGCGGCTGCTTCCAGCTGGTCACCTCGCGGGTGCGGGCGTGGACCCGGACGCCGACGATGCTGAAGTGCCTGCCGTCCTCGGCGAGGATCCGCCCGGCGTCCCGGCGCCATCCCACCACGGAATCCAGCGGGACCAGCCGGGCGGAGAGCTCGTGGTGGCCCTTGCGGCCGGTGAACCAGCTGAGGATCTCCGTCATCGTGTGCAGGCCGCCGGGCTCCGGGCCGTCGCCGGCCGGAGCGCCGCCGCCGGCGCTGAGCAGGCACGCGAGAACCGTCCGCGCGTCCATGTTCATGACGTTGGGGAGCTTGAGCAGCTCGCGGATCTGCCCGAGGGTCAGCCAGCAGAAGTCCTCGTGGACGGGCACGTCGCCGGTGACCTCCACGACGACGTTCCGGTTGCGCTTGAGATGGAACCAGGCGCCCTGCTCCGACTGCAGGACGTCGACGAGGACCCGGCCCATGCCCGGCTCGGTGAAGTACTCGACGTAGCGGGCGCGCCTTCCCCGGTGCACCTGGGTGTAGTTGCTGGACGTCGCCTGGACCGTGGGCGACAGCTGCACCATGTGGAGGTTTCCGGGCTCCATCTTGGCCTGCATCAGGAAGTGCAGGACGCCGTCGAATTCCTTGGCGATTATCCCCAGGATGGCGATGTCCCGCTGCACCAGAATGGGCTGCCACCATTCTCTGGTGTGCCCGTGGTTCGCCTGGACGTGCAGTCCCGACACGCTGAAGAATCGGCCGCTGCGGTGTTCCAGGTTCCCCGTGTCCGGGGCGAAGTGCCAGCCGTCCGGCTCCGACAGCTGATCCAGCGTTATGCGTGTGCTCTCGAACGGCTGGTTTCTCTTCTCGGCGAGCCAGTCGTCGATGTACGGGCTCACCCGGGACTCGGTCGTCAGCGCCGAGGCGGTGATACGGGCGGCGAGGTCGGCAGGCGTGCCCATGCTGAGTTGGTGGAGTCGCGCAGGCAACGTGGGGCTCCCCATTGAGTGGTGTGATTTCGTGCATTTTCCTACGTTCGGATTTTGTGGCGCATCTTGTGAGTTGCGGAGTGGAAAAAGGTTCACAGCACCGCAGGAGATGCGTCGCCGACGCGCCGGTTGGCAGGCTGATATGGCACCGACACGCCATATTTCTGAGGTGGGTTACCCATGGAATTCCTGTCTGATCAGGGAAATACCTCGGCCGCGGTAATCGGAATGGGCTATGTGGGATCGCCTATCGCGGCGGTGCTCGCCGAGCAGGGCGTGAACGTCGTGGGAATCGACGTCGACCCCGAACTGGTGGCCGGTCTCGCGCGACGCCGCTGCGCGTTCAGCGAGCCGGGGCTGGCGGAGCTGCTCTGCGACGGCCTGGACTCCGGTCGCCTGAGCGTCAGCACCGACTACGACCTGGTGGCCGGCGTGGACGTAGTGATCATCTCGGTGGGCACGCCGGTCCGCGGCACCGAACTCGTCGACGACTACCTGCGGAGCGCGTGCGCCGAACTGGCCAAACGGCTGCGCAGGGGCCAGCTCGTCATCCTCAAGAGCACGGTGCCGCCGGGGACGACCAGGGACGTGGTCGTCCCGCTGCTGGAGGAGAGCGGCCTGGTCGCGGGGAAGGACTTCGGACTGGCCTTCTGCCCCGAGCGGCTGTCGGAGGGCCACGCCCTGCGCGAGCTGCGGACGTTCCCCATCATCGTGGGCGGGCTGTGCCGCGAGAGCGCGGCGGCCGCGGCGCGCTTCTGGCGGCGGACGATCGGCGTCGAGATCATCAGCTGCGAGTCGCCGGAGAGCGCCGAGACGGTGAAGCTGGCCAGCAACTGGTGGATCGACCACAACATCGCCATGGCCAACGAGCTGGCCAAGCTCTGCGGCGCCCTGGACGTGGACGTGCTGGAAGTGATCAGCGCGGCCAACACGATGCCCAAGGGCTCGGGGAACGTCAACATCCTGCTGCCGAGCGTGGGCGTGGGCGGATCGTGCCTCACCAAGGACCCGTGGATGGTCTGGCGGGCGGCCCGGGACCGCGATGTCCAGCTGAACACGATCGGCGCCGCGCGGGAGGTCAACGACTCCATGCCGGGCTACACCGTCGATCTGATCGTCGAGGAGCTGGCGAAGTCCGGCAGGCGGCCGGACGGCGCGAAGATCGCGGTACTGGGCGTCGCCTTCAAGAACAACACCGGCGACCTGCGCGCCACCCCGGCGCTGCCGGTCGTGACCATGCTGCGGGAGGCCGGCGCGGAGGTGGCCGTCTTCGACCCGCTCGCGGACCCCGGCGAGGTCAAGAAGCTCTTCGACCTGGTGCCGGTCCAGACGGCGCGGGAGGCGCTGGCCGGGGCCGACTGCATCGCCGTCCTGGCGTGGCACGACGAGTTCACGGAGATCGACTTCGTCGCCCTGCGGGACCTCGTGGCGCCGGCGTGCGTCATCGTCGACGGCCGTGCCTACTATCCGCGCAGCACCATCGAGCATCTCCGGAGGCACGGGTACGCCTACCGGGGGATCGGCAGGTAGCGGCGATGGCACGAGTCGTGGTCACGGGCGGGTGCGGGTTCCTGGGCAGCCACCTCGTCGACGAGCTGGTCCGCCGGGGTGACGAGGTCGTCGTGTTCGACGGCGGGGCGCCGCCCGGCGGGTCCCCGTCGCCCGCCGTCCGGTACGTCAGCGGGGACATCCGGGACGCGGCTCAGCTGGCCGAGGCGGTGACCGGCGGCGTCGACATCGTCTACCACCTGGCCGCCGTCGTCGGCGTCGACCGCTACCTCGCCAGCCCGGTCGACGTCATCGACATCAACCTCCTCGGCACCCGGAACGTCCTGGACCTCTGCGCCGGCGTGGGGGCGAAGGTCGTCGTCGCGAGCACCAGCGAGGTCTTCGGCAAGAACCCCGCCGTGCCCTGGCGGGAAGACGACGACCGGGTGCTGGGCAGCACCGCCGTGGACCGGTGGTGCTACTCGTCCAGCAAGGCGCTGGGCGAGCACCTCACCTTCGCCTTCGTCCGCGACCGCGGGCTCAGGGCGGCCGTCGTGCGCTATTTCAACGTGTACGGCCCGCGGCAGCGCCCCGCGTTCGTCGTCAGCCGGAGCATCCACCGGGCCCTGAACGGACAGCCGCAGGTGGTCTACGACGACGGCGGCCAGACGAGGTGCTTCACCTTCGTCCGGGACGCGATCGACGCGACGATCACCGTCGGCGCCAGCGAGGCCGCCGACGGCGAGTGCTTCAACGTCGGCAGCTCGGTCGAGACGACGGTGGCCGAGCTGAGCGCGATGGTCGCGGAGCTGACGGGCACCGGGGCGGCGGTGCCGGTCCGGACCCGGGAGCATCTCGGCGACCGCTACCAGGACCTGCGCAGGCGGGTGCCGGACACCGCCAAGATCAGGCGGATGCTCGGCTGGCGGTGCACGACGGACCTGCGCGAGGGACTGGCCAGGACCATCGAGTGGGCGCGGCGGAACCCGTGGTGGCTCGCCCAGCCCGACAGCGGCGTCGGGCCGGGCGACGCGGGGCCCGGCGGCACCGGAACGGACGGCGAGCGGCCCGGCGCCGGGTCGGGGGACAGGCCGTCCGTGACGACGACAGTCTGAGGAGAAACCGCATGACCCTGCCCGGCACCATCCGGACGGTCTCGACGCGCGAGGTGTACCGCAACAGGTGGCTGTCGTTCCGCGAGGACGTGGTGGAGCGCGCGGACGGCACCCGCGGCATCTACTCGGTGGTCGACAGGCCCGACTACGCCGTGGTGATCG
This sequence comes from Planobispora longispora, assembly GCF_016863135.1. GTDB lineage: Bacteria > Actinomycetota > Actinomycetes > Streptosporangiales > Streptosporangiaceae > Planobispora > Planobispora longispora. The sequence continues at coordinate 227,606 of NZ_BOOH01000016.1, forward strand.
CCGCGGACGGCGGCGGGTTCCACCTGGTCGAGCAGTACCGGTACCCGATACGCGGGCGGTACTGGGAGTTCCCGCAGGGCTGCTTCCCCCAGGGACGGACGGGCACGGCGGAGGAGCTGGCACGCGCCGAGCTGGCCGAGGAGACCGGGCTGAGCGCGGCGTCGTGGACACCGCTCGGCAGGCTCTTCGGCTGGCACGGCGCCAGCGGGCAGTCCTTCACCGTGTTCCTGGCCACCGGCCTGAGCGCGGGCGTGCCCCAGCGCGAGCACGAGGAGCAGGACATGCGCCACCGCTGGGTCTCACGCGGGGAGTTCGAGCAGATGATCCGCGCGGGCAGCATCCGCGACGATTCCACCGTCGCCGCCTACCTGCTGCTGCTGATGCACGAGCGGGCCGGGGAGGAGCCGGCCGTGAACGGCCGCATTCATGGAGATGCGCGGCCCACGCACCGCTGCGACGGTTAGCTCATCCCGCCATGTCTGACCTGAGACAAGGAGTGCCGATGGGCAAAATGATCAATGTCGTGCAGCCGTCGCTGGGCGAGCGCGAGCTCGCGGCGGTGCGGGAGGTGTTCGAGAGCAACTGGGTCGGCCGCGGTCCCCGTACCGGCGAGTTCGAGGCGGCCTTCGCGCGGCATCTCGGCGTGGGCCGCGAGCACGTCACGTCGGCCAACTCGTGCAGCTCGGCCACGTTCGTCGCGATGGAGCTGCTCGGCCTCCGGCCCGGCGACGAGGTCGTGCTGCCGACGGTGAGCTTCGTCGCCGCCGGCAACGCGATCGCCGCCCGCGGCGCCCGGCCGGTCTTCTGCGACGTCGACGAGCACACGTTGAACCCGAGCGCGGCCGACATCGAGGCGGCGCTGACCGAGCGCACCAGAGCCGTGGTGATCCTGCACTACGGGGGCCATCCGGGCGCCGTCGCGGAGATCGCGCAGCTGTGCCGGGACCGCGGCGTCCATCTGATCGAGGACGCCGCCCTGGCGATCGCCTCCACCGTGGACGGGCGCGCCTGCGGAACGTTCGGCGACATGGGCGTGTGGAGCTTCGACCACGCCAAGATCGTGGTCACCGTGGACGGCGGCATGCTGTACGTCCGCGACCCCGAGCTCGCCGCCCGCGCGCCCAAGGTCGCCTATCTCGGCCTGGAGCCGCGCGCCGCCGCGTCCGCGTCGCCCGCGTCCTTCCACAGCGGCTACGACCAGGCGCTGCGCTCGAAGACCCGCTGGTGGGACTACGACGTCGTGTCGTTCTCCGGCCGCTCCACCACCAACGACGTGCTGTCGGCCATCGGCGTCGTCCAGCTGGACAGGCTGGGGGAGTTCATCGCCCGCCGCCGGGAGGTCGCCGGGGCCTACGACGCGGGCCTGGCCGGCCTGGCCGGCGTGCGCGTGCCGCCCCCGCTGCCCGCCGGGCACACCTCCTCGTACTTCATGTACTGGCTGCAGTTCGAGGACGACATCCGCGACGAGATCGCGCGCGACCTCTTCGAGCGCGGCATCTACACCACCTTCCGCTACCCCCTCATGCACCAGGTCAAGGCGTACGGCTCGGACGCCGTGCTGCCCCGGGCCGAGGCCGCGGCGGCCAGGACGCTGCTCCTGCCGATCCACCAGTCGCTGTCCGACGCCGACGTCGACCGGGTCGTCACCGAGGTGCGCGCCTGCGTGACCGCCCGGCGCCGCCGCACCCGGGCGGCCTGACGGGACCCGCCGTCCGGCCGGGTGGAGGGACCGGCCGGACCCCCCGGCGGGGAACCCGGCCGGACTCGGGGTTCTGGCAGAAAAGGCTCCCTGACCAGGTAAGACTCCCTGACCAGGCAAGGCCCCCAACCAGGCAGGACTCCCTGGCCGGGAAAGGTTCAGAGCCTGACCAGGAGATCCCGGGAAAGGTTCAGAGCCTGACCAGGAGATCCCGGCCGGCCTCGATCCGGTGCGCCGTCTCGCCGATGCGGGCGACCAGCTCGGCGGTGCGGACGGCCGTCGCCGACCATTCCCGGTGATGCGGGTCGTGCCCCAGGACGCGGGCGGCCTCGACCGCCCCGGCGAACGCGGTCACACTCGCGCCGAGCTGGTGCTCGGCGGGCAGGGTGATCTCCTCGACATGATCCTGGGACACGATGCGCAGGGTCGGGGCGTACCACGGGGGCGGCGTGAAGGCCCGCTCCACGGTGAGCTGGCCGCCGCTGCCCCAGAGCCGGTAGCGCGAGCCGAAGCTGTGCTCGAAGCCGAAGTTCCCCGTGGCGATCACGCCGTCCGGTGAGGACGCGACGAAGCTGCCCGCGACGTCCACGCCGAAGCGCGGGTCGCACCGCAGCACGGCGCCCGCCACGGTCAGGTCGTCGCCGAGGAAGTACTGCATCGCCCGTGTCGCGTAGACGCCGAGGTCGAGCAGGGCCCCGCCGCCCAGCTCGGGCCGGTAGCGCACGTCGCCGTCGGGCATGGGCGGGAAGCAGAAGGAGGCCTCCAGGTGCCGCAGCCGGCCGATGCGGCCCTCCTCCAGCAGGGCGCGCACGCGCCGGTGCTGCCCGTGGTGCTCGAAGCCGAAGTTCTCCCGCAGGACCAGGCCGCGCTCACCGGCCAGCGCGGCCAGCGCGGCGGTCTCCCGGACCGTGACGGCCAGCGGCTTCTCCGACAGGACGTGCTTGCCGGCCTCCAGCGCCGCGTGCGCCCACTCGTAGTGCAGGGCGTTGGGGAGTGCGATGTACACGGCGTCGACGTCCGTACGGCGCAGCAGGTCCCGGTAGCCCGTCACGGGCTCGCAGCGGAACTTCTCCGCGAAGGCCGCCGCCCGGGCGCGGTCCCGGCTCGCGACGGCGGCCAGGCGGGTCGCGGGGTTGTCCCGGATGACGGGGAGCATGCTGCGGTCGCCGAACGCCGAGCATCCGATCGCGCCGAAGCGCAGGAGGCCGTCCACGGGCGTCGTCAGACCGCGGAGACGGTGGGCAGCGGGAAGACCATCTTCCCGCCCGCCGCCAGGAACTCCCGCTCCCGCTCGACGAACCCGCCGCGGTGCACCCACGGGAGCACCAGCAGCTGGTCGGGGCGGCGCGCCTTGGCCTCTTCCTCCGAGACGATGGGGATGCGGGTGCCGGGGGTGAAGCCGCCGTGCTTCTCTGGGCTGACCTCGCCGATGCACGGCAGGTCCCCGGGACCGATCCCGCAGTACTGGAGCAGCACGTTGCCCTTGGTCGAGGCCCCGTACCCCAGGGTCAGCTTGCCGGCGGCGCGCGAGTCGTCCAGGAAGCCGAGCAGCTCGTCGCGGTGGTGGCGGACGCGGCGGGCGAAGGTCTCGTAGGTGGCCACGGAATCCAGCCCGAGCCTGGCCTCCCGGCGGCGGACCCGCTCGATCGAGGCGGTGTCGGCCGGGTGCCGGGCGGGGTCCTTCACCAGGGTGACGCAGAGGCTGCCGCCGTTGACGTCGGTGATCTCAGCGGACGTCACGGTGAGCCCGACGCGCTCGGCCATCCACTCGATCTGGCTGAACGCGTAGTACTCCAGGTGTTCCTGGCACACCGCGTCGTAGGCCAGCGACTCCACCATCGAGCCCGCGTCGCTCATCTCGACCAGCCACACCCCGTCCTCGGTGAGGATGTCGCGCACGTCGGCCATGAATCCGAGCGGGTCCGGCAGGTCGTAGAACATCGCGATCGAGGTCACGATCTTGGCCTTGCGGTCGCCGTACCGCTCGGTGAAGACCTCCTTGGAGAAGAAGTCCGGGACCAGGTCGATGTGGTCGGGGTAGTACTGCCGCCACTTCTCGCCCGTGGGGTCGATCCCGACCAGGGTGAGACCGTCGGCCGGGTACGCCTGCAGCAGCGTGGAGTCGTTGCTGCCGATGTCGACGACCAGGTCGGCGCCGTCCAGGCCGACCATGCCGGTGAGCCTGGCGACCTTGCCGTGCAAGTGGTTGATCATGAATGGCCGGATGCCGGAGCGGTACCCGTAGCGGTCGCCGTACATCAGGGAGAGGTCGGCGGTGTGCCGGAGCTGGACCAGCCCGCAGCCGTCCGGGGAGCACTTGACGAGTTCCAGCGGGGCCGACGGCACGACCTCGTCGGCGCTGCGGGGGAAGACTCCCGTCAGCGCCTGGACTCCCAGGTCGAGGACGGGTATCAGATCACGGTTCCGGCAGATGCGGCACTCGGTGCATTCGGTGATGTTCATCAGGCTTCCCCTGGGGTGTCAGTGTGCGGCGCGGTACTGGGCGGTCAGCCTCACCAGTGCCGGTACGACGTCGTTGGGGCCGGGCATCGCGGTGTACTCGGTGCTGAGCCGGGCGGCGTTGGCGGCGTAGGAGGGGTCCTCCAGGATCTTCTTGAGGCTGTCGCGGAGCGTGTCCGCGGTGAAGGTGCCGGAGTTGCCGGCGTAGACGCCGGCTCCGCGGTGTTCCAGGCCGAGGCCCATGGCCAGGGGCCCGCCCCACTTCTCGACCTTGAAGTCGTTGGGCACGATGATCTGGGGGACGCCGTGTTCGAGGGCTGAGGCGAAGGCCCCCGTGCCGCCCTCGTGGACGAAGGCCGAGCAGCTGGGCAGCAGGGCGTTGAGGGGCACGAAGTCGACGACGCGGACGTTGTCGGGGACGGTGGCGGAGCCGAGCTGGCGGGCGTCGAGGGTGGCGATGACCTCGATGTCGAGGTCGGCGACCGCGTCGAACAGCGCCTGGGCGGGGGAGGAGCCGCCGATGGTCGCGTCCCGATGGGAGATGCCCTGGGTGATGCACACGCGCCTGCGGGCGGGCCGCTCGAAGACCCACCGGGGGGTGGTGGCCGGGCCGTTGAAGGGGATGTTGCGCACCGGCAGGTAGTGCACCCCCTCGGGCTGCCAGATCCAGGGCGGGGAGGGGGAGATCGTCCAGTGCCCGAGCGCGACGACCTCGTCGAACTCGCAGCCGAATCGATCGAGGATGGGCTCCAGCCACTGCCGGACCGGGTCCTCCGCGGAGTCCGGGCCGAACCGGCACGCGGCGCGAAGCTGGGCGACGCGGTCCACGTTCCACAACATGCGGGCGTGGGCCGCACCCACGACCCGGGCCGCGACGGCGCCGGGGAAGGCGGTGGGATCGGTGACGATGAGGTCGGGACGCCACACGCGGGCGAAGTCCACCAGGTCGTCGAAGACCTCTTCGGGGAAGAAGACGTCGCGCACGCCCGCGGTGAAGTCCTCCAGCTCGATGTGGGGATCGTCCCAGCCGTAGTCGCCCTGGTCGGACCGCCCGGTCCGCAGGCCCCGCGGGTCGCACGGGCCGAACTCCTCCGGCGGCGTCGTGGGCGTCATCCTCATGGGCTGGTCGCCGGGCGACACGTTCGCCATCCTCTCCTCCAGCCGCAGCATGGGGCCCACGGAGACGCCGGGGAGCCCGGTGTGGGCGACGGATTCCGCCATGTCGGGCGGGGCGGCGATGCACACCTCGTGCCCGGCGGTGCGCAGGGCCCACGCCATGGGGACCTGGACGTAGAGATGCGCCCGGAAGGGGTTGGTGACGAACAGGATCCGCATCGGAGTCCTTCCACTGAGATGATCAGCGAGAGCCGGCGGCAGCCGGCCGGTGCGCGTGCCCGGACGGAAGCCCGCACGTGCTGATCGAGCCGACTCGGCCGGTGCGCACGCGCGCGTGCCCGGGACAACGCTCGGACCCCAGTATCGCGACGGGCCGCGTCACGGGCGTCTTCTGAATTGCGTGGTTGCGCCGCCCCTCCGGACCGCTTCCGGGCATTCGCATTCCAGAAGGTGCCGGAAAGGCCGGGTCCGGCGAAAGTGGGCGAGGCGGCTCTCACCTTATGTAAATCCGGATCCGAAGGATTCATGCGATGGCTGTAGCCACGGAATTTTCTCAGCACACCCACGCTTCCCCGCCGGAACCCGATCTGACGCCGGAAACGGTCGTCGCCCGGGCCGAGGCCATCGCGGCCGGGCTCGTCGCACGGCAGGCGGAGACGGAGGCGCGCGGGTACTACGCCGAGGACACGCACGAGGAGTTCCGGAAAGCAGGTTTCTACCGGATTCTCGTGCCGCGCCGGTTCGGCGGTTACGAATTCGGCGTCGACACCTTCGCGCGCGTCGTGATGACGCTGACCCGGGCCTGCCCGTCCACCGGGTGGATGTACTGCCTGGGCGCCTCGCACGCGCTCGTGGTGGCGTCGCTGTTCGACGAGCGCACGCAGACCGAGCTGTTCAGCGGCGGCGACTTCATCTGCCCGGCCACCGTCGTCCCGAGCGGGACCGCCGAGCGCACGCCCGAGGGCGGCTGGCGGCTCAACGGCACCTGGAACTACTGCTCCGGCTCCCCGTACGCCACGCACTTCCTCGGCCACACCATGGTCTCGCCCGCGGCGGGGGAGCCCGCCGGGCCGATGATGTTCATCGTCCCGCGCCGCGAGTGGACCCGGCTCGACGACTGGGGGCTCCAGCTGGGCCTCAAGGGCAGCGGGTCGCACGGCATCGCCATGCGCGACGCGCTCATCCCCGCCCACTACACCATGGACACCCACATCAGCCAGGTGACCGTCACGGACGGGACGCCCGGCCGGGACCTGCACGGCAACCCCGAGTACGGCGGCGGCCAGCTCAGTTTCATGGTGATCGAGGACGCCATCCTGGCGGTGGGCATGGCGCGCGGCGCGCTCGACGCCTACGAGGATCTGATGCGGTCCAGAACCGCCCCCTTCCCGCCCAACCTGCCCCGCGCGCAGGACCCCGACTACCAGTTCTGGTACGGCCAGGCCGCCGGGATGATCGCCACAGGCGAGGCGGCGGTGCTCAGCATCGTGCGGGAGTGGCGCGAGACCAGCGCCGAGGGCCCGGCGGCGATCACCCAGGAGCTGGAGATGCGCATCGCGGCCGTCTGCCACCAGGTGGTCGAGCTGTGCTGGCGGGCGGTCGCCGACTACCTGTTCCCGACCGCGGGTTCGAGCGCGGTCCGCCAGGGAGAGCGCATCGAGCGGGTGTGGCGCGACATGTCGATGTTCCACAGCCACGCCGGCTTCGCCGTCTTCCTGTCGACCATCGCCAAGCGGGAGCTGGCCAAGGCCAGGTTCGGCGTGGTGGAGGCGGCGCACTGAGCCCCCGTCACAGGTGAGCCCATGTCACGGGTGAGCCCCCGCCGGCCGTGCCCGGCGGGGGCTCACCCGTGACATGACCCCGGTGACATGTCCGGCGGGGACCCACCCGCGTGTTCGGGGACTCCCCGCGTGGCTTGCGAGCCGAGTCACCCGCGTGGCTTGCGAGCCGAGACGATCACGTAGCCGATCTGGTCCTTGCGGGGCACGAAGAAGCCGTGGTGCCTGCGGGCGAACTCGTCCAGCGCCGCCTGGCCGAACTTGGCCAGCAGCTCCTCCCGCTGCTCCAGCGCGGCCTTGATGTACTTGGACTTGCGCCCGTACACCCGCGGGCCGCACTGGGTGTACTCCTCGATCTCGAACCCGGCCGCCGTGGCGTACTCCAGCCACTCTCCCAGCGTCGGGAGCTGCGGCAGCTTCAGGGTGGACATGAAGGTGGCCACCCGCTCCGGCTCCCGCGCGGACTCCAGGCTGAAGTCGGAGAAGGAGACCCGGCCGCCGGGGCGCAGCACCCGGAGGAACTCGGCGAAGACGCGGGCCGGGTCGGGCGCGTTCTGCAGCGACTCCAGCGCCAGCACCGCGTCGAAGGAGCCGTCGTCGAAGGGCAGTTCCATGTAGTCGGCACGTTCGAAGCGCGTCAGGTGCGCGACCCCGTTCGCCGCGGAGCGCCGCTCGGCCTGGTCGAGCTCGTAACCGCTCAGCGTGATCCCGGTGACCTCCGCGCCGTACCGCTTGGCGAGGAAGACCGCGGTCTCGCCGGGCCCGCAGCCGGCGTCCAGGAGCCGCTCCCCCGAACGGAGGCCGAGGGTGTCGGTGACCTTCCGGGTGATGCGGTGCACGGCGTCCCTGAGCGGGACCTGGTCCTCCTCGTCGTACCAGTACCACATGTGCACCTGGCCGTCGCGCAATTCATCCGCGATCGGAGAACGCTCGTCGTAGTGCGTGCCGATTTCCGACATGCCGATGGTTTCCATGCTTTGAATTAGCCGCCGAATCGGACGGGTCCGCATCTCTCCGGTTGCTGGATGATACGCACGCACAGAGATGCCGGGAAAAAGCATGCGGGTGAGGATGGGGAACTGCCGCGATTCGCCCTGCTCTTTTTATCGCGAGAGGACCCATGACATGACCGTTTCCACCGTCCGCACGGAGGCCGACGACCTGGTCGCGCAGTTCGCCGCGGCGCCGCTCGACTCGGTGGGGGACAGCTACCTGCGGTTGGTCGGCGAATTGTGGCACGAGGGTGTCGCAAAGGACGCGGCGCTGCCCGCGGTGCCCCGCCTCGTGTCCGAGCTGGGCCGCGCCGACGCCGCCCGGCAGGGCTACCTGGCGGTCCTGCTGGGACTGCTCGCCGAATCCGAGTACCCGGCCGTCGGCGGTCCGCTCTCCCGGGCGGTCCGGGAAGGACTCGACCTCTATCTGGACCTGCTGTCGCGGGGCGCCAAGGACGACCCGCTGACGCTCGCCCTGCTCTACCTGGTCTCGCACTTCCCGGACGATCGCGACCGGATCCTGGCGGCCGTGGCGCCGCTGGGCCTGGACGCCGACGACCTGACCCGGCTGGAGCGCAACCTGCGGCACCTGGACCCGGAGCAGCCCGAGCTCGGCCGCGTCTGGCCGTCGCCGTCCGTGTGGAAGCTGACCGAGCAGGAGCGCGAGTACGACAAGGCGTCGATCAAGAACCTGACGCTCCAGCAGATCACCGCCAACTGGCAGAACGACAGCCGCACCATCCTCGGCTATTCGGGCGCGAAGGCGTACTGGGCCGTCCGGTACGGCGCCCCGGCGGCGATCGGCCCGGAGCCCGACTCCTACGACCCGCCGCCCGCGCCCGAGCTCGGTCTGGAGGTCTTCAGCCGGTACGGCGACGCGCTGCGCTGCTCGGCCTGCCGGGGCCCCCTGTCGTTCGAGGACGACCACGTCCGGTGCGGCGCGTGCTCCCTGCGCTATCCCCTCGCCCGGGGCATCCTCGACCTCTCCGAGGGGGTCGAGGAGACCACGTTCGGCGCGACGGACTCCACCGACGAGGCGACCGCCGGTCTGCTCCAGAAACTGGCCGAGATGCCGAGCATGGGCCTGTACTACGAGGCCGTGCTCCGCCCGGCCTTCCTCAGGATCGCCGGCGCGAACTGGGGCGACGAGGTGACCCCCGAGGAGGAGGACCGCTACATCGCCCGCAACCTGACGGGTGTCGGGGGGCCGGTCCTGGACCTGGCCGCCGGGGCCGGCCGGTGGACGGAGGTGGTGGCCGGGGCCGTCGGCGCCGACCGGCTGATCGCCATGGACATGGGGCTGCCGATGCTGACCGTGCTCCGCGGCAGGCTCCCGGAGGTGCCGGCGGTGCGGGCCAGCGCCCTGCGGCTGCCCTTCGAGGACGCCTCCTTCGCCGCGGTGAACTGCTGGAACGCCCTTCAGGCCTTCCCGGACGACGCGGCCGCGGCCATCGCGGAGATGGGACGCGTCCTGCGGCCGGGCGGCACCCTGACCATGATGACCTTCCTGTTCGATTCCGACCCGATCGCCCGCCACTTCCAGGCCTCGCACTTCTTCCCCAGCCGCGTCGAGGGCATGCTGCTGTTCGAGCGGGAGGAGCTCCACCGGTGGCTGGCGGACGCGGGCCTGAAGGTCCGTGACATGTCCGGCCCCGGCACGTTCGTCTTCATCACGGCCGAGCGGGAGGACTGAACCCGGTGACCGTGATCGACGCCTCCAGGCCCGCCGGCTTGGCGGAGCCCGGCGAACCGGGCTACGGGGCCGCGACGCGGGTGTTCAACCTCGTCGCGCCCGCCGAACCCGCCGCGGCGCTGACCGCGCGCACGGTGGACGAGGTCCGGGGCGCCGTCCGCCACGCCGCCGCGGCCGGCCTGCCGGTGACCGTCCACACCACCGGGCACGGTTCCGCGGCCGCCCGCTCCAGGCGCGGCACCCTGCTGATCAGGACGGAGCTCGCCGGCGGAGTGGAGATCGACAGCGCCCGCCGGGTGGCCCGCGTCCCGGCCGGGACGCGGTGGGGCGCGGTGGTCGAGGCCGCCGCGGCGTACGGGCTGGCCCCGCCGCACGGCTCCTCGGCCGACGTCGGCGCCGTCGGCTATCTCCTGCGCGGCGGAATGAGCTTCTACGGGCGCAAGGTGGGCCTGGCCACCAACTGCCTGCGGGCCGCGGAACTGGTGACCGCCGACGGCGAACTGCGCCGGGCGGACGAGGCGGCCGACCCCGAGCTGCTGTGGGCGCTGCGCGGCGGCGGCGGCGGATTCGGCGTCGTCACGGCGGTGGAGGTGGACCTGCTCCCGGTGGCCTCGGTGGTGACGGGCGCCTCCTTCTGGCCGGTCGCGCACGCTCCGGAGCTGCTGCGGATCTGGCGGGAGTGGACGCTGGAGGCCCCGTGGGAGGTGACCACGTCGGCCCGCGTGCTGAACCTGCCGCCGCTGCCCGAGGTCCCGCCCGTCCTGGCCGCGGGACCGGTGCTCTGCGTGGACGGCGCGGTGCTGGCCGGGGAACCGGGTGACGCCGCCACCGCCCTGCGACAGGCCGAGGACCTGCTCGGGCCCCTGCGCGCGGTCGCCGACCCCGTCATGGACACCTGGCAGACCACCGGGGCCGTGGGCGTGCTGGAGGCGCACATGGATCCCGCCGACCCCGTCGCCATCGTGGGGGACCACCTGCTGCTCGGCGAGCTCGGCGAGGAGGGGATCGCGGCGCTCGCCGGCGTCATCGGGAAGGAGTCGCCCCTGATCACCGCGGGCCTGCGGCAGCTCGGCGGGGCGTTCTCGCGGCCGTCGGCGGAGGGCGCGTTCACCCACGTCACCGCCCGCTACGCCTACTCCGGCGCCGGCGTCCCGCACGAGGAGCTGAGCGCCGAGACGATCCGGGAGTACTGCGCGGCCGTGCGCGCCGCCCTGGCGCCCTGGGACACGGGCGGGACCGTGCCGACCTTCGTGGAACGGATCGACCAGCCCCAGCGGCACCTGGACGACGATCGGGTGGCGATCCTGGACCGGATCCGCGCCCGGGTCGATCCCGGCGGTCTTTTCCGCCGCGACATCAGCCCGAACTGCACGGCTCTGCCGTACTGAACGGGATCGTGGCGAGAACGGGACGGGGCTGAGAACGGGACAGGGCCGGGAGAGGGGATCCTCTCCCGGCCGTTGCTGCTTCTCGGGGAATCGTCGCCGCCGCGGGGAATGGACGTCCGCGGGGATGGGCGTCTGCAGGGGTCTGCGGGGGGCTACAGAGGGATGGACGTCGTCAGCCCGCCGTCCACGGCGATCTCCTGCCCGGTGACGTACGAGGCACGGGACGAGAGCAGGAAGAGGGCCGCGTCGGCGACGTCCTCGGCGGCGCCGAGCCGGCCCAGCGCCACGTTGCCGCGGCAGGCCTCCCTCGCCTCCTCGGTGGTGGCGATGCCCTCGAACATCTCCGTCACGATGTAGCCGGGACTGATGGCGTTGACCCGGATGCCCCGGGGGCCCAGGTCGGCGGCCAGGGTGCGGGTCAGGTTGATCACGGCGGCCTTGGCCGCGGCGTACACGGAGGTGAACGCCATGCCGCGATGGGCCAGCCAGGAGCCGTTGACGACGATCGAGCTCCCGTCCTCCAGCAGGGGGAGCGACTTCTGGACGGTGAAGTAGACGCCCTTGAAGTTGACCCCGACGACGTGGTCGAAGTCCGCCTCGGACACCTCCGCGCCGCGGGCGAACTGCGCGATGCCCGCGTTCGCGAAGACCCCGTGCAGGCGGCCGAAACGCCGCCGGGTCTCGTCGTGGAGCCGATCCAGGTCGGCGACCCGGGACACGTCGGCGGGCACGGTCAGCACCCGGTCGTCGGCGTCCAGCGTCTTCGCCGCGGTGGCCAGCCGCTCCGGGCTGCGCCCGGCGAGCACGACGTTCGCGCCCTCCGCCACGAGTCGTTGCGCGGTGGCCAGGCCCATGCCGCTGCCACCGCCGGTGATCAATACGGTTTTTCCTTCGAACTCCGCCATGCCGCCAGGCTCACATCCGGCTTCTCTCACCACACCTCCGTAATTGCGGTGCTTTTTCGCTGCTTCCGGCGAAAGCATTTCGGGAGATGCAGTGCCGAATGTCGGAGACAGACGATGAGCGCGGGTCAAAAGTCGCGCTCAGGCCAATATTCGCCTGCCTCGCATATGCGGCTGAGCAATACCGGATTTCGAGGAGAAGACCACTATGGGCAACGATGTCAGTACCCGTGCGGTGGTGCTCGGCGGCAGCCTTGGCGGGCTGTTCGCGGCCAGAGTTCTCTCCGACGCATACGACGAGGTCGTCGTGGTGGACCGAGACGAGCTTCTGGGCGTGGACGGGCCACGCCGGGGCTGCCCGCAGAGCCGGCACATCAATGGGCTGCTCACCCGCGGTCAGATAGCCATCGAGGAGATGTACCCCGGGATCACCGAGGAGATGCTCTCCGACGGTGTGCCCAAGGGGGACCTGGCCGGGACCGTCCGCTGGTACGTCCGCGGCAAGCGGCTCAAGCAGCGCAAGGCCGACATGCTCTGCATCGGCCCCAGCCGTCCCAAGCTGGAGCACCACGTCAGGGAGCGCACCCTGTCCATCCCCAACGTCCGGATCGCCGAGCGCCACGACATCCTGGGGCTGGTGACGACGCCGGACAACAGCCGCGTCACCGGCGTGCGCGTGCACGACCTCGGCGGTGACGGCGTCGAGGAGGTCCTGGGCGCCGACCTCGTCGTCGACGCCACGGGCCGGGGCTCGCGCACCCCGATCTGGCTGGAGGACCTGGGCTATCCGCGGGTCAAGGAGGACCGGAAGAAGATCGGTCTGGCCTACGTGACCCAGCACTACCGCCTGCGCACCGACCCGTACCTGGGCGACCTGTCCATCAACAGCGTCGCCCACCCCGGCAACCCGCGCGGTGTGATCTTCGCGAAGACCGACGGCGGCCGGGTCGAGATGACCACGTACGGCATCCTCGGCGACCACCCGCCCACCGACCAGAAGGCCCTGTACGAGTGGATCAAGTCGCTGGGCGTGCCGGAGATCTACGAGGCCGTCATCCAGGCCGTGCCGCTCGACGAGCCGGTCAAGTTCAGCTTCCCCACCACGCTGCGCCGCCGCTACGAGGACATGCCGCGCTTCCCCGACGGGCTGCTGGTGGTCGGTGACGCGGTGTCCTGCTTCAACCCGGTGTACGCGGGCGGCATGACGGTCGCCGCGCTCTCCGCGATGACGATCCGCGAGCACCTGCACACCGGCGCCCACCCCGTGCCCCTCGACTACTTCCGCGACCTGGCCGCCAACGTCATCGACCCGGTGTGGCAGATGACCCACAACGTCGACCTGAGCTTCCCCGGCGTCGAGGGCGAGCGCCCGCTCTCCCTGAAGCTGGAGCAGAAGATGATGGCCCTCATCCAGAAGGCCGCCACGCGCGACAACAAGGTCACCGCGGCGTACATGCGGGTGGCGGGCCAGGTGGAGCACCCCTCGACGCTGCAGCGGCCGGCCTTCCTCCTGCGCGTGCTGCTGGCCGCGGCCGGCCTGACTCCCGAGTCCCCCGACCGCGTCGCAAGCTGGGCTGCCGCACCTCTGCCGGAAGAGGAGCGGGAGACGGCGCTGCAGCCTTGAGGCGGGGGAAGCGCGAGTGAGCGGGTCAGTCCATGACATGGTGGGGCTGCACGTCAGCCGGCGGCCGGATGCGGTCGCAGTGGAGTGGGGCGGCGTCCGGCTGTCCTACGGGGAGCTCGCGACCCGGGCGGCCGGGATCCACCAGGCTCTGCGGGCACGCGGGCCGGTCGAGGGCAGGCCGGTGGCGGTGCGGCTGCCGCAGGGTCCGGACCAGGTCGTCTCGGTGCTCGGCGCGCTGAGCGCGGGCGCGCACGTGGTCTGCATGAGCGCGGGCGAGGTCGGAGACCGCGGCCGGGCCGTGCTGGACGAGCTGCGGCCCGCCGCGCTGGTGGGCGCGGACGACGAGCTGGCCCGATGGTTCCGGGACGAGCTGGGCGGTGCGACCCTGCACCCCGGAGACCCGGCGCACCCCGGGGAGCTCGCGCCCTCCGGGAACCCGGCGCACCCCGGGGAGCTCGCGCCCTCCGGGAACCCGGCGCCCTCCGGAGACCCGGCGCACGCCGGGGACCGGGCGCAGGTCCCGCCGGCGCCGCGCGCGCCGGAGGACCTCGCCTACATCGCCTACACCTCGGGCACGACCGGCAGGCCCAAGGGAATCCCGCACACTCACGGCGCCCTCGCCCAGTTCGTCACCTGGTTCGCGGGAGAGTTCGGCATCGGCCCGGGCTCTCGCGTGGCCCAATGGGCCCTGCCGGGATACGACGCCAATCTCGTGGAGATCTTCGCGGCCCTCGCCGCCGGCGCGACGCTGTGCCCGGTGCCCGAGCGGACGCGGACGACCCCGGAACGGCTGGTGGGCTGGCTGGAGGCCGAGCAGATCACTCACTTCCAGACGGTTCCCAGCTTCATCCGCACGTGCCTGCCCGCGCTCGCGGGACTGCCGCGACTGGAGCATCTCCTGCTCGCGGGAGAGGTCCTGGCGGGAGACCTGGCGGCGGCGCTGGGCGCGGCCCTGCCCGCCGTGCGGCTGATCAATCTGTACGGCCCGACGGAGTCGATCCTGGCGACCTGGTTCGAGGTGGACCGGCGGTTCCGGGGGACGGTGCCGATCGGCCGCCCCATCCCCGGCCGCCGGGTGCTGGTGGTGGACGGGCACGACCTCCCCTGCCCGCCCGGCGTCACGGGGGAGATCGTCATCGTGAGCCCGTACGTCACGCCCGGGTACGTGGGCGTGGCCGCCGGGCGGCGCACGGCCTTCCGGCCGCTGGAGGGCCGGCACGCCTTCCGCACCGGCGACCTGGGCCGCCGCCGGGGGGACGGCGTGCTGGAGTACGTCGGGCGCGAGGACTCCCAGGTCAAGGTGAACGGCAGCCGCCTGGAACTGGCCGACCTGGAGACCACGCTGCTGGCGCAGCCTTCGGTGGCCGACTGCGCCGTCTGCGCCGTGACCGGTGCGGACGGCCTGGTGTCACAGCTGGTGGCCTACGTCGTACCACGCGGCCACGAGGGAGAGCAGACGGCATGGCGCGGGGCCCTGCGGGGCGCGTACGGCGCGTCCATGCCGCCGGTGATTTTCAAGATCTTGGACGAGCTGCCGCGGAACGTCGGCGGCAAGGTGGACCGCTCACGATTGGAAGGCAAACGTGACCCTGCTCGCAACTGAACGCACAGTCGATCTTGACGGGGAGAACCTCGACATCACCGGGGTCAAGCGGGTCGCCGAGGATTGGGCTCCCTGCGCCGTGTCCGCGTCGGCGCTCGCCAAGGCCGCCGCCAGCAGGACGCTCTTCGAGGACCACGTCAGCGAGGGCATCCCCGTCTACGGCGTGACCACCGGTTACGGCGAAATGATCTACATGCTCGTGGACACCTCGAAGGAGGTGGAGCTGCAGACCAACCTCGTGCGCAGCCACGCCGCGGGCGTGGGGCCGCTGTTCGCCGAGGACGAGGCCCGGGCGATCCTCGTCGCCCGGTTGAACGCGCTGGCCAGAGGCTACTCCGCGGTCCGCCCCGAGCTGCTGGAGCGCCTGGAGCTCTACATCAACAAGGGGGTCACGCCCGCCATCCCCCAGATCGGATCCCTCGGCGCCAGCGGCGACCTGGCTCCGCTGGCGCACCTCGCCGTCACGCTGATCGGCGAGGGCTACGTGCTGCGGGAGGGCAAGCGGACCCCGACCGGCCAGGTGCTGCGCGAGCTGGGCATCGAGCCGCTGGAGCTGCGCTTCAAGGAGGGCCTGTCGCTGATCAACGGCACCTCGGCCATGACCGGCCTGGGCTCCCTGGTGGTCAACCGCGCCCTGGACCAGGTACGGCAGGCCGAAGCGGTCACCGCGCTGGTCGTGGAGACCATGCGCGGCTCCACCAGCCCGTTCCTGGCCGAAGGGCACGACCTGGCCCGGCCGCACCGGGGGCAGATGGACACCGCCGCCAACATGCGGGCCCTGCTCCACGGCAGCCGCCTGGCCGTCGAGCACGCCGATCTGCGCAAGGAGGCCCAGGCCCAGAAGGAGGGCAGCAGGGTCTCCCGTACCCGCGTCTACCTGCAGAAGGCCTACACGCTGCGGGCCATCCCCCAGGTGGTGGGCGCCGTCAGGGACGTGCTCTACCACGCGCGGCAGACGCTGGAGACGGAGCTGAACTCCTCCAACGACAACCCGCTGTTCTTCGAGGGCAAGGAGATCTTCCACGGCGCCAACTTCCACGGCCAGCCGATCGCCTTCGCCATGGACTACGTGACGATCGCGCTCACCCAGCTCGGAGTGTTCTCGGAGCGGCGCACCAACCGCCTGCTCAACCGGCATCTCAGCGGTCTGACGGAGTTCCTCGTCGCCGGTGAGCCCGGACTCAACAGCGGCTTCGCCGGCGCGCAGTACCCGGCGACGGCCCTGGTGGCCGAGAACCGCACCATCGGCCCGGCCAGCACCCAGAGCGTCCCGTCCAACGGAGACAACCAGGACGTGGTCAGCATGGGCCTGATCTCGGCGCGCAACGCCCGCCGCGTGCTGGAGAACAACTACAAGATCCTCGCCGTCGAGTTCCTGTGCGCGGCGCAGGCGGTCGACCTGTCCGCGCGGTACGACCGGCTCAGCCCCGCGGGCAAGGACACCTACGACAGGGTGCGCGCGATCGTCCCCTGGGTCCCGCACGACCGGTACATGTCGGACGACATCGAGGCGATCGCGGACGCGCTGGCCCGCGGCGAGTTCCTCCGCGTCGGCGGGATCGAGGTGCGTTGATGACATCGCCCGCGCCCGTGGTCGAACGGGCTCCGCTCTCCTTCAACCAGCAGTTCCTGCGCGTTTTCGACAAGGGCGACGGCGAGGGGCCCTTCGGTCCCAAGTACAACATCGTGTGCGGCTGGCGGATCAGGGGGCCCATCGCGGTCGGCCCCCTGCACGACGCCCTGACGGACGTGGTGACGCGCCACGAGGCGCTGCGCTCCCGGATCGTCCTCGACGGGGAGGACGGCCACCAGGAGATCTTCCCGCCGAGCCGGCCCTCCCTGGTGGTCAAGGACCTGTCCGGGGCCGAGCCGGACCGGCGCGGCCCGGCGGCCGAGGAGCTCCTCATCGAGGTCGAGTCCGGCGCCTACGGCCTGGAGGATCTGCCGCTGCTGCGGGCCTTCCTGGGCCAGTTCGACAGCGATGACGCGATTCTCGTCCTGGTCGCCCACCACACGGCGGCCGACGAGTGGTCCATGCGACTGATCATGCGAGACCTCGCCGTCCGCTATGCGATCCGGACCGGCGAGCTGGTGCCCGACCTTCCGCCGGTCCGCCAGTACCGGGAGTTCACCCGGTGGCAGCAGTCGTCCGACGCCGACGGCAGGTCGCAGCGGTACTGGCGGGAGAAGCTCGACGGCGCGCGGATCTTCGCCACCCCCACCGACCACCCCAGGTCGGCGAATCTGCCCAAGGAGACCGCGTGGTACCGGTTCTCCGTCGAGAAGGAGGTCACCGACCGGCTCACCGAGGTCGCCAGAACGACCAAGAGCTCGCCGTTCATGGTCCTGCTCGCGGCGTACAGCGTGGTGCTCCAGCGGTCCAGCGGGCTCACCGACATCGTCGTGCCGACCTTCACCTCGGGCCGCGCGCACGGCGGTTTCCACGACACGGTGGGCTCCTTCTTCAACTTCGTCCCCCTGCGGATGGACCTCTCCGGATGCGAGAGCTTCCGCCAGGCGGTGACGCGGGTCAGGAGCACCTGCCTGGAGGCGTACACCCGGGACATCCCCTTCGCGAAGATCCTGGAGGAGGCGCCGGAGCTGATGAGCCCGGCCGCCGCGGACGACCGCGCGGTCCTCGCCTTCCAGGTCTTCCGATCCCCGCTGGGGTCCGACCGCCACACGGTCGGCGGGCTGGAGTACGCCGAGTTCAGGGAGCGGCGGCTGCCCCAGGCCAGCGGCGGCGACGTGCCCGACGGGGCCATGTGGCACCTGGAGTTGCTCCCCGCCGGCGGGATCAACGGGACCTTGGCCTACAACACCAACCTTTTCCTCGAGAGCACCATCGCCGAGATGGCTGCGGACTTCCGGCAGGTACTGCGGAGCGCGGTAGTGGCCCTGGACGCCCCGCTCGCTCGTTTCTGATCACCAGGAGAATCAGGAGGTTCCGAAAGTGAGCATCGGTTTCCCAGAGAACCTGGGCTTCCCCGTCGTCCAGAAGAAGGTGGAGGAGATCTGGACCGAGGTGCTGGAGGTCACGGAGGGTCAGGAAGACGCCAGCTTCTTCGAACTCGGCGGCGAGTCGGTGGCCGCGGCCAGGATCGTCGCCCGGGTGGAGGACGAGCTGGGCGTCTGGATCGAGGTGGGTGACATCTTCGAGGAGGACCCCACCATGACGGAGTTCATCCGCACCGTGGCGGCGCGCGCCGACGCGGCGCAGTCGTGAGAGGCCGGGGCATGACCGGCACACCGCGGGTGAGACCCGACGCCGACCTGGACGAGGTCGTCGCCATCCTGGAACGCGACGGCGCCGTGATCGTCGAGGACCTGGTCGACGACGAGACGCTCGCGCGGCTGTGGGACGACCTCGGTCCCGCGCTCGACGCGCGCGACTTCAGCGGCGACTGGTACAACGGCACGCGGACCCGGCGGGTCTCGTCGCTGTTCGCCAGGACGGCCCAGCTGACCCCGGTGGTGACGCACCCGCTCTACCTGGGCGCGGCCCGCCGGATCATGCAGAAGCCGACCCACATCTGGATGGGCAAGGTCCGGGTGGAGATGGTGCCGAGCATCCAGATCAGCGGCACCCAGGTGATCCAGATCCATCCGGGCCAGGGCAAGCAGCCGCTCCACCGGGACGACGCGCTGCACCTGCGCCCCCATCCCGGGCCGACGAGCCGGGTGCAGCTGATGCTGGCCATGAGCGAGTTCACCGCGGAGAACGGCGGGACCATGGTGATCCCCGGGAGTCACCACTGGGACGACGAGCGCGCACCCGGTGCGGACGAGGCCTTCCCGACGGAGATGTCCGCCGGATCCGGCCTCATCTGGCTCGGCGGGGTCTACCACGGCGGGGGGCGCAACCTGGCCGACACCCCGCGCACGGGGCTCACCATCGCGCTGGACCTGGGAAATCTGCGCCAGGAGGAGAACCAGTACCTCGCCGTCCCCCGGGAGGCGGTGCTGGCCTATCCAGAGGAGGTCCGGCGGTTGCTGGGGTACGACCGCTGCCCGCCGGGCCTGGGCTGGTACGAGATGGAGGACCCCTATTCGCTCCTGGAGCAGGCCGAAGCCGCACGCTGAAGGTGACCTGGCACAGAGACTGTGCCAGGTCATTCTCATGTCCGGCCAGGTCATTCTCACGTCCGCCCCGCGCAGGTGAACGCCGGAAGGGCCTCGCCGGGGCGGACTCTCGGTCCGCCCCGGCGAGGCCCTTCCGCGGATCTCAGAAGAAGTTCTTGAGCCCTTCGAAGGACTCCAGATCCGGGACCGTCCACCCGTCCATGTCGTATTCGCTGAGACACTCCTCCACGAACGCGGTGTAGCCGTCCATCTGCCCGTTGGCGAGCTGGGAGAGCAGCAGCTCGACGCGGGTGTTCTCGTGGTTGCCCGCGTAGTTGCGCTCGTAGAGCTCGTGCCGGCCGCCGAACTCGGTGCCCACGGCGTCCCACAGCAGCTTCATGAGCTTGACCCGGTCCACCGCCTCGACGCCGTTCGAGCCCCGGCAGAACCTGTCCAGGTAGGGGCGGATCTCGGGGTTCTTGAAGTCCTTGACGCTGGAGTTCACGAAGATCAGGCCGCTCGCGACGTCCTGCAGGATGATCTCCCTGATCCTCGGGTAGCCGAGCTGCAGGAACCACCGGTAGGCGAGGCCGTACTGGGGGTTCGGCAGCATGGCGCCGTTCTTCCACGGCACCGGGTTCCGCGCCGCGGCGTCGGACAGGGCCCAGAAGAGGTTCCGCCAGGCGAGCACCTCGCCGACGCGGGTCTGCACCCCCCGGAAGTCCTTGGTGCCGGTGATCTCAAGGGCTTTGTAGAGGAGGCCGGCGAGGAACTCCAGCTTCACCGCCAGGCGCGTGCAGCCGTGGAAGGTGAAGCGCTCGGGGAACCCGGACTGCCCGGTGAAGAGCATGGCCTTGCCCAGGTGCCCGTAGACGAACACGTTCTCCCAGGGGATGAGCACCTTGTCGAACACCAGGATCGTGTCGTTCTCGTCCAGGCGTGAGGAGAGCGGATAGTCGAAGGGACTGCCCATGACCGCGGACATGGCGGTGTAGGACGGCCGGCAGATCAGCTTCACGCCGGGGGCGTCCATCGGGGCCGTGGCCACCAGGGCGAATTTCCGGTCCTTGATGGGCAGTCCGTAGTGGGCGATGAAGTTGTAATGGGTGAGCGCCGACCCGGTCGCGACCACTTTCGCGCCGCTCACGACCAGTCCGGCGTCCGTCTCCTTCTCCACATGGATGAAGACGTCCTCGACCTGGTCCGGGGGAAGGCTCCGGTCGACCGGAGGATGCACGATGGCGTGATTCCAGTAGAGGACCTTCTCCTGCGATTCGCGGTACCAGCGCCGGGCGTTGTCCGAGAACGGCTCGTAGAACTCCGCGTTCGCTCCCAGCGTGCCGAGGAAGGACGCCTTGTAGTCCGGGCTCCGCCCCATCCAGCCGTAGCTCATCCGCGCCCACGCCGCGATGGCCTGCTGGTCGGCGACGAGGTCCTCCGGAGTGCGGGGTGTGGTGAAGAACCGGTGGGTGTATCCGTCGCTGCCCGTGTCGGTCGCCGTGGTGAGGACGTCCCGGTGGGCCGGGTCGTGCAGCGCGTCGTACAGCCTCGCGACCATGCGGGCCGGATTGGCGAATGCCGGGTGCGAGGTCACGTCCTTGACCCGGTCACCGTAGAGGTAGATCTGGCGATCGTCCCGGAGGCTCTCGATGTATTCCGCTCCGGTCAGGGGCCGCGTCTTCGGCTGCCCTCCCTGGTCTGCGGTCATTGCACTCCTCATGAATCGTCGGTGGCCGACCGGCTTATTCAGGTTGTCAGCCTTTTTTATTGCGCGCTTCTCCGAACATGCGGAGTGTCCGTGAAACGCCTGGTGGGCGGCTGTTCGCAATTCAGGAGATGCAGCGTCTCCGACCGGCTGGGATTCTCGGGTTCTGGGGTTCGTCAATTCACATTCAGCTCTTCCGGAGGGCCGATGCTGACAACTGAGAGTCAAACTCGTGAAGAGGTCGTTGCGCGTGTGACCGAGCTCGTGCCCGCGATCCGGAAGCACACGGCCTGGACGGAGGAGAACCGCCGCCTGCACGAGGAGACCGTCGAGGCGCTGGCCGGGGCCGGCGTGTTCAAGCTCCGGGTGCCGCGGCGCTACGGCGGCTACGAAGCCGACACCCGCACCCTGGTCGACGTGGCCGCCGAACTGGGCCGGGCCGACGGCTCGGTGGCGTGGACGGCCTCGGTGTACTGGATCCCGACCTACATGGCCTGCCTGTTCCCCGACGAGGTGCAGGACGAGGTGTTCTCCACCCCCGACGTCCGGATCTGCGGGACGCTCAGCCCGGGCGCGATGGCCACCCCGGTCGACGGCGGGGTCGTCGTCAACGGCAAGTGGAGCTTCATCAGCGGCGCGTGGCACAGCCACTGGCAGGAGGTCATCGCGGTCCTGATGACGCCGGACGCCGAGCCGATGCCGATCATGGCTCTGGTGCCGATGTCGGACCTGCGGATCGTGGACGACTGGCACACCGCGGGTCTGAGGGGCACGGGCAGCGTCACCACGATCGCCGAGAACGTGTTCATCCCCAGCGCCCGGATCCTGCCGCTGCCGGCCGTACTCCAGGGGGAGGGCGCCTCGGCGCTGAACGCCGGATCCCCGATCTACCGGGCTCCGCTGCTGCCGGTCGCGTCCGCCTCCTCGGTCGGCACCGTGCTCGGGCTGGCGAACGCCGCCAAGGAGACGTTCTTCGAGAGGCTCCCGGACCGGAAGATCACCTACACCCACTACGACAGCCAGGCCGCGGCCCCCATCACCCACCTGCAGGTCGCGGACGCCGTCATGAAGATCGACGAGGCCGCCTTCCACGCCCACCGCCTCACGGACCTCGTCGACGGCAAGGGCGCGGAGCCCTGGACCCTGGAGGAGCGGGTCAGGGCGCGGGCCGAGCTCGGCGCCGTGTGCAGGCTGGGGAAGGAGGCCGTGGACATCCTGGCCTCGGCCAGCGGCGGGTCGTCGATCTACTCCGACGTGCCGATCCAGCGGATCGCCCGCGACATCGGCGCCGTGAACATGCACGCGCTCATGAACCCGAACACCAACGCCGAGCTGTACGGCCGCGTCCTGTGCGGTCAGGAGCCCGGCACCCTCTACCTCTGACCCCGAGCCACATCCGATCCCCCGAGATCCGATCCCCGAGAGACGGAGCAGGAGCATGACGTCATCCGTAGTCGAGCCGGGCGTCACGGAGGCCGACAAGGCAGCCGTGGCATCCGTTCCGGCCGCCATCGTCAAGGCCTGGGCGGCCCAGGACGGCCGGGCCTTCGCCGAGGTGTTCACCCAGGACGGGAGCATGATCCTTCCTGGCGTCCACCAGAAGGGGCGGGAGGCGATCGCCGGGTTCATGACGGCGGCCTTCGCGGGTCCCTACAAGGGCACCCAGGTCACCGGTCAGCCGCTGGACCTGCGTTTCCTCAGCGACGACGTCGCCGTGATCGTCACCAAGGGCGGCGTGCTGGCGCCGGGTGAGAGCGAAGTCTCCCCCGAGCGCGCCGTCAAGGCGACCTGGGTGGTCGCCAGGGAGGACGGCGCGTGGCGCCTGGCCGCCTACCAGAACAGCCCCGCCGGGGGGAGCTGACGCATCCGATACCCGTATGCGAGCCCGGCGCGACGTGACCGCCGGGCTCGAACGCCGGAGGCACTGATGCGTGATGAGCCATCGGTGCCTTTCGCGTCGTCTATGCCCACGGCCACGGGGCGGGGAGGGCCCCGGTGGCGTGCGCAGCCGTGGAGGTGAATCGTGGACCTTTCCGTCCTTGGGATATCGGCTGAGGCGGCGGAGGTTTACCGCTACTTCCTGCGCAGCCCGGGCGAAGGCGTCGGCGGGGCGCGCCAGGCCCTGCAGATGGACCAGGACAAGCTTGAATGCCTCATCGAGGACCTGTCCAAGCTCGGCCTGCTCGACATCGCGGATCGTCACCGCGTGCTGGCGACCGAGCCGCGCGTCGGCATCGAGCGGCTCATCGAGAAGCGCATCGACCAGCTCAACACCGAGATCCGCCAGGTCCTGTCGGCGCGTGACGCCATCGCCTCGTTCGTGGAGGACCAGAAGCGGGGCGAGGACTCCGAGGCCGCCCTCGCCATCGAGCGCATCGAGGGACTGGACGAGGTCCGCCGCCGGATAGACGACCTGGCGTTCTTCTCCTACAAGCACGTGCTGGCCCTGCACCCGGCCTCCCCGACCGGCCTGATGGTGGCCGGCTACGTGGAGGCGGCCCGCAAGACCGACATGCGCAGCCTGCGGCGAGGGCTGACGATGCGCGCCGTCTACCATCCCTCGGTCCTGGCCGACCCGGTGCTGGAGGCCTACCTGTACGAGACGATCAGCCTGGGCGCCGAGGTGCGCATCACCGAGGAGCCGATGGACCGCATGATCATTTATGACAGCGTGGCCGTCGTCGCGATCGACCCCAAGGAGACCACCAAGGGCGCGCTGTTCGTCCGCGAGCAGGGACTGGTCTCCCAGCTGCACACGTATTTCAGCGGTGTGTGGCAGGCGGCCGTCGATCTGCGCGAGTACCAGTCGCCGAGCACCGACGGGCCCGACCTCACCGAGCTGGAACGGCGGGTGCTGACCGTGATGGCCAGCGCGGACAAGGACGAGATCGCCGCGCGTGAGCTCGACGTGTCCGTACGGACCTACCGTCGCTACGTCGCCGACCTGATGAGCCGGCTGGGCGCGGTCAACCGCTTCCAGGCGGCGCTCAGGGCGAAGGAGGAGAACTGGATCTAGGGAGACCGCGAGCGGACGCCCCGGCCGGGTACGGCCGGGGCGTTCTCCGTGTCTCCCCGCGGACGCTGTGAACCTGTGGACCCCGCGCGCCACCGGGGTATGTCAGGGGATCGTACGT
This sequence comes from Planobispora longispora, assembly GCF_016863135.1. Taxonomy (GTDB): domain Bacteria; phylum Actinomycetota; class Actinomycetes; order Streptosporangiales; family Streptosporangiaceae; genus Planobispora; species Planobispora longispora. The sequence goes on from NZ_BOOH01000016.1 coordinate 251,762, forward strand.
ATCAGGTGGGAACCGCCGACGGGTGCGTCCGACCCCGTCTCGCGGCCGGGAACGCCTTCCTGAACAGCGGTGACAGGAGGAGGGCCAGGCCCGTGCCGGCGAGCAGGGACGTGAAGATCCACTCCGAGGAGCCGCCGGGTCCGTAGACGCGGTTGGCGCGCCCCGTGTCGACCGCCGGCGTGGTCGCCCCGGCGGTCAGCGATTCGCGGCTGCTGCCGTACAGGGCGACGGACGGACGGACGGTCCGGCCGGCGGCGGACCGGAAGTCGCCGATCCAGGTGCACGACTCGTGCCCCGGGTGCTGGACGCAGTCCAGGGTCCTGGCCGTGAAGACACCGGAAACCCCATCGGCCCGCGCGGCACGGACCGCGGGGCCGATGTTCGGGATCGAGAGGTAGAGGAGAAGGATCCCCACCAGCGATCTGGCGATTTTCCAGAGCATCTCAGTGGGCGAAGGCGACGGCGCAGGTGCACGTGGCGGCGTCCCGGTCGGCGGACCGGGGACGGCGGTGGAGGATCATCGCCACGACCATGGGGACGAAGACGATGGCGTTGTAGAGCAGGTGCAGCTCCATGCGCGGCAGGAGGAGCTGGATGAGGCTGGTGGGCACCGGCTTGCCGAGCAGGTGGAGACCGCTGAGGTTCTGCATCAGCAGGAGGAAGTGCTCGAAGTGGTGCCACACCTGGATGCCGAGGGCGACGTTCCACCAGGTCCTGGAGCTGCCGGTGAAGCCCTTGCGCAGGGCGATGAACCCGGCCAGCATCACCAGGGCGTACCCGTAGTGCATCCACTCGGAGGTGACCAGCCAGGGGAACGGGATGCCGAGCACCCCCCTGGCCTGGGGCAGGGGCCAGTCGAGGAGATAGACCTGTACGGCCTGGGCGATGTGCTCCGCCCAGTGCGCGATGACGATGAAGAGGAATACACCCAGCGCCGTCTTGTGAAGATGGGAATTGAGAGACGACGAACGCCGGACGGATGTCGTTGCCATAGCAGATCCGATCGTCGGGAAAGTCGTGGGTGACCTGCTTTATCCTTGGCACGGCTGTCGTGACGCCGCATCTTCGGGCGTGCGGCACTCCATTCTCGGATGCGCGGTCATCGAAAGTGCTGTTTCAGGTGGGCGGTTTCAGGTGGGCGGCGCCGCGTTCACAGGTGGGCGGCGCCGCCCCGGGGGGAACACGCTAGACGTCGTCGGCCGCCACGTCGGCGAGCAGCCTGGCCAGCCCGTCGGGATTGGAGAACATCGGCCACTGCCCGGTCGTGAGGGTGCGAAAGTCCCAGCTCGGCTCGGCGCGCAGGGCCTCGATCTCCGGCGCGACGCGCCCGCCGAAGTGATCCTTCTCGCAGACCACATAGGTTCCCCGCAGTTTGGAGACGGGCTGGGACATCGTGACCGGTTCGGAGATCGTGCGTCCCGGATGGGCGATCATCCGGACCCGCAGGAACTCCGCCTGCTGCCGGGACAGGTCCTGCCCCTCGGCCACCACCGTGACGTCGGGTGGGGGCCACCGGCCGCCGCTCTCCTCGATCGTCTCGAGTTCGTAGTCGCGCACGCGGTCGGGGAAGGCGTCCAGCAGCGACTTGCCCTCGTGCGGCAGGAAGGCTTCGACGAACACCGTGTGCGCGACCCGCTCGGGGGCGCGGTCGGCCACCATGCCGGCCACGATCCCCGAATAGCTGTGCGCGACGAGATAGACCTCGTGCAGATCGAATTTGTCGAGGACCGCCAGCACCTCGTCGACGTGGGTCGTCAGGCCGATGTGCGAGACGTCGACGTCCGCGTCGTCGAGACCGGAGAGCGTGAACGTCCTGGCGTCGTGGCCGAAGCGCTTGAGTCTCTGGGCCACGCCGACCCAGGCCCAGGCGCCTGTCCAGAGGCCGGGAAGCAGAACGAAGGAGCGCTTCACAGACATGAGCTTCCTCCCTTAAGCGGCCGTCTGAACAGGTACTGCCCCGGAGCCGGGACGTCTTTCCTTCTGGGTGACATCCCGGTGGAGATCAGTGATGTCCGCCTGGCGGATGACGATGGGTCCCGTCTCGGACAGGACGGCGACGGCGCCGGTGAACTCGGAGCCGAGGTTGAGCGTCCGCAGCTGCACCTTCTCCGTGGGGATGTCCAGCGGCCAGGTGACGAGCCGGGGATTCTGCCCTGAGCCGCTGATGTGCAGCTTCTTGGGCGCGAGGCGGAGCCCGTGGCCCGTCATCTTGAGCACGGCCTCCTTCCACGACCAGTACTGGGTGAAGGCGGCGTGCTGCCGCTCCTCGGGAAGCGCGCGCAGCGCCTGCGCCTCCTCCGGGGAGAGCGCGAATCCCGTCAGCTGCCGGATCTGGTCGTTCAGCACCGCTTCGACGTCCACGCCGACCTCGCCGGCCAGGGTCAGCGCGACCGCGACGCGGTCGCCCGAGTGCGACACCGACACGTACACCTCGGTGTCCGTGTTGACGATCCGCGGCTTGCCGTGCAGCTTGCCGCAGTGCCGGCAGCTGCGGTCGACGGTCACCTCGCGGGGTTCGATGCCGAGGTGGGCCGAGACGGCCGTGCGGAGCAGCCAGCACCCGGCCAGATTCCGCCGCCTGTCCTCCTCCTTCCGGTACGTCAGAGCCCGCCGCAGTTCGGCGTTGGTGAGCGTCGAGGTGAGTTTCTCGACGGACAGCTGGGTGGGGTCGAGCCACCACACGCGGCATTCGTTGTCCCGCAGGTCGATGCTGGTCATGAGTCGAGTCCTTTCGATGCGTCGGAACGAGGCATGTCACGGCAGGCGACGAGTTCCCAGCCGGCGTTTTCCGGTCGCTTGAGGGCTGTGATCGTCTGAGAATGAATGTGGTTGATATCCGTATCCGCGCGGACGAGGAGGACGACCTCTCCGATGCTGTGTGCCAGGTCCTTCGTCCAGTTCGACGGCAGGGCCGCCATAATTCGGATACCGGCTATCGGCGAATTGGTCAGCGAATCTCCGCCGGTATAGCGGAATTTCAATTCCGCTACCATCTGGCGATCCCGTCGCCTTGACTGTCGATTGCATTGTCGGGCGCGATTCTTGGACTGATTGATCGGGCCATGTGATCTCCGGTTCGTTTGTCGGTCATTCGGTTTGACACAACAAACACTGCGGCATCTGCGTGCGCCGCACCAGAGAAGTCCGGGTCAATAAGCTGCCCGCCGCTGTCCGCTTCCTGCCAGCACCCCCGCGCGTGCCCGCGACCCCTCGCCGGCCAGGTTTGGCGGGCTCTCCCGGGATAGGGGTGAAGACCGTGTCCACTTCTGTCCACGCGGTCGCCGGCACGGCTGCGGCTGCCGTACTTCCCCTTATAAGGGCAGGTCAGATGGGGTTTGAAGGATACCGGCCGCCTCGGCGGAGCGCGCTGGATCCACGCGAGGGCAACGCATGCGCCCGGCCCGTGACAGGAAGCGGACACGGCCCTGCAGCATGCTGCCGCCGTTCCCTATGGATCCCGGCCGGCGGATGCCGCAGATTAGGTATTGCAACGAACAAACGCAGTCCAGAAAGGGACAAGAAAATGCAGAAGAACACCGCCTCCGCCGCCAAGACCACCTTCTCCGTCAAGCTCGTCGGTGCCCTGGCCGCCGGTCTTATCGCCGCCTTCTCCGCGGTCGGTTGCGTGGCCGTCGCCGAGCAGTCGCAGAACGTTTCCCATGTCCTCGCCGAGGACTCCTCGACCCCCGCCCCCACCCCCACCCCCACCGCCACCAACGCCAACGGCCAGTGGGGCTGATCCAGCCGCGCTAGAAGCGCTGAAGAAAAGCATGGGAAAAGCCCGGGAGAAACGTCCGGGAAACGCAAGGAAGCGCATTGTCCACCGCGTCGGCCACACTGCCGGCCATCAGCACGATCGGAGATGCCCCCCGCCCCGCCGGAGTAATTGACTGGTGGGATGAAGAAAGGGGTAACCGAATGCTTGCAAGCCTGACCGGCGGCATCCGACCGGTCGCGGCATCCCCCCTTCGCCCGGAACACTGGGGGAAGCGCCGATGAGCATCTCCGAACTCGATCTCGTCAGCCAGACTGATGCGGAGATCGACCTCAAACCCCCCACACCTGCCAAGCCGCGCGTCCCCACGATGGACGCCCTGCGAGAACGGCACGAACGGCTGCGGGACCAGATCGTCGCCGGCCGCCGGAACGCCGTCGAGCGCCAGCACGGGCTTGGCAAGCGGACAGCCCGAGAGCGCCTGGAACTCTTGCTGGACGAAGGATCCTTCGTCGAGATCGACATGTACCGCAAGCACCAGGCGCACGGGTTGCGCATGGAGGAGAACAAGCCGCACACCGACGGCGTGGTCACGGGAGCGGGCACCATCCATGGACGCCGCGTATTCGTCTACGCCCAGGACTTCGCCATCTTCGGCGGGTCCCTGGGGGAGGCGCACGCCGCCAAGATCCAGAAGGTGCTGGATCTGGCCATCTCGACCGGCTCGCCCTTCATCGGGGTGAACGACAGCGGTGGCGCCCGGATCCAGGAGGGCGTGATGTCCCTCAACGGCTACGGCGGCATCTTCCAGCGCTTCGTCCAGGCGTCGGGTGTGATTCCGCTGATCAGCGTGGTCCTCGGACCGTGTGCCGGCGGAGCCGCCTACTCCGCGGCGCTGGCCGACTTCACCTTCATGGTCCGCGACACGGCGCACCTGTACCTCACGGGCCCCGACGTCGTCGAGGCCGTCACCGGCGAGCGGGTCACGCACGGCCAGCTCGGCGGGACGGAGGTGCACGGCGAGCACTCCGGCGTGGCCGCCTTCGTCCACGACGACGAGGAGAGCTGTCTGGACGACGTGCGGTACCTCGTCTCGATGCTGCCGGCCAACAACATGGAGTCGCCGCCCCAGGGCGCGCCCTGCGGTGCGACGGCCGACGTGCGCCCGCGTTTCGCCGAGATCGTCCCGGTGGACAACAGCAAGCCGTACGACATGCGAGAGGTCATCGCCGAGCTGGTCGACGACGGCGAGTTCCTCGAGACGTACGAGCGCTGGGCGCCGAACGTCATCTGCGCCTTCGGCCGCGTCGACGGTCACGTGGTGGGCGTCGTGGCCAACCAGCCCCTGGTCCTGGCCGGCGTGCTGGACGTGCCCGCCCCCCAGAAGGCCGCCAGGTTCGTACGCTTCTGCGATGCCTTCAGCATCCCGCTGGTGACCCTGGTCGACGTGCCGGGCTTCCTCCCGGGCACCGACCAGGAACGCAGCGGGATCATCCGGCACGGCGCCAAGCTGCTCTACGCCTACTGCGAGGCGACGGTGCCGCGGGTCCAGGTCATCCTGCGCAAGGCGTACGGCGGGGCCTACATCGTCATGGACTCCCGCTCCATCGGCACGGACGTGTCGCTGGCGTGGCCCACGAACGAGATCGCCGTCATGGGCGCCGAGGGCGCGGTCAACGTCATCTACCGCAAGGAACTGGCCGCGGCCGGCGACCCGGCGGAACTGCGGGCGAAACTGGTCAAGGAGTATTCCGAGAAGCTGGCGCACCCCCACTACGCCGCGGAGCGAGGACTGGTCGACGACGTGATCGACCCGGTTCAGACACGCGTCGCGGTGGCGCGGGCGCTGGAGATGCTCAGCGACAAGCGCAAGCCGCAGCCCCAGCGCAAGCACGGAAACGTCCCGCTCTGATGCGGGACGTCGAGCAGCGGATCGCGGAGATCTGGCGGACGGCCCTCGGCGCCGGTCGCGCGGACGGCGACGCGGGCTTCACCGAGCTGGGCGGCAAGGGCATCGACGCGGTGCTGATCGCCGCCCGGATCCAGCGGGATCTCGGCGTCGCCGTCCGGCCCAGCGCGCTGTTCCGCCATCCCGGCCTGGCCGATTTCGTCACGCGGTGCCGTACCGCCGCCCCGGCGGCCGCGGACCTCTGGGACCACGCTGCGGCCTCGGCCCGGGGCTGACCCGTCAAGCAGGGAGAACGGAAGTGAGGGCTGAGATCCGTCTCAGCCCTCACCTGTCTGTGGGAAGAAGCGAAACGTGAGGCCGCCCAGCCCCTCATCTGGAGAAGCGGCGCTGCCACTCTGAGTCCAGGTCGTACGCATCGGCGGCGAGTGGGATGAGTTCGAAGTCAAGGTAGGAAGGCCGGGGCTCTACTCCGCTAACCGGGCTCGTTCCGATGCTCGTCATGCCCCGTGGAGCGTTCGTAGGCGATGCGCTCGCGCACCTGATCCCACGCGACGGGCAGCTGGGCGGCGGGCATCGTCCAGAAGATGAACGTGGACTCCCGCATCACGGCACGCTGGCGCCGCATGGTCGACTTGTGCGGTTCGGCGGAGGAGTAGGCGTATATGGAGGCCTTGTCGTTCCACGCGGAGACAGTCCAGAAGGTGCGCTTGAACAGCTCGGCCTTCAACGACACCCCCAGTGCGCCGGGCGCTCGCCGGGCCTGGCGGAGCAGCCTCAGCGAGGCCAGGAAGAATCCCGGCACCTGACGCAACGATCTGACCTCCAACCGCGAAGCCATGATCAACGTTTCAGGGTGGTCGGGAGCGCCGACACGGATCCAGGGCACGGTGGGCATCAGGAGAACCCTTCGAAGTGAGAGACATAACGGGTCACGCGGCTCTGACCTGGCGGCGGTAGCCACCGGGGGCGATGCCGTACTCCCGCTTGAACGCCTTGGCGAAGGCGAACTCCGTGCTGTACCCCGTCTGCGCGGCGACGGTGGCCAGCGGGATGTCGGAGTCCCGCAGGAGTCTGGCGGCCAGCGTCATGCGCCAGCGGGTCAGATAGGCCATGGGCGGCTCGCCGACCAGGACGGCGAACCTTTTGGCGAAGGCGGCGCGGGACAGGCCGGACCGCACGGCCAGCGACTCGACCGTCCACGCCGCCGACGGAGCGTCGTGGATCGCGGTCAGCGCGGCGACGACCGCGGAGTCACGCAGCGCGGCCGACCAGCCTCGGGCGGACGCGGGCTGCTCTTCCAGCCAGGCCCGCAGGATGTACAGCAGCAACGAGTCGATCAGGGCGGGCACGATGCCCTGCGAGCCGATGCGCGGATGGTCGAGTTCGGCGCTGAGCAGCTGGACCGCGGCGGTCAGCCCGCTGTGCCGCCCCTGCCGGGTGGACAGGTGGACCACCTCGGGAAGGTGGCGGAGCAACGGATGGGGCCGGGCCATGTCGAGGTGGTAGTTGCCGCACAGCAGGCTGGTGCGGGGCCCGCTGCCGTCCGGGCTCTCGGCGCCCAGCACGACCGAGCCGATAGGCGGCGCCTTGGTGTAGCGCTCCGGTCCCGGCACCTGCGCGGGAGTGGCCGGATGGTCGGCCAGCACGAAGCGGGAGCCACTGCGCAGGAAGACCACGTCGCCGCTCTCCAGCAGGGACGGCGACAGGTGCGGGGCGTCTACGGGCACCAGCCAGCACGAGCCGCGCAGCACCACGTGAAAGCCGGCGCCGGCGGTGGGCGGCAGTTCCAGCCCCCACGGCGCGTGACCGTCGGTCCGGATGGAGGTGGGACGCCCGGTCCGCATCGACTCCAGCGCCTCGGCAAGCAGATCCATGTCCTGCTTTATAGCGTCAGCACGAGTTTGCCCCGGACCTGGCCGGACTCCAGCACCTCGTGCGCCTTGCCCGCTTCCTCCAGCGCGAAGGTCTGCTCCACATGCGGGCGCAGCCGGCCGGTCTCGACCAGCTCGGCGATCGCCTCCAGCGCCGCGTAGTCGGGCTCGACCGAAACCCCGGCGAAACGCCTGCCCGCCGCCTCCACCTTCGCGGCCAGCTCGGCGTTCCCGTGCTCCATGATGCTGACGAGCACGCCGCCGGGCTTGAGTACGGCCAGCGAGCGTTCGCCCTGCGAGCTGGAGTCGAAGACGACGTCGACCATGTCCTCCAGGTCGCCGAGCACCTCGGTGAAGTCGACGGCCCGGTAGTCGATCGCCTCGTCGGCGCCGAGGGACCGGACGAACTCGTGCTTGCCGGCACTGGCCAGCGCGATCACGTACGCACCTTGGGCCTTGGCGATCTGCACCGCCAGATGGCCGACCCCGCCCGCGGCGCGGTGGATCAGCACCCGGTCACCCTGGCCGACCCCGGCCGCGTCCACCAGACCCTGCCAGGCGGTCAGCCCGGCCAGCGGCAGCGCCGCGGCGTGGACGTGGTCGACGGCGGCGGGCTTGCGGGCGACCTGGCGTGAGGGTGTGGCGACGTAGTCGGCGTAGCCGGTCGCGGCCCTGGGGAAGAACGGCATGCCGTACACCTCCTCACCCACCTTGTACCTGGCGCCGGGAGCCGCCTCCACCACGACTCCGGAGATGTCCCAACCGACGCCGAACGGCGGCTCGCCGAGCAAGGGGTAGGCGCCCGAGCGCACGGCGGCGTCCACCGGGTTCACACCACTCGCCCGCACCTGGATCACCACTTCGCCGGACAACGGCACGGGCCGTTCGACCTCGGCGACCTGCAGTACCTCGGGACCGCCGAAGGCGGTCTGGGTCACAGCACGCATGAGAGCACTCCTGATCAATGGGGTTGGTGCGATCAACGGTAGGCAGCCCGATAGGTTCACGGAATGGCCGCCCGTCTCCGGCGTATATCCCAGCGTCTCGCCCGGCCGAGACGGTGAGCGCCGCCTGCCGCCGCATGGCGGCTGACCCCCGTCGGGCGATTGCCCGACATGTCCTTGACGGGGGTCAGGCAACGGCGTCGCGTGAAGGGCGGCGCTCGATGTCGGAGCCGGTTGCCCCGCCGTACGTGGCGATCTTGTAGTCGACGGCGGCCAGCGACAACGTCAGCTCGCGCAGCCGCCGCACGATCGTGTCGCGATGCTCGGCCAGCATGGCCATCCGCTCGGGCACCGTGCGTTCACCCGCGTCGACCGGCTCGATGTAGTGCTGCAGCTCGCGCATGGGCATCCCCGACAGCCGCATCCGGGTCAGGAACACCAGCCGTCCCGGGCTGGGCGTCGCCGAGCGCGTCGAGGACCTTGGTCATCAGGTCGTCAGTGGCCGTGTCCGCCGGCCTAGACGGGCCGGACCGAGGCGGGTGCGTCGGCGAAGTCGGCGGCCTGGGCGACCTCGGCCCAGCGGGCGGTCTCGGCCAGGCCGCGCCGGTAGACGCCGGAGATGCGCTCGACCGCCTCGCGCCCGAGCGGCAGCCGCAGCGGCACCTCCTCGCCGTGCACGAGCGAGACGATGATCTCGGCCGCCCGCGCCGGGTCGCCTTCCTGACGGCCGTCCGTGCCGGCCATGTCGGCGCGCACGGCGGCCAGCACCGTGCGGTAGGTCTCCGACGGCTCGGCGAACTCCAGCACGTCGGCGCCGTTGAATCCGGTGCGGAACCGGCTCGGCTCGACGATCATCACGCGGACGCCGAACGGTGCGACCTCTCCGTTCAGCGCCTCCGACCAGCCTTCCAAGGCGAATTTCGACGCAGAGTAGGCCGACACGCCGGGGAAGGACATGCGCCCGCCCTGGCTGCTCATCTGCACGATGGTGCCGGATCTGCGGGTGCGCATGCCGGGCAACACCGCCCGCACGAGAGCGGCGGGGCCGAACAGGTGCAGGTCCATCAGCTCGCGCAACTGCTCGTCGGTGACCTCTTCGACCGCTCCGACCACGGCCCGTCCTGCGTTGTTGGCCAGCACGTCGACCTGTCCGAACCGGTTGATCGCGGCCTGCACGAGGGCGGGCGCTGCGGCGACGTCGCGGGCGTCGAAGGGGATGGCCAGGAAGGCGCCGGGGTGCGCGTCCGCGAGGTCGGCGACGCTGCCGGGGGTGCGCACCGCGGCCACGACGTTGTCGCCCGCCGCGAGGGCGGCCTCGGCCAGTGCGCGTCCGAGGCCGCGGGATGCGCCGGTGATGATCCATGTTTGTGTCGTCATGGATGTGACGCTAGGACTTCGAGCGCGCTCTAACGCAAATCGCCTTTTATTGGGCGATCTTCATGTCGATCGCGGTGAACCGCCCGACGTCGGCGACGTGGCCGCCGTCACCGGGATCGGCGACATGGCCCGAGCCGTCAGCGGAGCCTCAGCGGACCTGAAAGCGCCCGTCTACCAGCGCCTCGGGCTCAAGCCGACCTACCTGCCCCAGAAATCAAAAGTGAGGGCTGAGGTGATCCTCAACCCTCACGTAGTGAGAGAGTGCGTGTCCGAGGGGGGACTTGAACCCCCACGCCCCGTAAAGGGCACTAGCACCTCAAGCTAGCGCGTCTGCCATTCCGCCACCCGGACTTGGTGCCTGCACGAGAGACCGTCATCCCTCGTCGGCGGACCTAGGTTAGCAAACCTTTGGGGCTGCGTCATATCGGAAAACCGCCGGGGTCCAGGGGAGATGCCTGAGGAGGGTCGGCGGCGGCAGGATGGGGACGCAAGCCGTACCAAACCGAAGGAGTCGACATGGCCGTGCTCAATGGTGAGGACGAGGTCGTCGAGCTGTGCCGGGATCTCATCCGGATCGACTCGACCAACGCGGGAGACAACGCCGGCCCCGGAGAGCGGGCCGCCGCCGAATATGTCGCGGAGAAGCTGGCCGAGGCTGGACTGGAGCCGCAGATCCTGGAATCGGACAGCCGGCGGGCGAACGTGGTCGCCCGCATCGCGGGGGAGGACTCCTCTCGCGACGCCCTGCTCCTCCACGGGCACCTCGACGTCGTCCCCTTCCACGCCGGTGACTGGACCCACCACCCGCTCAGCGGGGAGATCGCCGACGGGTGCGTCTGGGGGCGCGGCGCGGTCGACATGAAGAACATGGACGCGATGATCCTGGCGGTCGTCCGGCAGCGGCTCAGCCAGGGGCGGCGCCCGCCGCGGGACGTCGTGCTGGCGTTCACCGCCGACGAGGAGGCCGGCGGGACGTACGGCGCGCAGTGGCTCTCGGAGAAGCACCCCGACCTTTTCGAGGGCTGCACCGAGGCGATCGGCGAGGTCGGCGGGTTCAGCGTCTCCGTCGACGGGGCGCGCAGACTCTATCTCATCGAGACGGCCGAGAAGGGCATCGCCTGGATGCGCCTGACCGCCCACGGCCGCGCCGGGCACGGCTCCATGCTCAACACGGAGAACGCCGTCACGGAGCTGGCCGAGGCGGTGGGCAGGATCGGGCGCTACGAGTGGCCGGTACGGCTGACGCAGACGGTGCGGACCTTCCTCACCGAGGTCTCCCAGGCCCTGAACCTGGAGCTCGACCCCGACGACGCCGAGGCGACCGTGGCCAAGCTCGGCCCGCTGGCCCGGATGATCGGCGCCACGCTCCGCAACACCGCCAACCCCACCATGCTGGCGGGCGGCTACAAGGCCAACGTCATCCCGCAGACCGCGACCGCGCACGTGGACGGCCGGTTCCTGCCGGGCTACGAGGACGAGTTCTTCGAGACGATCGACGAGCTGCTCGGCCCCAACGTGACCAGGGAGTTCGTCTACCACGACATCGCGATCGAGACCGGGTTCGACGGGCCCCTGGTGCGGGCGATGGCCGACGCGCTCGTCGCGGAGGACCCGGGCGCGCTGGCGGTGCCGTACACGCTCTCGGGCGGGACGGACCTGAAGGCGTTCAGCAGGCTGGGCATGCGCGGGTTCGGGTTCGCGCCGCTGCGCCTGCCCGCCGACTTGGACTTCTCCGGCATGTTCCATGGGGTCGACGAGCGCGTCCCGGTGGATTCGCTCCGGTTTGGTGTGCGGGTCCTTGACCGCTTCCTGGATGGCTGCTGAGACGTTCTCCGGAAACTCATTGCACTGACGCGACGTAGTGCTAACGTAACTCTCCGTCGAGAGGGCGGGTCGTGCGAGCACGGTCCGCCAGGAGCTTCGGGAGGTCGCGTGGCACGCATGCCGCACAGGTGGCGGGGGGCTCTGCCGTCCGCCGTCCTGCGGCGCGTGCCCGCGGCCGTCCCCTCCGGCGAGGCGATCTCCGCTCGGAGCGACCGGATGGCGCGGTTCGCGGCCGGCGCCCGGCGGATCGTCAGGCGAGCCCTCATGGTCGGCGGCATGGTCGCCGCCGGGTGGGTGCTCTCCGTCGTCTTCGGGTTCCTCGGCGCCGCTCCGGCGACCGCGGAAACCACCGCGGTGACAGGGGCTGCGGGCTCCGGTCCCCTCGACGGCGCCGCCTCCGAGTCGGCCCTCCAGGTCGATGATTTCCCCACGGAGGACGGCGATCTCTCGGCAGCGGGAAACGCCGAGGCAATGGCCGGGCGGGGCGTCGACGGGCTGACCAGCCAGTCGTCCCCGGTTCTCCCGGCACCCCCCACCGTCGACCACAGCGCTGGCGCCAACGGATTCGTGCCCCAGCCCGGCGGTGGATCCGGCCCCTCCGGGCCGGGTGTGGGAGACATCGCACGTTTCGTATACGACCCGCAGATGAGGGCAGAGCGTGCCCCGCGGGCCGTCGTGCTCCCTCCCGTCGTCCGCACAGCGGCGGACGACCCTTCCTTCTCTCCTGACTGATCCCGCCTCCTGCCGGCCTCGTCCTTCCCAGGACCGGCCGGCCGCCCGGAACGCGCGGTGGGTCAGTTCGCCCGCAGGCGCCGGTTCCGGGACGCGGGTGATGAGCAATTCCCCCCTCTCGTGACAGTGCCGGGCGTCCGCTGTGCGGTCTCCGGTCAGGACCGGTGCGGTCTTCCGAGTGAGACCTCGCATGCCCTCGCACGCCGTGCACGAGATGTCAGGTAACCCCCCCATGAGCCACAAGGAGTACTGAAACCATGCGTACATGGGCTAAGAGGACCACCCCTGCGGCGCTGCTCGCGCTGGGCGTCATGACCTTCGGCGGTACGGCCCTCGCCGACACCGACGGCGACCACTCCGCCGGCGGCGGCAACCAGGTCAACCTTCCGATCACCCTGCCCATCGACATCAGCGGCAACGCCGTCGGGGCCTTCGGCGAGTCGGACGCCGGCTCCCGCGGCGGGGCCTCCGCCGGGAACAACGGCGGGTCCGCTCCCTCCGGCAGGACCTCCGGAACCAGCAGCGTCGGCGGCGGCAACCAGGTGGACGCGCCGATCACCGCCCCGATCAACGCCTGCGGCAACGCCCTGTCGCTGTTCGGCACCTCGGACGCGAACTGCCGCGGCGGCTCCTCGGCCAACGGGTCGAGCCGGAGCGGCTCGGGCGGCACCACCTCCGGGCGCTCGTCCGTCCTCGGCGGCAACCAGGCCAACGCGCCGATCACCGCCCCGATCAACGTCTGCGGCAACTCCGTCGCGGCCTTCGGCGAGGCGTTCACGGGCTGCCGGGGCGGCAGCGACGCCGGGCAGGGCCGGTCGTCCTCGACCGGCGGCCGCACCGACGGCAGCTTCGGCGCCGGGAGCGGCAACCAGGTCAACGCGCCGATCGGTGCTCCGATCAACGTCTGCGGCACCGCGGCGGCCGTCCTGGGCGACGCCGCGGCCGGCTGCCTGGGCGGCCCCGGCCGGCCCAACCCCGGCCAGGGCTACGGCGGCAACAACTGGGGCGCCAAGCCCGGCAAGCACCACACCAGCGGCATGCTGCCCGCGCTGCCCGCCGTCCCGGCCCTGGGCGGCGTCCAGCAGACCGGCAACACCGCCCACCGGGCGAACGGCCCGAGCCTGCCCGTCGTGGGCGACGTGAAGGACCTGGCCGCGCTGCCCGCGGTGGGCGCCGCCGGCCAGGGAGTCCACCAGGCCAACTCGCCGCTGGCCCCGGTGACCGACCTGGCGGCCTCCACCCCGGTCGGGGGTGTCCTGCCCCTCGGTGAGGCCGGCCTGATGAGCGCCGCCCAGCCGGTGGGGGTGGCCGGAATGAACTCCGGCTCCCTGCTCGCCCTGGTGTTCGGCGGCCTGGCCACCGTCTCCGCCGCCATGTTCTCGATCACTCGCCGGGCCCGCTTCGGCAAGAAGTGACGTCCCCGATCGCCGGGCGGCCGGGCGAACCGGCCGGACGGGCGGGCTGACCCGCGGACCGTGGATGGAGCGGCCCGGGGGCATGCGCACCGTCAGTCACGCGCCCTGCGGTCATACGCACCGATAGTCAGGTCCCGCGCCAGGCGGGCGGGGTGACAGCCGGTCACCCCGCCCGGGCGCGGGACCTTCCCGCTGTCGGCCGTGTCCGATTCCGGACAGGCCGGACGGGGTCACATCGTCTTGACCGCACGTATGATCTTTCGGCGCAGCCGGACATCCCGGCGACCGTCCGGGTAAAGCCGCAGGCGGTCGAGCTCCCATCCGCCGTATTCTGCGTGTTCGGTCAGGATCTGTCGTGCCACGTCCCTGGATGTTCCGCGCGGGAGATGGAGAACCAAGTAGGAGTAGGTGAGCACAGCGGTTAGTCTCCGAGGGGTGGGCTGGGGGACGTCGGCACTCATTGGGCTTTATTCTGCGTCCTTGCGGCTTTCCTTGGGAGTGTCCCCGATCCGTATCGGGTAGCCCTGAGGGAAAGTTAACGGGGAACGGATGCGAACAGCGAGGTAGGAAGCAGCGTGCCAGCCAAGAACGGCAGTGGCGGCGGAACCCGCCTGGTGATCGTCGAGTCGCCCTCCAAGGCGAAGACCATCGCCGGGTACCTCGGCCGTGGCTACGTCGTCGAGTCCAGCATCGGGCATATCCGCGACCTCCCCCAGAAGGCCGACGACATCCCCGACAAGGACCGGAGCAAGCCCTGGGCCCGTCTGGGGGTGAACGTCGACGGCAACTTCGAGCCGCTCTACATCATCAACCCGGACAAGCACGCGCAGGTGAGGAAGCTCAGGGAACTGCTCAAGGACGCCGACGAGCTCTACCTCGCCACCGACGAGGACCGGGAGGGCGAGGCGATCGCCTGGCACCTCCGCGAGGTGCTCAAGCCCAAGGTGCCCGTGCACCGCATGGTGTTCCACGAGATCACTCCCCGGGCGATCCAGGAGGCGGTGGCCAACCCGCGCGACCTGAACCTGCGGCTGGTCGACGCCCAGGAGACCCGGCGCATCCTCGACCGCCTCTACGGCTACGAGGTCAGCCCGGTCCTGTGGAAGAAGGTCAAGCCCCGCCTGTCCGCCGGCCGCGTGCAGTCGGTGGCGACCCGGCTGGTCGTGGAGCGCGAGCGCGAGCGCCTGGCGTTCACCAGCGCGAGCTACTGGGACCTTCAGGCGCTGTTCGACACCGGCCGCGACGAGGTCCCGCGCGAGTTCACCGCCATGCTGACCGGGGTGGGCGGCAAGCGCGTCGCCCAGGGCCGCGACTTCGCCACCGACGGCACGTTGAAGAGCGCCGGGGTGCTCCACCTGAACGAGGAGGCCGCGCGGGCCCTGGCCGGCCGGCTGGCCGGTACGGCGTACGCCGTCGTCTCCGTCGAGCGCAAGCCGTACACCCGCAAGCCCTACGCGCCGTTCCGCACGACCACGCTGCAGCAGGAGGCCAGCCGGAAGCTGGGCTACTCCGCGAAGACGACCATGCAGATCGCCCAGCGGCTCTACGAGAACGGCTTCATCACCTACATGCGAACCGACAGCACCACGCTGTCGGAGACCGCCGTGGCCGCCGCCCGCAGCCAGGCCGTCAAGCTGTACGGCGCGGCGTACGTGCCCGACAAGCCGCGCGTCTACGCCAGCAAGGTGAAGAACGCGCAGGAGGCGCACGAGGCGATCCGCCCCTCGGGCGAGGAGTTCCGCACGCCGGGCGAGACCGGGCTGAGCGGCGACATGTTCCGGCTGTACGAGCTGATCTGGCAGCGCACCGTCGCCTCCCAGATGAAGGACGCGGTCGGCGAGTCGGTCATCGTCAAGGTGGGCGGCGACTCCAGCGCGGGCGAGCGGGTCGAGTTCACCGCCTCCGGCCGGACGATCACCTTCCACGGCTTCCTCAAGGCGTACGTCGAGGGCGCGGACGACCCGGCGACCGACCGCGACGACTCCGAGAAGCGCCTGCCCGAGCTGGCCGAGGGCGACCGGCTCACCGCGGCCGAGCTCACCGCGCTCTCGCACGCGACCAAGCCGCCCGCGCGCTACACCGAGGCCTCGCTCATCAAGGAGCTGGAGGACCGCGAGATCGGCCGGCCGTCGACCTACGCGTCGATCATCGGGACGATCCTCGACCGCGGCTACGTGTTCAAGAAGGGCACCGCGCTGGTGCCGTCCTTCCTGGCGTTCGCGGTGGTCAACCTGCTGGAGCAGCACTTCGGCCACCTCGTCGACTACGACTTCACCGCGGACATGGAGAAGGTCCTCGACGACATCGCCAACGACCGGGCGGAGCGGGTGCCGGAGCTGCGCCGCTTCTACTTCGGCGAGGAGGGCGACGAGGGCCTGAAGGAGCTGGTCACCGACCTCGGCGAGATCGACGCCAAGGAGATCAGCTCCTTCCCGATCAGGGGCACCGACATCATGATCCGGGTCGGCCGCTACGGCCCCTACCTGGACCGCGACGGTGCCAGGGTGAACATCCCCGAGGACCTGGCGCCCGACGAGCTGACCGCCGAGAAGGCCGAGGAGCTGTTCGCCCGCCCGAGCGGGGAGCGGGAGCTGGGCCGCGACCCGGTCACCGGCCACATGATCGTGGCCAAGGACGGCCGGTACGGGCCCTACGTCACGGAGATCCTCCCCGAGGAGGCCCCGCCGGCCGAGGGCGCGGCCAAGCGGCGGACGAAGAAGGCCGACGCCCCCAAGCCGCGCATCAGCTCGCTGTTCAAGACGATGTCGCTGGACACCGTCACGCTCGAGGACGCCCTGAACCTGCTCTCGCTGCCCAGGACGGTCGGAGAGATCGACGGCGAGGAGGTCACGGCGCAGAACGGCAAGTTCGGCCCCTACATCAAGAAGGGCACGGACTCGCGGTCGCTGACCTCGGAGGAGGCGCTGCTCACGGTCACGATCGAGCAGGCCAAGGAGCTGTTCGCCCAGCCCAAGACCCGGGGCCGCCGGGCCGCCGCGGCGCCTCCCCTGCGCGAGCTGGGACAGGATCCGGTCTCCGGCAAGCCGATCGTGGTCAAGGAGGGCCGCTTCGGGCCGTACGTGACCGACGGCGAGACCAACGCCTCGCTGCGCAAGGGCGACGAGGTCGAGCAGATCACCACCGAGCGGGCCGCCGAGCTCCTGGCGGACCGCCGGGCCCGGGGCCCGGCGGCCAAGAAGCCGCGCACCACCCGCGCCGCGGCGGCCAAGAGCACCACGGCCGCCAAGAGCACCACGGCCGCCAAGAGCACCACGGCTACCAAGACGACCAAGACCGCCAAGGCCGGCACGGGAACCAAGACCGCCACCGGCGGCAAGAGCACCAAGGCCTGACGCGCGGGACCGCGCCGGTCGAGCGCCGGCGGCGGTCTGATGTCAGGACGCCGGCCGCGGTCTGATGTCCAGGACTCGCGTGCCGGCCGTGCGGACCGCCGAGGCGTGGGCGCGGGACCGCCGGACTCTGAGAGCTCTCTCAGGCCGGCGGGAACGCATCCGTCGTTCCCGGCGTTCTGTCCAGCACGCGAGGTACGGTGGGCGGGCGCGCGCGCGAGACAAGGGTGGCGGTTGTGGGATTCGTGGCGATGGTCTTCAGCGTGGTGGTGCTGATCCATTACTACCTGTGGCGTCGCCTGGTCCGCGCCACCACGCTCCCCGGCCGGACCCGCCGGGTGCTGACCTGGCTCCTGATCGCCATGGGCCTGCTCGTCCCGGTGACCATGATCGGTTCGCGCGCCGGGTGGGGGCACTTCCTGGCCTGGCCGGGCTTCTTCTGGCTCGCCTTGATGTTCTACCTGCTGGTCTTCCTGGTGGTCCTGGAGATCCCCCGGGCGCTCGCCCTGCTCGCCGTACGCCGCATGGAGCGCCGTGCCGCCGCCCGGCGTTCCGATGTCCGCGTCGCCGAGCCCGTCCCGTCCGGCGGTGTGGCCGTCTCCGCCGCGGCCTCCCCCGCCGCGGCCGCCTCGGCTGGGGCCGAGACCGAGGCGCAGACCGGCGCCGAGGCGGGAACCGGTGCGGGAACGGGAACCGGTGCGGGAACGGGGATCGGCGCCGGGGCGGGGATCGGACGCAGGCTGTTCATCGCCCGGACGGCCGCGACCGTCGCCGGGGTCGGCGCGCTCGTCACGGTCGGCTCCGGCGTCCGCACCGCCCTGGGCGACCCGGTGATCGAACGGGTCGGGGTCACGCTGCCCCGGCTGGATCCGCGCCTGTCCGGCCTGCGCTTCGCGGTGGTCAGCGACATCCACCTCGGCCCGCTCACGGGGGTCAAGCACACCGAGCGCATCGTCCGGATGATCAATGAGCTGGAGGCCGACGTGGTCGCGGTCGTCGGCGACCTGGTCGACGGCACGGTGGCCGAGCTCGGCCGGCTGGCCCGCCCGCTGGCGAACCTGGAGTCCCGCTACGGGTCCTACTTCGTCACCGGCAACCACGAGTACTACACCGCCAACGGGCCCGGCGAGTGGATCGAGGAGCTCCGCGCCCTCGGCATCCGCCCGCTCCAGAACGAACGGGTCGAGATCGGCCACGCGGGAGCCGTACTCGACCTCGCCGGGGTCAACGACGTCGCCGGCGGCACCGTGGACGCGGGCCCCGACTTCGAGCGGGCGCTCGGCGGGCGGGACCGCTCCCGCTCCACGGTCCTGCTCGCCCACCAGCCGATCCAGGCGCGGGAGGCGGCCGGGTACGGCGTGGACCTCCAGCTCTCCGGGCACACCCACGGCGGCCAGATGGTCCCCTTCAACCTGGTCGTCCCGGTGCAGCAGCCCGTCGTCGCGGGACTCGGCGAGGTGGACGGCACGCAGGTCTACGTGACCCGCGGCGCGGGTTTCTGGGGTCCCCCGGTCAGGGTCGGCGCACCCCCGGAGATCACCCTTCTCGAACTCCGCGCCTGAGCGGCCCGGAGATCTGCGTCTGAGCGGCTGTTGGGGACAAGGGTGACGTACTAGGCTCATGCGATGAGCGGGCCAACATGGGACATATCAGTCTGGCCCGTGTCGTCCCCAGTCCGGTGAGCACCTGGATACGCTGAGACCATGACCTCCCCCGGCCGGAGCACCGCGCGCCGCAAGCCTCCCCACGTGCTGGCCAACGCCCCGTTCCGCAAGCTGTGGACGGCCATGTCGGTGTGCAGCCTGGGCGACTGGCTGAACCTCCTGGCGCTGACCGCGCTGGCGGGCAACCTCACCGCCGGGGAGGACTACCGCACGCAGAGCCTCGCCGTCGGCGGCGTCTTCGTCATGAAGCTGCTCCCGGCGATCGTGCTCGCCCCGCTGGCGGGCGCGTTCGCCGACCGCTTCGACCGGCGGCTGACGATGTTCGTCGCGGATTTGTCGCGGTTCACGCTGGTGCTGTCGATCCCGCTGCTGGACGCCAACTACCAGTGGCTCATCATCGCCACGTTCCTGGTCGAGTGCGTCAACCTGTTCTGGGTCCCGGCCAAGGACGCCACGGTGCCGAACCTGGTGCCCAAGGAGCGCCTGGAGGCGGCCAACCAGCTCAGCCTGCTGGTCACGTACGGCACCGCCCCCGTCGCCGCCCTGCTGTTCGCGATGTTGTCGGTCGCCGGTGAGGGCCTGGGCAGCCTCATCCCGTACTTCGCCGAGCGCGACACCCACCTCGCGCTGTTCGTCAACGCCCTCGCCTACCTGATCTCGGCGTTCCTCATCTTCACGCTCCGCGACATCCCCCGCAGCAACGTCGCCGGGGTCGCGGCCCCGTCGGTGCCGCGGCAGATCGCCGAGGGATGGCAGTTCGTCCGGGGCGACCGGCTGGTCCGCGGTCTGATCATCGGCATGCTCGGCGCGTTCGCCGCGGGCGGCGCGGTGATCGGGGTGGCCAAGATCTACGTGCAGCAGGGACTGGGCGGCGGCGACGCGGCCTACGGCGTGGTGTTCGGGGCGGTCTTCGCCGGCATGGCGTCCGGCATGTTCTTCGGCACCCGGCTGCTGCGAGGGCTGTCGCGGCGGCGGCTGTTCGGGCTCTCGATCATCGTGGCCGGTCCCGTGCTCGCCGCGATCGCGCTCATCCACAACCTGGCGATCGTCGTCCTGCTGACCGTGCTGCTCGGCGCGTGCGCCGGAATCGCCTGGATCATCGGCTACACCATGATCGGCCTGGAGGTGGAGGACCAGCTGCGGGGCCGTACGTTCTCCTTCCTGCAGTCGCTGGCCCGCGTCACCCTGCTGGCGGTCGTCGCGGCCGCGCCGATGCTGGCGGGTCTGTACGGCTCCCGCGACGTCACGATCAGCGGGGAACCCGTCTACCGCTTCGACGGCTCCAACCTGGTGATGCTGATCGGCGCGCTGCTCGCGGTCGGCGTCGGCCTGCTCTCGCTGCGGCACATGGACGACCGCAAGGGCGTCCCGATCATCGCCGACCTGATCGCGGCGGTCCGCGGCGAGCAGCCGGAGGCGGAGCACGCCGAGGCGTCGCGCGGAGTCTTCATCGCCTTCGAGGGCGGCGAGGGGTCGGGGAAGACCACCCAGTCGCGGCTGCTCGCGATCTGGCTCCGCGACCAGGGCTACGACGTCGTGCAGACCCGGGAGCCCGGATCGACCAAGGTGGGCATGAGGTTGCGGGCCATCCTGCTGGACGCCGTGCACCAGGGCCTGTCGGCCCGCTCCGAGGCGCTGCTGTACGCCGCCGACCGCGCCGAGCACGTGGAGAAGGTCATCCTCCCGGCGCTCTACCGGGGAGCGATGGTGATCTCCGACCGCTACGTGGACTCCTCGCTGGCCTATCAGGGGGCGGGCCGGTCGCTGGAGCAGGAGGACGTGGCGCGGATCAACGCCTGGGCCACCGGCGGGCTGGTTCCGGATCTGACCGTGCTCATCGACACCCCGCCGTCGATCGGCCTGACCCGGCTGGGCGGGGCCGCCGACCGGATCGAGTCCGAGCCGATGGAGTTCCACGAGCGGGTTCGCCGCGAGTTCCGCGCCCTGGCCGCCGCCGCCCCCGACCGCTACCTGGTCGTCGACGGCACCCTGGAGCAGGAGGCGGTCTCCCGGCTCATCCAGGACCGGGTCCACGAGATCCTGCCCGACCCGGTGCCGCGGGAGGCCGAGGACATCACCGGGACCATGCCGGCCATCCGCGACTGATCCCGCCGAGTCCCCGGCTCCGGCGGATCGAGGCCACCCGTGACCGGCGGAACCCGTCGTCCGCGCCTGACCTCGGCGGCGGCGACGGTAGGTTTGACGGCGTGGGAGTCTTCGATGACCTCGTCGGTCAGGAACGCGCCGTGCAGACGCTCCGCCGGGCCGCCGCCGCGGCGGCGGAGACGCTGGCGGGAGGCTCCGGGGCGGGGATGACCCATGCGTGGCTGTTCACCGGCCCGCTCGGCTCCGGACGGGAGGAGGCCGCGCGGGCGTTCGCCGCCGCGCTGTTCTGCTCCGGCGGCGGATG
This sequence comes from Planobispora longispora, assembly GCF_016863135.1. Lineage (GTDB taxonomy): Bacteria > Actinomycetota > Actinomycetes > Streptosporangiales > Streptosporangiaceae > Planobispora > Planobispora longispora. The sequence continues at coordinate 272,973 of NZ_BOOH01000016.1, forward strand.
CGGTCACTGCGACATGTGCCACCAGGTGATGGTCGGCTCGCACCCGGACCTGGAGACCGTGCGCCCGCAGGGGCTCTCCTACGGCGTCAAGGACACCCGCCAGCTCATCCTCCGCGCGGCGGGGGCCCCGACCCTGGGCCGCTGGCGGGTGGTCCTGTTCGAGGACGCCGACCGGGCCACCGAGGGCGCCTCCAACGCGCTGCTCAAGGCGATCGAGGAGCCGCCGCCGCGGACGGTCTGGCTGCTCTGCGCGCCCTCCCCGGACGACATGATGATCACCATCAGGTCGCGCTGCCGGGTGGTCACCCTCGTCACCCCGCCCACCTCCGCGGTCGCCCACGTGCTGGCCACCCGTGAGAACGTGCCGCCGGACATGGCGGCGTTCGCCGCCCGGGCGGCCCAGGGCCACCTCGACCGGGCCCGCAGGCTCGCCCTGGACGCCGACGCGCGCGGGCGGCGGGAGGCGGTGCTGTCCATCCCCGCCGCGCTCACCGGCGTGGGAGAGTGCGTGGCGGCGGCCGAGAGGCTGGTGAAGACGGCCGAGGAGGAGGCCGTCGCGGTCACCTCTGTGCTGAACGAGGCGGAGACGACCGAGCTCCGCAAGGTCTACGGGGAGGGTTCCACCGGCAAGGGGCTCAACAAGGGGCTTGTCCGGGGCGGGGCCGGGGCGCTCAAGGAGCTGGAGGAGCGGCAGAAGTCCCGGGCCACCCGGACCAAGCGCGACGTCATCGACGCGGCCCTGCTCGATCTGGTGGCGTTCTACCGCGACGTGCTGGCCGTACAGTTCGGGGCGCAGGTGGAGCTGGCCACCGAGGACCGCAGGGCCGATCTGGAGGCGGTGGCGCGGTCCTCCACGCCGGAGGGCAACCTGCGCAGGATCGAAGCGATCATGCTCTGCCGGAGACGGCTGGCGGCCAACGTCAGCCCCCAGATGGCCGTCGAGGCCATGACGCTCTCCCTGCGCAGCCCCTGATTCTCCGGCGACCCCTTGATCTCCCCGCTCACCCTCTGATCCTCCTGCGCGCCTCTTGATCTCCCGCGACCCTTGATCTCCCCGTACAGCCCCTGATCCTTCGCGGGACTCCCATCCTGGTGCGGGCTCTCGGTTCCTTGCGCGCTTCTCCAGGCCTCTGGAACGAAGAAATGGAGCTATCCGTAATCGGATGGCTCCATTTCGTATTTTTCATACTAATGGAACCGATCTCCGTTAACTCCCCTCCAAGAGACGGAGAAGATCGTTAGAATCACAGGAAAAATCTACCCATTCGTTATAAATGGTGTCAGTGTGTCCTGCGCTACGGGGATGAGCGGAAGGGACCGGGGGTCTGTTGGCCGGCAGGGAAACACGTTATGAGACCGCTCCAGCGGGGGCCGGAAGGGCCGTCACAAGCCGGGTGGCCGACGACGACTCATTGAGGATCGAGTGGCCGGAACCGGACGACGGGGAAATCGTCCTACGGCACACGGAGACGGGAGAGGAGCACGCCGGCGCCGAGCTGTCCGGTCTCGCGCCGGGGACGTGGGCGGTGTGGAAGCACGGCGCCCCCCTCGTCACCGATGACCCGGGATTCTCCCTCGACGGGCTGACCGCCTACGCGGGCAGGCCCCGCAGCAAGGAGATCCGCGCGTTCCGCACCCGGGAGGGAACCCTTCACGTGCTGGTCCGCGAGGTCGAGCCGTACGTCGAGGTGACCCGGGTCTGCCCGGAAGGCGGCATGATCACCGTTGAGGGGCTGATCGCGTACGGCGAGTCGTTCCCGGCCGAGCGTCCGGCCGGACTCGTGGCCGTGGCCAGGAAGGGCCCGCACTCGGCGGGCGGCGGGACGGTCGCGGGACGCCGGTTCACCGGGAGGATCCCGATCACGCCGCTGGCCGAGGGACAGACGAGACGGCGGGTCTTCTGGGACCTGTTCGCCGAGATCGACGGGGTACGGCTCGCGCTGGCCGCCCGACTCGACGACGTCACCGAGAAGAAGACCCGGATGAGGTTCCCCGCGCAGTACCTGGGGCAGGTGCGGGTGCGGCCGTACTTCACCGACGCCGACAGTCTGGCCGTCGCGTGCACGATCGAGGAGAAGACCTCATGAAGATCTCCTTCCTGATCCTCAACGCATACGGGATGGGTGGCACGATCCGGGCCACCCTCGACCTCGCCACCGAGCTGTCCGACCGGCACGACGTCGAGGTCATCAGTGTCTTCCAGCACGCCGACCGGCCGTTCCTCCCGCTGGGGGCGAAGGTCCGGCTCCGCTCGCTGGTGGACCTGCGGGAGGGCGCGAAGGTCCGCTGGCCGTACACGAAGCGGGCCGAGCGGCTGAGCCAGGAGCCGAGCGCGCTGATCCACCCGGAGGAGCGGGCCTACGCCTCCTTCACCGCGTGGAGTGACGACGTCCTCCGGCGGGAGCTGCGCAGGCTCCGCACCGACGTGCTCGTGACCACCCGGGCCGGGCTCAACGTCATGGCCGCCCGCTTCGCCCGCAGGAGGGTCGTCACGATCGCCCAGGAGCACCTGCACTTCGCGGCGCACAAGCCGGGGATCTTCGAGGAGATCCGGCAGTGGTACCCGAAGCTGGACGCGGTCGTCACCCTCACCGAGGCGGACGAGCAGGACTACCGGGGCATGCTCGACCGGTCCGGCACGGGAGTGTTCACCATCGGCAACGGGCTGGCCGGAGGACCGCGCCCGGTGTCCCGGCAGGAGAACCGGATCGTGCTGGCCGCCGGGCGGCTGGTGCCGGTCAAGGGATACGACCGGTTGCTGAAGGCGTTCGCGCAGGTCATCGCGGTCCGGCCGGACTGGAAACTGCGGATCTACGGGGAGGGCCGGGTCAGCGACAAGCTGGTCAAACTGGCCACCAAGCTGCGCCTGCACAACAACGTCGTGTTCATGGGATCGACCGGGGACATCGAGGGCGAGCTGGCCAAGGCCTCGATCCACGCGGTCAGCTCGCGGTTCGAGGGCTTCGGCATGACCATCATCGAGGCGTTCGCGTGCGGGGTTCCGGTGGTCAGCTTCGACTGCCCGCGAGGGCCGAGAGAGATCATCACCTCGGGCCACGACGGGCTGCTCGTCCCGCCCGACGACGTCGACGCCCTGGCCGCGGGTCTGCTCAAGATGATCGACGACGAGGACGGCCGCCGCCGGATGGCCGCCAACGCGCGGGAGACGGCCCGCGAGTACTCCATCTCGACGATCGCGGACCGCTGGGAGGACGCCTTCGCCGAACTGGCCGGGTGACGACGGGGTCCGGGGCGCCGGAGGGACCTTGAGGGCCTTCACGGGTTCCGCGAGCTCCGCGGACTCCGCGGGTTCCGTGATCTCGGGAAGGCCGGCGGGCTCCGCGGGCTCCGCGGGTTTCGGTCGGCGGGCCGAGCAGCAGAGGGCCCGTCACGGCGTCTCTGTGATGTGACCATGTCATTGTCGGGGACGACCCCGGAACCCGAGATAGAGCTGCTCTCCCACGGGATGCCGCCGGCGCCGCTCTCCCGCGGGGAGCCGTCGGCCGATGAGCGCATCGACGTCGCGGCGCTGTTCGCCGAGCACCACCTCGGCCTCGTACGGCTGGCGCTGCTCATGGTGGGCGACCAGCCCACGGCCGAGGACGTCGTCCAGGAGGCGTTCACCCGTACCCACGCCGGGCGCCGCCGCCTGCGCGACCCCCAGAAGGCGCTGGCCTACGTCCGGTCGGCGGTGCTGAACGGGGCCCGGTCCGTGCTGCGCCGCCGGGCGGTCGCGTTCCGGCGGGCCGTGCCGTACGAGCCGCCGGTCTGGTCGGCCGAGCACGCCACGCTGCTCGGCGAGGAGCGCCGGGAGGTGCTCCTCGCGCTGCGCCGCCTGCCCGCCCGGCAGCGCGAGGCCCTGGTGCTGCGCTACTACTTCGACCTCTCCGATCCGGAGATCGCCCAGACCATGGGCATCGGCGCCAGCACCGCCCGGTCCACTCTCACCCGCGGCCTGGCCGCGCTCGCCCGCGCCCTTGGGGAGGAAGCATGACCACCGGCAACCGTCCGTACGACCCGTCCGCCTCGGAAGACCACCTGTCCGCCGTCGAGGATCGCCTGCGTGACGCCCTGTCCGCGGCCGCCGCGACCGCCGTCGAGCCCCGCCCGCTGGCTGTTCCCTCCCGCCGCGCCCGTTTTCGTCTCCACCTCCGTCTCCGGCTCCCGGCGGTGCTCGCCGCTGCGGCCACGGTCACCGCGGCCGCCATCACTCTCATGACCGTGTGGCCGGAGCTCAGGCCGTCCGCTTCGGACCTGTCGAGGGAGCGCATCACGGCGATGGCCACGGCCGACGCCGCGCCGGACCAGGCTGACGCGACCGAGATAAGGGTCTTCCTCTGCAAGGACGACGACCACTATCAGCAGCAGTGCGGTGACACGGGGGCGACGGAGGCGGAGAAAGGGGAGATCCGGCGGACGCTCGAAGGGCTGCCGGGAGTGACGGCCGTCACTTTCGAGGACAGTGGGGAAGCCTACGAAGCTTTCAAGCGGATGTACGGGGAGGACGACGTCCTGGTCAGGGCGATCCAGGCCGAGGACATGCCCGAGTCCTTCCGGGCCCTGGTCGACGACGGAGCCGATCGCCAGATGATCATCGACACGATGAGGGGGGTCCGCGGCGTCTCCGTCGTGTCCGCCCTCCAGTGCCCGCCGGCCATGGAGCCGTGCTGAACCCGTACGACCGACGCTGAACGGTCTGGGGCGGCGGTCACCGCGGCGGTGACTGCGCTCCGGAAGCCGCCTCCCCGCGGGGATCCGGGCCTCCTGGCGGTCTCCCGCGAGGGCGGGGACGGCGCGTAGTGTGGACGTGAGCCGTACCACTAGCTTGGTCTGGGAGCCGCATGAGCATGATCATGGCCGTGAGCTTCACCCGTTACGGCCGGCTGTACTACCTCGACCCCGGTGAGCACAGCCCCAAGGTCGGCGACAAGGTGCTCGTGCCCACCGACGCCGGGCCCGAGGTGGCCGAGTGCGTGTGGGCGCCGCAGTGGACGAGCGAGGAGGTCGGCGGGCTGCCGGTCTGCGCGGGCATCGCGGCGGAGGAGCACCTGGCCCGCGACGAGAGCAACAAGCGGCACCGCGCGGAGGCCAGGAGTGTCTCCAAGCGCCTGATCAGGCGGCACTCCCTGCCGATGAAGGTCGTCGGCGTCGACTACCTCGACGCCGACAACGTCTACACGGTCTACTTCTCCGCCCCGCACCGCGTCGACTTCCGCGCCCTGGTCCGCGACCTGGCCCGCAACCTGCGCGCCCGGGTCGAGCTGCGTCAGATCGGCCCCCGCGACGAGGCCCGCCTCCAGGGCGGCATCGGCCCCTGCGGACGTGACCTGTGCTGCGCCACCTTCCTGAAGGACTTCGAGCCGGTCTCGGTCCGGATGGCCAAGGACCAGGACCTCCCCGTCAATCCGATGCGCATCGCGGGCGCGTGCGGGCGGTTGATGTGCTGTCTGAAGTACGAGCACCCGCTCTACCTCGAGGCGCACAGCAGGATGCCCCGCCCCGGCCTGAAGGTGGACACCCCTCAGGGGCCGGGGACCGTGGTGGGACGCAACGTCCCCTCCGACTCCGTCGTGGTCCGGCTGGAGGAGGGCGGCCGGCGCTGCGCGTGCCCGTCGGCCTCGGTCTGCTCACCGCGCAAGCAGCACGACGAGATGTACGGCGAGGCGGTCACGGTCGCCGAGGGCCGCCCGGAGGAATAGCCCGCCGGATCCCGCGGGCCACAGCACCGGTCCGGCCGCCACCCGCTCAGCCGTCACCGGGCTCGCTCCGGCCAGGGAAATCGGGTTGTTCGGGGAGACGGCGGCTCGCCATCATCGGGCACATGCACGTGCCCTACCGGGAACGGATCGGATCCACTGATGTGATCTGCCTGTCCCCGGTCGCCCACGCCGTCCCCCGCCTGACAGCCCGGCCGCCCCGCGGGAACGGCGTCCGCTGCCCGGGATCGGCTGGTATGAGGGCGCGAGTAACGCCCGGGACCATGTAGACTGCCTTAGGTCGTGCGGACACGCACGGCACGCCGCCTTAGCTCAGTCGGCCAGAGCACTTCACTCGTAATGAAGGGGTCTGGGGTTCGATTCCCCAAGGCGGCTCCAGCTCAGAGGCCCTCACCGATTCCTGGTGAGGGCCTTTTGCTAACACCCCTGCTAACAGTGACTTTGCCGACATTCCCTCTCACTGGGGATTGATCGCTCACTCCACAGTCACGCAGGTGATCACTAGGTGATGCGGTTCATGTCATGCCAAGATCGCTTAGTCGGGATTTCTTGTCGCGTTGATGGTGTCGTGCGACGTTATCGATCGCTTGTGGTGCTGATGGGAATCGCCGTTGCCGTGTCCGGATGTACGGCGAATGCAGCACCTGCTGTCGCGCCTACGATGCCGGTCTGCTCAAGATCGTTGTCCCGCGCTGCGGCATGACCCTGCCCGGTGGGGGATGGATGGTCGGTGACCACCTGGTCGACGACATCGGCGAGGGACGGGCCGCCGGTTTGCGGACGGCTTGGATCGACTGAGGACCTGACCCGGTCACAAGCACGGGGTGACCACATCGTCACGGACGTACTTCAAGCGATGGAGGCCCTTTACTCACAGACATAGATGATCAATGTGGATCAATCTCAGAGGATGGGGCTTCGTCCTGCGGAGGTGTCGCGCTGGGTTGAACGGTAGGAGCTTTCGTTGAGGCGTTGTCAATCCTAGCTTTCTTGAAGGATTGTCTGCATATGTACACAGACTAATAGTTTTAGAATTCGTTTGCGAAGGGTTTGCGCTCGTTGGGGTGTTTTGGTTGATATCATCACATTCTTATCCATTGGTAACGTTCGCATAGTTGCATTAAGAGTCATTTCTGTATCGATTGAAAAGTATCTGATGAGTTGATCTTCTGGGACTGCTTAACCTGCCTTGTCCCTACTAGAAGACCATGGGGGAAGACGTGACCGAGCAGGCAGCACAGGCGATCGTCGGTGACGGGCAGGCCATCAACTCACCGGAAGCTTCCAAGGGGGGCGGCGGGTCTCCCGTCAAGAACAAGAAGGAGTCGGGGGCGAAGGCTCTCCCGAAGTGGGAGGCTGATGCGCGGGACCGTGTGCGAACAGCGGTACGTCGCTACTCCAAGCCGCTCGTCGACCTGGTGGCCCGTGACGCCAACGAAGGGGACACGCGCCTCCTCATCACGGATTTCCTGTGCGAAGGGCTCGGATACGACAAGTACGAAGACCTCACCACGGAATATCAAGTCAAAGGTGAGTTCGCCGACTACGGAATCCGCATTGACAAGCAGCTGGTCGCCTTCATAGAAGTGAAGCGCTGTAGTCAGAAGCTCAACGCCAAGCATCTGCGGCAGGTTCAGATGTACGCCGTCAATGAGGGTGTTGAGTGGATGATCCTCTCTAACGGGCAAGTCTGGCAGGTCTATCACATGACTGCGGGGCTCCCCGTGGTCATCGACATGGCTCTTGAAGTGGACCTACTCAGTGATGCCAGCCTGGCGGCGAAGACCGATGCGCTCTTCTATCTCACAAAGGAAGCATTCAAACGCCGCCTCATCGACGATCTCTGGAGAGCGCGGGCCGCGACCTCGCCGAAATCCTTGGCGCAGGTGCTTCTATCTGATGTGGTGGTGGAAGCCGTACGTAAGGAAGTCCGACGCCAGACAAGTTACAACGCCGATGTCACAGAGATCCATCGAATCTTGCGAGAGGAAGTACTCCGGTCGGAGATTCTGGCCTGAGTCGGTAGGTGGACCGCTGATCCTTTGTGGCTGAGGCGCTGACGATGCCGGTCCTCATTGAGGACATATCGTGACCGCATCGGGATCACGCTTCACGCCGTGGGCCTGAAGCGTGATCTTGCTGACGTGGGTGCTAATAACGGGCCTGGGCGGTCCTGGACAGTCGTGATCTAACCCGTGATGAAGGGGTCTGGGGTTCGATTCCCCAAGGCGGCTCCGCAGGCGAAAAGCCCTCCGGGTGATCCCGGAGGGCTTTTTCGATCTTGTACAGCAGCGGAATAGGGCAACGGGTCCGGCGGGTGGCGGAACTCCAGCGGATCCTGTTGAGTTGGGCGGAGTGAGTCCGCCCTCTCCCCAGAGGAACCCTTCATGGTCGAAGCACCCGTGACCGAGCGCATGTCGTCATGGGCGAGAGCCGCCCAGGTCATCATGATGCTTCAAGCGGCGTTCGGCGTCGTGGCGGGGATATCGCTGCTCGTTCTTCTGTCCGGGGCGCAGGGCGGAGGCATCGGCCCGGTAGAGGCCGGGTTGCTCTTCGCCGGCATCGTTCTGGTGCTGCTGACCGGCTGGACGGCGGGGAGATGGAACTCCAGGCGTGCGCAGGTCTGGACTGCTTCGGTCGTGCTTGAAGGACTCATCCTGGTCGGCAACGTCTCGGTGATCTCTTTCGACGCCTGGTCCGACTTCGAGGTTTCGGACGGCTTCGCCCTCCTCATTCCGGCTGCCGCGTTCCTGATGTTGCTTCTTCCCTCGACGAAGGCCTGGTTCGACCGCTGAAGCCCCTCCCGGGCGATCTGCCCGGTGTGCTTCCCGGCCCGGCACGCCGTCGTTTCCCGGGGTCCGGACGGGACCCGGGAAACGTGGGGGCTGCGCAGACTGACATCTGTCAGGCGGCGTCGAGGGCCTCGGTGATCTTGCGGGCCATCTCGGTCACGGCGGGGCTGGGCTCGCCCTTCTGGGCCCGGGCGGCCGCGTCGACGGCGATGAGGACGGTGCGGCGGAAGTTGTCGGCCTCGGCCGGAGCCTGCTGCTTGAGCAGGCTCATGCCCGCCGTCAGGGCCGGCAGCACGCGGTCGGCGAGGGCCGCCGTGGACTTGCCGTCCAGGTTGATGTCCCTGGTCTTCTCGGCGAGCACGTGCCCGACCAGGCCGGTGGCGGAGGACAGGGCGATGGAGCCTTCGGTGGCGACCTTGTGCGGCGAGCCCGTGGCGCCGGCGGCGGCCAGCAGCGAGACGGCGCCGTAGGCGGCGGTGCGGAGGGTGGACTTGTCCTGGTCGGTAAGGGTGACGGACATGCTGGTGTGATCCTTTGCGTCTGGTGGGGAAGTCATGTGAACGGGTGGATGGCGGGGCGGGTCCGCCGGGCGCGGCGTCAGTCGTCGATCGCCTGGTAGAGCGTGGTCCAGAAGTCGTTCATCAGGTGCGCCGGGTTCGGCACGGAGTAGCCGACCTGGGTGAGCAGGAGGCCGGTGAGCCGGTTGGCGGGGTCGGCGTAGGCCGAGGTGCCGCTGCCGCCGTCCCAGCCGAACTGGCCGATGGGCGCGTAGTCGCCGCGGTAGGTGCGCACCGCCATCCCCAGGCCCCAGCCGCCCTGCTGGCCCTGGCCGAAGGAGATGTGCACGTTGTCGGTGGCCATGGCGTGCCGGGGGGCCTGCTGCCGGGGGGTGAGCCGGTTGGTGGTCATCAGCTCGACGGCGGGCCGCGACAGGATCCGCCTGCCCTGGTGCAGGCCGCCGTTGAGCAGCATCCGGAAGTAGGCGTGGTAGTCGTCGACGGTGGAGACCAGTCCGCCGCCGCCGCCCTGGAAGGCCGGAGACTCGCTCCACCGTCCGCTCTTGGCCTCGTCCCACACGAGGAACTCACCGGTCTGCGGGTCGGGGGCGTAGAGGTCCGGCAGCCGGTCGAGCTTGTCGGCGGGCACATGGAAGGCGGTGTCCTTCATGCCCAGGGGCTCGAAGACGCGCTCGCGCAGGAACTCCTCGAACGACTGGCCGGTGACCCGGGAGACGAGCACGCCGACCAGGTCGTTGCTGATGTGGTACTGCCACTGCTCGCCGGGCTGGTACATCAGCGGCAGCTCGCCCAGGCGGCGCATCCACTCGTCCGGTCCGGGCTGAGGCTCCGGTCCCGAGGGGGTGAGCCCCTGTCCGAAGATCGCGTTGAAGATCGGCGTGCCCACCGACGTCATGTCCATGCCCAGACCGAACGTCGACGTCAGCACGTCCCGTACGGTGATCGGCCGGCGCGCCGGCACGGTGTCGTCCAGCGGGCCGTCGATCCGCTTGAGCACCTGTCGGCCGGCCAGCTCGGGCAGCCACGGGTCGACCACGTCGTCCAGCCGCAGCCGGCACTCATCCAGCAGGACCATCGCCGCCGCGATCGAGACCGGCTTGGACGTCGAGGCCATCCGGAAGATCGTGTCCCGGCGCATCGGCGCGCCGCCGTCATGGCGCATCGTCCCCATCGCTTCGACGTGCGTCTGACCGCCCCGGCTGACCAGGGCGACGAGTCCGGGGATCTTCCCGGAGTCGACATGCCGGGCCAGCACCTCGCGCAGCCTGCGCAGCCCCGCCGCGGAGAAGCCGCCGTCGATCTTTTCCATCATGAAGCTCCTTGCGTGCAGTGTTCGATCTGCCGGACTCGTCCCGGCGCGATGCTCATGAGTTCGAGGGGACGGGGCTGGTGAGCCCATGGCGTTCCCGGCCCCGTCAACCGGCCGTCGTCTTCCCGCCGCAGAACACTTCCTTGACGAGCCCGTCCAGCGCCTTCGGGAACTCCTTCGCCACGTCGAACGCGACGTCCCCGCCGGTCAGCGAGGCGGTCAGGGTCGTCCTGCCGTCGGGCGAGCTGTACATCAGCGCCCCGTAGCCCCCCGGCGGGCTGCCGTTGTGGTTGAGGATGACGCCGGCGCAGTCCGGGCCCGTGTCCTGCACGTATGTCCCGAGGCCGTAGCGGCCGTAGAGACCGGTGCTGTCGGGGTGCGGCTCGCGCATCTCGGTCAGCAGCCCGGCCGGCAGGAGCTTGCCGCCGTTCAGCGCGGAGAAGAACGTGTGGAGATCCTGGGTGGTCGAGAGCATGTCACCGGCCCCGGCCAGCAGGGAGAGGTTCTGGCGGGTGACGTCGACCACCTTCCACTGGCCGGCGTCCTCATACCGGTAGTAGCCGTGGGCGTGCGGCCCGGGCAGCTGCGTCCGGTCGCCCGGCACCGCGGTGCCCTTCAGGCCGAGCGGCCGCAGGATGCGCCGCTTCATCTCCTCGGCGTAGGAGTGGCCGGTGACCTTCTCTATCAGCAGCAGGGCCAGGGTGTAGTTGGTGTTGGAGTAGCCCCAGCCCGTGCCCGGCTCGAACCGCGCCGGCTTGGACAACGCGAACCGCACCAGCTCTTCGGGCCGGTAGGAGCGGAACCGGTTGTCCACCCACTCCTTGCCCACCGCGGGCATCCCCGGCACGTACGTCCCGTCGGGGGCGAGCTCGCCGGTGTAGTTGAACACCCCGCTGGTGTGCTGCAGCAGCATCCGCACCGTGATCCGCCGGTCCAGCCCGAACTCGGGCAGATAGCCGGCCACCGGGTCGTCCAGGGTGATCTCGCCCTCGGCCACCAGCTGCAGCACCACGGTCGCGACGAAGGTCTTGGTGACGCTGCCCACCCAGAACCGCCCGTTCGTCGGCGGCTTCGCGCTCGTCCCCAGCTTGCGCGCCCCGACGCTGCCGACCCACTCACCCCGCTCGTCGTGCACGCGCACCTGCATCCCGAGGAAACCGGCGTCGACGAATGCCCGCATGGCTTCCCGCAGCTCCGGGCGATCCTGCCCGGCGGCGGCCTGCGGCGGGGTCGCGCCGTCCGCGGCTGCCGCCCCGGGTGCGGCTACCCCGGCCAGCAGTGCGGCCGCCAGCGCCGCCGTGACCCCCGCCCGCCGGAAGCCCCGCGGCGTCCGGGCCCTGCTGACGCCGGACCGGCCGTCCAGACCGATGCCGTCAAGCATGTTCTCGTCCTCGTATGCGTTTCGCAGCCCCGAGGCCGCAACCGCTGAATCGTTCATGGCAGCTACCATCGCCGACCGCTCTGACACCGGGCCGTCACCGTGCTGACGCGGCCGCTGACACGGCGGGGCGGCGGGGGGCGGAGTCATCACGGCTGCGCCGAGCACTCCGGCTGCGGTGCCGGAGAAGGCGGACGACACGGCCGCGCCGCAGGGCTCGCGAGCGGCGACTCACCGGACGCCCTGCGTGGTCGCGCCCGGATCCGCCGTCGGCGCGGGTGTCGCGACGGCGGGCGTCACGGCTTGGCCGACGGCCGGGACCGGCGTGCTGAGGCGCGGCACGATCAGGGGCGACCATCGGCAGGCGTACGATTGCATACATTCGGCTTCCAGTGGTGTGCGGAGAGTGATCGTTTGAGGATGGCGTCGTCCGAGCGCCGTCCCGGGGAGGATCAGGCGCCGCCGGGCGCGTTCCATTCGGTCAGTCGGATGACGGTGTTCATCGTTCTGTTCGCGCGTGGCGGTTCACCGCGCTTCCCGATGCGGTGATTCGTTCCGGACAAAGACTCTCGGTACGGCACAGCCGGAACAAGACCGGATGCCGCAACGCTGCGTTAACCCGGAACTTCACGCCGGGGAGCGGGCGCCGCGTCAGCGCAGGGAGCCGCGCTCGTCGACGTACCGCGTGGGGGTCCCGAGGAACACCTCCCGCTCCGCCGGGCCGTACGCGATGTTGAGGACGGCAAGCGCGTTCCGGGATGCGGCGGCGGCTCCTCCGCGTGACTGTTTGGTCCGCGACGTGCGGACCAACTGCACGACCACATCCATGGGGGAATCGTCGCACCGCCGCGCCGAGGTGTCGCTCCGGGAACGGGAGGATCACCGTGCCGGGGGTCGTGAACGCCCTCCGAGAGAGGAACGCCCCTTGAGAGAGGAATGCGGGCCGGTGGTCATGCGGCGCGCGGCGGGGGCGTCCACGGGGCCCGAGGTCAGGCGGGGACCAGGCCGTAGACGTCCGCAGGGCCCGAGGTCAGGCGGGGACCAGGCCGTAGACGTCCGCCAGCAGCTCGACGGAGCGCAGCCAGGCCTGCCGGCCCGGGGCCGCGGAGACGACGATCAGCTCGTCGGCCTGGGCGTGCTCGGCGAAACGGTCGAGGTAGTCCTTCACCTCGGCGGGGGTTCCGACGGCGGAGTATCTGCTCATCTGCAGGATCTGCCGCCCGGCGGGGGAGTCGAGAATGGCGTCGGCCTCCTCCTCGGTGAACGTCCGGCCCCGGCCGAGGAAGAGGCCCACCCGCCTGCGCTGCGAGGTCCGGAGCTGCTCCTGCGCCTCCTCCGAGGTGTCCGCCGCGATGACGTTGACCCCGGCGATGACGTACGGCTCCGCGAGCTGGGCGGACGGCCGGAACTCGCGCCGGTAGAGGGCGACGGCGTCCTGGAGCGCGTCGGGGGCGAAGTGGGAGGCGAAGGCGTACGGAAGTCCGAGCGCGGCCGCGAGCCTGGCCCCGAACAGCGAGGAGCCGAGGATGTAGAGCGGCACGTCGGTGCCCTTCCCCGGTGTCGCGTCGACGCCGGGGATCCGGGACTCGCCCCTCAGATATCCCTGCAGTTCCAGGACGTCCTCCGGGAAGGCGTCCGCGGCCGCCGGGTCGCGGCGCAGAGCCCGCGCGGTCTGCTGGTCGCTGCCCGGCGCCCGGCCGAGGCCGAGGTCGATGCGGCCCGGGTGCAGCGTTTCGAGGGTGCCGAACTGCTCGGCGACGGTCAGCGGGGAGTGGTTGGGGAGCATGATCCCCCCGGCCCCGAGGCGGATCCTCCGGGTGTGGGCGGCGACGTGCGCGATGAGCACGCTGGTCGCCGAGGACGCGATGGTGGGCATGTTGTGGTGCTCGGCGTACCAGATCCGCCGGTAGCCCCACTCCTCGGCGCGCTGGGCCAGGGTCACGCTGGCCTTCAGGCTGTCGCCCGCCGTCTCTCCTTTGCCGATGTACGCCAGATCGAGGATGGAGAGGGGGAGAGCCATGGAGAACGGGCCTTTCGAGGAGGAGGCAGCGCGCACCCCGGTGACGGGGGTGTTGTCCCGGTGCACGCTGTGCAACCGCGGCGGTGCCACGGTTATTTCAGGACGGCCGCCCGTTTCAGGGCGGTCGCCCCGGCCTCCCCTCCCTCCGGGGAGTCGCCCTACCGGGCGCGGTTGACGGTCTTGACGAGATACTGGGCGGTCTTGGCCGCCGCGGCGGAAGTCGTCCCGCGGTTGAGCCGCTGCTTCTCGGCGCTCGCCACGACACTCTTGAACGTGATCTTGCCCGAGACCCTCGTGGAGTCGCCGTAGGCGCCGTGAGCCCAGTTGAGCCAGGCGGCCAGCAGCTCGCGGTCGAGGACCGCCCTGCCCGTCCTGGCCTTGAGGACCTGCTGGGCGACGCTGATCGACCGCACCTTCGAGAGCTCGGGGAAGACCTTGCTCCGCTGCTGGACCATGGTCAGATAGCACCGCAGGGCGGTGTCGCTCAGGGTGCCGGAGCCCGTGGTGAACTCCTTGGCCCAGGTGGCCGAGGTCAGGGCCTTGCGCGCCGCGCCTCGCAGGCAGGGGGGCGGCGCCGGGGCGGGCTGCGGGGCCGGCGCGGGTGACGCGGCCGGGGTGGTCAGCTCGCCGAGGGCGCGGGAGAGGTCGATCCGGGGTGTCCTGAACTGGCCGCCGTACGCGACCGCCGTGCCGGTCTCCGTCAGGGCGCCGAGGATCTGGGCGGCGCTGTAGGCCGGGTTCTGACTGCGCAGGAGCGCGTAGGCGCCGGCCACATGGGGGGCGGCCATGGAGGTGCCGCTGTAGCGGGCGTAGGAGTCGTCGGGGATCGAGGAGTCGATCGCCACGCCGGGGGCGAACACGTCGAGCTGCGTGCCCCGGTTGGAGAAGGACGCCACCCGGTCGGAGTTGTCGGTCGCCCCGACGGTCACGGCCGAGGAGACACAGGCGGGCCAGCTGACGGCGTTGCCGTACGACTCGTTGCCCGCCGCGATGACGGTCGCCACCCCCTTGCTCTGGAGCTGGTCGATCACCGGCTTGATGTACTGGCCGTCGGCGTGGGCGTCGCACGCGCCGGAGTACTGCCCGCCGCCGAGGCTGAGGTTGGCCGAGGCGATCTGGTGGCTGCCCGCGAGGGCGCTGACATGGCCGAGCGCCTCCCTGATCGCGCCGTCGAAGGCCAGGACGCACGGCGTGTTCCCCGCGCCGCAGTAGCTCTCGTTGTTGACGCGGCTGAACACCTGGATGGCGACGATCCCGGCGTCCGGGGCCACCCCGACGCGGCTGTCGCTCCCGGCGCCCTTGCCCGCCGCGATGCCGGCGACGTGGGAACCGTGGTCGCAGAGGTTCACGGCCCCGTCCAGGCAGCGGGCGGTCTCGGCGTCGGCCGAGCCCGCGCCGATCTGCACCTGCTGGCCGTTCGGGCAGAGCGACTGGACGCCGAGCGCGGCGCTCTGCGGGGAGAAGCACGCCTCGGCGACGATCCTGCCCGCGAAGAACGGGTGGTCGCGGTCGATCCCGGTGTCCAGGATCGCGACGCTCTGCCCGGCGCCGGTGACCCCGGTCGCGTGGATCCGGTCGCCGCCGATCGTCCGCACGCTGCCGAGCAGGGAGGGCGGAACGGCCTTCTCCTTGCGGATGGACAGGACGTTCGGGTCGGCGGCCAGCTTCTGGAGGTCGTTGCCGTCGGCGGTCACCACGATGAAGGAGCCGCGCGAGGGTTCCTGGACCACGTCGGTGTCGGGGAGCTTCTCGGCCTTGTCCGCGACGCTGTCGACGCTGCCCGCGCTCTTCACCTCGACGATGACGCGGTTCTCCGCGGAGGAGGCCGCCAGCGCCGGAGTGATTTTGCCGTCGGCGGGGTCGGTCGCGGCGGCCGCGGAACCGGTCGCGGCGGCCGCGGAACCGGTCGCGGCGGCCGCGGGGACGGCCGTGAAGGTGATCGCCGCGGCGAGCGCGACGGCCGTGGTGAGGAGGTTTCGGGGTGTCATGGATCTTCCGGGGACGAGCCGTGCCCCCTGGGCACGTTCGGTGAGCGGTGAGGGGCGGCTCGTCTGGGGGTCGGGCCGGACCGGGGCATCGCTGCCGCCGGGTGGGACCACGAGACGGCTTCGCGGGCCGACCACCCGTTCCGGGAAT
The DNA here is from genome assembly GCF_016863135.1 of Planobispora longispora. Lineage (GTDB taxonomy): Bacteria > Actinomycetota > Actinomycetes > Streptosporangiales > Streptosporangiaceae > Planobispora > Planobispora longispora. The sequence continues at coordinate 288,843 of NZ_BOOH01000016.1, forward strand.
CCATATGGGGATAAGTCCGGGTGTTCTCGCACACAAAGGTTAAATTGCCGCCTTTAGCGCAAAGGAAGATCTCTATACAAATAAAAGTAAAGGCGTGACGTGCGGCTTGCGGAAGCGATTCCGCCGGGCGTCAGGTGAGAGCGGAAGCGGTTCCGTACGGACGTCAGGTGAGAAGCGAGGGGCGGGGCACCGTGATGCTCAGCGGCCCCCTCAGGTTGACGTGGTCGCGGTAGGGAGGCGGGTCCTGGAGCAGGACCGGCTCGGGGAGCCGCTGGGCCAGGCGGGTCAGCGCCAGCCGGGCCTCCAGCCGGGCCAGCGGGGCGCCCAGGCAGAAGTGCGGGCCGAGACCGAAGGCCAGGTGCTTGATCTCGGGGCGGTACGGGTCGAAGACGTCCGGCTTCTCGGTCTCCCGGGGGTCGCGGTGCGCGGCGGCCAGCAGGAGGACCACCATGGCGCCCCGGCGGAGCCGTACACCGGAGAGCTCCATGTCCTCCGTGGCCACCCGCGCGGTGATGTGCACGGGCGGGTCGTAGCGCAGGGTCTCCTCCACCACCGCCTCCGCGAGCTCGGGAGCTCGCGGGCTCTCCCGCAGCGCGGCGAGGTGCTCCGGGTGGCGCAGCAGTGCCAGCGCGCCGTTGGCGATCAGGTTCACGGTCGTCTCGTGCCCCGCCACCAGCAGCAGGGCGACGATGGAGACGAGTTCGTCGTGGCTGAGGGAGTCTCCGCCCTCCCGCACCGCGGTCAGCGCGGAGATCAGATCGTCACCCGGCCTGGCCTGCCGGCTCGCGATCAGCTCGTTCAGGTAGACGTTCAGGGCGAGCAGGCCGCTTATGGACTCCTCGGTCGGCGGAGCCCCGAAGCCGTCGATCAACCGGGTGAGCCGGGACGACCACTCGCGCACCTGTTCCTGGTCGGCCGCCGGGACGCCGAGCATCTCGCAGATCACCGTCATGGGCAGCGGGTAGGCGAGGTCCTCGACGATGTCGAACGGCCCGTCCCGCTCCGCGGCCCGGTCCAGCAGTTCGTCGACCAGCCCGGCGATCCGCTCCGAGAGCCGGCCGATCCGCCGCGCGGTGAACGCCGCCGAGACCAGCCGCCGCAGCCGCGTGTGATCCGGCGCGTCGAGCGAGAGGAACCACCGCTGACGCACCGAGGACGGCGCGCCGGGCGGCATCAGGTCGGCCAGGTTCCGGTCGCGGCCGCGCTGGCTGCTCATGCGCGGATCCCGCAGCACCGCCTCGCACCCCTGGTAGGAGGAGATCACGGCGCCCGGCGTCTGCCAGAGGGGCAGGTCCAGCACCGACGGCCCGAGCTCCCGGATGCGGGCGTAGACCGGATAGGGGTCGGGCCGGGCGGCCGGGTCGACCAACATGCCGATCAGTTCCAGGAGAGTGTGGTCCCGCGTGGTCGCCGTCATGCCCGCTCCCGCCGATAGAACTTTATTCCGCCCATAGTGCGGCGAATCGGGGAGAAGCTCAAGGTTTCTCGGCGTCGTTCCCGGCATCTCCCTGTGAGTCCGGAGGTCTCCCCATCGGGTGACAGCCCGTCCCCTGTGACAGGCGTAGCGTTCCGGGCGTCGATCGAAGGAGATCGAAGGAGACCGAGGGAAAAGGAAATCGGAGGGGGTCCGTCATGCAGGAACATCCCAACACCGAGCTGCTCCGCGATGGCTTCGCGGCGTTCGCCAAGGGGGACCTCGACCACATCCGCGATGAGATGTTCGCCGACGGCATCATCTGGCACTTCCCCGGGCGGAACCGGCTCTCCGGTGACTACCAGGGCAAGGATCAGGTCATCCGGCTCTTCCTCCGCCTGTTCGAGGAGACCGGCGGCACCTTCGCGGCGGAGCCGTACCAGATCATGTCCAATGAGGACTACGCCGTCGCGCTGGTCCGCCTGCGGGGAGAGCGCGGCGGCAAGAGACTGGACCTGACGGGCGTCAACGTCTTCCGCCAGGTGAACGGCAAGACTGTCGAGGCCTGGGTCTACTCGGACGACCAGTACGCCGCCGACGAGTTCTGGGCCTGACGGAGGGCGTGCCCGTCGCGCGTGACCCGCTTGACCCGCGCGATCCGTCGTGACGTACGGGGGTCATGCGGTCGTCGCGACGCCGCCGACGCCCGTCACGTCATGGAAAGACGAACCCATCTTGACCCGCCCCTGCTTGTTCGCGTCTGTTCCCGGGCGTGGAGTCGATAGTGACGGCCACGAAGAGGGAAGCGGAGGAGGCGGGTCAGATGAGCTTCGTTCAGGTCATCGAGTTCGACACCCAGCGCGAGGAGGACGTCCAGCGGTTGATGGACGAGTGGCGGGAGACGACGACGGGGGAGAGCACGGCCACGCACACGACTCTCACCCGCGACCACGGCGGCACCGGTCACTACGTGGCCATCGTGCAGTTCCCCTCGTACGAGGAGGCGATGCGCAACAGCAACCTGCCGAAGACCCAGGAGATGTCCCGCCGGATGCAGGATCTCTGTGACGGGCCGCCCCGGTTCCTCGACCTCGACGTCGTGCGGGACGAGGATCTCTGACCGGTGGAAAAGATCTTCGACCGGCGGAGAACCGGCCTACGTCCGGCGTCGCGCCGATCCGGTCGCCCCGGCGTGCCGGCCGCACCGGCTCGGCGGGTCCCATCGGCCTCGATCACGTGGTGGCGGCTTCAGCGGCCGAGGTCGACGACCTGCCCGATGTCCGCGACGCCGACCTCGCCGCCGAACGCGTCACGGGCCGCCCTCCGGGCGGCCGTGCGGTCGGTGTCCGGCCACAGATGCGTCAGCATCAGCCGTTCCGCGCCCGCCCGGGCCGCCTGCGCGCCTGCCTGCCGGGCACTGGTGAGGTAGCGGGCATGCCTGTCGGGCACCGCGTCGACGTACGTCGCCTCGGCCACCAGGAGATCGGCGTCGCGGGCCAGCTCGACCACGCCGGGGCTGGGCCCGGTGTCCCCGGTGTAGGCCAGGGCCGTCCCGTCCACGCTCAGCCGGACGCCCGCATTGGGAACGTGGTGCGGCAGCAGGAGGGCGTCCGCCCGGAACGGGCCCACCTCGAACGGCTCACCCGGGACGATGTCATGGAGGACGTAGGCGTCGCTCAGCCCGCCGGGCCCGTCGAGGGCGAGAACCGCGTCCAGCGCGCCGGGCAACGCGAAAACGGGGAGCGCCGGCGCGGGCTCGTCCCGCAGGCTCCGGGCGCGTAGCAGCGGGTTCAGGTCCGCGCAGTGGTCGGGGTGTCCATGGCTGACCCATACCGCGTCCACCCGTTCGGCCGGCACATGCTCGAGCAGGCGGGGGAGGGCGGCGTAACCGAGGTCCAGGAGCATCCGGAACCCGTCGTGCTCGACGAGGTAACCGCTGCACGCCTGACCGGCCGCAGGCCACGCCCCACAGGCTCCCAGCACGGTGATCTTCACGACTGCGACTTTACCGACCGACCGTTCATATGGCTGTGGCGCAGGAACACTTCCAACCTGACACCGCTCGTCCCGCGCCAGGTGGTCTCCCAGTGTCGGGTGGTCGGTTCCGGGATCGCCTCAGTACGGGCTCATCTGGTCCAGCACCTTGGCGGCGAGCACAATGAACTGCTCGGCTTTCACCATGTCCTGCACGACGTCGTCGGGAATGATCTCCGGGAAGCGTCGTAGACGAGCTGGTAAGCACCCGTGGGGTCCGTGCCGACGCCGCTACGAGCGAGAGCGATATGTCGCTCGGCCTGGGCGAGCATGGTGTCGGCGTGTTCCCGGTTCGGCGGCACCCGCTCCAGTTGACCCGCGTCCAGCATCGCGTCGATCCGGTCGCGTCCTTGCATCCATCTCACGGTGTGCTCCGCTGTTGAATCAGGAGGTGGAGGGGCTTGCTCCGAAGGGATGTCACGAACGGGTCGCTCTGGTCGGCGTTCCATGACACCGGTGAGATCCGGCTGATGTTCACCTCGCGGCCGAGGATGCGCTCCGCAGCCCGCGCCGCGTCGTACAACTCGTCCTCGTCGGCGGATCCCACCACGAGGACATCGACGTCACGGGGGAGCGGTCCGGGCTGGTTCGCGTGCCGGGCGGCCCAGGAGCCGTAGATGTATGCCTCCTCAATGCCCGGAATCGGCTGGAGAAGGGGTGGCAGGACGGCTGCCGGACCGAAGGTCACCGCCAGCAGGTCGGTGAGTGGCTTGGCGACGATGGTGTCCGTGTCGGCGCGGATGAGGCGGAGGTTGCCGTGCCGTCTTTCACTGGTCAGACCGGCGGCGATGAATCGGTCCGCCTCGCGGCTCACAGTCGGCTGGGATATACCCGTCTTCCTGGCGAGATCGGTTGTCGAGTACTCCTTCTCCGGGTGGAGGTACAGCCAGGCGAGCAGTTCGCCGACGGCATTGGACCGGATCAGGGGAAGGAGTAGAGGCGGAAGATCCCTCATAGATGAATAATACTATGCATCTATAGAATGGTTGCAACCCTGCGTAGTTTCTTGATTTCAATGCGTTCCGCTTTGGGGCGAGATCACCTCCATGTGGCGATATCGATCATGATGCTCTGCCGTCGCGGCGGAAATCGGATGCCCCGCGACGAAACCGGCATGTACCCTGCGCGGGGATCCAGGAGGGGAATTGTCGTGGGACACGTCGAGGTCGGGCATCTGACGTATGTGCTGCCGGATGGCAGGCCGTTGCTGGACGATGTGTCCTTCCGGGTCGGGGAGGGTGTGAAGGCGGCGCTCGTCGGGCCCAACGGGGCGGGGAAGACGACGCTGATGCGGCTGGTGGCGGGGGACCTGCAGCCGGTCGAGGGGACCGTCGCGAGCTCCGGCGGGCTGGGGGTCATGCGGCAGTTCATCGGCGGCATCCGCGACGGGCGGAGCGTGCACGACCTATTGGTCAGTGTGGCCCCCGAGCGCGTACGGCGGGCCGCCGAGGCGCTGGACGCGGCCGAGCTCGTGATGATGGAGCGCGACGACGAGAAGGCCCAGATGCGCTACGCGCAGGCCATCACGGACTACACCGACGCGGGCGGCTACGACATCGAGGTGCTCTGGGACACCTGCACCATGGCGGCCCTCGGCGTGCCGTACGACCGGTGCAAGTACCGCGAGGTCAACACGCTGTCCGGGGGCGAGCAGAAGCGGCTGGTGCTGGAGGCGCTGCTGCGCGGGCCGGACCAGACCCTGCTGCTGGACGAGCCGGACAACTACCTGGACGTGCCGGGCAAGATCTGGCTGGAGCAGGCGCTGCGCGAGACGCCCAAGACGGTGCTGCTGGTCAGCCACGACCGGGAGCTGCTGGCCAACGCGGCCGACCGGATCATCACCGTCGAGTCGGGCAACGTCTGGGTGCACGGCGGCGGCTTCCGCACCTACGCGCAGGCCCGCAGAGAGCGCAACGAGCGCCTCGACGAGCTGAAGAAGCGCTGGGACGAGGAGCACGCCAAGCTCAAGCGCCTGGTGAACATGCTCAAACAGAAGGCGAAGTACATGGACACCATGGCCGCCGCCTACCACTCGGCCCAGACCCGGCTGCGCAGGTTCGAGGAGGCGGGCCCGCCCGAGGCCGCCGCCAGGGACCAGCTCATCAGCATGCGGCTCAAGGGCGGCCGGACCGCCAAGCGGGCCGTGATCTGCGAGGAGCTGGAGCTCACCGGCCTGATGAAGCCGTTCGACCTGGAGATCTGGTACGGCGAGCGGGTCGCGGTGCTGGGCTCCAACGGCTCGGGCAAGTCGCACTTCCTGCGGCTGCTCGCCGGCGAGGAGGTACGGCACAGCGGCGTGGCCAGGCTCGGCGCGCGGGTCGTCCCCGGGCACTTCGCGCAGACCCACGCCCGTCCCGAGCTCATCGGCCGGACGCCCTGCGAGATCGTCATGACCGAGCACGCGAGGCTGAAGAACGAGGCGATGAAGGCGCTGGCCCGCTACGAGCTGGCCGGGTCCATCGCCGAGCAGCGGTTCGAGACGTTGTCGGGCGGGCAGCAGGCGCGGCTGCAGATCCTGCTGCTGGAGCTGTCGGGCACCACGCTCCTCCTGCTGGACGAGCCGACCGACAACCTGGACCTGGCCAGCGCCGAGGCCCTGCAGGAGGGGCTGGACGCCTTCGACGGGACCGTGGTCGCGGTCACCCACGACCGCTGGTTCGCCGAGGACTTCGACCGCTACCTGGTCTTCGGATCCGACGGGCGGGTGTACGAGTCGCCGGAGGCGGTCTGGGACGAGACGCGGGTGGCGCGCCAGCGGTAGGGGCGCGTCGCGGCGTCCCGCCGGGGGTGCGGAAGTCCCATGGCCCCGCCGGGGGTGCGGAAGTCCCATGGCTCCGCCGGGGGTGCGGAAGTCCCATGGCTCCGGAGGGAGCGCGGAAGTCCCATGGCTCCGGAGGGAGCGCGGTCCCGGAGGAGCCGCGCACAGGGAAGGGCCCTCCTCCTCGAAGAGCCGTACTCCCGCTAAAGAGTTGGCCTGGCCGCGGCGCGTCCGGGACGGGGGCGCCGCGGCCGGAGGTTATGACGGCTGGGTGACGCACAGGACTCGGACCGTCAGCGCCCTGGCCATGATCCTCCTCTCCGCGCTCGCCGGCACCGGATGCTCGGGCGAGGAGCGGAAAGACACGCCGGAGCTCCGGCCGCTCGCGGTGAAGGAGCAGGTCTCCTCCATCCGCAAAGGCGGCGATGAATACGACGGCTATGTCGTGAACTGGGCGGGGGTGCTGGCCAATCCCAACCCCTGGCACTTCGGCGAGCACGTGGTGGCCACGGTGGTCGCCAAGGACGCCGACGGCGACGAGATCGTCCGGATGGAGCAGCCACTGGACGCGGTGCCCCCGGCGGGGTCGCTGCCCTTCACCGGCCAGGTGCTCGCGACGGAGCGGCCCGCCAAGGTGACCATCGAGTATCGTCCGGCCCAGTGGCGTCCCGCCGGCCGGATCGCCTCCGCCTTCAAGCCGTTCCCGGTCTCCGGCGTGCGGACTGAGAAGCAGCCGGACGGCACCTATCTGGTCATCGGGTATGTCGGCACGCCGTACCGGCTGCCGGCCGGGACCTTGGCGGTCACGGCCCTCCTGCGGGACAAGGACGGCAAGCTGCTCGGCGGCGGGAGCACGTTCGTGGACGACGTCCAGGAGGGGCGCAAGCGCCGCTTCCTCCTCGACATCGAGAGCGTCGCGGACACCGGCAGGATAGCCGCGACCGAACTGATCGCGCGGACCTGGGGGTCGAGCGGCGGTCCCTACGAGGAACTGGCGCTGGGCGGTGCGATCCCGGTCCACACGGTCAAGCCCACCATGCCTCCGTTCGAGACGGACCGGGGAGGCCAGGAGCCGCCCGGAGGAGACGCGCGTCCCTGACGGCCGGAGACGGCGCCCGCACGCGCCGTCCGCGTACGCCGCCCGCACGCACCGCCCGCACGCACCGTCAATAAGAATGTCCGAATCTGGCCCTTAATTCCGACAAACGATCATTAATTAAGGTTTATCAGATTCAATATATGTAGCATGCTTTACTCTCTCGGTTAACATTCTGAATACAGTCGTAGCGGCTGTCGGCGAAGTGGTGGAACTTGTAGTTATCGAGAGATTACCTTCGGTCATATGAACGACAGGGTCCTGGTCGAAGCACTCCGCGCGCGCGATCCGGGTGCGCTCTCCACCCTCTACGACACGTTCGCCGAGGGTCTCCACCGATATTGCCGGTCCATGCTGACCGATATCGACGGCGCCCAAGTGGCCCTCCGCGACACCCTGATCGTGGCCGAGGCGCATATTCACGCTCTCGCCGACGCCGACCGGCTCAAGGTGTGGCTTTACACGCTGGCCCGGGGGGAGTGCGTACGGCGGAGCCTGGCCGTCGGCCCCGGCGCGCCGCCCCCGGCGGCCGAGTCCTCGCCCGCCGGGGGCGGCGGCTCCGACCTCGGGGTGATGGCCTGGAACGCCATCCGGAGCCTGTCGCCGGACGACCGGGAGATCCTGGAGCTCCGCACCGGGCACGGCTTCTCCCTCGCCGACGCGGCGACGATCCTGGGCGTCCCCGGCAAGACCGCCGAGGAGATGTTGGAGACGGCCAGAGAGCGGCTCCGCGACGCGATCACCGCCGAGGTCCTCGCCCGCAAGGGCCCCTACGACTGCGCGCAGCGGGCCGGGATCCTGACCGGGTTCTCCGGGGAGCTCACCCCGGAGATGCGCGAGCAGGTGATCGACCACATCGGACGATGCGACACCTGTGCGCCGCACCGGTCCCGGCAGGTCTCCGAGGGGAAGGTCTTCGACCTGCTGCCGCGGGCGCCGCTGCCCGGGACGCTCAGGATCCGGGTGATGAGCTGCTTCAGCGACCCCGAGCTCGTCGCCTACCGTCGCTACGCCGCCCGCCGGATCGGGCTCCTCGACGGCGCCGGATTTCCCGTCGAGAGGATTCGCCGGCGCCCTCGCTGGACTCACGCGGTGGCCGGTGTGGCGGCTGCGGTCGCGACGGCGGCCGCCATCATCCTGATCTTCACTCAGGTCGGCGGGCGGCCCGGGGAGACGGCCGGGAACGGCTCCTCCGCCCTCCCCGCGGTGGAGGAGCCCCCCGGCATCGGCCTGCCGTGGGACCCCGGCCTCGCGTACGGTCCGATGGCGCTGGAGCTCATCCCCCGCAAGCCGGTCGCGCGCCCGGGGATCGCGGAAGAGCCGATCACGGCCATGCGGTCGCGATCCCTGCCCGACCACGACGCCCACGGGCCGCGGCGCGATCCGGCCGGACCCGAGGAGCCCGCCTCCCCGACCCGGCCGGCCCCGGCCCCGACGGGCGGGAACGCGCCGACGGGCCCGTCGTCCCCGACCCAGCCGCCGCGCGATCACCAGGGCGGGCAGCCGAACCCCAAGCCCTGCCCGGTCTCGCCGCACCCGGACCCGAAACCGACGCAGACCGCGAAGCCGACCCCGGCTCCGACCGCCACCCCGGTGGCGACACCCACCCCGGAGCAGACGCCCACGCCGTCCCCGTCGTCCGCCTCGCCCGCTCCGGCGGGAGGATCCGCGTACGGCGGGCAGTGAGGCCCCGGTCCCGCCGACCCCGCCGTTCACGGCTTCACGGCGGGGGCTGGCCGTACGTGACGGTCTTCCGTGCGGGGCCGTACGCGATGGTTCTCCGTGTGGGGGCCGTACGTGACGGTTCTCCATACGGGGGCCGTACGTGACGGTTCTCCGCGCCGGAGCCGTATGCACTGGTTCTGTCCCGGGTAACCCAACCCTCCCGTTCGCGGCAAGACATCCTCTCTCCCATCACCGCTACCCGGCGTATGTGACGCGTGTGCGTAGTGTGACCGCAGGGAATCTTGAGCGCGGTCGCCTGTTCCGCCGAGGGCGCGCGGCGGCTCGGGAAGGGGATGCATGCGTTCCGTCGGGAGCAGGCGTGCTCGCGCCGCGATGATGGCGGGGTTGGTGTGCGCGCTGACCGTGGGGACGGCGATCCCCGTCGGCGCGGTGCCGGGTGAGCCCGGCCCCTCCGCCGACGAGGTCGCCAGGGCCAGGACCGAGGCGCGGGAGCGGGACGCCCTGCTCGGCACGGCCACCGCCCGTCTCGCCGAGGCCCGGGCCGAGCTGGAGCAGTTGACCGTCCACGCGGAGAAGCTGATCGAGGCCTACAACGGAGAGCTGGTCAAGACCGCCCGCGCCGAGGAGCTCAGCAGGCAGGCGGGGGAGCGGGCGCTGGCGGCCGGGAGGCTGGTGGAGGAGGCCCGCGAGGCCGTGGTCGCCACCGCCGTCCAGAGTTACGGCGCGCTGGACCCGACGATGGCGACGATCACCAGGTTCGGGAACGGGATGGACCCGGCTCACCTGCGGGGCGCCGGAATCCTGGCCCACCTGAGCCAGGGGCAGGCCGAGACGTTGAAGCGGTTGCGCGGCGCCGAGGAGGTGGCCGTCATCCTCCGGGAGCAGGCGCAGGTCGCCTACGCCGCGCAGCGGGCGGCGGCCGGGCGCATGGCCGTGGCCAAGGCGGCGGCGGAGCGGGCGGTGGCCCGGCAGATCACCGAGACCCGGCGGCTGAGGGCGGTCCAGGCGACGCTGGAACGGCAGGCGGACGCCGCGCGCGGCACGGCCGAGCGGCTGGCCAGGGAGCGCAGGGAGGCCCTGGAGCGGGCCCGGCTCGCTCGGCTGCGGGATGCCCGGGGAGGGCGGGGAAGCGCGTGGAACCCGATCACGGCCGGGCTGGCCCCGCGCTGGGCGTTCAGCCCGGAGATCTCCTCGGACCGGGGCGACGCCGCCGTCGACTGGGCGCTCATGCAGCTCGGCAAGCCGTACGTCTGGGCGGCGGACGGGCCGGACAGCTACGACTGCTCGGGGCTGACCATGCGGGCCTGGGAGCGGGCCGGCGTCCGGCTGGACCACTGGACCGGCACCCAGTGGACCTCCGGCCCGCGGATCCCGTTCGACCAGTTGCGCCGCGGCGACCTGCTGTTCTTCGGCCGGATCACCCAGAACCCCGGCGACATCCACCACGTGGGGATGTACGTCGGCCGGGGCCTGATGATCCACGCCCCGCAGACCGGGGACGTCGTCCGGATCGCGCCGATCTGGCGCAGCGACCTCGTCGGCGCGATCCGGCCCGCCTAGGATCAGTGCGCGTCGTGCCCCTGCTCCTGCGCCCGCTTGATGGATCGCGCGATCTCCTCCTCGGCGTCCACCCGGCCGACCCAGTTGGCGCCCTCGACGGACTTGCCGGGCTCCAGGTCCTTGTAGACCTCGAAGAAGTGCTGGATCTCCAGGCGGTCGAACTCCGGCACGTGGTGGATGTCGCGGATGTGCTCCATCCGGGGGTCGTTGGCGGGGACGCACAGGACCTTGTCGTCGCCGCCCTTCTCGTCGGTCATGCGGAACATGCCGACGGCGCGGCACTTGATCAGGCAGCCGGGGAAGGTCGGCTCCTGCAGCAGGACGAGGGCGTCGAGCGGGTCGCCGTCCTCGCCCAGGGTGTCCTCGATGAAGCCGTAGTCGGCGGGGTACTGAGTGGAGGTGAACAGCATCCGGTCGAGCCTGATGCGGCCGGTCTCGTGATCCACTTCGTACTTGTTCCGCTGTCCCTTGGGAATCTCAACGAGAACGTCGAACTCCACCGCGGTTCCTCCGCTCAAGCCCCCGGGAACTCCCGGCTGGGCGTTAATGTCTCGTAGGCGTTGTTATCCGAGTGATTACCCGGATCGATGAGAGGTCGGCGACATGATGCGGCGCGATCGGTGGGTGGCCTTGGCCACTCTCGTCATGCTGCAACTGTTCGTCGTCGCGGCCGGTGTGCACCTGCTCGCCAGCGATGAGCTGGTCGAGAGGAAACCCGTGCCGGTCGCGTCGCCGGAGCCGCCGCCCGTCCCGGTCATCACCGCGGGTCCGGTGCTGGCCGCGGGCGGGAACGGACCTCTCCCCACCAAGGGTACTTTGACCACAAGACTCGCCGAGGCGCTGGGTGACCCGGCGCTGGGGGAGAGCGTCGGCGCGGCGGTCGTGGACGCCGAGACCGGCACGTCGCTGTTCGCCAGCGGGGCGGACACGGGCATCACCCCCGCCTCCACCACCAAGATCGTCACCGCGGTCGCCGCGCTGGCCTCCCTGGGCCCGGACACCCGGCTGAGCACCCGCGTGCTCCGCGGCTCCTCGCAGAGCTCGATCATCCTGGTCGGGGGCGGGGACCCGACCCTGACGGCCAACCGGATCGATCCCTCCGTCTACCCCCGGCCGGCCTCGCTGGCGACCCTGGCCATGCGCACGGCCAAGGCGCTCAAGGCCGCGGGGATCACGAAGGTGACCGTCGCCTACGACGACAGCCTCTACACGGGGCCGCGCACCGCCGCCACCTGGAAGCCCGGGTACGTGCCCGAGGGCAGCGTCGCCCCGGTGACGGCGCTCATGACCGACTCCGGCAAGGTCGCCCCGGGCAGCCGCCAGCGGGTCTCCGACCCCTCCAGGAGCGCGTGCGCGGCGTTCGTCTCCCAGCTGAAGAAGTACGGCCTCAAGGTCGCGAACACGACCGCCCGGCGGACCAGGGCCATCACGAACGCCGAGGAGATCGCCCGGGTCGAGTCCGCGCCCGTCTACGCCCTGGTGGAGCGGGCGCTGACGCTCAGCGACAACGACCTGTCGGAGGCGCTGGCCCGGCACGTGGCCCTCAAGGAGGGCCGGCCCGCCTCCTTCGACGGCGGCGCGGCGGCCGTCCGGGCGGTCCTGACCCGGCTGAAGGCGGCCGACGGCGTCACGGTCTTCGACGGCAGCGGCCTGTCGCCGAAGAACCGCATCGCCCCCGCCGCCCTGGCCCGGCTGGTCGCGGTGGCCGCCTCCCCCGCGAACCCGCACCTGCATCCCGCCATCAGCGGCATGCCCGTCGCCGGGTTCACCGGCACGCTGGGACACAGGTTCGGCAAGAGCGACTCCGCCTACGGCCTGGTCCGCGCGAAGACGGGCACCCTCGACGGGGTCAGCACGCTGGCCGGGGTGACCACCACCAAGGACGGCAGGCTGGTGGCGTTCGCCTTCATGGCCGACGACGTCCCGCCGGGGTGGGGCAGGGCCGAGGCCGCCCTCGACCGGCTCGCGGCGGCGGTGGCGGTGGCGGGCTGAGAGGGCTCTCCCCGCCGGTTTCCCCGACCCCGGCGCGAGATCTCCTCTCGGGTGGTTGAAAGGGCTCTCACGGGCGGTTAGGGGCTCTCACGGGTGAGTGAAGGACTCTCACGGGTAATCCGGGTAATTCGCGCGATGAGGATGGAGAGCACGTACGGTGGACGGTATGCAGGTGATCGACTGGGACCTGGCCGTAGCGACCGGAACGCGCCTGGTGCGCCCCGGGCCGCAGGTGAGCCGAGAGGAGGCCCGGCACGCAGTCGCCGAGCTGAGGCGACTTTCCCGGGAGGCCGAGGGCCACGTCCTCGAATTCACCCGGATCGACACCGAGAGCGCGCCGCAGCCCGCCACGATCGTCGACCGGCCCGGCTGGATCCGGGCGAACGTCGAGGGGTTCCGGGTGGTGCTGGAGCCGCTGACCGAGCGGATGGCCGCCCGCAAGGACCAGACCCCGGCGATCGTGAGCGCCGTGGGGTCCCGCATCACCGGCGTCGAGGTCGGCGCGGTCCTCGCGTTCCTCGCCTCCCGCGTCCTGGGTCAGTACGAGCTCTTCCTCCCGCCGGACCCCTCCGGCCAGGCGCCGGTCGGCCGTCTCACGCTGGTCGCGCCCAACATCGTCCACGCCGAGCGCGAGCTCGGCGTCGATCCGCGCGACTTCCGCCTCTGGGTGTGCCTGCACGAGGAGACCCACCGGGTGCAGTTCACCGGCGTCCCCTGGCTGCGCGAGTACGTCCGTTCCCAGATGACCGAGTTCCTGCTCGCCTCCGACCTGGACCTGCCGACCCTGCTCGACCGGCTCCGCTCCGCCGCCGACGCGGTGGCCGACGTCGTCCGGGGCGGCGAGGGCAACCTGATCGACGCGATCCAGACGCCGGAGCAGAAGGAGATCCTCGACCGCCTCACCGCGGTGATGACCCTGGTCGAGGGGCACGGCGACTACGTGATGGACGCCGTCGGCCCCGCGGTGGTCCCCTCGGTGGCCCAGATCCGCGCGCAGTTCCAGCACCGCCGCGAGGGCGGCTCCCGCCTCGACCGGACGGTGCGCAAGCTGCTCGGCATCGACCTCAAGATGAAGCAGTACGCCGAGGGCTCCGCCTTCGTCCGCACCGTCGTCGACCGCGCCGGCATGGACGGGTTCAACAAGGTCTGGACCTCTCCTGAGACCCTTCCGACCCAGGAGGAGATCGCCCGGCCCGAGCTCTGGATCACCCGCGTCATCAGCGCCTCCGCCCTGCCCGGGACCGTCCTCCCCGAGGCCGACGGCACCACCGGCTGACCCCGCCCCCGAGCCGCGACGCGCAGCGTCGCCGTTAATACCATCCTTGACAATAGGCTCCATGGGTCCTCATCCCGCCGTCGCGGACGTCCGCCGTGCCGTACGGCTCGCGCTGGCCGATCTGGAGCCCGGTGACCTCGTGCTGGCCGCGTGCAGCGGCGGCGCCGACTCGCTGGCGCTGGCCGCCGCATTGGCGTTCGTCGCGCCCCGGGCCGGGCTCCGGGCGGGGCTGCTGACCGTCGACCACGGGCTCCAGGAGGGGTCGGCGCGGCAGGCCGCCGAGGTCGTGGGGCTCCCGCTGGGCCTCGACCCGGCCGAGGTGCTCACCGTCGAGGTGGGCGCCGCGGGAGGGCCGGAGAACGCCGCGCGGGAGGCCAGGTACGCCGCGCTGGCGGCGGCGGCGGGCAGGCTCGGGGCGGCGGCCGTCCTCCTCGGGCACACCAGGGACGACCAGGCCGAGACCGTGCTGATGCGGCTCTCCCGGGGGAGCGGGACGCGCTCGCTCGCCGGGATGCCGGCGCGGGCGGGCCTCTACCGGCGTCCGCTGCTGGAGCTGGGACGCGTCACCACGGTCGCGGCCTGCGCGGCGCTCGGGCTGACGCCCTGGGAGGACCCGCACAACCTCGATCCCCGTTACACGCGGGTGCGGGTGCGGGAGAGGCTGCTCCCGGCGCTGGAGGAGGAGCTGGGCCCCGGGGTCGCCGAGGCGCTCGCCCGCACCGCGAGCCTGTGCCGGGACGACGCCGACGCCCTGGACGCCTGGGCCGACGCCGTCTACGCGCGGGCGGCGGCCGTCCGGGGAGTCCCGTCCGCCACGGGAGATTGCGCTCTTAGCGATATCCCCCCTGGTGTTCCGTCGGTGACGCTGGCCGTGCCCGAGCTGGAGACCCTGCCCGCGGCGGTGCGCCGGCGCGTGTTGCGGCGCGCGGCCATCGCGGCGGGAGCGCCGCCGGGCACGCTCTCGGCCGCGCACATCCTCCAGGTAGACCGTCTGATCACCGCCTGGCGGGGCCAGCGGCGCGTGGAGGTGGCCGGGGGGGTCGGAGCGGTCCGCCGGTATGGCACCCTGATATTCGCCGCGACGCCCTAGCGGTGCGATCGGCCGCCGGCCGGCCGCCCCGAGGGCCCGCCCCGGGTCGCGACGCTCCCCCGTCGCGACGTAAACAGCAGCCCCAGCCTTGTAAGGAACCTCAGGTGGACGCAGCCGACATGGGCAAGGACCTCGAGAAGGTCCTCATCTCGGAGGAAGAGCTCCAGGCGAAGATCAAGGAGCTCGCGGGCCAGATCGACGCGGACTACGCGGGCAAGGAGCTGCTGATCGTCGGCGTGCTCAAGGGCGCGGTCATGGCCATGGCCGACCTGGCCAGGGCGCTGAGCCTGCCGATCCAGATGGACTGGATGGCCGTGTCGTCCTACGGGGCGGGCACCAAGTCGTCGGGCGTGGTGCGGGTGCTGAAGGACCTCGACACCGACATCGCGGGCCGCCACGTGCTCGTCGTCGAGGACATCATCGACTCCGGGCTCACCCTGTCGTGGCTGATGCAGAACCTGAAGTCGCGCAATCCGGCCTCCGTCGAGATCTGCACCGTGCTCCGCAAGCCGGAAGCGATCAAGGTGCCGATCGACGTGAAGTACGTCGGCTTCGACATCCCGAACGAGTTCGTGATCGGGTACGGCCTCGACTACGCGGAGCGGTACCGCAACCTTCCCTTCATCGGAACCCTCGCCCCGCACGTTTACGGCGCGAGCTGAGGCGGCCCGAAAATACGCCCTGGGCGAATTGAGCCCCTTCTGTGCCCAGTTCGAACGTGATATTAGCCGCAGCGTCAGGGAACAGGGTTCCCTTGACGTACGTTGGTCTAAGAGAGAGCCGGTGCCTCCCGGGCGGTTACCCTGCGCGGCGCACCGGTGTACCTTCGGACGCCAAGAGGTGGCTTCGCGTCATCTCTGGGTAGTCAGTTGGAGCGGTTAGGGATGCCGCGGCCTCGGGTCCGCCCGGGGCTTCCAGGCCTTGGTCAGGAAGGGACGGGCCCGCCGGGGTTCCGCATCGGATGGATCTCAAGCGATTTACACGTGGGCCACTGCTGTGGATCCTGGGTATCGTCGTGCTGCTCCTGCTCGTCACCACGATGTGGAGCAGTGACGGCAACTTCACGAAGGCCGACACCTCGCTGCTGTTCGAGCAGATCCGCGCGGGGAACGTCAAGAGCGCCAAGGTCATCGACAAGGAGCAGCGGGCGGAGCTCACGCTCACCAAGCCGGTGTCGGTGGCGGGCAAGCCCACGGACCGCATCCAGTCGTTCTGGATCGACGGCCAGGGCGCCCAGATCATGAAGGAACTGGACGACCAGAAGAAGGCCGGCAGCGTCAAGGAGGGCTACACCGCCGACGTTCCCGGGGAGAACTTCCTTCTCGGCCTCCTGGTGAGCTTCCTGCCGATCGTCCTCATCGTGCTGATCTTCCTGTTCGTCATGAACCAGATGCAGGGCGGCGGCTCCCGGGTGATGAACTTCGGCAAGTCGAAGGCCAAGCTCATCAGCAAGGACACCCCCAAGACCACCTTCGCCGACGTCGCGGGCGCCGACGAGGCCATCGAGGAGCTCCAGGAGATCAAGGAGTTCCTCCAGGCCCCGGCCAAGTTCCAGGCGATCGGCGCGAAGATCCCCAAGGGCGTGCTGCTGTACGGCCCGCCCGGAACCGGCAAGACCCTGCTCGCCCGCGCCGTCGCCGGCGAGGCCGGCGTGCCGTTCTACTCGATCTCCGGTTCCGACTTCGTCGAGATGTTCGTCGGTGTCGGCGCCTCGCGTGTCCGCGACCTGTTCGAGCAGGCCAAGGCGAACGCCCCGGCGATCATCTTCATCGACGAGATCGACGCGGTGGGCCGCCACCGCGGCGCCGGTCTCGGCGGTGGCCACGACGAGCGCGAGCAGACGCTGAACCAGCTCCTCGTCGAGATGGACGGCTTCGACGTCAAGGGCGGCGTGATCCTCATCGCCGCGACCAACCGCCCCGACATCCTCGACCCGGCGCTGCTGCGTCCGGGCCGCTTCGACCGGCAGGTCACCGTCGACCGTCCCGACCTCGAGGGCCGCAAGGGCATCCTGAAGGTCCACGGCCGCGGCAAGCCGTTCGCCGAGGGCGTCGACCTCGACATCATCGCCCGCCGGACGCCCGGGTTCACCGGCGCCGACCTGGCCAACGTGATCAACGAGGCCGCGCTGCTCACCGCGCGCGCCGACCAGAAGCTGATCACGATGGAGCTCCTGGAGGAGTCCATCGACCGCGTCATGGCCGGTCCCGAGCGCAAGACCCGCGTGATGTCGGACCAGGAGAAGAAGATCATCGCGTACCACGAGGGCGGTCACGCCCTGGTCGCGCACGCGCTTCCCAAGTCCGACCCGGTCCACAAGATCACGATCCTGTCCCGCGGACGCGCCCTCGGCTACACGATGACGCTGCCGATGGAGGACAAGTTCCTGGCGACCCGCTCGGAGATGATGGACCAGCTGGCGATGCTGCTGGGCGGCCGCACCGCGGAGGAGCTCGTCTTCCACGAGCCCACCACCGGCGCCTCCAACGACATCGAGAAGGCCACCTCCATCGCCCGCCGCATGGTCACCGAGTACGGCATGAGCGAGCAGCTCGGCGCCCGCAAGTTCGGCAGCGGCCAGGCCGAGGTCTTCCTCGGCCGGGAGATGGGCCACGAGCGCGACTACTCCGAGAAGATCGCCTCCACGATCGACGAGGAGGTGCGCCGCCTCATCGAGAGCGCGCACGACCAGGCCTGGGAGATCCTCGTCGAGTACCGCGACGTGCTCGACAACCTGGTGCTGGAGCTGATGGAGAAGGAGACCCTCTCCCGCGAGCAGGTCCTGCAGATCTTCGCTCCGGTCGTGGTCAAGGAGCACCGCCCGTCCTACTCCGGGTACGGCAAGCGGCTGCCGTCCAACCGCCCGCCGATCCTGACCCCGAAGGAGCAGGCCGGCAACGGCGCGCTCCCGGCGGGCAGCCACTCGGACTCCACCGCCGTGGACGGAAACTGACGTGGACCGCGAGCCGTTCGAGGCCGACGAGATCGGGCGTGAGCCACTCAAGGTGGACCACGCCCGGATCGAGAAGGCCGTCCGCGAGATCCTGATCGCGATCGGGGAGGACCCCGACCGCGACGGGCTCCAGGACACCCCGGCCCGCGTCGCCCGCGCCTACGCCGAGCAGTTCGCCGGGCTGGGGCAGGTCCCCGAGGACGTGCTGACCAAGGTCTTCGACGTCGACCACGACGAGATGATCCTGGTCCGGGACATCGAGGTCTACTCGACCTGCGAGCATCACCTGGTCCCGTTCCACGGGCTGGCCCACGTCGGCTACATCCCGAACGAGAAGGGCCAGGTCACCGGGTTGTCCAAGCTGGCCCGCCTGGTCGACGTCTACGCCCGGCGTCCCCAGGTCCAGGAGCGGATGACCTCGCAGATCGCCGACGCGCTCATGCGGGTGCTGGAGCCGCGCGGGGTGATCGTGGTGATCGAGTGCGAGCACCTGTGCATGACCATGCGCGGTGTCCGCAAGCCCGGCGCCAAGACCACCACCTCGGCCGTCCGCGGGAGCTTCCGCGACAGCGACAAGACCCGGGCCGAGGCGATGGCCCTCATCCTGCGCTGAGGACCTCCGCCCTGAAGGCCTCCGCTCTGGAGGCTCCTGCTCTGAGGGCCTCCGCTCTGAAGGCCCCTGCGCCGGCGGGCCGCCCGGGGACCGCCCGAGCCGGGGCGGAGATCGCCCGCGCGCCGCGGTCCCAGGTGGGGCCGATTCGTTACCGGCGGGCGATACCCGCCCGCCGGTTCGCCCGTCACGAACGCCTAGGCTTGACTTCATGATGACCTCCGCCCCTCGTGACACGCCGCGTCACCAGATCTCGGGCCCCTCCGGGCCGCGAGGGGGCGCCGGTGAACCGACCGGGGAACGCCTCCGGCCGGGAACGGGCGAGGACGTGTCAGCGTCGCCGCCGCAACGGTGCCTGGTGATGGGGGTGGTCAACGTGACCCCCGACTCCTTCTCCGACGGCGGGCTCTGGTTCGACCCGGCGGCGGCCGTACGGCACGGCCTGGAACTCGTCGAGCAGGGCGCCGACATCGTGGACGTGGGCGGGGAGTCCACCCGGCCGGGCGCCGCGCGCGTGTCGCTGGAGGAGGAGCTGGCCAGGGTCGAGCCGGTCATCCGGGGGCTGAGCCGCCGGGGCGTCACGGTCAGCGTGGACACCATGCGGGCCGAGGTCGCCCGGGTCGCGGTGGAGGCCGGCGCGACGCTGGTCAACGACGTCAGCGGCGGTCTGGCCGATCCCGACATGCCGCGGGTGGTGGCCGACTCCGGCGTGCAGTACGTGGTGATGCACTGGCGCGGGCACAGCCACACGATGGACAGCCGGGCGATCTACGGCGACGTCGTGGCGGAGGTGCGCGAGGAGCTGTCCAAGCGGGTGGCGTCGGTGCTGGCGGAGGGGGTCGCGGAGAGCCAGATCGTGCTCGATCCCGGCCTCGGCTTCTCCAAGAACCCCGAGCACAACTGGGCCCTGCTCGCGGGCATCGACCAGCTGGCCGAGCTGGGATACCCGCTGCTCATCGGGGCCTCGCGCAAACGGTTCCTCGGCCGCCTGCTGGCCGGTCCCGACGGAGCCCCGCGGCCCTTCGACCGCAGTGACGACGCCACGCTCGCCGTGACCGCCATCGCCGCACAGGCCGGGGCGTGGTGCGTGCGTGTTCACAACGTGGGCCCGAACGCGGACGCCGTCCGCGTGGCGGCCGCAGTCCGAGGAGCGAGGGCGAGAGCATGAGCGTCGACACCGCGGCCGTCGAGACGGTCAACCAGGCGTTCTACACCGCCATCGAGAACGCCGACCTCGACCGGATGACGGAGATCTGGGCCGAGGAGTCCGGCGGCGGCCAGGTGAGCTGCGTGCACCCGGGCTGGCCGATCGTGAGCGGCCGGGCCGAGGTGCTGCGCTCCTGGGCGCTGATCATGGCGAACACCCCCTACATCCAGTTCGTCCTGACCGACGTGCGCGTCACGGTGCTCGGTGACGTCGCCGTCCTGACGTGCGAGGAGAACATCCTCACCGCGGGGGACGAGGGTGATTCCAGCTTCGCGGCGGGCAAGGTGGTGGCGAGCAACACCTTCGTCCGGACTCCGGAGGGATGGCGGCTCTGGCTCCACCACGGTTCGCCGGTGCTGCAGGGCGACGACGAGGAGGAAGAGGAGGCGTCGTGACGGGGAGGCTGGACCGGATCGCTCTGCGGGGGCTGCGCGCCCGGGGGCGGCACGGTGTGCTGGCGGCCGAGCGTGAGCTCGGCCAGGAATTCATCATCGATGTCACGCTTTTTCTGGATACGGCGCCTGCGGCGGCCGGGGACGACCTCACCAAGACCGTGCACTACGGC
Organism: Planobispora longispora; assembly: GCF_016863135.1. Classification (GTDB taxonomy): domain Bacteria; phylum Actinomycetota; class Actinomycetes; order Streptosporangiales; family Streptosporangiaceae; genus Planobispora; species Planobispora longispora. Next base: position 309,084 of record NZ_BOOH01000016.1, read on the forward strand.
GAGCTCGCCGAGGACCTGGTGAAGGTCGTGGAGGGGGAGCCGGTCGATCTGATCGAGACCCTGGCCCAGCGGCTGGCCGACGTCTGTCTCTCCCGCGAGCTCGTCGAGTCGGCGGAGGTGAGCGTGCACAAGCCGGCCGCCCCGATCCCGCTGCCCTTCGACGACGTGATCGTGACGATCACCCGGAGCCGGTCATGAAGGTCGTGCTGGCGCTGGGCAGCAACCTGGGAGACCGCTTCGAGACGCTGCAGGGCGCGATCGACTCGCTGTTCGACGCCCCGGGCCTGGAATTCGTCGCCGTGTCGCCGGTCTACGAGACCGACCCGGTCGGCGGCCCCGAGCAGGACCCGTACCTCAACGCCGTCGTGGTCGCGGAGAGCTCACTGGAACCCTGGACGATCCTCGATCGTGCACAGGGTGTGGAGAACGCCTTCGGCCGGGTCCGGACAGAGCGCTGGGGCCCGCGCACCCTGGACGTCGATGTGATCACGATCGCCGGCCCGGCGGCCGGCGCGCCGGGCGAGGTCGTCTCCGACGACCCACGGCTCACCCTCCCGCACCCCCGCGCGCACGAGCGCGCGTTCGTGCTGGTGCCCTGGCTCCAGGCCGATCCCGGCGCGGCCCTCGGCGGGCGGCCGGTGGCGGAGCTGCTGGCCGGACTGGACAAGGGCTACGTGCGGCTCCGCGCCGATCTGACCCTGCAGGAGCCCGCGTGAGACCGAGTCATCCCGGTGCGCTCACCGGCCTCGTGGTCGTCCTGGCGATCCTCACCTGGGCGGTGCTGAAGCAGCCCGATCTGTACGGCTCCCTGCCCGCCGTGCCGTGGACGGCGATCCCGACGGTCCTGCTGCTGGCGGTCGGCGAGGCCTACACCGGCTGGATGACCAGGGCCCGGATCCGTCGCAAGCCGGGCACCGAGCCGGTGGAGCCGCTGGCCGTGGCGCGCCTGGCCGCCCTGGCCAAGGCCTCGGCGTACGGCGGGGCGGTCTTCGCGGGCGTCTTCGCCGGCTTCGCGCTCTACACGGCCGGCCACCTCGACAAGGAGACGCCCCGCCAGGACTTCTTCATCGCCGGCGGCTCGTTCGCCGCCTGCGCGGTGCTGATCGGCGCCGCCCTGTACCTGGAGCACTGTTGCAAGGTGCCGAAGGACCCCGGCGGGGACCTCAACAAGACCCGCCCGGCGGGCTGAGACGGCGGCCGTCGTCACTCGTCGATGCCGTCACTTGTCGATGTCGCCCACCACGAAGAACATCGAGCCCAGGATGGCGACCATGTCGGCGACCAGCTGGCCGGGGAGCATCTCGCGCAGCGCCTGGACGTTGTTGTAGGAGGCGGAGCGGAGCTTCATCCGCCACGGGGTCTTCTCGCCGCGCGAGACGAGGTAGTAGCCGTTGATGCCGAGCGGGTTCTCCGTCCAGGCGTAGGTGTGGCCCTCGGGGACCTTCAGCACCTTGGGCAGGCGCTGGTTGATCGGGCCCGGCGGCAGCGCGCGGAGCCGCTCCAGGCAGGCGTCCGCCAGGTCCAGCGAGACCTTCGCCTGCTCCAGCAGCACCTCGAACCGGGCGTGGCAGTCTCCGGCCGTCCGGGTGACGACCTTCACCGGCAGCTCGCCGTAGGCGAGGTAGGGGTCGTCGCGCCGCAGGTCGAGGTCGACTCCGGAGGCGCGGGCGATGGGGCCGCTCACGCCGTACTGCATGATCTGCTCGCGGGAGAGCACGCCCACGCCGCGCGTGCGGGCCATGAAGATCTCGTTCCCGACGAGCAGGGCCTCGATGTCGGGCAGGCGCCGCCGCACGTCCGCGACCGCCTCGGAGACGCGGCCCAGCCAGCCCTCGGGGAGCTCCTCCTTCAGGCCGCCGACCCGGTTGAACATGTAGTGCATGCGGCCGCCGGAGATCTCCTCCATGACGGCCTGGAGCGTCTCGCGCTCCCGGAAGGCGTAGAAGATCGGGGTCATCGCGCCCAGCTCCAGGGGGTAGGACCCGAGGAACATCAGGTGGCTGAGCACCCGGTTGAGCTCGGCCAGGAGGGTCCTGGCCCAGACGGCCCGGACCGGCGTCTCCATGCCGAGCATGCGCTCCACGGCCATGACCACGCCCAACTCGTTGGCGAACGCCGACAGCCAGTCGTGCCGGTTGGCCAGCACGACGATCTGCCGGTAGTCCCTGACCTCGAAGAGCTTCTCGGCGCCGCGGTGCATGTAGCCCACGATCGGCTCGGCCGAGCTGATGCGCTCGCCGTCCAGCGTGAGCCGGAGCCGGAGCACCCCGTGCGTGGACGGATGTTGCGGCCCGATGTTGAGGATCATGTCCTCGGTCGCGAGCTCCTTGCCGCCCACCGCGTCCGCGCCCGCACCGACTCCCACGACACGTTCCGTCATAGGGCCATGCTGCCACGACCCCACCGTCTCGCCCATACATCCCTCAGCGGGAGGTCAGCTCCTTCAGCGCGGTGATCAGGCGGTCGATGTGCTCGTCGGTGGTGCCGATGCCGATGGAGGCGCGGACGGCGGAGGCCGTGACGTCGTCGCAGCCGCCGTCCTTGGCGCCCAGCAGGTGGCGGACGAAGGGGTGGGCGCAGAACTTGCCGTCGCGGACGCCGATGCCGTACTCGCTCGACAGCGCCTCGGCGACCTCGCGGGCGGTGTGGCCGTCCACCACGAAGGAGACGATGCCCACCCGGGGGTGGTCGCGGTCCCACAGGGAGAGCTGGTGCACGCCCTCGACGCCGTCCAGCCCGGCGCGCAGGCGGGCGACCAGCCGCTCCTCCTCGCGGACCAGCGCGGTCCAGCCGGTGGCGGTCAGCGCGTCGCAGGCGGCGGCCAGGGCGATGGCGCCCAGGACGTTCGGCGTGCCGGCCTCGTGACGGGCCTCGGGGTCGTCGTACCACTCGGTCCCCGCCGTGTCCCCGGCGTCGCCGACGGCCTTCACCGCGCCGCCGCCCCGCAGGTACGGCTGCGCCGCCGCCAGCCAGTCGGCGCGGCCGACGAGCGCGCCCGCGCCGAAGGGGGCGTACAGCTTGTGCCCGGAGAAGACCACGTAGTCCAGGTCGAGCGCGGTCAGGTTGACGCGGCGGTGCGGGACGAGCTGGGCGGCGTCGACGAGGATGCGGGCGCCGTGGCGGTGGGCGATGTGGGCCAGGGCGGCGATCGGCCAGAGCTCGCCGGTGACGTTGGAGGCGGCGGTCACGACGAGCAGCGCGGGGCCGTCGATCCCGGTCAGGGCCTCGTCGACGGCCCGGACCGCCTCGCCGGGGAAGGCCGGGGGCGCGAGCCGTACGGCGTCGGCCCAGGGCAGCAGCGAGGCGTGGTGCTCGGTGTCGAAGACCACCGCGGTGGTCCCCTCGGGGAGGGCGCGGGCCAGGAGGTTGGTGGCGTCGGTGGTGTTGCGGGTGAAGACCACCGCGTCGTCGGGGCGGGCGCCGACGAAGGCGCGGACCGTGTGCCGGGCCCGCTCGTAGCGGGCCGTGGTCAGCTGCGAAGCGTATCCGGCGCCGCGGTGGACGCTGGAGTAGGCCGGGAGCGCGGCGGCGACGGCGGCGCTCACCGGCTCCAGACAGGGCGCGCTGGCGGCGTAGTCGAGGTTGGCGTAGCGGACGAGCCTGCCGCCCTTGACCGGGACCTCCAGGTCGGCTCCGAGCACCGCGGGGATCTCCCGTTCCCCGGACGGCCGCGCGGCGGGGACGGCGAGGGCGGCGTGGAGGGCACCGGCGGGACCGGAGGCGCTGAGGAGGCCGTCCGCGGGATCGGAGGCGCTGAGGAGGCCGTCCGCGGGATCGGAGGCGCTGAGGAGGCCGTCCGCGGGACCGGAGGCGCTGAGGAGGCCGTCCGCGGCGGCGGGACCGGCGGCGGAGGGGGAGGGGGCGGCGAAGATGCTGAGTGCGGACACGCCAGGGCTCCTTCGAGGTCATCGGACCCCAAGCCGTGGCATTGGTGCATGGAGCCCGCGCTTGCCCGGCACACCTCGTGCCGGACCAGGTCCTCACCCGGGGCACCCCGCCGCGAGCGCGAGGGTTGCCGGCCAGCTAGCCGGGGCTTGTCGCTGGCACTCATGACCTACGGCCGAACTATAACCATCACCCACCCTGTTTTTGCAAGTCCGTAATGGGATGTGTCGATCGTCACGGGCAGGAACTCCTGGCATCTCCCGATCGTCATGGGACGTGACGGCACGGACGCGTGCCGCGATCCGGCGCGCGCCCGACGGGCGCGGCAAGCACGCGATGCGGCCTCACAGAGGTCTACAGAGGTCCGCAGAGGTCCGCAGAGGCTCACAGAGGCGCACAGCGAGTTCACGGAGGAGAGAACGATGGACTGGGTGACCGACCCGCAGATCTGGATAGGGTTCCTCACCCTCGTCGGCCTGGAGATCGTCCTGGGCATCGACAACATCATCTTCATCTCCATCCTGGCGGGCAAGCTCCCTCCCGAGCAGCGGGACAAGGCGCGCAAGCTGGGCCTGCTGGCCGCGCTGCTCAGCCGTCTGGCGCTGCTGCTGGCGCTGTCCTGGGTGGTACGGCTCACCGCCCCGCTCTTCGAGGTGCTGGGCCAGGAGATCTCGGGGCGAGATCTGATCCTCATCCTGGGCGGCCTGTTCCTGCTGGGCAAGAGCGTCTTCGAGATGCACGACAGCCTGGAGGGCAAGTCCGGCCACGCCAGCGGCAAGGTCGCCGCATCCTTCTCGGCGGTGATCGTCCAGATCATGATCCTCGACATCGTGTTCTCGCTCGACTCGGTGATCACCGCGGTCGGCATGGTGGACGAGATCGGCGTCATGGTCGCGGCCGTCGTCGTCTCGGTCATCGTGATGCTCGTCGCCTCCGGGCCGATCAGCCGCTTCGTGGACAAGCACCCGAGCATCAAGATGCTCGCCCTGGCCTTCCTGGTCCTGGTCGGCGTCGTGCTCCTGGGCGAGGGCTTCGACCAGCACGTCCCCAAGGGCTACATCTACTTCGCGATGGCCTTCTCCCTGGTGGTGGAGCTGCTCAACATCCGGGCGCGGACCAAGGCGGGGCGCGCGGAGCCGGTCGAGCTGCACCACCGCTACGAGGAGGACGAGCGCACCACGTCCTGAGTCCTGAGCGATCGGGTCTCTCCGCGCCCGGGCCGTCGTGGTCTCCGCGTCCGGGCCGCGGTGGCCTCGCCAGGGCCGTCGTGGTCTCCGCGCCCGGATCGCCGTGTCTCCATACCCGGGCTGCCGTGGCTCCGGATTACCATGGCTTGTGCGCTTTGATCCTTGGAATCCGGAATTCGTCGCCCATCCCTACGGGGCCTACGCCGAGCTCAGGCGCGAGCGGCCGGTCAGCTTCTTCGAGCCGACCGGCCAGTGGCTGATCGCCCGGCACGCCGACGTCAACGCGCTGCTGCGGGACCGCAGGCTCGGCCGCTCCTACCTGCACGTGGCCACTCACACCGAGTTCGGCAGGCCGGACGACCCGGAGTTCCAGGAACCGTTCTGGCGGGTGATCAGGGCCGGGATGCTCGACGTCGAGCCCCCGGTCCACACGCGGCTGCGGCGGCTGGTGTCCAAGGCGTTCACCCCCCGCATGGTCGAGGCGCTCCGCCCCAAGATCGCCCAGATCGCCGGGGAGCTCGTGGACCGGTTCGCCGACAGCGGCGGGGGAGACCTGATCGCCGAGGTGGCCGAACCGCTCCCGGTGACCGTGATCGCCGAGATGCTCGGCGTGCCCGAGGCCGACCGGCACCTGCTCCGGCCCTGGTCGGCGGACATCTGCGGGATGTACGAGCTCAACCCCTCGGTCGAGGCCCAGCACACCGCCGTGCGCGCCGCCTCCGAGTTCTCGGACTACCTCGTCGGGCTGGCCCGCGCCCGCCGGGCGAACCCCGGAGACGATCTCATCAGCGCTCTCGCGCAGGTCGCCGACGAGGGGGACACGCTGACGGAGGAGGAACTGGTCGGCACCTGCGTGCTCCTGCTCAACGCCGGGCACGAGGCCACCGTCAACGTCACCGGCAACGGCTGGTGGTCGCTGTTCCGCAACCCCGCCGAGCTGGAACGGCTCCGCGCCGACCACGGCCTGCTGCCGACCGCGATCGAGGAGCTGATGCGGTGGGACACCCCGCTGCAGATGTTCGAGCGCTGGGTGCTGGAGGACGTCTCGGTCGGCGGGGTGGACATCCCGCGCGGCAGCGAGGTGGCGCTGCTGTTCGGCTCGGCCAACCGCGACCCCGAGGTGTTCGACGACCCCGACCGCCTCGACGTGGGCCGGGCGGACAACCCCCACATCTCCTTCGGTGCCGGCATCCACTTCTGCCTGGGCGCGCCGCTGGCCAGGATCGAGCTCGCCGAGTCGTTCGGGGCGCTGCTCCGCCGGGCCCCGAAGATGGAGCTCACCGCCGAGCCGGAGTGGGGCCCCGGCTACATCATCCGCGGCCTGCGCTCCCTGGAGGTCCGCCTCTGACCGCCGCGCCGCCGCCCCGCGCGTGCCTCAGAGGCGGCTCTGGACGAGCCAGCCGAAGCCGCCCAGGCCGTCGGGGGCGATCAGCTCCGCCTCCTCCGAGGCCCGCGCGAGCGCCCGCAGGTAGCCGGACGGGTCGGTGCGCGCGAACTCGGCGGGCGGGCGGGCGCCGGTGACGCCGAGCGCCCGCAGGGCCGCCCGCTGCGTGGTCAGGGCCGTCGTGACGGCCCCGGCGCGCTCCCCGGCGGCCGCGCAGGCGTCCAGGGCGACGTGCGCGGTGACGTCGCACGAGCCGTCCGGGACGGGCGCGACGGACGCGCCGTCACGGTAACCGGCCAGCGTGCCGTACGGCGGGCGGTCCCCCGCCAGGTGGGCGTAGTCGATCGCGATGGCCCGCCCGCGGGCGAGCCGTACGATCACCGACGCCCAGGCCTCGTCGCGCGGCCTGCCGATCTCCGCCCGCCCGCCCGCCGCCCGCATCGGCCACCAGCGGGCCAGCCAGGCGAGGTCGGCCCCGTCCGGGCGCTCCCCCAGCCGCTCCTCACCGGTCTCCGGGTCGACCAGCACCAGCCGGGGGCCCTGCGGCGTCTGCTCGGCGATGTCCACGGGGACGTTGTCCAGCCACTCGTTGGCGACCACCAGACCGTGGATCTTCTCCGGAGGGGTCTCCGTCCACACGATCTCCCCGGGGAGCCGGGCGGGCCGGGGCGCCAGGTCCACCGCGGTCACCCGCAGCCTGGCCCGGAGCCCGGACGGCGCGGCGGCCATGACGCCGGCCGCGAGCATGCCCTCGCCCGCGCCGATGTCCACCAGGTCGACGACGGCCGGGCGGCCGAGCGCGCGGTCGACCTCGACGAGCTCGCGGGCGAGGGCCTCGGCGAAGACCGGGGAGGCCCCGACCGAGGTGCGGAAGTGCCCGGAGGGACGCTCGCGCAGGTAGAAGCCGTCCTCGCCGTAGAGCGCCCGTTCCATCGCCGCACGCCAGGGGAGCCACATGAGAGCAGACGTTACCCGGCCGGGCAGGAGGGGAAATGGGATCTCCATGACACGCGCGGTGGATGAATGACGTGGACTTGCCGTCGCTTTGCGTTACCGTTGCCTTACCGGCGACGGCGGCCGTCCCGGCCCGCTCCCCCAGCGGGCGCGGTCCGCGTCGTCTCCCCGCCGGTCGGATTCCGGCGGACGCCGGGCCAGAGGCAGAGGCCCGGCGTCCGCCACCGGCCTCCTCGCCGCGGGGTTCCTCGTCTCCCGCGGCCTCCCCGCCACGCCACCACCGCTCCCGCGCATGCCGGGACGCGGTTGGGAGAGCACCGCCCGTTACGCTGGTCAACTGGGCGGCGGAGCCCCAGTGACGGAGCTCCAGATGGTCGGAGGACGGGACGTCGTGGACACAGGTGTTCACCCGGCGCGACTGGCGGTCGGGGTGCTCGGAGCCGGACGGGTCGGCTCGGTGGTCGGCGCCGCGCTCGCGCGCGCGGGCCATCGGATCGTGGCCGCGAGCGGCGTCTCCGACGCCTCCCGGCAGCGGGCCGCCGACCGGCTCGGTGTGGCCCCCAGCAGCCCCGAGGACGTGGTGGCCAGGGCCGACCTCGTCCTCCTCACGGTCCCGGACGACGTCCTGCCCGACCTGGTCACGGGCCTCGCCGAGACGGGCGCCGACCTGCGGGGCAAGCTGGTGGTCCACACCAGCGGCGCGTACGGCCTGGCGGTGCTGAACCCGGCGACCAAGGCGGGGGCGCTGCCGCTGGCCCTGCACCCGGTGATGACGTTCACCGGCAGGGACGACGACCTCGCCCGCCTGACCGGCATCTCGTTCGGGGTCACCGCGCCCGACCAGCTCCGCATGGTGGCCGAGGCCCTGGTCATCGAGATGGAGGGCGAGCCGGTCTGGATCGAGGAGAAGGACCGGGCGCTCTACCACGCGGCCCTGGCCGGCGCGGCGAACCACATGGTCACGCTCATCGCGGAGTCCTCCGACCTGCTGGAGAAGATCGGGGTCCGGGAGCCGGGCCGGATGCTCGGCCCGCTGCTCGGCGCGGCCCTGGACAACGTGCTCCGGCTCGGCATCGCCGGGCTGACGGGCCCGGTGGTGCGCGGTGACGCCGGGACGGTCCGCAAGCACGTGGACGCTCTGATCCTCGCCGCACCCGAGGCCGCGGACGCCTACGTGGCCCTCGCTAGGCTCACGGCGGACCGGGCGCTCGCGGCCGGGCTGCTCAAGCCCGAGGCCGCGGAACGCCTCCTGGACGCGCTGGGAGGGAACATATGGACGTGATCGTGGCCGATGACCGCGCCGAGCTGGTCGAGGCCCGGCAGGCGCTGGGAGTGGGCGAGGGAGGCTCCACGCTGGCGCTGGTGCCCACCATGGGGGCCCTGCACGAGGGGCACCGCTCGCTCATGCGCCTGGCCCGTGAGCACGCCGACCACGTCGCGGTGAGCATCTTCGTCAACCCGCTCCAGTTCGGCCCCGGCGAAGACTACGCCCGCTATCCCCGGACGTTCGAGGCCGACCTGGAGGTCTGCGCCGCCGAGGGGGTGGGCGTCGTCTTCGCCCCCGCCGCCGAGGAGATGTACCTCCCGGACCGTCAGGTCACCGTCTCGGCGGGCCCGATGGGCACGGTCGCCGAGGGGGCGTTCCGGCCGGGGCACTTCGACGGCGTGCTGACCGTGGTGCTCAAGCTGTTCAACCTGGTCCGGCCGGACGCGGCGGTGTTCGGCCGCAAGGACGCCCAGCAGCTCGCGCTGATCCGGCGGATGGTCGCCGACCTCGACGTGCCGGTCTCCGTCGTGGGCGCCCCCACGATCCGCGAGGCGGACGGCCTGGCGCTGTCCAGCCGGAACCGCTACCTGTCGCCGGAGGACCGGACCGTGGCCCTCGCGCTGTCCCGGGCGCTGTTCGCGGGGGCGCAGGAGGGCACGCCCGCGGAGATCCGGCGGGCGGCGCGGGCCGTGCTCGACGCCGAGCCCGAGGCGGACGTCGACTATCTGATCCTCGCGGACCCGGCGACCTTCGCCGAGGTGGGCGACGATCATGGGGGAGAGGCGATTCTCGCCGTCGCGGCCAGGGTCGGGACTACCCGGCTGATCGACAACGTTGTCCTCACGCTGGGCTGATCGGCGGCGTCGATCGGCGGCATTGTCCTCGTACGAGGTCGATCTATACCCTGGCATCTCTTCTGTCCGGCGTGCACGCCCGTGGCGAAGCGATCCTGAGCCCCATGGCGACACGACCCTGAGCCCCTTGGCGACGCGACCCTGAGAAAGGCAGACGACGCATGCTGCGAACCATGCTGACCTCCAAGATCCACCGGGCCACCATCACCCAGGCGGATCTGCACTACGTGGGATCGATCACCATCGACGAGGACCTGATGGACGCGGCGGGGCTGCTCCCCGGCGAGCAGGTTCACGTGGTGGACATCGACAACGGCGCCCGGCTGGTGACCTACGCGATCACCGGGCCGCGCGGCTCCGGGGTCATCGGCATCAACGGCGCCGCCGCCCGCCTGGTCCACCAGGGCGATCTGGTGATCATCATCGCCTACGGCCAGATGGACGACGCCGAGGCCCGGATCTTCCGTCCCCGCGTCGTCCACGTCGACCGGGAGAACCGGATCGTCGACCTGGGCGACGACCCCGCCGAGCCCGTCCCCGGCTCCGCCGACCTCCGCGGAGACCTCGTCTCGGGCTGACCCCGCCCGCTCCGACCGCCCCCGGGGAAGGCCCGCGCTTTGCGAGGCGTTATCGTCATGTTGACGAAATACGTGGGTTCGCGAGGAGCCGCCGTGCGCAGCACGGCCAAAAACACAGCGAGGAGGCGGCCGTGAGTATTCCTCCCATCCCCCAGAGGCTGACCGCGCCCGAGCCGGGCTGGACAGTCGAGGCGGACGTGGTCGTGGTGGGCTCCGGGATCGCGGGTCTGACCCTGGCGCTGCGCCAGGTCGCACTCGACCCCGGGGCACGCGTCCTGGTCGTCACCAAGGACGTGCTCTCGGCGGGCTCCACGCGCTGGGCGCAGGGCGGCATCGCCGCGGTGCTCGACCCCGAGGACAGCCCGGCCGAGCACCTGTCCGACACGCTCGTCGCCGGGGTGGGCCTCTGCGACGAGGAGGCGGTCCGGGTCCTGGTGACCGAGGGCCCGGACGCGCTGCGCCGCCTGATCGCGGCGGGCGCGCGCTTCGACACCGACGCCTCGGGCGAGCTCCAGCTCACCCGGGAGGGCGGTCACCGGCGCGACCGCATCGTGCACGCGGGCGGCGACGCCACCGGGGCCGAGGTGCAGCGGGCCCTCATCGCGGCGGTCCGGGCGACGCCGGGCATCGAGGTGATCGAGCACGCGCTGGTGCTCGACCTGCTCAAGGACGCCGCGGGCCGTACGGCCGGGGTGACCCTGCACGTGATGGGGGAGGGCACGCGCGACGGCGTGGGCGCGGTCCGGTCCCCGGCGGTGGTGCTCGCCACCGGCGGAATGGGGCAGGTCTACGCCGCCACGACCAACCCCCTGGTCTCCACCGGGGACGGGGTGGCGCTCGCGCTGCGGGCCGGAGCCGTCGTCAGGGACCTGGAGTTCGTCCAGTTCCACCCGACCGTGCTCTGGCTCGGCGAGGACTCCACCGGCCAGCAGCCGCTGATCTCCGAGGCGGTGCGCGGCGAGGGCGCGGTGCTCGTCGACGCCGACGGGGTCCGCTTCATGAAGGACGTGCACGAGCTCGCCGACCTCGCGCCCCGCGACGTCGTGGCCAAAGCGATCATGCGGCGGATGCGCGAGACGGGCGCCGACCACATGTACCTCGACGCCCGGCACTTCGGCGAGGAGAAGTGGCGCACCCGCTTCCCGACCATCCACGCGGTCTGCCTGGAGCACGGCATCGACCCGGTGACCCGGCCCATCCCGGTCGCCCCGGCCGCCCACTACGCCAGCGGCGGCGTCCGCGTCGACCTGCACGGCCGTACCAGCGTGCCGGGCCTGTACGCCTGCGGCGAGGTGGCCTGCACCGGCGTGCACGGCGCCAACCGGCTGGCCTCCAACTCGCTGCTGGAGGGGCTGGTCTTCGCCGAGCGGATCGCCGCGGACATCCACGCGCGGCGGGGTCCCCGGGCGGACGAGGCCGTACGGCTCTCGCCCCGTGAACCGGCGGCCGACGGGCTTCCCGGCGGCCTGGTGGACTCCCGGGCCCGGTCCAGGATCCAGTGGCACATGAGCCGGGGTGCGAGCGTGCTGCGCAGCGGTGAGAGCCTCGACGAGGTCAGCCGGGCGCTGATCAACTTCCGCTGGACCCCGGTGGCGGTCGAGCCGTGCACCGAGGCGTGGGAGACCACCAACCTGCTGACCGTCGCCTCGGCGCTGGTGGAGGCGGCCCGCACCCGCCGGGAGACCCGCGGGTCGCACTGGCGGGAGGACTTCCCCGAGCGCGACGACGCCCGGTGGCTGAGCCACCTCGACGTGACCCTGACAGGAGAAGGACTGACGATGAGCCACCGCCCGCACTCCGTCTCCCCGCAGGCGTACGACGCCTCCCTGCCCGCGCACGTGGCCGACGAGCTGACCGCGGCGGGGCTGGAGCCCGCCGAGGTCGGCGCGGTGATCGACGCCGCGCTCCGGGAGGACGTCCAGGAGGCCGGCGACGTGACGAGCATCGCCACGATCCCGGCCGGCCAGGTCGCGACGGCCGACGTGGTGGCGCGGGCGGACGGCGTGGTGGCGGGCCTCGCGGTCGCCGAGGCGGTCTTCGCCCGCTTCGGGGCGAGCCGCGCCGAGCGGCACGTCAAGGACGGCGAGCGGGTGAGCCGGGGGGACGTGCTGATGACCGTCACCGGCGCCACCCGCGACCTGCTGACAGCCGAGCGGACCGCGCTGAACCTGCTCACCCACCTGTCCGGCGTCGCCTCGCTCACCGGCCGGTGGGTCCGGGCGGTCGAGGGGACGGGGGCCCGCATCCGGGACAGCCGCAAGACCCTGCCGGGCCTGCGCGCGCTGGAGAAGTACGCCGTGCGCGCCGGCGGCGGGGTCAACCACCGCATGTCCTTGTCGGACGCCGCATTGATCAAGGACAATCACGTCGTGGCCGCGGGCGGGGTGGCCGAGGCCTTCCGGGCGGTCCGGGACGCCTACCCCGGGCTGCCGATCGAGGTCGAGGTCGACCGGATCGACCAGATCGAGCCGGTGCTCGCGGAGGGGGCGGAGGAGATCCTGCTGGACAACTTCACGGTGGCCGAGCTGGCGGAGGCCGTACGGCTGGTGAACGGCAGGGCACGGTTGGAGTCCAGCGGGGGATTGACCTTGGAATCGGCCCGTGATGTAGCCGAAACTGGCGTTGACTACCTTGCCGTGGGCGCGCTCACGCACTCGGCGCCGGCCCTGGACATCGCCTTGGACCTTCGGGGGAATTGATGCTGCTCGCCATCGACGTCGGCAACACGCACACCGTTCTCGGCCTGTTCGAGGGCGAGGAGGTCATCGAGCACTGGCGGATCGCGACCGACGCCCGGCGCACGGCCGACGAGGTCGCCGTCGTGCTGCAGGGCCTGCTCGCCCAGTCGCCCCTGCTCAAGGGGGCCGACGTCGACGGCATCGTGATCTGCTCCACCGTTCCCTCGGTGCTCAACGAGATGCGCGAGATGTGCCGCCGCTACTACGGCGACGTCACCGCGGTCATCGTGGAGCCCGGCGTGCGCACCGGGGTGCCGGTCCGGATGGACAACCCCAAGGAGGTCGGCAGCGACCGGATCGTCAACGCGCTGGCGGCCATCCAGCTGTACGGCGGGCCGTGCATCATCGTCGACTTCGGCACCGCGACCTCCTTCGACGCCGTCTCCGCCAAGGGGGAGTACGTCGGGGCCGTCACCGCGCCCGGGATCGAGATCTCGGTGGACGCGCTGGCCGCGGCCGGGGCGCAGCTGCACAAGGTGGAGCTGATCCGGCCCCGCTCGGTGATCGCGAAGAACACGGTCGAGGCGCTCCAGTCGGGCATCATCTACGGCTTCGCCGGGCAGGTGGACGGGATCGTGGAGCGGATGGCCGCGGAGCTGGCCGACGACCCCGACGACGTCACCGTGGTCGCGACGGGCGGCGCGGCGCCGCTCGTGGTCGGCGAGGCCGCCACGGTGGACGTGCACGAGCCGTGGCTGACGCTGATCGGGCTCCGGCTCATCTATCACCGCAACACCGCATGACGCGCGCACGTCAATACAGATGAACGCCAATTCTCTAATGTCGGTACCCTTGGCTGCGTGACCGACCATGTGACTCCAGCCGAGGATCTGCCCGAGCAGATGCGCGTGCGCCGGGAGAAGCTCGACCGCCTCCGTTCCGAGGGCGTCGACCCCTACCCGGTGAATTTCCCGCGCACCGCGACCAACGCCGAGATCCGCGAGAAATACGCTGATCTCGGCGCTGACACCGCGACCGGCGACAAAGTGGGCGTCACGGGCCGCATCATGCTCTCCCGGACCGGAGGCAAGCTCTGCTTCGCCACGATCCGGGACGGCTCCGGCGACCTCCAGGTCATGATCTCGCTGGACAAGGTCGGCGAGGAGTCCCTCGCCGCCTGGAAGCGCGACGTCGACCTCGGCGATCACATCGGCGTCGAGGGCGAGGTGATCACCTCCAAGCGGGGCGAGCTGTCCATCCTGGCCGACCGGTGGGCGATCACCTCCAAGTGCCTGCGCCCGCTGCCGGAGAAGCACGCCGGGCTCACCGACCCCGAGGCGCGGGTCCGGCTGCGCTACGTGGACCTCATCGTCAACGACGAGGCCCGCCGGATGGCCCGCCTGCGCAGCGAGACGGTGCGGGCCGTGCGCGACTTCTGGCACGAGGAGGGCTACCTGGAGGTCGAGACGCCGATGCTGCAGCCGATCCACGGCGGCGCGGCGGCCCGGCCCTTCAAGACCCACATCAACGCCTACGACATGGAGCTCTACCTCCGCATCGCGATCGAGCTCTACCTCAAGCGGCTCGTGGTGGGCGGCATCGAGAAGGTCTTCGAGATCAACCGCAACTTCCGCAACGAGGGCGCGGACGCCACCCACAACCCCGAGTTCACCATGCTCGAGGCGTACGGGACGTATCTCGACTACAACGACATGGCCGACCTGACCCAGCGCATGTACCAGAAGGCCGTGGTCGCCGCGCTGGGCACCACGGTCGTGGTGCACGACGGCCGGGAGGTCGACCTGGGCCTGGCCCAGTGGCCGCGGATCACGCTGTACGGCTCCGTCTCGGAGGCGATCGGAGAGGAGATCACCACCGAGACCTCCCTGGAGCAGGTCCGCAAGCTGGCCGACGCCAGGGAGGTCCACTGGGACCCCAAGTGGGGACAGGGCAAGATCGTCCAGGAGCTCTTCGAGGCGCTGGTCGAGCACACGCTCATCCAGCCCACGTTCGTGATGGACTATCCGCTGGAGACCTCCCCGCTGGCCCGCCAGCACCGCGACAACCCGCTGGTGACGGAGAAGTGGGACCTGATCGGGTTCGGCACCGAGCTGGGCACCGCCTACTCGGAGCTGAACGACCCGATCGAGCAGCGCCGCCGCCTGGTGGAGCAGTCGTTGCTGGCGGCGGGCGGCGACCCGGAGGCCATGCAGCTTGACGAGGACTTCCTCACCGCCCTGGAATTCGCGATGCCGCCCACCGGCGGCGTCGGGGTCGGCATCGACCGGATGATCATGGCCTTCACCGGCAGGAACATCCGCGAGACCATCCTGTTCCCGCTGGTCAAGCCGGCGGGCTGAGGCAGGGGACGATCCGCCCGGCCCGATCGCGGGCCGGGCGGATCGCCGTTGTCGGGGAGGGAACCCCGGCCGATCAGCGCGGTCCGGGACGAACCCGACGCGGTCCGGGCCGTGCCGTCAAGCGGTCCGGGCCCTGTTTCCCAGCGGTCCGCGCGGGACCGGGGCGAGACTCCGGCGGGGTTAACGCGCAGCTCGGAAACCGCATTTGCGCGTGTGCATATCACCCGAGTCGTGACCGCGTAATCCGCTTAACCTTAAAGGCTCCGACATATCGTGAGTAGTTCATGCGCTGTCCGTTATGTCAATGTTGTCTGCCGCCTCTACGGAGAACGAAGCTTGACGACCTTTGAAGAAGGCGTTTAACGTTCCTGACGGTACCGTTCCCGGCGGGCGGCATTTTCATCCGATCACTCACGGCTGGGTTCCGGTGCGGGGGGAGGATCTCGAGATGGCATATCCAGAAGCTGTTGTGGATTCCCATCGAAGTGGCAGTCTTCCGGACGCGCGTGCGGCCGGGTTGAGCAACGACGACCTCGTCCTCCTGGCGGAGCTCGCCAAGGGGGTCACCGTGGACCGTGTGGGGCGCCGTCTCGACATCAGCGGGCGGACGGTCCGGCGCAGGCTCCGCGGCATCTGCGACCGCATCGGGGTGGCCACCGCCATCGAGGCGGTGGCCTGGGCCGCCCGTCGTCGCCTGATCTGATCCGAGCCGCCCGCTCGCGGATCTCTCGCGGACCGCGCGGATCCCGGTGGATCCCGCTCAGTCCGCGATGCGGACTCCTCCGGCGAACGGGCGGCCCGAGATCGGGGCGATGTGGACGACGTCGCCGGTCTGCGGCGCGTGGACCATCAGGCCCCCGCCGATGTAGATCCCGACGTGGTGGAGATCGCTGTAGAAGAACACCAGGTCTCCCGGGCGCAGCTGCTCCCTGGAGATGTGCGTGCCCGCGGTCCACTGGTTGCCGGTGTAGTGGGGCAGGCTGATGCCGACCTTCTGGTAGGCCCACATGACCAGGCCGGAGCAGTCGAAGCCGCTGGGACCCTCGGCGCCCCACACGTACGGCTTGAGCTGTTGCGTGAGCGCCCACCGGGCGGCCTCGGCGGCCTTGCCGGTGCCGGTGACGGGCATGTCGACCTTCACGCGGCGGCCCCGGTTGCCGGCCCGCTCGCGGACCTCCCTGAACAGGTCGCTCTCGACCCTGGTGACCAGCCGCTCGATCCTGGTGCGCTTGGTCTCGATCTGGGAGATGATCTCCTTGACCTCGGTGGTCCGGGCCTTGGCGGTGACCTTGGCCTTCTCGGCGGCCTCCATCGCCTCGCTGACCTGCGCGACCTCCTCGCTCTGCCGCTGCTGGAGCGCGTAGGCGGTGGTGGCCTGGTCGAGGAAGGCGTCGGGGTCGCCGGAGCCGACGAAGGTGAACCCGGGGCCCATTCCGCGGGTCATGTAGTTCCGCTGCGCGAGCAGGCGGGCCTTGCGCCGCCGCTCCTCCAGTTCGGCCTCGCTCATGGAGAGCGTCTTCTTGGCCGCCTCGGCGACCCGCTCGGCCTGCTTGAGCTTGACCCGCTCGCCGTTGTACTGCTCGGTGAGCCGACCGATCTCCGTGTGCAGCTTGTCGGCCTGCTTGGCGAGATCCTGGATGTCGGGCCGGGGATCGGCGGTGGCCGTGCTCAGCGGGGTGCCGAGGGCCAGGGCGGCGAAAGCGATCCCGATGACTGCGATCTTCTGGGAGAGCCTCCCGGGGGCTCCGTGCGGGCCGTGTTCTCGGCAGCGGGCGCGCTTGCCCGCATGCCTTCCTCCACGATCGCGCGTGCGCTTCACCAACAGGCTCCTCTCCTACGCCGCCTACCGGGTTAGCTGACGGGTTCGGGCCGGGAGACAGCCCTACCGGGGTGCGGGGGCGCACCACGGATTCACCCCGGAGGTATGGGTCCCCGGTTCCCCAGGTTCGGAGATTCGGCGAACCGGCCGCTTCGGGAGGGCCGGTATCGAGCCTGGACATTAGTGCAATGGAGGTTCGTGCTCAACCAGAACTGCTAACTGGGTAGAGGTTCCACAACCGGAAGATCACAGACAGATCACATGAAAGAATGATCAACATGGCTATTACCCTGGGCTGATCCGTTCACCGTCGCACTTCGCCGAATCTCCGCAGGTCCGCGTGCTTTCTCCAGGTGGAGGACGAGCTGCGGCCGGTGCGGCCAGCGCATCGTGACCGGCCGTCCACAGACCGTCACGAGTGCTTGTGGGGCGGGAGTTAGGGATGGGCCGTAATCCGCACGCCCCGAGGACGTACTCTGAGCGGTTATGGAGCAGGTTGTGGAGCCATCGCCGGGACGGGAACTCCCGGAGCGGAGGGAAGTCGGCACGATCACGGTCCGGCGCGCCCGCACCCCGGACGTGCGCGCCGTCCGGCGGCTCGTCGACACTTACGCGGGGGCCGGTCCGCGCCTGCTGGAGAAGGCGACGGTCACGCTGTACGAGGACGTCCAGGAGTTCTGGGTCGCCGAGCGGGACGGCGAGGTGGTCGGCTGCGGGGCGCTCCACGTGCTCTGGGAGGACCTCGCGGAGATCCGCACCGTCGCCGTCGATCCCTCCTGCCGGGGGATGGGCATCGGCCACCTGATCGTCTCCGCGCTCATCCGCACCGCCCGGGAGCTCGGCCTGCGCCGGGTCTTCTGCCTCACCTTCGAGGTCGCTTTCTTCGCCGGGCACGGATTCCGGGAGATCCGGGGCACGCCCGTCGCGCCGGAGGTCTACGCCGAACTTCTCGCCTCCTACGACGAAGGAGTGGCCGAGTTTCTGGACCTGGAACACGTCAAGCCCAACACCTTGGGAAACACCAGGATGCTGCTTCATCTGGACGCGAGTGGGCCTGGCGCTGACTCGTAGGAAAAGATGACTGTTGTTACCTATATCGATACCTTGTGCACCAGCACCGCATGTGCCTGACATAAGTCACATGCCCAGTCGAAGTGAGGTGACGCGGTGAGCACCGGACAGCCGCCGTATCCGCAGGATGATCCCGACCGCGATCGCACACCGTCGGGGCAGCCGGAATACGGACAGCAGAACGCGGGTCGCGCCCAGGGCGGGCTCGACCCCGATGTGACGATCGTGGGATACCGATCGGAGAACACCGGACCCGGGCAGGCTCAGCCCGGTTACGGCCAGCAGTCTGACTACGGG
>NZ_BOOH01000017.1 GCF_016863135.1 Planobispora longispora
CAGCAGCAGTCCTACGGCCAGCAGCCCGGCTACGGGCAGCAGCAGTCCTACGGCCAGCAGCAGCCGGGGTACGGCGATTCGTCGGCCTACGGCCAGCAGCCCGGCTACGGGCAGCCGCAGGGCTACGGCCAGCAGGCCCCCGCCTACGGCCAGGGATACGGCCCGCAGGGCGCGGTGGTCCCCGGTGCCCCGGCTCCCCTCGCGGAGTGGTGGCAGCGTCTCGTGGCCCGGATCATCGACGGCCTCATCGTCGTCGCGATCCCGCTGACCCTCCTGACGAACGTGCTGAACTCCATCCTGGGGCCGGGGTACGACGTCACGACGGGCGAGCTCGAGCTCGGGAACCTCTTCCTCGCCGGATTCCTCGCCTACCTCATCACCGGCCTGATCGTTTTCGCTTACGAGTTCTTCATGCTCAAGCAGAACGGCCAGACCCTGGGCAAGATGGCCATGGGCATCAAGGTGGTGCCGGTCGGAAGCAGCTCGCTCTCCGGCGGTCTTCCCACCGACTACGCCGTGAAGCGGGTGGGCGTGTACAGCGGGCCGCTGGTCCTGGGCGGAATTCCGATTCTCAGCCTCGTCGCCGGCGTCTTCAACCTGCTGAACGTGCTCTGGCTGCTGTGGGACAAGCCCCTTCAGCAGGCCCTGCACGACAAGGTCGCCTCGACGGTGGTCGTCAAGACCAAGTAGCCGAGGCCGATTCGCTTCGTGATTGCCGGGGCCGGTGGTTCGTCCACCGGCCCCGCTTTCATGTGCGGACGGGTTCTCGGACCCCGCTCGCGTGGACGCGTGCATCGGGCCGTCTTCACTTACCGGCGGGAAAACGGTGTGGGGTAACAGCCCGGGGGCAGGCTCCGGTCCGAGGGCAAATCCATTCACTTCGGTGAGAGGGGTGGCATGGACGCCTCCTCGCGCCTCGAAGGCGAGAACCACCTATCGGCGTCCGGGCTGTCCGGAGCCCGGCCTGAGACGTCAATGGACCCGGTTTCGGCCCGGCGGGATCCAATGGGACCGGCCGCAATGGGCGTGACGGCAATGGACGCGGATCCAATGGGGCCGGCCTCAGCGGGGGGTCCGGCGGCAATGGGGGGCTCGGTCGCAAAGGGGGGTCCGGCGGCAATGGGGGGCTCGGTCGCAAAGAGCCCGGGCGCCCTCCCGGAAGGCCCAATAGGCGGGGTTCCGCCCCCCGGAGTTCCCGGGCCGCCGGCGGGATGGCGCGAACGATTGCTCGCCCGCATCATCGACGGCGCCCCCTTCGTGGTGCTGTACTGGATTCTGTCATTCCTGTTCTACGCGGCCTTCGCGCCGCAGGACGGAGATCGGCTGAGGGACCCCCGGGTGCTTCCGGGGTTGTTCGCCGGACTGATCGCCTTTGGCGCTTATACGCTCTATGACTATGCGCTGCACCGCCGGAGCGGCCGCACCCTCGGCAAGAAAGTGATGAGGATCCGCGTGGTCCCGTGCGGCACGGCTCCGCAGCCCGGCGGGCTGCTGAAGCGGGCGGTTCTGTATCCGGGCGTTCTCCTGACCGTGGGCATTCCCGTGCTGAACCTGCCGGCGGCCGTCTTCGGCTTTGCGATGGGCCTGTCGATCCTCCTCGACGGGCCTCTTCTGCGGGGGTTCCACGACCGGGTGGCGGGTACTCTCGTGGCCAAAGACCTGGCCTGACATTGGCTTCGGCGGCATAAAGATCATCGTGTGGTCACTCCGCCGGGCTTTTCCGGGGCACTTTACGAGTGCAACCGGTAAGACGCCTGGAGAGACGCATTAGAGTGTGCCCGGGAGCGGTAGAGTTGCCCCTGGGACGCACATCGCTCCTGGAAGCCGCTAAGGTCATAGGTGAGCGGATACGCCCGCGCGGGTGTGTTCCCGGCCTGCCGGGTCCCTGCGGGCGACGATTTCGCGGTTCCTGAATGCCGACCCTGCGGAGCGAGGACATGTACGACGTAATAGCGGCGCTGACGCCCCCCGTGGTGGTCGGCGGGGTTATTGTGTATGCAGTTTTCAAGCTCTTCCGCGGTGAGGCCGCCGGTCGTCGGCCCTCGAAACGAATCGATCAAGCCGACTCTCAGTAACGGCTGATCCTCCCTTCCTCGCCCCGGTTTGCCGGAAGAATCGCCCGGGATCCTGGAATTGCTGCCCAGACAGCGCGGGTATATGTTTAGCTAGCAATGAAACAATGCTCCGTGAAAGGGTTCCTTACATGGCCAAGCAGATCCAGGAGATTCTCATCGACGACCTCGATGGAGGCGAGGCCAGTGAGACCGTCAGCTTCGCGATTGACGGCGCCAGCTATGAGATTGACCTGAGTGACGTAAACGCGAAGAAGCTCCGCGACTCCCTGGCTCCTTTCGTCAGCAGTGCCCGCCGTTCCACCGCTGTGGCCCCCAGGCGCCGTCGCGGTGGCAGCGCTCGGGCCCTGACCCGGGAGAAGAGCGCGGACATCCGGGCGTGGGCGAAGTCCCAGGGCAAGAACGTCAGCGAGCGCGGCAGGATCGCCTCCTCGATCGTCGAAGAGTACGAGCGGGCTCACTGAGCGACGGTCGGCGAAATGGTTCGCCGCTCGTGATCATGCGGTTATGGCGGCCACGGTGGGGTCCGGTGGCGGCCATGGCCGCATGATGCATTTCGGGGCCCGTTCGCGCCCGTTCTCTCCCGGCGCGCAAACGTCGCGCGGCGTCCGGTCCGGCCGCCGTACGGAGTCCTGCCGTCCCCGCCGTCCCCCGTCTTCCGAAAACATTGCGCGGGCTTCACAGTCTGTTTGCGAGCGCCTCGCGATCACCCGCGTCCGGGTCGCCTGGCGGCCGCCGTACGTCACCGGGCGCGCCTCGATGGCCGCCCTCGCGCGGTTACGTGACGCGGGCGCTTCTTCTAACGTGTTCTCCGCATGTGCGCTCTCTACGTGCTCCGCGTTCGCCGTGGAGCTCCGGAGCCGGTCGCCGCGGTTGTGCGGCGGCTCCCCGGCAGCCGCTATCTTCCGCTCCGAAAGGCCCTTCCGGATCGCCGTTAGCGGCGGAGAAGCCCTCTTATGCCGTTCGATGGTCGATAAACGTCGTTCGCTTGCGGCGTAGCGGGAACATCACACCCCCGACAAGTAGTTGGATGGAGCGTGAACGCCCTGCTCTCGGGGAACGTCCTATGGCATAGAGCGGTCTCCGGGTCAGGGCTACCATGCGGGAGGACAGGGCCCGGATATCCCGGACCTGCCTGACCGCTCTGTGAGGAGCGACGAGATGTTCGAGAGGTTCACCGACCGCGCACGGCGGGTTGTCGTCCTTGCCCAGGAAGAGGCAAGGATGCTCAACCACAACTACATCGGTACGGAGCACATTCTTCTTGGTCTGATCCATGAAGGTGAAGGCGTTGCCGCCAAGGCTCTGGAGAGCCTCGGCATCAGTCTTGAAGGTGTGCGGCAGCAGGTCGAGGAGATCATCGGCCAGGGCCAGTCGGCGCCGTCGGGGCACATTCCCTTCACCCCGCGCGCCAAGAAGGTCCTTGAGCTGTCGCTCCGCGAGGCCTTGCAACTGGGGCACAACTACATCGGCACCGAGCACATCCTGCTCGGCCTCATCCGTGAGGGCGAGGGCGTGGCCGCCCAGGTGCTGGTGAAGCTGGGCGCCGATCTCAACCGGGTGCGACAGCAGGTCATCCAGTTGCTCCACGGTTACCAGGGCAAGGAGCCGGCCGCCTCGGGCGGGCCCCAGGAGGCCGCGCCGTCGACCTCGCTCGTGCTCGACCAGTTCGGCCGCAACCTGACCCAGGCCGCCCGCGAGGGCAAGCTGGACCCGGTCATCGGCCGTGACAAGGAGATCGAGCGGGTCATGCAGGTCCTCTCCCGGAGGACCAAGAACAACCCGGTCCTGGTGGGCGAGCCCGGCGTGGGCAAGACCGCCGTCGTGGAGGGCCTGTCCCAGAAGATCGTCAAGGGCGAGGTCCCCGAGACGCTCAAGGACAAGCAGCTCTACACCCTGGACCTGGGCGCGCTGGTGGCGGGTTCGCGCTACCGCGGAGACTTCGAGGAGCGCCTGAAGAAGGTTCTCAAGGAGATCCGCACCCGGGGCGACATCATCCTGTTCATCGACGAGCTGCACACGCTCGTCGGCGCGGGCGCCGCGGAGGGCGCGATCGACGCCGCCAGCATCCTCAAGCCGATGCTGGCCCGCGGCGAGCTGCAGACCATCGGCGCCACCACGCTCGACGAATACCGCAAGCACCTGGAGAAGGACGCCGCCCTGGAGCGGCGCTTCCAGCCGATCCAGGTGGCCGAGCCCAGCCTCAGCCACACGATCGAGATCCTCAAGGGCCTGCGCGACCGCTACGAGGCCCACCACCGGGTCTCCATCACCGACGGGGCCCTCGTGGCCGCCGCGCAGCTGGCCGACCGCTACATCAGCGACCGGTTCCTGCCGGACAAGGCGATCGACCTCATCGACGAGGCGGGCTCGCGCATGCGCATCCGCCGGATGACCGCCCCGCCGGACCTGCGCGAGTACGACGAGAAGATCGCCAACGTGCGGCGCGAGAAGGAGTCCGCGATCGACGCGCAGGACTTCGAGAAGGCCGCGGCCCTGCGCGATCAGGAGAAGCAGCTCCAGCTCAAGCGCGAGCGCCGGGAGAAGGAGTGGAAGGCCGGCGACATGGACGTCGTGGCCGAGGTCACCGAGGAGCTCATCGCCGAGGTCCTCGCCACCGCCACCGGCATCCCGGTCTTCAAGCTCACCGAGGAGGAGTCCCAGCGACTGCTCCGCATGGAGGAGGAGCTGCACAAGCGGATCATCGGCCAGGAAGACGCCGTCAAGGGTCTGTCCCGCTCGATCCGCCGCACCCGCGCCGGTCTGAAGGACCCGCGCCGTCCGGGTGGCTCGTTCATCTTCGCCGGCCCGTCCGGCGTCGGTAAGACCGAGCTGTCCAAGTCGCTGGCCGAGTTCCTGTTCGGGGACGAGGACGCGCTGATCATGCTGGACATGTCCGAGTTCATGGAGAAGCACACCGTCTCCAGGCTGTTCGGCTCCCCGCCCGGCTACGTCGGTTACGAGGAGGGCGGCCAGCTCACCGAGAAGGTGCGGCGCAAGCCGTTCTCCGTGGTCCTGTTCGACGAGATCGAGAAGGCCCACCCGGACATCTTCAACTCGCTGCTGCAGATCCTGGAGGACGGTCGCCTGACCGACGCCCAGGGGCGCGTGGTGGACTTCAAGAACACCGTCATCATCATGACGACCAACCTCGGCACCCGGGACATCTCCAAGGGCATCGGGGTCGGGTTCGCCAAGTCCAACGACTCGGAGTCGAACTACGACCGGATGAAGGCGAAGGTCCAGGAGGAGCTCAAGCAGCACTTCCGGCCCGAGTTCCTCAACCGCGTCGACGACATCGTGGTCTTCCACCAGCTGACGCCGAAGGAGATCATCCAGATCGTGGACCTCATGCTCGGCCAGGTCGGCGAGCGCCTGAAGGACCGCGACATGGGTCTGGAGGTCTCGCAGGAGGCCAAGCAGCTGCTGGCCGACCGCGGATACGACCCGGTGATGGGCGCCCGGCCGCTCCGCCGTACGATCCAGCGCGAGCTGGAGGACACTCTCTCCGAGAAGATCCTGTACGGCGAGCTCCGTCCCGGCCAGACCGTCAAGATCACGATCGAGGGCGAGGGCGACAACGCCAAGTTCGTCTTCGTCGGCGAGTCCACCAACCAGGTTCCCGACTCGGCGGCGTCCATCGTGGAGCCCATCCAGCACTGACGCCCTCGGGCACGACAGAGAACAAACAGGCAGACCCCGCGGTGACGAGGCTCACCGCGGGGTCTGCCTATTTGTTACCCAAGGAACACCTTTCCGCCACCACAAGTAGTACTACACTCTGTAGAGCGAACGGGGCCCTGTCCTGTCCCGCGGCTCACCAGCCGCCCATGCGGGACCGGAACCTCCCCGAGATCAGCCCAGCGGCGTACGGCGGAATCCGCTCCCGGAGTGACGCGGAGACCGGCGTGCACGCGAGATGCTCTCGGCGGACCGGGCCGAGTTCCCGGAAAGAGAGGGACTTCCGGCCCATGAAGCCGGAGCCACGCGGGTGTGGGGCAGCAAAGTCTCTTACACGGAGCATGCCTGGGAGGCATCGAATGCGTTTGCGGCACGAGGATGGAACGCTCGTTCACCTGGCCTACAACGCAGGTGTGCACCCCGCGGAGGACCTGGAGAACCTGATCGCCCACCTGACCCGCTACGCGGTCCCGGTGCGCAAGCGCCTGGACGTGGAGCGCATGGGCGTCGGACTCTGGCTCTCCCCTAGCGTCGCCGATCACCTCGTCGCCGACCGCATCGAGCTGGTACGGCTCCGCCGCTCCCTGGAGGAGCGCGGCCTGGAGGTCGTCAGCCTCAACGGCACCGGCGGCCGCAACCAGGAAGCCCCGGGCCCCGACTGGGCCAAGCCCGAGCGCTACCGCTACACGATGGCGCTGGCCAAGATCCTGGCCTTCCTCCTCCCGGAGGACGTGCGGTGCGGCAGCATCTCCACCATCCCCATCGGCTGGCGCCGCGACTGGCCGGCGGACCTGCACTCCATCGCCTCGCGCCGCCTGGAGCGGCTCGCCCGCGAGCTGCGCGGCCTCTACAGCGTGACCGGCAAGACCATCAGGGTCGGCTTCGAGCCGTGGCCCGGGTGCGTCCTGGAGACCACCGAGCAGGCCCTGGAGCGGGTCTGCGACATCGACTCCGAGCACCTCGGAGTCTGCCTGGACGCCTGTCACCTCGCCGGGGGCGGCGAGGAGCCGGGGGCGGCCCTGCGCGGCCTGGCCGCGGCGGGAGCGCCCGTGGTCAAGCTCGGCCACGTCCACAACCACATGGGCGACGCCTGCCAGGAACTCCCCAGCACCCGCCCGGTGCTGGAGGACACCCTGACCGCGATGCTCTCCGGCGCGGTGAGCGGAACCGCCCACATCGAGGTGGAGACCCACGACCTGGCGGTGCCGGTGCGGACCAAGGGCCCCGGCGCGCTGGTCAGCATGCTGGCCGACGAACTCGACTGGGCCCGGGTCAACCTCACCGCCCTGGGCTTCCGCCTCGCCGCCTAGCCCCGCCGGGACACCCGGCAGGAGAGCGCCGAGAGCGCGAGCCGGCCGGGCCCTCAGGACGGGAGCCGGTACGTGCCGTCGTCCAGGACCTCGGCCAGCCCGTCGGCGACGAGACCGTCCAGGGCGCGCTCGCGCTGCGGGGCGTCGTCCCAGACGACGTCGAGGGCGGCCTTCGGGACGGGACCGTGGGCCTGGCGGAGAACGGTCAGGAGCCGGCCCCGGCACTGGCGGTCGGTCCCGGCGTAGGTCTGGCCCTTGCGCGCCGGCCCGTCGTAGGCGGGCTTGCCCGCCAGCCGCCACGCGCACCGATCGTTGATCGGGCAGTCGGCGCAGCGGGCGGTGCGGGCCGTGCAGACCAGGGCGCCCAGCTCCATCACGGCGACGGCCCACACGGGCGCGTCCTCCGGGCCGGGCAGGAGCGACTCGGCGAGCACCCGCTCGGCGGCGGTGGTCGCCTTCGGTGGATACTCCTGGCCGGAGACGGCGCGGGCGAACACCCGGCGCACGTTGGTGTCGAGCACGGCGTGCCGCCCCCGGAAGGCGAAACTCGCCACCGCCGCCGCGGTGTACTCGCCGACGCCCGGCAGGGCCAGCAGGGCGGCATGATCGGCGGGGACCTCGCCGCCGTGCCGCTCCACGATCGCCCGGGCGCACGCGTGCAGGTTGAGCGCCCGGCGCGGGTAACCGAGCCGGCCCCAGTGCCGTACGGCCTCACCGGGCGGCTCGGCGGCCAGCGCGGCGGGCGTGGGCCAGCGCTCCATCCACTCGGTCCAGACCGGAAGCACCCGGACCACCGGCGTCTGCTGCAGCATGATCTCGCTCACCAGGATCGACCAGGGAGTGGCGTCCGGGGCGCGCCAGGGGAGGTCGCGGGCGTTGGCCGCATACCAGTCGAGGATGGGACGGAGCAGCGGGCTGGACTTGGACACCTCTTGACGATAGTGCGGTCTACCCGCAGCTTTGCCCTCGGAAACGGTATAGCGCGCGGCGGGTCGCCTCTCGTGGCCGAACATGAATCTCCATACTGTGCGCATGGATCCGGACACGTTCCGCAGCGACATCGGGGTGGACGTCTACTGGCGGCGCCGCCTGACGGCCCTCATCGCCGTCCTGATCGTGGTCGCCGTCGTGGCGTGGGCCTGCTCGTCGTCGGGCGGCCCGCAGGACGTCCAGGCGGCGCAGGCGTCCCGGACCGGGTCTCCCGGCCCCGACCCGCTGCTGGCCGCCCTGCCCACGGTCACGGTCACCCCGACGCCCTCGCAGAAGAACACCGAGTCGGCGTCGCCGTCCGCCGCGGCGCCGACTCCCGAACCGGCCAAGCCGTCCCCTCCGCCCAAGCGCCCGGGCGGCGTCTGCGAGACCTCCGACCTCGTGCTGAGCCTGCAGGCGGACGGAGAGGTGTACGGCGCGGGCGACCTGCCCCGCTTCTTCCTCACGCTGGTCAACACCAGCAAGGTGATGTGCGTGGCCGACGTGGGCCCCCGCTCCCTTGAGATCCGCATCACCTCCGGCAACGACCGTGTCTGGTCGTCCTCCGACTGCGTGAGCGGCGAGACCGAGAACCTCCGCAGGCTCGAACGGGGCATCCCGTACGTCCAGTCGATCGAGTGGGACCGCCACCGCTCCGCCACCGACTGCCAGGCCGAACGCCTCACGGCCCGCCCCGGCACCTACGTGGCCACCGTCCGCGCCACCGGCATGAAGAGCCGCAAGGCCGTCTTCCACCTCCGCTGATCACGGCGCGCGTTACCCCGTACGGGGTCAGACGTAGCGTTCCAGGATGGACGACTCGGCCAGGCGGGACAGGCCCTCGCGGATGTGGCGGGCGCGGGTCTCGCCGACCCCGCCCACTTCCTGGAGGTCGGTGGTGCTGGCGGCCAGGAGCTTCTGGAGGCTGGTGAACTGCTCGACCAGGCGGTCGACGATGGTGGCGGGCAGGCGCGGGACCTTGGCCAGCAGGCGGTAGCCCTGCGGGCTCACCGGGCTGTCCAGGGCCTCGGCGCCGGTGTGGCCCAGGATCTGCGCCACCTGGGCGAGATCGAGCAGGCCGCCGGAGGAGAGCCGGTCGAGCTCGTTCAGGGACTCGGTGACCGTGCGGACGCGGCGGCCCGTCGTGGGGAGGTAGTCGCGGACGATGAGCTCGCGGTCGGTCTCCGTACCGGCGACCAGCTCGTCGAGTTGCAGGGAGAGCAGGCGGCCGTCGGTGCCGAGCTCGACCACGTAGCCCGCGATCTCGTCGGAGATCCGGCGGACCATCTCCAGCCGCTGGATGACCACCGCGACGTCGCGGACCGTCACCAGGTCCTCGATCTCCAGCGCCGAGAGCGTGCCGGAGACCTCGTCCAGGCGGAGCTTGTAGCGTTCGAGGGTGGCCAGGGCCTGGTTGGCCTTGGACAGGATGGCCGCCGACTCTTCCAGGACGTAGCGGACGCCGTCCAGGTAGAGGGCGATGATCCGCATGGACTTGCTGAGGGAGATGACGGGGAAGGCCGTCTGCACCGAGACCCGCTGGGCGGTGCGGTGGCGGGTGCCGGACTCGTCGGTGGGGACGGACGGGTCGGGCATGAGGTGTACGGCCGCCCGCACGATTTTGCTGTCGTCGCAGTTCAGCACGATGGCGCCGTCCATCTTCGCCAGCTCGCGCAGCCGGGTCGCGGAGAACTCGACGTCCAGCTCGAACCCGCCGCTGCAGATCTTCTCGACCGTGCTGTCGTAGCCCAGCACGATCAGGCCGCCGGTGTGTCCCCGGAGGATGCGCTCCAGGCCGTCGCGGAGCGCGGTGCCCGGGGCGACCGCGGCCAGGATGGCTCTTCGGCGCTCGTCAAGCCCCTTGTAGGTTGCTGCCACTTGACCCCCGTGGTCTGCGTTGCGAGCCCGCTCGTGGACAGGGACCCTCGACCGGGTCCGGGGACCCAGCTTAGCGGCGTCGCCCTCGCGAGGTCCGGAACCGTCGGGCGATCAGCTCTGGGTGGTGGATCCGCCGGCGGGGAGGAGTCACGTGATGTGGGACAGGGCGTCCCAGACGTTCTCCGCCTCGATGACGTCGAAGCCGGGGGCGAAGCTCGCGCGGCCGTTGACGCGGACCAGGGAGGCCTCGCCCCGCTTGCCCTTGCCGGCGTCGAGGGAGCCGGTGGGGACGAGGGCGCGGGTGAAGCCCAGGCGGGCCGCCTCCGACAGGCGGCGGCGGACGTCGCGGACCGGCCGGAGCTCTCCGGCCAGGCCCACCTCGCCCAGCACCACCAGGCCGGGCGGGAGCGCCTTGTCCCCGGCGGCGCTGGCCACGGCGAGCATCACCGACAGGTCGATCGCGGGGTCGCTGAGCTTGATGCCGCCCACGGTCGCGGTGAACACGTCGCAGCCGCCGAGGCGGGCGTTGAGCCGCCGCTCCAGCACGGCCAGCACCATCGTGACCCGGTAGGGGTCGAGCCCGGAGGAGGAGCGGCGGGGCTGCTGGGCCTCGGTCCGGGCGACCAGGGCCTGGACCTCGGCGGGCAGCGGCCGGGTGCCCTCCATGGTGACCGTGACGCAGGTGCCGGGGACGGGCTCGGTGCGGTGGGAGACGAACAGGCCGCTGGCGTCGGCGATGCCCTCGATGCCGCTCTCGTGCAGGTCGAAGCAGCCGACCTCGTCGACCGGGCCGTAGCGGTTCTTGATCGCGCGGACCATGCGGAGCCGGGAGTGGCGGTCGCCCTCGAAGTGCAGCACCACGTCGACGAGGTGCTCGAGCGTCCGCGGACCGGCGATCGAGCCCTCCTTGGTGACGTGGCCGACCAGGACCGTGGACATGCCGCGCTCCTTGGCCATCCTGACCAGGTTGCCGGCGACCTCGCGGACCTGGGTGACCCCGCCGGGGACGCCGGTCGCCTGGGTGGAGCCGATCGTCTGCACCGAGTCGACGACGAGCAGGCCCGGCTGGACCCGCTCCACGTGGGTCACCAGCGCGCTCAGGTCGGTCTCGGCCGCGAGGTAGAGGGAGTCGTGGATCGCGCCGATCCGGTCGGCCCGGAGCCGCACCTGGGCCGCGGACTCCTCGCCCGTCACATAGAGGACGGTCTGCTGGCGTGCGATCTTGGAGGCCGCCTCCAGCAGGAGCGTGGACTTGCCGATGCCGGGCTCGCCGGCCAGCAGCACCACGGCCCCGGGCACCAGGCCGCCGCCGAGCACCCGGTCGAGCTCGGGCACCCCGGTGGTGCGCGCGTGCGCGACCTCCGCCTTGACCTGCCCGATCGGGACGGCCGGAGCCGTGACCGCCCCGCCGGATGCCACGCTCACGCCGCTGCGGGCGGTCTCCTCGTCGACCGTGCCCCACGACTGGCATTCGCCGCAGCGTCCGACCCACTTGGCGGTCTGCCAACCGCACTCGCTACAGCGATAGCCGACCTTCTTCGCCATGGCCGCACGCTACCGGCCCGCACCGACAACTTTCACCCGGTACGGGATGCCGTACCGGGTGAAAGCCCGATGGATCAGGGAGCGACGGGCGCGGCGGGGCGGGTCAGCGGGAGGACGACCGTGACGCGCAGGTCCAGGTCGGCGGTGGCGCGCTGCGGCGTGTAGAGCGCGGTCCCGGACGTGATCTGCAGGGTCAGGCGGCTGTCCTGCGCGGCCCGCCAGGCGATGGTCTCCAGCTCGCGGGAGACGACGTGGGGCCGCCCGTCCAGCCGGACCGGGACGGGGGTCGCCTGGTTGCCGACCACGACGCCGGTGCGCTCGTCCACGAGCTGGGCGTACACGAACGTGGTGGAGGGGCTCCCGGTCGCGGCCTTGCCCCGGTAGACGAGGGTGACCCGGGGCGCCCCGACCAGCTGGCCCTCGGCGCGCGGGGCCTTGATCTGGACGTTCACCGCCTTGGCGGCGGGCCTGGCGGCGGTCGGCAGGCCGGAGGTGTCGCCCGGGCGCACCTGGAGCCCGCCCTTGCCGGATCCGTGCAGCAGGCCCGAGGGGAGCAGCGGGTAGCGGGAGGCGCCGCGCCACACGCCGGTGTCGTCCACGTACTCGAAGGCGGGCCCGGTGTCGGTCTGCCGCTCGCCCTTCAGGTGCTTGGCGAACCAGGCGAGGCTGATCTTCTCGATGTGCCCGGCGGGGCCCGGGTTGCTCGCGCAGGCGCCGTGGCCGCCGCAGAACCAGGCCATCTTCACCGGGGTGCCCGCGCGGCGCAGGTGCTCGTAGTTCGCGACCGCCTCGTCGAGCGGGAACAGGGTGTCGACGGTGCCCTGGAGGATCAGGGTGGGCGCCTTGATCCGCCGGACGAGGTGGCCGGGCCCGCGGTCGGCGTACCACTCCTCGTCCTCGGGGGACATGGTCCCGGTGGTCGCCCCGGAGACGCAGGAGCTGCGCACGTGCGCCTCGACGCGGTTGGTCCCGGCCATGCCGCCGGCGCACAGGATGCCGGCCCAGCCCGCCTTGTAGGCGTTGTCGGGATACAGGCTGCCGAGCAGCGAATTCCAGGCGATGGAGGGGATGAGGGCGTCGACGCGGCGGTCGGCGGCGGCGGTGACGAACTGGGCGCCGCCGCCGTAGCTCCCGCCGGCCATGCCGACGCGGGGGTCGCCCTCCCGGTCCAGCGCGGCCTCGGGCTGCTGCGCGATCCAGTCGATCAGCGCGGAGACGTCCCGGCCTTCCAGGTCCGCGTGGTTGACGTTGGCCTCGCCGCCCGAGCCGCCGAACCCGCGGGGGTCCCAGGTGACGACGTTGTAGCCGCTGTCGCGCAGTGCGCCGGTGCCGACGACCCCGCCCGCGTCGCTGCTGCGGGTCTCGCCGGTGCGGTCGCCGGGGGCCGACCAGCCGGGGCCGACGAGGACCGTCGGCGCCTGCTCGCCGGCGCCGAGGTTCCTGGCCGGGAAGAAGTTGGTGACGATCTCGGTGCCGTCGAAGGACGCCACCTTGACCGTCCGGACCTCCGCCGCCGCGGCCGTGGCGGTTCCGGCGACGGCCGCCGGAGCCGCCACGACGGCCAGGCCGAGCGCGGCCGCGAGGGCCGCCCCTGCGCGCATGCGCATCCTGCCTCATCTCTACCGATTAGAACGATGTTCGGCGGCAATGATGGCAGTTTGTCCGGTTTTCAGGAAGTGGTCTCTTACTGTCCGGGGAATGTTTTCCTAGATGTGACCTTCGAGGTCGGCCAGGAGGAGGCGCTTGGGCTTGGCGCCCTTGATCTGCTGCACGACCTCGCCGTTCTTGTAGAGGTTGAGCGTCGGCAGCCCGAGGACCCCGTACCGGCTGGAGATCTCGGGGTAGTCGTCGGCGTTGAGCTTGGCGATCGTGACGCGGTCGCCGTACTCGGCCTCGATCTCCGTCAGGACCGGCGCGATCATCTTGCACGGGCCGCACCACTCGGCCCAGAAGTCCACCAGGACGGGCTTGTCGCTGTCCAGCACCTGCTCGGCGAAGTTCTCGGCGGTCAAAGTGATCATTTCTCGTCCTGCTCTCTCGGTAGGCATCCAGGGCAGGCCGTGGTGAGCTGCGCGGCCACCTCGGCCCGGCGGGCCAGGAGGGTTCGGATCTCGTCGTCGATCTCGGCCAGCTTCCGCCGGTAGACCGCGACCGACTCCGGGCACGAGCTGCCCGACGCGTGCCCGGCCCGCAGACAGGCCACGAACGGCCTGGCGTCCTCCAGCGTGAACCCCACGGTGAGCAGCGAGCGGATCTCGGTGACGAGTCTGAGGTCGTCCTCGCTGTACTCGCGGTAACCGTTGGCCGCACGCCGCGCGGTGATCAGCCCCTGCTGCTCGTAGTAGCGCAGCGCCCTGGTACTGATCCCCGCCCGCCGGGCGAGCTCCCCGATCCGCATCCGGCCCTCCTCATGCGACGACGGTAATCCTTGACGCCGGTGTCAATGTCAAGCCCGGCCCGTCTGTTCCCGGCCCGGCGTCCCCCGGCCGACGGGTCTGCGGCCGTCCTGCGACCGCCGCGTCCCGCGCCGCTTCGACCTAGAATCGATCATTCACGGAATGTTCACTTTCGTTCGAGGGGCAGGGCGTGTACGAGGAGATCGTCGAGTTCGCCCGGGGCACCCCCGCGTGGCTGCACGCCTTCGCGGAGACGGGGACGGACGCGGGGCTGCTCGTCTTCGCGGCGCTGTACTTCCTGGCCTGGTGGCGGGCGCGCAGGCTCCGGCCGCGGGACATGGCGCTGGTCCTCCTCGGCCCGGTGGCCGTGACCCTGACCTACCTGTTCAGCGAGGTCGTCAAGGTCGTCGTCCGGGAGGACCGGCCGTGCCGGGGACTGGTGACCATCGCGACCTGCCCCGAGGCGGGGGACTGGTCGTTCCCGAGCAACCACGCGGTGATCGCGGCGGCGGCGGCCGGCACCCTCGTCCTCGCCTGGCGCGCGCTGGCCGCCTTCGTGCTGCCGCTGGCCGCGCTGATGGCCTTCTCCCGGGTGTTCGTCGGCGTGCACTATCCGCACGACGTGGCGGCCGGGTTCGCGCTGGGCGTGACGCTGGCTCCGCTGCTGGTGCTGTTGCTGGTGGGGGCGGGCACCCCGGTGGTGCGCCGGTGGGGGTCGCGGATGATGGCGGGCACGGACGGCCCGCGCGGTCAGTAGAGGCGCCAGCGCAGGAGGTTGGGGTAGGCGAGCTCCAGGCCGGGGGTCTCGGCGATGGCCCGCTCGGCGATCGCCGGGGTGAACTCGATGCGCAGGACCGCCTCCAGATCGGCCCGGCGCTCGAAGGACATGCGCAGGTCGAGACGCTGGGTGGTCCAGCCCCGGGCGGCCCAGAAGTTCTCCACGGCCCTGGTGGAGTAGGCGGGGACGGACTGGCTGAACCAGCGGCCGAAGGCGCCCCTGGTGGCGTCGATGTCGATCACGAAGGCCGCGCCGCCGTGCCGTACGACCCGGGAGAGCTCGGCCAGGCCGGGCTCGCAGCCGGGGCCGAAGAAGTAGGCCCAGCGGGCGACGGCGACGTCCACCGAGGCGTCCGGGAGGGGCATGGCCTGCGCGGTGGCGGCGTGGATCTCCACGTTGGGCAGGGCGCGGCAGCGGCGCCTGGCGAGTTCGACGAGGTCGGCGTGGGGCTCGACGCCGATCACCCGCGCGGCCGTGGCGGACGCCGGGGGCAGGTGGTAGCCGGTCCCGCAGCCGATGTCGAGGACGGTGGCGCCGGCCCAGGGGCGGATGGCGGTGATCGCGGCCTCGATCCGGCCCTCGGGGTCGACCGCCCGGTTCTCCAGCTCGTAGACGTGGGGGTTGTTCCAGATGTTGGGGCTGGGGATGGCGCCCTTCACGAACCGCGGCATCCCTCAACCGTAGCCGTGGGATCCGGACATGTGTTCCGGTGCGTCGCCCGGGTATGCGATCGGAAGTGTGAACCGTGCCCGGATCGGGGTAGCGTCCGGGAATGTGGCTCGTGCCCCGGCCCGTCATGTGATCTGGGCCGCACGGGGGTGGCCGGACGCCATTCCGTAACGGACGCGCTTAGTCTGAACACTGTGAGGGATCGAAGCGGGCGGGCAGGCGGGCAGACGGGCATCGAGTCGTTCGCGGATGAGAACGCGAAGGCGAGGAGTTTCCGATGAGCGTCATCCGGGTGCCCAGCGCGCAGGTCGCGCTGTCCACGGCGTCGGTCTATCCGGAGCGCACCCCGGACGCCTTCGAGCTGGCGGCGCGCCTGGGGTACGACGGTGTGGAGATCATGGTGGGCGCCGACCCCGTGAGCCAGGACGTCGACGTCCTGGAGCGGCTGGTCGACCACTACCAGTTGCCGATCCTGGCCATCCACGCGCCCTGCCTGCTGGTCACCCAGCGGGTGTGGGGCAAGGACCCGTGGGCGAAGCTGAAGCGCGCCCAGCAGGCCGCGGAGCGGGTCGGCGCGAAGACGGTGGTGGTGCACCCGCCGTTCCGCTGGCAGCGCGACTACGCGCGCGACTTCGAGGTCGGGCTCGCCAGGATGCGCGAGGAGACCGACGTGGTCTTCGCGGTGGAGAACATGTTCCCGCTTCGGGCCCGGGGCAACAAGGTGGTCCCGTACTCCCCGGACTGGAACCCCGTCGAGTACGACTTCCCGCAGGTCACCCTGGACCTGTCGCACACGGCGGTGTCCGGGTCCGACGCCTGGGAGATGTTCACGAAGCTGGGCGACCGCCTGGCCCACCTGCACCTGGCCGACGGGGTCGGCATCCCCAACCGGGACGAGCACCTGGTGCCGGGGCGCGGCAACCAGCCCTGCGCGCCGATCCTGGAGCGGCTGGCGGGCAACGGCTTCGACGGCCTGGTCGTCCTGGAGATCAACACGCGTAAGGCGGCCAGCCGCACCGAGCGCATCGACGACCTCGCGGAAGGACTGGCCTTCGCCCGCCTCCATCTCGCGGCCGCGGCCAACGCGTGAGCGAGCGCGGCGAGCGGTCCACGGGCACGGCGGCGTCGCGGGCGCGGCCGGCGGAGGAGGCCGCGTGAGCGAGGTGACGACGGGGCGGCGCAGGCCGGGGCGCAGGCCGGGATCGGCGGACACGCGCGGCGAGATCATGGCGGCGGCCCGCCGGACGTTCGCCGAGAAGGGGTTCGACAAGGCCACGATCCGGGGCATCGCCCGGGAGGCGGGCGTGGACCCGGCGCTCGTGCACCACTACTTCACGAGCAAGGAGGGCCTGTTCGTCGCGGCGATGGAGCTGCCGGTCAACCCGGAGGAGATCATCCCGCTGCTGGTGGCCGGGCCGCGGGAGGAGACCGGGGAGCGGCTGGTCAGGTTCATCCTCACGATCACCGCCGACGCCCAGGCTCGTCAGCCCGTGCTGGCGCTGATGCGCACGGCGATGACCAACGAGCAGGTCGTCGGCATGATCCGGGAGTTCATGACGCACGCGCTGCTGGAGAAGGTCGGCGAGGCGCTGGGGGTCTCCCCGCTCCGGATGGAGGCGGCGTTCGCGCAGATGTTCGGCGTGGTGCTCGTGCGGTACGTGATCAGGCTCGAACCGATCGCCTCGGTCGGCATCGAGGAATTGGTCGCGCTGCTCGCGCCCACCGTCCAGCGGTACATCGACGGAACCTGAGCCGCCCGTTCGGAGTTTCACGCGGTTTGTACGGCGGTTCGCGGCGTTTCGACGTGTCTAGAGCATTGTTCCGGAGTATGAATTAACCATAAGGTGACCACGGTTGCCGAGGGTCCCATCCCGGATGGAAGTTACCCACGGGTAGGATCCGGGGTGACCCCTTGTCACCGTGGATGACCGGCGGTCGTACGCTGGCAGCCAACGCCGTCTGTGGGAGGACCCGTGCTCTGGGTAGCCATCATCGGGCTCGTCATGACAGTCGTCGCGCTCGCGCTCGCCGCGCGCCGCGTCCTGTTCCTGTACAAGCTCGCCACCATCGGCCCGCCCGCCCCCGAGCGGATCGAGTACGCCAAGGACAACGCGGGCGCGGAGATCCAGGCCCAGCTGGTCGAGGTCTTCGGGCAGAAGAAGCTGCTGAAGTGGACGGCGTCCGGCGTCGCGCACTTCTTCGTCATGTGGGCGTTCTTCATCCTGGCCACGGTCTACCTTGAGGCGTACGGCGCGCTCATCCAGGGCGCGATCACCGGCACGCCGGACTTCCACATCCCGCTCATCGGCACCTGGCCGGTCCTCGGCTTCCTGCAGGACTTCATCGCGCTCGCCTGCCTCCTGGGCCTGGCGACCTTCGCGATCATCCGCATCAAGAACTCGCCGAAGAAGCTCGGCCGCGGCTCCCGCTTCTCCGGCTCGCACCTGGGCGGCGCCTGGCTCGTCCTGTTCATGATCTTCAACGTGATCTGGACGCTGTTCCTCGCGCGCGGCGCGGCGGTCAACACCGGCAACTTCCCCTACGAGTCGGGGGCCTTCGTCTCCGAGGCGGTCGCCTCGATCCTGCCGACCAGCACGCTGCTGGAGGAGATCGGGCTGCTCCTGCACATCGGCGTCATGCTGGTGTTCCTCGTCATCGTGGTGAACTCCAAGCACATGCACATCTTCACCGCGCCGCTGAACGTGCTGTTCTCCCGCCGTCCCAACGCCCTGGGCCCGGCGCAGGAGATGCGCATCGACGGCAAGGTCGTCGACTTCGAGGACGAGGACCTCGACGGCGACCGGCTGGGCCGGGGCAAGATCACCGACACCACCTGGAAGGGCTTCCTCGACTTCTACACCTGCACCGAGTGCGGCCGTTGCCAGTCGCAGTGCCCGGCGTGGAACACCGACAAGCCGCTCTCGCCGAAGATGCTCATCCTCGACCAGCGCGACCACGTCTTCGCGATCGCCCCGTACCTGATGGCGACCGAGGAGCAGCGGGCGCACGCCGGCCAGGACGTCCTGGCCCTGCTGGAGAAGCCGCTGGTCGGCGAGGACGGCGTCATCCACCCGGACGTGCTGTGGTCCTGCACCAACTGCGGCGCCTGCGTCGAGCAGTGCCCGGTCGACATCGAGCACATCGACCACATCCTCGACATGCGCCGCTACCAGGTCATGGTGGAGTCGAGCTTCCCGACCGAGGCCGGCGTCATGGTCAAGAACCTCGAGAACAAGGGCAACCCGTGGGGCATGTCCGAGATGAAGCGGGCCGACTGGATCGAGGAGCTCGACTTCGAGGTCCAGATGGTCGACGAGAAGATGCCCGAGGACACCGAGTACCTCTTCTGGGTCGGCTGCGCCGGCGCCCTGGAGGACCGGGCGAAGAAGACCACCAAGGCCGTGGCCGAGCTGCTGCACATCGCGGATGTGAAGTTCGCGGTGCTCGGCCCGATGGAGGCCTGCACCGGTGACCCGGCCCGCCGCCTGGGCATGGAGTTCCTCTTCAACATGCTGGCCCAGCAGAACATCGAGACGCTGAACGAGGCCGGGGTCAAGAAGATCGTGGCCACCTGCCCGCACTGCTTCAACACCCTCGCCAACGAGTATCCGCAGCTCGGCGGCCACTACGAGGTCGTCCACCACACCCAGCTGCTGGCCAAGCTGGTGGACGAGGGCAAGCTGGTCCCGGTCAGCCCGATCGAGGAGAAGATCACCTACCACGACCCGTGCTTCCTCGGCCGCCACAACAAGGTCTACTCGCAGCCTCGCGACATCATGTCCAAGGTCCCCGGCGTCAAGACCCAGGAGATGCACCGCCACAAGGACCGGGGCTTCTGCTGCGGCGCCGGCGGCGCGCGGATGTGGATGGAGGAGCGGATCGGCAAGCGCATCAACACCGAGCGGGTGGACGAGGCGCTGACCACCGACCCGGACACCATCTCCACCGCCTGCCCGTTCTGCCTGGTCATGCTGGGCGACTCGATCAACGAGAAGAAGAACGCGGGCGAGGCGAAGGAGACCCTGGAGGTCGTGGACGTGTCCCAGCTCCTGATCAAGTCCATCAAGGGCGAGCCGGTGGAGGCCTCCTGAGCCGCCGGGTTCTCCGGCCCCGGATGATCTCGCGCTGACCGCGCCCGCCGGGGTTTCCCGACCGGACGTCAGGCACGGCCCGCGTTTTGCGGGCCGTGCCTGACTTTTCGTCAACCCTCAGCGAAAAGGACACTGGGTCCGAAACTCTTCCTTCTGATTACGGAAAAATCACGGTAACCTCAACGTCGCGTAGCTCATTCGACGGGGAGGGGCTGGCGGTGCGCGTCGTCGTCATGGATGCCGAAGTCACTTTGGCCGACGTTCTGTCCCTCCGGCTGGCCGTCGACGACCCTCTCACCGAGGGGGTCGGGCTGGTGCTGCGCCACCGGGCGACCTCCGAAGAGCGCGACGTGACGCTGGGCGCCCCCGGGACGCCCGGTGAGGAGACCCGTGACGTGACGCTCGCGGTCTCCCTCGCCCCGCTCGATCTCGGATCCGGCCGCTGGGACGTCTACCTGGAGCGGGAAGGGCGGCGCACCCGGCTGCGCAGCGTCGACCCCGGCTTCTCCCTCGACCACCTCGACGCCTACGCGCTGAGCCGGCGCACGCTGGCCTACCGGGCCTACCGGACGCGCAACGGCTTCCTCGCGCTCAAGGTCGACCAGGTCGAGCCGGCCGCGGAGGTCCGCGCCGTCTGGTTCCGGGAGGGCCGCTTCGAGGTCACCGGGCTGCTGGCCTTCACCGGCCTCGACGACGACGAGTCGCGGCACGAGGCCCGCCTGGCGCTGCGCCGCAGCGGGACCGACGCCGAGCTGACCGCCGCCGCGACGGTCCAGGGCGTGCGCTTCCACGCCGCGCTCTCCCTGTGCGACGTGGTGGGGGTCGCGCCGGAGGAACCGGGCACCTGGGAGCCCACGCTGAAGGTGGACGGCCTGTCCGAGCCGCTCCGCCTGGGCTCGCGGCTGGACGACGTGGACGGCAAACGCCGCCGCCTGCACTACCCGGCCGCCCAGATCGACGGGGTGCCGGTCCGTCCCTGCTACACCGCCGACGACACGCTCATGATCGAGGTGGGTGGGTGAGGATCTGCCTGCTCGTTCCCTCGGCGTACGGCATGCGCGGCGACGTCCGCTCCGTCATCAACCTCGCGGGAGAGCTGGCACGAAGGCACGAGGTCGAGATCCTCAGCGTCCGCCGGCACAGGGAGCGGCCCTTCTTCCCGGTCGAGTCCGCGGTGAAGCTCTCCTGGGTGGTCGACGCCAGGCCGGGCGTGCGCCACCTGCTCCCGCGAGGACAGCTCCGGACCGAGGTCGCCCTGTGGCGGCGGCTGCGCGCCCTCCGGGCCGACGCGCTCATCACCACCAGGCCGGGGCTGGGCGTGCAGGCCGCCCGGCACGCGCCCCGCGACATGGTGCGCATCGCCCGCGAGTGGGGCCGCCCACCGGTGCCCGGGCCGATCAAGAAGTTCTACCCGCGCCTGGACGCGGTCGCCGCCGCCACCGAGAGCGGCCGCCAGGACTGGGAGCGCCTGATGGACGGCGGCGTCGGGGTCGGCCTGATCCCGGACGCCCTGCCCGCGGGGCCCTGGCCGCGCTCGCGCATGGACAACCGCATCATCGCCGCGGGCGGCCGCTGGGTGCCGGTGAAGGCCTACGACCGGCTCATCCGGGCCTTCGCCGTCATCGCCGACAAGCGTCCGGACTGGCGGCTGCGGCTGTACGGCGGGGGCCCGGAGGAGAAGCGCCTGCGGGCCCTGGTCCGCGACCTGAGCCTGCACAACCACGTCTATTTCATGGGGACCACCCCCGACCTCGCCGGGGAGTTCGCCAAGGCCTCGATCGTGGCGGTGACGTCGCGGGCCGAGGTGCTCGGGATGACGGTGATCGAGGCGATGGCCAGCGGGGTGCCGGTGATCGGGTTCGACAACTCGCGGGGGGCGGGGGAGTTCGTGACGCACGGCCGGAGCGGGGTCCTGGTCCCGGAGGGGGAGGGCGAGATCGAGGCGTACGCCGCCGCGCTGCTCGCGCTCATCGACGACGAGCGCAGGCGCCGGGCGCTGGCGGCGGGCGCGCTCGAGGCCGCGGCCGCCTACGGGGCGCCCGTGGTGGCCGGAAAGTGGGAGGAACTGATCACGGCTGCTTCCAGCCGTGGCTGACGCGGGTACCGTTAGGTCATGCATGGGTACAGCGGGGACAAGCAGGCCTATCTCACCCGGTTGCGGCGGATCGAGGGGCAGATCAGGGGCCTCCAGCGGATGGTGGAGGAAGACGCCTACTGCATCGACGTGCTGACGCAGGTCTCGGCCGTGACGCGGGCCCTGCAGGCGGTGGCGCTGGGGCTGCTGGAAGACCACATCGGGCACTGCGTCGCCGACGCCATCAGCACGGGGGGGCCGGAGGCGGAGGAGAAGGTCAAGGAAGCGTCAGCGGCTATTGCCCGGCTTGTCCGGTCGTGACTAGTCACCCGAGGGTCTTTCCCGGCCACGTCCCGGACCCCTCGGAAGGGGCCCGGGACTAGGCGGTGCAGATGGTTGCCTCAGCGCTTCAGCATGTCGCCGGAGCGCTCAATCCGAGCGCGTTGTCGAGCTCCGCCAAGGTGAGAGGCCGTTCGCTGATGGCGACGGCACTGAGAACCTCGGCATAGAGCGCGATCTCGTCCAACGCGTCACGGTCGTGGACCCGTAGGTCCAGCTCGTCGTGCCCCACCGCGTCGTCCTTCCTTCCGCAGCCCACACCCACTTCGAGGTTACGGCGGGGGTTCTTGCGTGCCCATGGCCCATCGGGACCATTCGGTACAGCCCGGTGCGCCCCCACCGCGCACCCTGAAGGGTCATTTCCCGAATGCGAGATCACGATTCAGCTAATTGTGTGACACGAGGGGTATTAGACGGATATAGGGGAAGTAAGGATGAAATAACCAGATCTATGGTTTAAGTCCGCTCGTGTGGGCCAGCCCGTTTCAGAAGTGACGCGGGTACGTTCCCGGCACGCCCGGGACAGGATCGTCCCGCTCATGAGCCAGGCGCTGCGCGAGCGCCGAGGCCGTCGCGAATCCCCGCTCCGGTACGGCCGTCCCGGTCAGCCGGCACCATGCCAGCCCCGTGGCGTAGGCGGCGCCCAGCAAAGCCGCCGCCGAGGCCCGGTCCGGCGGCTGGAGGGCGGAGGGCAGCACGGCGGGCGGCGCGGAGGACGCCCCGGAAGACGCCGGAGGGGACGCGGCGTCGCGGGAACGCGGCCAGCAGCCCCGCAGCGGGTGCGTGGACCGGGTGAGCACGACGTGGAGGATGTGGCGGAGCTCCGGATCCAGCCACGGGTAGATCCGGTCGGCCGCCCGGGGCGCGTGCGCCGCGACGTCGGCGGCGAGCAGCGCCCCCGCCACCGCCCGCGGGTCCGCGCCCTTCGGCGTGAGGAAGCCCAGGGCCTCGACGAGGTCGTAGAGAGCGTGCTGGAAGCGGTCCCCGGGGGAGACCTCGGCCAGCGCCACGTGGGCCGGGCACCGCGCCAGCCACGCCTGCCGCAGCGCGTCGTCGCCCCGGTGGGCGGCGGAGACGTCTTCGCCGGTCCGGCGGAGGATCGGCGCGACCATCGCGAGCAGAGCCTCGGCGCGGGGCCGGAAGCGGCGGTCGCCCCGGACGGCCTGGGCGGTGTCGGCCATCAGCGCGACCAGGCGGAGCCCGGCCTCGGGATGGCCGGCCCGGACGCGCTCGCCGTACAGGGCGATGAGGTCGTCGAGCGAGACGGGGGCGAGCCAGCGGACCCACTCGTCACCCGGGAGCGGGCGGGACAGGAACTCCCCGAACATCGACAGCAGCACCTCGTTGCCGTCGAAGGCGGGGGCGTAGGCGCACCACATGAGCGTGCCCCAGACGGCGGCGACCGGGCTGGCCACCTCCCCGGCGAACAGCTCGGTGAAGGGGCCGTGCATCGGGAAGTCCTCCCTGCGCCTGCCGCGCTGGGCGACGACCAGCGTCCGGACCCGCTCGGTGACGCCGTGCGGCACGTCCGGGCCGACGAAGCCCTGGACCGACCCCCGATCCACGGCGAAGTCGGGACCGGCCGGGACGAGATGCGGCAGGATCACCGAGGCGATCCGGACGATCCGGGCCGCGGCGCGCGTCTCCCGGTCCGCCGGGGGCGGGGACAGGTGCCAGCGGCCGTCGGCCGGGTCCTGCCGGTACCAGCGGGCGTGCGCGCCGAAGAGCCAGCGCCCGCCGTCCGGGGTGTCCAGCACGCGCAGCGCCACGGCCTGGGCGCGCGCGGGCGGCGGCAGCGCCGCCCACCGGGGGTCGGCGACGATGGCACGCACATCGCTCTCGATGGCGGCGAAACCGTCCCACTGTCGCACGGCGGTCATGTTACTCACGGTCCCGTCCCGCCGCCGGAGCGCGGCGGCGGGCGCTTCACGCCGGTGAGAAGACTGTCGCGGCGCGGTGGCCGGGGACCGGGCCCCGGCGGGCCGCCGCGGGGCGGAGGCTCACGCCGGCGGGAGGGCCGTCGCGGCGCGGTGGCGGGCGGCCTTGGCCATGTAGTTGTCCGGGGTGCGGGCGAAGGACGCGCGGTCGTCGTCGGTGAGCTCACGGACGATCTTGCCCGGGACGCCCGCCACCAGGACCCCGGCGGGGATCTTCTTCCCGGGACCGACCAGGGCTCCGGCGGCGACCAGCGATCCCGCGCCGATCCGCGCCCCGCCGAGCACGATCGCGCCGATGCCGACGAGGGCCCCGGTCTCCACGTGCGCCCCGTGCACCATGGCCTTGTGACCCAGGCTCACCCTCGGCTCCAGCACGGCGGGCTGGCCGGGGTCGGCGTGCAGGCAGCACAGGTCCTGGATGTTGCACTCCTCGCCGACCTCGACGGCCTCGTCGTCGCCCCGCAGGACCGAGCCGTACCAGACGCTGGCGGCGCGGCCGAGCCGTACGCGGCCGACGACCACCACTCCCGGGGCTACGTATGCTTCCGGGTGGATGTCAGGGGAAGCACCGTCGTCGAGTGAGGCGATGTAGGGGGTCGTCGTCATGGGACCGATGTTACGGGGAGTGAGGGTGTCCGGTATTTCCGCAAGGAGGTCCGGCGTTCCGGTTGCGGTCTCGGGTAGATGGCAGCAGAGTC
This sequence comes from Planobispora longispora, assembly GCF_016863135.1. Classification (GTDB taxonomy): domain Bacteria; phylum Actinomycetota; class Actinomycetes; order Streptosporangiales; family Streptosporangiaceae; genus Planobispora; species Planobispora longispora. The sequence continues at coordinate 24,438 of NZ_BOOH01000017.1, forward strand.
GTTTCCTGACGTCTCCTTTTCCGCCACACGACCTCTACGGGCATCACGATGACAAACCAGCATGAGAGCTTTCCCGACCTGATGCATGAGGACTCGTTCGAGGTCGTCATGCGCGGTTACAGCCGCCGTCAGGTCCATGACTACATGATCCGCACACGCAACCAGATCCGCGATCTGGAGGAGCGGGTCGCGCGGGCGATCGATCAGGCGGAGCAGGGCAGGCTGGAGCTCGCCGAGGCGCGGCGCAGGCTCTCCGAGGCGCCGCAGGACTACGACGAGCTCGGCCAGCGGCTCAGCCAGATCCTCAAACTGGCCGAGGAGGAGGCCGCGGCCAAGCGCGAGGTCGCCGCGACCGAGGCCACCAAGGTCAGGGACGACGCCGCCACCGAGGCCGATCGCATGCTGGCCGTCGCGCGGGAGCACGCCGAGAGCGTCGTGTCCTCCGCCCAGCAGGAGGCCGAGCGCATGCTGACCTCCGCCCGGGAGCGCGCCGAGGGCATCCTGTCCTCCGCCCAGCAGGAGGCCGAGCGCAGGGTCGGCGAGGCCACCGCCAACGCCGAGCAGATGCTGGCGCAGGCGGGCAACGACGCCGAGGAGAAGCTCAACGCGGCGCGCATGGAGGCGGACGAGACCCTGCGGAGCGCCCGGGCCGAGTCGGAGGCCACGCTGACCTCCGCCCGGGCCGAGGCGGAGGCGACCCTGACCTCGGCCCGCTCCGAGGCCCACGCCACGCTGACCTCCGCCCAGCAGCGCGCCTCGGTCCTGGACGAGAGCACGGGCCGGCGCGTCACCTACCTGACCGACACCCACCGCGAGGTCATGCGCCGTCTCAACGAGATGGGCGCGGTCATCGGCGACCTGATCCAGCGGGAGGGCGTCGCCGGCCCGCTGATCGACGAGGACGCGGTCCTGCCCTCCGCGCCGGTCCCGGCCGCCATCGCCCCGGCCGCCGTGGCGGCCGTCGCCCCCGCCCCGCAGTCCGCCCCCGAGGTGGACGTGGAGGCGGTGCGCGTGATCGTGGAGGACGAGGAGGACGGGACGCGGACCCCCGCCCACGGCCGACCCGCCGCCGCCGACGACACCGACGTGACCCTCGAACCCGCCCGGGACGACGACGAGGAGCTCGCCACCCGCAAGTGAGGCCCGTGAACCCCGCCGCGGGCGAGGCCCGCGGCGGGGTTCACGGGAGATCCGCGAGTGCAGCCCATCGGCACTCGCGGGCAGGCCTGCGGGCGGAAGCCCCCGCCCCCGATAGGGTCAGAGGCTTCCGCGATTGGGGGCCCGGCGCCGGAGCCGCTTGAGCTGGGCTGACTCCGGCACCGGGCGGTCGTCAAGGGATCGTGCCGTCAAGGCGCTCCCTCTGGTCGTAGAGCTGCTCGCGCAGTCCGTCCGGGTCGTCCGCGTCGATGGTCATCGCGCAGCCCGCCTCGCGCTGCACGGGAGTGAGCGGGTGATGGCGAGTGGCCCACCACCGCCCCGCGTCACTCCGCCAGATCGTCCAGTCGGGAAACTCCCGGGCTATCTCCGCCAGATGCCGGTCGAAAGACATCCACGCACCTTCCCCGCGCCCAGGGCCACCGCTGTGACGTTCCATTTCCGAAGGTGAGGCACATCTCTAGAGAAATCAATGATCGCGAGGGTCAGGTCAACCTATCGGTTGACTATTGCCCTTGATCTATGCGTCGAAGTCATACTGAAGTACATATGAGGCCGAGTCGAGGATCATCTCGTTGACCTCGACGGGGATGCCGTTCGCGCTGTAGGCCGTCCTCATGATCACGATGACCGGGGTGCCCGCCGGGAGGTCCAGCAGAACGGTCTCGTGCGGATGGGGCATGCGGGCCCTCAGTTCCTCGGTGAAATGGGCCGGGGCGTGGCCGAGATCGCCCAGGCGCGCGTAGACACCGCCGGGGCCGGTGTCCTCCCGCACGACCGCGGTGCCCTCGACCAGCGCGGCGGGAAAGTAGGAGACGGACATCTGGACCGGCCGCCCGTCCACCGAGTAGCGCCTGCGCCGTACCCAGACCTCCGCGCTGTCCAGCACGCGGGCGATCTCCTCCTCCGCCTCCTCCCTGGCGATCTGCATGTCGTCCACGGTGTACGGCCGGCCCCTGGTGTCGGAGTCCCAGATGGCCTGCCCTCGCCCCCACCGTTCCTGGGAGAGTCTCCGGGAGCCGTGCCTCCTGAGGGGCCGGAACTGCCGGACGTAGACTCCCGAGCCGCGTTTGGGCACGGCCAGCCCTTCGTTGATGAGCACTGAGAGCGCCTGCCTGGCGGTCGCGCGGGCTATGCCGTGCTGGGCCATGAGGGCGTTCTCGCCCGGAAGCCGGTCCCCGTCCCGGAGCTCGCCGGACAGGATCGCTTCGCGGAGCCTGTCGGCGATGCGCCGGTAGATCGGGGTCTCGGGAGGTACGGGGGATTGCTGCACGTGTGATCACCCTCTGTCACCAGCCGGGTTTGGCGTCTCCAGAGAACTTGCCCCGCCTTGTCCACGATCGCACAGATACAGAGGTTGGTCCCGTGCTTCTTTTGAGTGGATCGTGCCCCTGTGGCGATCTACGAGAGTTTTCTCGGTCCGTTACCTTGGAACGATCCCGACCGCTATCGGCGGGCCCACCACCGGCGCGTGACGACGGCCGCGAGGACGGCCCCCGCCGTGTTGAGGAGGACGTCGTCCACCGAGCTCACCCGGTCCAGGCGCAGGCCGTACTGCAGGAGCTCGACGAGGAGCGAGGCCCCCGCCGCGACGCCCGCCACCGCGCCGATCGAGGCGAAGCGCGGCGAGCGGACCGGGAGCATGGCGCCGAGCGCGGCGAAGACCAGAAGATTGCCCCCGACCTGCACGAACACCGCTCCGGGGGACAGCAGGACGAGCTGGTCGAGCAGGTCGACCAGGGGGACGAGATGCACCCCCGGCTCCGTCCCGGGGGTGAGGATCATCCAGATCCAGGGGGCGGTCCCGGCCACGATGACCACGTCGGCGAGGGCCGTACGGCGGGGCGAGGAGTGCCCGGAGCGGGTGCGGGAGCGGGCGAGGAGGAAGGCGGCCAGAGTGGCGAGCGGGACGGCCAGAACGGCCGCGACGACGACATCTCCCCATGCCTCCCACGCCCGCCCCATGAGGCCATCATGCCGCGCCGAAACGCTCCCATCGACGGCACGGGGTACAGGAAGGTGACCTCCAGGAAAGGTCTCCCGCAGCGGCCGCCGAGCGCGACCGGCGCCGGTGCGGCGACTCATCGTGTTGATCGTGACGCGGTGATCGAGCGGTCAGGACAGGAAGTCGGCGATGGCATCGAGCCATATGCGGGGCTGGTCGATGTGGGCCATGTGTCCTGCCTCCTCGATCACCACGGCGCGGGCAGAAGGGATCAGTTTCACGGTGTCCTCAACCAGGTCCACAGGGAAGACCATGTCCTGGCGGCCTTGGATCAGAAGTAAGGGCAGCCCGAGGGCCGGATGAGATCGTTGGTGGCGGCGGCAGGGGTGTATCGGTCATCGGCGAGACCACGGGTGGAACGCCCGCAGCCGCGTAGATCCGGCAGGACGATCCGATGGCGATCGGCAAGCTCTGTGAGTGGCTCACGCAGGTAGGTGTGGTCCCAGTCGGGACCGCCGTGGATCACCAGCAGAGTGCGGTCAGCGGGTCCTGTGCTCTGCGTGACGAATAATTCCATGACGGGCTGATCGGACACGGGTATGACGCTTTCGACGAGCACTCCCTCAGTGTTCCATCGCGTGACCACCCGTACGGCGGCGCCGACCACGTCCGTGCCACGTCTCGCCGTACCGGCGTCGGGCCTTTGGCCTTGGTGCGCGCCGTACCGGCGCGATCCGCGTCAGATGGTGCGGGAGAGGGCACGGGAGATGCCGAGGGCGGCGGCTTTGACGGCCGGGGCCAGGCGGGTGGGGTGGAAGCGGGGCAGCGGGACGGAGACGGACAGGGCGGCCACGGCGGCTCCCTCGTGGAACACCGGGGCCGCGATGCAGGCGCCGCCCGGCTGGGCCTCCTCGCGCTCGTAGGCGAGGCCGGCCGCCTGGATCTGGCCGATGGCCTCCTCCAGGCGCCGGGGATCGACGATCGAGTGCGGGGTCAGGCGGCGCAGCGGGCGGGCGAGGACCTCCTCGATCAGCTCGGGGCCCGAGTAGGCCAGCAGGGCCTTGCCGATGCCGGTGCAGGTCAGCGGGAGGCGGCCGCCGACCCGGGAGGGGAGGGCGAAGGCCTCCTGACCGCGGATCTTCTCCACGTAGACGACGTCGAGGCCGTCGCGCACCCCGAGATGCACGGTCTCGTGGGTCGCCTCGTACAGATCGTGCATGAACGGCAGCGCCGCATGGCGGAGATCGCGTTCAAGGGGGACGATGCAACCGAGCTCGAACAGCCGGCGGCCGAGATAGTAGCCGTTCTCCCGCCGGGCGACGGCGCCGATCTCGGCGAGCTCGGTGAGCAGCCGGAAGGTGGTGGTCTTGGGCAGGTGGCAGCGTTCGGCCACGTCGGTCAGGCGCAGCGGCCCTCCCGTGGGGCGGAACGCGTCCAGCACGAGCCAGGACTTCTCCAGCATGGAGAGGCGGTCGGAGTTCCGTGTCACGGAACGAATTGTTGCTCATCGATGGCCCGTCGCTCTATACCCATAGGTAGAGAAGAATGCCCGATTCCCCAGGATGCCCCGAGGAGAAACCGTGTCTGACCTGGTCACCCACTTCATCGGTGGGCTGCCGGTCGCCGAGGGCGAGACGTTCGCCGGATACGACCCGGTCACCGGCCGGGAGGTCCGCCGGGTCCACGAGGCGGACCGCTCCGTCGTGGACCGGGCGGTCTCCGCGGCCCGTGCCGCCCTGCCCGGATGGTCGGGACTGCAGGCGGCCGAGCGGGCCGCCTGGATGCGCCGCCTGGCCGACGCGATCGAGGAGCGGTTCGAGGACCTGGTCGCCGCGGAGATCGCGGACACCGGAAAGTCGATCACGCAGACCCGCACCCTGGACATCCCCCGGGGCGCGGCCAACTTCCGGTCCTTCGCCGAGATCGCGGCCCAGCACCCGGAGAACGCGTTCCACCTGAAGGACGTGCTGAGCTACACCGTGCGCAGGCCCCTGGGCGTGGTCGCGGTCATCGTGCCGTGGAACCTGCCGTTCCTCCTGGCGACCTGGAAGATCGGCCCCGCGCTCGTCGCGGGCAACACCGTCGTGGTCAAGCCGTCGGAGCACACGCCGGGCTCGATGGCCGTGCTGGCCGAGATCGCCGCCTCGATCGGGCTCCCGCCGGGCGTGCTCAACGTCGTCAACGGCTTCGGCCCCGGCTCGGCCGGGCAGTTCCTGGTCGAGCACCCGGGGGTGGACGCGGTCACCTTCACCGGCGAGAGCCGTACCGGATCGGCGATCATGAAGTCGGTGGCGGACCGGGTCAAGCCGGTCTCGTTCGAGCTGGGCGGGAAGAACGCCGGGCTGGTCTTCGCCGACGCCGACCTGGACGCGGCCGTGGAGGGCGCCGTGCGGTCGGTGTTCACCAACGGCGGGCAGGTCTGCCTGTGCACCGAGCGGCTCTATGTGGAGCGGCCGGTGTTCGGCGAGTTCGTCGCCCGGCTGGCCGGACGGGCACGAGAGCTGGCCTTCGGCCGCCCGCAGGACGAGCACACCACGATGATGCCGATGATCTCGGCGGAGCACCGGGACAAGGTGCTGTCCTACTACGCGCTGGCCGAGGACGAGGGCGCCGAGATCCACGCGGGCGGCGGGGCGCCGCGCTTCGGCGACGACCGCGACGGCGGCTACTACGTCGAGCCGACCGTGCTGACCGGTCTGCCGTCCGGCTCCCGGGTGAACCGGGAGGAGATCTTCGGCCCGGTCTGCCACGTCGCGCCGTTCGACGCCGAGGCCGAGGCGGTCGCCCTGGCCAACGAGAGCGAGTACGGCCTGGCCGCGACCGTCTGGACGTCCTCGCTCAGCCGCGCCCACCGGGTCGCCCAGTCGCTGGAGGCGGGGCTGATCTGGGTCAACACCTGGTACCTGCGGGACCTGCGCACCCCGTTCGGCGGGGTGAAGCTCTCCGGCATCGGCCGCGAGGGCGGCACGCGCTCGCTGGACTTCTACTCCGAGCCGACCACGATAACGATCAAGCTGGAGCCGGGAAGGGCCGAGATATGACCGATGAGTGGAGCGAGGCCGTCGACGTGTTCACCGAGGCGGCCGACCGGTTGCTGGAGGCCGCCCGGAGCGGCAAGCCGTGCCCGCCGGTGCGCGAGACCCTGCCCGGCCGGACCGCCGAGACCGGCTACGCCGTACAGGCGATCAACACGCGCCGGGCGCTGGCGGAGGGGCGGCGGCTGGTCGGCCGGAAGATCGGCCTGACCTCGGCGGCGGTCCAGCGCCAGCTCGGCGTGGACAGCCCCGACTTCGGCATGCTCTTCGCCGACATGGCCCATCTGGACGGGCTGCCCGTGCCGACCGGGCGGTTCCTCCAGCCCAGGGCCGAGGCGGAGATCGCCCTGGTGCTCGGCGCCGACCTGACCGGCGGGCCGTTCACCGTGGCCGACGTCATCCGGGCCGTGGACTTCGTGCTGCCCGCGATCGAGATCGTCGACAGCCGGATCGCCGGGTGGGACATCACACTCGTGGACACGATCGCCGACAACGCCTCCAGCGGGGCCTTCGTGCTCGGCGCCACCCCGACCCCGCTGACCGGCCTCGACCTCAGGCTGGCCGGGATGACCATGAACCGGCGCGGCCAGGAGGTCTCCACCGGCGCGGGCGCGGCCTGCCTCGGCAACCCCCTGAACGCCGCCGTCTGGCTGGCGAACGCGCTGGACGGCACGGACTTCCCGCTGCGGGCCGGCGACATCGTGCTCACCGGGGCGCTCGGCCCGGTGGTGGAGGTCGAGCCCGGCGACGTGTTCGAGGCGCACATCGACGGAGTCGGCTCGGTCAGGGCGGTCTTCGAGTGAGGCGGAGCGAGCCCGGCGGGGCGAGTGGAGTGGTCGGCCGAGGGACGAGGTCGCCCGCGGAGCGAGTGAGGAGCGGTGAGCGACCGTGAGGATCGCGATCTTGGGGTCGGGGAACATCGGGACCGACCTGATGTTCAAGGCGCTGCTGTCCCGGAAGGTCGAGGTCGTCGCGATGGCCGGCATCGACCCCGGCTCCGACGGCCTGGCGCGGGCCGGGCGGCGCGGGCTGGCGACCACGCACGAGGGCGTCGAGGGCCTGGTGCGGCTGCCGGAGTTCGCGGACGTGGACGTCGTGCTCGACGCGACCTCCGCGGCGGCGCACCCGGGCAACGACCGGGTGCTGCGGGAGCACGGCAAGCGGGTGATCGATCTGACCCCCGCCGCGATCGGCCCGTACGTGGTGCCGACGGTCAACCTGGACGCCCACCTCGGCGAGCCGAACCTCAACATGGTCACCTGCGGCGGGCAGGCGACGATCCCGATCGTGGCGGCGGTGGCCTCCGCGGTCCCGGTCAGATACGCCGAGATCGTCGCCTCGATCGCGTCCCGGTCGGCCGGGCCGGGCACCCGGGCCAACATCGACGAGTTCACCGAGACGACCTCCCGGGCGATCGAGCGGGTCGGCGGGGCGGCCCGGGGAAAGGCGATCATCGTCCTGAACCCGGCCGAACCGCCGTTGATCATGCGGGACACCGTCTACTGCCTGGTGGACGGGTGCGACGAGGCCGCCGTGGCCGGAGCCGTGGGGGAGATGGTGGAGAAAGTGCGGCAGTACGTCCCCGGTTACCGGCTCAAGCAGGACGTGCAGTTCGACGGGATCCCGGCGGGGGAGCCGCTGCCGACCGGGGAGCGGACCGGCGGGGTCAAGGTGAGCGTCTTCCTGGAGGTCGAGGGCGCCGCCCACTATCTCCCGGCCTACGCCGGCAACCTGGACATCATGACCTCGGCCGCGCTGCGCACCGCCGAGCGGCTCGCCGAGCGCGCCGCGCCGGACGCGGCCGGAGAGTCCGCGTCCCGCGCCGCCGGCCCTCTCGCGGACAGGACGGTGGCCCCGTGAGGATCTACGTTCAGGACGTGACCCTGCGGGACGGCATGCACGCCATCCGGCACCGCTACACCGCCGCCCAGGCCGCCGCCATCGCGGCGGCGCTGGACGCCGCGGGGGTCGCGGCGGTCGAGGTGGCCCACGGGGACGGGCTCGCCGGGAGCAGCTTCACCTACGGCGCGGGCGAGCACACCGACGACGAGTGGATCGAGGCGGTCGCGGGAGCCGTACGGCGGGCGCGGCTGACCACCCTGCTGCTGCCGGGCATCGGCACCGTCGGCGACCTCAGGCGCGCCCACGCGCTCGGGGTCACCTCGGTCCGGATCGCCACGCACTGCACCGAGGCCGACATCTCCGCCCAGCACATCGCGACGGCGCGGGACCTCGGCATGGACGTGGCCGGGTTCCTGATGATGTCGCACATGGCGGAGCCGGAGGAGCTGGCGCGGCAGGCCGTGCTCATGGAGTCGTACGGCGCGCACTGCGTCTACGTGACCGACTCCGGGGGCAGGCTGACCATGGACGGGGTCCGGGCCCGGGTCCGGGCCTACCGCGAGGTCCTCGACGAGGGGACGGAGATCGGCATCCACGCCCACCACAACCTGGGCCTGGGCGTGGCCAACTCGGTCGTGGCGGTGGAGGGCGGCGCCCTGCGGGTGGACGCCTCCCTGGCCGGGATGGGCGCGGGCGCGGGCAACTGCCCGCTGGAGGCGTTCGCGGCGGTGGCCGACCTGATGGGCTGGGAGCACGGCTGCGACGTGAACGCCCTGATGGACGCGGCCGACGACCTGGTCAGGCCGTTGCAGGACCGGCCGGTCCGGGTGGACCGGGAGACGCTGACGCTGGGCTACGCGGGGGTCTACTCCAGCTTCCTGAGGCACGCCGAGGCCGCCTCGGCGCGCTACGGGGTGGACGCCCGGGCCATCCTGGCCGAGGCGGGCCGCCGCCGGATGGTGGGCGGCCAGGAGGACATGATCGTGGACATCGCGCTGGACCTGGCCCGGGCCGGGAACGGCTCCGCTCCGGCGGGGGACGGGGACGGCGCCCGAGTGAAGGAGAACCGGTGACCGCCGACGTCCGCAAGCTGGCGGAGATCCTGGACGAGGCGGCCCGTACGGCCCGCGCCGTGCCGCAGCCGGAGCAGGGCTGCGACGTGGCCACGGCCTACCGGGTCCAGCAGGAGCTGCTCCGGCTCCGGCTGGAGCGCGGGGACCGGATCTCGGGGGTGAAACTGGGCCTCACCAGCGAGGGCAAGCGCCGCCAGATGGGCGTGCACGACGTCATCCTCGGACGCGTCACCGCCTCCACCGCCATCCCCGACGGCGCCGCCGTCGGCCTGGCCGGCTACATCCATCCCCGGGTGGAACCCGAGGTCGTCTATCTGATCGGGCGGCGGATCGCCTCGGTCGCCGACGCGTTCGCGCCGGACGCGATCGCCGCCGCCGCTCCCGGCATCGAGATCATCGACTCGCGGTACGAGAACTTCCGGTTCTCGCTCCCCGACGTGATCGCCGACAACACCTCCGCCGCCGGGTACGTCGTGGGCCCCTGGCGGCCGTACGACCCCGCGCGCTGGAACCTCGGCGTCGTCTTCGAGATCGACGGCCGCCCGGTCCAGGTCGGCTCCACCGCCGCGATCCTGGGCGACCCGCGCCGGGCGATCGTCGAGGCCGCCCGCCTGGCCGCGGCGGAGGGGACGGTCCTGGAGCCCGGCTGGGTGCTGCTGGCCGGAGCCGCCACGGCCGCCGAGCCGCTGCCGGCCGGGGCCCACGTCAGGGCGGAGATCCAGCATCTGGGCTCGGTCTCGTTCACCGCGGAGCCGTCCGCGGGAGGATCGACCGCCGGGGAGACGACCGCCGGGGAGCCCGTCACCGGGGGAACCCGTGGCGGGGAGGCGGCCTCGTGAGCGGCGGGAACAGCGAGGGGATCGTCGTCAAGGGCAAGGCCGTCCCGCGCGGGCGGTTCCCGCACGCCAAGCGGGCCGGGGACTTCATCTACGTCTCCGGCACCAGCTCCCGCCGCCCGGACAACACGATCGTCGGGGCCGCGGCCGACGCGTTCGGCACGGTCACGCTCGACATCGCCGCGCAGACCCGGGCGGTGATCGAGAACATCGGTGACATCCTCAAGGCCGTCGGGGCCGACCTGAGCGACCTCGTCCAGATCACCGCCTACCTGGTCAACATGAATGACTTCGGGGGATACAACCGGGTCTACGCCGAGTACTTCGACGAGACCGGCCCGACGCGCACCACCGTGGCCGTGCACCAGCTGCCCCACCCGCACCTGCTCATCGAGATCCAGGCCGTCGCCTATCACCCGCTCCGAGAGGACCAGCCATGATTCCCCCCATCGACTTCACCGCGTGGATCGACGAGCACGCCCACCTGCTCAAGCCCCCGGTGGCCAACAAGGTCCTCTTCGAGCAGGCCGGGGACTTCATCGTGATGGTCGTCGGCGGGCCGAACGCGCGCACCGACTTCCACATCGACCCCTACGAGGAGCTCTTCTACCAGGTCCGCGGGAACATGCACGTCAACGTCATGACCCCCGACGGGCCGGACACCGTGCACATCCGCGAGGGTCAGATGTGGCTGCTCCCGGCGAACGTGCCGCACTCGCCGCAGCGCCCCGAGGAGGGCTCGATCGGCCTGGTGGTCGAGCGGATCCGGCCGGAGGGCGTGCTGGAGAAGTTCCTCTGGTACTGCCAGGAGTGCAGCGCGGTCGTCCACGAGGTGGAGCTCCAGGTCCGCGACATCGTGACCGACCTGCCCCCGATCTTCCAGGCGTTCTACGCCGACGAGAAGGCCCGCACCTGCGAGAACTGCGGTGCGCTCCACCCGGGCAAGGGATGACGAGTGATCGTTGACGTCCACACCCACCACGTCCCGAAGGGCTGGCCGGAGCTGGGCTGGGCGGACGCCCCCCGGCTCCGGGTGGACTCCGAGCGGGAGGCCATGATCCTCCTCGGCGACCGGGAGTTCCGCCGGATCCAGGACGACTGCTGGAACCCGGCCCGCCGCCTTTCGGCCATGGACGCCGACGGGGTGGACGTGCAGGTGGTCTCGCCGACCCCGGTGTTCTTCTCCTACGAGCGCCCGGCGGCGCAGGCGGTGCGGGTGGCCGAGATCTTCAACGACCTGGCCCTGGAGATCTGCGCGGACGAGCGGCTGGTGCCGTTCTGCCAGGTGCCGCTCCAGGACCCGGACCTGGCCTGCGCCGAGCTGGACCGGTGCCTGGCCGCCGGGCACGCGGGCGTCGAGATCGGCAACCACGTCGGGGACCGCGACCTCGACGACGCGGGGATCGTGCAGTTCCTCCAGCACTGCGCCGCCGTGGGGGCGCCCGTCTTCGTCCACCCGTGGGACCTGCCGGGCGGCCCCCGGCTGGAGCGCTGGATGGCGCAGTGGCTGGTCGGCATGCCCGCCGAGACCCACCTGTCGGTGCTGGCGATGATCCTCGGCGGGGTCTTCGACCGGGTGCCGGAGTCGTTGCGGATCTGCTTCGCGCACGGCGGCGGCTCGTTCGCCTTCTGGCTCGGGCGCTTCGAGAACGCCTGGCACCGCCGGAACGACCTGGTCGGCGTCTCGGAGCTGCCGCCGTCCCGCTACGTGGAGCGCTTCAGCGTGGACTCGGTCGTGTTCGACGAGCGGGCGCTGCGGCTGCTGGTGGACACGATGGGCGAGGACCGGGTGATGCTCGGCTCCGACTTCCCCTACCCGCTCGGGGAGTCGCCCGTCGGGTCGCTGGTGCGGGGCGCGGAGTTCCTGTCCGGTACGGCCCGCGCCAAGCTCCTCGGCGGCAACGCCGTACGGTTCCTCGGCCGCTGAGAGCGCGGGACGGCCGCCACCGTCCCGGCGGTCGTCGCCGTCACCTCGCCGTAGCAGGCGGGCGGCGTCGGTGTCAGGCGGGCAGGCGACACGGGCGGCGTCGGTGTCAGGCGGGCAGGCCGACGGGGGCGGCTTCCAGCCAGCCGCGCTCACGCGCCGTCGCCTCCGCGACGCGGGCGAAGGCGACACCGGCCGGGGGCAGGGCGTCCCGCCGCCAGACCAGCTCCAGGTCGGGGGCGGGCAGGTGGTCGGTGAGCGGGAGAACCACGCCGTCGGCCGCGGGCAGGGCGCCGAGCGAACGCGGTACCAGCGCGAAGCTCTCGCCGTCGGTGAGACCGAGGTGGCGCCAGCCGAGCACCTCGCAGTCGTCCGCCTCGAACTCCAGGCCAGTAGGCGCCAGGGCGGCGAGGACCGCGCCGCGGTAGTCCGGCGCCACGTCACCGGGGACCAGGCGGAGCCGGCTGCCGTACAGGTCGGACAGGGCGGCCGCCGGGCGGCCGGCGAGCGGGTGGGCGGTGCCGACGACCGCGACCAGCGGCTCCCGTCGGACGGTCTGCCGGGCGAGGCCGGGCCGCCGCGGGATCATCCGCCCCAGCACCAGGTCGAACCGGCCCGCCCGCAGGCCGGCGTCGAGCTCGCCCGACCAGGCCTCGCGCGCCCGGACGGTGACGTCCGGGTGCGCCGACCGCAACGCGGCGAGCAGTTCCGGCACCGTCTCGTGGGCGGCGCTGATGACCATCCCCAGGCGCACCGTGCCGGACTCACCCTGCCTCACCGCCCGCATCAATTCGATCATCGCGTCGGCGTCGGCCAGCATCCTCCGCGCGGACGCCACGAACGCCTTGCCCGCCTCGGTGAGCCGGGTCGGGCGGCGGTGGAACAGCGCCACCCCGAGTTGGCGTTCCAGGTCGCGGATCTGCCTGCTCAGCGGCGGCTGGGCCATGTGCAGGCGTTCGGCGGCGCGCTGGAAGCCGCCTTCCTCGGCGATCGTGACGACATATCGCATGAGTCGCAGGTCGACCGGCATACCGCGAGGGTATACCGGGATACCAAAAACGATCTTGTTGGGGTGCCGGTCCGTGGGCGAGGCTGGCGGGGACCGACAATCGAAGGAAAACTGTGCGTATTCACCGACTTCTCTCCGCGGCCGTGGCGGCTGTGGTGCTCGCCTCCTCCGCCGGCGCCGCATCGGCGGCGATGGCGACGACGACAACGGCGGCGACCTTGGCGGCGACGGCGACCCCGGCCGACCGGCCCGGCGTCTACGTCCTGGCCGGCGACGACGCCTACCCCGAGGGCATCGCCCGCGACCCGAGGACGCCGTACTTCTACGTCGGCAGCGTGACCGACGGACGCATCTACCGTGGCGACGTCCGCTCGCCCCGGACCTCGGTGTGGCTGCCCGGCAACGCCGCCGACGGCCGGACCACCGCCGGTGGGATGAAGGTCGACGCCGCAGGCCGTCTCATCGTCGCGGGCGGGGCGACCGGCTTCGTGTGGGTGTACGACACGCGGACCGGCGCCCTGCTGCACCGCTTCGCCACCGCCACGCCGAACTCGATGCTCAACGACGTCGCCGTGGCCGGGAACGGCGACGTCTACGTCACCGACTCGTTCCAACCGACGATCTACCGCATCGGCGCCGCGGAGCTGCGGGGCGGCAACGGGGCGACCGCACCGCTGCGGGCCTTCCTCGACCTTCGGGGCACGGGCATCGTGTACACCGAGGGCTTCAACCTCAACGGCATCGCGGTCACCCCGGACCAGCGGCACCTCGTCGTCGCCGACTACAACGACGGAGTGCTGCACCGCGTCGATCTGCGGCGGCGCACCGTCAGGCCGATCGATCTGGGCGGTGCCCTGGTACGCGGTGACGGCCTCCTCCTCCGCGGCCGCACGCTCTACGCGGTCAGCAACGCCGACGGTGACGGCAACACCGTCAACGTGATACGGCTCGACGCCGGCTCCGGCCGGGGCAGACTGCTGGCGCGGGTCACCGATCCGAGGCTGCACGGCCCCTCCACGGCGGCGTTCGACGGGCGCGACCTGCTGGTGGTCAACTTCCAGTACGGAGCCGAAAGCCCGGTGCTGCCGTACACGGTGGTGCGGCTGACCCCGGACCGCGGCCGGTTGGGCTGATCGGCGGCAGGAGGAGCCGGGAGTTCCGTTCCCTGGAACCCGGTGATGCTCTGACCACCGTCGATGTCCGATGATGGGGGCATCGGTAAGGACCTACTCCGGAGACGACTCGTGACAATCAGCCGCGCGGACTGCGTCGCGCTCGACGCCGCGGACCCCCTCAAGGACTTCAGGGACGAGTTCGTCCTCCCCGAGGGGACGATCTATCTCGTCGGCAACTCGCTCGGCGCCCCGCCGAAGACCGCCTCGGCCGCGGTCACGCGGGTCGTGGAGGACGAGTGGGCGGGCCGGCTGGTCGGCGGCTGGAACGCCGCCGGGTGGTTCGACCTGCCGGAGACCACCGGCGACCGGATCGCCCCGCTGATCGGCGCGGGCCCCGGTCAGGTCGTGGTGGGCGAGAGCACCTCGATCGCGATCGTCAAGGCCGTCTCGGCGGCCCTGCGGCTCCGCCCGGGACGCCGTGTGATCATCTCCGACCTGGAGAACTTCCCGACCGACCGGTACATGGTCCAGGGCCTGGTCAAGGGGCTGGGTGACTACGAGATCCGCGACGTGCGCGGCTCCGAGGGCCTGGCCGGGGCGCTGGACGACGACGTCGCGTGCGTCCTGCTGTCCGAGGTCGACTACCGCACCGGCGACCGCCACGACACCGCCGGGGTGACCGCGCGGGTGCAGGCGGCCGGCGCGCTGATGATCTGGGACCTGTGCCACAGCGCGGGCGCCTTCCAGGTGGACGTGACCGCGGCGGACTTCGCGGTCGGCTGCACCTACAAGTACCTCAACGGCGGCCCCGGCTCCCCGGCGTTCGTCTACGTGCACCCGCGCCACCAGAACGCGACCGAGCACCTGCTGTCCGGCTGGCACGGTCACGCCGCGCCGTTCGCGTTCGAGCCCTTCTACCGCCCGGCCGAGGGCATCCGGCGCTTCACCGTGAGCACTCCGCACGTGGTGTCCTTCGCCGCGCTCAACGCCTCGCTGGACATCTGGGAGCGGGTGGACCTGTCGCAGCTGCGGGCCAAGAGCGTGGCTCTGACCTCGCTCTTCATCGAGCTGGTGGAGGAGCTCTGCGCGCCGTACGGCCTCACGCTCGCCTCCTCGCGCGACCCGGAGCGGCGCGGCAGCCAGGTCAGCTTCCTCCACCCCGACGGCTACCCGGTCATGCGCGCCCTGATCGACCGGGGCGTGCACGGCGACTTCCGCGCCCCGGACCTGCTCCGCTTCGGCTTCGCCCCGCTCTACATCCGGTTCGCGGACGTCTACGACGCGGCGGTCACGCTGGCCGAGGTGCTGGAGAAGGAGCACTGGCGCGAGGAGAGGTACCAGCAGCGCCTCACCGTGACCTGAGGGCGGCTGCGGACGCTCTCAGGGATTCGGGGACTCCCAGGGATCGGGGGCCGGGGCCCCGGGTTCAGACCGTCTGGACGGCCTGAGCCCGGGTGGCCGCCATGATGCGCCAGCCGAAGGCGACGCACCCGACCAGGAGCACCACCCCGGAGAGCACTCCGCTGACGAACGGCACCCAGTCCAGGGCGCCGGTGGACACCATGACGAGGCCGGCGACGCCGAGCAGGGACAGGACCGTGCCGGGCACGGCGATCATCCAGTCCTTCCACACGGGCGCCAGCGCGATGAAGTGCACGCCGACCACGAGGGCGATCCAGGCGACGTTGGTCTGCACGGGACGTTCCCAGGCGGCCAGCACCTGGAGCCCGCCGTAGAGCAGGACCACCTCGGCGACGAGGATGACCAGGTAGCCGCGGCCGTACATGCCCGGACCGCCGGGCCGCGCGGTCCCGGCGGACGGGGTGGTCCCGGCGGACGCCGCGGCGGGCGTCCCGGCGGACCGTTCTCTTCGGACGGTGAGGAACCACATGGCGAGGACGCTCGCGGCCGCCAGGCAGGCGATCACCCGCAGGAGGCCGGCGGTCAGGGTGTTCAGCGGGCTCTGCGCGTTGATGACGACGAAGACCGCGCCGAAGACCGCGCCGACCAATAATCCAGTCATACGTTGCATGACGTCCATTGAAGTCCGTAATCGATCTCGCCCGCATGGAGGCTGGGGCGAGGACGTGGTAGGTCTATCCCTACCCCCGCGCCGTTACCGCACCGAGCCGCGCAGATAGGCCAGCACCGCGAGCACCCGCCGGTTGTCGTCCTCGGTGTTGGGGAGTCCGAGTTTGGTGAACACACTGGCGATGTGTTTGCCGACGGCGGCCTCCGTGATGGACAGGGCGCGGGCGACGGCGCCGTTGGAGCGCCCCTCGGCGATCAGGGCGAGGACCTCGTGCTCGCGCGGGGTCAGCCGGTACGCCGGTTCGGTGGCCTCCCTGCTCCTGGCCCAGGTCTGCTCGAACAGGTCGATGAAGGCGGCGATCAGGCTCTGCTGCCTGATGAGGAGGGCGCCCGGTGCGTGGGCGACGGGGGTGACCCGGAGGAACGCCACGGAACGGTCGAAGACGAGCAGCTGCTGGATCGGCTCGTCGATGATCCGGTACAGGGTGCCGCCGGCGTGCATCTCCCTGACCCGGGCCGCGCTGACCGGGTCGTCCAGCATGCTCGTGTGGATGATCAGCCGGGCCCGCATGCCGCGCCGCAGGGCGACGAGGAATTCGGGCATGTTCCTCCGCCCCCGGCGGCCGACCTCCGGCGTGCCCGTCGGGTACATGGCGCGCACTTCGTCGGAGGCGCCCATGGCGTGGGCGATCTGCTGCAGGATGAGTTCGCCGTCCTCCAGCCGCTCGACGCCGACGGGGATGCCGCGTAACTCGTTCACGGCCTCCTCCAGCCGGTGGGCGAGCCGAGCCAGTGACACGTTCTCGTCCACACGCCTCCTTCTCCGTCGACGCCGCCTTCGTGCCCGGTTCGGATATCCCCGGCGAATTCTGGCCGGTGTGATCCACTCCGGGAGCATTCCTCCGTCGATTTTCCCAGACCGGGTGGATCTCGGGGTATTCGGATGAATAGGAGTAATGCGCCTGCAAGGCACTTGTTTCACCGCGCGTTCAGGAAGACCTCCGTTCCACATGGCGGAACGCCGGTGGTTCCATCCTGTGGAACGGCGGATGGTACGGGAGAGGCCTCAGGGGCGAGGCTGGGCGCGTTCCCCCCTTCCTGTGCGAAAGGCCGCGCCATGCGTCACTTTCTCCGGCATGCCCTGGTCACCTCCGGTGTTGCGGGACTCCTCCTCACCTCCGGCACGGCGGCGCGGGCGACGGCCCCCGACGATCCGAACATCCCCTCCGTCTGCGGCGACCGCCGTCCGTCCGAGCCCGGGGCCGGAACGTACGGCATGCAGCTCGACGGCTCCTTCCGGCACCCGTCGCTGACTCCGGCCAGCGAGGAGCGCCACGCCTTCCCCGGCGGCGCGCGGGACCTGTTCCCGAAGACCAAGGGCTACGACCCGCGCTCCCACATCGAGGGACCGATCAAGGTCGAGGCCGCCTACCGGGGCGCGGACTTCACCCCGGACTACTTCCACACCTGGCAGAACATCGTCGACTTCGACGGCCGCCGCTACCTGTTCCAGTACGACCGCAGCGAGGCCCGCGTCTACGACGTCACCGACGTGCGGAAGGTGAGGATCGTCGAGCGGCTGAGCCGCTCCGACGTGAAGGTCCCCTACGGGGAGAACGTCGAGCTGCACAAGGGGAAGGACTGGGACGCCCACGACTACTGGGGCGCCTCGACGATCCAGTGGAGCGCGAAGCTCAAGGCGTACGTGATGGTGCAGAGCTTCGAGCAGAAGCGCCAGGTCGGCGAGCTGGGCGACGCGCTGGGGCGCACGAAGTTCGACAACCCCGAGGGCGTGGCGGCGCTCCGGGCGCAGACGAGCTTCAAGGGCTTCAAGGTCTACCGGCTCGACGGGCCCCGGAAGAAGGACTGGAAGCTGCTGTCCACGGTCACCACCGACGCGAGCGTGGCCGACCCGCTCAACGCGCCGGTCACCGGGCCGCAGCAGGGCTCCGGCTCGCTGGACGTGCCGTACTGGACCGGCGGGAAGCACATGTTCGTCGCCGTCGCGCCGCTGGACACCTGGAGCAACACCGAGGTGCCGACCTACCTGTACTCGGCCGGCTACCAGGCCTACGACATGTCCGACCCGGCCAACCCGAGGAAGGTCGGCGAGTGGCACAGGAAGGGCCAGGTCGCCGACGAGTCCGCCGCCTACGCGCGCAACCCGCGCTGCGGCAACCAGACCTCCTGGATGGGCGCGCGGATGCCGCTGTTCATCCCGACGCCGATCGAGGAGGGCGGGCGGTACGGCTTCGCGGCGCTGGGCGGCTTCGGCCTCTCGGTGCTGGACATCTCCGACCCGGCGAAGATGAGGGAGGTCGCCCACCTCGACCTGCCGATGTCCGTCGGCGGCACCGAGGCGGACAACGTGGACGTCTCGCAGTTCGAGAAGACCGGCATGATCTACGTCTCCGGCTACCCGCTGGGCGAGGACTGCCGCGAGCCGTACAAGGACGTCTTCCAGATCGACGTCCGCGACCCGCGCTCGCCCCGGATCGTCGGCGCGCTGCCCCGGCCGCGGCCCGCGGAGGGCGCGAGGTTCGCCGACTACTGCCAGCGCGGCGGGAGCTTCGGTCCCAAGCGCTCGGGCTCCTACACCTCGCCGGGGGACCCGGAGGCCGGACTGCTGCCGTACGCGTTCTACAACGCGGGCGTGCAGTTCTTCGACACCCGCGACATCAGGCGTCCGAAGATCGCGGCCCAGTTCGTCCCGGCCGGGTTCAGCGAGAACGTCCCGGACTACGCGCTGGGCAACCAGACCCACGCCGTCTACGTCGAGTGGGACCGGAAGATCGTCTGGGCCTTCACCAACGACGGGATCTACGCCCTCTCCTCCCGGGCGCTGCTCGGCGCGCCGAACCTGGGCAGGCCGGCCGCGCCCTTCCGTACCTCCGCCCGGTAACTCACATCACGCTACCGGTCGGTTGATTCAGGGTCTCTCTGGACGAATAGGATGAACGAGCCCACAAGGCACTTGTTTCACCACGCGTTCAGGGAGACCCCCGTTCCATGCTGACGACCTTCGCGGTCACGGCGTTTGTAATGATCATGATTCCCGGGCCCGACCAGGCCCTGATCACCCGCAACGCTCTCGCCTTCGGCCGCACCGCCGGCCTGCTGACCATGTTCGGCGGCCTGATCGGCCTGACCGTCCACGCCACCGCCGCCGCCGTCGGGCTCTCCGCCCTGCTGCTGGCCTCCGCCACCGCCTTCACCGTGCTGAAGGTCGTGGGCGTGATCTACCTTCTCTGGCTCGGCGTGCAGTCCCTGCGCGCCAGCCGCCGTACGGCCGCCGCCGTCGTGACCCCCGACGCCGCGCCGGAACGGTGCTCCCCGCTCCAGCACATCCGCAACGGCCTGCTGTCGAACGTGCTCAACCCCAAGGTGGCGCTGTTCTTCGTGACGTTCCTGCCGCAGTTCCTGCCCACCCAGGGCAACACCCTGGGCCGGGCCCTGCTGCTGTCGGCGATCTTCGCGGGGCTGTACCTCCTCTGGTTCAGCCTCTACAACGTGATCGTCGCCCGCCTCGGCGCGCTGCTGCGCACGCCCCGGGTGCGGGCCAGGATCGAGCAGGTCACCGGCGTGCTCCTGGTGGGCTTCGCCATCCGCCTGGCCTGGCAGCAGCCCTGACCCCTCCTGACGCGCCGGGTCCTGTCGCCCCGGTTCCGATGCGCCGGGGCCCTGCCGCTCAGCGGGGAACGATCGGCAGGGTGATGTGGGAGCCGGGGAAGACGGCCTGGTGCTGGAGGACCAGCTCGTGCTCGGCGGTCTCGGCGGAGGTGCGGCCGGTGCCGGGGTTGCGGTCGAAGCGCGGGAAGTTGGAGCTGGAGACCTCCACCCGGATGCGGTGCCCGGCCTTGAAGACCTGGCTGGTGGCCACGAGGTCGATCTCGTGCACCCCGGACGGCGCCGAGGCCCGCACGATCCCGTCGATCACGCTCATGGCCCGGCCGTCGGGGTGCACGTCGACCAGCTTCGCGGTCCAGTCGGTGCCCGCCGCCGAGGTGGAGGCGTGCAGCGTCACCGACAGGGGCCCGGTCACCTCGACGTCCCCGGTGAGCACGTCGGTGGTGAAGCAGAGCACGTCCGGCCGGAGTTCGACGTCGCGCTGGTCCTGGGGGCCGACGTTGGTGGGGTCGGGCAGCAGGAGCGGGCCGCCGACCGTGGGGACCGGGTCGCGGGGGTCGTAGGTGAACGTGGCCGGCTCGGTCGCCGAGGGGGGCGCGGGCGAGAGCAGGCCGTCGGCGTGCAGGTAGTAGCGGGTCTCCACCGCGCGGGCCAGGGGCCAGGCCTCCTCGTCGCGCCAGACGTCGTCGCCCATGACGAAGATCTTCACGGCGGGACCGGTGTCCTCGCCCTTCAGGAAGGCCAGCTGGCGCTGCTCCAGCCGGATCGCCTGCGCCGAGGCGAAGAACCCGAAGTCCAGCCGCCCGGCGCCCGAGGCTCCCGGCGCCAGGTGGGTCCAGGGGCCGATGACCAGCGGGCCGCCCAGGCGGCGGTGGTTCTCCAGCGTCCCGGACAGGAACAGGTCGAACCAGCCCGCCACATGCATGACCGGCACCTCGATCCGGTCGTGCCGCAGCGTCTCGGCCAGCTCCCGCCAGTACGCGTCGCGGTCCGGGTGGGAGATCCAGTCATTCCACCAGGGGATGCCCGGGATGTCGCTCAGCGGCAGGGTGCGCGCGGCGGCGGCCTGGTCGCCCAGGACGGGCAGGATCGCGCCGAACCCGGCGCCGACGTCCTCACCCGCCTCCATGCCGTGCAGCAGCCCGAGCATCGTCTGCATCGCCCCCCAGTTCAGGGCCGAGCCCAGCGCGAACGCCCCGCCGTGGTACTTCAGCCCGTCGTGGAAGTCGTGCGGCGTCATCGAGGCGACCACCGCCTTCAGGCCCGGCGGGCGCGTGGCCGCGGCCTGGAGGGCGCACCCGGCCAGGTAGGACATGCCGCTCATGACGACCTCGCCGTTCGACCACGGCTGCGCGGTGATCCAGGCGATCGTGTCGTGGCCGTCGGCGCCCTCGTCCAGCCACGGCCGGAACTCCCCGTCGCTGCCGCCGCGCCCCCGGCAGTGCTGGAGCACCACCGCGAACCCGGCCTCCAGCGCGGGGACGACCGGGATCGAACGGAAGGTGTTCTCGCCGTACGGCGTGCGCACCAGCAGGGTGGGGAACGGCCCGCCCTCGGCCGGGCGGTGCACGTCGCCCCGCAGGATCGTGTCGTCGCGCATCGGCACGGGGGCGTCGTGCTCGACGCTCAGCGGGAGCGGGGGGCGGTTCAGCTTCGGCATCGCGGGTTCCTCAAGGGGGGCGTCGGGGCGGGATGACGGCTGGTCAGGTGAGGGCGTAGGCGTCGTAGCGGACGGCGTCGGCGGTGCGGGCCCCGGAGGCCACGGCGAGGGTCCGGTTGAGCCACAGGTAGCGGTCGTCACCGGTCTCGAAACGGCAGAACAGCCGGAAGTAGTACTCGGCCGGGTTCACGGCCTCCCCCCGGGCCAGGCGGTCGAGGACCTCGCGGGGGCCGTGCCGTACGCCGGAGGTGGAGATGTAGAGGTGGGCGCCGTCGTGGGTGCGCAGCGTGTAGCGGGTGTCGATGCTGGCCATGCCGTCGGGGTGCACGACCTGCCAGTCGGCCCCGCCGGGCAGGATGTCACCGGACAGCCTGGGGCCCTCGAACGATCCGCCCACGATGTTGATCACTCGTCGGCGGCCCCACTGCGAGTCGCCCAGATCGAGGATCGGGTCGAGTTCCACGTGAAACGTGGCGAGCGGTTCGAGATCCACGGGCGCGGCGCTCCGGCGCGGCCCGGGGGAGGGCTCACGGCGCGGTCCGGAGGGCGGCTCGGCGGACGGTCCGGAGGGTGGTTCGGTGCTCATCGCGTCACGCTCCACGAGGGACGCCCGCTGAGGGAGGCCGGGTCGAACCCGGCCGTGCGCTTGTAGGAGGCGGCGATCTCGGCCCGCTCCGCGTAGGGGACGACGTCCTCGATGTCGTCGAAGCCCTCCGGCGCGCGTTCGTGGGCGAGCTTCATCACGACCTCGGGTCCCATCCGCCGGTTGGACAGCTGCAGGGCGGTCGTGGCGGGACGGCGGGCCGCCTCGTAGGCCGCCAGGTCGCCGTGGGCCAGGGAGTGCGCGAGCACGCGGGCGTCGATGATCGCCTGGGACGCGCCGTTGGACCCGATCGGGTACATCGCGTGGGCGGCGTCGCCCAGCAGGGTGACGTTCCCCGAGGTCCAGTACGGCAGCGGCTCGCGGTCCACCATCGGGTACTCGTAGGCGGCCTCCGCCCCGGCGATGATCCCGGGCACGTCGAGCCAGTCGAAGCGCCAGTCCGCGAAGTGCCGCCCGATCTCGCCCAGGTCCGCCGGCCGGTTCCAGTCGCCGCGGTCGGGGGCCTCGCCCTCCAGGGGCTGCTCGGCGATCCAGTTGATCAGGGTGCGCTCGCCCGTCTCGATCGGGTAGGCGACGAACTTCCGCGTCCCGTCCCCGGCCATGATCATGGATCGCCCGGTCAGGAACGGCTTGCCGTACGTCATGCCGCGCCACAGGACCAGGCCGTTCCACGGGGGCGGGCCCTCGCCGGGGAACAGGTGCGCGCGGACCGCCGAGTGGATGCCGTCCGCGCCGATGAGCAGGTCCTCCTCGCCGGGGCCGGTGATCCTGCTCCCGGTCCGCACGGCCCGCGGCCCGAGCCGCTCGATCACGGCCTCCAGCAGCAGCATCTGCAGCCGCCCCCGGTGCACGGAGTACTGCGGCCAGGCGTAGCCCGCGTCCAGGCCCCGGGGCTCGGACCAGATGGGGGCGCCGTACCGGTTGAAGTAGGCCAGCTCGGCGGTGGCCACCCCGATCCCCGCCAGCCGGTCGGCGAGGCCCAGCTCGGTCAGCTCCCGCACCGCGTGGGGGAGCAGGTTGATGCCCACGCCCAGGGGCCGCAGCTCCGGGGCGGCCTCGTGGACGGTCAGGTCCTCGAAGCCGGCGGCGTGCAGGCTGAGGGCGGCGGTCAGGCCGCCGATCCCGCCACCGGCGATGACGATGCGCACGAGGACCTCCCGAATATTGTTACAGCCATAACAATATCCACGCCGGGGGAGGGTCTACGCAAGACTTGCCCGGTGGGAACGGTGAGCGGAGACCCCGGACCGGGGACCGGAGGAGTGGCGGGCGTGACGCGTACGGGGGACCCGCGGGCCGGCGGAGCGGCGGGTGCGGAGAGCCCGCGGGCCGGAAGGGCGGCGAGCCCGACGGGTACGGAAGGCCCGCGGGCCGATGGCGCGGAGGGGACGCGGGCCGGGGGGATGGCGGGTCTGGCGGGCGCCGGGGAGCCGGGGGCCAAGGCGGACCTGCTGTACGCCGCCTACGCCAGGCAGCGCCTGGCCGCCATGCCGCCCCCGGCCGACGCCGAGGCGTTCGAGCTGGCCTACAGCCTGCTCCAGCTGGCCTACCTGCTCGTGACGGACCTGGAGACGCGCATCCACCGCCCGCGCGGCTGGACGCTCCCCGGGTTCCGCCTGATGTTCAAGCTCTGGCTGCTGGGCCCGACCCAGCCCGCCCGGCTCGCCGAGATCTCCGTGATGTCGCGTTCGGCGGTGACCAACGTGGTCAACACGCTGGAACGGGACGGCCTGGTCGAGCGGCGCCCCGTGCCCGAGGACCGGCGCGCCGTGACGGTCGCGCTGACCGCCGGGGGCGAGGCCGCCGTCCGCGAGGCCTTCGCCGAGCAGACCCGCCGGGAGCAGGAGTGGTTCTCGTCGCTGGACGCCGGTGAGCGGGCCGGCCTCACCGCCCTGCTCACCCGTGTCCTCGCCGCCCGCCCGCACGACGCCCCCTGAAGGGCCCCCCGGCGGGCCGCTCAGACCAGGTGGGTGTCGTGCGAGCCCACGCACCAGTCCATCGTGTCGCACGTCGGGCAGTAGTCGTTGGTGTCACAGATGATGCAGACGTCCGTCGAGTAGCACCCGAATCTCAGGTCGGGGGAGTCCTCGCAGGCACTCTCCTTGATCGCCTCCAGTTTCCGGATCAGGTTGGGCGAGAGGCCGATCCGGATCCCGTACTCGCGTTGGAGGTCCTTCAGGATCGTGTCGACGTCGGGAAGCTGGAGGTCCCTCTTGATCGCCTCATCGAAGTCCGACGACTTGAGGAGCCGCTGCTCGTTGAACGGCCTCCTGATGGTGAACTCCGCGATGTCTTCCCCGTCGTCCGGTGTGCTTCCGCTGTTCTCCGGCATGGTTCGTTCTCCCTTCACGTCCTTTACGGCTGGACCCCGCGGTCTCCGGCCACGCGGTCCCTTCCTGTGACTCACGCGCCGGGTTCCCGGGCGGTGAGATACGTGTGGACCTGGTTGAGCACGGACAGCTTGATCTGCTCGATGGCGCCCGGAACCGAGGGAGGCTGTGCCGGGTCGCCCGTCAGGTACTCGTTGACGGCCATGCAGGCCCCTCCGCAGGCTCCCTGGATCGCGCACTCCCCGCACGCCCCGCGCTCCTTCGTCGAACTGACGAAGGATCCGCACCCCTTCTTCGACGAGGCCAGGTTCGCGGCGAGGTAGCGAGATCGTTTCTCCTGGTCGATCCCCGTGAAGACGGAGCCCAGCCGTACCTGCGGTGACTTGTCGAAGTAGCCCGGATAGCGGTGACAGGGGTAGAGGTCTCCGAAGGCGTTCACGAAGACGAAGCTGGTCGCGGCGCCGCATCCGGAGTGAGAGGCCGCGGGCGCCTTGCAGATCTCCAGTGGTTCCCGGGACTCACGCGTGTCCAGACCCTTGATCGAGATCCTGTTCCCCCGGAGCCGCTCGCGGATGTACATCGCCGCGATCCGCTGCCACTGCGATGCGAACTCCAGGAGATCGTCCTCGCTCCAGGTCTCCTCCACGACCGGGCTCGTCGCGATGCCGGTGATCCCGAGCCCGATCAGCTCCTCGACGCTGTCGGCCAGATGCCGGACGGTCGGCGGCGAGATCGTCAGGCGGACCTTGAAATGCGGCGCCGCCTTCAGCCACTCCAGATTGTCCATGATCGTGTCGTACGACCCGCGCCCGTCGAGATACTTCCTGAACCGGTCGTGGGCCGCCCGGTTGCCGTCGAGGCTGAGCATGGTGGCTATTCCGAACTCGGTGGTGAGCTCCAGGAAGCGCCGGTCGAACCGGGTGCCGTTCGTCGTCAGCGAGAAGCTCGCCTTCTTGCCGGCGGAGGCGGCACGCTCCGAGGCCCGCGCGCAGATGTAGCGGATCAGCTCGGGCTGGAGCGTCGGCTCGCCGCCGAACAGGTTGATGTGCCATTCCGGGACCGACGCGTCGTGCTCGCGATCCAGGAGGTCGAGCGACCGGTCGACGATCTCCCGGGTGAGGGTGACGGGGGCCTTGTCGTAGAAGTAACAGTACGAGCAGGCGAGATTGCACGCGTCGGTCACCTGGAGGGACAGGCCGGAGAGGCCGGGCCGGCGGGGACCGGAGGACCGGTGCCGCTGGTCGATGTCCAGAAAGACACGGTTGATCACGGGCCTCGGCTCCCTCGTCCGGGGATCGGCTGTCCTCGCCGACCTGTGGAAACGTGGGGGTGATGCCCCTGTCCGGAAGCGCCGATAGGTTACCCACCGGCATCTTGGTAAGAATTGACGCTCCGCCTACCCCGGAGGTGGATCAGGCCTCCGGGATGTCGATCTTGGCGACGAGCTTCTTGGGGGCCACGGCCCGGTAGCTCTCCTCGACCCAGTCGAGCAGCACCTCGGTCTCGGGCAGCGCGCCCGTCAGCGGGATCGTCACCCACCCGGCCTTGCCGAGGCCGTATCCCGAGGGCTCGACTCCGTCGAGGGCGAGCGCGTGGCCGTGCGACTCCGGGAGCTTCACCCCCAGGGTGGGGTTCCACTTCTCGGTCGGCTCCTCGACGCCGAGGAAGACGAAGATCTTCTTGTTGACCTTGACGACCGTCTCACCCCAGGGGTGGTCCTCGTAGGACTCCGGGAACCGCAGGGCGAACTCGCGCACCGTCTCGCGGACCTCACGCCACTTCTCCATCCGGCCATTGTGAGCCCGGGCACCGACAGTTTCACGGTCCGGCGCCCGCGGCCGGGCGGCCGGGCGGGCCGCGGGACGGTCCGGCGCCCGCGGCCGGACGGGTCAGCCGGACGCCCGCCAGGCGCCGAGCACCCGGTCGATGTCCGCCCGGATCCGGTCGCGGGCCTCGGCCCGGGGCACCCCGGACATCAGCAGCCGGTCGTAGTCGGTGTCGAGGTGCCGCACCGAGGCGATCACGGCGAGCGTGACGGCGTTCTCGTCGAGGACCCGGGCGGCGGCCGTCCTCCCCACCCGGCCGCTGCCGCGCTGCCCGGCGTGCCGGGCGATCCCCTCGGCCCGCTCCGGCGGGCAGCCCGGGAACAGCCGGACGATCTCCTCGGCCATCCCGGCCTGGAACCGCACGTCCTCGTGCGCCCGCCGATCGCGGTCGCGTTCGCGGCGGCGCAGCCGTACCTCCTCGTCGGCCAGGCACCGCTCCTCGGCCAGCGCCAGCGCGGCCTCCTCGACCAGGATGCCCAGGCGTTCGTACCGCTTGCGCCGGGAGTTGAAGCGGACCACCACCGCGGCCAGCCCGCTCTCCTTCTTCGCCCGGCGGCTGAGCGCCGCGTCGCCCGCGGGGAGGAAGACCAGGTGGTCCAGGTCCGCGCAGGTCAGGCAGTGGGGAGCGCCCTCCTCCATGATCAGGTAGGGGCCGGTGTCGCGGCAGTCCGCGCACTCCCACGCCTGCTGCGACTCGATCACCGTCAGGTCGGGCGCCTTGCTCTGCCGCTCGGCGAGCTGCCTGCGCCGGGCCTCGCTCATCTCCGGGGAGATCCAGTGGACCCGGAAGGCGGCGTCGTCCCCCTCGGTGAGGAACCGGAGCGGGCCCCGGTCGCGGGCGGCCGAGGTGTAGGAGGTCTCGCCGGGCACGAGCCCCCGTTCCTCGGCCCAGCGCCGCAGGATCGCCACCGCGTCGGCCATCTTCGCGCCGTCCACGGCCGCGAGCTGCTCCAGCGCGGCCACCCTGCCCTGCCGCCAGGTGTCGACGTGCCGGGCCTGCAGCCAGCGCACCCCGGTGAGCACGTCGATCACGGTCACGAACTTCCGCTGCGCGAGCGCGGCCTCCGCCGCCTCCGCCACCCGCCGGTCGAGCTTCGTCATCGCCCCAGCTTGCCCGAGCCGGGCGGAGGCCGCATCCGCATGGGGTACGGGCCTCCGATCCGGCCGGTTTTCCGCGGAAAGCCGGTTTCCCGGCGTGGGCCGGAAGCGCCCGCGACCTGGAAGTACCAGGCGGCAAGAAGTACCGGATGTCCAGGAGTATCAGGCGTCTAGAAGTACCAGGGGAAGGGGCTCCAGTCGGGGTCCCGCTTCTCCAGGAACGCGTCACGGCCCTCGACGGCCTCGTCGGTCATGTAGGCCAGGCGGGTGGTCTCCCCCGCGAAGAGCTGCTGGCCGACGAGCCCGTCGTCGATCAGGTTGAAGGAGTACTTCAGCATGCGCTGGGCCGTGGGGCTCTTGCCGTTGATCTTCCGGCCCCACTCCAGCGCGGTCTTCTCCAGCTCCGCGTGCGGGACCACGGCGTTGACCATGCCCATCCGGTGGGCGTCCTCGGCGGTGTAGACGTCGCCGAGGAAGAAGATCTCGCGGGCGAACTTCTGGCCCACCTGGCGGGCCAGGTAGGCCGAGCCGTATCCGCCGTCGAAGCTGCCCACGTCGGCGTCGGTCTGCTTGAAGCGGGCATGCTCGCGGCTGGCGAGCGTCAGGTCGGCCACCACGTGCAGGCTGTGCCCGCCCCCCGCCGCCCAGCCCGGCACCACGCAGATCACGACCTTCGGCATGAAACGGATCAGCCGCTGGACTTCCAGGATGTGCAGGCGGCCCGCCCGTGCCGGGTCGACGGTCTCCGCGGTCTCCCCGGCGGCGTACCTGTAGCCGTCGCGTCCCCGGATGCGCTGGTCGCCGCCGGAGCAGAAGGCCCATCCGCCGTCTTTGGGCGAGGGCCCGTTCCCGGTGAGCAGCACGCAGCCCACGTCGCTGCTCATCCGGGCGTGGTCGAGCGCGCGGTAGAGCTCGTCCACGGTGGAGGGCCGGAACGCGTTGCGGACCTCGGGCCGGTTGAAGGCGATCCGCACCGTCCCCTGGTCCACGGCGCGGTGGTAGGTGATGTCGGTGAAGTCGAAGCCCTCCACCTCACGCCATGCCGCCGGATCGAACAGCTCCGAGATCATCTCTGTCATCCGGGAAAGGTTAGTAGGCCACGGCGCGGTCGGTGAAACGCTTGACCATGAAGGGCGCCTTGAACTTCGGGTAGGCGACCGTCTTGGCGTCGCCGTCGGAGGTGAAGCGCTCGCCGGGGTTCTGCTTCAGCCAGTCGAGCCAGGCGGTGGAGCAGAACTTGGCGCAGTCGCCCTTCTTGTCCATCGCCCGGATCCGGGGGATGCCGACCGCGTCGAAGTCCTTGACGAACGGCGAGGGCGCGGGGGTGTATCCGGCGAGGAAGACTCCCCCGTAGTTGTAGGAGACGTCCCCGGAGCGCCCCTTGAGGCCCCACGTCTTCGTGCTCGGCTGGTTGCCGTACGGCAGCGCCAGCGTCACCGGCGCGGAGCTGATCAGCTTGGTGATGAGCCGGTGGCCCCGGACGATCTCCGCGTTGACCTCCTTCTTGGACCTGCCGAGGAGGTTGACGTGGGCGTAGGTGTGGTTGCCGATGTCGAACCCGTTGTCGTGCAGCCACGTGAGCATCTGCGTCTGCTCCTCGGGCGTGCTCTTGCCGAACATGTCGCGGGTGACGAAGAACGTCGCCACCGGCCGGAAACCCGGGTGCCGCTTGGCGACTTCCTGCAGGATGGCGACGGCGGTGTCCGGCGCCGGCGCGCCCGTCCCGTCCAGGGTCAGCTGCGACGGCGACGCGTCGTCGAAGGTGATGACGACCGGGTGCCGTCCCTCGGGGATGCCGATGTTGCCGGTGACGTACTCGGCGGCGGTGATCGGGACGTAGCCCTCCTTCGCCAGCCGCTCCAGCTCCGTGCGGAACTGCTTGGGTGTGCGGTCGTCGGTGTTCGACGGTTTCTCGATCACCCGGTGGTACATCAGAACGGGGATCTGCCCCAGCTCGTTGGCCTTGGCCTTCGCGGCCCTATCCCTTTTCGCCTTGAGCGCGGCGGCTTTCTGCGCCGCCGCGGCCTTGGCCTTGGCGGCGGCCGAGACCACCTTGTCCTCATCGTCGCTGTCCCACGGCATGCACCCGGTCAGCGCGGCGCTCGTCACCAAAGCCGCTGCCGCGGCCCTGCCTATCTTCGGACGGCTCATCGCGTCTCCCCAACTCACTGACGATACGCACCTTCTCCCCGTCCGCTTCGTGGGGTCATCTCCGTGTCCGGCAAAGAGTTCGTAGGCGGAGGGTGCGGAATGCGAGTGAGCCGGTGGGGGGATCGGGGGTGTTACGGCGTTCTCTCCGGACTGCGGCGTGCCCTCCGGGTTACGACGTGGTGAGCACGGGCGCCGCGGCGGAAATGGGCGTGACCAGGGACTTCTTCGCCGCGACCCGGCCGGTGGGCATCTTGGCGGTCTTCGGGCGGTGCGCTCGCCCGGAGGGGGCGCCGGTGGTCTCCGCCGGGGCCGCGGGCGTCGTGGCCGCGTTCAGGTGGCCGCCGTGGTGGTCGTGGCGGTCGGCGTCCTCGTCGTCGAACCACACGCCGCCGTGGGCGAGGTAGCGGAAGCAGACGTCCCGGTCGGCGGGGACGGTGACGGTCACCTGGTAGGAGTCGTTCTTCTGCTGCATCGGGTGGGCGTACGGGTCCCAGTCGTTGAAGTCGCCGACAAGGGAGATCCCACCCGGCGCCCGCTCGGTCGGCACGGTGAAGGTGAGCTTGACCTGTCCGTTCTTGGTCGGCTTGCCGCGCTTGATCACTGAAGTCCTCCTGAACTCGCTGCCTGATCGCCTCATGGCCGCTGCCCGGGAATCGGAGGACAGGCGGGGGGCACCTCGACCTGGACGGACGGCCCTCCCCGCGGGTTGCGGGGAGGGCCGTCCGTGCCGGTCGTGAAGGGCATCACCAAGGGCCGGGATCCGCGATGTCCGATCCGGGCGGACCATGAGAATCTTCGTTTCTGATCCCCTGGGGACGGCGGGAACACACTGGTCCTTGGACAGGATTTACGTCAGCGTGCCGCTATCCGGACATGAATGGACCAGGTGGGCACGGTATCCCGGTATCCCGACATCTCGGTTCTGGGTGCAGGGCCGGGTCAGTAGGCGGAGGCGTTCTCGAAGTAGCGGCGGGGGACGTCGACCAGCATCGTGGTGATCTGCTCCTCGGTGACGCCGTGCTTGCGCAGGTAGGGCAGCACCTCCTGCTCGATGTGGAGGTAGTGCCACTGCGGCAGGAAGGGCAGGACGTTCGGGTCGATCCAGTCGATGTAGCAGGCGGCGTCCTGGGAGAGCACCATCTGCCCGGCGAAGCCGCGCCGGCACAGCTCGACGACGATGTCGGCGCGCGCCTCGAAGGTGGTGTCGAGGTTGACGCCGAAGCGGTCCATGCCGAGGATGAAACCGGCCTCCGCCAGCTCGGTGAGGTGGTCGGCGTCGGTGCTGTCGCCGCTGTGCCCGAGCACGACGCGGCGCGGGTCGACGCCCTCCTCGTCGCAGAGCACCCGCTTGACCTCCAGCCCCGTGCGGCTGGCCGGGTGCGTGTGCACGGTGACGGGGGCGCCGGTCTGACGGTGGGCCTTGGCCACGGCCCGCATCACCCGCTCCACGCCGCCGGTCATCCCGGCGTGGTCGATGGCGCACTTGAGCAGGCTCGCCCGCACCCCCGTGCCGGCGATGCCGTCCACGATGTCCCCGACGAACATGTCGACCATGGGGTCGGGGAGTTCCGTGCCGAGCGCCGCGCTGAGTCCCGGGCCCCGGTAGTGGAAGAAGAACGGGACGTCGCCGTAGGTGTAGCAGCCGGTCGCCACGACGATGTTGAGCTCGGGCACCTGGTCGGCGATGCGCTGGATGCGCGGGATGTACCTGCCGAGGCCGATGACCGTCGGATCGACGATCGTGCGGACTCCCTGCGCCGCCAGCGCGCGGAGCTTCTCGACCGCGTCGGCGACCCGCTGCTCCTCGTCGCCCCACTCACCGGGGTGGTTCTGCTGGACGTCGGCGGTGAGGACGAACACGTGCTCGTGCATGTAGGTGCGGCCGAGCTCGGCGGTGTCGATCGGGCCGCGGACGGTGTGGACCTGTGGCATGGGGAGCCCCTTCCGTCGGACCGGGGCGACCTCTCCCGGCGGAGCGACCCCTCCCGGTGGAACAGCGGTCCCGTGAGCGTACCGACCGTTTGGTATGTTGTCATCGCCCCAGACGAAGGAGTTTCCCGTGCCTATCGCAACCGTCGCCCCCCAGGACGTCACATGACCGGCTCCGCGAGCTCCGCGAGCTCCGCGAGCTCCGCGAGCTCCGCGGGTCGTGAGGAGGCCGGAGAGGTCCGGCAGGAGGACGCCTTCGACGTCGCCGCGCTGCACGCCTGGCTGTCGTCCCGGCTGCCGGGCCTGACCGGGCTCCCGGAGGTCCGCCAGTTCGGCGGGGGCGTGTCGAACCTGACCTACCTGCTCCGGTACGACGGGCAGGACCTGATCATGCGCAGGCCGCCGCGCGGCCACAAGGCCGCCTCCGCCCACGACATGCGGCGCGAGTTCACGGTGCAGCGGCAGCTCAAGCCGCACTTCGGGGCCGTCCCGGAGATGCTGGCCTTCTGCGACGACCCCGCGGTGCTGGGCGGCGAGTTCTACGTGATGGAGCGGGTCGAGGGCACGATCCTGCGCCGCGAGCTCCCGCGCGGGATCGAGCTGGACGAGGCCGGGGCCAGGGCCCTGGGGCACACCGTCGTCGACACCCTGGCCGGCCTGCACGCCGTGGACCCGGAGGCCGCCGGCCTGGGAGGCCTCGGCAAGGGGCCGGGATACGTGCGGCGGCAGGTCGAGGGCTGGTCGCGCCGCTACCGGGGCGCGCTGACCGACGACGTCCCGGACGGCGAGGCTGTGATGGCGTGGCTGGCCGAGCATCAGCCGGACGACGTCGCCACCCGGCTGATCCACAACGACTGGAAGCTCGACAACCTGGTCCTGGACATGAGCGGCCCGCCGCGGGTCGTGGGGGTCCTGGACTGGGAGATGGCCACCGTCGGGGACCCGCTGATGGAGCTGGGCTCGGCGATGGCCTACTGGATCACGGCGGACGACGACGAGCTGTACGGCCTGCTGCGCCGCCAGCCCACGCACCTGCCGGGGATGCCCACGCGCGAGGAGTTCGTGGCGCGCTACCTGTCGCGGACCGGCCTGCCGATGGGGCGGTGGGAGTTCTACGAGGTGTTCGGCCTGTTCCGGCTGGCGGTGATCGCCCAGCAGATCTGGTTCCGCTACCGGGCCGGTCAGACCACCAACCCGGCCTTCGCGGGGTTCGGTGACGCGGTGCGGATCCTGATCGCCCGCGCCTCGGCGCTCGCCGGGGCGCCGGGCCGTACCGGCTGAACGGGGCCCGGCCGGTCGTGCGACCGGCCGGCTATCGACACGCGGGATGACCAGCTTGTCGGCTTTGATCGCTTTGGCGCTGGATCCGGCTGACTACCCTCGTGCGCATGACGGTGACAGTGCTGACGGGGGCGGGAATCTCGACGGAGTCGGGGATACCGGACTATCGCGGTCCGAACGGGCTGTGGCGCACGGATCCTGACTACGAGAAGCTCGTCACCTACGACTACTACATGGCCGACCCGGAGATCCGGCGCCGCTCGTGGCTGTTCCGCCGCGACAGCCCTGCCTGGCAGGCCGAGCCGAACGCCGCGCACCGCGCGCTGGCCGCCCTGCCCGGCGCCTGGATCGTCACCCAGAACGTCGACGGCCTGCACCAGCGCGCCGGATCGCCGCCGGAGCGGGTGCTGGAGCTGCACGGCAACATGTTCGGCGCGATGTGCACGGCGTGCGGCGCCCGCTCGACGACCCGGGAGGCGATCGACCGGGTCCTCGCGGGGGAGGGCGACCCCGCCTGCCACGAGTGCGGCGGCGTCCTGAAGACGACCACGGTCATGTTCGGCCAGGCCCTCGAACCGGCCGTTCTCATGCGGGCGATCAAGGCGGCCGAGGAGTGCGAGCTGTTCCTCGCGATCGGCACCTCGCTGCAGGTGCAGCCCGCCGCCTCCCTGGCCCGGGTGGCGGTCGAGACGGGCGCCCGGCTGATCGTCGTCAACGGCGAGCCGACGCCGTACGACCACCTGGCCGACGAAGTGATCGACGAGCCGATCGGCGTCGCCGTGCCCCGCCTCTGCGCCTCCCTCGCCTGACGTCCGGGGGCGGGGCGGTCCCGGTGGGCCGCTCCGCCTTCGGGAACGGGGCTCCCTGGCGGACCGACCGGTCGGTACGGTAGGAATGCAGGTGACCGTTCGCCTGCGGGCCGTTCTGAAGGGGTTCCCATGGCCATCGACTTCACCCTCGCCCCCGAGCACGAAGAGATCCGCCGGCGGGTGCGGACCTTCATCCAGGAGACCGTCATCCCGGCCGTCAAGGGCTTCGACGACGAAGGGAAGGTCACCAGTCGGGAGGAGTACATCCGCGTCATCCTGGAACTGCGCGGCAAGGCGCAGGCCGAGGGGCTCTGGCTGCCGCACATGCCCAAGGAGTGGGGCGGCATGGGCCTGGGCCACGTCGAGCTGGCCATGGTGCAGTCCGAGGCGGCCAAGACCCGGCTGGGACCGTGGATCCTCAACTGCGCGGCCCCCGACGAGGGCAACATGCACACGCTGCTGCATTGGGGGACCGACGAGCAGAAGGAGAAGTACCTCAAGCCGCTGCTCCAGGGCGTGAAGATGTCGTGCTTCGCCATGACCGAGCCCGAGGTCGCCGGCTCCGACCCCACGCTCATCCGCACCCACGCCGTCAAGGACGGCGACGAGTGGGTCATCAACGGCCACAAGTGGTTCATCTCCAACGCCCGCCGCGCGAGCTTCGCCATCCTCATCGCCAAGACCGAGCTGGACGCGCCCGAGGGGACCCGCGGCGCCAACACCGCCTTCCTCGTCGACCTGCCGCAGGAGGGCTGGAACGACGTCCGCGAGGTCGAGACGATGCACGGCTCGACCGGGCACAGCGAGATCGTCATCACCGACCTGCGGATGGCGGACAGCCAGATCCTCGGCGGCCGGGGCAACGGCCACCGCCTGGGCCAGTACCGCCTCGGCCCGGCCCGCCTGGCCCACTGCATGCGCTGGATCTCGCAGGCCGAGACGGCGCTCGACATGATGGTCGAGCGGGCGCTCAACCGCTACAGCCACGGCTCGCTGCTGGCCGAGAAGCAGGGAGTCCAGTGGCTGATCGCCGACTCGGCCATGGAGCTCTACCAGTGCAAGCTCATGGTCCTGCACGCCGCCTCGAAGATCGACAAGGGTGAGGACTTCCGCACCGAGGTCTCGATGGCCAAGCACTTCGTGGCCAACAGCCTCAACCGGATCGTGGACCGGGCGATCCAGGTGCACGGCGCGCTCGGCTACTCCACCGACACGCCGCTGGCCCACATGTTCCAGCACGCCCGCTGGGCCCGCTTCGCGGACGGGGCCGACGAGATCCACCAGATGCGCATCGCCGAACGCACGATCGCGGCCTACCGGGCCACCGGATCGACCAACGCCGCCACAGGAGGGCTGCCGCTTTGAGCCAGACGGACAACCAGTTCGCCGGGGACGGCGCGGGGATGCTCAGCGGGGTCGGCGGGAGCCGGCCCGCCGAGGCGGCCGGCGCCGTCCGGAGCGACCGGCTGGAGGGCAAGGTCGCCCTCGTCACCGGCGGCGGCAACGGCATCGGCGCCGGGGTGGCCCGCCGCCTGGCCGCGGGCGGGGCGAAGGTCGTCGTGGCCGACGTCGACGACGCCGCGGGCAAAGGCGTCGCCGAGGAGATCGGCGGGATCTTCGTGCGCTGCGACGTGACGCGGCTGGAGGAGAACGAGGCCGCCGTCGCCGCCGCCGTCGACCGGTACGGCCGGCTCGACCTGGCCTTCCTCAACGCCGGCATCTCCTCGGGCTGCGGGCTGGGCGAGGACTTCGACATCCGGCGCTACCGCCTGGCGATGGGCGTCAACCTCGACGGCGTGGTGTTCGGCGCGCACGCCGCGATGCCGGCGCTGCTGGCCGCCGGCGGCGGCACGATCGTGGCGACCGCCAGCATGGCGGGCATCGTCGGCATCCCCTCCGACCCCATCTACGCCGCCAACAAGCACGCCGTCGTCGGGCTCGTCCGCTCCCTCGCCCAGGACCTGGCCCCGCGCGGCATCAAGGTGCAGGCCCTGTGCCCGTCGTTCGCCGACACGGCGATCCTGGGCGAGGGCAAGGCGCTGCTGGAGCAGATCGGATTCCCGATCCTGGAGGTCTCGGCCGTCGTCGAGACGTTCTTCCAGCTCCTCGACAGCGACGGGACGGGCGAGTGCTGGTTCGTGATCCCGGGCCGGGAGAGCCAGCCGTTCGCCTTCCGTCGCGCTCCCGGCCCGCGCGCCTGATCGGGGTACCCGACCGGACGCCTGTCCCGTGCGCCCGGTCGGGGGGAGCGAGCTCTCGCGATTACTTTACGTAATCGATATGTAGCTCTCAGTTTCTCTTGGGTGGTCGAGGTGCGTAGGATCGGCTCCGTTCCGAGGCTGTACGCCGGAGAGGAGCCGCAAATGCGTGGACGGCCCGAGGCTGAACGTCATCATCTGTCCTGCCCGGTGTGCGGGGCGCTGCCGGGCACGAGCTGCCTGCAGGACAGCGTGGAGCTGGAGAAGGTCCACCCCTCCCGGCGAATGCCGATCGCCGAGCGCAACTGGCGCTCGGCGGCGGGGTGGATCCCCCCGGAGTTGCAGAGCGCACCTTGAGAAGACCGCCGCGGGCCCTCCGCCGCGAGGGCCCGTGCGGCCGGGTGAGGCGGCCCGTTCACGGATGGCCGTACGGTCCCGGAGCGAGCGGCGGTGCGGTCATGGAGCGGGCGGCGGCACGGGCGTGGGCGGTGGAGCGGTCATGACCGGTGGCTCTTCGCCCGCTGGACGACCTCCTCGGCGGTGAGCGGGTCCTTCGGGTGGTGGCTCAGGCACATGGGCGCCTGGACCTTCACGAACGGCGTCCCCTCCGTGGCCACGTAGAACTGCCCCGACCGTAGCCGGGCGACGTCGGCGACGTGGCCGCCCCTGGCCCGGGCCATCTCCTTGGCCGCCTCGATCTGGGCGAAGCTGTTCAGCAGGCCGAAGAACTGGGTGGTGGCGTTGCCCGGGATCTGGTTGTGCAACCCCTTGGGGGCCTGGGTGGCGAACACCAGGCCGAGGCCGTACTTGCGGGCCTGGGAGGCCAGGGCCAGCGTGCTGCGGGTGCAGGCGGTCAGCGCGCCGGACGGCGCGAACGTCTGCGCCTCGTCCATCACGAACAGCCCGCCCAGCGGCCGCTCTCCCGCCGGATTCCGCTTGATCCAGGCGAACAGCGCCATCTGGAGCTGGTTGACGAAGCCCTGCCGCTGCTCGTCCGAGGCCAGGCCGGCCAGGTTGATCACCGAGACGCGCGCCCGCTTCCCCGTGGGCGGGGTCAGCAGGAGACCGGGATCCACCGGCGTGCCGTCCCCGCCGAACAGCGGGTCGTTGACGACGGCCGCGGTCAGGACCTGGGCCAGGTCCGCCGCGATCCGCCGCGCGGCGGCCAGCTCGCTCACCCCGTCGGGCAGCTCCGCCAAGGTCGCGACCAGGCCCTTCAGGCTGATTCCGCCCTGCCGCCCGTAGTGCCGGAGCGTCTCCCTGAGCACCGCCTGGCCCAGCTGGGCCCGGTTCGTGTTCCCGACGAGCCGCACCCGGGGTGCGATCGCCGCGACGGCGACCTCCACCGCGGCGGCGAACTCGTCGGGATCGCCGGCGACGGCCGCGAAGTCCGGTAGGGGCCGGAAGGCGAGCGGCCGGCCTCCGTCCCGTCCCGGCGTCCAGACCACCACGTCGGTGACGGCCAGATACTCCTTCGCGCGCGCCGCGTCGCCCACGTCCCAGGACGGCGGCGCCTCCGGCCACGGGTCGCCCAGCCGGGCCAGGTCGTTGCCGGGGTCGAGCACGATGGCCGAGACCCCCTGGAGCGCGCACTCCTCGACCAGGCGGCGGATGAGCACGGTCTTCCCCGAACCCGACCCGGCGAAGATCGCGGTGTGCCTCCTCAGCGCCTCCAGCTCGACGCCCACCGGTGCGTCCCCGGCGATCGCCCTGCCGACGGCGACGGACGGCGCGCGGCCCGCCCCGGGCGGTCCGGCCGGAGCGTCCCCCCAGAGACCGGGAGACGGGACCGGGAGGGCGGGGACCGCACGGACCGCCGTGCCCACCGGGACTGCGGGACCCGGTGCGCTCGCCGGGGCCGCCAGGCTCGCCGCGATCGTGGGGACGGCCGCCTCCCTGAGGGCCGTCGTGTTCATGGGGTCTTTCGTGCTCGGAGCGAATGCCGTACCCGGAGTGAACGTGGTGCTCACGGTGACCCCCGCGCCCGCCGTTCCCGGCGTGCCGGCCGCGCCCGCAGCACCGGCCGTACCCGCGGCGGCGCCGGCTCCCGACGGCCCCGGGGGAACCGCCCACGCGTCGCCGAGAGCCTCGCCGAGCAGCTTGACGTCGTCGGCGGGCCGGCGGGTGGCGAACCAGGCCCGCAGCCCCGGGGGATTCTCGGCGATCAGGTCCTGGAGCGCGGAGAGGATCCTGAGGTCCTCGGGCCCCGTCCGCAGCACCCTGCCGCCGGCCTCCTCGAACGCGGTGATGATCTCCAGGGTCCGGGGTCCCTTCGACCAGCCGGTGTCGCGGAGCAGGAACAGCCGGCGCTTCGGGACCCGGGCGTCCAGGCCCGCGGCGACCGAGGCGTGCCGCACGCGGCTGAGCACGGCGTTGGCGTTCCCGGAGGCGATCGCCCGGAAGCACCAGTGCACCTCGTCCTCGGTCGTCACGTCGAGGCTGCGCCGCAGGCGCGCGTGGAGCGGGGGTTTCGCGCTGGGCGGCGGGTCCTGGGCGAACATGCGCCCGGCCTCGCCCAGCGCGGCGATCCAGGCGGTGAGGCCGGCCGACAGCAGCGCGGGCACGGTCGCGTCCTCGGTGGCGGGATCGAGCGCCGCCGCCACGCGCTCCGCCGTTCCCGCCGACTCCTTGAGCCGGGCGAACCGGGCGTCGAGGGCGGAGAGGTCCCGCGGAGGCGCCTCGGGGGCAGCTGGGGGAGGGCCCGCCTGCGCCGCGGCCGGGGCGCCGAGGCGGTCCAGCTCCCTGACCTCGCCGTCGTGCAGGCACGCCCGGATGTGGTCGCTGACTTCGATGAGCAGCTGCCGCGGGGTGTACTGGTGGGCCTCGCCGAAGGCGGAGGGCCGTACCGGCCAGGTCGGGTGGGGCGGCTCGAAGCCGATCCCGCCGAACTGCGCCTCGAACCGCCTGGCGATCAGAGCGCGGCCGGTCTCGGCGTCCGGGATCGTCTTGAGCTGAGCCGTCTTGCGGAACCTGTCCTGGACGGTGGCGGTCGCGATCCGCTCGATCAGCGTCCAGGTCGGCGGCAGGCAGGAGACGACCGTCAGCGTCCGGCGGGTGACCTCGCGCAGCGCCATCAGGCCGCCCGCGATCTGCTCGATCAGGACGGCGTCGTGCCGGTCCGCCGTGTCCCCGCCGGTGGAGGACGACGACTGCGCGACGAGCATGTCGATCTGGTCGACCGCGATGACGGACGGCCCGGTGAGGGCCAGCAGGCGTGACAGGTCCCTGATGATCTCCTGCTGGGACTTCTCGCTCCGCCGGATCCCCCACCGGGCACGCTCGCCCTGCTCCTCCTCGGGGGTGGAGGACAGGAAGGCGGCTCCGACGTCCTGGGCGGCCAGGTCGGCGGAGGCCAGCAGGACGAGCGCCCGTACGGTGTCCTGGCACTCCCGGCCGAGGGCCCGGTCGAAGCGGCGCAACGCCTCGACGAAGGTGTCGAGGGCCATCCGGGAGAGGGCGCTCCTGCCGGTCACCGCGCGCCGTACCATCCGGTTCACGTCCACCAGCGCGGCCAGGCGGCCCAGGAAGATCTGGAGCTGGCTGACGGCGATGCCCTCCTCGTCGTACTCCTCGCGCGCCAGGCTGTCGAGCACGGAGACCATGACGCTGGCCCAGAAACTCCTGGCGTCCAGCAGGCTCACCAGGAAGAAGTAGCCCCCCTGCCGCCGGGTCCGCTCGCGCAGCCAGCCGAGCAGGTGGGTCTTGCCGGAGCCGCGCTGGCCTTCGACGACCACGCCGATCGGGCTCGCGTCCCGGCTCGCCCCGGCCTCGGCCAGACCGTCGAGGAGGACCTGGCCGGCGCGGCGGTGCAGGCTCTCCACGTGGTACGGCGAGGGCCGCCACACGTCGTCGGGAGCCTCCGCCCAGTTGAACCTGAGGGCGGCGAGGGCCTTGCGCTCGTGCTCCGTCATCACGCTCCGATCGCGAGGAGGTGCTTGTCCTGGTCGCCGATGACCACCGCGGCGTCCCGGTCCGCCTGGGTGAGCGTCTTCTGGTTCTCCTCGGGCACGATGTGCACGTCCCGCATGCGGTTCATCCGCCTGAGCGCCTCGTCCACCTCTTCCCTGGCGGCCTCGCCCAGGAGGGGGCGGATCTTCGCCAGGCTCACCCAGGCGCCGGGCCTGGCGGCCAGCTCGGCGTAGGCGACGCGGATGCGCGTCTCGACGTCCGCGGGCATGGGCGGCGCGGAGGAGAAGGCGGGGTAGCCCTCCGGAGCAGTTCCGGGCGTCCCGGATGTGCCGGGCGTCCCGGACGTCCCGGCGGCGGGACCGGCCGGCTGGAAGACGTCGGCGAGCCGCTGGTCGGTCCGGTCCAGGAATCGCTGGACCCCGCTCATCAGGGCACGGGCGACGGCCCCGGCCGAGCCGGTGAGCGGCGGCGCCGAGCCCGTGCGCAGGTCCTCGGCGAGCCGCGCCCACCCGGCGTCGGTCAGCTCGTGGACGAAAGCACGCCCCCGCCTGCGGCTCTCGACCAGCTTCAGCTCGTTCAGGCGCGCGCGTTTCCGTCCGTCGACGGTCAGGCCGTAGCGCTCCTTGAGCTCGGGATTGGAGACCTCGCGCGCCTCGGACATCAATGCCACAAGAGCTGAGAATTCCTGGAGTGACAGTGTCCTGTCGGGCATCTTCCATCCTTTCGGCGTTCCAGGCGGCGATTCCTGATGAACCGCTCCACCTGCCGGACCACGGCTCCGGTGGCGGCATTCGCCGATACGGGCGGTGCCAGGCCGCCGCCCTACGCCGTTCCCCCCGGGTTCCGGATAAGTCGGTTTTGTCGAGGTTATCCGTACAGGGGTAAGGGATACAGGATTTTCCGGATGGGCTCCAGGAATCACCGCCGCGAGTTCATCACGTCTTCGTGAACGGGTCCGGCAGGTGAGACCGGACGACGGCGGGCGGGGGGATCCGCGGACCAGGGCCCGGCGGAGGGGTCAGCCGATGCCCAGCGCGGCCAGCAGCGCCGTCGCGGCCGCCGTGCGGGCCGCCGCCTTGCTCGGACCCGTGCCGGTCGCCGGCACCGGCCCGGTCTTCCCGGCCGGCAGGGCGGTGGCGGTGACGGTGAAGGACGGCGCGTGCGCCGGTCCGGCCACGACCGTCTCCCACGTCACCGTGCCGATCCGGCCCCTCTGCGTCTGCTCGTTCAGCACGCTCACCGGATTCCGGCCGGCCGGGACGGCGGCGTGCGCGGGGACGGAGCCCGGCTCCAGGTGGATCCCGGCCTCCTTGAGCCAGGTCTTGAGAGTGAAGGTCGGCACGTTCAGGGAGTCGGCGGCCTGGCGGACGGTCATCCCGCCGGCCAGCAGCGTCTGCGCGGTCTCCGTGACCCGGTTCCGCTCCCGCCGCACCTGCTCCTCGTCGGGCAGGCCCAGCCGGGCGGCGTGCTCCGCGGCGCCCTCCTGGAGCATCTCCCCGGCCCGCACCAGGCAGGTCACGCTGCAGTAGAGCCCGAGCCGGATGTGCCGGCTCCTGCCGCCCGGGGCGCGCTCCAGGAGATACCAGCCCGCGGGCACCCACAGGCCGTTCTCGCAACGGTGGCAGACGCGGCAGAAGAACGACCGCGGGTTGTCCTGACCGGCGCCGCGGATCGCGGCCAGTCCGCCGCGCCGCCGGGACGGCGGAACCTCGTCCGCGGGGGGCTGCCGGTCGATCCTGATCACGGCCCACCACCCTGCCAGAGAGACCGGGTCCCGTCAGGGAATCAGCCGAATGCGGTGACGGATCTATCACGCTCCGTACCGGCGGGGTGGAGGGTCCCGTGGACGGGAAATTTCTCATCCCGGCCTCCGCTCCGCCGATGGTGCTGTGAAGTACTGCGGAAACACGCGGCGGTGAAAGGAGACCGGACATGGGCGTGGAGCCATCGGCTCTGATGCCTCTCTACGCGCTCTCGACGGCCGTCGCCTCCGCGATGGGGGTCGTCGCCTGGCGCCGGCGGCATGTGGCGTCCCTGCTCGGCCCGCTGGCGGTCGTCTCGATGGCGATCGCGGTGTGGTCACTGGCCAGCGGGATCCTCACCTGGATCGACGAACCCGGCACGGCCCGCCACCTGGTGGCGACTGTCGCGTTCGTCGGCGTGTGCGTCGTTCCCGCGGGCTTCTTCTGCGTCTCCCAGGCCATGGCGGACCGCGCGTGGCGGCTGTCGCGCCGCACCCTCCTGCTCCTGGCGATCGAACCGGTGATCACCATCGTCGGGACCGCGACCAACTTCTGGCATCATCTGCTCTTCCTCCCCTACAACCCGGGGACGGGAATGTCGGAGGGCGGCCCGCTGATCTGGCTGCACCTCGTCTACACCTACGGCCTTCTCGCGGTCGTCACGATGCGCGTGTTCAGTTCCTGGCTGTGGGGACCGCGCAGCCAGCGGAGACTGTACGGCTTCACCCTCCTGGGCGCCGTCGCTCCGCTCATCGGCAACATCCTCAACGTGACCCAGGTCGTGAGAGGGGTGGACCTGGGCCCCGTCGGGTTCTGCGTCACCGTGGTGGTGATCTACTTCCTCCTGGTCCGTCTTCCCCTGTACGAGCTGGTGCCCGTGGCCCGGCAGAACGTCCTCGACATGATCGATGACATGATCGTGACGGTTGACGCGCCGGGCCGGATCCTCGACCTCAACCCGGCGGCGGACCGTCTGGTGCGGGGCCTGATGCCGGAGCTGCCCGCCCGGCTGGCCGGACTGCCGATGAACGAGGTGCTGTGCGACGTCACCCTCGGCGAGGGAACGGACATGGACCGGGTCTATCTGGACTACAAGGGCAGCGGGGTGGACCTGAACGTCCGGATCAGCTCGCTGCGCGACGACCGTGACGGTCACGTCGGCTGGGCCGTGGTCGCCCGGGACATCACCGCGCTCAACCGGCAGCGCCGCGAAGTGGAGCAGGCCAACG
Source organism: Planobispora longispora (assembly GCF_016863135.1). Taxonomy (GTDB): domain Bacteria; phylum Actinomycetota; class Actinomycetes; order Streptosporangiales; family Streptosporangiaceae; genus Planobispora; species Planobispora longispora. Next base: position 66,796 of record NZ_BOOH01000017.1, read on the forward strand.
CCCGGCTGCACGAGCAGCGGCGGGAGCTGGAGCAGGCCAACGCCCGGCTGCACGAGCAGCTGCGCACCATCGAGCTGCTCCGGGCCGATCTGGCCGAGCAGGCGGTGCGCGATGCGCTGACCGGGCTGCACAACCGCCGCCACCTGATGGTGGAGCTGGCCCGGCTGGCGGCCGAGTGCGCCGCCCTGGGGCGGCCGCTGAGCGTGGCGCTGCTGGATGTCGACCATTTCAAGCAGGTCAACGACCGCTACGGGCACGGTGCCGGGGACGAGGTGCTGGTGGACTTCGCCCGGCGGCTGGAGGAGACGGCCCAGGCGGTGGCCGGGGCGGTGGCGGCGCGCTATGGCGGTGAGGAGTTCGTGCTGGTGCTGCCGGGGGTGGATGCGGCGGCGGCCGGGGCGCGGGTGGAGGCGTTGCGGGCGCGGGTGGCCGCCGAGCCGGTGCGGGCCGCGGGCCGGCTGGTGCCGGTGACCTTCAGCGCGGGGGTGGCGTGCCGGGTGGACGGGCAGAACCCGGAGGCCGGACAGCGCCTGGAGGAACTGCTGCACGCCGCCGACGAGGCGCTGTACGCGGCCAAGCGGACCGGCCGCAACCGGGTCGAGCTGGCCAGGGGCCTCAGCTCGCCCGGTGTCGCGGCCTGACGTCCGCTCTCGGTCCGTCCGGTCAGCTCTCGGCGGCCGTGCCCTCGGTCGTGTCCCCGTCCGCACCCGCAGCCGCGTTCAGCGGCCGGTAGGTGAGGGCGACGACGCCCGAGGCGAAGGTCGTCGTGTCGGCGAGCTCCACGGGGACGACGCTCTCCTGGCGGAACAGGGGCTGCCCCCCGCCCTTGATGACGGGGTAGATCCAGATGCGGTACTCGTCCAGCAGGCCGTGCTTGGCGAGGTCGTCGGTCAGCCGGCCGCACCCCCAGATGAGGATGTCCTTGCCGGGCTGCTGCTTGAGCCGGGTCACCTCGGCGATGAGGTCGTCGCCCGGGATGATCGACGAGTTGTTCCAGTCGGCGGGCTTGTCCAGCGTCGAGGAGACCGCGTACTTGGCGATGCTGTTGACGTGGTCGGCATAGGGGTTGCCGCCCATGTGCGGCCAGGCCTGCGCCATGCCCTCGTAGGTGACACGGCCCAGCAGCAGGGCGTCGGCGCCCAGGGCGAGGTTCAGCGCGTACGCCATGGCGTCCTCGCTGTTGTACTGCATGGACCACAGGTGGGGGTCGTCGATGAAGCCGTCGAGGGTGGCGTAGGTGGAGCAGATGATCTTCCTCATGGTTTCCTCCGCAGGGTGGATCGCGTCATTGGAAAGATCTTGCTGAGGCAAGATCTCATACAGTGAGATGGTGTGGGGAGAGTTGACTTACACGGGGTAGGCGTGCCTGGCCCGGGCGTCCCGTAACGCGCGGGCCCACCACGACAACCGGTCCAGCGTGACCGTCGCGGCGGCGTTGCAGTCCGCGGCGGCCTTGGGCCAGCTGCCGTCGGCGGCGAACAGCTCCCAGTAACGGGGCAGGAGGACGGCGTCGCGTACGGCCACGGCGTCCAGTTCGGTGAATACCTGGCACAGCTGGCCGACGGCGTGCAGGCCGCCGGAGTCCCGGCCGTAGGCGACGAAGGCGACGGGCTTGGCCCGCCACTCCTCGCAGTACCAGTCGATGGCGGTCTTGAGCGGGGCCGGGAAGCTCCGGTTGTACTCGGGGGTGACCACCACGAAGGCGTCGGCCGCGGCCAGCCGCGCCGCCAGCTCCCGGACCCGTGCGGGAACGGGGTCGTCATGGTCGACGAGAGTCTGCGGCAGGCCGGTCTCGGCCAGGTCGATCAGGTCGATGACCAGGTCTCCGCGTCTGCGGGCCCGGGCGGCGAACCAGCCGGCCACGGTGGGGCCGAACCGGCCGTTGCGGGTGCTGCCGATGATGACCGCCAGGCGCAGCCTGTCCTGCTCCGCGGTCTCCCGCGTCCGTGACCCGTGGTCCTGCGCCGTCTCCCTCATCTCTCGCCTCCTTCGTGCTCGTCTCCGGTTCGACATGTCCCACTGTGCCGGGAGCCCTTTACGGCTTGTTTCCGGTCGGTTTACGGCTCCGGCCGGAGCTGTCGGTGAACAGCCGTAAACGGAGGCGGCGTGTGGTTATCGTGACCTTCATGCGTTTTGGGGTGCTGGGGCCGCTGGCGGTGTGGACGGACGGCGGCGAGCCGGTCGCGGTTCCCGGACTGAAGGTCCGTGCTCTGCTGGCCGACCTCCTCGTGCACGAGGGACGGCCGGTGCCCGCCGACCGGCTGATCCACGACCTGTGGGGGGACGACCTCCCCGGCAACCCGCCGGGCGCGCTGTCGGCCAAGGTCTCACAGCTGCGCCGGGTACTGGAGGACGCCGAGCCGGGCGGCCGGGAGCTGGTCGTCCACCAGCCCGCGGGCTACCTGCTCAAAGGAGTCACCGACGCCGACGGATTCCACTCCCTGATCGCCGAGGCGGGCCGGGCCGGTGATCCCCGGGCCAGGGCGGCGCTGCTGTCGGAGGCCCTGACGGGATGGCGGGGACCGGCGTTCGCCGACTTCGCCGACGAGGCGTTCACCAGGGCCGCCGCCGTCCGCCTGGCGGAGCAGCGGCTGGCCGCGCAGGAGGACTGGGCGGAGGCGCGGCTGGCGCTGGGCGAGCACGCCCCGCTGGCCGGGGACCTCGGCGACCTGCTCACCGAGCATCCCCTCCGGGAGAGGCTGCGCGCCGCGCACATGATCGCGCTCTACCGCGCGGGACGGCAGAGCGAGGCCCTGGAGAGCTATGAGGCGCTGCGGGCCCTCCTCGCCGACGAGCTGGGGCTGGACCCGAGTCCCGGCCTGGTGGCACTGCACCGGGCGATCCTGACCCAGGACCCGGGACTGGCGGCGCCCGCCGTACGGGACGCCGGTGGGGCGGGGACGGCGGGATCGGCCGCGTCGGGCGCCGATGAATCAGGTCCCGGCGGGCCGGACCGGCCCGTGCCGGAGTCCGCCGGACCGGCTCCCGCGACGGCCGGGCCTGCGACGGCCGGGCCTGCGACGGCCGGGCCCGCGACCGTCAGGCCCGCCACGAACCTGCCCGCACCGGTCACCGGCCTGGTCGGCAGGGAGGAGGCGGTCGCCGAGGTCTGCGCCCGGCTGGAGACGGACCGGCTGGTGACGCTCACCGGCCCGGGCGGGGTCGGCAAGACCCGGCTGGCCCTGGCGGCGGCCGGCCGCCTGATCGGCCCTCCCTCGGGTTCCGGGCCTTCCGCGAGCTCACCGGAGTTCTCCGGCGGCGGGGCGGCTCACGATTCCGCTTCCGCCCGGTCCACCCCCTTCCCCGTGGCTCACGATTCCGCTTCCGCCCGGTCCGTTCCCTTCCCCGACGGAGTGTGGCTGGTGGAACTGGCCGCTCTCGACCGGCCCGCCGAGCGGGACGCGGTGCCGAGGGTGGCTGAAGCGGTCATGGCGGTGCTGGGCGTCCGGGACGGCGGGGACCCCACCGGGCCGGGCGCGCCGGTGACCGCCGCGGACCGGCTCGTCGAGGCGCTGCGCTCCCGGCTGCTGCTGCTGGTGCTGGACAACTGCGAACACGTCGTGGAGCCGGTCGCCGAGCTGGTGGAGTCGCTGCTGCGGGCCGCTCCGGGAGTGCGCCTCCTGGCGACCAGCCAGGAACCGCTCGCACTGCCCGGCGAGGTGGTCTGGAACGTCCCGCCGCTGGAGGTGCCCGCCCGGGCCGCCGGACCCCGGGGGACCCACGATCCCCGCGACCTCGCGGACCTGGGGCGGATCGGCTCGGTCCGGCTGTTCGTGGCGCGGGCGTCCGCCGCGGACCGGGGATTCACCCTCGACGCGGACACCGCTCCGGCGGTCGCGGTGCTGTGCCGCCGCCTGGACGGCATCCCGCTGGCCCTGGAGCTGGCGGCGACGCGGGTGCGGGCGCTGGGCGTGCACGGTCTGGTCGACCGCCTGGACGACCGGTTCCGGCTGCTGGCCACCGGATACCGGGGCGCCCCGCCGCGCCAGCGGACCCTGATGGCGATGATCGACTGGAGCTGGGAGCTGCTGACGGACCCCGAGCGCGTGGTCCTGCGCCGGCTGGCCGTCCACGCCGACGGCTGCGCCCTGGAGGCGGCCGAGGCCGTCTGCGCCGGGGACGACCTTCCGGCCGCCGACGTGCTGGACCTGCTGACCCGCCTGGTGGACCGCTCCCTGGTGGTCATGGTCGAGACGGCCGAGGGGCCCCGGTACCGGCTGCTGGAGTCGGTGGCGGCCTACTGCGCCGAGCGCGTGCGGGAGGCCGGGGAGGACGAACGGATGCGGCGGCGCCACCGCCGCCACTACACGGCCCTGGCCGAGCGGGCCGGGCAGCGGCTGTACGGGCACGAGCAGCGACGGTGGCTGCGGGTGCTCGACGCCGAGGCGGCCAACATGCGCGCCGCGCTCACCACCGCCGTCGCGGACGGGGACGCGGACGGCGCGCTGCGCCTGGTCGGCGCGTTGGCCTGGTACTGGTTCCTGCGCGGACGGCTGGGCGAGGCCCGGCGCTCCTTCGCGGCGGCCCTGGCCGCGGCCGGGGTCCCCGGCGCCGTCGCCCGGTCGTCGGCGTCCCCCGCCGGGGGTTCCGCGGACGTTCCTTCTCCCTCGGAAGCCCGCGCGGAAGCCCCCGTGACCGGTCCCTCTCCCGGGCTCCTGGCCGGGGCACTGGCCTGGGACGCCGGGATCGGGTTCCTCCACGGAGACGTCGCCGACCGCGAGGAGCGCCGCCGGACGGTCATGGACCGGTACGAGGAGGCCGGCGACCCCGGCGGGCGGGCCAGGGCCGAGTGGTTCCTGGCCTACACCGGGATCGATCTGGGCGACCTCGCGGTCGCCGGCGAACTGCTGGACCGGGCGCTGCCGGTCTTCGAGCGGCTCGGCGACCGGTGGGGCACGGCCGCCGTCCTCGCCGCCCGGGCCAAGCTCGCGCACGTCCGGGGCGACCTGGAGGTGATGAGACGGGACGGCGGGCGCAGCGCGGAGATCTTCGCTGAGCTGGGCGACCGCTGGGGCCGGCTGGAGGCCACGGGCTGGCTCGGCGGGCTGGCCGAGATGACCGGTGACCTGGAGGGGGCCGAACGGCTCCAGCGGGACGGGCTGCACCTGGCCGAGGAGCTCGGGCTGTGGGCGGAGGTCGCCGGGCGGCTGGGCTGGCTCGGCTGGATCGCCCTGCAGCGCGGCGACTACGCGGAGGCCATGGATCTGTGCGAGCGGGCGCTGCGGCTCTTCACCGAGCAGGGCCATCAGGCCGGGCGGATCTTCGCCCTGATGGGACTCGCATTCGCCGCCCGCAGGAACGGGGAGATCGACCGTGCCGAGGTCCACCTGCGCGAGGTGCTGGAGCAGACCCCGCGAGACGACGCGGGAGACGTCCCGCCCCCGTACCTGCCAATGATCATGACTGAGCTCGGTTTCGCGGCCGAGGAGCGCGGCGACGCCGCGGCGGCCCTCGCCCTGCACCTGGAGGCCCTGGACCTGGTGGCGAAGATGGACGCCTCCCGGGACGTCCCGATCACCCTGGACGGGCTGGCCGGGGCGCTGGCCCTCGCCGGGTGTCACGACCGCGCCGCCCGGCTCCTGGGCGCGGCGGCCGCGATCCGCGCGTCGAGTTCCATACCGATCTCCTCCGCCGAGCGCGACGACGTCGACCGGATCACCGCGCGGGTCCGCGACGCGCTGGGCGGGGACCTGTTCGCCGCCGAGTCCGGGCGCGGCGCCGCGCTCACTCCCGAGGAGGCGCGGTCCCTGGCGGCGCAGCCGGGTCCGGGCGCGGCCGGCTGACCGGGCTCCCGGAGCGGGTCCGGCCACCGGCGGGTGATCGCGGGTTCGCCGCGTCATGGACCCGGTCGCCGCAGGAGGGCCGCGGGCTCGTCCTGCTGCCGCAGAAGGGCCGCGGATGCGCCCGGGGATCAGGACGGATGGACGAAGCGGTGATGGAGCTCCGCCGCCTCCCGCGGATCGAGGAAGGATCCGGCCGCGAGCCAGGCGGCGGCCCCGGCGCCGTCCCCCGCGACGGTGACCGGCGCGTCCCACCGCCGCAGGAGGAGATCCTGTACGGCGCGGCGCACGGGCCCCTCACTCGTCAGCACGCTCCCGGCCAGGACGATGGGAGTGCGATCACCGGGCGAGCGGACCCGGGACACGGTCTCGACCAGGCGGGCGGCGGCCTCGGCCACGATGGCCCCGGCCGCGGGGTCCCCGGCGGCGGCCGCCTCGCTGACCAGCGGGGCCAGTTCGGCCAGCGCGATCGGTGGACGGGCCTGCACCGCGGTGGCGAGCAGGTCGGCCAGTCGCCTGCCCGGCACGACGGGAACGGCGATCTCCAGACCTGTCGTGCCGTTCCGGGGCCCCCCATCAAGAAGTGCCGACTCCCGGCCCGTCGTACCGTTCTGCTCCCGCGCGGACGGAGACGCCGGCTCCCGGCCCGTCGTACCGTTCTGTTCCCATGGGACCGAAATCACCGGTTCCTGGTCCGTCGTCCCCATCTGTTCACGCGTGGACGGAGGGGCCGGCTCCCGGCCCGTTGTGATTTCCCCGGCGCCCTTCTGTCCCGGTGAGGTCGCGAGCTCCTCTCCCGCGGCGAGTCCGTTGCCTCCGGCGGCGGGGGCGAGCAGGTGGCGCACCACCGCCCGGCTCAGCGGCCCCGTCTCTCCCTCGGCCTGCCGGATGGCCAGGCGGGCCGCGGCCCGGCCGAGCCAGAAGGCGGAGCCCTCGTCGCCGAGCAGCCAGCCGTACCCGTCGGCCAGCTCCACCGGCTGGCGGTCAATAATTTTTGCCGCGATGGCGCCGGTACCGGAGATCAGGACGGTCCCCGACGGCATGGCCGTACCCGCCGCGAAGGCCGCCGTCGCGTCGCCCACCGCGCGGGGGGCGACCGTCAGCCCGCAACCGCGGAGGGCCTCCTGGAAGGCCGCGCGGACGGCCGGGTCGTGCAGCATCCCCAGACCGGCGAGCCCTACGGTCACCGCCCTGACCTCCGAGGGGTCCACCTGGGTCAGGGCTTCGCGCACGGAGAGGGCGAGGTTGGCGAACGCCCGGCGGGCGCCGAGCGCCATGGGGTTGCCCGCGCCCGCCCTGCCCCGCCCCGCCGCGGCCCCCGCGGTCGTGACGGCCACCGCACGAGATGATGTTCCACCGGCGTCCACGCCGAGTACCACGGTCATGACAAAAATTATTCACCAAAAGCCTTGACCGTGGGAGATGCTGAGCATAATTTTCATCAACACGAGGGAGGGGAACGACGGTGGAACTCCTGAGCAGGATCAGGGCCGAGCGGGCGGAGATGCCCGAGGCGCTGCGGAAGGTGGCCGAGGTGATCCTTGCCGATCCGGCGGAGGCCGCGCGGTCGACGATCGTCGACCTGGCCGAGCGGAGCGGCACCTCGACCGCCACGATCACCCGGCTCTGCCGTGCTCTGGGCTTCGGCGGCTACGCCGAACTGCGCGTCGCCCTCGCCACCGAGACCGGCCGGGCCGCGCAGCAGCACTGGGAGACCGACATCGGGCAGGAGATCCTGCCGGGCGACGGGCTCGACCGGGTGCTGGGCGTGGTGGCGGGCAACGACATCCGGCTGATCCAGGAGACCGCCGCCCAGCTCGACCTGGCCACCGTGGAGAAGGTCGCCGGGGCGATCGCCCAGGCCGGCCGGGTCCTGCTGTTCGGGGTCTCCAGCAGCGCCGCGGTGGCGAACGAGATGGAGTACCGCCTGCAGCGCATCCGCGTCCCCACCTGGAGCAGGTCCGACGCGCACAGCGCGCTCACCGACGCCGCGCTGCTCGGCCAGGGCGACGTGGCGATCGGGATCTCACACAGCGGCCGGACCCGCGAGGCCATCGAGGTGCTCGCCGAGGCGGGCAGCCACGGCGCGATCACGGTGGCGGTCACCTCGCACCCGAGATCGCCGCTGGCCGAGGTGGCCGAGCTGGTGGTCACCACCTCCAGCAGGGAGACGACCTTCCGCTCGGAGGGGTTCGCCGCGATCCACTCCCAGCTGCTCGTCCTCGACGTGATCTACGTCTCGGTCGCGCAGCGCACCTACGAACGCACCCGGAAGGCGTTCGACCTGACCGTCCGCGCGGTGACCGGGCACCGGCTCCCGGAAGGAGACACATGACCGAACCTGTCGAGGTCATCGATAGACGCAGCACCTTGGTCAGGCGGCCGACGGAGGAGGACTTATGACCGAGCCTGTCGAGGTCATCGATAGACGCAGCACCTTGGTCAGGCGGCCGACGGAGGAGGACGCATGACCGCGGAAACCGATGTGACGGGGGGGAAACCCGCTCACCCGGATCTGGAGGCGCGGGCTCCGGACCCGCCGGACGACGGGCGACCGGCCCACCCGCCCGGTTCCGGCCCGACGGCGCCCGATCTCCCGGACCCGGACGCCTACGTCCGGCACATCGCGGACCTCGTCCGGTCCATCCCCGTCGAGCAGGCGGACCCCATCAAGGCCGCCGCGGCGCTGGTCGCCAGGGCGCTGGACGGCGGCGGCGTCGTCCAGGCGTTCGGCTCGGGCCACTCCGAGGCGGTGGCCATGGAGATCGCCGGCCGTGCGGGCGGTCTCGTGCCCACCAACCGGCTCGCGCTGCGGGACATCGTCCTGTACGGCGGAGCCGACCGGAGCGAGCTCGACCGCTACGACCTCGAACGCGATCCCACGGTCGCCCACCGGATCCTCGACGCCGCCCCGATCGCGGACGGCGACCTGTTCGTCGTCATCTCCAGCTCCGGCGTCAACGGCGTCGTCGTCGAGCTGGCCGCCCAGGTGAAGGAGCGCGGTCACGACCTGATCGCCATCACCTCTCTCGCGCACAGCGCCGCCGCCCCGGCCAGGCATCCCTCGGGCCGCAGGCTGTGCGACCTCGCCGACGTGGTGCTCGACAACCGGGCGCCGTACGGCGACGCGGTGCTCCCGCTCCCGGGCGGCGGCGCCGTGGCGGCGGTCTCCACGATCACCTCGGCCCTGCTCGCCCAGCTCGTCGTCATCGGGGCCGTCGCCGAACTGCTCGCCGCCGGTCAGACGCCGCCGGTGTACCTGTCGGCGAACGTCCCCGAGGGGGACGCGCACAACCTCGCCCTGGAGGCCCGGTACGCGGGCCGCATCCGCAGGGGCGGCTGAACGGCGCGGGCTCGCCCGCTCCCTGAGACATATCCGCCGAAGACATGTCCGCTCCACCGAAGACATGTCTGCCGAAGACGCAGCCGGTGAAGACGCAGCCGGTGAAGGGCTCGTCTCGCCTCACCACGGAACCGGCGATGACCCGCTCCGTCCCGCCGGGCACCCGGCGGCGGGTTCTCTTCACGCGCCGGACATCACGCGGGGTCCGCCCCGCCGTGCCATCGAACACCTCGGGGGCCGCTCAGAAGGAGATCCGCCCATGCCCCGAACCCCCCTGAAGGTCATCCTCGCCTTATTCCTCCCCCTCGTCCTGGCGGCCGTCGCCCTGGCCTCGCCCGCCTCGGCCGCCCAGGCGCTGCGCCTGCAGTACAAGACCAGTTCCACCGGGGCCGTCACCGCCCAGGCCGAGCCGTGGTTCAAGCTCGTCAACGACGGAACCGAGCCCGTCCCGCTCAGCCAGGTGAAGATCCGCTACTACTTCACCGGCGAGACCTCCTACCGCTTCGCCTGCTCGTGGGCGGTGGTGAGCTGCTCCACCGTGACCGGGCACTTCGTCCCGCTGGCGAGCCCGGTCGCGGGCGCGGACCGATACCTGGAGGTGGGCTTCACCTCCGGGACGCTGGCCCCCGGCGCGAACACCGGTGACATGCAGCTGCGGTTCTACCGGGCGGACTGGCAGAACTTCACCCAGTCCGACGACTACTCCTTCGGCGCGAGCCGTACCTCCTACGGAGACTGGGACAAGGTGGCCGTCTCCATCGGCGGGCAGCTCGTCTGGGGCACTCCGGCCGGAGGCGGGGGCGGGGAGCCCACTCCGACGCCCACTGTCACCCCGACGGGCAATCCGGGCGGGCAGGGCACGCTCTTCGACGACTTCGCCTACACCGGCTCGTCCGACCCGCGGCTGGCGCAGCGCGGCTGGACCGTGCGCTCCGCCTCCGGCGGGCCCGGCGTGCCCGGCGCCACCTGGTCTCCCGGCGCGGTCAGCTTCCCGTCGGTGAGCGGCAACCAGGTCCTCCAGCTCGACTCCTCGACCGACGGCACCGCCGCGGGCACCGTGCAGACCGAGCTGTCGACCACGGCCCGCAAGTTCCACGAGGGCACCTACGCCGCCCGGGTGAAGTTCAGCGACGCGCCGCTGTCCGGTCCCGACGGCGAGCACGTGGTGCAGACGTTCTTCACCATCACGCCGCTCCGGCAGAACATGGACCCGGACTACGGCGAGCTGGACTTCGAGTACCTGCCCAACGGCGGCTGGGGCGAGCCCGCGAACATCCTCTACGCCACGAGCTGGGAGACCTACCAGGCCGACCCCTGGCAGTCCGTCAACACCCACACCGAGGAGCGGACGAGCTTCGCCGGCTGGCACGACCTGGTCATCCAGGTCTCCGGCGGCCGGATCAAGTACTACGTCGACGGGCGCCTGTTCGCCGACCACGGTGACATCCACTACCCCGAGACCCCCATGTGGATCATGTTCAACCAGTGGTTCATCGACCTTCAGGGCGGCTCCACGCCGCGCGCCTACCGGCAGCAGGTCGACTGGGTCTACCACAGCCGGAACGAGGTCGTCGCGCCCGCCGAGGTGCTGAACCGGGTCGGCGCGTTCCGCACCGCGTCCACCGCGTTCGTCGACACCGTCCCCGGTTCCTGACGTCCCGGATGCGGCGTCCGCGTCCAGGCGGGCCGCGGACGCCGCATCCGGAGCCCGCACCCCTTCCGGACAAGCCGAATCACCCCCTGAAAAGAGAAGGCACCATGAGAAACCGCCTCCTGGCCGCCGCGGCCACGCTGGCCCTGGCCGTGGGCACCGGCGCCTGCGGCTCCGCCTCGGACTCCGGCTCCGGCGGCGCGCCCGACGCCGGCTCAGGCTCGGGACCCGCGAGCGGCGCACCGGCCAAGCTCACCGTCTGGATCATGGATGGGAGCGTCACCGACGAGCTCATCAAGCGGTTCGAGACCGATTACGAGGCCGCCCGCCCGAACGTCGACCTCGACATCCAGATCCAGGCGTGGGACGGCATCGGCGAGCGCGTCACCGCCGCCCTGGCCAGCACGGACGCCCCCGACGTGATCGAGGTGGGCAACACCCAGGTCGCCCAGTACGCCGCGAGCGGCGGCGTCAAGGACCTCACCGACAAGGTCGCCGACCTCGGCGGCGACGACTGGATCCCCGGCCTGGCCCAGCCCGGCAACATCGACGGCAAGCAGTACGGCGTCCCCTGGTACGCCGCCAACCGGGTCGTCGTCTACAACAAGGACCTGTTCGCCAAGGCCGGGATCACGACCCCGCCCACGACCCGCGACGAGTGGCTGGAGATCACCGCCAAGCTCGACGAGGGCGGGAACCAGGGCATCTACCTCACCGGCCAGACCTGGTACGCGCTCGCCGGGTTCATCTGGGACGAGGGAGGCGACTTCGCGGTCAAGGAGGGCGACAAGTGGAAGGGCGCCCTCGACACCCCGCAGGCGCTCGCCGGGATGGACTTCTACAAGCGGCTCCAGGCCCTCGGCAAGGGGCCGAAGGACGCCGACGAGGCGAATCCGCCGCAGCACGAGGTCTTCGCGCAGGGCAAAGTCGCCCAGATGATCAACGTGCCGGGCGGCGCGGCCCGGGTGCTGGAGGTCGAGCCGGGCATGAAGGACAAGATCGGCTTCTTCCCGATCCCCGGGAAGACGGCCGACAAGCCCGGCGCGGTGTTCACCGGCGGCTCCGATCTGATCATCCCGGAGGCGTCGAAGAACCACGACGCCGCCTATGAGGTGATCAAGGCGCTGGCGGGCGAGAAGTTCCAGACCGACCTGGCCAAGGCGATGAACTTCGTGCCGAACAGGACGTCGCTGGCGCATGTGCTCGACGCCGACGAGGGGACCGCGGCCATGGCGAAGGGCGCCTCCAACGGCAGGGCCACCCCCAACACGCCCAACTGGGCCGCGGTGGAGGCCACCACGGTGATCAAGCAGTACATGACCGCGGTGCTCACCGGGAAGGACCCCGCGACCGAGGCCCGCAAGGCCAGCGAGGCCATCACCGAGACCCTCAACAGCGGGTCCTAGGCCGATGGCCGTCTCCCAGAACCCGGCCCCGCCGCAGGAGCGGCGGGCGCCGTGGTCGCCCGGCCGCGCGGCCCGCCGTCGCGGGAGCCCGGGGAGCTCGCGGGGCCCGCGGGGTCCGCGGAACCTCCGGGGCCGGTCGAGCTCGGGGGGCTCGCGGAGCCTCTGGCCCTACCTGCTCATCGCCCCGGCCGTGGCCGGAGGCGTGCTCCTGCTCCTCTACCCGCTGCTGCGCGCCGCGGTGATCTCCTTCCAGCACTTCCGGATGGGCGAGCTGATCCGGGGCGGCGCGGCGTTCGTCGGCCTGGACAACTACCGCGAGCTGCTGGCCGCCGAGGAGTTCTGGACGGTGGTGGCGCGCACCTTCGCCTGGACCGGGATCAACGTGGCGCTCATCATGGGGATCTCGACCGCCGTCGCCCTCATGCTGCTCCGGCTGGGCCGGCGCATGCGCGTCGCCCTGATGAGCGTCCTCGCCCTCGTCTGGGCCACGCCGATCATCGCGGCCACAACGATCTTCCAGTGGCTGTTCCAGTCCGAGCTGGGCGTCGTCAACTGGGCGTTGACGGGCCTGGGCTTCGACTCCTTCCGGGGATACTCCTGGTTCGCCGACGGCACGGCGATGTTCGGCGTGCTGGTGGTCCTCGTGGTGTGGCAGTCGGTGCCGTTCGCCGCGCTGACCCTCTACGCGGGCCTGACCACGATCCCCGCCGAGCTGTACGAGTCGGCCAGGATCGACGGCGGCACCGGGCGGCAGGTCTTCACCATGGTGACCTTCCCGATCCTGCGCCCGCTGTTCGCGCTCGTCACCTCGCTGGAGGTCATCTGGGTCTTCAAGTGCTTCCCGCAGATCTGGGTGCTCAGCCAGGGCGGGCCCGACGACGCGACGACCACGCTGCCGGTCTACGCCTTCAAGATCGCCAGGGTGCTGCACCGTTACGACCTCGGCTCGGCCGTGGCGATGCTCACCGTCGTCATCCTCGCCGTCGCGCTGATCGGCAACCTGCGGCGGATGCTCAAGCAGGAAGGGGCTGAGTCGTGAGGGGCGTGAGGTCACGCGAAGCCGCGTCCGACGCGCGCGAGATCGTGCCCGGCGCGCGCAGGACCACGGCCGGTACGCGCAGGACCGCGGCCGACGCGCACAGGATCGCGTACGGCGCGCGCAGGGGCGTGCTCAACGTCGCCGCGGCGACCGTGCTCGCCGTGATGATCTTCCCGGTCTACTGGATGTTCGCCACCGCCTTCAAGCCGACCGCGGAGATCCAGAACGAGACGCCCGGTCTGTGGCCCGCGCACCCGACCCTGGAGCACTTCGCCACGGCCGTGGGCGCCGACGGGTTCTGGACGTTCTGGCGCAACAGCCTGGCCGTCACCGGCGCCGCCGTGCTGCTGGCCCTGGTGGTGGCGCTGCTGTCGGCGTTCGCGGTGGCCCGGATGCGGTGGCGGGGCAGAGGACCCTTCATCGTCATGATCTTCGCCGCGCAGATGGCGCCCTGGGAGGCGTTGCTCGTGCCGATGTTCGTCATCGCCAGGGACGCCGAGCTCCTCGACTCGCTGGCCATGCTCACCGGCGTCTACTTCATGGTCACGCTGCCGTTCACGATCGTGACCCTGCGCGGGTTCCTCGCCGCCGTCCCGGCCGAGGTGGAGGAGGCGGCCCTGGTCGACGGCTGCACCCGGTTCGCCGCCTTCCGCAGGGTGATCTTCCCGCTGCTGGCCCCCGGCCTGATGGCCACCTCGCTGTTCGGGTTCATCACCGCCTGGAACGAGTTCGCGTTCGTCAACGTGCTCATCATCAAGGACCAGGACAAGCGGACGCTGCCGGTGTGGTTGTCGTCCTTCCGCGACGTGTTCGGCACCGACTGGGGCGCCACCATGGCCGCCGCCACCCTGTTCGCCCTCCCGGTGCTGGTGCTCTTCCTGTTCCTGCAGCGCAGGGTCGGCGCGGGGATGATCTCGGGCGCGGTCAAGGGGTGACCCGGGCCGGGTGCGGCGTGCCCCCGGCTCCGGGTACGGCGCGGCTCCGGGTACGGCGTGGCCTCGGGTAGGGCGTGGCCTCGGGTAGGGCGTGGCCTCGGGTAGGGCGCGGCCCCGGACGCGGTCAAGGGATGCCCTCGGGCTGTTCACGCCGGTCGCGGCCCGCCCCCGATTCCCGGGAAGGCCATCCTCCCGGTTGTTACATTGGGCAATCGGTAATCGCGCAGGGTGACAGAGGGTGGCGGCGGCGGTCCTCGGCCGATCGCGGAGGAGGACGGGTGCTCCACAGCCATCCGGGGACCACGCTCGAACCGCCCGCGGACCCCTCGGGGCGGGCGTCCGGCCCTGCGGGGCCCGGCCGTGCCGTACGGCGCCGCCACCTGGTCCTGTGGCTCACCGCCGTCGCCATCGCCCTGGCCGTCCTCGCCGGCCACGACGTGCACGACCGGCTGACCTTCGGCGGCGCGACGGTCTCCGGGGCGGAGTCGGAACGCGCGGAGAGGCTGCTGGCGACGGGGTTCGGGACGGGCGTGCCGCACCTCGTCCTGATCGCCCGGGGTCCGGGTCCGGTGGACCGCGCGGACGCCGTGGCGGCCGGCAAGAGCGTGGCGGCGCGGCTCGCCCGCGATCCCGCCGTCACCCGCGTCACCTCCTACTGGGACATCCGCTCACCCACCCTGCGCAGCGGGGACGGCCGGGCCGCGCTCATCCTGGCCCGGCTGCGCGGCGACGACAGGGAGCGGACCGGCGCGGCGGCCCGCCTGGCTCCCGCCCTGGCCGGCGCGCACGGGCCGCTGACGGTCCTCGTGACGGGGGAGAGCCAGGTCAAGGCCGAGGCGCGGAGCCGGAGCGAGCGGGATCTCCATACGGTGGAGCTCATCACCGTCCCGCTGACCTTCATCATCCTCCTGCTGGTCTTCGGCAGCCTCACCGCCGCCGCGCTGCCGGTCCTCGTCGGCGTGTTCGCGGTGACCGGGACCATGGCGGTGCTGCGCCTGCTCACCGAGCTGACCGAGGTCTCCGCCTTCGCGATGAGCCTCGCCAGCCTCCTCGGGTTCGCCCTCGCGGTGGACTTCAGCCTGTTCGTCGTCACCCGCTTCCGCGAGGAGCTGGCCGGCGGGCGCGAGGCCGCGGAGGCGATCCGGGTCACCATGCGCACCACCGGCCGGGCCATGGCGTTCTCCGCCCTCACGGTGACGTTGTCGCTGGCCGCCCTCCTGCTCTTCCCCTTCATGATGTTGCGCTCGGTCGCCCTCGGCGGCATCGCGGTGACCCTGCTCGCCGCCGCCGGGAGCCTGGTGGTGCTGCCGGCGGCGCTCGCCGTGCTCGGCGGGCGCGTCGACAGCCTGGCCGTTCCGGGGCCGTGGCGGGCCGGACGGGACCGGGGGCCGGGCGGCGGGTGGTCCCGCCTCGCCATGGCCGTGATGCGCCGTCCCCTGGCCGTCGCCGTCCCCACCGTCGCGCTGCTGGCCGTTCTCGGGGCGCCCTTCCTCGACGTCCGCTTCGGGATCTTCGACGACCGGCTGCTCCCGCCGGAAGCCTCCGCCGCGCGGGCCGCCGAGGAACTGCGCCGGGACTTCGACGCCCGTGACAGCATCTCGGCGACCACGGTGGTGCTGCCCGGGCTGAAGGTGGCGGGCGGTGACACGACCGGGTCCGGCGGCGGGGCGGGGGACGCGGGCGGAGCGCACGCCCGGCTGGACGCCTACGCGCGGAGCCTGTCGGCGCTGGACGGCGTGCTCCGGGTGGACACCGTCACCGGCTCCTACCGCGGGGGGAGCTTCTCCGGCCTTCCCCCGGGACCGCCGGAGCGGTTCACCGGCCCGGCCGGGACCTGGCTGGCGGTCTCCACGGCGTACGAGCCCTACGCGGTGGAGAACAGCGAGCTGGCCCGTGGCCTGCGCGCCGTCCCCGCCCCGGGGGAGGCGGCGGTGGGCGGGCCGGGGGCCCAGCTGGCCGACATCCGGCGGGGCATCGCGGACACCCTGCCGCTGGGCCTCTCCCTGGTCGCGATGACGACCTTCGCGCTGGTCGCCGGGATGACCGGCAGCGTGGTCCTGGCCGCGAAGGCCCTGCTGATGAACGCGCTCAGCCTCGGCGCGACGTTCGGCGTGCTGGTCCACGTCTTCCAGGAGGGGCACCTGCGCGCTCTGGTGGGGAGCTTCACCGTGACGGGCACGATCGACACCCTGGTGCCCGTCCTGATGTTCTGCATGGCCTTCGGCCTGTCCATGGACTACGAGATCTTCCTGCTCTCCAGGATCACCGAGGAGTACCGCCGCACCGGGGACACCGTCACGGCGGTGGCCCTGGGGATGGAGCGCACCGGACGCCTGTTCACCTCGGCGGCGGTGATCTTCGCCGTGGTGATGGGCTCCATGGCGACCTCCAGCCTCGTCCTGCTCAAGATGGTGGGGGTGGGCCTGGCGCTGGCCGTACTCCTCGACTGCACGCTGATCCGCGGGCTGCTCGTCCCCGCGGTCATGCGCCTGGCCGGCCGCGCGAACTGGTGGTCCCCATGGGGGCCCGGAAAACTGCGGGGGTTCAGAAAAGCGTCGGCGGAGAGCCCTTGCTCACCGGTCCCGGCTCGCCGCGCCTGAAGAGCCGGATCGTGCCGAACACGCCGTCGTAGCCGGGCTCCCGGATCACCTCGCAGCGGCGCAGCCGGGCGACGGCCTCCGCGAGCGGCGGGGAGTGGGCCGCGATCTCGTCGGGCGGCAGGTCCTCCAGGATCGTCAGCTCGGGTCCGAGGGCGGCGGTGAGCCGGTCGACCTCCGCCACGACCTTCTTGCTCTTCGGTCCCACGCCGAGGATCTCCCCCACGATCTCCGGGAGCGGGACGGCGCTGTGGAAGCCGGCGGCGCCGTCCGGACGGGCGCCGTCCGGACGGTCGGCCAGCTCCTCGACCCGGCTCAGCACGCCGATCGTGAGGCGCCTGCGGCACACGGGGCAGATCCCGCCGTGCTCGCGCGTCTCCCGCGGCTCCATCCGGACCCCGCACTTGCGGTGCCCGTCGACGTGGTATTTGCCCTCCTCCGGGAAGAACTCGACCGACCCCGCGTGCCCCTCGCCGGTCCGCAGCGCCCGCAGGACCGCGAAGTAATCCAGGTCCGTGTCGAACACCGTGGTCTCGCGGCCGAGCATCGGCGGCGAGTGCGCGTCGGAGTAGCTGACCATCCGGTAGCGGTCGAGGCCGGAGACCTTCCAGTTCATGGCCGGGTCGCTGGACAGCCCGGTCTCCAGCGCGAAGAGGCGGTCGGAGAGGTCGCCGTAGCACTCCTCGATCGTGTCGAAGCCGGCCTTGGAGCCGAGCACGCCGAACCACGGGGTCCAGACGTGGGCGGGCACCAGATAGGCGCCGTCGCCGCTGTCCAGGGTGGTCTCCAGCAGGTCGCGGGCGTCCATGCGGAGGGTCGGCCGCCCGTCCTCGGTCAGGTCGCCGGCCTGCGCGAGCCTGCGGTTGAGCTCCTCGGCCACGTCGAAGTCCGGCGCGTACAGCAGGTGGTGGATCTTCCGGGTGCGTCCGCCCCGGGCGTAGACCGTGGAGACCTCCACCGAGAGCATGAACCGCACCTCGCCGGACGCGAGGCGGGGCGGGAGCGTGCGGCAGATGTCCCGGTCCAGGTCGTCGCGGAGCCGGAACAGCCCGGGCTCCGCGGGCACCAGGTTCTCGCGCAACTCGGCGAACCACACCGGGTGGGTGAAGTCGCCGGTGCCCATGAGCGTGATCCCCTTGCGCCGCGCCCACCACGTCAGGTGGGCCAGGTCGCTGTCCTTGCTGCAGGCCCGGGCGTGTTTCGAGTGGACGTGCAGATCGGCGTGGAAACGCACCTTCACCATCCTGTCGCAGTCCGGACGGCCGCCGCCGGGGCACGGAGGCCGCGACGGTCCCCGTCCCCGGCTGTCACGGGGAGGACTCCTCGCCCCGGGAACCCGTCCTCAGTTTCCTGCCCCGGGAACCGCCGTGGATTCCTGGGCCGTGGATTCCTGGGCCGGGGGACCCGCGGCGGAAGCCGGGAAGACCGCGGCGAACTCCTCGCCCGCCGCCAGGCGCCCGATCAGGCGGCGTACGGCGGCGGGCCCGCCGGCGGCGCTCATCCACCGGCTCACCCGGCAGGCGGAGTCGGCGTAGAACCGCTCACCGTCGGTGGCCGCGCGCGGCCGTCCCGCCGGATCCCCGGGAAGGGCGACTCCGGGTTCGGCCAGGCACCGGTCCGGGGCCGCCTTCGGATCCGCCTTCGGATCCGTCTCCGCGGCTGTCCCGGGGGTCGTCTCCGGCGCGAGGTAGCGCGGGTCACCGGAGACCACGACGGCGAGTCCCTCGTCGAACCACCGCGGCACCCGCCCCGGCCCGATCCGGCTGTCCAGCTCGACGTGGGACAGCTCGTGCGCGGCGATCACCTCGTTGGCGCCGCGCGGCGACAACATCACCGCGCGGTTGAGGATCGCGATGCCCCGTTCCCCGCCCCCGCCGATCCGGCGGTAGCAGTCGTCCGTCGCGCAGACCAGGACGCGCGGCGCGCTCTCCCGGCCGCCGTAGAAGTCGTGGACGCGCCGCCCGGCCGCCTCGACGATCTCGATCGCCCGCCGCCGCCGATCCGGCGGGAGGTCCGGCTCGGTGTACAGACCCGGCGCCACCTCCTCCAGCCCGTGACAGCCCGGGCAGGTCACGGCCACGACGGAGGGGAAGGCCAGCGCGACCACGGCGACCGCCGCGACGAGCAGCCCGCCGAGCCCGGCGAGGAGCCAGGCCCGCCTCCTGCGCAGGACGCCCGCGAGCCGCCGTGCCGTCCGCCGCCGGCGCCGATCCGTCCTGCCTCCCCTCAAGCGTCCCTCCGGGTGAAGGAGAGCACGCCGGCCGCCACCGCGACGACCGCGTAGCCCACCAGCACGGCCAGCGCCACGAGCGGCGGGAGCGCTCCGGCGCCCGCCTGCGCGGCGACGGGCTCACCGGCGATCTGCCGCACCAGGGCGATCGGGAACAGCGCGAAGACCCGCAGGCCCCACGGCTCGGGCAGGAGGTTGGCCACGCCGGGCAGGACGAACAGCAGGACGGCGACCGAGGCGACCCCGCCCGCGGTGGACCGGGTGATCGTGCCCGTCCCCAGCCCGACCAGTGCCAGCACGGTCACCGAGAGCCCGGAGGCGAGCAGCGCGGGCAGGTCGGCGGTGAACGGGCCGGCGTTGAAGCCCATCGTGCGCCCGCCCGCGATGATCCGGCTCACCGCGTACGTCGCCAGCAGGATCGCGTGACCGCCGGCGAGCGTCAGGGCCGCCAGGACGCCCGCCTTGGCGAGGAACAGCCGCCGCCGGTCGGGGACGGCGACGAGGCTGGTGCGGATCATCCCCGTGGCGTACTCGGAGGTGATCGCCAGTACGCCGAGGACACCCAGCGCCATCTGCAGGAACGGCAGGAACCCCTCCTCCGGCGCGGCGGCCCGGAAGGCGGCCCGGCCCGCCGGGTCGCGGCCGTCCCAGGCGGTCCCGGCGTAGTAGGTCCAGACGGCGCCGAGGACCACGATCGCGGCGGCCGCGCCGAGCGTGTGGTGGGTGGAGCGGACGGAGCGCAGCTTCAGCCACTCGGACGACAGGACGCTGTTGATCTTCAGCCGCTCCGAGGACGGGACGCCGTTCATCGCGCCGCCCCGTACTCGACGCTCCCGGCGGTCAGCGCCAGGTAGGCGTCCTCCAGGGTCGGATAGCGGCCCGTCAGCTCCCTGACCGTGGTGTCGGCGATGAGCCTGCCGCGGCCGACGACGACGAGGCGGTCGGCCGTCAGCGCCATCTCGCTCATCAGGTGGCTGGAGAGCAGGACCGTCCTGCCCTCGGCGGCCAGCGCGCGCATCAGCTCGCGGATCCAGCGCACCCCCTCGGGGTCGAGCCCGTTGACCGGCTCGTCGAACATCAGGACCCCCGGGTCCCCCAGCAGCGCGGCGGCGATGCCGAGCCGCTGCTTCATGCCCAGCGAGAACCCGCCGACCAGCCTGCGCGCGACCCCCGTCAGCCCGACGGCCTCCAGCACCTCGGCGACCCGCGATCGGCCGATCCCGCCGGCGAGGGCCAGGCAGGACAGATGGTCGAACGCGCTGCGCCCGCCGTGCACCGCGCCGGCGTCCAGCAGCGCCCCCACCGCGCGCATCGGCCGGGGGAGCGTGGCGTAGCGCCGCCCGTTCACGAGCGCCTCCCCGGAGGTGGGCGCGTCGAGCCCGAGCACGATGCGCATCGTGGTCGACTTGCCCGCGCCGTTCGGGCCGAGGAAACCGGTCACGTGTCCCGGCTCGACCCGGAAGGACAGCCCGTCGACGGCTGCGGTGTCCCCGTACCGTTTGGTCAGCTCTCTCACTTCGATCACCCGTCGACGCTCTCGTACGGCGGGCGCCCCGCGCATCGGACCGGGGTATGACCGCCCGGAGGTTGAGGCCGGGCAGACCGGGGCCGGATACCGTCGGGGTGTGGACGCGGCCCCCTCCCCCTTCGCCCGGCGGCTGAGCCGTGATCAGCTGATCGCGCTCGACTGCCTGGCGGGGGCGGTCATCTCGCTCTTCCTCCTCTCCGCCGCGGCCCGTTCCACCGCGCCGGAGTGGGCCAGGCTCGCGCTGCCCCTCGCGCTCGGGCTGCCGCTGGCCGTGCGGCGGCTCTGGCCCAGGACCGTCTTCTGCGCGGTGCTCGCGCCCGCGGTGGTGGCCATGGCCCTCCACGTGACGGGGGGTGCGTACGTCGCGCCCGCCTACGCGCTCTACACGGTGGCGCTGACCGCCCGGCGCGGCGGGCGGCCGCCGTCCCAGGGCGTCGTCGGGCTCAGCGTGGCGGTGGCGGCCGGGATGGCGGTGGCGGGGACGCCCGCCCCGTCGGCCGGGTTCCCCGGCGACGTCCTGTTCGGCGCGGCGGCCCTGGGCGGGGCCTGGACGGTGGGGCGGGCGGTCGGCGAGCGCAGGGCCTACACCGTCTGGACCGCCGAGCGGCTGGCCCGCGACGCTGTGGTCGAGGAGCGGCTGCGCATCGCCCGGGAGCTGCACGACGTGGTCGCGCACAGCATGGGCCTGATCGCGATCAAGGCGGGGGTGGCCAACCACGTCATGCGGACCCGTCCCGAGGAGGCGCACGACGCGCTGCGTGTGATCGAGACCGAGAGCCGGGGCGCGCTCGTGGAGATGCGCCGCCTGCTCGGGGTGCTGCGCGCGGACCCGGCCGATCTCGGACCGGCTCCGGGCCTCGGAGGGCTGCCCGGACTGGCCGAGCGGGCGGGCCTGGCGGGGGTCACCGTCGATCTCGACGTGCGCGGCTCCGGCGGGTTGCCGGAGGGAGTGGGACTGTCGGTGTACCGGATCGTGCAGGAGGCGCTCACGAACGTGGTCAAGCACGCCGCCCCGGCGCGCTGCCGGGTGGAGGTCGAGGACGACGGGAGGCAGGTGCGGATCGAGGTGACCGACGACGGTCCCGGGCCCGGGACGCTCCCGCCGCGCGGGGAGGGACACGGGCTGACCGGGATGCGGGAGCGGGTCATGATGTACGGCGGAGCCTTCGAGGCCGGCCCCGGGCCGGGACGGGGCTTCCGGGTGGCCGCCCGCCTGCCGTACCGGGAGACGCCGGATCGGGAGACCTCGCGCCGGGAGGCGCTGACCCGGGGAACGCCGGATCGGGGGACGTCGTGATCCGGGTGCTCATCGCCGACGACCAGGCGCTGATCCGGGGCAGCTTCCGGGTGCTGGTCGAGTCCGAGCCCGACCTGACGGTGGTCGGCGAGGCGGGTACGGGGGCCGAGGCCGTCGAGCTCACCGCGCGGGAGAGCCCCGACGTGGTCGTGATGGACGTGCGCATGCCCGAGATGGACGGGATCGAGGCGACCCGGCGGATCGACGGCCGGGCCAGGGTGCTGGTCGTGACCATGTTCGACCTCGACGCCTACGTCTACGCCGCCCTGCGCGCCGGGGCCAGCGGCTTCCTGCTGAAGGACACGCCGCCGGCCGATCTGCTCGCCGCCGTCAGGGTGGTGGCCTCGGGCGAGGCGCTGCTCGCGCCGGTCGTCACGCGCAGGCTGATCGAGGAGTTCACCCGCGTCCCCGCCCGGCCGGTCGTCCGGGGGCTGGACGAGGTGACCGGGCGGGAGCGCGAGGTGCTCACGCTGATCGCCCGCGGTCTGTCGAACACCGAGATCGCCGCCCACCTGCACCTCAGCCTCGCCACGGTCAAGACCCACATCGGCCGCCTGCTCGCCAAGCTCGCCGCGCGCGACCGCGCCCAGCTCGTCATCGCCGCCTACGAGAGCGGCCTCGTGACCCCGGCGCGGGGCGGCGACGTCCGGCCCGGGTGAGGACGGCGGCCACCCGGCCCGGGACCGGCCCCGTGTCTCCCGCTCCCGCCCGGGCGGACGGGGCGGTCCAACGAGGGCGGACGGGGCGGTCCATCGAGGAGGGACGGGGTGGCCCGGCGGGGACGGGCGGGTCAGCCCGACAGGGGCGGGGCGGTGCTGCCGCGGGGCACGAGCCGGGCCGCCCGGTCCTCGAAGCCGGTGATCTCCCCGCCCTCCCCGGCGACCAGGGCGAGCAGGGCCTTGGCGGCGTGGGCGCCGTAGGCGGGGATGTCCCGGCTGAGGGCGGTCAGCGCGGGGCGGACGACCTGGGAGAGCGGGGAGTCGTCCCACGCCACGATGGACAGGTCGTCCGGCACGTCGAGCCGCATCTCCTGGGCCGTGGACAGGCCGGCCACGGCCATGATGTCGTTGTCGTAGACGATCGCCGTCGGCCGGGCGGGGGAGCCGATCAGGCGGCGGGTGGCCCGCGCGCCCTCCTCGCCGGTGTAGTCGGTGTGCATGATGGTGTGGCCCTCCACCCCGAGCTCCCGGCACACGGCGGTGAACGCCTGGTCGCGCAGGACGGTGTGGACGAGCTCGGGCAGCCCGGCGACCCGGGCGATCCGGCGGTGCCCGAGCGCCGTCAGGTATTCGACGGCCTCGCGGACGGCCACGGTGTCGTCGGACCAGACCGGTACGAGCGTGCCGGACTCCGACGGATGGCCGAGCACGACGACCGGCAGCCCCAGCTCCTCCAGCTCGGTGACCCGCGGGTCGGAGAAGCGCAGGTCCACCAGGATCGCGCCGTCCACCCGCCGCTCGCCCCACCAGCGCCGGTAGATCTCCACCTCCTGGCCGGGCTCGGTCACCACCTGGAGCATCAGCGCGTACGACCGGGCCGAGAGCTCGCTCTCGATCCCGCTGATCAGTTCCATGAAGAACGGTTCGACGCCCAGGATCCGCGCGGGGCGGCACACGGTCAGGCCGATGGTGTGCGCGCGGGCCCCGCTGAGGGCCCGCGCCGCGCTGTTGGGGCGCCAGCCGATCTCCTCGGCGATGGCCTTGATGACGGCCCGTTTCGCCTCCGACACCCCGGGGCGGTCGTTCAGCGCGTAGGAGACCGCCACTTTGGAGACGCCCGCCCGGCGAGCGATGTCGGCGATCGTCGGTCGCTTCACTGAACCCCCTGGTTGAACCGATTAATCACATGTCGAGCAGACTTTACCCCCGGCGTTCGCGCCCGGTCCCCTTCTCCCTGTTCCTCGGCCCGGAGGACCTCCCGCAGCGACGTCTCAAACGAGTCACGGCTATTGACGGCGCGGTTACGCGGAATTTACGTTCGCCGTACTTACCCGGTTCACCGTGCTGGCGACGTGGGCGGGGAGTGGCGACTGCCTGTCCGCGGAAGGGGACCCCCTCCCCGCCGGTTCAGGAAAGGGGACGTGCGTGCCTACACCGTGGGAGCGCTCCCACTGCCGGAGGATACTCTGACCTCCGGATTCTCATCGGGGCTGGAAGACGTTCGGACCTCCGCACAGTGCGCGGGGGAAGGAGAGAGACGATGCGAAACCCCGTGCGGATCGTGATCCCGGTCCTGGCCGCGGGCCTGCTCGCCGCGGCCTGTACGAGCGGCGAGCCCACACCCAACACTCAGAACACCCAGGCGGGGAACCCGTCCGCCGTCAACCCGGCCAACCCCAACTCGCTGCCGCGCCACGAGACGCTCTACACCAGCGGGACCCAGTGGGGCCCGCCGGCCAACTTCAACGCGATCCGGGAGTGGGACTACGCGACCGGGACGGAGGGGCTGGTCTACGAGTCGCTGTTCCACTTCGACCCGAACACCTCCAAGCTCGTCCCGTGGCTGGCCCAGAGCGGGAGCTGGATCGACGACAAGACCTACGAGATCAAGCTCCGCCCGGGCGTCACCTGGTCGGACGGGAAGCCGTTCACGGCCAAGGACGTCGTCTTCACCCTCGAACTCGGCAAGATGGAGACGGTTCCGTACCACAACATCTGGGAGTGGATCGAGAAGGCCGAGGCGGTCGACGACCAGACCGTGAAGGTCACCTTCTCCACGGCCAACTACCAGGAGTGGGACTTCCAGCTCTACGGCCGCGCCATCGTGCCCCAGCACATCTGGCAGGGCCGCTCCGAGCAGGAGGTGCTGGACGGCAAGAACGAGAACCCGGTCGGCACCGGCGCCTACACGTACATGAGCCACGACCAGGACCGCGTCGTCTGGCAGCGCCGCGACGACTGGTGGGGCAAGACCGCGCTCAAGATGGAGCCCAAGCCCAAGTACATCGTCGACATCGTCAACTCCAGCAACGAGGTCGCGATGGGCCTGCTGCTGCAGAAGGGCATGGACCTCAGCAACAACTTCCTGCCCGGCGCGGCGAACCTG
Organism: Planobispora longispora; assembly: GCF_016863135.1. Taxonomy (GTDB): domain Bacteria; phylum Actinomycetota; class Actinomycetes; order Streptosporangiales; family Streptosporangiaceae; genus Planobispora; species Planobispora longispora. The sequence continues at coordinate 91,647 of NZ_BOOH01000017.1, forward strand.
GTCAAGGGCAACTTCGGCATCTCCACCTACTACCCGGAGCCGCCGTACATGCTCTCGGCCAACACCGCCTTCCTGGTGCTCAACACCACCAAGAAGCCGATGGACGACCCGGCCTTCCGCAAGGCCCTGGCCAGCTCGATCAACACCAAGCAGATCGTCGAGGGCGTCTACGGGAACCTGGTCAAGCCCGCCAGCCCGACCGGCCTGCTGCCCCAGTGGGAGCAGTTCATCGACCAGAGCGTGGTGAGCCAGAGCGGCTTCACCTACGACGTGGCCAAGGCCAAGAAGCTGCTGGCCGACGCGGGCTACCGGGACCGCGACGGCGACGGGCTGGTGGAGAACAAGGACGGCTCGAAGATCAACCTGAACATCATCGTGCCCTCCGGCTGGACCGACTGGATGGAGGCGATCCGGGTCATCTCGGCCAGCGCGAAGGAGGCGGGGATCAGCGTCACCCCCGACTTCCCCGACTTCAACGCCCTGGTCGACAAGCGCAGCAAGGGCGACTTCGACATGCTGATCAACAACGAGCGCCAGCTGTCGAACAGCCCGTGGACCTACTACGACTACATGTTCCAGCTGCCGATCCAGAAGACGCAGAACACGGTCAACTTCGGCCGGTACGAGAACAAGGAGCTCTGGAAGCTGGTCCAGCAGCTCGACCAGGTCAAGACCGACGACGTCGAGGGCATGAAGAAGGTCATCTCCGAGATCCAGAAGACCCACCTGGAGGAGCTGCCGATCATCCCGCTCTGGTACAACGGCCTGTGGTCACAGGTCAGCAACACGACCTGGAAGAACTGGCCGTCGTCGGTGGGCAACGCGCCCAAGACGGCGCCTACGATGTGGCGCAACTGGATGGAGCTGGGCGGGTTCGAGACGCTCACGCAGCTGCAGCCCAACGCCTCCTGACCGAATGACCCCGCCCCCTCCTCTCTCCTCCTCCGGGGGGAGGGGGCGGCCCTCCCTGGGAGACCTCTCGTGCGCCGATACTTCGGTCGGAAACTTCTGGTCTACGGGCTGACGTTCTTCGTCGCCGTCACGATCAACTGGATGGTCCCGCGGTTCATGCCGGGCGACCCGGTCTCGAGCATGGTCGCGAGGACGGGGGCGAGCAATCCCGCGGCCGCGGAGACCATGCGGGTCTACTACACCGGCCTCTTCGGTCTCGACCAGCCGATCTGGCAGCAGTACTTCAACTTCTGGGCGACCCTCTTCCAGGGGGACTTCGGGATCAGCATCTGGGCGTTCCCCACCCCGGTGAGCGAGATCATCCTGGGGGCCGTTCCGTACACGCTGGCGCTGATGATTCCGGCGATCCTGCTCAGCTGGGTCGTGGGCAACTGGTTCGGCGCCTACGCGGCCCGGCGCAAGGCGCTGGACAACGCGGTCCTGCCGATCGGGTACATCCTGACCGCGATGCCGTACATGTGGCTGGCGGTGCTCCTGGCCTGGGGGCTGGGGGTCGTCGCGGGGCTCTTCCCGGTCGCCGGGGGCTACAGCTTCTCGACGCGGCCCAACTGGTCCTGGGACTTCTTCCTCGACCTGCTCCACCACTGGACGCTCCCGTTCGCCTCCCTCTTCCTGGCGGCGCTGGGCGGCTGGGCCATCGGCATGCGCAACATGATCATCTATGAGCTGGAGTCGGACTACTCGAACTACCTGTCCGCGCTCGGCGCGCCGCAGCGGCTGATCCGCAGGTACGCCTTCAGGAACGCCGTCCTGCCGCAGATCACCGGCCTGGCGCTGCAGCTGGGCGTGCTGGTGGCGGGCGCCCTGGTGACCGAGATCGTCTTCTCCTATCCCGGGCTGGGCAGCCTGATCCTCAAGGCGATCCAGAACCAGGACTTCTTCCTGCTGCAGGGCACGTTCCTGTTCATCGTGCTCGGCGTGCTGATCGCCAACTTCATCATCGACATCGTCTACGTCGTGGTCGATCCCCGGACACGGGCGGGAATGGCGGGTGCGCAGGCATGACGGCACTTCAGGAAGTCCCCGCGCAGGACGCGCAGGCCCCCGCGGTCGTCCGGCGCGAGGCCCTGCACTTCGCGCTGCGCAACGGCAAGCTGGTGACCGGCCTGGCCATCGTCCTGTTCCTGCTCCTGCTGGGCCTGCTCGGCCCCGTGCTGATCGGCGGGACGCCGAACGCGTACGGCACCCGGCCCATGCAGCCGCCCTCGGGAGAGCACTGGTTCGGCACCACGACGTTCGGCCAGGACGTCTTCACCCAGTTCGTGCACGGCCTGCGCACGACCTTCGCGGTCGGCGCCCTGGGCGGCGGCATCGCCGCGGTCATCGGCATGCTGGTCGGCTTCGTCGCCGGGTACCGGGGCGGGCTGATCGACGAGGCGCTGAACATGTTCACCAACATCGTCCTCGTCATCCCCACGCTGGCCGTCCTGCTGATCATCAACGCCTACCTGGGCGTGCGCAGCGTCGGCGCGCAGGCCCTGTTCATCGGCCTGACCTCCTGGCCCTGGGCGGCGCGGGCGATCAGGGCGCAGACGTTCTCGCTGCGCACCCGGGACTTCGTGGACCTGGCCAGGCTCAGCGGCGCGAACACCTGGAAGATCATCACCAGGGAGATCGCGCCGAACATGAGCTCCTACCTGTTCATGACGTTCATCCTGCTGTTCGGCGGCTCGATCCTCATCGCCTCCTCGCTCGACTTCATCGGGCTCGGCCCCACCGAGGGCATCTCACTCGGGCTGATGCTGCAGAACGCCAACCAGTGGAGCGCGATGCAGCTGGGCCTGTGGTGGTGGTTCATCCCGCCGGGCGCCGGGATCACCGCGGTCGTGGGCGCCCTGTACGTCGCCAACGTCGGTCTCGACGAGGTCTTCAACCCGAAGCTGAGGGAGACATGAGTCTGCGGGTCAGCGATCTGAAGGTGTACTACAAGACCCTCAAGGGCCAGGTGAAGGCGCTCGACGGGGTCTCCTTCGAGGTGGGGGACAGGGAGATCCTGGGCCTGGCGGGGGAGTCCGGCTGCGGCAAGACGACGCTGGGCAAGAGCCTCATCCGGATGGACGGCCGCATGCGCCACATCGGCGGCACGGTCGAGCTCGACGGCGAGGAGATGCCGATCGGGGACGACCGGCGGATGAACGCCTTCCGCTTCCACGAGGTCTCGCTCATCCCGCAGTACTCCATGAGCGCCCTGAACCCCACCCGCAAGATCGGCAAGATGGTGGCCGAGCTCCTGCACTCGCGGGGGGTCGCCCTGGACGCCGGGAAGCTGCGCGGGCGCCTCGACGCGGTGGGGCTCCCGCACGAGGTGCTGGACCGCTACCCGATCGAGCTGTCCGGCGGCATGAAGCAGCGCGTGGTCATGGTCGTCTCCACGCTCCTCGACCCGTCGCTGCTGATCGCCGACGAGATCACCTCCGCCCTGGACGTGTCCACCCAGAAGGCGGTGGCCGGGGCGCTGGCCGCCTTCCGCGACGACGGGCTCGTCAAGAGCATGATCTTCGTCACCCACGACCTCTCGCTGACCTACCAGATCGCCGACACGATCATGGTCATGTACGCGGGCAAGCTCGCCGAGAAGGCGCCGGCCAAGGAGATCGTCGAGGCGCCCCGGCACCCGTACACCCGCCTGCTGATCAACTCGCTGCCCGAGGTCGGGGTGCGGTACGCCGACCGGAAGCTGACCGGCATCGCCGGCAGCCCGCCCTCGCTGCTGAACCCGCCCAAGGGCTGCCGCTTCAGGGACCGCTGCCCCCTCGCCTTCGCCCAGTGCGAGCAGGAGCCGCCGGTGGTCGAGGTCGCGCCCAACCACTCCGTCGCGTGCTGGAAGGCCTGATGCTGAAACTCGACAACGTCACGAAGGTCTACCGGGTCGGCGCCTTCGGCGGGAAGACCCTGACCGCGGTCGGTGACGTGAGCTTCGACGTGCGCCCCGGCGAGGTCGTCTCCCTCATCGGGGAGAGCGGCAGCGGCAAGAGCACGATCGGCAAGATGATCCTCGGCCTGACCCCGGTCACCGGGGGCTCGATCACCCTGGACGGCGTCCCCGTCGCGCCGGGCAAGGAGTACTACCGGCACGTCCAGGGCGTCTTCCAGGACCCTTTCAGCTGCTACAACCCGGTCTTCAAGGCCGACCGGGTGTTCCAGATGATCAAGGAGGCGTACTACCCCGGGGTCTCCGCGAAGGACTGGGCGGTGCGGGTGAACGCCGCGGTCCGGGACGTGCGGCTCGACCCCGACCAGGTCCTCGGCCGGTACCCGCACCAGCTCAGCGGCGGCCAGCTCCAGCGCCTCCTCATCGCCCGGGCGCTGCTGCTGGACCTCAAGCTGCTGATCGCCGACGAGATCACCAGCATGCTCGACGCCTCCACCCGCATCGACGTGCTCAACCTGCTGGCCGAGCTGAAGGAGCGCGGCCTGGGGGTGCTGTACGTCACGCACGACCTCTCGCTGGGCACCTACCTGGCCGAGCGCACCGTCGTGCTGCGGCACGGGCGCGTGGTCGAGATGGGGGAGACCGACAAGGTCTTCGGCAACCCCCTGCACCCCTACACGCGGCAGCTGCTGGCCGCCGTCCCGCGCCTGCACGCCTCCTGGGAGGAGGCCGAGCCGGTGACGGACTGTCCCTATCACCGGGGCGAGGCGTCCGGAGGGCTGTTCGAGGCGGAGGAGGGGCACTTCGTGGCGTGCGCCCGGCTCGAAAGCTGCCCCGAGTGACCGTCGTCCGCCGGAGACACCGGAAGGAGAGCACCTCTTGACTTCGTACCGTCCGCTGCACGACGGATGGACCCTCACGGCGGTCGCGCAGGACGCCGGGGTGGCGGGCGTGGCCGCGACCGTCCCCGGCTGCGTGCACACCGACCTGCTCGCCGCCGGGATCATCGAGGACCCCTACCTGGACGACAACGAGAGCCGCCTGGCCTGGATCGGCCGGACCGGCTGGGCGTACGAGACCACGTTCGCCTGGACCGCGGACGGGCACGAGCGGACCGACCTCGTCTGCGAGGGGCTCGACACCGTCGCCACCGTGATCCTCAACGGCGTGCGGATCGCGGACACCGCCAACCAGCACCGCTCCTACCGCTTCCCGGTCCGGCACCTGCTGCGCGAGGGCGACAACACGCTCACCGTGCTCTTCGACTCGCCGTACGCCTACGCCGAGGCCCGGCAGGCCGCGCTGGGGGAGCGGCCGGGGCCCTACGACGAGCCGTACGCGTTCATCCGCAAGATGGCCTGCAACTTCGGCTGGGACTGGGGCCCGACGCTGGTCACCTCCGGAATCTGGCGGCCGATCGGGCTGGAGAGCTGGAGCGGCGCCCGGCTGGCCGAGGTGCGGCCGCTGGTGACCGCGGACGGCGCCGTCGGCCGGGTCGAGGTGCACGTCGCGGTCGAGCGCGCCACGGAGGGGCCGCTCACGGTCACCGCCGAGGTGGCGGGGGGCCCGGAGGTTCCGGGGATCGCGGCGGAGGCCCGGCTCTCGGCCGGCGAGCGGCGGGGCGTCCTCACGCTGACCGTCCCGGAACCGGAGCGGTGGTGGCCGCGCGGGTACGGCGCGCAACCCCGCTACGACCTGACCGTACGGCTGGACGCCGCCAGGGACGCAACCGGGGACGCGGCCGGGGAGGCCGCCGGGGCTGAGGGGCAGGACGCGTCCGGGACGCCCGGCACGGTTACGTCCGGCACGGGGACGCTGGGCACGGTGACCAGGAAGATCGGCTTCCGATCCGTCCGCCTCGACCGGACCGGCGGCGCCTTCACCCTGCACGTCAACGACGTCCCGGTCTTCGTCCGGGGCGCCAACTGGATCCCCGACGACTGCTTCCCCGCCCGCGTGACCCGGGAACGCCTGGCCGGGCGGTTCGAGCAGGCGCTCGGCGCGGGGATCAACCTGCTGCGGGTCTGGGGCGGCGGCCTGTACGAGTCCGAGGACTTCTACGACCTGGCCGACGAGCGGGGCCTGCTGGTCTGGCAGGACTTCCCCTTCGCCTGCGCGGCCTACCCGGAGGAGGAGCCCTTCCGCTCCGAGGTCGAGGCCGAGGCCCGCGAGAACGTGGCCCGGCTCGCTCACCGCCCCAGCCTGGTGCTGTGGTGCGGCAACAACGAGAACATCGAGGGCCACGCCGACTGGGGCTGGCAGGAGGAGCTCGCGGGGCGCAGCTGGGGCTCCGGCTTCTACTACGACCTGCTCCCGTCGATCGTCGCCGAGCTCGACCCGACCCGCCCCTACTGGCCGGGCAGTCCCTACTCCGGCGCCCCCGGCCTGCCGCCCAACGACCCGGCAAGCGGCACCATCCACATCTGGGACGTCTGGAACCGCGAGGACTACACCCGCTACGCCGCCTACCGTCCCCGGTTCGTGGCGGAGTTCGGCTTCCAGGGGCCGCCCGCGTACGCGACGCTGCGCCGCGCCGTCAGCGGCGAGCTGACCCCCGACGCCCCGCTGGTGCTGCACCACCAGAAGGCGATCGACGGCAACGGCAAGCTCCTGCGCGGCCTGGGCGAGCACCTGCCGCGGCCCGGGACCTTCGACGACTGGCACTACTACACCCAGCTCAACCAGGCACGGGCGATCACCTACGGCATCGAGCGGTTCCGCGCTCTGGCGCCGCACTGCATGGGCACGATCGTCTGGCAGCTCAACGACTGCTGGCCGGTGACCTCCTGGGCCGCCGTCGACGGCGACGGCCGGCGCAAACCCCTGTGGTACGCCCTGCGCCGCGTCTACGCCGACCGCCTGCTCGGCGTCCTGGACGGCGTGGTCGCGGTGGTCAACGACGGCGACGAGCCGTGGCGGGGGGAGCTGGAGCTGGTCCGGCACAGCCTGGACGGCGAGCCGCTGGCCAAGGAGACCGTCGCCGTGGAGGCGGCGCCGCGGTCGGTGACCAGGGTGGAGATGCCCGCGGCGGCCGGAACGCCCGGCGACCCCGCGCGGGAGCTGCTCGTGGCGCGCCTGGGCGAGAGCCGTACGGTGGCCTTCTTCGCCGAGGACACCCGGGTGGCCTTCCCCGAGGCGGCCTACGACGCGCGGGCCGAGCCGGTCCCGGGCGGCTACCGGGTGACGGTCACCGCGCGCACCCTCCTGCGCGAGCTGGCCCTCTTCCCGGACCGGATCGACCCCGCCGCCTCGGTGGACGACATGCTGGTGACCCTGCTGCCGGGCGAGAGCGCGACCTTCCACGTCGCCGCCGGGCGGGAGCTCGACCCGGCGGAGCTGACCGGCTACCCGGTCCTGCGCTGCGTGAACGAGACCCGGCGGAGCTGACCGGCTTCCCGGTGCTGCGCTGCGTGAACGAGACCCGGCGGTGACCCGCTCCCGGGCGGGCACCACTCGGTGATCCGTTCTCGGGGCGGGCGATACCGGCGCCCCCTCAGGGCGGGCTCCGGGAGGCGGCCCGCCCCGAGGGCAACCATGCCCGTTTCGCTATCGGATGCGAACCTCTGGGCGCTCTCCGGAGTCTCATCTACAGAGAAATCACGACTGGGGGAGACCACCCGATGCCGCGCCCGTTCACCGCCGTGCCCAGCACGCGCCCGCTCGCCGCCGCCATGTTCACCGCCGCCCTCGCCGCCTCCACCGGCCTGGCCGCCGTGCCCGCCGCCGCCTCCACCGGCCCGGCCGCCGCGCCCGCCGGGTCCGCGCCGTCCGAGGCGCTGTACGGCTTCGCCTGGGCCGACGGCCCCTCCACCCTGCGCATCACGCCGGCGAAGGCGACGCCCGTCAAGCAGCACGGCATCGTGCGCTACAAGCTCACGCCCATCCCCGGCGCCAAGGAGCGGCGGATCGGCTACGCCGGCGCCGACTTCCGCAGGATCACCGCCGCGTGCGACCTGAAGGAGACCGAGGGCGTCGTCAAGCTCGACAAGAAGGGGCTGGGCAAGACCCGCTGCGGGGAGGACGACCTGTCCTTCGTGCTCAGCCTCGGGCCCGCGCCGGTCCGGATCTCGACGGGCGCGGTCCCGCGGGTCCACGAGTTCATCGCGCTGCCGACCCGCGCCAAGACCGCCTTCGGCACCGTCAAGCGCGTGAACGACACCACCGTGGTCTTCGCCAAGGGCAGGTCGCGGACCACGCTCCACTACACCCTCCTGGACTTCCGCCGCGCGACCAAGCGGTGCGGCGACTCCTGGCTGGCCAACCACGTCAACGCCGACCGCGACGGCCTCGGCACCAAGGCGTGCGGCACCCGTTCCTTCACCAAGGCGGTGAAGGGGGCCCGGTACCCCGTCCTCGCCAAGGTGGAGTACGACCCGGTCAGCCGGCAGCTGATCCAGGTCTGGGAGGTCTTCGGCGACGCCTGATCAGCGGCGCGGGGTGACCAGCCCGGACTCGTAGGCGAAGACGACGAGCTGGGCGCGGTCGCGGGCACGGAGCTTGATCATGGCCCGGCTGACGTGGGTCTTGACGGTGGCCGGGCTGATCACCATGTGCGCGGCGATCTCGTCGTTGGACATGCCGCGCGCGACCAGCGCGGTCACCTCGCGCTCGCGGTTGGTGAGGGGCTCCAGCACGCGGGGTGAGAGATCGGGGCGGCGGGAGACGTACGCCCCGATCAGCCGGCGGGTGATCGCCGGGGAGAGCAGCGCGTCGCCCCGCGCGGCGACCCGGACGCCCTGGAGCAGGTCGGCCGGGTCGGTGTCCTTGACCATGAACCCGCCCGCGCCCGCGCGCAGGGCGTCGAAGACGTACTCGTCCAGCCCGTAGTTGGTCAGGATCACCACGTGGACGCCGCTCAGCCGCGGGTCGGCCGCGATCCGCCGGGTCGCCTCGATGCCGTCCAGCACCGGCATCTGCACGTCGACGAGCGCGACGTCGGGCAGGTGCTCGCGGGCCAGGGCGACGCCCCGTTCCCCGTCGGCGGCCTCGGCGACCACCTCGATGTCGTCCTCGGCCTCCAACAGCGCGCGGAAGCCCGCCCGGATGAGGGCCTGGTCGTCGACGAGCAGCACGCGGATCATGACGTCTCCTCCACGGGACACCCGGTCCGGGTCAGGGGGGACCCGGTTCCCGGCGGGGATGCCCCGATCTCCGCCACGGGGAGCCGGGCGCGGACGGTGAAGCCGCCCTCCGGGCGGGGTTCGGCGCGGAGCTCGCCGCCGAGGGCGGTGACGCGTTCGCGCATGCCGGTCAGCCCGTTCCCGGGCGCCGGGGGCGCGCCGGGGCTCGCGCGGCCGTCGTCGTCCACCCGCACCACCAGCTCCCCGGGACCGTAGCCGATGTGCACCGCGGCCGAGGCCCGGCCCGCGTGCCTGGCGACGTTGGTGAGCGCCTCCTGCACGATCCGGTAGGCGGAGTGGTCGACGGCGGAGGGCAGGGCGCGGCGCTCGCCGGCGACCGTCACGGTGGTGGGCAGACCGGCGGCGCGGGCCCGGTCCACCAGGTCGCCGAGGTGCTCCAGCCCGCTGGCCGGCGACTGGGCGGACGGCTCGCGCAGCACCTCCAGCGTCGCGCGCAGCTCGCGCATCGCGTCGCCGGCGGCCTCCTGGATGGCCAGCAGCGCGTCCGGCGCCTTCTCGCCGCGCTTGCCGGCCAGGTGGACCGCGACACCGGCCTGCACCTTGATGATCGAGATGCTGTGGGTGAGGGAGTCGTGCAGCTCCCTGGCGATGCGCAGCCGTTCCTCCCCGGCCCGGCGCAGCGCGGCCTCCTCGCGGGTGCGCTCGGCCTCGGCGGCCCGCTCCTCGGCCTGCCTCAGGTAGGCCCGCTGGTGCCGGCTGACGGTCCCCATGACGCCGGCGGCGAGGAACCAGCCGACCAGCAGGACCGTGCTCTGGACGATCTCCTGCGCGGCCTGCCCGGAGGCGGCGGCCAGGCGGGAGGCCAGGGTGCCGCCCAGGAACACGGCGCCGGCGGCGGCCGCGGGCAGCGGGCGGCCCGCCCGGACCGCGGTGTAGACGGTGATCAGGACGGGGAAGCCCGCCGGCGGGCCCGGATCGTTCCGCACGGCGTAGAACAGCATGCAGGCCGTGACGGTCAGCAGGACCGCGATCGGGGCCCGGCGGCGCAGGGCGAGCGCGAGCGAGCCGGCCAGGACGGCGAGGTGGTCCGGGAGACCGGCGCCGGGCAGGGCCAGCGCCCCGGCCTCCTGCAGGACGGCGACCACCACGGCGAGCGCCGCGTCCACCACCCAGGGGTTCTTCCCGGTGGCGCGGATCGTGACCAGGGCCTGGGCCGCCGCGTCCGCCGCCCGCGGACGCCTCCCGGGATCGTGCCTCATTCCAGCACCCTAGAACCGCCCGGCCCGAAGATCATCCCCATGGCGCCGTATTTCCGTGCTACTCCCGGTGTCGTATACGGGTCGCGCCTGCGCCCGGAGGTGTAGTCGAGAAGCCTCCCCCCGTACGACGACCGGGGGCGGTCCCGGGAGCGACGATCTCGGGCATGGCCGCGTCCTTCCGCCACGCCGCCCCGGTCCCGCGGAGACGGCCGGCGGCCCGTCGCATATGACCTCCCGAGGAGAAGCCCCCATGGCATCACCACGTTTCCTCCCGCTGCTCCGCGCCGCGGTCGCCCTGCAGGCGGTCGCGATCCTGGTCCAGGCGATCACCGCGGGCCTGCTGCTGTCCTCGCCGGGCGGGCGGACGCTGCACGCGGCCTCGGCGGGGGTCCTGCTCCTGGCCGGTCTCCTGCACCTGGCCGCCGCGGTCCTGGTGTGGCGTCCCGGCGGCGGCCCGCCGCGCGCCATCGCCCCGGCGGCGGGTCTGCTGGTCGCCACACTGGTGGAGATGGCGCTCGGCATGGCGCACCTGAAGGCGCTCCACGTGCCGGTCGGGGTGCTGATGTTCGGCGGGAGCGTCGTCAGGCTCGTCCAGGTCTGGGCCGACCGCCGTGCCGACGCGACGGCCGCGGTATGACGATGACGAGGCGGCGGGCGCTGGGCCTGCTCGGGCTGGGGACGGTCGCGGCCGTCTCCGGGCTCTCCGGCTGCTCCCTGCTCGCCGGGACCCCGCAGCCCAAGCTGCTGCCCAGCACCGCGCCGCTGCCCGCGCCGTTCACCGTGCCGCTGCCGCTGCCGGAGGTGGCGGCGCCGTCCCGGACGGACGGCCGGGCCGACTACTACGAGCTGGTCCAGAGCGCGGCCGAGGTGGAGATCCTGCCCGGCCTGCGCACCCGGGTCTGGGGGTACGGCGGGACCTTCCCCGGGCCGACGATCGAGGCGCGCAGCGGGCGCGAGACCGTCGTGCGCGTCTCCAACGGGCTCGGCGCGCCGACCGTGACGCACCTGCACGGCGGCCGGACCCCGCCGGAGTCCGACGGCTACCCGACCGACCTGGTGCAGCCGGGCGCCCGGCGCGACTACGTGTTCCCGCTCGACCAGCGGGCGGCCACGCTCTGGTATCACGACCACCGCATGGACTACACCGGGCAGCAGGTGTGGCGCGGGCTGGCGGGCTTCTTCCTGGTGCGCGACGACGAGGAGGACGCGCTGCCGCTGCCGGAGGGCGAGCGGGACATCCCGCTGATGATCTGCGACCGCTCGTTCGCCGAGGACGGCTCCATGCCGTACCCGGGCTTCGCCGACCGGCCCGGCGTGCGCGAGCCGTACATGGGCGGGGTGCTGGGCGACGTCATCCTGGTCAACGGCGCGCCCTGGCCGGAGCTGCGGGTCGAACGGGCGCGCTATCGCTTCCGGCTGCTCAACGGCTCCAACGCCCGGCCGTACGAGCTCGCGCTCTCGCCGGGCGGGACGATCGTGCAGATCGGCAGTGACGGCGGTCTGCTCACCGCACCGCGGGGGATGAGCCGGGTACGGCTCTCGCCGGGCGAACGGGCGGACGTGATCGTCGACTTCGCGGCCTACCGGTCCGGCGACCGGGTGGAGCTGCGCAACCTCGACGGGGAGGGGCCGCAGGGCCGGGTGATGCGCTTCGCCGTCGGCGGTGACGCGCGCGACGACTCGGCGATCCCGCGGACGTTGTCGCGGGTCGAGCGGCTGGACCCGGCCGCGGCGAAGGTGACCCGGGACTTCGCGTTCACCGGCGGGAGCCTGCACGGCGGCACGGGGTGGCTGATCAACGGCAATCCCTTCGACCCCCGCCGCGCCGAGGCCCGCCCCCGCCTGGGCGACACCGAGATCTGGCGGCTGACCAGCGACGTCGCCCACCCCGTGCACCTGCACCTGGACCACTTCCAGGTGCTGTCGGTCAACGGCGAGCGCCTGGAGGGCCCGCCGGAGTGGAAGGACACCGTCGAGCTGCGCGACGCCCAGACCGTCGAGATCGTCACGAGGTTCACCGGCTACCGCGGCCGGTACGTCATGCACTGCCACAACCTCGAACACGAGGACATGGCGATGATGGCCAACTTCGAGGTCGTGTGACCCGCCCCCGCCGATCACTCCAGAGGAGAGAGACATGTCCGCAGGCCCCGCCGTGGACCTCGAAGAGAGGTTCCACGCCTTCCTCACCCGATCCCCGCACGAGCTGGGCCTCGGCCAGGGGGATCCGGCGGAGATCATAGACCGGTACTACACCCCCGACATCGAGTACTTCAACGACGGCGTCCGGCTCGACCGCGACCGGCTCGTCGCCCACGTCGGCCCGGCGCGCAAGAACGGGCGCGGGCTCGAGATCGAGGTCCACGACATCCTGGTCCGCGGCGACCTGGCCGCCGCCCGTTACACCCTGCGCGCCGTCATGCGGAAGGGGAACACCGTGGAGATGGAGATCTATCTGTTCGCGCGGTTCGCCCCCGACGGGCGCATCCGCCGCGTCGACTCGATCACCCGGACGATCCCGCAGCAATGAGGCTCAGCCGGTGTCGCAGTGGGCGAGGGCGAGCAGGGCCAGGGTCCGGGCGGCGGTGACGACCTGCGCGACGGGCACGGACTCGTCGGGACCGTGCGCGCGGTCGATGTCGCCGGGGCCGTACTGCACGGTCGGGATGCCGCCGAGCCCGGTGAGCAGCCGCAGGTCGCTGCCGTACGGGGCGCCCCAGACCGCGGGCGGGACGCCCGCCGCCGCCGTGTGCGCCCCGGTCAGCCGGGCCAGCAGGCCGCCGTCGTCGGCGGGGAGGCGGCCGGAGGCGTACTGGCCGCCCCACCACTCCACCTCGGCCGGGTGGGCGGACAACCAGTCGTCGGCCGCGCAGGCCTCCGCGACCGCCTCCTCCAGCGCGCGCCGGGCCTCCTTCACGGACTCGTCGAGCGCGACCCCGAGCCGTCCCTCGGCCACCAGCTCGCCGGGGACCGAGGAGGACCAGTCACCCGCGCGCACAGTCCCGATCTCGATCGCGTACGGCAGCGCCCAGCGCCGCATCAGCGGGTCCACCTCGGCGTTGCGCCGCGCCTCCAGCGCCCGCAGCGCCGCGAAGACCGGCCAGAACTTCTCCACCGCGCTCACCCCGGCGTCGCGGCGGGCGGCGTGCGCGGCCCTGCCGGGGATCCGCAGCCGGAAGGTCAGCGCGCCCCCGTTGGCGGGCACCACGTCCAGGCCGGTCGGCTCCGGGATCACGCAGGCGTCGGCCCGCCAGCCGCGGCGCAGCAGGGCGTAGGCGCCGAGCCCGCCGTCCTCCTCCCCCGCCACGCAGGAGACGAGCACGTCGCCGCGGAGCCGCGCGCGGCGCAGGGCGCGGACCGCGAACAGCGCGGCGACCAGGCCGCCCTTCATGTCGCAGGCGCCCCGGCCGTACAGCGCCCCGTCCTCGATCCGGCCGCTGAAGGGGTCGTCGCTCCAGGCGGCGAGGTCGCCGGGCGGGACGACGTCCACATGCGCGGTGAACATCAGGGAACGGCCGCCGCCGGTCCCGGGCAAGCGTCCGACCAGCCCCGACGCCCGGGAACGCGGCACCTCCATGCCCGGGAAGCCCGGCTCGGCGGCCAGCTCGCCCACCGGGACGGGCCAGTGGTCGACCTCCAGGCCCTCGGCGCGCAACCACCGCGCCAGCCGGTCCTGGATGCCGGCCTCGTCGGGGGAGCCGCCGACGCTCGGGATGCGGACCAGCTCGGCCAGGAATTCGGTCATGGCGGCCGTCTCGCCCTCGAGCGCGGCGAGCACCTCGGCGGCGCCCATGCTCAGGGCTGCCGGGTGAGGTAGCCGCCCATGGTGCGGAAGACCTCGGTGGCGGGCAGGTCGGTGCCGTCCTCGGTGCGGACGCGCTCGATGACCAGGCCGTGGCTGCGCCCGCGGCGGGCCTCCGCGCCGGCGACGATGACCACGCCGTCGCCCTCGCGGATGAAGACGCGCCCGGGGGTGCCGCCGTAGATCCCCTTGGAGACCGAGGCCTTCAGCACGCGGACGCGCTCGCCCCTGTAGTGGGTGAAGGCGTTGGGATACGGGTCGGACTGCGCCCGGACGAGCCGGGCGATGTCCTCGGCCGGCCAGGTCCAGTCGATGTTGCCGTCCTCGACGGACCGCTTGTGGAAGAAGCTGGCCTTCGAGCGGTCCTGGGGGGTCCAGTCGGTCCGGCCGGAGGCGATGAGTCCGAGCGCCTCGGTGACGACGGGTTCGATCAGGTCCACGGTGCGGTGGAACAGGTCGGTGGCGGTGTCCCCGGGCCCGACCGGGACGGCCCGCTGGAGCACGATGTCCCCGGCGTCCAGTTCCTCGTCCATCATGTGCGCGGTGAGCCCGACCTCCGTCTCGCCGTTGATCAGCGCCCAGATCAGCGGGGAGAACCCGGCGTAGGCGGGCAGCAGGGAGTCGTGGACGTTGAGCGTGCCGTGCCGGGGGAGATTGAAGATCTCCGGCGGGATCCACGTCCGCCAGTTGTTGGCGACGATGAGGTCCAGCCGGGCCTCCTTGAGCCGGAGCATCAGCTCCTCGTCGTCGGGCCGGTTGCGCAGCAGGACCGGGACGCCGTGCTCCTCGGCCAGGTCGGCCACCGAGTCGCTCCAGATCTTCTCGTAGGCGTGCTCGCTCCCGGGATGCGTCACGACGAGCACCACCTCGTGCCCGGAGCCCAGGAGCGCCTGCAATGTGCGGTGCCCCCAGGTCTGGTAGCCGAACATCGCGATCCGCATGGTGCCTCCTTGTTAGGGAGAGGAGCAGAGGTTAGGCTCACTTTAATTAGGCGAGCCTAACCTAATCGATATATCTGATCATTGGAAGCCCGTTCGGCGCACGCTCTGGCCGTCCGCGTGCCGCCCGGCCTTCCCTCGTGTCACATGTCCGGCTCCCGGAAAGGCGTTAGATGTCCCCCTCGGAGAACCATGTCCACGACCTTGTCGGCATCGGTTTCGGACCGTCCAACCTCGCCCTGGCGATCGCGCTCCAGGAGCACGGGGCGCAGACGGGCCGACCGATCGACGCGGTGTTCCTGGAGAAGCAACCGGCCTTCGGCTGGCATCGCGGCATGCTCCTGGAGGGCGCGACCATGCAGGTGTCCTTTCTGAAGGACCTGGTCACCATGCGGAACCCGGCGAGCGAGTTCAGTTTCCTGCGCTATCTGCAGGACCGAGGGCGGCTGGCCGATTTCATCAACCACAAAACGATGTTCCCCTCGCGGATGGAGTTCCACGACTATCTCGAATGGGCCGCCGCGCCCTTCGCCGACCAGGTGGAATACGGGTCGGAAGTCGTCGCGGTCACCCCGGTCGTCGCGGACGGCTCGGTCGAGTGCTTCGACGTGGTGGTACGGCGCGGCGGAGGCGCCGACGAGCTGACCACCCGCCGGGCGCGCAACCTGGTGATCGCCACCGGGCTGGAGCCGTTCCTGCCCGAGGGCGTGGTGAACGACGAGCGCGTCTGGCACAGCGAGGAACTCCTCACCCGGGTCCCCACGCTGCGCGACCCGCAGCGGATGATCGTGGTCGGGGCCGGGCAGAGCGCCGCCGAGGTCACCGACTACCTGCACAGCTCCTTCCCGGAGGCGGAGGTGTGCGCGGTCTTCACGAAGTACGGCTACACCCCCGCCGATGACAGCTCCTTCGCCAACCGCATCTTCGACCCCGCGGCGGTCGACCACTTCTACACCTCCCCCGACGAGGTGAAGGAGATGCTGCGGGACTACCACGCCTCCACCAACTACTCGGTGGTCGACCTCGACCTCATCGACGAGCTCTACCGGCGCCACTACCAGGAGAAGGTGCGCGGGACGGAGCGGCTGCGCATCCTCAACGCCTCCCGGCTCACCGGCGTCGCCGCGGACGGGACCGGCCTGCGGGCCACGGTGGAGTTCCTGCCGACCGGGGAGCGCACGGAGCTGGAGGCCGACGCGCTGGTCTACGCCACCGGCTACCGGCCCGGCGACCCCCTCACCCTGCTCGGCGAGGCGGGCGCGTACTGCCACCGGCTGCCCGGGGGCGGGCTGCGGATCGGCCGCGACTACCGGGTGGCCACCACCGAGGCGATGCGCTGCGGCATCTACGTCCAGGGCGCCACCGAGCACACGCACGGCATCACCTCGACGCTGCTGTCGGCCACCGCCGTACGGGTCGGCGAGATCGTCCGGTCGATCGCCGCGGGGCTGCACGGCGCCGGCGACGCCGGTCGGGACGACCGGAGCGGCCGGGAGCACTACGCGCTCCGGCACTGACCGGATCCCGGCGGCGGAAGGGGCCGGGGAGAACTAGAGGGCCCGCTCGGCGCGGGCGAGCTGCCACAGCAGGAACGGCGCGCCGAGCACCCCGGTCACCACGCCGACCGGCAGGACCATGTCGGTCAGGAGCCGCTGGCTGATCAGGTCGCTGACCAGCACGATCGTCGATCCGGTGAGGGCGGCGGCGGTGACCGGCGGAGCGGCGGCGCGGGCCAGCCGCTGGGCGATCTGGGGCGCGGCCAGCGCGACGAACAGGACGGGGCCGGCCGCTGCGGTGGCGAACGCGGCGAGCGCGGCCCCGCACAGCATGACGATCATACGGGTGCGCTGCACCGGGGTGCCCAGGGCGCCGGCCACCTCGTCGCCGAGGTGCAGGGCCCGCTGGAGCCGTACCAGCAGCAGGACCAGCGGCGCCAGCACGGCCAGGGCCAGGGCCAGCGGCTGCGCGTGCGCCCAGCCCCGGTCGTTGAGGTTGCCCACGAGCCAGCCCAGCACCCGCTGCGCCTGGTACACCTCCGCCCGGCTCACCAGGTAGGAGGTGAGGCTGACGCACATCCAGCTGACCCCGATGCCCACCAGCACGATCCGGTATCCCGTGGTGCCCCGGTTCCAGGCCAGCAGGTAGATCAGCAGACCGGCGGCGAGGGCGCCGCCCAGCCCGAGCGTCTGCGAGCCGAGGCCGGGCCCGGCGCCGACGACGATCCCGACGGCCACGGCGGTGCCGGCCCCCTGGGTGATGCCGAGCATGTCCGGGCTGGCCAGCGGGTTGCGGGTGACGGACTGGAAGATCGCTCCGGCCATGCCGAAGGCGGCCCCGGCGAGCAGGGCCACGGCGGCGCGGGGCAGCCGCAACTCCTGGACCACGAACACGGCGGCGGTGTCGTCGCCCGCCCCCCACAGCGCGGGGACCACGTCGGGCAGCGGGATGGTGTAGTCGCCGGTGCCGATGCCGACGGTCAGGCAGAAGACCAGGAACGCGGTGGCGGCCATGGCGAGCCAGACCAGCATCAGCCGGAGGCTCAGCGCTCCGGAGACGGCGGAGCGGGCCAGCCGGAACGCGATGCGGCCGTGAGAGCGGGTGACGGTCAGGAAGGGGGCGGTGGAGGGCGCCGCGGAGGGCGTCGAGGAAGGCGTCGCCGAGGGGGGCGGGGAGGCCGGGGGCACGGTCGGAGGCATCGGGGGCACGGTCGGGGACATGATCACAGCTCCGCGAGTCGGCGGCGGCGGACCAGGGCGATGAAGAACGGCGCTCCGAGGAACGCCGCGACCAGGCTCACGTCGATCTCCTGCGGGCGCGCCACGACACGCCCGATGATGTCGCCCACGAGCAGCAGGCACGGCGCGAGCAGCATCGAGGCGGGCAACAGCCAGCGGTGGTCGGGGCCGGTGATCATGCGGGCCGCGTGCGGCACCACCAGCCCGACGAAGACGATCGGCCCGGTGACCGCCACCGCCGCGCCGGTCAGCAGGGTGACCGCCAGGGCGACGCGCAGGCGGACCAGGCCGATCCGGTGCCCCAGCGCGGTGGCGACGTCGTCGCCGAGGGAGATGCTGTTGAGGGCGGGCGCGGCGCTCAGCGCCAGAAGCGCCGCGAAGGCGATGAACGGCAGGACGTTGAGCAGCACCTCGAAGTCGTGCCCGGTCAGGGACCCCGACGACCAGTAGCGGTAGCGGTCCAGGGCCTCGGGGTCGGTCAGCGCGATGCCGCTGGTCAGCGAGTCCAGCAGGTAGGTCACCGCGACTCCGGCCAGGGCCAGCTTGACCGGGGAGGCGCCGCCCCGGCCCCGGCTGCCCAGCAGGTAGACCACGACGGCGGCGATCGCGGCTCCGCCGAAGGCGAACCAGATGGAGGTCAGCAGCCCGCCGAGGCCGAGCAGTCCGGCGGCGACGACGGTGCCGAAGGCCGCACCCGCGCTGACCCCCAGCAGCCCCGGGTCGGCCAGCGGGTTGCGGGTCAGGCCCTGCATGATCGCCCCCGCCAGGCCCAGCGCCGCCCCGGTGAGCACGGCGACCAGGGTGCGGATCGTCCGGGTGCCCCGGACGATGGCCTCCACCTCGGCGTCGAGCCGCGGGTGGCCGGGGTCGGTGAGGGCGAGGATCACCTGGTCGAGGGGGATGTCCCGGCTTCCCACGGCCAGGGAGAGCAGGCACAGGGCGATCAGGACCCCCGCGGCCGTGATGATCAGCAGTGGACGCCGCACCCGCCGGGATCCGTTCGTGCCCGCATTCGTGCCCGCCGGACTCGCGTCCGCTCTCGTACTCGCGTCCGCTGGACTCGCGCCCGCTCCCGTGTTCGCGCCCGGTTCCGCAGCCGCGTCAGTCCCGGGCGCGCCGGATCCGGCGCCGTCCGGCGGTGGGGGCCCGTGCGGAGGCGTTGTTCTGGGAGAAGTCACGAAGGTCCCATCTGGCCTTTTAGGCAAGGCATACCTTACTTACTTTGCGTATGCAAGCCTTGCGAGAATATTGAACCTAGGTAAGGCTTACCTTAGTGTGACATGTTGATCTATCCGCGGCGGTCTGTCGTGCCGGTACGGCGTGTGCTCCATCCCGTGCGGCGGCCTCGCGGGCCGGAGGAATTCCAGAGGTCGACCCTGGACGTCGACTAGAGCCCGAAGAGGAAAAGATGTCCCATCCCCCCATGCCCGCTCCCGGCACCCGGCTCGCCAAGCGTCTCCTGCTCGCCCTCACCGCGCTGACCCTGACCGCGGTCGCCGCCGGCTGCGGTGCGGACCGGCCCGCCGACCGGGCCGAGGCCACACCGGCCGCACCGGTCGCCTCCGGGACCGCGCCGGCCACGGGATCGGCCTTCCCCGTGACGGTCGAGCACCTGTACGGCACGACGGAGATCAAGAAGAAGCCGGAGCGGATCGTCACCTTCGGCCTCAGCGACCACGAGCCGGTGCTGGCGCTCGGCCACAAGCCGATCGGCGTGGTGGACTGGTTCCAGCGGACTCCGTTCACCGACTGGCCGTGGACCAAGGACGTCTGGGGCGGCGCCGAGCCCACGGTCCTGGGCCTGCGCGAGGACGGCGTCAAGTTCGAGAAGCTGGTCGCGCTCAAGCCCGACCTGATCTTCGCCATGTACTCCGGCATCCAGAAGGAGCACTACGACCAGCTCTCGAAGATCGCCCCGGTGGTCGCCCAGCCCAAGGGCTACGACCCCTACGCCGCGCCGTGGCAGGAGATGACCCTGCTGGCCGGGCGGGCCCTGGGCGAGGAGGCCAGGGCCAAGGAGCTCATCGCCGGGATCGACGAGAAGTTCGCCCAGGTGCGCAAGGAGAATCCGCAGTGGTCGGACATGACCGCCGTCGCCGCCGACAGCTTCAAACCCGGGCAGTACTCGGCCTTCCAGAAGGGTGACCCCAAGTCGGCGTTCCTGGCCGAGATGGGCTTCACCGTCCCCACGGAGATCACCGAGAAGGCGGGCACGTCGAACGTCGCCGAGTTCGGCTCCGAGGGCCTGAACATGCTGGAGGTCGACCGGCTGGTCTGGCTCACCACCGGCAAGGAGCCCTGGGAGCGCATCAAGAACGACAAGGTCTACAAGGAGCTGAAGGTCGCCAAGGAGGGGCGCGACCTCTTCCTGACCTACCAGGACCCGCCGATCGGAGCGGCGCTGTCCTTCAACACGGTGCTCAGCATCCCGTACGCCATCGAGCAGGTCGCGCCGCTGATCAAGAAGTAGTCCCGCGTCCGACGACATCCGACGACATTCCCCCGTGGCGGGGCACGAGAAGGCATGGAGACGATGGTCGAGGACGGACGTGTGCTGCCGCTGACCGGCGCGCAGACCGGGATCTGGCTGGCCCAGCGGATCGAGCCGGACAGCCCGGTGTACAACATCGGCTGCTATGTGGACCTCTCCGTCCCCGCCGGACGGGGGGACGGAGAGGTCACCGGGGAGGGACCCGCGCCGGACGGGCCTGATGCGCCGGATGGCTCCGAGGCGCTGGATGGGCTCGCGACGGCGGGCGGGCCTGAGACGGCGGGCGGGCCCGACGTGCCGCGCCTGGCCGCGGCGGTGCGGCGGGCCGTACGGGAGGCCGAGCCTCTGCACGTGGTGTTCACCGAGGTGGAGGGCCGCCCCGTCCAGGCCCGCCGCCTCCCCGGGGGCTGGGCGCCCGCCGTCCTGGACCTGACCGGCGAGCCCGACCCCGAGGCGGCGGCCCGCGCCTGGATGGACGCCGACATGGCCCGGGTCGCCGACCTGGCGCGCGGTCCCCTGTTCGCCCAGGCGCTGCTGCGGATCGGCCCGCACCGGGTCTGGTGGTACCAGCGCTACCACCACCTGCTCACCGACGGGTACGGGGTCCTGCAGATCACCAACCGGGTCGCCGAGCTGTACGGCGCGGAGCTCGCGGAACTCGCAGATCCCGCGGAGCTCGCGGGGCTCGCAGATCCCGCGGGGCTCGCAGATCCCGCGGGGCTCGCAGATCCCGCGGGGCTCGCGGAGCCCGCGGACGGCGCCCCGGTCGCGCACAGCTGGTCGCTGCGGAATCTGATCTCCGGTGACACGGCCTACCGCGGCTCGGAGCAGCACACGGCCGACCGCGACTTCTGGCACGACCGGCTCGCCGGCCTGCCCGACGAGCCCGCCCGCCTGGTGGAGTGCCCGCCCGTCCAGGCGGCCCGGACCCTCCGGCGCACCGTGGAGCTGTCCGCCGAGCGGACGGAGCGGCTGCGCGAGGCCGCCGCCTCCGCCGGGACCCGCCTGTCCCGCCTGGCCATCGCGGCCATGGCGGCCTACCTGCACCGGGCCACCGGCGAGCAGGACGTGGTGCTCGGCCTGCCGGTGACCGGCCGGGTGGACGCCGGGTCGCGGGACACGCCCGGCCTGATGTCCAACGTCCTCCCGCTCCGCCTGGCCGTACGGCCCGACACGACCCCCGCCGAGCTCGTCGAGGCGGTCGCCGGGAACGTCCGCGAGCTGGCCGCGCACGCGCGCTACCGGGGTGAGGACCTGGCCAGGGAGCTGGGACGCCCCGAGGGCCTGCGCGCCCTCATCGGTCCCACCGTCAACGTCATGCCCTTCCACGGGGAGACGCGGTTCGGCGACCTGTCCGGCGTGATCCACTACCTGTCCCTCGGTCCGGTCATCGACCTGTCCGTCGCCGTCTACGACCGGCCCGCCGGGCAGGGCCTGCGCGTCGACTTCGACGCGGACGCCTCCGTCTGCGGCCCGGAGGAGCTCGCCGGGCACGAGCGGCGCTTCCTGGCGGTGCTGGAGGCGGTGGCCACCGCGATGACCACCGCCCCGGACCGGCCGCTGGGCGCCATCGACCTGACCACCGACGACGAACGCCGGCTGGTGCTCGACCGCTTCGCCGGCGCCCTGCCTCCGGTCCAGGAGCTGTCGTGGACCGCGGCGTTCGAGCGGCGGGCCGCGCACGCGCCGGACGCGCTCGCCCTGATCTGCGAGTCGGAGCGGCTGTCGTACGCCGAGCTGAACGGCCGGGCCAACCGGCTGGCCCGGCTGCTGCGCGCCCGCGGAGTCCGCGCCGAGGACGTCGTCGCGGTCGCCGTGCCCCGCTCGGCCGACATGGTCGTCGCCCTGCTCGGTGTGATGAAGGCGGGCGCCGCCTATCTTCCCCTCGACCTGGACCACCCGGCGGACCGGGTGGCGTACATGATCGAGGACGCGCGGGCGCGCGCCGTCGTCTCCGTGACGGACCTCGCCGGCGAGCTTCCCGAGCTCCGCGATCTCCGTGAGTCCCGCGATCTCCGTGAGTCCCGCGAGGTTCCTGAGTCATGTGAGACTTCTGGGCCCCGCCAGCCTCGCGAGGTCTCCGTCCCCCGGTTGCTCCTGGACGACCCCGCCGTCGTCGCGGAGCTGGCCGGTCTGGAGGACACCGACCTCACCGACCTCCCCGATCTCGCCGGCCTGGGCCTGGACCGGGCCGCGTACGTCATCTACACCTCGGGATCGACCGGCCGCCCCAAGGGGGTGGTGATCTCCCACGACGGCATCGGCAGCCTGATCCGCACCGCCACCGAACGGCTCGGCGTGGACGCCGCCAGCCGGGTCGTGCAGTTCGCCTCGGTCGGGTTCGACGTCGCCGTCTGGGACCTGGTCATGTCCCTGTGCGTGGGCGGCACGGCGATCATCGTGCCCGCCGAGCGGCGCGTCGCCGGGGAGGAGCTGACCGGCTACCTCACCGGGCACCGGGCCACCCACATGATCCTGCCTCCGTCACTGGTGGCCGCCCTCCCCGCCGAGTGCGAGCTGCCCGAGGGCGGGGTGCTCGTGGTGGGCACCGAGGCCGTCCCGGCCGAGCTGATCGCCCGATGGGGGCGGCGCATGCGGGTCGTGGTGGCGTACGGCCTCACCGAGGCGACGGTGAACTCCACGCTCTGGCTCGCCGACCCCGACCTGCCGGGCCCGGTGCCGATCGGCGTCCCCGACCCGGGGACCCGCTGCTACGTGCTCGACTCCGCGCTGCGGCCGGTGCCGCCCGGCGCCGTGGGCGAGCTGTACGTCGCGGGCCGCGGACTGGCCCGCGGCTACCTCGGCAGGCCGGGCCTGACCGCCGAGCGGTTCGTCTCCGACCCGTTCGGCGCGCCCGGCGACCGCATGTACCGCACCGGGGACCGGGCCCGCTGGCGTCCCGACGGGAACATCGACTTCCTCGGCCGCGAGGACGGCCAGCTCAAGATCAGGGGCTATCGCATCGAGCCCGGCGAGGTCGAGAGCGCCCTGATGGCCCACCCCGCCGTCGCGCAGGCGGCGGTCGTCGCCCGCGAGGACCACCGCGGCGTCAAGCGGCTCGTGGCCTACGTGACGGGACCCGGATCAGGGGCCGGCTCTGAGCCCGTGAACGGGGCCGGGTCTGAGCCCGTGAACGGGGCCGGGTCTGAGCTCGGGAACGGGACCGGCTCCGGGCTGGGATCCGCTTCCGCCTCCACCCCCGGCTCCGGCTCCGCTCCGGGCCCTGGCTCCGCCTCCGGGGACGGGGCCCGGTTCCGGGCCGTCGACCCGGCGGAGCTGCGGAGTCTGGTGGCGGGCACGCTGCCCGACTACATGGTGCCCGGCACGATCGTGGTGCTGGACGGCGTGCTACCGCTGACCCCGAACGGCAAGCTGGACAGGCAGGCTCTGCCGGAACCCGAGTGGACGGCGCAGACGGGGGGCACCGCCCCGTCCACCCCGGCCGAGCACGTCCTGGCCGATCTCTTCGCCGAACTGCTCGGGCTGCCCGCGGTGGGCGTCCACGACGGGTTCTTCGAGCTCGGCGGCGACAGCATCGTCGCGATCCAGCTGGTGAACCGGGCCCGCCGCGCCGGGCTGGTCATCACCCCCCGCGACGTCTTCCGGCTCCGGACCGTCGCCGCGCTCGCCCGTGAGCAGGCCGGCCGGGCCGGTCAGGCCCCGGAGCAGGTCCACGACCCGGGCGTCGGCGACGCGCCGGCGACCCCGATCATCCACTGGCTGCGCGAGCTCGTGGAACCGGCGCGATCCACAGGGCCCGCGGAACTCCCAGAACCCGCCGATCCCGTCCAGCCCATCGATCCGCAGGCCGTCGATCCGCAGGCTGTGGATCCACAGGTCGTCGGTCCACAGGCCGACGATTCCGCGCGGCCTACGGGGGCCGCCGGTCCCGGGAGGCCGATCGACGGCTTCCACCAGGCCGTGGTGCTGCAGGTTCCGGCGGATCTCACCACCGAGCTGCTGGCTTCGGTCCTGCAGGCCGTACTGGACCATCACGGCATGCTGCGCGCCCGGCTGCGGCGGGCCGACGGCTGGGCCCTGGAGGTCCCGCCGCCGGGCGCGGTCCGGGCGGCCGGCCTCGTGGAGCGGGTCGAGGTCGGCGCGAACCTTCCACAGGCTGTGGACAGTTCGGACGGGACGGCCGTCGCGGACGGCGCGGGCATCGCCGTCCGTGGGGATACCCCCGGTATCCGGAACGATGCGGAGATCACGGGCGTCCCGGGGGCCCGGGGCGGTACGGCTGTCACGGGCAGCGGGGGCGCCCTGGGCGAAATGATCGCCGAGCACCGCCGCCGGGCCGCCGGCCGGCTGGCCCCCGAGGAGGGCCGGATGCTCCAGGCGGTCTGGCTCGACGCCGGGCGGAGCGTCCCCGGACGGCTGGTGCTGGTCGCCCACCACCTCGTCGTCGACGGCGTGTCCTGGCGCATCCTGCTGGCCGACCTCGCCCAGGCCGCCCGGTCCCTCGCGGCGGGACAACCGGTCACCCTGCCGCCGGTCGGCACGTCCTTCCCGCGCTGGTCGCGGATGCTGGCCGCGGACGCGCTGACCGCTTCCCGCCGGGCCGAGCTGGAGAGCTGGCGGGAGATGCTCCGCGAGCCGGCCCCGGCCCTCGGGCTGCGGCCGCTGGACCCGGCGACCGACACGGCGGCGAACGAACGTTCGCTGACGGTGTCGCTGCCCGGCGACCAGACCGCCCCGCTCCTCGCCGACCTCCCGGCCGCCTACCACGGCACGGTCAACGACGTCCTGCTGACCGCGCTCGCCGCCGCGGTCGCCCGCTGGCGTCAGGACCGTCCGGCCGGCATCGGCGCGGATTCCGGTCCGGGCACGAGCCGTGGGCTCCTGCTGGAGCTGGAGGGCCACGGGCGCGAGCAGGACGAGCTGGCGAACGGGGACGGCCCGGCGGGCGGGGCCGCTCTGGCGGGTGGGAACGACCTGGCGGGTAGCAGTGACCTGGCGGATGAGATCGACCTGGCGGGCGGGGCCGATCTGTCCCGCACCGTGGGCTGGTTCACCAGTGTCTTCCCGGTCCGGATCGACGCCGGTGACATCGACTGGGCGGAGTTCCGGGCAGGCGGGCCCGCCGTCGGTCGCGCGCTCAAGCGGATCAAGGAGCAGCTGCGCGCCCTGCCCGGCTCCGGCCTGGGCTACGGGCAGCTGCGCCACCTGAACGAGGAGACGGCGGGCGCGCTGGCCGCCGCGCCGGAACCGCAGCTGCTCTTCAACTACCTGGGCCGCTTCCGGGCGGACGAGGGCGGGGACTGGCGGCTCGCCGACGACGCCGAGCCGCTGACGGCCGGCCGTGACCCGGGGATGCCGCTGTCGCGTCCGCTGGAGATCAACGCGGTCGTCCGGGACGGGACCTCGGGGCCGGAGCTGAGCGCGACCTGGTCGTGGCCGGACGGGGTCCTCGACCGCGCCGGTGTCGCCGAGCTGGCCGGGCTCTGGCTGGAGGCGTTGCGAGGGCTCACCGCGCACCTGGCCGCGCCGGACGCGGGAGGACACACCCCCGCGGACTTCCCGCTGGTGGAGATCGGCCAGGACGAGATCGACGAGCTGGAGGCGGCCCCGTACGGCCTGCGGGACGTCCTGCCGGTCACCCCGCTCCAGCAGGGACTGTTCTTCCACGCGCTCTTCGACGAGGACGTCTCCGACGTCTACACGGTGCAGCAGGTCATCGAGCTGACCGGTGTCGACCGGGACGCGGGGAATGCCGAGAGAGCCGAAGGCGCCGGGCGGAACGCCGTCGACGGCGCCGCCGGAGGCGCCCTGCACCGCGCGGTGCAGGGGCTGCTGGAGCGCCACCCGCTCCTGCGCGCCGGGTTCCGGCAACGGTCCGACGGCCGCGTCGTCCAGTTCGTCCCCGGTACGGTGACCGTGCCGTGGCGGGAGATCGACGCTCTGCGCCCCGAGGGCGGGACGGCCCACACCGCGGAAGGGGAGATCGTCCGCGCCGTCGCGGAGGAGGAGCGGGCGCACCGGTTCGACCTCGCGGCTCCCCCGTTGATGCGCGCCGCGTTCGTCCGCGGCGCGGACCGCCACTGGCTGGTCCTCACGCTCCACCACCTCGTCGCCGACGGCTGGTCGGTGCCGATCATGCTGCGTGACCTGCTCGCCGGGTACCGGGCCGATGCCGAGAAGCCCGGCGGGACGAGCACCGGTGCGGAAAGCCTCGGCGGGGTGAGCGCCGGTGCCGAGAAGAGCCGCGGAGCGAGCACCGGTGCGGAGCGAACCGACGAGGCGGCTGACACTCGCGCCGCGATCTCTGGCAAAGCGGCGGCTGACGCTCGCGCCGCGGTCTCTCTCTGCCGCGAATACTTCTCCTGGCTGAAGGGCCGCGACCGGGAGGCGGCGCGCGCCGCCTGGCGGCAGGCGCTGTCCGGGCTGGAGGAGCCGACCCTGCTGGCGCGGGCCGTACGCGGGGCCGTATCCACGGATGAGGCCGTGCCCGCGAGCGGGGCCGTACCGGCGGGTGAGGCGGCGCCCGGGCCGATCGGGCAGGTCCGCGGCGAGCTCACCGCGGAGCTGACCGCCGAGCTGACCGCGTGGGCGCGCGGGCGCGGGCTCACGCTGAGCACCGTCATCCAGGGCGCATGGGGACTGCTCGCGGGACGCCTCACCGGTCGTCGCGACGTCGTGTTCGGCACCACCGTCTCCGGCCGGCAGGCCGCCGTCGAGGGCGTCGAGTCGATGGTGGGCCTGCTGGTCAACACGTTGCCGGTACGGATGACGTGGCGGCCCGGCGAGCACCCGGCCGACCTTCTGACCCGGCTCCAGGACGCCCAGGCGGACCTGCTCGACCACCAGCACCTCGGACTGGCGGAGATCCAGCGGCTGGCCGGGTTCACCGATCCGGACACGCGGAGCCTGTTCGACACCCTCGTCGTGATCGAGAACTACCCCGTCAGAGGGGACCTGCGCGCCCCCGGCGGGGCCTTCGAGATCACCGGGGTCGACATCCGCGACGCCTCCCACTACCCCCTGTCCCTCACCGCGGTGCCCGGGGACCGGCTGGACCTGCGGCTCGACTACGACACCGGGCGGTTCGACGCCGGGACGGCCGCGCGGCTCTCGGCGGCGCTGATCCGGTTGCTCGAAGAGATGGCCGCGGATCCCGACCGCCCGGTCGGCCGGTTCGACCTGCTGCCCGCCACCGACCGTGGGCGGGCGGCGCTCACCGGAGCGGTCAGGCCGGTCCCGGAGGAGACGCTGGCGACGGCCTTCGCCGCGCAGGTCGCCGCCTCGCCCGGCGCCACCGCGCTGATCTCCGGTGCGGAGGAGGTCTCCTACGCCGAGCTGGACCGCAGGGCCGAGGACCTCGCCCGGCGGCTGGCCGCCCGGAGGATCGGCGCGGGGCAGTTCGTGGCGGTGGCGGTCCCGCGCTCGATCGAAATGATCGTCGCGCTGCTGGGCGTGCTGAAGTCGGGTGCGGCGTACGTGCCACTGGACGTCGAGTACCCCGCGGACCGGCTGGCGTTCATGCTCGCCGACTGCGGGGCCCGCGCCGTCGTCACCACGGAGGAGACCGCCGCCCGGCTCCCCGGGGCGTACGGCGTCGAGCGCGTCATGATCGACCGCGGGGAGGCCGCCGACGGAGCCGAGCCCGGATCGGGGACGCCCGCCTCGCGTCCGGCCATTCCCGTCTCGCGTCCGGCCGGGTCCGGCGATCCCGCCTATCTCATCTACACGTCGGGCTCGACCGGCCGCCCCAAGGGCGTCGTCGTCACGCACCGGGCGATCATCGGCCACCTCGCGTGGGCGCAGGGCGAGTTCGGTCTGGACTCCGGCGACCGCATGCTCCAGCAGGCGTCGGCGAGCTTCGACGCCTCCGTCTGGCAGATCTTCTGGCCGCTGTGCGCCGGGGCCGCCGTCGTGCTCGCCGAGCCCGGCGGACACTTCGACCCGGACTACCTGGCCGGTCTCATCCAGGAGCGGCGCGTCACCGTCCTGGACATCGTCCCCTCGATGATCCAGGCGTTCCTGGCCACCGAGGAGGTCGCCGGCGACTCGGCGTGGGCCGCGAGCCTGCGCAAGGTCTTCGGCGGCGCCGAGGCGCTGACCGCCGGGGTGGCCCGCCGCTGGCGGGAGCTGACCGGCGTGCCGGTGGACAACTGCTATGGGCCGACCGAGGCCACGGTCCAGGTCACCTGGCAGGACGGATCCCAGCAAGCCGGGTCGCAACCGTCCGGACTCCTGCCGTCAGAGTCTTCGCCGTCCGAGTCTTCGACGTCCGGGTCCCGGCGATCCGGGTCCCCGTCGTCCGGGGGCGGGGCCGTCCCGATCGGCGGGCCGGTCTGGAACACCCGCCTCTACGTCCTCGACGCCTGCCTGCGGCACGCGCCCGAGGGCGTGCCGGGGGAGCTCTACATCGCCGGGGACCAGCTGGCCCTCGGCTACCACGGCCGTCCCGGTCTCACCGGTGAGCGGTTCGTCGCCGACCCGTACGGCCCGCCGGGCACGCGCATGTACCGCACCGGCGACCTGGTGCGGCGCCGCCCCGACGGCGCCCTGGAGTACGTGGGCCGGACCGACCACCAGGTCAAGATCCGCGGTAACCGCGTCGAGCTCGGCGAGGTCGAGGCCCGGCTGGCGGACGAGCCCGGGGTCGCACGGGCCGTGGCGGCGGTCCACGGCTCGGGGGCCGCCGCGCGGCTGGTCGGGTACGCGCTGCCGGAGCCCGGCGCCCGGCTCGACGGAGCCGCGCTCCGTTCCGCGCTGGCCGCGGCGCTGCCCGCCCCGATGGTCCCCGGCGCGGTCGTCGTGCTCGACGCGCTTCCGCTGACGCCCAACGGCAAGGTGGACCGGGCCGCCCTGCCCGTCCCGGACGCCGCCGCCGGGGCCGCCCGGAGGGAGGCGCGGGCGCCGCGCACCGAACGGGAGGCGCTGCTCTGCCGGATCTTCACCGAGGTCCTGGGGACCGAGGCCGGAGCCGACGACGACTTCTTCGTGCTCGGCGGCGACAGCATCGCGTCCATCACCGTCTCCGGGCGCGCCCGCCGGGCCGGTCTGCCGCTCAGTCCCCGCGACGTCTTCACGCACCGCACGCCCGCCGCGCTGGCCGAGGCGGTGGCCGGGACGCAGGCGGGAGACGGAGCACCCGAGGGGAACGGGGCGCGGGAGGGCGACACCGACCACGCGGGGCGGGCGGGAGACGGGACGCGAGCGGACCTGATGCGGCTGACCGCCGGGGAGGCCGACCGGGTGCGGCAGGTCAGCCCCGTCCCCGTCGAGGACGTCTGGCCGCTCTCCCCGCTGCAGGAAGGCATCTTCTTCCACTCCACCTACGACGCCGGCGACGCGGACGCGGTCGACGTCTACACCTCGCAGGACGTCTTCACGTTCACCGGGCGGATCGACGCCGACCGGCTCCGCGCGGCCTGCGCGGCGCTGCTGGCGCGCAACCCGAGCCTGCGCGCCGGGTTCACCGGCGAGGGGCTGCCCCGGACGGTGCAGTTCATCGGCGCCGACGTGCCGTCCCCGGTGCGCGAGATCGACCTGTCCCGCCTGCCCGCCGCCGAGCAGGCCGAGCGGGTGGCCGCGCTGCTGGCCGAGGACCGGACCCGGCGGTTCGACCTGTCCAGCCCGCCGCTGATGCGGCTGCTGCTGATCCGGCTCGGCGATCACGACCGGCTGGTGGTCAGCCACCACCTGATCCTGTGGGACGGCTGGTCGGCCTGGCTGTTCCTGGAGCAGCTGTTCGCCCTGTACGACCGGGCGGGCGACGACCGCGGCCTGCCCGCCCCCGGCTCCTACCGGGACTACCTGGCCTGGCTCGCCGGACAGGACTCCGGAGCGGCGCTGGCGGCCTGGCGCGAGGCCCTGTCCGGCTTGGCCGAGCCGACGCTGGTACGGCCCGCCGACGACGGCCTGCGCCCGGTGATCCCGCTGAACCTCGACGCCCTGCTCCCCGCGGAGCTCGGCGACCGGCTCCGCGCCACGGCCCGCGAGCACGGCCTGACCCTCAACACCGTGCTCAACGCCGCCTGGGGGCTCATCCTGTCCGCCGCCGCCGGCCGCGACGACGTGGTCTTCGGCGCGGCGGTCGCGGGACGCCCGGTGGCGGTCCCCGAGGTGGAGAGCATCATCGGGATGTTCCTCAACACGGTTCCGGTGCGGATCTCCTTCGACCCGCGCGAGCCCGTGCTGGACCTCCTGCGGCGGGTGCAGGACGAGCGCGTGGCGCTGATGCCGTACGAGCACCTGGGTCTGGGGGAGCTGCAGCGGGAGAGCGGGCACCGCAGGCTCTTCGACACGCTCTTCGTGCTGCGCGACGCCGGCGGCGAGGAACGGATGACCGCGTTCACGCGGGGCAACGGCATCGTGGACGTGACCGGGATCGACGCCACCCACTACCCGCTCACCCTCATCGTGACCCAGGGCTCCCGGCTGCGCGTGACGCTGTCGTACCGGCCCGACGCGTTCGGGGCGGACGAGGCCGCCGCGCTGCTGGCGCGCTACACGGCGGTGCTGGAGCGCCTGGTGGACGGCCTGGCGGAGCGGACCGGCGC
This sequence comes from Planobispora longispora, assembly GCF_016863135.1. Taxonomy (GTDB): domain Bacteria; phylum Actinomycetota; class Actinomycetes; order Streptosporangiales; family Streptosporangiaceae; genus Planobispora; species Planobispora longispora. The sequence goes on from NZ_BOOH01000017.1 coordinate 122,305, forward strand.
ACTCGACCTGCTCCTCCCGGGAGAGCGGCGGAGCCTCGGCGCGGAGTGGGACGCCACGCGGCGCCCGCTGCCCCCGGCGACCGTCGCCGAGCTGCTCGCCGAGCAGGCGGCGCGCACCCCGGACGAGGTGGCCCTGGTCTTCGGCGCCGAGCGCCTGACCTACGCCGAGCTGGACGTGCGGATCAACCGCATGGCCCGGCTGCTGCTGGCGTACGGCGCCGCGCCGGAGCGGGTGGTCGCGCTGGCCCTGCCGCGCTCGGCCGACATGGTCGTGGCGCTGTTCGCCGTGCTCCAGACGGGCGCCGCCTACCTGCCCCTGGACCTGGAGTATCCGGCCGAGCGACTGGAGTTCATGCTCCGGGACACCGCCCCGGCGTGTGTGGTGACCACCACGGCGGTCGCCGCGACGCTCCCGGACACCGGGGTGACGCGCGTCCTGCTCGACGACCCGGCCACGGTCGCGGCGCTGGCGGCGCTGCCCTCCGGCGTACTGGCCGACGGCGAGCGCCCGGCCTTCGCCCGCGACCTGCCGCACCGGCTGGAGCACCCGGCATACGTGATCTTCACCTCGGGCTCCACCGGCCGCCCCAAGGGCGTCGTCACGCCCTATCGCGGGCTGACGAACATGCAGTTCAACCACCGCGAGGCCATCTTCGACCCGGCGATCGCGGCGGCCGGCGGGCGGCGGCTGCGCATCGCCCACACCGTCTCCTTCGCCTTCGACATGTCGTGGGAGGAGCTGCTCTGGCTGATCGAGGGGCACGAGGTCCACGTCTGCGACGAGAACCTGCGCCGCGACGCCGAGGCGCTGGTGGCCTACTGCGACCGTGAACGGGTCGACGTCGTCAACGTGACGCCCACCTACGCCCACCACCTCATCGAGGAGGGCCTGCTCGACGGGCACCGGCCCCCGCTGGTGCTGCTCGGCGGCGAGGCGGTGTCCGAGACGGTCTGGAGCACGCTGCGGGACACCCCCGCAACGTTCGGCTACAACCTGTACGGGCCGACCGAGTACACGATCAACACGCTCGGCGCCTCCACCGGCGACAGCCCGACCTCCACGGTGGGGCGGCCGATCTGGAACACCCGCGCCTACGTGCTCGACTCCGCGCTGCGCCCGGTCCCGCCGGGCACCCCGGGCGAGCTCTACATCAGCGGGGTCGGCCTGGCGCGCGGCTACCACCGCAGGCCCGGCCTGACCGCCGCGAGCTTCGTCGCCGACCCGTTCGGCGACGAGCCGGGCGCCCGCATGTACCGCACCGGCGACCTCGTGCGCCTCCGTCCCGACGGCAACCTGGACTTCCTCGGGCGGACCGACGACCAGGTGAAGATCCGCGGTTACCGGGTCGAACTGGGCGAGATCGGGGCGGCGCTGGAGGAGCATCCGCTGGTCTCGCACGCCGCCGTCGTGGCCGACGCCTCCGGGCCGGGCGGGGCCAAGCGGCTGGTCGGGTACGTCGTGCCCCAGGACGCCGCCGTGCTCCAGGACGCCGCCGCGTCCCAAGAGTCGGAGTCCTCGGGATCCTCGGGATCCTCGGGGGCTCCGGGGCAGGAGGACCTCGTCACGGCTCTGCGGGAGTCGCTGAAGGCCCGGCTGCCGGGCTACATGATCCCGGCCGCGATCATGGTGGTGGACCGGCTGCCGCTCACCGTGAACGGCAAGCTGGACGTGCGGGCGCTGCCCCGGCCCGCCGTCACCGCCGGGGGCCGGAGCCGGCCGCCGCGCTCGCCGCAGGAGCAGGTCCTGTGCGCGCTCTTCGCCGAGCTGCTCGGCGTGGAGCGGGCCGGGATCGACGACGACTTCTTCGACCTGGGCGGGCACTCCCTGCTGGCCACCCGGCTGGTCAGCCGGGCCCGCGCCGCGCTCGGCGCGGAGCTGGCCATCCGGGACCTGTTCGAGGCCCCGACGGTCGCCGAGCTGGCGGCCCGGGTCGCCGCCGCCGGCGCCGTACGGCGCCCGGCCCTGCTCCCCGCGGCCGAGCGGCCCGAGGAGCCCCCGCTCTCGTCCGCCCAGCAGCGGCTCTGGGTGATCGAGCAGCTCGAAGGCCCGTCGGCGGTCTACAACTTCCCGCTCGTCATCCGGCTGCGCGGCGCGCTCGACGTCGAGGCGTTGCGGGCCGCGCTGGCCGACGTGGCGGGGCGGCACGAGGCGCTGCGCACCCGCATCGCCGAGCGGGAGGGCCGCCCGTACCAGGACGTCGTCCCGGCCGGGATCGCCCGCCCGCCGCTGGAGGTGGTCGAGGCCGGGGAGGAGCGGCTCGACGAGGTCCTGGCCGGAGTCCTCGCCCGCCCGTTCGACCTGGCCGTCGAACTCCCCCTGCGCGCCACGGTCGTACGGCTGGGCGCCCACGAGCACGTGGTGGCGCTCCTGCTGCACCACATCACCACCGACGAGTGGTCCGACGGGCCGTTCCTGCGCGATCTGTCGGCCGCGTACGCCGCCCGCCGCGACGGGCGGGAGCCGGACTGGGATCCCCTGCCGGTGCAGTACGTCGACTACACGCTCTGGCAGCGGGAACTGCTCGGCGACCGCTCCGACCCCGAGAGCCCGGCCGCGCGCCAGCTCGCCTACTGGGGCGAGACCCTGCGCGGCGCTCCCGAGCAGCTCGAACTGCCCACCGACCGGCCCCACCCGGCGCGGCCGAGCCCGGCCGGCGGGGAACTGGTGGTCGAGCTGGACCCGCAGGACTGCGTGCGCCTGCGCGAGGTCGCCCAGCGGGCCGGGGCGAGCATGTTCATGGCGTGCCACGCGGTGGTCGCCGCGCTGCTGCACCGCCTCGGGGCCGGGGACGACCTCCCGCTCGGCGCGCCGATCTCCGGCCGCACCGACGGGGCCCTGGACGAGCTGGTCGGCTTCTTCGTCAACACCCTCGTGCTCCGCACCGACGTGTCGGGCGACCCGACCTTCGCCGAGCTCGTCGGCCGGGTCCGGGAGAGCGCCCTGGCCGCCTTCTCCCACCAGGACGTGCCGTTCGAGGCCGTCGTGGAGGAGCTGAACCCGGTGCGCTCGCCCGACCGCAACCCGCTGTTCCAAGTGATGGTCGGCTACCGCAACCGTGCGGACGACGGCTTCGCCATGGCCGGGCTGGAGGTTCTGCCGCAGCCGGTCGAGGCCCGCACGGCGAAGTTCGACCTGGTGTTCGGCTTCGCCGAGGACGCCGGGAGCGGCCGGATCGCCTGCGTGATCGAGTACCGCTCCGACCTGTTCGACCGGGCCACGGTCGCGACGCTGGGCCAACGGCTGTCCGCGCTCGTCGGCGCGGTGGCCGCCGATCCCCGGCTCCCGGTCAGCGGCGTCGACGTGCTCACCGAGGCCGAGCGCGAGCAGGTCGTCACCGGCTTCAACCGGACCGGCCGGGCGGTGGACGAGGAGACCTTCCCCGGGATGTTCCGGCGGCGTGTGACCGAGCGCCCCGGCGCCGTCGCCGTGGTGGACGGGCCGCGCTCGGTCACCTACGCGGAGCTGGACGCCCTGTCGGACCGCATGGCCCGGCTGCTGGCCCGGTACGGCGTGCGCGCCGAGAGCGTGGTCGGCGTGGCGGTGCCGCGCTCGGTGGAGATGGTCGCCGTGATGCTCGGCGCGAACAAGCTGGGCGCCGCCTTCCTCCCGCTCGACCTCGCCCACCCCGCCGACCGCCTGGCGTACATGCTCGGCGACGCGCGGGCGGCGGTCGTCGTGGCGACCGAGCAGGTCGCGGGCAAGGTCCCGGAGGTCGAGGGGCTGCCCGTGCTGCTGCTCGACACTCCCGAGGTCGCCGCGGAGACGGCCGCCATCGAGGCGGGCGGGCCGTTCCCGCCCGTCGCCGCGGACGCGGTCGCCATGGACCAGGCCGCCTACGTGATCTACACCTCGGGCTCGACCGGGCGGCCCAAGGGCGTCGTCGTCCCGCACGAGGGGATCAGCAGCCTGGTGGCCACGGCCGTGGACCGGATGGGCCTCACCCCTGACAGCCGGGTGCTGCAGTTCGCCTCGATCGGCTTCGACGTGACCATCTTCGAGCTGTCCATGGCGCTGTGCCACGGCGGCTGCCTGGTGCTCGTCCCCGACGAGGCCCGGGTTCCCGGCCGCGAGCTGACCGACTTCATGAACGAGCAGCGGATCACCCACGCGATCCTGCCGCCGTCGCTGGTCGCGGCCCTGCCGTCGGAGTGCGAGCCGCCGGAGGGGGCCACCGTACTGGTCGGCACCGAGACCGTTCCGCCCGCCGTGATCGCGCGGTGGGCCGGGCGCCTGCGGCTGCTGGCGGCCTACGGGCTGACCGAGGCGACGGTGAACTCGACGCTGTGGCCGGCCGAGCCGGGCTGGTCCGGGGCGGTGCCCATCGGCGTGCCCGACCCCAACACCCGCGTGTACGTGCTGGACGCGCACCTGCGCCCGGTCCCGCCCGGGGTGCCCGGGGAACTGTACGTCAGCGGTCGCGGGCTGGCCCGGGGCTACCTGGGACGGCCCGGCCTGAGCGCGGAACGGTTCGTCGCCTGCCCCTTCGGCCCGCCCGGCACGCGGATGTACCGCACCGGCGACCGGGCGCGCTGGCGTGCCGACGGGAACATCGACTTCCTCGGCCGGACCGACGACCAGGTGAAGATCCGCGGCTTCCGCATCGAGCCGGGCGAGATCGCCGGTGCGATGACCCGGCACCCGGGCGTCGCCCAGGCGGCGGTGGTGGTGGACCGGAGCGGACAGGAGCCGAGACTGGTCGGCTACGCGGTCCCCAGCCGCGACGGGACCGGAGCCGGAGACGGCGGTGCGGCCGGGACCGGTGGCGGAAGCGGGGACGGAGTCGGAGCCGGGAGCGGCCTCCCGCTCGACCCGGCCGGGATCCGGGCCCACGTGGCGGAGCTGCTCCCGGACTACATGGTCCCGGCCGCGGTGGTGGTGCTCGACGGGCCGCTCCCGCTCACGCCCAACGGCAAGCTGGACCGCCGGGCGCTGCCGGCCCCCGACTGGTCGGCGCTGACCGGCACGGCCCGCCCCGCCACCGGGCGGCAGCGGGCTCTGGCGGATCTGTTCGCCGAGATCCTCGAACTGCCCGAGGTGGGGATCCACGACAACTTCTTCCTGCTGGGCGGCCACTCGATGTCCGCGATGCGGTTGCTGGGCCGGGTCCGCACGGTGCTGGACGCCGACCTGGCCCTGCGCGACGTCTTCGAGGCGCCCACGGTGGCCGCGCTGGCCGAGCGCCTGGGCGACCAGCTGGACGGATCCGGAGAGGACCGGGTGGACGAGTCCGGCGCTGTCCGGCCCGACGGGTCCGGGAGCGGCCGGGAGTCCGCGGCCGGGAACCGTCGGCGTCCGCGGCTGGGCCGGGGCGACAGGCCGCAGGTCCTGCCCGCCGCGCCGCCCCAGGAATGGCAGTGGGCCCGATACCGCGCCGGGACCGGGCGGGTCCACGACATGGCGTTCGCGCTGCGCGCACCCGGCGGCCTGGACGCCGGGGCGCTCGCCGCCGCGCTCGCCGACGTCGCCGCACGCCACGAGCCGCTCCGCACGGCCTTCACCGAGTACGGCGGGCAGCCCGCGCAGGAGACCGCCGGACGGTACGGGATGACAGGCCGGGAACCGGCCGGGCCCGAGGCGGAATTCCTACGGGAACCGGGAGGAGCCGAGGCGGAACGTCTTCGGGAACCGGTCCGGGGACTCGTCCAGGAGCCTGCCGGGCAGGTGCTCGAGATCGTCGAAGTCGACGACCTGGAGGAGCGGCTGCGCGCGCTAGCGGCCGGGGAACCGGACCTGACCGGGCGCCCGCCGCTCCGGGCCCGGCTGCTCGTCGACGGCTCCGGGGCCCAGGCGCTCCTGCTCACGATGCACTACATCGGCGTCGACGAGTGGTCCGTCGTCCCGCTGATCCGCGACGTCGTCACCGCCTACACGGCCCGGCGGCGGGGAGACGCCCCGGGCTGGAGCGAGCTCCCGGTGACTTACGCGGACTACACGTCGTGGGCGCACGAGCTGCTCGGCGGGACCGGCGGGGTCGCCGACCGGCAGCTCGCCTACTGGCGGGAGGCCCTGCGCGGACTGCCCCTCGATCCCGCGCTGCCGTACGACCGGCCGCGCGAACAGGATTCCGGCGGGCAAGGCCCCGACAGCCGGGGCTCCGACGGGCAGGGCCCCGATGGCCTGGCCGCCGGCGGGCGCGGGGACCACGTCGGGTTCGTGCTCGACCCGGCCCTGCACGGCGGCGTCGACGACCTCGCCGCCCGGACGGGCACCAGCATGTTCATGGTGCTCCAGGCGGCGCTGGCGACGCTGCTCACCCGGCACGGCGCCGGGACGGACCTGCCGATCGCCTCGCTGGTGGCGGGCCGTGCGGAGGAGGCGCTCACCGATCTGGTCGGGTGCTTCTTCAACACGGTCGTCCTGCGCACGGACACCTCGGGCGAGCCGACCTTCCGCGAACTGCTCGCGCGGGTGCGGGAGACCGACCTGGCCGCGCTCGACCGGCAGGACGTCCCCTTCGGCCGGGTGGCGCGGGAACTCGGCCTGCCCGCGCCGAGGGTGATGCTGGTCCATCACGAGCAGGCACGGATGGCGGAGATGGAGGACATCGGCGCGGCGTTCGAACCGGTCCCCACCGGGGCGCTCAACGCCGACCTGACGCTGAGCTTCTTCGAGCCGCGCGGCGACGGGCCCGTGGACTGCCTGCTGGAGTACGACACCGGTCTGTTCGACCGGGGCACGGTCCAGCGGCTCGCGGACGACCTGGTCCGCATCCTGAAGACGGCGGTGGCCGATCCCGACCGGCCGCTCGCCGACGACCCGAGGAGGAACGACTCATGAGCAGCAACCCGTTCGAGGATCCCGAGGGCCGTTTCCTGGTTCTCGTCAACGGCGAGGGCCAGCACTCGCTCTGGCCGTCCTTCGCCGAGGTTCCGGCGGGCTGGGAGAAGGTCTTCGGAGAGGAGTCACGGGACGCCTGCCTGGAATACGTGGAGACGAACTGGACGGACATGCGCCCCCGCAGCCTCGCCGAGGCCATGGAACGGACGGAGACCGCTCAGACCTGAGCGGCGAGGCCCCCGGTCAGGCGGTCCAGTCGGACCGGGCGGCCCACTCCTCGACGGTCGTGGTTCCGGGACGGAGCAGGCCGTCCGGGATCGGCGGGGGAGGGGCGGCCGCGCTCTGCGCGTAGATCCCGGCGATCCCGGCTGCCGCCGCGGCCCCCATGACGGGTTCGATCAGCCGGCCGTACTCGGCGGGATCGACCTGCGTGTAGCCGACCGGCAGGCCGGTCGCCGCCGCGACGGCCGCGGCGAGCCGGTCACCGGTGACCGGCTCGGGGCCGCTGACGACCAGACGCGCGGGGGGCCGGGCGTCGGCCAGCACCGCCGCGACGACGTCGCCCAGGTCGTCGAGCGTCGCCCACGGTACGGGGGCCTGCGGCGGCAGCGGGTAGGCCAGCTCGCCGCGTTCGCGCAGCCGCCGTACCGACCAGGGCTGCAGGAGGTTCTCCAGGTACGGCCCGGCGGGACCGACCACGGACGCCCGGTCCACCCGCTCCGGCAGGCGGTCGCCGAGCAGCACCCGGGCGTCGACGAAAGGCGCGCCGACGGGGGCGGGGGGCAGGGGCATCCCCGGGTTGAACACCGCCCGGGGGACGTCGGCCTTGCCGAGCGCGGTCAGCACGGCCTCGGCCTGCGCGACGGCGACCGGATCGAACACCTGGGGAAGCTGGACCACGACGGCGTCGGCGCCGTCGTAGGCCCGCAGCAGGGCCGCGGTGTCGGTGAGGTCGGCGGAGCGGGAGTCCAGGGGGCGGATCCGGTGCCCGGCGGCACGCAGCCTCCGGGCGATGCGCGAGCCCTGCGTGCCGGAGGCGCCGTGGACGGCGACGATCATTTCTGTCATGCCGACGACGCTAGGGCCGTTACTTCATCTTTTGAAGTAGGCACTTTTCCTGTAGTAACTACAGGTATGGAAACACTCCAGGTGCGGAAGTCGGTGACGCCCGAAGAATGCGTCGTGACCCGGACGCTGACCTTCGTCGGCAGCCGGTGGACCCCGCTGGTGATCTGGCACCTGCTCGACGGCGCCAAGCGTTACGGGCAGCTGCGCCAGCTCCTGCCCGGCATCAGCCCGAAGACGCTCGCCGACCGGCTGCAGGCGCTGGAGACGCAGGGGCTGCTCACCCGCACGGTCTATCCGGAGAAGCCGCCCCGGGTGGAATACGCCCTGACCGTGCGGGGCCAGGCGCTCGGCGAGATCCTCAACTCGGTCGCCCGCTGGGCCGAGGAGGAGGAGGACACCGGGGCGGGGGAGCCCCCGCGGTCGTGACGATCATCGGGGCGGGGGAGCCCCCGCGGTCGTGGCGGTCACCGGGGCGGGGGAGTCCCCCCGGTCGTGACGGTCATCCGGGGGCCCGCCTCACGCCGGGCGGGTGTCCGACCACGCCTCCCACAGCTCGGCGTAGCGTCCTCCGGCGCGCACGAGCTCGTCGTGCGTGCCGACCTCGGCCACCTTCCCGCTGTCGAGGACCACGATCCGGTCGGCCGTCGCGGCTTGGGTGAGCCGGTGCGCGACGACGAGCGCGGTCCGGCCCTCGATCGCCGCGGCCGCGGCCGCCTCCAGGACCCGGGCCCCCGCGCTCCCGGCCTCCGCGGTGGCCTCGTCCAGGACGACCGCCGGAGGGTCGGCCAGGACGAGCCTGGCCAGCGCGAGCTGCTGGGCCTGCGCGGTGGTGAGCCGGTGGCCGCTCTCGCCGACCACGGTCAGCAACCCGTCGGGCAGGGCCTGCGCCCAGGCCAGCGCCCCGACCTTCTCCAGAGCGGCGCGCACGTCCTCGTCGGTCGCCTCCGGCCGGGCGAGCCGCAGGTCGTCGGCGAGCGGGCCGGTGAAGACGTGCACTTCCTGGGTGACCAGCGCGACAACGGGCCCCGCCGCGCTCCCGCCCGTTCCGGGCAGCTCCGGGTCCTCCGGGTCTCCGCCCGCTCCGGAGCGGCTCGTGTCTCCGTCGGCCCCGGGCAGCCGGGTGCCGCCGACGGTGATCGACCCGCTGCCCGGGCGGTGGATGCCCGCGATGAGCTTGGCCAGCGTGGTCTTGCCCGCGCCGCTGGCCCCGACCAGGGCGACCCGCTGCCCGGGGGCGATGTCGAGGTCCACGCCGCGCAGCACCGGGTGGCCCGGCCGGTAGGAGTACTCGACGCCGGAGACGCGGATCGCGGGGGCCTCGGGTGCGGCCGGTCGCGCGACCACCGGTGGACCCTGGTCCGATCCGGGAGTCTGATCGGTCCGGAGTGCCTGGCCCGCTACGGGAACCCGGTCCGCCTCGGCCTCCCGCCCTGTCACGCCGGCCACCCCGACCAGCCGTGCGAAGCCCGCGGTGGCGGCCTGGAGGTCGTCGGCGAGGCCGAGGACGATGTTGATCGGTGTGAACAGGCTGTGGAAGTAGAGCGCGGCGGCGCTGGCCGTACCGATGCTGACATCGCCGCCCCGGACCAGCAGGAAGCCCATCACCAGCACCGCCGACAGGCCCACGAACTCGGCGAGGTTGAGCCGGGAGTAGAAACGCGTCATCAGCCGGATGCCGCGCAGCGCCAGTTCCACCGCGGCCCGCGACCGCGTCTCGACGAGGCCCACGTGCTCGCCGGTGAGCCGGAACGCCCGGACGGTGGACGCCCCGCCGACCGTGCCCAGCAGCTGCTGCTGCTGTTCCCCGACCGCGACGCGCTGCGCGGCGTAGAGCGGGACCGCGCGGCGGGTGTACCACCGCACCGTGTGGATCTGGAACGGGACGGCCAGGAGCGCGACGAGCAGGAACCGCCAGTCCAGGATCGCCATGCCCACCAGGGTGAGGGCCAGCGTCAGCAGGGCGCGCGCCAGCGCGGGCATCGCGTCCCGGGCCGTGTTCGTGATCAGTGAGACGTCGTTGGTGACGCGAGAGGTCAGGTCGCCGGATCCGGCCAGCTCGACCCGTTCGAGGGGCAGGCGCAGGGCCCGTTCCACGAAACGCTCGCGCAGGGTGGCCAGCATGCCCTCGCCGAGCCGGGCGATGAGGGAGACGCCGGACGCGGTCAGCACGCCCTGCGTCAGCGCGATGACCGCCAGCCAGGTGACCGGGGCGGTGATCGCGGAGGCCGGCCGCCCCTGGTGGACCAGGTCGATGACGTGGCCGAGCACGGGGGCGGTGAGCAGCCCGATCGCGGTCGCGGCGACCAGGACCGCGAAACCGCCGGCGGCCGCCGCCCGGTGGGGCCGCGCCAGCCCGCGTACGGCCGCCCGCACCTGCGCCGCGGTCGCGACGGGCAACAGCTCCCGGTCCTCCGCCTCCCGGGTTCCGGGGTGTGCGGCCTCGGGCTCCCGGCCCTGCGCCTGGCCGGGCTCTCCGGTGTCCGGCCCCCCGGCCCGCCGCTTCCCGGGCCGGCGCTCGTCGGTCGTGCTCATCGGCGCGTTCTCCTCCGTGGATTCCGTGCGATCAGGCGAGAACCGTCGCCCGGTAGGTCTCGTTGCCGTGGACGAGTTCGGCGTGGGTGCCCTCGGCGACCGAGGTCCCGCCGTCGAGGAACATCACCCGGTCGGTCACCGCCAGCAGGGCCGGGCTGGTGGCCACCATGATCGTCGTCTTCCCGTCCCGGGCCTCCCGGATCCCGGCCGCGATCCGGGCCTCGGTGGCCGCGTCGACCGCGGTGGTCGGGTCGTGCAGGACCAGGACCGGGGCGGAGGCGGCCAGGGCGCGGGCGAGGGCCACCCGCTGGCGCTGCCCGCCGGAGAGCGAGCGTCCCCGCTCGGTGAGGACGGTGTCGGCGCCGTACGGCAGGGCGTCGGCGACCTCGTCCGCCGCCGCGGCCGCCATCGCCGGTTCGGCCGCCTCGGGGACGGCGGCGGCGGTGACGTTGCCGAGCAGGCTCCCCTCGAACAGGTCGGCGTCGTGCTCGGCGACGACGACGGCGTGGCGGATCTCGGCGGGGTCGAGGGCGGTCAGCGGCACGCCGTCCAGCTCGGCCGTGCCCGACTCGGGGTCGGCGTCCCGGCCCAGCACCCGCAGCAGCGAGGTCGCGACCGCGGGGTCCGCCGTCACGACCCCCAGCAGCTCGCCCGGGGCGGCGTGGAGGCTCAGCCCGCGCAGCGCGCCGTGCCGTACCCCGCTCAGCCGGATCCGGCCCGCGACCGGCCGGGGCAGGGCGTCGCCGCCCCCGGTCACCGCGGGCGGCGAGGCCAGCACGGAGGCGATCCGGGCGGCCGACGCGCGGCCCTGGGCGAACTCGCCGTTGGCCCAGGAGAGGACGGACAGCGGGGTGAGCAGGAACTGGGCCAGGCCGACCGCCGTCACCAGTTCGCCGACGCTGATGTCGCCCTGCGTCGCGAGCCTGCCCCCCACCAGCGCCACCACGGCGATGAACACGCCGGTCAGGGTGAGCATGCCGCCGTCGTGCCAGGCCTGGGCGCCGGCCGCCCGCACCGTGGCGGTCAGCGACTCCCGGCTGGTGCGCCGGTACCGGCCGACCGCGGCGGACTCGGCCCCGATGCCCTTGAGCACCCGCAGCCCGGCGATCAGGTCGGCGGCCACCCCCGAGGCATGTGCGGCGCGTTCCTGCTCGGCGCCGCTGCGCCGCTCCAGCGGCTTGCCCAGCAGGTGCGCCAGGAGCAGCAGGGGCGGGATTCCCAGCAGGACGAGCAGGCCCAGCGGGACCGAGACGCGCAGCAGCATCACGCCGCCGACGACCAGTCCGGTCAGCGCCGCCAGACCGGCGGCCAGGGCCACGGCCGCGGCGCCCACCCGCCGGGCGTCCTGGGTCGCGACGGAGACCAGCTCGCCCGGGAGCCGTCCGGCCTCCGCCCCGCCGCGGGGATCCAGGACCCGCCCGGTCAGCTCGACGCGGAGCTCGTGCGCCGCCTGCTCGGAGGCCCGTTCGGCGGCGCGGGACCCGAACCGGTAGCTGAAGGAGAGCCCGGCGAAGACGAGGGCCAGCACCGCGATCCACCGCGCGAGCGCGCCGGCGTCCCCGGAGGAGATCGCCTCGTCGATCACCAGCCCGATCACGACGGGGACCAGCGCCTCACCGGCCTGGTGCCCGGCGGCCAGCAGGGACCCGGCGGTCACGTGCCTCCACTGCCCGGTGATCGCGCGCCTCAGGACGTCACGGCCTTCGATGGGCACCAGTTCCTCCGGTCGGTCGCTCGGGATCACGCGGCAGGCGGAGGGGGCCTCCCGGGCGATGCGGGGCGGCGCGTCCCAGCGGCGGGCCGCCTCCCGGATCGGCTCGTCAGCCGTTCGTACGGCGGAGCCGCCGGCGCGGCCGCCGAGTGCCGGCCGCGTCGTTCCCCGACCCCTCCGAACTCACCTGATAAGGCGAGGCTAACCTAAATTGCTCTCGATCACGAGTCCCCGCCGGCCCGGAGGGCGGGGAAATGATGTTGTCCCGGACGGTGCGCGACGTTAAGGTCGATACCGTGACTGCCGGGTCGGCCATGGGCCAAGAGCGAGTGGGGCACCCGGCCACGGCTTGATCGCCGGGCGGGCGAGAGGCCCGCCTCCTCGGCCTCGTTTTCTTCTCCCGCGCGTTCCGCGCGACGTCTTCCGATCCCGGCGCCGCTTTCCGGCTCCCGCCGTTCTCCGCGCCGGTCCCCGCTTTCCCCGCGTTCCCCCTTTTCCCACGTCCTGGCCGGACCCGGCCATGACGACCTCGCCCTGCCCGCCGGGCGGGCGTCCGCCATTCCCGCGAACGGTCCGCGGGATCATCGATCTCGGAGAGAAACCAGAGAATGCCGATCGACTTCAACCAGCAGATCATCGACGAGTTCCGCGCCAACGCCGGAAGGGTCGGCGGTTATTTCGAGGGAGCCCGGCTGCTCCTGCTGACCACCGTCGGGGCGCGGTCCGGCGCCCCGCACACGACCCCGGTCGCCTACCTCCCCGACGGCGGCGAACGGGTTCTGGTCATCGCCTCGGCCGCCGGCGCGCCGAAGCATCCGGCCTGGTTCCACAACCTGGTGGCCAACCCCCGCGTCACGGTCGAGGACGGCGTCTTCACCTACGAGGCGCGGGCGGTCGTCCTGGAGGGCGACGAGCGCGACCAGGCCTTCGCCCGCGCGGCCGAGGCCGACCCCGGATGGGCCGAGTACCAGGCCAAGACGACACGGGTCCTGCCCGTGGTCGCCCTCCACGAGATCCCCGGCCCGCCGAACATGAACGGGGGCTCGTTCGGCGAAAGGCTCAAGCTGATCCACGACGCGTTCCGCCGGGAGCTCGCCCTGATCCGCAAGGAGATCGCCGCCTCGGGACCGGGGCTGGGCGCCCAGCTCCGGGTGAACTGCCTGACCGTCTGCCGGGGGCTGCACGGCCACCACACCCACGAGGACACCGGGATGTTCCCCGCCCTCGCCGGGCGGCATCCCGAACTCGCCCCGGTCATGGAGCGGCTCCGCCAGGAGCACGAGAAGATCGCGGCTCTCCTCGAAGAACTGCAGAAGGTCCTCTCCGCCGAGAACGGCGACGCCCGGCAGGTGCTCTCCGAGGTCGAGCGGCTCACCGAGGAGCTGGAGGCCCACCTGACCTACGAGGAGGAGCAACTGATCCCGATCCTCGACGCGACGGCCCCCTGAGCCTGGGGCGTTCAGGGACCGGCACGGAATCCGGGCCCGGGTGCGGCGCGCAGGGGCCGTCACCCGGGTCCGGTTCGCGGGATCCGTTGTCCCGGGTCCGGTTCGCGGGGGCCGTTGTCCCGGGTGTGGCTCGCGGGGTCCGTCACCTCGGCGTCGCTCAGCTCCGGGTGAAGTACACCTCGTCCAGGTCGCCGCGGAACTGGTCGGTCTGCGCGTCGGCCTGGCCGGGGTGCACCCGCTTGCCGCCGATCGTCGCGAGGCCCGCCGGGAGGATCGGGCCCATGACGGCGACCGCGTGGGCGGGCGGGACCACCGCGGCGCCGGTGGCCGGGTCGAGCACCCGGATCTGGAAGAGCACCGACGACAGCCGCGCGCACCGCACCCGGTACCAGCGCCCGACGGTGAGCCGGTACTCGTGGGCCGACAGCAGCACCACGCGGTCGCCGTCCGACCACCGGCACGAGGGGCGGCCGTGATCCACCTGGAGCTTCCACTGGCTGTGGCCGACGCCGGCCAGGCCGAACTGCCACACGTTCATCCCGGCGGCGGGCGACGGCTCGGCGGTCAGCCGCAGGTCGGCACCGAAGCCGAACCGCCCCGTGCCGTCGCGGGGGGTCAGCGCCCCGGGCACGAGCGGCTGGACGATCGCCTGGGGACAGGGGGCCGCCGGGCAGCTCCCGGCGGGGAACCGCAGGAAGAGGCCGCCGGTCTCGTCGGGCAGGGAGAGCACCCGGCCGCCGCCGGAGGTCAGGACGGCTCCGTGCCGGGCGTGGGACGTGCGGTCGGCGACCAGATCGGGCGTGACCATGGCGCCGTCGTAGCGCACCTCGTCGTCGGGGCCCGACGCGGCCTGCGCCGGGGGCCCGGCCGTCAGCGCCACCACCGCTCCGGCGATGACGGACAGGATCCTCGCCATGACGCTCAGTGCAGCAGCGATCCGTCCCGCAGTCAACGATCCGCTCGCAGCCGACGATCTGCTCACGGTTGACGGCCTGCCCACGGTCAACGGTCCACTCCCGGTCGACGGTCTGCTCACGGTCGACGGTCTGCTCGCGGCCAATGATCTGCTCCCGGCCGACGGTCCACCCACGGCCGGCGGCCTGCCCGTGGCTCCGGGCGGCTCCCTCCCGCGCCTCATTTCGCGATCGTGAGCACGCCGTCCGCACAGGAGATCACGGAGAGGTCGGACGGCGCGCCGTCCCCCGCGGGGAAGGTGATCCGCAGACGGCCGTCCTCCTCGCTCCGCCAGCGGCCGGCCACCTCCCGGGGGCGGTCGTCCGGGCCGGGCCGCAGGTCGGTGAACGTCCCGTCGGCCCGGAACTCCAGCCCCCGGCGCGGTCGCCGCGAGGGGCGGAACGGGTGGTCCGCGGGCCGGTACACCGCCGCGGTCTCGGTGTCCTCCTCGTAGGAGTGCAGCCAGGCGCCGACGACGTCCGGCGGTCCGCCGCTCACGGGCCGATCCTCGCAGGCGTGTCCGTCGCCCGCCTACCCGCGCGAATGGCCGGTCACCGTGTCGAGGGCCGCGCGGATGTCGTTCAGGACCTCCGTGGTCAGCCGCTCGCTGTCGTGCAGGAGCCGCTCCACCTCGCCGTCGGGGACGGAGTCCCGTCCGCCGCCGCGCCGCGCGGTGTCCGTCCGCGCGGCCTCGGGGATGGGCCTGGCGGCCAGGAAGGACGCGCGGGGCCCCTCCAGGCAGGCGTTGATCCGGGCGAGTTGGCCCTTGGTGAACATGTACATGCCCGCGTCGTCGGTGTAGTCCATGTAGTTCATGAACATGTCGCCGTTGGGCCCGTTGTCGCAGGTGACGTGGGGGAAGGTGGGCATCCCGGTGTTCGCGTCGGCCTGGTTCGGCGTGTCGGCGACCTTGTCGTCGCTGCTGCAGGCCCCGTCGTCGTCGCCCCAGATGTGGAAGAGGTTGAGCCAGTGGCCGATCTCGTGGGTCGTGGTGCGGCCGCCGTTGAAGGGGTTGCCGGGGGCGGCGGCCGTACCGGTGGTCCCGAAGAAGGAGTGGCCGATGACGACGCCGTCGAGGTGCGGGGGCTGGCCGGGGAAGGCGGCGTAGCCGAGGAGGGAGCCGGTGAGCTGGCAGACCCACATGTTGAGATACCGGTCGCTCGGCCACGGGTCGGAGCCGCCGGTCCTGCTCGACTTCACGCCGTCGCGGTGGTCGAACCCGGACCGGTCGGTGACGACCCGGACGATCCCGTCCGTCGGCTCGCCGTTCGGGTCCCGCGTCGCGAGGCGGAACTCGACCCCGGTGTCGGCCACCAGGTGCTTCCACACGTCGGGCACCTTGGACACGTCGGGGTTGGCGGCGCGGAAGTCCTGGTTGAGGACGGTGAACTGGCTGTGGATCTGCTCCTCGTCGATGTTCTGCTCCGGATGGTCGCGGTTGGCGACCACGTGGACGACGACCGGGATGGTCACCGGGCCGCGGCGGGCGGAGGAGAGCCGTCCGATCTCGTACTGCAGCGCCCGGTTCTCGATCACCGCGCGCTGGGAGCGGTAACTCATGCTCTCGTTGAGCAGCCTGCGGTGCACGAGCATCGTGCCGCACAGATCCCGGGCCGGGGGCGGCGAAAGGGTGGGCTCGGTCATGGCGGGTCCTTCCGAGGCGGACTTGGTGGTGCGGAGAGCGCCCGCCCAGGAGGAGTACGGAAGAATCACGCACTGCGGGCCTATCTAGGCATACCGCCGTGCATAATCACTAACCCCGGCAAAAGCACTGGTGTCCATGTCTTTCCGGACTCTTGACGGGTGGGCACGCGGCGCCCCGGCCCGCCGCGACCGGTCCGCCCGCCCGTGGCCCCGGGGCGGACGGACCGGCGGCACGCACCGCGCCTACGGCGGCGGCGCGCTCCGGCGGGAGGTCACCACGGGGACGGCGCCGGCGGCGCGACGACCGGAGGCCGGTCGTCGCAGGTGATGGTGTTCGGCAGCATCCAGGGGGCGAGCCAGCCCCCGTCGTTGCCGCCGAGGTCCGTCAGCGAGAACTCCGAGCCGGTGGACGGGAAGTTGAACGCCCCGCAGTTGTTGACGCCGACCGCGCCGACGTTGCGGGCGTCCACGTTCTCGAAGGACGCCGATCCCTTCACGCGGGCGCTGACCACCGAGGTCCCGGTGCCGTCGACCCGGATGTCCTTGAAGCGGACGCCGGGGATGGAGTGCTGGTCCTTCACCGACCACTCGCTGACCAGCATGATCGCGTTGTAGGTGCTGTCGAGGTAGTGGTCCCCGGTCACCTGGATGTCCGCCTCGATGCTCCTGTCGAGCGCGTAGAACCAGATCGCCCCCAGGCCGATCTTCCAGTTGAGCTCGAAGGTCCCCGCGCGGACGGTGGTGTTGTCCGTGATCCGCAGGTGTCCGGTGAACGGCTCGGCGCCGAAGCGGGACCCGACCTGGATGGCGCTGCCCTCGCGGATCGGGTCGGCGACGAGGTTGTTCGAGATCGTGTTGTCCCTGCCGCCGTAGACGGCGATGCCGTTGGCGAGCGTGGGCGTCTGCACGGTGTTGCGGTCGAAGGTGTTGCCGGCGTTCGCCGTCTTCTCCGACCACATGGCGAGGCCGTCGTCGCCGGTGTTGCGGACGAAGTTGTTCGACACGACCGAGTCCGTGACGCCGGTGTGGAAGTTGAGGGCGTCGGCGATCTGGTCGACGATGATGTTGTTCGTGATCCGCAGGTTCGTCATCGGGCCGTCGAACCACATGCCGACCTTGGTGTGGCGGATGTGCAGGCCGTCGACGGTCGAGTCGCTCATCGCCCCGCCGATGCCGTTCACCTGGTCGGTGTCGATGCGCTCGCGGACGTCGCCCTCGATCGCGAAGCCGGACAGGTGGACGTTGCGGCTCCCGCCGTCCTCCGCGTCCTTGCCGTAGAAGCCGACGCCGGTGTGCACCGAGCCGTCGGGGGCCGGGGCGCCGAGGGCGACCTCGCGGCCCTTGATGATCGTGTACCAGTTGCCCGCGCCCTCGATCGTCACGTCGTCGACGATGATGTGGCGGTTCACCTGGTAGGTGCCCGGCGGGATGTAGACCTTCAGGCGCTTGCGCTGCGCGAAGGCGATGGCCCGGTCGAAGGCGCCGGCGGAGTCGCGCCTGCCGGTCGGGTCGGCGCCGAAGGCCAGCACGTTGGCCGCGACGAGGTTGACGTACGGCCGCCCCACGAGCTCCGAGTCGAGCAGGTCGATGACCGTCCACTCGGCCTCGCTCCCGGCCGGGGCCGTGAGCCGCACCGTGTCGCCCGCGCGGTACGTCCGGCCGAGCAGGAGCCGCTGCTCGTCGTAGAAGTGCATCGGGCGGAACGGCTTGGTGATCGCCGGGGGCGGCGTGGTGGCGGCGGGCACGCAGGCGCACTCGGTGATCCACCAGTCGGGGTGGAGCAGGTCGGCGTCCGGGTCGTTGGTGAACGGGTACTGGTTGTACAGCCACGCGTACTGCGAGGTGAGGGTCATCGTCTTCTTGGCCCTGCCGTTCACCGTGACGTCGAGCGGAGCGGTGATGCCGCCGCCGCCCGGCGCGTCCGGGATGCTGTAGCGCACGGTGATCGCGTTGGCCGCCGCCGGCAGCGTGAACTCGACGTGCTGCCCCGGGGCCAGTTTGACTGCTTTGCGGCCGGAGGCCTCCGCGGGCAGCGTGTACGCGGAGCGGTCCGGGCCGATGACCGTGCCGTCCGTCACGGCGTTCTCCGCCTCCTGCTCGGCGAAGCGGACGTCGGCGCCCCGGCCTGCGACGAGCGACGGGTCGAGGGCCGCGCGGGTCACGACGGGAGCCGGGGCGCCGCCCGTGCCCGTGCCGGCCAGGGCCGCGCCGCCGAGCGCGACGTTGAGGCCGACGGCGGCCGCGGTCATCGCCGCGATCACTGTCGCGGCCGTCCGCGGTGGCCGGTGGGGCCGCCTCGCCGCAGTTCCTGTGATGCTCCGTGACATCGGATGCTCGTTTCTCTCGGGGGGGCGGACGTCTGAGAACGCTCGGGGCGGAGCGACGTCGGGGTGAGGCGACAGTAGGACTCCCGCGGCCCTTTCCACAAGAGATCTGTGAAGGAGTTTCGTATGTATGTTGTCTAGATGCAGCCTCTCCTTGAATTCTTGCAGAAGGTCGATGGGTTGTTGCATTCCCATGGTGAGGGCGAATGTGTCCGTGTGTTCCTCATCACAGCCGATGGGGTGCCGATAGGAGAGAACAACCCGTCGGACTGTGGAGCGGCATATGGCACTGGTGGACCTGAGCGTCAGGCAGAGACTCACGTTGATCTTCGCGGCGGGCGCCGCGACGGTGGGCGCGGTGGTGGGCATCGGCATGCAGTCGCAGAGCCGGCTGGTCGACGAGGCCGAGCGGCTGCGTGTCGTGGAGCAGGCCAAGGGGATCCTCAACCACCTCGACACCCGTGAGGCGGAGCTGAAGGTCAACGCCTACCGGGCGGTGATCGGGGCGGACCTGGACGACGTGGTCGCGGACATGCCCGACGACCTGGCGTCGGTGGCGGAGGCCGTGGAGCGGCTCGACGCCCTGGCGCTGCCGCCGGAGGTCCGCGGGCGGATGGACGAGGTGCGCCCCGACATCGAGGAGTTCAGCGAATTCATCTCGGCGTTCGTGACCGAGGCCCAGAAGGACAGGGACGCCGCGCGCGCCCGCCAGTCCGAGATCGCCGAGCGCAACAGCGCGGTCGACGACAAGCTGGAGTCGGTGCACGCCGTCGCCGACGACGTGATCGAGGCCGCCCGCGCCGCCATGGCGGATTCCGTCGCGTTCGCCCGATGGGTGTCCGTGCTGGTCGGGCTGGGAGGCGCGGCGCTGCTGCTGGCGCTGTGCGTCCCGCTGGGCCGCTCCATCACCAGGCCGGTGGGCCGCATCGGGGAGGTGCTGGCCGCGGTGGCCGCGGGCGACCTGACCTCGCGTGCCGACGTCTCCAGCCGCGACGAGCTGGGCCGTATGGCTCAGGCGCTCAACCAGGCCATCGAGCACATGCGCGCGGCCGTGCACACCATCGACGCCTCCGCCGGCGGGCTGGCCGCCGCCTCCGAGGAGCTGACCGCCACCAGCACCCAGATCGCCACCAGCGCCGAGGAGGCCAGCGCCCAGGTCGACGGGGTGGCCGCGGCCGCCCAGCAGGTCTCCGGCGACGTGCAGACCGTGGCCGCCGGCTCCGAGCAGATGAGCGCGGCGATCGGGGAGATCGCCCAGAGCGCCGGTGAGGGCGCCACGGTGGCCGCGCAGGCGGTGGTGGTGGCCGAGTCCACCAACCAGACCGTGGCCAAACTGGGAGCCTCCAGCGCCGAGATCGGCTCGGTGATCAAGACCATCACCTCCATCGCCGAGCAGACCAACCTGCTGGCCCTCAACGCCACCATCGAGGCCGCCCGCGCCGGCGATGCCGGCAAGGGCTTCGCGGTGGTCGCCGGCGAGGTCAAGGACCTGGCCCAGGAGACCGCCAAGGCCACCGAGGACATCTCCAAGCGGGTGGAGGCCATCCAGGCCGACACCGAAAGCGCGGTGGCCGCGATCGCCGAGATCTCCTCGATCATCGGCAAGATCAACGACTACCAGCTGACCATCGCCTCGGCGGTGGAGGAGCAGACCGCCACCACCAACGAGATGAACCGCGGCGTGGCCCAGGCCGCCTCGGGGACCGGCAGGATCGCCGAGGCCGTCTCCAGCGTGGCCACCGCGGTCCAGCTGACCGGCAGCGGCGTGGCCGAAGCCCGGCGCGCCGCCGAGGACCTCGCCCGCATGTCGGCCGACCTCCAGGCCATGGTCTCCAGGTTCCGGACCTGACGGTTCCCCGTGTCCGAGGTCCCGTGTCCGAGGTCCCGTGTCCGAGGTCCTGTGTCCGAGGTCCTGTGTCCGGGATCCCGTGTCCGGGGTCCCGTGTCCTGTGTCCGAGGCCCCGTGTGCCAAGGAGCGTGGCGTCAATGTTTGCCGGGTTTTGTGTGATTTGTAGATAACTGCCCTGTTACGGTGGTTTTTTCGCCGTCGGTGTGCGCCGCGGCCGAGCTCCGCGAGCTCCGCGAGCTCCGCGGCCGGGCGCCGCCGATCGGAGATCCACAATTCCCGGTGATCCACGCGTGGGAGGCGTGACCCCCTGGCGGGACCGCCGGTGGTGAGGGGGACAGCAGGATGGAGACCATCGAACTGCTGTGTGAGCGGCAGAGCCTGCTGCACGAGCGGCAGACCGAGGCGGCCACGCGGCGGGTGGCGGAACGCGCTCCGGAACGGCACGGGCACGAGGCGGCGCTCACGTCGCCGGGAGGTCTCGCCCGTGCCGACAGCCCGGAACGGATCAGCAAGCGCATCGACCGGCTGAGCCGGTTCTACGGGGACGACGATCTGCTGGAGCGCGACGCGCCGGAGCCGGAGGCGCAGCTGGAGAAGATCATCAATACCGCGGACTTCGTGGGCGTGCGCTACCTCGACGCCGGGGTGCTCGCGGCGCGCGGCGTGGGACGGGTGAACATCCGCGATGACCGGGGACGGCTGATCGGCTACGGCACGGGGTCGCTGGTCTCCCCGGCGCTGCTGCTGACCAACCACCACGTGCTGACCGACGCCGGCGCGGCCCGCAACAGCGTCATCGAGTTCAATTACCAGGACGGGATCGACGGCAGGCCCCTGCACGCCGTGATGTACCCGCTCGATCCGGACCGTTTCTTCCTCGCCGACGCCGAGCGCGACTTCGCGCTGGTCGCGGTCCGCGCGCCGGCCGCCGACCTGGCCGCGCTCGGGTTCAACCGGATGATCGAGAGCGAGGGCAAGGCGATCATCGGGGAGTTCGTCACGATCGTGCAGCACCCGCGCGGCGAGAAGAAGCAGGTCGCCCTCCGCGAGAACCGGATCGTCGACGTCCTCGACCAGTTCCTGCACTACGTGGCCGACACCGAGCCGGGCTCGTCCGGCTCGCCGGTCTTCAACGACCAGTGGGAGGTCGTCGCGCTCCACCACGCGGCCGTGCCGGTGGGCGGGGACGGAGATGACGGCGGCTTCGGCAGGTTCGTCAACGAGGGAATCCGGATCAGCCGGATATGCCGCTTCGTGCGCGAGGCGTCGCTGCCGCCCGCGCAACGCGCGCTCGCCGACCAGCTCTTCGTCACGGAACAGGCCGAGCTGGCGGGGGCCGTCCCGCCGCCGGTCATGGACGGCTCCCTGCCTCCCACCGCGAACGGCTCGGCCCTCGCGCCCGCCCCGGTCGTGAGCCTGGCCCCGTCGGCGCTCGCCGTGGCGGGGACGCCGGCGCCAGGAGAGATCACGATCTCGGTGCCGCTGGAGGTCACGGTCCGGCTCGGAGGTCTGACGCCGGAGGCGGCCGTGACGAGCGCGGTCGACCCCGACTACGCCGCCCGCGGCGGGTACGACCCCGCGTTCCTGGCCCACCCGCTGCCGCTGCCCGTCCCGTCCCCGGAGCTGGCCGCCGCCGCCTCCGAGGAGCTGCGCTACCACCACTTCAGCATCGTCATGCACCGGCAGCGGCGGCTGGCGCTGTTCACCGCCTGCAACATCGACGGGAAGCTGTCCCGGCGTCCGCGGCGGGAGAGCGACCGCTGGATCTTCGATCCCCGGCTGCCCGCCGGAGAGCAGACCGGTGAGGCCGTCTACCGCGACAACGACCTGGACCGGGGACACCTGGTGCGCCGTCTCGATCCCGCCTGGGGCACCACCGACGCCCAGGCCATAGCCGCCAACGACGACACCTTCCACTTCACCAACTCCACCCCGCAGCACCACGCCTTCAACGCCGGCCAGACCCTGTGGCTCGGGCTGGAGGACTACGTCCTGAGCAACGCCGACACCCACAACCTGGCCGTCAGCGTGTTCACCGGGCCGGTCCTGGCCCCCGACGACGACGTCTACCGGGGCGTCCAGCTCCCACGGCAGTTCTGGAAGATCGCCGCCATGGTCAAGGAGTCCGGCGCCCTGTCGGTGACCGGCTACCTCCTCAGCCAGGCCGCCCTGATCGACGAGCTGCCCACCGAGGAGTCGTTCTCCTACGGCGCGTACCGGACCTTCCAGGTCCCCGTACGGAAGATCGGCGACCTCACCGGCCTGCGCCTCGACCCGTACATCGCCGCCGACCCGCTCGAGCGGATGGAGACCACGCCGCTGCCCCGCGAGCTCATCCGTCCCGAGGACCTGCTGCTCTGAGGGACCCGCTGTTCTGAGGGACCCGCTGCCCCGTCCGCGCCCTCAGCGCGCGGACGTGGGGGCGACGGTGTGCTCGAACTCGCCCGCCCACAGGCCGGGCCGTACCTCCTGGACCGCCGCGGCGAGCCGGTCGGCCGCGCCGGAGGTGATCAGGTGGAAGGCGTCGTCACCGATGGGACCCCGGGTCGGGCGTCGTCACCGGTGGTGGGGATCCGGGCGCGGTCACGGCGGGGCGCCGTCAGTCGTCCTGAGCCTCGTTCTCCTGCTCGCCGGCCGGCGTGGGGATGATCTTCCCGCTGGCCGCGTCGACGACGATCTCCCGCTCGGCGCCCGAACCGTCGGCGACGGAGATCTCCCAGGCGGGAGCGCCGTTCTCGGCCTCCAGCTCGGAGGAGACGATCCATCCCCCGCTCACCTGGGAGAGCGCGGTCTTCTGGGCCTGCTCCGCCAGGACGGCGGGCTTGCTCGTGACGTCGTCCTCCGCGGCGTCCTCCGTCTTGTTCTCCGCGGCGTCCTCGGCGTCGTCCTGCGCCTCGTCGTCGGCGTCCGGAGCGGCGGTGCCCGTCCCGGGGA
Organism: Planobispora longispora; assembly: GCF_016863135.1. Classification (GTDB taxonomy): domain Bacteria; phylum Actinomycetota; class Actinomycetes; order Streptosporangiales; family Streptosporangiaceae; genus Planobispora; species Planobispora longispora. The sequence goes on from NZ_BOOH01000017.1 coordinate 145,547, forward strand.
CGGGGGTGGCGGTGGCGGCGGGCTCCGGGGAGGCGTTCTCGCTCTGCTCGGCGTAGGCGATCCCGCCGCCGGCCGCGAGCGCGGCGAGGGCGAGCCCGGAAAGGATGATCACTGGCTTGCGCATCGGATTGCTCCTCCATGAGGGATCGTGAGTCGCGATCGATGGAGTTCGCGACGACCCTTCGAGGCTGCCCGTCCGGGTGATAGCGAGACGCTGCAAGATTCCTAATGAATCGTTAACGGCTCTTTCGGGATGGTTCGGGATGGCTCGGGGTGAGCGGTGCGGCGGCCGGTGACGGCGGCGCCGTCCGGGGAGGGCCGGCCGTGCGCCTTCCCCGGTCCCGTTCCGGGCGATCTACCGGAAGAGGTCGTTCAGCTCCTTCTGGGAGAGCTGGTCGTCGGCGTACGAGAACGTTCCCCGCTCCGCCAGCTCCCGGGCCGCGCCCAGCAGGTGGCGGTACATCGCGCGGGCGATGCTGCCGCCGACCGTGACCCGCCGCACACCGAGCGCGCGCAGATCCTCCAGCGACAGCGCGTTGCCGGTGAGGCCCATGACCACGTTGAGCGGGCCGTCGAGTTCACGCACCAGCGTTCCGATGGTGGCGGCGTCAGCGGCGCCCGGGACGAAGGCGCAATCCGCTCCGGCCGCCAGGTAGGCGTTGGCCCGCCGTACGCACTCGTCCAGCGAGGCGTCGATCTGGAGCGCGTCGGTCCGGCCGACGAGGACGAACGGCTCGCCGCCGGCGTCCACGGCGGCCCGGGCCGCGCGGATGCGGTCCACCGCGAGCGCCGTGTCGTAGAGCGGCCGGGTGCGGTCACCGGTGAAGTCCTCGATGTTGCCGCCCGCGGCTCCGGCCGCGAGCGCCATCGAGATCGTGGCCGCCACGGCCTCGGGCGCCTCGCCGTACCCCTCTTCGAGGTCCGCGCTCACCGGCACGCCGACCTCGTCGACGATCTCGCGGACCCGGCGCATCATCGTCTCGCGGTCGACCCGGCCTTCCGCGCCCTGCTCGGCGAAGAAGTCGTGGTCCGGGCGGCCGAGGGAGAACGCGATGCCCGCGCTCGTGGTCGCCACGGCGGGGAAGCCCGCCGCCTCCAGGATCCGGGCGCTCCCCACATCCCACGCGTTGGGGAGCAGGAAGCAGCCCTCCCGGTGCAGCTCGACGAAACGTTCCGCTCTTGCTCGCCTGTCGCCGTCCATGCGGTCCTTCTCTCCTGCCTGAGGTGGCGTGGCGATACGGGGCACCGGTGGCCTCCGCGCCCGTGACGCCGTTGTTTCTCCGACCGGCTCATTCGATCGGCTCAAGAGACCGTATGACCCGGCGTCGTGAATCAGAACCCTGATTCTCCGCCGTCCCGCTCTGACCTGCCGGGGTCGGGGCCGGGAGCGGTACCGGGGCCGAGTTCCAGGACGACCTCGGCGCCCCCCGACGGCGACGGGCGGGCCAGCAGGCGCCCGCCCGAGTCCTCCGCGGTACGGCGCGCGATGTCGAGGCCGAGACCGGTCGAGGACGCCCCGCTCGCCCCGCGGCCGACCGGGGCCGGATGGGCGAAGCCGGGCCCCTCGTCGGAGATGACCAGCCGGGCCCCGCCCCCGGGCCGCGCCGTCAGCTCGACGGTGAACGGCGTGCCGTCGGGCGTGTGGGCGAACACGTTCTCCAGCAGCAGGTCGACGCAGGCCGCCAGCTCCGGGCCGCTCACGCCCACGACGATCGGGCCGTCGGCGAGATCGAGCCGGAGCGGCCGGTCCTGGTCCTCGGCCAGCGCCGACCAGAAGGCGACCCGGTCGCCGAGCACCCGGGCGGCGTCGCAGCCGGCCGCGCCGTCCCGGTCGAACCGGCGCGCCTCACGGATGATCTGGTCGACCATGCGCTGGACGCTGTCGACGGCCTGCCCCACCCGGGCCGCCTCGTCCCTGTCGCGCATGGTGTCGACCTCCAGCCGGAGCGCCGTGACCGGCGTGCGCAGCCGGTGGGAGAGGTCGGCGACCGCCTCGCGCTCGCGGGCGAGCAGGTCCCGGATGCGGGCGGCCAGGTGGTTGAGCGCGGCGCCGACCTCGCGGATCTCCGGCGGCCCCTCGGGTTCCACGCGCGCGTCCAGGTCGCCGCGGGCCAGCCGCCGGGAGACCTCCGCGGCCTGCCCGACCGGCCGGATCAGCGAGCGGGCGAGCCGGTCGGCGACGGCGATGCCGACCGCCAGCAGCGCCAGCCCGATCAGGCCGAGCACCAGCCATGCCCACCCGACGCCCTGCCGCAGCCGCTCGGCGCCGACGAACGCGCGCACGACCACGGCGCCGCGCGTCCCGCCCTGGACGGCCACCAGGATCTCCCGGCCCGCCGGCGTCTCGACGGTGATGCTCCGCCCGCGCGCGGCCAGCTCGACGCCGGGCCCGCGCGGCGCGGGCGCGCCGAGGAAGGCGTTGCCGGGCAGGAACACGGTGATCGGCAGGCCGCTGGAGCCGGCGGCCTGCCGTACGGCGGCGTCGAGGGTGTCCGGGTCGCCCAGGGCCGCGGTGGTGGCGACCGACTGCGCCCAGGTGGTGGCGGCGGCCGTGGCCCGTTCGGCGGCCAGCGTCCGCACCAGTACGGCCAGCGGCACAAGGAAGGCGATCAGCACCAGCGAGGCGGTCGCCACCGCCAGGAGGGCCAGGCGTCGCCGCATCCGGACTCCTCACTCCTCCGGATCGACGATCTTCACGCCGACCCCGTGGACGGTCTGCAGGTAGCGGGGGCGGTGGGCGTTCTCGCCGAGCTTGCGGCGCAGCCACGACAGGTGGACGTCCACGGTCTTGTCCGCGCCGCCGTACGCCATCCGCCACACCTCGGTCAGCAGCTCCCGCTTGGAGACGACCTGGCCGGGGCGGAGCGCCAGGTAGTGCAGAAGGTCGAACTCCTTGGGCGTCAGCTCCAGGCGGGTCCCGTCGAGGAAGACCTCCCGGCCCGCCGGCTCGATGCGCAGGCCGCCGACCCGCACCGGCGCCGGTTCGGCCCCGGTGTCACGGCCCCGGCGCAGCACGGCCCGGATCCGCGCGTCCAGCTGGGCCGCGCTGAACGGTTTGACGACGTAGTCGTCGGCGCCGGCGTCCAGCGCCCGGACGATCTCCGGCTCGGCGTCGCGCGCGGTCGCCACGATGACCGGGACGGCGCTGACGGCGCGGAGCATGCGCAGGACCTCGCAGCCGTCGAGATCCGGCAGGCCCAGGTCGAGCACGACCAGGTCGGGCCGCTCCTCCAGGGCGAGAGTGAGCCCGGGCATGCCCGCGGCGGCCGAGACCACGGCGTGGCCGTGCTCGGCCAGCGCCCGGGTCAGCGCGGATCGCACCCGGGCGTCGTCCTCGACGAGCAGCAGGTGGACCACGGCGAACACCGACCTCTCCCGACCGGGGTGACGATCCTCGAACAGGGGGGAAGTTCCCTGAGAATCGCGGAAGACACCGGGAGGAGCGGTCGATCGATGCGGACGCACCGGGGATTCTCCGGCCGCCGGGAGCGCGGCGCGCCGGCGGGTGAGCGGACGCCGCCGACCGGGGACGGCGCGCCGGTGGGTCGCCGGACGTTGCTGGCCGCGGGTGACGCGCCGGTGGGTCGCCGGGCGTTGCTGGCCGCAGGCGGCTGGCTGACGGCCGCCGTGCTCACCACGCTCGCCGGCATCTGGGCGGTGTCCCTGATCGGCGGCGACATCGCCGGGCAGGCCGTGCGCTCCATGACCCCGGAGGAGGTCGAGCGGATCCTGGCCACCGCCTCCGCGGCTCCGGTGGCCGCGCCGCCCAGTGCGGCCACGCCGTACGGGGCGGCCGGCAACTTCTCCTACGCCGAGGGGTCGGTGACCGCCGCCTGCGACGCGGACCGGGCGCTCCTGCTCTCCTGGACGCCCGCTCCCGGGTACGGCGTCGACGAGGTCGAGCGGGGCCCGGCCGCCACCGCCTCCGTGGTCTTCGAGTCCGACGACCGCACGGCCGTGATCAGCCTGGTGTGCCGCGCGGGAACGCCCTCCGCCGCGATCCGTTCCGTGACGGAGCCCGACGAGGACTGACCGGTGGGGGTCATCTGACGGCGTCCGCACCCACCACGCGTCCCCGCGGATAGTCCTTCAGCGCGACCTCGTCGTGCAGCCGCACGCCCCGGCCGCCGAGGCCGGTCAGGGCGCGCAGGACCGGCGCGGGGAGGCGGTTGATCAGTCGGGTGCCCTGGACCAGGGCCCACAGGTCCAGGCGGGTGCGGGGGATGAGCCGCCTGGCGGCGCCGACGGCGAAGGTGCGGCTGCGCCGTACGTAGTCGCCGATCTCCCGCTCGTAGGCGGGGAACGCCCGGGTGTGGTCGCCGCGGGCCTCGGCCAGCTCGCCGGCCAGGACGTAGGCGCCCACGACGGCCAGGCTGGTGCTGCCGCCGACCGCGGGGCCGGGGCAGTAACCGGCGTCGCCGACCAGGGTCACCCGTCCCCGGGACCAGGTGTCCATGCGCAACTGGGTGATCGAGTCGAAGTAGAACGTCGGGGCGCGGTCCAGCTCCTCGCCGATGAGGCGGGGCACCTCCCAGCCCATCCCGGCGAAGTGCTCGCGCAGCAGCTCCTTCTGCCGTCCGACGTCCCGGTGGTGGTAGTCGAGCTCGGCGGCGGGGCGGAACAGGAAGACCGCGCGGGCGTCGTCCATCTGCGCCCCGCCGTACACGGCCGCCATCCTGTTCACGCCCGTCACCCCGTCCATGCGGTCGCGCAGGCCCAGGTAGTTGGGGAGCGACATGACCGCCAGGTAGGCGCCGATCCAGGTGGAGAAGCGCGACTCGGGGCCGAAGACCAGGCGCCGGACGTTGGAGTGCAGCCCGTCGGCCCCGACCACCAGGTCGAACCTGCGGGCCGGTCCGCGTTCGAAGGCGACGTCGACGCCGCCGGGCCCCTCGGCGATGGAGGCGATGGAGTCGCCGAAGAGGTACTCCACGTCGTGCCGGGTGGCCTCGTAGAAGATCTCGCCCAGGTCGTCGCGCATGACCTCGGCGTGCCGGTCGGACAGAACGCTCACCAGCTTGCCGACCCGCATCTCGTGCGGACGGTCGCCGCCCTCGACGCGGAACGCGAGCATTTCGGTGCCGGTCTTCCTGGCCTGGACCTGCTCGGCCAGGCCCATCCTGTCGACGATGTCCATGGCCGGGCGGAACAGGTCGACCGCGTGCCCGCCCGCCTTGCGCAGTGCGGGGGCCCGCTCGACCACGGTGACGGCGAAGCCGTACCGGGTGAGCCAGTGGGCCAGGACGGGACCGGCGACGCTGGCCCCGGAGATGAGGACCCGCATGGACCTCTCCTTACTTAACGGAAGGTAAGCCACTTACTTAACGATAGGTAAGCACGATCCGGTACGGGACGCAAGGACTTACTTAACGATAGGTAAGCGCTACTCTTGGTCCATGGCGAGGCCCTCGGACACCAAGACGCGGATCCAGGCGGTGGCGCGCGAGCTCTTCCTGCTGCAGGGCGTGCAGAACACGAGCCTGAAGCAGATCTCCGACCGGCTCGGCATCACCAAACCGGCCCTCTACTACCACTTCGCGTCACGGGACGACCTGGTCAGAAGCATCATCCAGCCGTTCATGGACGAACTGGAGGCGTTCGTGGCCGAGCGCGAGCCCGGGGAGGCGCGGCGGCTGCTCGAAGACTACTTCGATCTCGCCTGGCGGCACCGCGAGGTGTTCATGATGATTCTGCGCGATCCCGCCACGCTGGTCACGCTCAACCTGGTGGACCGGATCTGGGAGTGGCGCAAGCGGCTGACCGGGCTCCTGCTGGGCCCCGAGCACTCCACCGCCGCGCGGATCCGCGCGACCGTGGCGCTCGGCGGGATGTCGGACTGCGTGGTGGAGCACGCCGGCGTCCCGTTCGAGGAGGTCAGGGCCGCCGCCGTGGACGCCGCGCTGGCCGCCCTCGCCCACTGACCGCCCCGCCCCCGCCGCTCCGCGCCCGGCCCCCCGACCGTCCTCGCCCGTTGAGCGCCGACCGCTCCCGGTCTCAGCGAGCTCGCCCCTCCGGGGCCTGGCCCTTCCGCGTCTTCCCGCCGGTCTCCCCGGTACGGGGCTCGTGACGCAGGGGAGGGCGGTGGCCCCAGGTGGCCCAGCGCCAGAGCCACTCGACGGGACCCTGACGGTACCGCCGCAGCCAGAGGGCGGACAGCGGCGACTGGGCGGTGAGGACGGCGCCCGCGATCAGGAGCAGCGTCGTCAGGGACCAGGTGTGCGGCGGGCCGCCGATGAGGGGGCTGACCGCCAGCACCAGGACCGTGGCGGTCAGGTAGTTGGTCAGAGCCATCCGGCCCAGCGGTGCGAAGACGGCCCGCAGCGCCGGTCGCAGCGGCGTCCTGAGCAGGAGCAGTAGGGCGCAGACGTATACCCCCGCGAGCAGCAGCCCGGCCGCGGCCATGGGGAGACCGGGGTTCGCAGAGGTCGCGGTGTGCGGGTCGCCCGGGCCCATGCCGCCCTGCTGCCACCACAGGGCGGGCGCCGCCCCGGCCGCGAAGACCAGGCCCAGCACGGCCGGTCCCCGGGCGGAGCGCTCCATCCGGTCGATCACTCCGTACCGGACCAGGGCCGAGCCCAGCAGGAACAGGCCGGGCACCAGCATGGTCCCGCCGCCGTAGACGATCAGCGCCGCCGTGACGAGCACGGCGGCGAGACCGGCCACGGCCCATCGCGGCAGCCAGGTCGAGGGCAGCAGCACCGCCAGGCCGACGACGGCGTAGACGGTCAGGATGTCGCCCCGCCACAGCAGGAACATGTGTGCCAGGCCGATGGCGAGCAGCACGAGCAGGCGGCGCAGCAGGAGCAGCCGGGGACGGGCGGTGCGGCCCGCGGCGGACTCCAGAAGGAGCGAGAAGCCGATGCCGAACAGCAGGGAGAAGATCGGGAAGAAGCGCTGCTCGACGAGCAGTCCCAGCCAGGTCTCCGCCGGGCCCGCCGGGGAACCTGACGCGATGACGAGGCTGCCGGCGTCGGCGATCGGCTGGATGTTGGCCAGGAGGATGCCGCACAGGGCGAACCCGCGCACGACGTCGAGTGCGGCGACGCGCGGGCGTCCGGGGGAGGGAGAGGGGGAGCAATCATGGGTCACGGGCCTCATCCTGCGGATCCGGCCCGGTCCGGGGAGCGGCCGAAAGCAGGGTTCGCGCCTCCGGCGGCCGTACTTTCGGACGATTCTCCGGCGAGCCCCGGGGCTCCCGCCGTCCGGTCAGGCGTGGTCGTCCCGGCCGGGCGCGGCGGGCCCCGGGGCTCCCGCCGTCGGGTCAGGCGTGGTCGTTCCGGCCGGGCGCGGCGGTGTCCGGGGCGAACTGCGCGAGTGAGGCTTCGGCCGCGGCGGCGATCTCGTCGGGACCTGCGGTGCCCGAGGCCCCGATCACCGTGGTCCAGGCGTGGACCGACTGCCGGGAGAATTCCTGGGCCTCGGGCGAGTTCGCCGCCGCGACGGGGTCGCCGGCGACCTCGCCCTCGAGGAACAGCCCCAGCGCCAGGAGCCCGCCGTCCCAGCCGGGCCCGACGTAGAGCGCGCCCGCGCCGCTGCCGGCCATCGCGAGGGGGACGGTGTGCTCGAGTTCGAGGGTGGTGGCGCCCTCCCCGCCGGGCGACAGGCGCACCTCGAGCACGCTGGTCTCGGCCCCGAAGGTCACCTTCAGCAGGCGGGGCGCCTCGCAGCTCAGGATCCGGCCGCCCGCGTTCCCCTCCAACTGGAAGTCGCCGCCGGGGCGCAGGTCGCCGCTGAGCGGGTAGAACCAGCGCTTCACGCGGTCGGGGTCGGTCAGGGCCTCCCATACGTCCTGGACCGGCGCGTCGTAGTCGCGCCGGAGCAGGAGGCCGACGACCTCGCCGTCCTCGGTCGACCGGGTGCCGACCTCGCGATGGACGGCCTCGATCTGAGCGGCGATATCGATCATGGTTCTTTACTCCCTGGCGTCGTACGGGGCTGATCTTTGACTCGAATCTGCCATCTCTGGCTTATATAAGTCAATCACTTTATAAGTGAGACATGGTATTCGATGCGTCGTCCGGCACCGGGCGGCGGCGTCGAGGATGGTGGGATGAGAATCGGCGACCTGCGCAACCTGGGGCCCAAGAGTGAGGATTGGCTGGGGCGGGTGGGGGTCCACGACGCCGATCAACTGGCCGGGATCGGCGCGGTGGAGGTTTACCGCCGGCTTCAGGACGCCGCGATACCGGGGTTGTCGCTGAACGCCCTGTGGGCGTTGGAGGGCGCGCTGGCCGACATCGACTGGCGTCTCATCCCCGCCGAGCGCAAGCGGGAGCTCCTGGCCGAGCTCGCGGAGGGAGGTCCCTGAGGAGCCGCGGAACCTTCTGCGGCGCGGGCCTTCTACGGTGTGGAGCTTCTATGACGCGGGTCCTCTACGGCGCGGGGTCCGGAGCCGCGGGCAGGACCATGCGGAAGGCGGCGCCCTGATCGGGAGCGGTGCGCAGTTCCATGCGGCCGCCGTGGGCGGTGACGATGGAGCCGACGATGGCCAGACCCAGGCCCGCGCCGCCTCCCGCGGTGCGGCTGCGCGAGTCCTCCACGCGGTAGAAGCGCTCGAACACGCGCGCCGCCTGCTCGGCGGTCATCCCGGGACCGGTGTCCTCGATCACGAGTACGGCCTCGTCCCCGACCATCCCGACGCCGACCCGGACCGGGGTGCCCGGCGGGGTGTGGGCGACGGCGTTGCCGACGAGGTTGGCCGTGACCTGCCGGAGCCTGGCCTCGTCCCCGTGGACCGGGGCCTTCCCGGGAGGGCCGCCGTCCGGGCCGGTCAGGGCGATGCGGCGGGCGGAGTCCAGCGCCTGCAGGTCGTGGTGGGCGTCGACGGCGAGCGTGCGCAGGTCCATCGGGGTGAGCTCCATCGGCGGGGCGCTCTCGCCCTCGTCCAGGCGGGCCAGCAGCAGCAGGTCTTCGATCAGCCGGGTGAGGCGCCCCGCCTCGCTCTCGATGCGGCGCATGGCCCGGTCGACGTCGGGCAGGCCGCCCATCCGGTGCAGCTCGGAGAAGCCCTTGATCCCGAAGAGCGGCGTGCGCAGCTCGTGGCTGGCGTCCGCGACGAAGCGCCGCATCCGGGCCTCCGACGCCTCCCTGCCGGCGAAGGCCCTCTCCAGCTGGCCGAGCATGCCGTTGATCGCGGCCGACAGGCGGCTCACCTCGGTTCCCGGAGCCGTCAGGTCGGGAACCCGCCGGGACAGGTCGCCCTCGGCGATGGCGGCCGCGGTCTCCTCGATCCCGCGCAGCGGGCGCAGCCCCCTTCCGATCGCGAACCAGCCGATGGCGGCCAGCAGGGCGAGCAGGACGAGCGACGTGACGAGGCAGACCAGGGCCAGGCGGGTGAGCGTGGATCGCACCCCCTCCAGCGACGCGGCCACGACGACGCTGCCGCTCTCCGCGGGGAGGGCATGGCCCGGCGGCGATTGCCGCGCGGCCAGTGGCACCGCGACCACCCGCCAGTTCGGCGTGCCGGAGCCCGGCCCCGGCACGTCGAAGGGCCGGCCGCCGAGCCGGGCGACGGCCCCGGCGTCGAGCGGCGGGAGCCGCGGCCCCTGCTCCCGGCCCCGTGCCGCCAGGCTGGTCTGGTACTGGGGGGTTCCGTCAGGTGCGAGGTAGACGATGTGCACCTGATCGAGGACGTCCATGCCGGGGAGCATGCGCAGGGCGGCCCGCCCGCTCTCCTGGGAGGCGGGCGGCACGGCTTCGGGAGCGACGCGTGCCAGCAGCGTCGCCAGCGGCTTCACCTGCCCGTCCACCCGGCTGACCAGGTGGGAGCGGAGGGCGGCGATCGCGACCGTGCTGCTCACCACCAGCCCGGCCACCAGCAGGGCCGTGGTGATCGAAAGGAGGCGGCCCCTGAGCGAGAGACCTCTGAGGCGCCGCGCCGGTCTGCCGGAGCCCGCCGACGCGGTCTCTCCCTTCCCGGTCATGCCCTGGGCCTGCGCAGCACGTATCCGACCCCGTGCAGGGTGTGGATGAGCTTGGGCTCGACGGTGTCGATCTTGCGTCGCAGGTAGCTCACGTAGGTGTCGACGATGCTGGAATCGCCCGCGAAGTCGTACTGCCAGACGTGTTCGAGGATCTGGGCCTTGGAGACCGCCTTCCCCGCGTTCAGGATCAGGTAGTGCAGCAGCCGGAACTCGGTGGGCGACAGCCGTACCGGACGGCCCGACCTGCACACCTGGTGGCCGTCGGGGTCGAGCTCCAGGTCGCCTGCCCGCAACGTCCGGTCGTCGGGCGCGAGTCCGGTACGGCGGAGCACCGCCTGGATCCGCGCGAGCAGCTCCTCCAGGTCGAACGGCTTGGTCACGTAGTCGTCGCCGCCCAGCCGCAGCCCGTTGACCTTGTCCGCCGCGGCGTCGCGGGCGGTGAGGAACAGCACGGGGATCTGGCCCGGACGGCCGGCGCTCAACGGCCGGGGGAGCTCCCTGAGCCTGCGGATGACCTCGAAGCCGTCCAGGTCCGGCAGCATCACGTCCAGCAGCACCAGGTCGGGCGGGTCGTGCCGGGCGGCCTCCAGCGCCTCGGAGCCGGTGGCGGCGGAGCCGACCGTGTAGCCGGCGAAGCGCAGGGTGGCCGAGAGCAGCTCCCGCACCACGGGCTCGTCGTCGACCACGAGCAGCCGGTGTCCGTCCATGCGTCTCCTCCCGGGACCGGTTCTCTCCGGTCGCGTTCCCTTCGGGACGGGCGTCTCCTCCGAGGATAAAGATCGGCGCGCCGCGTCAGACGTCCCGCGAGCGGAAGACGGCGAACCCGCCCAGCAGCAGGGCCAGGACGGCCGCGGCGAGCAGGACGAACCCCAGAGGGGGCGGGAGGGCGCCGGAGGACGGGGCGGGGGCGAACATGCCCATGCCCGCGCTGCTCGGCCAGTACGTCACGACCCACTCGGCCAGCCGGTCGGGGAAGAGGGGCGCCGAGGCGGGCAGCAGCAACAGGAACGACCCGAGGGTGACCGCCCCCGCCGTCCTGCGCAGCAGGAACCCCATGGCGACGCCGTACAGGCCGATCAGGGTCAGGTACAGCCCGCCGCCCATGATCGACCCCGGTACGCCCGGATCCGTCAGGGCGGCGCTCGGAGCACCCTGGGCGGCGAGCATCGCCTGGCTGAGCAGGAAGGATCCGAGGGCGATGAGCGGTCCGCAGAAGATCATGATCATGGCGACGAGGGCGGCCTTGCCCGCCAGGAGCCGTCCCCGCCGGGGAACGACGGTGGCGCTGGTCCGCATCGTTCCGGTGACGTACTCCGCGGTGACGGTCAGCACGCCGACGGCGCTGACGAGCAACTGCGCGAGGGCGAGAGATCGGAAGGCGGTCTCCATGGGGTCGAAGGACGTCTGCTCCTCGGGAAGGGCGCCCGCGTAGGCCCTGCCGTTCGCGGTGCCGAAGAGATAGGCGTAGCCGAGCGCGGCCACGAAGGCGCCGGCCAGCACGCATCCGGTGGCGCGGATGGTGCGGAACTTGGTCCACTCCGAGTGCAGGACGGTGGCGGGGGAGACGGTCATCGCCCGCCCCCGCCGTGAGCGCCGAACTCCACGCGGTCACTGCCGGGCTTTGTGCCGGACGCGCCGAACTCCACGCTGCCCCGGGTGAGTTCCATGTACGCCTCCTCCAGGGAGATCCGGTGCGGCGTCAGCTCGTGCAGGACCACTCCGTGGGCCATCGCCACTTTGCCGATCACCGCGCTCTCCGTTCCCTCCACCACCAGCCCGTCCTCCGCGTCCGGCCGTACGGCCGCGCCCGCGTCGCGCAGCCGGCAGGCGAGCTCCTCCGCGTCCGGAGTGCGCACCAGCACACTCTCGCGCGAGCTCGCACGGATGAACTCGTCGAGCTCGACGTCGGCGAGCAGCCGCCCGCGGCCGATGACGACCAGACGGTCGGCGGTCAGCGCCATCTCGCTCATCAGATGACTGGAGACCAGCACCGTGCGGCCCTCGGCGGCGAGGCCCCGCATGAGGGTGCGGATCCACACGACGCCTTCCGGGTCGAGCCCGTTGACCGGCTCGTCGAACATCAGCACCTCCGGATCTCCGAGCAGGGCCGCGGCGATGCCGAGCCGCTGGCTCATCCCCAGGGACAGGCCGCCCGCGCGCCGGTGGGCGACCGGGGAGAGGCCGACGAGCCCGAGCACCTCCTCGATCCGGCTCCGCGCGATGCCGTTGCTCTGCGCCAGGCACTTCAGGTGGTCGAGGACGCTCCTGCGCGGGTGCGTCGCGCGGGCGTCCAGGAGCACGCCGACCTCGTGCATCGGCGCGGGGAGATCCGTGTAGCGGCGCCCCCGGATCGTGGCCGCGCCGCTCGTCGGCGCGTCGAGGCCCAGGATCATCCGCATCGTCGTCGTCTTGCCCGCGCCGTTCGGGCCGAGGAAACCGGTGACCACTCCCGGTCTGACGTCGAAGCTCAGGTCGTCCACCGCCGTGACCCGGCCGTAGCGCTTGGTCAGCTGTCGTAGCTCGATCATGCGACGAATCCTGCGGCAGCGGGCTGGACGATCCCGGAGAGGATCTGTGAGCCTTCTGTGAGCCGCCCGGCCCGCGGCGGTGACACGGCGGTGACACGGCGGAATCCGGCCCCGCCGGGCGTGCGGCTCTTTGGAAACTCTCAGCGGCGAACGGTACGGGGTGCCCGGAGGAAGCCGGTCAGGCGCGGGTGAGAGTGAAGGCGACGCGGTCACCCAGCCCCCGGCCGTAGGCGAGCTGGATGAGCAACTCGACCGCCGGCTCGGTGTAGCGGGCGTTGGACAGCGGGCCGGCGTCCACGGCGTCGAAGCCGAGCTGCGCGCCGAGGTCGAGGACGGTCTTCTTGGCGGTCTCGTCGTCCCCGGTGACCGGCAGGAAGCGGCCGCCGCCGTCCTCGCCCAGGAGAGCGGCGAAAACGGTGTTGAAGGCCTTCACGACATGAGCGCCCGGCAGGGAGGCGGCCACCTGCTCGCCGCCGGAGACGGTGTGGCCGACGGTCAGCGACATGAAGTCGGGGGCCAGCGGGTTGGTGGCGTCGACCACGATCTTGCCCGAGAGGGCCGTCTTGACCCGGGCGTCGAGTGCTCCGACGGCGGCGAACGGCACCGCCAGGATCACGACGTCGGCCTGCGCGGCCTGCGCGGCCGTGCGGTCCGGGCCGGTCGCGGTGCTGGTGGTGACGACCTCGTGTCCGATCGCGGTGAGGCGGGAGGCGAGGGCGGAGCCGACGTTGCCGGAGCCGAGAATAGTGATCTTCATGAGATGCTCCCCTTCCTGAATGCTTCGAATGTGAAGCACATGGGCGGTTTGCTTCGAATTCGAAGCACTGATGACTGTACATGTGCTTCGAATTGGAAGCAATCCGGGTATCGTGGGGACATGAGTGAACCGCGCTGGCTGAACGAGACCGAACTGCGCGCCTGGACCGGCTTCCTGGAGACCTCCGACCTGCTCCACCGCATGGTCGAACAGCAACTGCGCGAGGTCGGCGGGGTCACCACGGTGCAGTACGACATCCTGCACCGGCTCAACGAGAGCCCTGAGAAGCGCCTGTGCATGACCGACCTGGCCGAGCGTCTCGTCTCCTCCCGTAGCGGCATCACCTACCAGGTCGCCCAGCTGGAGAAGGCGGGCCTCCTGCGCCGCGAGGACGCCCCCGACGACGAACGCCGCGTGCTCGCCGCCATCACCGAGAAGGGACGCCGGGTGCTGGAGACGACCGCGCCCGGCCACGTGGAGGCGGTCCGCGCGGGTCTCCTCGACTCCCTCACCCCTGACCAGGTCGCCCAGCTCGCCGCCATCATGGACGCCACCCGCGCCCGCCTGCGCGACACCGTCCAGCTTCATCCGCCGCGCAAGGCGCGCTCCCGCTGAGCGCCTCTCCCCGGACGCGCAGGCTCGGGTGAGGCCGTCCCTCAGGTCGTCCCCAACTGGCCGCCAAGTGCTCTCGGAGACCCTCTTGCCATGTCCTCGGCAAGAGAGCCGTCAGCTAGGGAGTGGAAGAGATGACGCATATGACGCCACGGATGTCTGCCGGCCGGGATGCGCAGGCGGAGCAGGCCGAGCGGAGTGGCCGGGACGGGCAGGCCGCGGCCTGGCCGCAGGAGGTGACCGACCTGTTCGAGCGCTCGTTCACCTGCGAGTACGCCTCCCTCACCCGCTCCGGTCTCCCCGTCACCTGGCCCGTCGGGCCCTTCGTGGGCGAGGGGGGCCGCACGCTCGAGGTGACCACCGGGCTGACCTATCCGGCCAAGGCCGAGCGGGCCAGGCGCGATCCCCGGGTGGCCCTGCTGTTCTCCGACCCCACGGGATCGGGGCTCACCGACGCGCCGGTCGTCCTGGTCCAGGGGCTGGCCACCGTACGGGACGCCGACCTGCAGGCCAACACCGACCGTTTCCTGCGCGCGGTGGCGGCCAAGTTCCCGGGGGCGATCACCGGGAGGTCGTGGTTCCTGATGCGACGCCAGGCCTGGTACTGGAGCCGGATCTGGATCGAGGTCACCCCCCTGCGGATGTCGTGGTGGCCGGGCGGGCGGCTCGACGCCGAGCCGCGGCGCTGGCAGGCGGCGGGCGAGGTGACCGCGCCGCCCTCCGATCCCGCCCCCGCCGGCCGGAACGCGCCGTGGATGGCGGCGCCCGCGGACTGGCGTCCCCGGGCGGATCAGGCGCTCCGCTTCGGCAATCCGGTGCTGACCTCCACCGGGGCCGACGGCTGGCCGCTGCCGCTGCGCTCGCTCGGCGTCCGGCGGGTGGACGACGGCTTCGTCGTGCGGACCTGCCCGCTCGGCTCCGCGGCGTCGGGGCAGGTCTGCCTGACCTTCCACGGGCACCGCGAGGACCTGGGCGGTCAGGACAACGTCGTGCTGGTGGGGCGGGCCACGCCGGTCGCCGACGGGGTGCACGTGCGGGTGGAGCGGGTGCTGCCGGACTTCAGCATGAGCGGCAACGCCGTCCAGCAACTGCGCAAGATGATGACCGGTGCCCGCGCCCTGAAGCCGCGGCTGGAACGTGAGGCCGCCCGGCGCGGCCAGCCCGTTCCCGTCCTGCGCCGTCCCCGGTGAGTCGATCCGCTGGCGGATAATCTGCCGCGGGATTATATGGGTAGGCTGGCGGCATGACTGCGATGGCTCCCACCCGTACCGAAACGGATCTGTCCTTCCTGCTCGATCACACCGGTCACGTGCTGCGCTCCCAGATGACGGCGGCGCTCGCCGAGATCGGGTTGACGCCGCGCATGCACTGCGTGCTGGTGCACGCGCTGGAGGAGGAGCGCACCCAGATCCAGCTGGCCGAGCTCGGCGACATGGACAAGACCACGATGGTGGTCACCGTCGACGCGCTGGAGAAGGCGGGATACGCCGAGCGCCGCCCGTCCGCCGTGGACCGCCGGGCCCGGATCATCGCGGTCACCGAGGCGGGCGCCGAGATCGCCGGGCGGAGCCAGGAGATCGTGGACGGCGTGCACCGTACCGCCCTGGCCTCGCTGCCCGACGACGAGCGCGAGGTCCTGGTCCGCGCCCTGAACCGCTTGGTGACAGGGCATCTGGCCGCTCCGGCGGAGACGCCGAAGCAGGTGCGGCGGGCGCGGGAGCGGAGCAAGTAGGCCCGATAGAGATAAGTCCAATAGAGATAGATTATTACGGAACCATCTGTTACGGTCTCTCCTGTCGACCTTGAACGGGAGAGACCATGTCGAACGCGCATAACCCGCGGAGCCTGCGGAACTCACGCTGGACCGCACTCGGAGTGCTGTCCGCCGCCGGACTGATGACCATCCTGGACGGCAGCATCGTGACCGTGGCGATGCCCGCCATCCAGCGGGAACTGGGCTTCTCGCCCGCCGGGCTGAGCTGGATCGTCAACGCCTATCTGATCGCCTTCGGCGGGCTGCTGCTCCTGGCCGGGCGGCTCGGCGACCTGATCGGCCGCCGGAAGATGTTCCTGGCCGGGAACGTCGTCTTCACCGCCGCCTCGCTGCTGGCGGGCGCGGCCACCGGTCCCGGCCTGCTGATCGCCGCCCGGTTCCTGCAGGGCGTCGGGAGCGCCATGGCCTCGGCCGTCGTGCTGGGCATCCTGGTGACGCTGTTCACCGAGCCCGGCGAGCGCGGCAAGGCCATCGCCGTCTTCAGCTTCACCGGGGCCGCGGGCGCCTCGATCGGCCAGGTCCTCGGCGGGGTGCTCACCGATGCCCTCAGCTGGCAGTGGATCTTCCTTGTCAACGTGCCGATCGGGCTGGTCACCGTCGCGCTGGCGCTCCGGGTGCTGCCCGCCGACCGGGGGGTCGGCCCGGCCGCCGGGGCCGACGTCGTCGGGGCCGTCCTGGTCACCTCCGGCCTCATGCTGGGCATCTACACCGTCGTCAAGGTCGAGCAGTACGGCTGGCTCGCCGCCCACACCCTCGGCCTGGGCGCGGTGTCGCTGGCGCTGCTCGCCGCGTTCGTCGTACGGCAGGCCACGGCCGGGGCGCCGCTCATGCCGCTGCGGATCCTGCGCTCGCGCAACGTGGCGGGCGCCAACCTCGCCCAGATGCTGGCCCTGTCCGGGATGTTCGCCTTCCAGGTCCTCGTCGCGCTCTACATGCAGCGGGTCCTGGGGTACGGCGCGCTGGACACCGGCCTGGCCATGCTCCCGGCCGCGGTGGGCATCGGCTCGATCTCCCTGTTCGTCTCCGCCCGGCTCAGCGCGCGCTTCGGCGCCCGCACCGTCCTGCTGGCCGGCCTGGCGCTCCTCGTCGGGGCGATGAGCCTGCTCACCCGGATCCCGGTGGACGCCGGCTACGTCACCCACCTGCTCCCGGTGATGCTGCTGATCTCCGGTGGCGGGCTGGTGCTCCCGGCGCTGGCCACGCTCGGCATGTCCGGCGCCCAGGAGAGCGACGCGGGCCTGGCCTCCGGACTGTTCAACACCACCCAGCAGGTCGGCATGGCCATCGGCGTCGCGGTGCTGTCCACGATGGCGGCCTCCCGCACCGAACACCTGCTGGCCGCGGGTGAGAGCCAGGCGAGCGCGTTGACCGGCGGCTACCAGCTGGCGTTCGCCATCTCCGCCGGGCTGCTCGTCGCCGCGTTCGCCGTGGGGCTCGTCGTCCTCCGCCGGCCCGAGCCGGACGCCGCCGCCCCGTCCGCCCAGGACCGGGCCGCCGTCGCGAGCCGGTGACCGGCGGGGCGGGTCAGGCCGGTGGTAGGGGCAGGGCCGCCCGGGTAGATGGGCCGTATGAAGGACACCGGATTCGACAGAAGCGAGATGCCGGACGCCGACCTTCCCGGCGATCCGCGGGAGCGCCACACCGATGAAGGGGAGGGCGCGCCGCCCGGGAGCTCCTTCCCCGACGCGTTGCAGAACCCCGCCGAGCACGCGTCCGGCCTGGGGGCGGCCATGCCGGAACCCGCTCACTCGCGCCCGGGCGAGAAAACCGGCGGGGAGACCGAGGGAAGGACGGACGGCAGCAGCGAGTGAGGCGGGCGGGGCCGCCGCACCCGGACACGGCGAGGCCGGCGGAGTGATCTCCGCCGGCCTCGTTCGCGTGCGTGCCATCATCCGGGGACCCGCTCCTCGGGAAGCGGATCCCTTCCAGGGAGCAGATCCCTTTCGAGGGCCCTTCACGGGGAGCGGGTCCCCGTGAAAGC
>NZ_BOOH01000018.1 GCF_016863135.1 Planobispora longispora
AGCCATTACGCACCTACCGCAGCGAGCTCGGCGGCACGCTTGGCCGCGTCGTCCATCGTGTCGACCAGCTCGACGCCGGGGAGCTTGGCGTCGGCCAGGATCTGCCGCCCGACGAGGGCGTTGTTGCCGTCCAGCCGGACGACGAGGGGGCGGGTGATCGCCTCGCCGCGGCGCTCCAGGAGCTGGAAGGCCGAGACGATGCCGTTG
The DNA here is from genome assembly GCF_016863135.1 of Planobispora longispora. Classification (GTDB taxonomy): domain Bacteria; phylum Actinomycetota; class Actinomycetes; order Streptosporangiales; family Streptosporangiaceae; genus Planobispora; species Planobispora longispora. Next base: position 208 of record NZ_BOOH01000018.1, read on the forward strand.
GCGACCGCGTCGCAGGCGGTGATGCCGCCGAAGACGTTGACGAAGATCGACTTCACCGACGGGTCCGACAGGATGATCTCCAGGCCGGCCGCCATCACCTCGGCCGAGGCGCCGCCGCCGATGTCCAGGAAGTTGGCGGGCTTGGGCTGGCCGGGGAACGCCTCGCCCGCGTAGGCGACGACGTCCAGGGTCGACATGACCAGGCCCGCGCCGTTGCCGATGATGCCGACGTTGCCGTCGAGCTTGACGTAGTTGAGGTCCTTGGCCTTGGCCGCGGCCTCCAGCGGGTCCTCGGCGGCCTTGTCGGCGTAGGCCTCGTGCTCGGTCTGGCGGAAGGAGGCGTTGTCGTCCAGGGTGACCTTGCCGTCGAGGGCCTTCACCTGGCCGTCGGCGGACAGGATCATCGGGTTGACCTCGACCAGGGTGGCGTCCTCGTCGACGAAGGCGGCCCAGAGCTTCTCGATCAGCTCGGCGGCGCCCTCGATCGACCGCTCCGGCAGGCCGCCGGCCACCGCGATCTCGCGGGCCCTGGCGCGGTCGACACCGGTGATCGGGGAGATCGGGACCTTCGCGACCTTCTCCGGGGTGCTGTGCGCGACCTCTTCGATGTCCATGCCGCCCGCGGCGGAGCAGATGGCGAGGAAGGTGCGGTTGGCTCGGTCGAGCAGGAAGGAGAAGTAGTACTCCTCCGCGATGTTGCTCGCCTCCTCGATCAGGACCTTGTGGACCGTGTGGCCCTTGATGTCCATCCCGAGGATGTCGGTGGCCTTGCGCTCGGCGTCGGCGGCGTCGTCGGCGACCTTCACGCCGCCCGCCTTGCCGCGGCCACCGGTCTTGACCTGGGCCTTGACGACGACACGGCCGGTCAGCTCCTCGGCTGCCGCTCGTGCCTCCTCCACGGTGTGCGCGACAATGCCGCGCGGCACCGGGATGCCGTACTCCGCGAAGAGCTCCTTCGCCTGATGTTCGAACAGGTCCACGAGGGTCCGTCCTTGCTTGTCCGGCTGGTGTACAGATGTCGGCGGGCCGGCTCCGCTGTCCGAGAGGGAGCTCGGCGATTTTTGCGCCACTGAAGCCTAGTCCCCCTCGGGACCCGGGATGGTCACCGGGGCCCAGGTCGCGTGGCGCGGCCTCGCCCCGGGCCTTGCGTCCGGTTCCGGATTCGGCTAACGGCACCCGGCGCCCGGCGTCATACCCGCGCCGGAACGGCGCTGCGCACCCAGTCGACGATCTCCTGCGTGGTCGCCCCGGGCGTGAAGATCCGGGCGACGCCCATCGCCTCCAGCTCCGGGAGGTCGGCCTCGGGGATGATCCCGCCGCCGAACACCACGATGTCCTCCGCGTCCTGCTCCTTCAGCAACTCGATCACCTTGGCGAAGAGCGTCATGTGAGCCCCCGACAGGATGGACAGCCCGATCGCGGCGGCGTCCTCCTGGATCGCGGTGCGCACCACCTGCTCGGGCGTCTGGTGCAGGCCGGTGTAGACGACCTCCATCCCGGCGTCCCGCAGCGCCCTCGCCACGATTTTCACACCCCGGTCGTGCCCGTCCAGTCCGGGCTTGGCGATGACGACACGGATCCTCGACACGGCGTCCACGTACAGACCTCCTCGTCTGCGCTCCACTCGCGAAGTGGCGGCTGCCCGAAGCGTAACCGGCCGGACCCCCCGGAGCGCCAGCGGCCGCCGCGCTCTCCCCGCACGCCGTACGGCTCACGCACGCGCAAAGCGGGGCACGGACTTGTTGGCCCGCGGCGTAGTGCCGCACGCGCCCGTGGCCTAGGTTGACTGATCTTGACCGGTGATGAGGGAGATCCCGATGAGACGGTGGGCCACTCTGGTCGCGGCGGTGCTGGTCGGCTCGGTGCTGCCGGCGGGGACGGCGCAGGCGGTGCAGGCGCCGCCGTCCCCCGTGACGAAGCTGAAGCAGCACTTCGCCGAGCACGTGGGACTGCGCATCTCGGATGTCGGCCGGGTCTACAAGGACGGCAAGGCGGTCGTCACCATCTGGCGCAGGGGCAAGGTCGAGTTCGACGCCTCCGGCGTGTACGCCACCGACACCACGGGGCGCACGGAGGCGGGGCGCGGGGCGATCAAGGAGTTCGAGGGGCTCACCGGTCAGCGCCTCGGCTCGACCCGGGTGATCTGCTTCCCCAACGAGGCGTACCTGTCCGGACCCGGCTACGAGACGTGGCTGCCGGAGGGCAAGCGCTGGCTCGGCCTGATCGGGCCGGAGAACATCAAGCAGACCGAGGCGTTCCCGCAGATCGTGAACATCTTCGAGCCGGCCACCCTCGGCACCCTGCTCTCCCGCGCCGCGGTGAAGCGCAAGCTCTCCTCCGGCACCTATCTCCAGGGCGCCGTGTCGCTGCGCACCCTCTACAAGGTCTCCCCCTCGTTCCGCGACCGGCTGGCCGGGCCGCCCAAGGGGAAGAGCGCCCGGATCGCCGTCGGCTTCCGGCTCTGGCTGGACCGCTCGAACCTGGTCCGCCGCCTGTCGACCACCTGGAAGCAGCCCGCCGGCAAGACGCCCACGGTCACGGTCGTGCACACCCGCTACACCTCCTGGGGATCGGCCGTCACCCTCTCGCCCCCGCCGCCGGAGGACACCGCCGACGCGGGCCGGGTCGGCGGCGACTTCTCCCCGCCCCCCACGCTCCCGGTCGGCTGACCCGCGATCCGCCCGCCCGGCCGGCCGCCGCCGCCCCGGCCGGGCGATGACGCCGGCAGATGAAGACAGCGATCGCAAGAAGACACCAAGAGCAATCAGCCCTGAAATATCAAGAACTACGGAAGAATCTCCTCACTTCTCCGCGACGGCGCGGAGCAGCGAACCCGTAGGAGGGCTTCCCCGATGAGGCGGATGATCGCCACTCTGACCGGCGCCGCGGCGGCGGCGCTGATCGTTCCCGCGCTGGTGGCCGCGGCCCCGGCGAGCGCTCGGACCGCACCGGACGACCCGGTGTCCGCGCTGAAGAGCCAGTTCACCGCCCACCGCGGGGTGAAGCTCGATGAGCAGGGCAAGCTCATCGGCGAGGGGAAGACCGAACGGGTGATCCTCAGCCGCCGCGCCGGGGTGCTGGAGTTCGGCCGCAAGGGCGTGGTCGCCTCGGATCTGACCAGCACCTTCAGCCTTCCCAGCGGCGACAAGGAGCTCGCCGAGGAGTTCAAGGACCTGTTCTCCCCCACCCGGGTGATCACGGTGAAGGGCTTCTCCTACACCGACGGCAAGTTCTACGGCGACGCCATGCCCGAGGGCAAGAAGTGGGTGCGCGCCCGCGCCGGCCTGGCCTCCCCGGGCAACCCGGCCCAGCAGCTGGTCAACCCCCTCGAACCCGCCACGCTGAAGGCGGTGCTCGCGCGCACCGCGGCCAAGCGTCCCGGCGGGACGTGGGACGGCGCCCGGACCGTCGTCCACTCGGGAACGATCACCCTGGGCGAGCTGTACAAGGTCTCCCCCACGGTCCGCGCGCTGCTGGGCGCCAAGCCTTCGGCCACGTCGGCCGTACTCCCGGTGAAGTGGCAGCTCTACATCGGCTCCGACCGGCTCGTACGGCGCGCCGTGTCGTCCTGGACGCAGTCCCTGCGCGGCCTGACCAGCATCGACCTCACCTACCTCAACGACAGCCGCTACTCCGGCTGGGGCGTGAAGTCCGCCATCGAGGCCCCGCCCGCCGACCAGGTGGCCGAGGTCGGCGAGCTCGACTTCGAGGGCGGCAACGAGGACCCCTTCGCCCGTCTCATGACGACCGAGAACTGACGTCCGCCGGTCCTCCCCGCCGCCGGATCGCCTCCGGCGGCGGGGGCCGCTCCCTCCGGTGGCGCGTCGAGCACCGCGGCGGCCGGAGCCTCGACACCCGGGGCGGCACAGAACATCATTCGTCCATGGACACGACGACACCGGCCGGGAACGCGCGGCGGTGGACCGCAGACCGCATTCCCGACCAGACCGGCAGGACGTTCATCGTGACCGGGGCCAACAGCGGCCTCGGCTATTCGACGGCGCGCGAGCTGGCCCGGCGCGGCGCACACGTGATCATGGCGGTGCGCAACGAGGCGAAGGGACAGCAGGCGATCAAGGAGATCGAGGCGAGCGCCGGCCGCCCCGTCAGCCTCGAGCTGCGTCGGGTGGACCTCGCCGACCTCGACTCCGTCAGGACGTTCGCCGAGGCGCTCCGCGCCGACGGGGCGGGCGTCGACGTGCTGATCAACAACGCCGGCGTCATGATGCCGCCCCGGTCGCTGAGCCCCCAGGGGCACGAGAGCCAGTTCGCCGCCAACCACCTGGGCCACTTCGCGCTCACCGGCCTGCTGCTCGACGTGATCGCGGCCGGCCGGGACCCCCGGGTGGTCACGGTCAGCTCGACCATGCACAAGCGCGGGAAGATCCACTACGACGACCTGACCGGGGAGCGCTCCTACTCGCCCGTCGCCTTCTACTCGCAGTCGAAGTTCGCCAACATCCTCTTCGGGCTGGAGCTGGACCGCCGGTTGAAGGCCGCCGGATCACCGGTGCGCAGCCTGCTGGCGCACCCCGGTTACTCCGACACCAACCTGCAGACCACCGGTCCGGCCGGGCGGCTGACGAAGTCGATCATGCGCCTGGGCAACCGGCTCTACGCCCAGCACGCGGACGTCGGCGCGCTCTGCCAGCTCTACGCGGCGACCTCCCCCGACGCCCGCGGCGGCCAGTACATCGGCCCGGACGGCTGGATGGAGAACCGGGGCCACCCGAAGGTCGTGCGGCCGATCAGGGCGGCGACCGACCCCGCCGACGCCCGCCGGCTGTGGGAGCTCTCCGAGGAGCTCACCGGCGTGCGCTACGGCCTGCCGGAAACCGCCTAGCGGGGGCCCCGGCCGGTCCGCGCCCGGGAGCCGCGCCGTTCACAGCTTCTCCAGGGGGGCGTAGGCCAGCACCAGGGTCTTCGCCCCGCCGCTCCCGAAGTCGATCTTCGCCTTGTCGCCGTCCACCGAGACGACCGTGCCCAGGCCGTACTGGTCGTGGGTGACGCGGTCCCCCGGCTTCAGGCTGGGGATCTGGCGGCCGCCGGCCCGCTTGGCGGGGGCCGTGCGGGAGGGGTCGCGGCGGGCGGTCGCGGCGGTCCAGGCGTTCTTGCGCGGGTCGCTGCGCCAGTCGACCAGCTCGGAGGGGATCTCCGCGACGAACCGGGAGGCGGGGTTGAACGACGGCGCCCCCCACGAGCTGCGGACCGCCGCCCGCGACAGGTAGAGCCGCCGCTCGGCCCGGGTGATGCCGACGTAGGCCAGCCGGCGCTCCTCCTCCAGCTCCTTCGGCTCGCCCATGGAGCGCATGTGGGGGAAGACCCCGTCCTCCATGGCGGTGAGGAACACCACCGGGAACTCCAGCCCCTTGGCCGTGTGCAGGGTCATCAGCGTGACGACGCCCTGCCCGCCGTCGGCCTCCGGGATCTGGTCGGCGTCGGCCACCAGCGAGACCTGCTCCAGGAACTCCACGAGCGTGCCCTCCGGGCTGGCCTCCTCGAACTCCGAGGCCACCGAGATCAGCTCGTCCAGGTTCTCCAGGCGGCCCTCGTCCTGCGGGTCCTCGGAGTTCTCCAGCTCGGCCCGGTATCCGGTGCGCACGAGCACCTCCTGGGCCAGGATCGACGGGGGCGTGTCGCCGGCCTTGGCGACCAGGTCGTCCAGGAGCGCGACGAACTCCTTGATCGCGTTGACCGAGCGGGTGGCCATGCCCGGAGCCTCGTCCGCCCGGCGCAGCGCCTCGACGAAGGGGACGCGCTCGCGGGCCGCGAACGCCTCCATCATCGCCTCGGCCCGGTCGCCGATTCCGCGCTTGGGCACGTTGAGGATCCGGCGCAGCGAGACCACGTCGCCCGGGTTGGCCAGCACCCGCAGGTAGGCCAGCAGGTCGCGGACCTCCTTGCGCTCGTAGAAGCGCACGCCGCCCACGACCTTGTACGGCAGGCCGGTGCGGATGAAGGTCTCCTCGAAGACGCGCGAGGCGGCGTTGGTCCGGTAGAAGACGGCCACCTGGCCGGGGGTGACGCCCTCCTCGTCGGCGAGCCGGTCGACCTCCTGCGCGACGAACATGGCCTCGTCGTGCTCGTCGTCGGCGACGTAGCCCACGATCTTCGAACCGGCGCCCTGGTCGGACCAGAGGTTCTTGGGCTTGCGGTTCTCGTTGCGGGAGATCACCGCGTTGGCGGCCGTCAGGATCGTCTGGGTGGAGCGGTAGTTCTGCTCCAGCAGGATCGTCCTGGCGTTGGGGTAGTCGCGCTCGAACTCCAGGATGTTGCGGATCGTCGCGCCGCGGAAGGCGTAGATCGACTGGTCGGCGTCGCCCACCACGCACAGCTCCGCCGGGGCGATCCCGGCCGAGCCCTCCCTGACCAGGTCGCCGTCGGCGGTGCGCAGCTCGGGGGTGCCGACGAGCTCGCGGATCAGGGTGTACTGGGCGTGGTTGGTGTCCTGGTACTCGTCGACGAGGACGTGCCGCCAGCGGCGGCGGTAGTGCTCGGCCACGTCGGGGAAGATCTGCAGCAGCGTGACCGTGAGCATGATGAGGTCGTCGAAGTCCATCGCGCCGGCCTCGGTCAGGCGCTGCTGGTAGTTCCTGTACGCCTCGGCGAGCGTGCGCTCCATGTGGGTGGACGCCCGGTCGGCGGCCGTCTCGTAGTCGATCAGCTCGTTCTTGAAGTTGCTGACCTGCGCCGAGAAGGAGCGCGGCGGGTAACGCTTGGGGTCGAGGTCCATCTCCCGGCAGACCATCGCCATCAGGCGCTGGGAATCGGCCTGGTCGTAGATGGAGAAGCCGGAGGGGAAGCCCAGCCGGGACGCCTCGCGGCGCAGGATCCGCACGCACGCGCTGTGGAAGGTCATCACCCACATCGACGCCGAGCGCGGGCCGATGAGCCGGTCGACCCGCTCCCGCATCTCCTTGGCGGCCTTGTTGGTGAAGGTGATCGCCAGGATCTCCTGCGGCCGGGTGTCCCGCTCCGCCAGCAGGTAGGCGATGCGGTGGGTCAGCACCCTCGTCTTGCCCGACCCCGCTCCCGCCACGATGAGCAGGGGGCTGCCGTGATGGACGACGGCCTCGCGCTGCTGAGGGTTGAGCCCGTCGAGCAACGGGTGGGTCAGAGAAGCGGATGGGATCGACACGCCCCCTAGGTTAAGGCGGCTCACCGACAACCGGGTCCGGGCCGGGGAAGGAATGTGGACGGACTTTCCATCGGTTGTGACGATTGATCAGGCCAGAAAGCTCAGGAGGACCCCGCATGTTGTCCGAGAACGAGATCGAGCGGGTGCTCGTGGTGGCGGCGCACCCGGATGACGTCGACTTCGCCGCGGCGGGGACCATCGCGCGCTTCACCGACCACGGCGTGAAGGTCGTCTACTGCGTCGTCACGGACGGCGACGCCGGCGGCTTCGACCGCGAGCTGGACAACGGCGGGATGGCCGGGCTCAGGCGCGCCGAGCAGACGGCCGCCGCGGAGATCGTGGGCGTGCACGAGCTGCGCTTCCTCGGCTACCAGGACGGGATCGTGGAGCAGACCCTGGGCCTGCGGCGGGACATCGCCCGCGTGATCCGCCAGGTCCGCCCCGACCTGGTCATCACCCACACCCCCGAGCGGAACTACTCCTTCATCGCGCCCAGCCACCCCGACCACCGCGCGGTCGGCGGCGCCGCGCTCGACGCCGTCTACCCCGACGCCCGCAACCCCTACGCCTTCCCGGAGCTGCTGACGGAGGAGGGCCTGGAGGCGTGGACCGTCCCCGAGGTCTGGCTGAACGGGCACGAGACGCCGGACCACTTCGTGGACGTCACCGACACCTTCAATCGCAAGATCGCCGCCCTGCTCGCGCACGCGAGCCAGATCTCCCACATCGAGGGCTTCGAGGACTTCGTGCGGTCCCGCTTCGGGCTCATGGCGCAGCGGGCCGGGTTCGGCGACGGCCGCTACGCCGAGGCGTACAAGCGGGTCCCCACCGCCTGACCCGCCGCCCGGCGGCCCCGCGCCGGTAGGACATGCTCTCACCGTGAGCACCATCGCCGTCTCTCCCGTCACCGCCGCCGTCGTCACCCTCATCGCCCTCGCGGGGGCCGCCGTCGCCTTCCTCGGCCGCCTGGGGCACGCGCGGGCCGTCCTCACCGCCTGCCTGCGCGCCGCCGTCCAGCTCGGCGCGGTCTCGTTGGTCATCGTGTGGGCCGTCGAGCGCCCGCTCGCGGTGGCGGCGTTCGTCCTGGTCATGTACGGCGTGGCGAGCCTGACGGCGGGACGCAGGATCGCCGCGGGCCGGGCCGCCTGGTGGGCCGCCGCGCCCATCGGGGCAGGCACCCTGCCGGTCCTCCTGCTCCTGGTCGGCACCGGGACCGTCCCGCTGGAGGGCATCGCGGTGATCCCGATCGCGGGCATCCTGCTCGGGGGCTGCCTGACGGCCACGGCGCTCGCGGGCCGGCGGGCGCTGGACGAGCTGACCCAGCGGCGCGGCGAGGTCGAGGCGGCGCTCGCGCTGGGGTTCTCCGACCGGGACGCCGCCCTGGAGATCTGCCGCCCGGCGGCGGCCCACGCGCTGGTGCCCGCGCTGGACCAGACGAGGACCGTGGGGCTCGTCACCCTGCCGGGGGCGTTCGTGGGCATGCTCCTGGGCGGGGCCACCCCGCTGCAGGCGGGGGTGGTGCAGCTCGTCGTGCTGGTCGCGCTGCTGGCCGCCGAGGCGGCGGCCGTCCTGTTCACGGTCGAGCTGGTGGCACGCGGCCGTCTGACGGAGGCGGACCGCCGCGGGTGAGCCGGAACCGCCTACGGAGCGCGGTCCGGCGACACGTCCCCTCCCGGCTCCCCTCCCCGCCCGGCGAGGCGGGCGAACACGTAGCCGAGGGAGTTGGTGGCGGTGTGCAGGATCGCGGGCGCCGCCAGACCGCCCCGGCGGTTCAGCTCGGAGAAGAGCACCCCGGCGAGCCCGGTGGAGATCACCGATCCGGCCACCACCCGGACGACGTTCGCCCCGGAAGCACCCGCTGACGCCATGAGCTCCGGGGAGTCCGCGGGAGTCACGGGATCCGCGGGGACCGCCTCGCGGGGCTCACGGGGTTCGCGGGGTTTCACGGGGTCCGCCTCCGCGGCGAGGGCGCCCAGGGCGGGGTTGGCGGCGGCCATGTCGATCGCGGGGAGCACGTGCCAGAGGCCGAACAGGGCCGAGGAGACGGCGGTCGCCGCGGGCGTCCCGTAGGAGCGGGCGAGCAGGCCGTGCAGCACCCCGCGGAAGCCCACCTCCTCCAGCAGGACCGTGCCGACCGGCACCTGGAGCAGGATCTGCTCCAGCACCTGGGCGCGCGACAGAGACAGGGCGCGCTCGTCACGGAAGAACCGGCGGGTGGCGGGGATCGTGATGCCGACGGTGTAGGCGCCGGCCACGACCGCGGCGAGCGCGCCGCCGATCCGCGCGCCGCGCGCGCCGTCCCGGAAGCCCATGTCGGACCACGAGAGCCCGGACCTGCGGGCCATGGCGACCAGGGTTCCGGTGGCCACGGCCGAGGTCAGCGGGGCCAGCCGCCGCGCGACCCGGTTGTTGAGCACGTTGGCCGCCGCGAACACGACCACCGCGCCGGCGAGCGTCGCGCCCGTCGTCTCACGCGTCGCCCCGCCTGCCGTGCCCGTCATCCCGCCACCCGCTGCCGCCATCCCGCTGGAAAACGCAGGCCGCGCCGTTCCTGCACGGTGAGGCCGCCCCAGATCCCCTCCGGCTCGCCCGCCCGTACCGCGTAGGCCCGGCACTCGTCCAGCACCGGGCACCCCGCGCAGACCGCCTTGGCCCGCGCCTCCTGCTCCGCCGACGGCGAGAGCGGGAAGAACAGCTCGGGATCGCTCCCCCGGCAGGCCCCCCGCACGGCCCAGCCGATCTCGCGGATCGTCCTCCGCATGACGTCACCCCCTGCTTGATCACCGGCCCTCAGACTAGGCTCCGCGACGACCTGCGGCATCAGCCTTCCGGCGGATTCCCGTGTCACCGCGGCGGCGTACGCGGCGCGCCCGTCCCCGCGCCGGTCCCCCGTCCCCGCTCCGATCAGGGCAGGGACCAGGTGTGGACGGGCTCGTTGGCGTGCATGCGCTCCATGTAGGCCAGGGTCATGCGGCGCAGCGCCTCGTACCGGCCGAGCTTCTCCAGCGCGTCCACCGCCCTGATCTGCCAGTCCGCCCCGGTCGTGCCGGTCGTGCACCTCCGCTCGACGATCCCGAGCAGCCGGTCCCTCGGCCCGGGGTCCACCCCCCACAGGTCCAGCCCCTCGTAGGCCAGCGGGAGCAGGTGGCGCAGGACCAGCTCGGCGGCGGGCACCTCGCCGAGACCCGGCCAGTAGAGCCGGGCGTCCATCCCGCGGCGGGCGGCGACGGTCAGGTTGTCCTCGGCCGTTCCGAAGCTCATGCGCGTCCACACCGGGCGCTCGGCGTGCGGCAGCACGCGCATGAGGCCGTAGTAGAAGGCGGCGTTGGCGGCGATGTCCGCGACCGTCGGCCCCGCGGGCAGCACCCGGTTCTCCACGCGCAGGTGCGGGACCCCGTCCACGACCGCGTAGACCGGCCGGTTCCACCGGTAGATCGTCCCGTTGTGCAGGGTCAGCTCGTCGAGCCGCGGGGCCATGCCCTCGGCGAGTTCCGCCTTCGGGTCGGTGTCCTCGCACAGGGGCAGCAGCGTGGAGAAGTAGCGGACGTTCTCCTCGAACAGGTCGAACACCGAGGTGATCCACTGCTCGCCGAACCACACCCTCGGCCGTACGCCCTGGGCCTTCAGCTCGGCGGTACGGGTGTCCACGGCCTGCTCGAACAGCGGGATCCTCGTCTCGTGCCACAGCCGCCTGCCGAACATGAACGGCGAGTTGGCCGCGATCGCCACCTGCACGCCCGCGACGGCCTGCGCCGCGTTCCAGTGCGCGGCGAACGCCTCGGGGCTGACCTGGAGGTGGAGCTGGGTGCTGGTGCAGGTGGCGGGGGCGATGCTGTCGGCGTAGGTGTCGAGGACCTCGTCCCCCTCGATGAACAGGCGCAGGTCCTCGCCCAGAGCGGCGAAGATCTGCTCGTTGAGGAGGTGGTAGCGCGGGTTGGCCGAGAGCGTGCCCTCGTTGAGGTCGCTCTCCCGCAGCGTCGGCAGGGCGCCGATCAGCAGGGTGTGCCCGCCGACCGTGCGCGCCCGCTCCTCGGCGCGGTTGAGCCGGTCCCGCACGCCCTTCTCCAGCCGCGCGACGCCGTCCCCCTCCAGGGACTCCGGCACGACGTTGATCTCGACGTTGAACTGGCCCAGCTCGGTGGCCCAGTCGGGCTCGGCGATGGCCGCCAGCACCTCGGCGTTCTTCATGGCGGGCTCGCCGCGCTCGTCCACCAGGTTGAGCTCGATCTCCAGCCCGGCCCTCGGGCTCTCGAAGTCGAACCGGGAATCACGCAACATCTGCGCCAGGACGTCGAGACATTGGCGGATCTTGTCCCGGTACCGCCGCCGGTCCTCCCGGCTGAACACCATGGCAGGCACATCGCGACCCATGTCTCGCACGGTCGCACAGGATGTGCGCGCCGTACAGAACCGTCCCGGAGACATGAACGTCATCTCCACGAGTGGCGCGTGTCTCGCGGCGCAACGTTCAGATCACCGCCGGGCCGGTCGATGGGCACCGTGACCGGCCCCGTCGACCAGGAACGGCCGACATGCGAGCAAGCGCCATCCGTCCGACCGGGGTGGAGCGTACTTTCGCCCCCGACGAGATCATCGTCACCAAGACGGACCTCAAAGGGCACATCACCTACGCGAACGACGTCTTCCTCCGGGTGTCGGCCTACTCCGAGGAGGAGGTCCTGGGACAGCCGCACAGTCTGATCCGCCACCCGGACATGCCGCGCTGCGTCTTCGCGCTGCTGTGGCAGGAGATCCGGCGGGGCCGGGAGATCTTCGCGTACGTGGTGAACCTCGCGGCCGACGGCGCGCACTACTGGGTCCTCGCGCACGTCACCCCGAGCGCGGGCCCCGGCGGGCAGATCGTCGGCTACCACTCCAACCGCCGGGTGCCGGGTGAGGCCGCCCTGCGCCGGATCCGGCCCCTCTACGCCTCGCTGACGGCCGAGGAGCGGCGCCGCTCCCGCCCCGCCGACGCGGTGGAGGCCTCGACCGCGCTGCTGGAGGGCACGCTGAAGGAGCACGGAATGTCGTACGAGGAATTCGTGTGGTCCCTGGCCGGGCAGGAGGCGGCGCGATGAGCCTGCGGCCGGATGACAGGCGTGCGGCCAGGACCGCGTCCGCCGCGGTGACCCGCGAGGCGCTGGCCGAGCTGCGGCACGAGCTCAACCGCATGATCGACCGGATGGACGCATTCGTCAGGGAGGCCGCGGCGTCCCTGCAGGCGGCCAGCGAGGGCCGCTTCCACCGGCAGTTCCTGCTGGAGGGCGTGCCGGGCTCCTTCCGCACCAGCGCCACGGCCATCAACCGGGCCCGCACCGCCATGGCCGGGACCGCGGACCGGGCCGCCGAGGCCGAGCGGGCCCGGCTCCGGCTCGCCGACGAGCTGGAGTCGACGGTCATGACCGTTGCCGAGCAGGTCGCCGCGGTGCAGTCCGCCGCGGGAGAGGGGACCAGCACCATCGAGACCATCAGCCGCACCGTCTGCGACATGGACGACCTCGCCCGCGGGATCGCCACCGCCGTCGACGGCGGCGACGGCGGCCGGGCCGGGCGCGATGCGAGGGGGCTGGCGGACATGGCCGAGCGCCTGCGCGCCGAGGTCTCCCACTTCCTCACCGTCATGCGGGGGAACTGACCGAAGCGTCACGCGGGGAAGCACGCAACCGGCATGCCACCGGGCACGCCGGAATCGCCCTGCTTCCCCGATTGCGGACCGGCCCGGCGGGGCAGGAGGGGCCGGTGCAGCAGCCGCGGCGGACATCGGTGTGGTGCAGCCGGGACTTCCGGCTCCTCACCGCAGGACAGACCGTCACCCAGCTCGGCACCGAGGTCACCGCCATCGCCTTCCCGCTCACCGCGGTACTGCTGCTGAACGCGACGCCGATGCAGCTGGGCATCCTGGTGGCCGTCCAGAACGGGGCCTTCCTCCTCATCGGGCTGCCCGCCGGTGTCTGGCTGGACCGCCGACGGCGACGGCCGGTTCTGATCGGCACGGACATCGTGCGGGCCCTGACCCTGGGGGCGGTCGTCGCCGTCGCCACCGCCGGTCGGCTCACCTTCGCCGTGCTCATCGCGGCCGCCGCGGTGATGAGCTTGATGCGGGTGGTCTTCGAGATCGGCTATCAGACGTACCTGCCCTCGATCGTCCGAAGTGAGGACCTCATCCAGGGCAACGCGACGGTGGAGACGGTCCGCGCCTGCGGGCAGATCATCGGCCCGGGCCTCGGCGGCTGGCTGGTGCAGCTGGTCGGCGCGGCGAACGCGCTGCTGGCCGACGCGGCCAGCTTCCTGCTCAGCGCCGGTTGTCTGTGGCGGGTCCGCACCGGGGAGCAGGCGCCCGCACCACCCGAGCGCCGCGGCATGCTCCGGGAGGCCCGGGAAGGGATCGCGTTCGTCCGGGCCGACCCGGTGCTGCGTCGCGTCGCCGCCACCGGCGCGGTGTCCAACCTGTTGTTCACCGCGGCGAGCGCGCTCACCGTCGTGTTCCTCGTCGACGCCGTGGGCCTGTCGGCCGGCGCGGTCGGCATGATCTTCTCGGCCGGGTCGGCTGCGGCGCTCACCGCCGCGGCACTGGCGACCAGGCTCGCCCGGTGGGTGGGCTCGGCCCGGATCATCTGGCTTTCGGCCGCCCTGACCAGCCCGTTCAATCTGCTGATCCCGTTCACCTACGCCGACTGGCGCATCGCGCTGTTCGTGCTCGGCATCACCGTCAGCGGCGGTGGCCAGCTGGTCTACAGCATCACGCAGCTCAGCTACCGGCAGGCGGTCGTTCCGCCGGCGATCCTCGGCCGGGTCAACGCCACCGTGCGCTTCCTGGTGATGGGAGCGTTACCGGTCGGCGGCCTGCTCGGCGGCGGCCTCGGCGCGCTGATCGGCGTGCGCGCCACCTTGCTGGTCATCGGCCTCGGTCTCGCCCTGGCCCCCTTGTTGCTGATCTTCTCCCCGCTGCGGGGCGTACGGGAGGTATCGGAGCTGCCACCCGGGTAGTCACCGCCTTTCCCGGAGGCTCGGCGGCCGTCGGCGCCGCCCTCCCGGCGCGGCAGGGCGGGGCGGAGACCCCCGGGAGGGGCGCTACACCAGCCGACGGGCGGTGGCCCAGCGGGAGAGCTCGTGGCGGTTGGAGAGCTGGAGCTTGCGCAGCACGGACGAGACGTGGGTCTCCACCGTCTTGACCGAGATGAACAGCTCCTTGGCGATCTCCTTGTAGGCGTAGCCCCGGGCGATCAGGCGCAGGACCTCGCGCTCGCGCTGGGTCAGGGAGTCGAGCTCGGGGTCGATCGGCGGGGCCTCGGTGGAGGCGAAGGCGTCCAGCACGAACCCGGCCAGCCTCGGGGAGAAGACCGCGTCCCCCTCGGCCACCCGGCGGATCGCGTCGGTGAGCTCCCGGCCGCTGATCGTCTTGGTGACGTAGCCCCGGGCGCCGCCGCGGATCACGCCGATGACGTCCTCGGCGGCGTCGGAGACCGAGAGCGCGAGGAAACGGACCTGCGAGCCGGAGCCCAGGACGCGGCGGAGCACCTCCTGGCCGCCCCCGCCGGGCATGTGCACGTCGAGCAGGACCACGTCGGGCTGGAGCTCGGCGATCGCCCTCACCGCCGACTCCACGTCCTCGGCCTCGCCGATCACCTCGATGGAGTCGCCCAGCTCGGCGCGGACCCCCGAACGGAACAGCCGGTGGTCGTCGACGATCAGAACCTTGATGACGCCCATGTGCTTCCTCACCACTCCTCGTTCACTTCACGCACGACCCCGCCGCCCGGGACGCGCGTCCTGCCCGCACCGCGCCGGGTCCGGCGGCGGGAGCGGTTCACGAACTCTCCAGCTTCATGGTGAGCATCACTTCCGTACCCTCGCCGGGCTCGGTGCGCACGCGGGCGCTCCCGCCGTTCCGCTCCATCCTGCCGATGATCGACTGACGGATGCCCATCCGGTCCTCGGGAACCTCGCTCATGTCGAAGCCGACGCCCCGGTCCCGGATGAAGATGGTGACCTCCTTCGCTTCCACTTCGGCGTAGACGGAGATGACCGATGATTCAGAGTATTTCGCGGCGTTGACCATCGCCTGCCGGGCGGCGTGCATCACCGCGGACAGTTCGGGCGTCAGCGGGCAGTCTCCCACGCAGACGACCTCGATCGGCACGCCGTGGGCGTCCTCCTCCTCGGCGGCGACCCGCCGCACGGCGGCGGCCACCGAGGCATCGGCGTCCTGCTTGGGCTGGTAGAGCCAGTTGCGCAGCTCGCGCTCCTGGGACCGGGCGAGCCGCATCACCTCGCGGGAGTCGTGCGCGTTGCGCTGGATCAGCGTCAGCGTGTGCAGCACGGAGTCGTGCACGTGCGCGGCGAACTCCGCCCGCTCCTCCTGCCGGATGCGCTCGCGGCGCTCCCGCTGGAGCTCCTTCCACAGGCCCGCCAGCCAGGGGGCCGCGATGAGCGCGACGCCGCCCACGACCACGAGCGTGAACACGACGCCGGGACGGGCCTTGCCCAGCTCGTCGTTCACGGCGAGGAAGCCGATCGCGCCGATGACCACGAGCAC
The DNA here is from genome assembly GCF_016863135.1 of Planobispora longispora. Classification (GTDB taxonomy): domain Bacteria; phylum Actinomycetota; class Actinomycetes; order Streptosporangiales; family Streptosporangiaceae; genus Planobispora; species Planobispora longispora. The sequence goes on from NZ_BOOH01000018.1 coordinate 15,882, forward strand.
CAGGCCCGCCAGCGTGCGGACCCGGTTCTTGCGGGCCTGCCCGACGGTCGAGTCCATCCAGCGCTGCCGCCGGTCCGGATCGGCCTGCTGCCACAGGATCAGCGAGCCGATCCCGCCGACCGCGATCGGCCACGCGCCGAACCCGCCGGTCGAGGCGCCGGTGAGCCAGCTCAGGGCCATCAGCGCCAGGCCGATCGCGGCGTAGGCGGCCACCTGGCTCCAGTCACGGGCGGGTTCCCTGCCCTCGTGCGGCGCGCGCGGCGTGAACATCCACAACGCCGCGTAGACCACGCCGCCGACTCCGTCCAGCACGGTGAGCAGCACGAAGGCCAGCCGCAGCACGACCGGGTCGAGCCGGAGCTGGGCGGCGGCGCCCTGCGCCACCCCCGCCACCAGCCGCCCCTCCACCGGCCTGATCAGCCGGGGGAAGCCGAGCTCCGCGGAGGCCACGGGGTCCACGAGGGCCGCGGGCGCCGCGTCGGGAGAGGGCTTCTCCCCGACGGACCCGCGCGGCATCTGTCGATCAGCCATTTCGTCCTAACCGGATGAGTCGCAACGGTTTCATCGTCACACGGCGGCGGCGGCCGACGCATCGGGAGTTCCCCTGGCCCGCCCCTGAGAGGCCGGGTCCGACCCTGAGGGAGCGACCCGCCCTCGGGGACCGCTCAGGGGTGTCCCGGATGCGCCGGAGTACGGGCAGGGGCCACGATGAGAGCATGACCGACACCGGGAACGCCCAGAACGCGGCGAGCGCCTCCCCCGACTCCCCCCTCGCCACCGCCGGCGAGGCGCGCAGGCTCCGCCGCGGCGACGAGGGGCGCATGCTCACCGGTGTCTGCGCGGGCCTGGGCCGCTACGCCGGGGTCGACCCGGTGCTGTTCCGGGTCGGCTTCGCGATGCTGGTGATCGCCTCGGGCGTCGGCATCATGCTCTACGTCGCGGCGTTCCTGCTGATGCGTGAGACGAGCGGCGGACCGGGGCACGTCGAGCAGTGGACCCGCCGCGACTTCGACGGCGAGACCGTCATGGCCCTGCTGACCGCCGTCTTCGCCTTCGGCCTGGTCCTCAATGTGAGCTCCGGCGGCATCGGCACCGCCAGCGTCGTGGTGGGCACCACGTTCGCCGTCTCCCTGCTCGCCGCCCACGCGCGCGGCGTGGACCTGCTGGCCCTGGCCAGGACGATGCCCGAGCGAGTCCGGAGCAGCCGTCGCACCGGTCAGCGGAGCGCCGGACGGCCGGAGCGTCAGCCCGGCGCGTTCCCCCCGCCGGCCCCGGCGGGCTTCTCCGGCCCGCACGTGAGCGCCCCGCCGCCCGCGGGGCCGTACCCGGGGGCGGAACGGCCGACCGCGAGCCCGTACCCGGGGGCGGAACGGCCGACCGCGAGCCCGTACCCGCATGCCGAGCCCCCCGCGGACCCCTACCCGCACGCCCAGCCGCCCGCGGCCGGAGCGGACCCCCGGGAGCGGTCGCACGTCGTCGCGGAGGCGATCTCCGCGGCGCACGCCCGGATCGTCGCGGCGCGGGCCCGCATGACCGCGGAGCCGGGATCCGGCGCGGAGCCGGCCCCCGCCGTGGAAACGCCCCTGGCAGCCGAGACGGCTCCCGCCGAGGAGACGATCCCTGTCACGGAGACGGCTCCCGTCACGGAGACCGCACCGGGATCCGAGGCGGGGGCGGCCCCCGCCGCCGGGCCGGAGACGTCAGAGACGCCGGAGACGCCGGAGAGGACCGTGGAGGCTCCTCTCCCGCCGCGGCCACCGGTGACCCCGCCGCCTCCGGCGGCCCCGTACCGGCCGATCCCCCACCCCGCCCAGAGTCCCTACGCCGCGCGAGGCCCCTACGCGCCGCACGGCCCCTACGCCGCGCAAGATCCCTACGCCAGGCCCCGGGCGTCCTTCGACTCCTCCGGCGAGCCTTTCGCCCCGCACGGCCCCTACCGGCCGCTGGACCCCCGCCGCGGACCGGCGGCCCCCTTCGATCTGGCCGGGTACGGCCCGAGGACCGAGGCGCCGCGCCGGCCGAGACAACCCAGGTCGTTCGTGGGGGCGATCACCCTGCTCCTGGCCATGATCGTTGGAGGAATCATCATGGCGATCCAGTCCGCTTCGGGATCGGTGAACATGACGGTCGTCGGCGGCGCGGCGCTCGTCACCATCGGCGGCGGGCTGCTGGTCGCGGCCTGGTTCGGCCGAGGCGCCGCCCTGGTGGCCGCGGGCACCGTCATCGCGCTCACCATGGTCGCGGGGTCGGCGCTGAGCGACGTGCCGAAGAGGTTCGGCACCTACGACTGGGCCCCCCAGGCAGTGGGGCAGGTCGCCGAGGAGTACACGGTGGGCATCGGCGAGGGCACGCTGGATCTCGGCGACCTGACGTTCCCCCCGGGATCGCGGACCGTCATCGAGGCGTCGGTGTCGGTCGGCGAGATCACCGTGATCCTCCCGCCGACCGTCAGGGCCGAGGTCAGCGGGCACGCCAAGTTCGGCGACGTCAAGATCGATCACATGGTGCAGGGCGGCGCGGACATCCGGCATGAGAGGGTGCTGGAGCCCGAGGTGACCCCGGACGGCACGGTGGCGACCATCGTGCTGACCGTCAAGGCGGGGGTCGGAGACGTGGAGGTGCGGCGTGCGGCGTGACCACACCCGCTTCCGGACCACCGTGGAGGTACGGCATGCGACCTGACAACCGCTCCCCGGCGGACGTGCCCGTACGGAGCCGGTGGCACCGCACGGACTGGATGGCCCTGCTCAGCGGGGCGCTCTTCATCACCGCCGGCGTCCTCTTCATCGCCGCGCCGGAGCTGGGCCCGCTCGTCATGCTCCCGCTGGTGGTGGGCGGTCTGGCCGGCGCCGGGTTCGTCGCCATCGTCATCCGGGCGATCCGCCGCTAGGCGGGCGTGATCCGGCGCCCAGCGGGAGCCCGCCGTCGGACGGATGATCCGCCGCGGGGCGGGGAATCCGCCGCCAGGCGGGACGCGCCGTGACGGAGAGCACCTCTCACGGTTGCGGGCGTTAGAATCGGGGGATGATGGCCCTGGAGTTCGTCAGCACCGTCCGCGCGGCACGCAGCGGGCCGGTGGACGTGCTCGCCGACGTCGAGGGGATGACCCGCTGGGGCCGCGAGCACGCCGCGGAGCTGGGGCTCGGCTCCGGCTTCACCGCCACGGAGGAGCTGCGGCGCGAGGTGGTCGAGTTGCGGCAGGCCGTACGGTCCCTGTTCGCCAAGGCCGTGGCACCCGGCCCGGCCAGCGCCGCGGACGCCCATCGCCTGCCGGATTTCGCCGAGTCGCTCGACCTGGTCAACGCCGCGGCCCGGGCCGTGCCGCTGGCGCCCCGGCTGGAGTGGCCCGCCGGGGAGTCCCCGGCGGCGCGGAACGTCCCGGTGAGCGAGGCCGACGAGTCGTCCCGGATGCGCGCCGCCCTCGCCTCCGCGGCGATCGCCCTGCTGGCCGGACCGGAGCGTGAGCAGCTGCGGACCTGCCCGGCCCCGCGCTGCGTGCTGTATTTCGTCAAGGAGCACGCCCGCCAGGAGTGGTGCTCGGTGGGCTGCGGGAACCGCGCTCGCGCCGCCCGGCACTACCGCCAGCACAAGGCCCGCTGACCGTCCGCCACCGCGGCGCCGGCCGCACCGGGCGCTCCCGCCCGCGCGCCGACGCCACCGACCGCCGCGACATCGGCCGCTCCCGCCCGGCCGGGGAGGCCGGGGCGTCAACCGTCGCCGTCCCGCGCCGGGAGTCGGAGCGTCAGTCGTCGCCGTCCCGCGCAGGGGCGGCGAGGGTGTCCCGGCCCCAGCGGAGCAGGCGGTCGTGGACGGCCGCGACCGCCCGCCGGGTCAGCGCCCCGTCCCTGACGGCGAGGAACAGCGTGTTGATCGGCGGCAGTTCGGGCTCGGCGAGCGGGACGAGCCTGCCCGCGGCCAGCTCCTCCTCGCACAGGTAGCGGGGCAGCACCGACATCCCGGCGCCCGCCACGACGGCGGCGGCGGCCCCGCGCAGGTCCGGCATGACGAGGGCGGCGGACATGACCGGCCGGGTCCCGAACACCGTCCGCCAGTAGCGCCGGATGACCGGAAGGTCCTCGGCGTAGGCGACCATCGGCACACCGGCCAGCCGGGCCGCCTCCGGACCCCGCCCACCGGCCGTCGCACCGGAGACCGTCATCCCCGGACCCGCCGGGCCCGGATCCGCCGTGTTCCCGGCGGGTCCCACGCGGGCGGCCCAGCCGGGCGAGGCCACCAGGACGAACTCCTCGTCCAGCAGGGGCGTGGCGTGCACGCCCCGGCGGCGGGGACGCACCGAGGAGACGACGAGGTCCAGCGTCCCGGCGGCCAGCCGGTCGAGCAGGTCGTCGGCCAGGCCCAGCTCGACGCGGATCCGCAGGCCCCCGGCGACCAGCGGGGCGAGGACGCGCACGACGCGGGTGGACATCAGCTCGGCGGGACCGCCCAGGTGCACCGCGCGGGCCGAGGCGTCCGGGTCGAGGTCCGTACCGACCGCCTCCGCCAGCATGTCGAGGGGGGCGGCGAGCCGCCGGGCGAGCTCGTCGGCGGCCGCGGTGGGGGCGACGCCGCGCGGGAGGCGCTCGAACAGCCTCCGGTCCAGCGTCGTCTCCAGGGCCTTGATCTGCGCGCTCACCGCCGGCTGCGACATCCGCAGGACGTGCGCGGCGCCGGTGACGGAGCCCGAGCGGTAGACGGCCAGGAACGTGCGGAGCACGTCGAGCGACAGGGAACCCCGGGAAACCTCTGACACCCTCGACACTCCTGCCGCCCCCCGCGCCTTCGGCATCCCTGCCGTCCCCGACACTTCCGATGCATCATGCCATCGAAATTCTGATGCCTGCTGCAAAGCTCGGCTATTTGTTCTGATGGCGTTCCAACGGTCATCCTCGGTTCATGAGCAAGCGCATCCTCACCATCCTGACCAGCCACGACCGGCTCGGCGAGACCGGCCGGACCACCGGGTTCTACGTCTCGGAGGCCGCCCACCCGTGGAAGGTCTTCCGCCGGGCCGGGTTCGAGACCGACCTGGCCAGCGTCGCGGGCGGCGAGCCTCCGCAGGACGGCTACGACGCCGAGGATCCCGTTCAGCGGGAGTTCGCCGAGGCGTACGGCGAGCGGCTGCGGAACACCCCGCGCGCCGCCGACGTGGACCCGGCCGGCTACGACGCGGTGTTCTTCGCCGGCGGTCACGGCACCATGTGGGACTTCCCCGGGAACGAGGACCTGGCGCGCCTGGCCCGCTCCGTCTACGAGAACGGCGGAGTGGTGGCCGCGGTGTGCCACGGCCCTTCGGCCCTGGTGGACCTCACCCTCTCCGACGGCTCCCACCTGGTCGCGGGCAAGCAGGTCGCGGCCTTCACCAATTCCGAGGAGAGCGCCGTCGGGCTCACCGGGACGGTGCCGTTCCTGCTGGCCGACGCCCTCGCCGAGCGCGGCGCCCGGCACACGGCGGCCCCCGACTTCCAGCGGCACGTCGTCAGCGACGGCCGACTGGTCACCGGTCAGAACCCGGCGAGCGCCGCCGGGGTGGCCGAGGAGATCGTCAGAGTTCTCAGCGAAAAGTGATGCAGGTCACTCTCTTATAACGCTAAATCATCATTGGATCCGTTAGTCTGTCGGGAGATGACTAACGGATCCAGCCGTTAGAAAGCGTGATGGGAGAAACGATGACCTTCCGTACCGGCCACGTGGGCCTCAACGTCTCCGACCTCGACGCGTCCAAGGACTTCTACCGGAAGGTCTTCGGCTTCGAGATCGTCGGCGAGTCGGCCGAGGAGGGCCGCCGCTACGCCTTCCTCGGCCTCGACGGCACGCTCGTGCTGACCCTCTGGCAGCAGAGCGAGGGCCGCTTCGCCACCGGCCTGCCCGGCCTGCACCACCTGTCCTTCCAGGTCCCGGACGTCGAGACGGTCCGGCGGGCCGAGACCGTCATCCGGGAGCTCGGGGCCGCGTTCCACCACGACGGCATCGTCCCCCACGGCGAGGGCGCGTCCTCCGGCGGCGTGTTCTTCGAGGACCCGGACGGCATCCGGCTGGAGATCTACGCGCCCGCCGGCGCCGGCGACGCCCTCGCCCCCACCCCCGGGGCGCCCACCTGCGGTTTCTTCTAGACCGGCCACCAAGACCGACCTCGGACGGGAGGACCCATGAGACACGAGGGAGAGATCGCGGTCCAGCGGCGGGCCGGGGTGCGCCGGGCCGGAGAGCTGGGGTCGGCACGGACCCGCCCGGAGATCCCGGCCGTGGCGGGCGACTTCCTGGGCGCGCAGCGGATGCTCGTCGTCGGAGCCGCCGACGCCTCCGGCCGGGTCTGGGCGAGCGCGCTGACCGGCCCGGCCGGGTTCGCCCGGCCGTACGGCGAGCGCACCGTCGTGGTGGACGCGCTGCCGGGCCCGCACGACCCGCTGGCGGGGGTGCTCGGCGCCGAGGGGGAACACGACCTCGGGACCCTCGCCATCGAACCGGCCACCCGGCGGCGGATGCGCCTCAACGGCCGGGCGCGCCGGGACGGGGACCGCCTGGTGATCCACACCGAGCAGGTCTACTCCAACTGCCCCAAGTACATCCAGACCCGAGCGATCGCCGAGGACCCGCCCCCGGCGTACGGCGCCGCCGGGACGCTCACCGGCGAGGCGCTCACCGGCGGGCAGCGGGCGTGGATCGGCCGCGCGGACACGTTCTTCGTGGCCACCAGCGCCGCCGGGCTCGGCGCCGACGTCTCGCACCGGGGCGGCAGCCCCGGGTTCGTCCGGGTGACCGGCGACCGCCGGCTGGTCTGGCCCGACTATCAGGGCAACTCGATGTACATGACGCTGGGCAACCTGGAGCTGGACGAACGTTGCGGTCTGCTCTTCCTCGACTGGGAGGACGGCGGCGCGCTCCACCTGACCGGCCGGGCCCGGGTGGACTGGGATCCGGGTGACGTCCCGGGGGCGGAACGGCTGGTCGAGTTCGACGTGGACGAGGTCGTCCAGATCGCCGGGGCGGTCCCGCTCCGCTGGACGTTCGGCGACTATTCCCGGCACAACCCCCCGGCGGAGGGAGTGGCGGACCTTCTCCCCGCGAGGGGTTGACCGGCGTGAACAGGGGCGTACGTTCGCATTTATCAGCCGGCTCTCTACTTCTCCTCAAATCCCATCGCGGATGCCCCTGGAGGACGTATGCCCCGAATCACCGTCACCGTCGACGGAATCACCTACGAGGAGGAGGTGGAGCCGCGTCTCCTCCTCGTCCACCTCCTGCGAGACCGGCTCGGCAAGACCGGGACGCCCGTCGGCTGCGACACCGGCAACTGCGGCGCCTGCACCGTGATGCTCGACGGCAAGAGCGTCAAGAGCTGCTCCGTGCTCGCCGCGCAGGCCGACGAGTGCGACGTCGTCACGATCGAGGGCCTCGGCCGCGCCGGCGAACTCCATCCCATGCAGCAGGCGTTCCACGCCGAGCACGCCCTGCAGTGCGGATACTGCACCCCCGGCATGATCATGGCCGCGATCGACCTCCTCCGGGACACCCCCGACCCCTCCGACGAGGCCATCCGCGAAGGGCTGGAGGGCAACCTGTGCCGGTGCACGGGCTACAGCAACATCGTCCGCGCGGTACGGCGCGGCGCGCGCGAGATGTCCGGGGAGACGCCCGCCCCGGCGACCGGCGGGGAGGTGCGGACCTCATGACGGAGCAACTCGACGCCGGTCTGGTCGGCCGGCAGATCGCCGAGAGCGACCAGCTCGGCGACCCGAAGGACGGCCGCGAGGTCGGCCGGGCCCGCCGGCGCAAGGAGGACGCCCGGCTGATCACCGGCCGGACCACCTGGACCGACAACATCCAGCTCCCCGGGATGCTCTACGTGGCGTTCCTGCGCAGCCCGATCGCGCACGCCCGGATCACCCGGGTGGACGCCTCGGCCGCGCGCGCCCGCCCCGGCGTGGTCGCCGCCCTCACCGGCCGGGACTTCGCCGACGAGCAGGGCAGCCTGCCGTGCGCCTGGCCGGTCAGCGAGGACGTCGTCATCCCCGACCACCCGCCGATGGCGAGCGACGAGGTCCGCTACGTCGGCGAGGCCGTGGCCTGCGTGGTCGCCACCGACCGCTACAAGGCCGTCGACGCCCTGGAGGCGATCGAGGTCGACTACGAGCCGCTGGAGGCCGTACTCGACATGACCGAGGCCCTCGCCGAGGGCTCCCCGAAGGTCCACGAGGCCGGGAACCAGGCCTTCACCTGGAAGTTCTCCGGCGGCGACGCCGAGGCCGCGTTCCGCGACGCCCCCGTGGTGATCGATCGCACCTACGTCCAGCAGCGGCTCATCCCCACCGCGATGGAGCCCCGCGCGGTCGTGGCCACCACCGACGGCGGCTCCTTCACCGTCTACTCCGCCACGCAGATCCCGCACATCCTGCGCGTCATGCTGGCGCTGACCACCGGCATCCCCGAGCACCGGCTGCGCGTGATCGCCCCCGACGTCGGCGGCGGCTTCGGCTCCAAGCTCCAGGTCACCGCCGAGGAGGTGCTCTGCCTGCTGCTGACCCGCAGGCTCGGCAAGCCGGTGAAGTGGACCGAGTCCCGCTCCGAGGGCAACCTGACCGTGCACCACGGCCGCGACCAGATCCAGAAGATCTCCCTCGCCGCCGAGCGGGACGGGCGGATCCGCGGCGTGCGGGTGGATCTGCTCGCCGACATGGGCGCCTACCTGATGCTGGTCACGCCGGGCATCCCCCTGCTCGGCGCGTTCATGTACAACGGCATCTACAAGATGGACGCCTACGACTTCCGCTGCACGGGCGTCTTCACCACCAAGATGCCGACCGACGCCTACCGGGGCGCGGGCCGTCCCGAGGCCACGTTCGCCATCGAGCGCACCGTCGACGAGCTCGCCCACGAGCTGGGGATGGACCCGCTGGAGGTACGGCGCCGCAACTGGATCACCCACCAGGAGTTCCCCTACGCCACCATCGCCGGGCTCACCTACGACTCCGGCAACTACGAGGCCGCCACCGACCGGGCGATGGCCCTGCTCGGCTACGACAAGCTCCGCGCCGAGCAGGCCGACCGGCGTGATCGCAGGGACCCGGTCCAGCTCGGCATCGGCGTGTCCACCTACACCGAGATGTGCGGCCTGGCCCCCTCCCGCGTGCTCGGCTCGCTGAGCTACGGGGCGGGCGGCTGGGAGCACGCCGCCGTCCGCGTGCTGCCCACCGGCAAGGTCGAGGTCGTCACCGGCAGCTCGGCGCACGGCCAGGGCCACGAGACGGCCTGGAGCCAGATCGCGGCCGACGCGCTGGGCGTGCCGTTCGAGGACGTCTCCGTGCTGCACGGCGACACCGCGATCGCCCCGCAGGGCATGGACACCTACGGCTCGCGCTCGCTGGTGGTGGGCGGCATCGCCGTCCTGCGCGCCTGCGAGAAGGTGAAGGCCAAGGCCGCCGAGCTCGCCGCGCACCTGCTGGAGGCCTCCCCCGACGACGTCGAGTTCTCCACCGGCACGTTCGCGGTCCGCGGCACCTCCGAGGGCAAGACCATCCAGGAGCTCGCGCTGGCCGCCTTCGCCGCCCACGACCTGCCGGAGGGCTTCGAGCCCCGGCTGGACGCCGAGGTGACCTTCGACCCGGAGAACTTCTCCTTCCCGCACGGCACCCACCTGTGCGCGGCCGAGGTGGACACCGAGACCGGCATGGTGAGGATCCGCTCCTACGTGGCCGTGGACGACGTGGGACACGTGGTGAACCCGCTGATCGTCGAGGGCCAGGTGCACGGCGGCATCGCGCAGGGCATCGCGCAGGCGCTGTTCGAGGAGGCGGTCTACGACTCCGACGGCAACCTGCTCACCACGACGATGGCCGACTACCTGATCCCGTCGGCGGCCGACCTGCCCGACTTCGTCACCGACCGGACCGAGACCCCGGCGGCCAGCAACCCGCTCGGCGTCAAGGGCGTCGGCGAGGCCGGGACGATCGCCTCCACGCCGGCCGTGGTCAACGCGATCGTCGACGCGCTGCGGCCGTACGGCGTGAACGACGTCCCGATGCCCTGCACGCCCGAGCGCGTCTGGCGGACCCTGGCCGGCGCCGCCCCGCCGGGATCCACCGCCGCGGGCCGGGGCGGCGCCGGCGAGTCCGAAGGAGGCGAGCGATGATCCCCGCGACGTTCGACTACATCCGGCCCGCGTCCCTGGACGAGGCCTGCCACGTGCTGCGCGACGCCGGGGACTCCGGGGACGACGTCAAGGTCCTGGCCGGAGGCCAGTCGCTGCTGCCGCTGCTGCGCCTGCGGCTGGCCTACCCGTCCGCGCTGGTGGACCTGGGGCGGCTGCCCGGCCTGCGCGGCGTGGAGGACCGGGGCGACCACGTGTTCATCGGCGCGCTCACCACCCACGACGAGGTGCTGCGCTCCCCGGTGGTCCGCGAGCACGTCCCGCTGGTGGCGATGGCCACCGCCACCGTCGCCGACCCCGCCGTACGGCACCGCGGCACCTTCGGCGGCTCCCTGGCCCACGCCGACCCCGCCGGCGACCTGCCCGCCGTCGCCCTGGCCCTGGACTGCGTGTTCATCGCCCGGTCGGCCGAGGGCGAGCGGGAGATCCCGGCGGCCGAGTTCTTCACCGACTACCTGGAGACGGCGCTGCGGCCGGGCGAGGTCCTGATCGGGGTCCGGGCGCCCAAGCTCGGCGCGGACTGGGGCTTCCACTACGAGAAGTTCACCCGGACCGCGCAGGCCTGGGCGATCGTCGGCGTGGCGGCCGCCGTCCGGTCGGAGGGCGGCGACATCGCCGAGGCCCGGATCGGGCTGACCAACATGGGCCCGACGCCCCTGCGGGCGCAGGTGGCGGAGGAGGCGCTGCGCGGGCTGGGCGTCGCGCACGGCAACGGCGGCGGCCCCGCTCCCGGAAGCGCCCCCGGCAGCGCCCCCGATGGAGCCCGCGACCCGGTCAGGGACGCCTGCGGCCAGGCGGCCGAGGGCGCCTCTCCCCCGTCGGACCTGCACGCCAGGCCCGACTACCGCGCCCACCTCGCCCGGGTGCTGACCTACCGGGCGGTCCGGGCGGCGAGCGCCTGAGCCGTGCGGCGGGCCGGGGAGACGCGTCCCCCCGGCCCGCCGCACGGAGTTCCCCCCTCCCCTGCCCTCTGGCGATGTCGCCGTGCGCGGTCGTAATGTCACAAATACGCGGCGTCGCGGAAACGGCCGACTGTCCGACCGATCGACAAGGAGCGGATCGATGGCTATGCGGTTCGAGCACGAGTTCACGGTTCCGGTCCCGGTCGAGCAGGCGTGGGCGGTGCTGCTCGACGTCGAGCGGGTCGCCCCCTGCCTCCCCGGGGCCGCGCTCGACTCCGTCGACGGGGAGTCCTTCACCGGCCGGATGAAGGTGAAGGTCGGCCCGATCACGGTCACCTACCGGGGTGAGGCCGTCTTCCAGGACGTGGACAAGGACGCGCACGCCCTGACCATCAAGGCGTCCGGCAAGGAGGCGCGGGGGTCCGGCACGGCCAGCGCCACGGTGACCGCGCGCCTTCACCCGGAGGGCGCCGACACCAGGGTCACGGTCGAGACGTCGTTCAACGTGACCGGCCGCCCCGCCCAGTTCGGCCGGGGCGTGATGACCGAGGTCGGCGCCAAGCTGATCGACAGGTTCGCGGCGAACCTCTCCGACCTGCTGACGGAGGGCCCCGCCGGTCCCGCCGCCGAGACCGAGACGTCCTCCGTCGTCCCCCTCACCCCGGCGGAACCGGTCTCCCCCGCTCCGGCGCAGGCGCGCCCCCCGGGGGAGGGCGAACCGTCCATCCCGGCGGAGCCCACCTCTCCGGCCTCCCTCAGCGTGGTCCCGACCCCTCGCGAGGTCGCCCCGGCGCAGGAGGTCCGCCCCGTCGCCCCGGTGGAGGAGCTCCGCGGCCAGGACCCCCATCCGGCCGGGACCGCCCGCACCTCCCTCACCCCCGACGAGGAGGCCCTGGACCTGCTCGAGGTCGCCGGCGTCCCCCTCCTCAAGCGCGCCGCCCCCCTCGCCGCCGCCCTGGCCGGGCTGTTCCTGCTCGCCTGGCTGATCCGCCGCGCCCTGCGCCGGTGAGCCTTCCGAAAGCCGACACCGCCGCAGGCCGGGGCCTGGCGGCGGCGATGTCGGTGACGGGGTGGTGGCAGTGGCGGCGACGTCGGCGGTGACGGTGGCGTCGCCGGTTCAGGCGGCGACGGCCTCGATCGCCGGGACGCGCAGGGCCCGCCGGGTCGCGGTGAGGCTGCCGGCCAGGGCGATGGCGGCGGCGATGACGACGACCACGAGGTAGGGGACGGGGCCGCCGCCCGGCACGATCGAGCCCGTTCTGGCGATGCTGAACGGGATGACGGTGACCAGCGCGGCGACCGTGCCGAAGGCCACGCCGGTGGCGGCGAGGACGGCGCTCTCCCCCGCCACCATGCGCAGGACCTGCCGGGAGGTGGCGCCGACGAGCCTGTGCTGCCCGAACTCCCGGCGGCGGGAGGCCGTCGTGGCGACCATGGTGTTGACCACCATGATGGCGGCGAACGTCAGGATCATGCCGATGACGACCAGGTTGGTGGTCTGGGCGTGCTGGTGGTCGGCGGTCCTGACGACACCCGCGGCGACGCCGGCCGCGTCGTCGGTGGCCAGCATGTAGAGGGTGCCGGTGGCGATCCCGGTGAACAGGATCACGGGCATCAGCGCGGGGGCCAGCTGAGCGGTCCGCTGGGCGAGGTTCGATCCGGCGAGGTGACCGGCCACGCCGCCGACCCGCTCCATCAGACCGGTGAGCCGGGTGGCGGTCAGCCGCAGCAGCGCCGGGGCCAGCAGCGCGAGACCGGCCGAGAACCAGATGGAGGCGGGTCCCGCGGTGGCCATCGGCTCGAAGTCGTCCCTGCCGCGCATCACGGTGGCGGTGACGACGGCCAGGTCGGTTCCGAGGAACAGCAGCAGGCCGGCCGCGGCGATGCGCTTGCGGCTCAGTCGCCCCTCACCGGTGGCGGCGTCGAGGGCCGACGCGGCGGCGCTCATCCGGGCGGTACGGCGCGCGCCGACGGTCGCGGCGACCAGGGCCGCGGCGATCGTCACGCCGAACCCGAGATGGATGGCGAAGCCGCCGAACTGGTGGTGCACGTCACCGCTGATCTGTCCCGAGCCGGTCAGCCAGGCCACCAGCACCCGGCCGACGGCCCGGGCCGGGACGATCGCCAGGAAGACCGCGGCGAGGGCGAGGACGAGGGCCTCGCTGACGATCATCCGGGTGATCTGGCGGGGGGTGGCGCCGATGTTCCTCAGCAGCGCCATCTCGGCGGCGCGCTGGCGGACCGACAGGCCCAGGGTGGAGGTGACCGCGAAGGTCACCAGGATCAGGCCCCAGCCGCCGACCACCGCCGCCAGCGTGGTCAGCATCTCCTGCGCCGCCGGGTCGAGGCCCGGCTCGCCGGCGGTGTCGAACAGCGACCCGAAGGCCATCAGGATCACGGCGCCGAGGAACATCGCCAGGAAACTCGCCAGGAACCCGCTCGCGCGGCCGCTCAAGGACCGCAGTGCCAGGACGAACATGGTCAGACCCCTTCGAAGAGTCGCTGCTGCGCGGTCATGGCCGCGGCCCAGTCGCCCGGCCGGGCGATGCGCGCGGCCGGATCGCCCAGCCGGACGACGCGCGCGGCCGAGTCACCCGGCGGGGTGACGCGCGCGGCCGAGTCGCCCAGCCGGGTCATCCGCTCGGCCACCGCCTCCGCGGTGGGGCCGGCCAGGTGCCCGGCGATCCGGCCGTCGGCCAGGAAGATCACTCCGTCGGCGTAGGACGCGGCGACCGGGTCGTGGGTGACCATCACCACCGTCTGCCCGTGCCGCCGGACGGCCTCGGCCAGCAGGTCCAGGACGTCGCGGGCGCTGCGGGTGTCCAGCGCCCCGGTCGGCTCGTCGGCGAAGATCACGCTGGGACCGGCGACGAGGGCCCGGGCGATCGCGACCCGCTGCTGCTGGCCGCCGGAGAGCTCGGCCGGCCGGTGGTTCAGCCGTCCGGCGAGACCGACCCGCTCCAGCACGGCGACGGCGTGGGCGCGGTCCGCCTTCCGGCCCGAGAGCCGCAGGGGCAGCAGGACGTTCTGCAGCGCGGTCAGCGTGGGCAACAGGTTGAACTGCTGGAAGACGAAGCCGATCCGCTCCCGGCGCAACTCGGTGCGGGCGCTCTCGCTCTGCCCGTCGATCTCGACCCCGCCGACCGTGACACGACCGCCGGTGGGCCGGTCGAGCCCGGCCGCGCACTGCAGCAGGGTGCTCTTGCCCGAGCCGGAGGGGCCCATCACCGCGGTGAACGTCCCGGCGGGCAACGAGAGTGTGACGCCGTCGAGCGCGGTCACGGCGGTCGGGCCGGTTCCGTAGATCTTGCTGACCGCATCCAGGTGCAGTGCTTCGGCCTGCCTCATCGTCGTTCACTCCGCTCTCTCATGAGCCGCCCTCTCGGTGGGCGACGTGATCGACGGTACGGAGACTTGTTCATTTGCGCAAGGCGTTTGCCTAATTCATTTGAATTAGGCGGATGCCTAAGTCGGTTGCTACGATGGGCCCATGGGAAACCGTGAAGACCTCCTGGACGGAGCGATCCGCTGCCTCCACGAGAAGGGGTACGCCCGCACCACCCTCCGCGACATCGCCGGTGCGGCGGGCGTCAGCATGGCCGCCGTCGGCTACCACTACGGATCCACCGAGGCCCTCCTCAACATCGCCCTCATGAAGGCCATCGAGGAGTGGGGCACGGAGTTCGGCCGCGCGCTCGGTGGCGGCGAGCCCGGTTCCGACCAGCCCGGCTCCGGCCTCCGGGAGTACGAGTCGATGTGGGACCGGCTCATCGGCTCGGTCGCCGCCCACCCGCCGATGGCGCTGGCCAGCTTCGAGGCGTTCGTCCAGGCCCAGCGCGTGCCCGAACTGCGCGAGCAGATCGCCGCCGGACAGCGGGAGGGCCGCCGGGGCCTGGCCGCCATGCTGACCGGCACGCCCGAGCAGGCCGTTCCCGACGACACCGCCCGCACCCTGGGGTCGGTGCAGCTCGCCCTGATCACCGGGCTCATCGTGCAGTGGCTGACCGACCCCGACAACGCGCCCTCCGGCGCCGACGTCGTCGCGGGCCTGCGCGCGCTGGCCGCCGGGCTGCAGAGCTGACACCGGGACCGCCGGACATCGGGTCTTGATCGACAGGATGCCAGGTGATGATCTGCCGTACACGGCCCAATGGCAGGAGGCGCACGATGGATTCGACCGAGCGCGACGTCACGCCGGGCTCACCACGCTGACCATGCCGGCCATGCAGTTCCTGATCTTCATGCGCACCGACGTGTACTTCGTCCTGCAGGACGTGACCGGGTGCCGCGACCCGTACGGCGACGCCTCCGCCTACGCCCGGCACCTCGCCCGGCGCGTCCTGCGCCGCCCCTCGGACGATCCGCTCCCGCGGGCCTCCCGGCCGGGCAGCCGACGGCTCCGGCGAGTCCGGCGGCTCCGGCGGCTCCCCGGGGAGCGGGAAACAGCTTCCCACAAAAGCCGTAAATCCCACATCAATGCTTGACAAAGCGGACAAACACCCGCTTATTCGCGGGAATAGTGCGGATCGTGATCAATGCGCCCGACTGCAGTGTGATCGTCATCGCCTACAACGACGCCGCGCGGCTGCCCAGGGCCGTGCGGTCGGTGCTGGACCAGTCGTTGCGGAATCTCGAAGTGATCGTCGTGGACGACGCGAGCACCGACGGCACCGAGGAGGTCGTGCGCGGGCTCCAGCTGGCCGACCCGCGCGTCCGCTACGTCCGCAGGCCGCGCAACAGCGGCGGCTGCGGAGCGCCGCGCAACGACGGGGTGGCCGCCGCCCGCGCGCCGTACGTCATGTTCCTCGACAGCGACGACCGGCTCGCCAAACACGCGTGCAAGAGCCTGCTCCTGGAGATCGAGCGGACCGGCGCCGACTTCGTCACCGGACAGATCACCCGGTTCTACGAGGCGACCCGCAAGAGCAAGCGGTACTACCCCGAGCTGTTCGCCCGCCGCAGGACCGTCGAGGGGATCGCCGCGGACCCCGGGATGTTCCTCGACTCCTTCTCCACCAACAAGCTCTACCGGATCGACCTGCTCCGGCGCGTCCCATTCCGGGAGGACCTGCACTTCGAGGACCACGTCTTCACCGCCGAGCTGTACTGCCTGGCCCGCAGGTTCGCGGTGGTCCCCTGGACCGTCTACGTCTGGCACCGGGCCCGCGAGACGGCCGAGGACCAGCTGTCGATCTCGCTCAGGTTCCGGGAGATGGACAACGTCCGGCAGCGGATCAGGGCGGCCCGGCTCAGCGACGAGATCCTGCGCGATCACGGCCACGATCACCTGGTCCCCGAGCGCCAGCACCGCTTCCTCCGCCAGGACCTGCGGGTCTACCTCAACACGCTGCCCTCGCGGGACCGGGCGTGGGCCGAGGAGTTCGTCTCCGTCGCCGGGCCGTACCTGGCGGGCATCGACCCGGCGGTGCTCGACCGGATCGAGCCGGTCGCCCGGGTCTGCTGCATGCTGATCCTCACCGGCCAGGTCGACGAGCTGATCGTCGCCGCCCGGTCGCTCAACGGCCCCAAGGCTCCGCCGCGCTTCGCCGTACGGGAAGGGGGGCGCACCTACTGGGGGAGCGTCCCGGCCAGGGGGATGGACATCACCCCGCTCCGGATGGCCGAGCTGCCGTTCACCGCCGCCCGCCTCCGGCACGAGGCGGCCTTCGCCGTGGACGGCTCCCGCCTCTCCCTGAGGATCAGGACCTACGACCCGTTCGGGGTGCTGGACGCCCACCCCGGCTGGAGCGCGTTCCTGAAGGTGCGCTCCCACCGGGTGCGGCTGACGCCCCGCGAACAGCCCGACGGCAGCCGCCTGAGCGAGGTGACGGTGGACCTGGCCCGGATCGGGACCGGACGCCTGGGCTTCGACGGCCGCTACGACCTGAGCGTGGCCGTCGTCCGCCCCGACGGCCGGTCCACCTGCGACCCGCTGCTGGCGGACCCGGCCGCCGATCCGGTCGCGGCGGCCGTCCCCGGGCACGCGGTGACGGTCGGCGCCGTGGGTTCGGCCGCGTTCCTGCGGGTGGCCTGGCGGCGGCGGGGACTGCTGCGCCAGGCGCCCAGGCTCGCGCGGGCCGGCAGGAAGCTGGTCAGGAGGCTGAGCACCCCGGAGCTGAAGCTCCGCGTCTACAAGGGCCTGATCAAGGTGGTGCGGCCGCGCCCGGATCTGGCCCTGTTCGAGTCCGACGTCGGCGCGGGCTGCACCGGCAACCCGCGCTACGTCTACGAGGAGCTGAGGCGGCGCGGGGCCCCGATCCGGATGGTCTGGTCGGTGGCCAGAGGGCGGCGGAACTTCCCCGCCGGCGCCCCGCTGGTGCGGCGGATGAGCTGGAAGTACATCTGGACGATGGCCAGGGCGGGCTACTGGGTGGACAGCCACGGCCTGCCGCTGGACTATCCCAAGCCGCGTGGGACCCGCTACCTGCAGACCTGGCACGGCCAGGGCATCAAGTCGATCGGCTTCAACGCCCCCGACCTGCGGGCCGACTTCGCCGGGCCGCGCGCCCAGTGGCGGGCGGCGGTGGCGCGCTGGGACGCGCTGGTCTCGCCGAGCGCCGAGTTCGAGCGGATCTTCGTCCCGTCGAACGGGTACACCGGTCCGGTGCTGCGCTACGGCTCGCCCCGCTGCGACGTGCTCGTCCACGGGGACCCGGCGGCGGTGGAGCGGGTGCGCGACCGCCTGGAGATCCCGCCGGACCGCAAGGTGCTGCTCTACGCGCCGACATACCGGGACCAGGCCAAACGTTCCGGGCAGTCGATCCGGGCCGACCTGGAGGCGATGGCCGAGGCCCTCGCCGAAGAGTGGGTCGTCATCCTGCGTCCGCACCCGGTCGAGCGCTACCGGGTCCCCGAGCACCTGCGCCACTTCGTCCGCCCGGCCGGGTCGTACCCGGAGATCAACGACCTGATGCTGGCCTCGGACGCGCTGCTGACCGACTACTCGTCGGTGATGTGCGACTACGCGGTCACCGGCAAGCCGATGCTGTTCCTGATCGACGACTGGGACGAGTACCGCCGGGTGGAGCGGGGGGTCTACCACGATCTGCCCGAGATCGCCCCGGGCCCGTGCCTGACCACCACCGAGGAGCTGATCTACGCCTTGCTCGACCTCGACGACATGTCCGCGTCCTTCGCCGCCAAGTACGCCGCGTTCCGCCAGATGTGGTGCGCCGACGAGAGGGGGAACGCCGGCGTCCGGGTGGTGGACGCCTTCTTCGGCCCCCGGCGGGTCCGGCTCCCGGTTCGCCACGGCCCGCCCGCGGTCTCCCGGCATCCGGTACGGCACCCCGTCCGCGGAGCGAGTGAGGAGTGGTGAGCGACCCATGAGCGCGGAGCGACCCCGACGCAGCGAGCGCAGTGGCCGGTGGAGGAACGACACCGTCCGCGGAGCGAGTGAGGAGTGGTGAGCGACCCATGAGCACGGTCTTGTTCGCCTGCATGGACGCCGACACGCTGGGCGGCATCCAGCGGGTCACGCATACCGTGGCGCAGGGCCTGGCGGGGCGGGGACACGAGGTGCACGTGCTGGGGCTGCACCGGGCCGAGAGCCCGTTCCGCTACGTGGAGCGGCCGGGGTACCACCGCCACGTGCTGCACCGGACCCCGATGGGGGCGAAGGTCTCCCGGCTGGGCGCGCGGCGTGAGCGGCGGATGGTCGCGGACCTGTGCCGCCGGCTGGATCCGGGTTTCGCGGTGCTGACCTCGCCGGGCGCGGTGACCCGCCTGCGGAGTCTGCTCCCCGGCCATCTGCTCCCGATCGGCCAGTACCACGGCTCCTACCAGCACGCCCGCGGCTCCTGGCACCTCGGCTCGGTCCGCGGGCACTACGGCCGGTTGGAGAAGGCGGTGTTCGTCAGCGATGACGACGCGTGGCTGTTCTCCGAGCACGCGCTGCTGCCCAACGCCTGGTCCATCCCGAACCCGCTGCCCGCCTGGCCGGCGCGGGCGGCCGATCTGGCGGCGCACCGGGTGCTCGGGGTCGGCAGGCTGGAGGGCGTCAAGCGGTTCGACCGGTTGATCTCGGCCTTCGCGCTGGCCTGCCGGGACGTGGCCGGCGACTGGGAGCTGCACCTGATCGGCGAGGGCGAGGACCGGGAGCGGCTGCGGGAGCACGCGCTGGCGTGTGAGATCGCGGACCGGGTGGTGTTCCGGGGGGCGGTGCCCGCGACGGAGATGGGCCGCGAGTATCTCGCCGGGTCGGTGCTGGGGCTGTCCAGCGAGCACGAGGGGTTGCCTCTGGTGGTCGCGGAGGCCGCCTCGCACGGTGTGCCGGCCGTGGCGTTCGACGTGTCGGGCGGGGTGCGGTCGCTGGTGCTCGACCGCCGGACCGGGGCGCTGGCGCCCCCGGCCGACGTGGACGCGTTCGCGGCGGCCCTGGCCAGGCTGATGGCCTCGGAGCGGGAGCGGCGGCGGCTGGGCGCCGCCGCGCGCGCCCACGTCGAGGCGTTCCGGCTGGAACGGGTCCTGGACCGCTGGGAGGCGCTGTTCGAGCACATCCTGCGCTGATCCGTCCCGTACGGCGAGCCGCGGGCCTCGCGGGGCCGGTGCACCGGCCCCGCGGTCAGGCGACGGGGACGGGCGGCTCGTGGCGCGGCCGGGGAACGCCGGCCAGCGCGAGCTGGCCCTCGGTGAGCCGGGCCGCCGGCGGGTTGGGCTCGCGGAGCCGCGCCAGGCGGTCGGCGGCCGTCCGCTTGAAGCGGGCCAGCCTGCGCCTGGCCGCCGTGTGCTCGTAGGCGAGGAGCTGCGAGCGGCCGGCCCGCGGCCCCCCGCTCAGCTCGTAGCCGTAGGCCTCCAGCCGGTCCGCGAGCACGCTCTCGCACAGCGCGATCTCCTGCCGGCTCAGCCGGTCCTTCCAGGAGCCGGAGCGCGCGGTGGTCACCTCGCCGCGGGTGCGCTCGTGCCAGGTCTTCCAGGACGGCACGACGCGCGCCATCCGGCTCGGCTCGCACATCGCCGGGTCGTACTCCTCGCCGAGGAAGCCGCAGAGCCTGGTGAGCTCGGTCTCGGGATCGCGCGTCAGGTCCTCGTAGCGCAGCTCGTGGTAGCTGCCCGGGGGGAGCCTGGGCGCGCTGCGCCGGGCGAAGTCGATCGCCTCGGCCCAGACGGAGATCGCCTCGTAGGTGCTCCCGTCGTACCAGGGCATCTCCTTCAGCGACGCCACGCAGTCCCGGCCGTCCCTGATCAGGTGCACGAACTGGGCGTCCGGGAAGAGCCGGAGCAGGACGTCGGCGCTCTGCAGGTACGCCGGCCGCTTGTCGCCCCAGCGCGGCTTGCCGAACCTGGCGGCGTAGGCCCGCAGCACGATGCCCAGCGCCGAGCCGAGCGTCGGCGGGCCCTGCACGATCTCCTCGGTCACCTCGGCCGCGTCCAGCTTCAGCTCGTGGAAGCGGGACTGGCGGCGGCCGACGATCCAGTCGGCCAGTTCGCGGCGGCGGGCCGGGTCGTCGAGGTCGCCGAAACGGAGCCGCCGCTGGTAGGCCGCGACCATGAACCGGGTCTCCGGCGGGATCGCGATGCGGGGATGGGCGTGCGTCATGAGCTGCAGCATCGTCGTCCCCGAACGGGGGCAGCCCAGGATGAAGATCGGTCTGTCGGACGGCATGGTCAGACCCTCGCGAGCTCGCCCAGCTGGCGAGTGGTGAGCTGCGCGGCCACCGGACCCGGCTCGCGGAGCCGGTTGATGCGGTCCCGCAGGTCCTTGCGGCGCCGGGCGGCGCGCCGCTTGGCCGCGACCTTGGACACCTCCGCGACGTGCTCCTTGTCCGCCTTGGGCGCGCCGGTCAGCTCGTAGCCGTTGGCGGTCAGCCGCTCGGCCAGCACGGTCTCGCAGACGGACACCTCCCACGGCTCCAGCCTCGACTTCCAGGAACCGGTGCGGGCGGTGGTCACGTCGCCGTGCGTGTTGAGGTGCCACACCCTGTTCTGCGGGATCGCCTGGCGGGCGACGTGGCACGGCTGGCTCATCGCCGGGTCGTACTCCTCGCCGAGGAAGCCGCAGAGCTTGGCGAGCTCGCCGTCGGGGTCGCTGGTCAGGTCCTCGTAGCGCAGCTCGTAGTAGCTGTCGGCGGAGAGGTTCTTGGCGTGGCGGCGACCGAAGTCGATCGCCTCGGCCCAGTTGTTCACCGCGTGGAAGACGTCCTTGGTGTACCAGGGCATCTCCTTCAGCGAGGCCACGCAGTCGCGGCCGTCCCTGATCAGGTGGATGAACTGCGCGTCGGGGAACAGCCGCAGGAGCATGTCCACGTAGTGGTAGTAGCTGGGCCGCTTGTCGCCCCAGCGGGCCTTGCCGAACTGCTCGGCGTAGGACCGGAAGGCGATGCCGATCGCGGATCCCAGGGTGGGCGGGCCGGCGACGACGTCCTCGACGAACCGCTCCCCGTCGAGCTTGAGCTCCTTGAACTTGGTGTCCTTGTCGGTCACGATCCACCGGCCCAGCCTGCGCCGGTTGACCTCCTCGCGCAGGTCGCCGAAGACGAACCTGCGGTAGTAGCCGGGCACCACGAACCGCGTCTCCGGCGGCACCCCGATGCGCGGGTGGGAGTGCAGCATCAGCTGCAGCATGGTGGTGCCGGAGCGCGGGCAGCCGATGACGAAGATCGGACGATCGGACTGGATCACAACGAACCCCCGTGGAAAGTCGGTCAGACAGGTAGGCGCTGCGGGATCGGCGAGGCGGGCGCCGTACGGGTGGACAGCCACAGCACGTAGATCAGGAAGATCTCGTTCAGCAGGAGCAGCGCGCCCGCCCCGGTCGAGACGGGCAGCAGCGCCCAGGACCCCAGCAGCGGGGCCGCCACGAACACCGCGGCGTGGAACTCGATCCCGCTCATCAGGTGAGGGCGCACCCGGTGACGGCCGAGGAAGCGGCCGATCCTGCGGTAGAGCCGGAGCACCCGGTGGGCGCCCGGGTGCGGCTGCGCCGAAGCCTCCCGGATCAGCGCGGCGGCCTCGTTCAGCACGGCGGCGACCTCGGCGGGCCCGGGGTCGCACGGGACCCGGTTCTCCCCGGCGGGGTCTTGCCGGGCAAGGTGCTCCCCGGCGGGCTCCCGCTGGGCCCGGTTCTCCCTGACCACCTCGCGCACCCGCTTCATCTGCGGCGCGTTCACGTAGCGGAACAGGTCCAGCACCGTCACTCCCGCGCCGAGCAGGATGTAGGCGACGTCCCCGGTGACCGCGTACTGCCCGGACGCCAGCCCGGCCGCGCAGCAGATCACCCGGATCCGGTCTCCCATGTAGTCGACCCAGAGCCCGAACGGCGTCCCGGTGCCCTTCAGCCGGGCGATCTTCCCGTCCGTGCAGTCGACCATGAAGCTCAGGTAGAACAGCGCGGCCCCCGCCGCGAGCTGTCCCAGCGCGAACGAGATCGCCGCCGTCACGCCGAGGGCCATCGACACACCGGTGAGCCCGTTGGGCGTGATGGCCGTGCGGTCGGCGACGAGCAGCGTCAGCCGGCACGCGACCGGATCGACCAGGAAAACCGTCCACCAGGAATCCCTGGGCTTCCTCACCGCGTGGACGTCGTCCATGGAGTAGGCCCTCATAGCTGTCAGCATGACGACCCCAGGGGTTCGGGCAATGACTGTCTGTAACTAACGGACGGTCTCCATGCCAGTTCTTGACCAATCCGGACCGTACGGCTCACCGCCCGATGGGAAGGGGCGCACCCCGGCCGGTGCGCGCGCCGGTCAGACGAGCACACGCTGCGGGTCTTTCCGCACCGCCGGGGCGGCGGCCGCCGGCACCCGGGTGAACCGCCACAGCCGGTAGACCAGGTAGACCTCGTTCAGCAGGAGCAGCGCGCCCGCCCCGGTCGAGACGGGCAGCAGCGCCCAGGACCCCAGCAGCGGGGCCGCCACGAACACCGCGGCGTGGAACTCGATCCCGCTCACCAGATGGGTACGGATCCGGTACCGGGCGAGGAACGGGCCGATCAGGCGGTACGTCCCCAGCACCCTGCGGACGCCGCCGGGCCGGGACGCGGCGGGCGCGTCGATCAGCGCCACGGCCTCGTCCAGCACCGCGTCGATCTCCTCGCGCGTGACAGAGACCTCCCCAGGTTCCCGGGGGTCCCCCGTCGCGGGGCTCAGCGCCTCCCGGTCCTCCCTGACCGCGTCGCGCACCCGCTTCATCTGCGGCGCGTTCACGTAGCGGAACAGGTCCAGCACCGCGACCCCCGCACCGAGCAGGACATAGGCGACGTCCCCGGTCATCATGTACTGCCCGAACGCCAGCCCGGCCGCGCAGCAGATCACCCGGATCCGGTCTCCCACATAGTCGACCCAGAGCCCGAACACCGTCCCGGTGCCCTTCAGCCGGGCGATCTTGCCGTCCATGCAGTCGACCATGAAGCTCAGATAGAAGAGCACGGCCCCCGCCGCGAGCTGCCCCGCCGCGAACCACAGCGCCGACGCCACGCCGAGCGCCAGCGAGAGGCGGGAGAGCCCGTTGGGCGTGATGGCCGTGTGGTTGGCGGCCAGCAGCGTCAGCCGGCACGCCACCGGATCGACCAGGAAAACCGTCCACCAGGAGTCTTTGAGCTTGCACGTGGCACGGACGTCGTCCATGGAGTAGGCCCTCATAGCTGCCAGCATGGCGACCGGGAGGGTTTCGGCAATGACGCTCTGTAACTATCGGGAGGTCTCCATGCCACTTCTTGACCCTGCCCGCACGGTGCCGCCCGCCGCCGGGGGATCTCATGACCCACCCGCCCGTTGAGCGTTGCCTCCGGCGCGGGAGAGCCCTTCCGCGCGGCCGTTCCCCGAACGAGAGAACCGCCCCGGCGTGTGATACGCCGGGGCGGTTCCGGGTGGGGGGCGGGTACGGTCGCGGAGGGACCGTACGGGCGGGTGCGGGCCGCGCCGGGGAGAACCGGTCAGGTGAAGACCCGGTCCACGACCCTCGCCGCGGCGCCGCCGTCGTCGAGCGGGCAGTGCCTCGCCGCGAAGGCCGCGTAACGCTCCGCGTGCTCCGCGGCGACCCGGTCCAGCCGCCGGAGCGCGGCGACGACCTCCTCCGTGCTCCTCAGCAGCGGGCCCGGCAGCTCGTCGAGGCCGAGGTAGAGCCCTCCGGCGGTGGCCCGGAAGCGCTCCAGGTCGTAGGCGTACAGCAGGATCGGGCGGCCCGTCACCGCGAAGTCGACCATGGCCGAGGAGTAGTCGGTGATCAGGACGTCGGTGACCAGGAACAGCTCGTTGACGTCCGGATAGGCCGACACGTCGATCACGGACTCCCCGTCGGCCCGCAGCGACCCGCCGATGACGTCGGGATGCCTGCGGACCAGCAGCACGTGGCCGGGGCCGAGCGCGTCCCGCATCCGGTCCGCGTCCAGCCGGAAGTCGAACCGGGGGCGGCCCTTCCCGTCGAGCCTGTCCTCGCGCCGGGTCGGGGCGTACAGGATCGCCTTGCGCCCCGGCGGCAGGCCGATCCGCCGCCTGACCCGCTCGGCCGTCTCCTCCCCGCCGGGACGCGACAGCACGTCGTTGCGCGGGTAGCCGGTCTCCAGGACCGTGCCCTCGAAGCGGAAGGCGTTCCGCAGGATCTCCGTGCACCACGGGCCGGGCGAGACCAGGAAGTCCCACTGCGCGACCCGCCTGGCCAGCCGCTCCCGGTACTCGCCGGCCTCGAACGGCGGCCGCTCCAGGTCGAGCCCGAGATGCCGCACCGCCGACCCGTGCCAGGTCTGCAGGACCGTCTGCCCTTCCCTGCGCTCGAACCACACGGGCAGGTGCGTGTTGACGACGACGTACCGGCAGCGGGCGAGCGCCTCGTAGTACTCGCCGCCGTTGAGCCGGACCGGGGTCACGTCCTCGGGCGGCTCCGCCTGGCCGTCGCGGACGACCCAGAGGAAGTCCAGGGCGGGCTCCCTGCGCCGCAGTTCCTCGTAGATCGCCTTCGGGTTGTCGGAGAACCGCCTGCCGCCGTAGCTGTCGAACAGCACGGCCTGCCGGAGCGGCTCCCGCCGCCAGGCGGGGTAGCGCTCCCCCCGCAGCGCGCGCTGGGCCGGGGCGCCGCGCTCCTCCTCCGTCAGGTCGCCCTCCGCCGTGAGCACGACGTTCCCGGCCTCGTCCGTCTCCAGCGCGAAGGCCGCGGACGCGGAGGTCACGGGTGCGGAGGTCACGGAGCGGACGGGAGTCCCGGAGCCGGCGGGGACTCCGCGCACCACGGCGCCGCCGGTCGCCTCCAGGGGGAGGTCCCGGTCCGGGGTCCGCAACGCCAGCCGGTAGGTCCCCGGAGGCAGCGGGAGCGTCCCGGCCAGGGACCGGACCGCGCCGGGAGTGACGACCGCCTCGAAACGGCCGCCGTCGCAGCGGACCGGGAACAGCCGCTCGTCGTGGTAGTCGGCGCGGGAGGCGACGAGATGGGACGGCGTCCCCCCGAATCCGGAGCACCCGCCCGCGATCCTGCCGGTGAGCAGCAGCCGTGCGCCCTCGGACCACTCGGCCCCCTCCAGGGCGGCCGCCGGAGGCTGCACCCGCAGCACCGCCTCGCCCGCCGGCGAGGCGGTGACGACGATCTCGCGGTCGCCCGCCGCGTGGCGGATCGCGGGGAGGTCGTCGACGATCGGTGACGACGTCGCCCCGTCGACGACCCGCAGCCGCCACTCCACCCTCGCGTCCAGGGCCCGGGCCTCCGGTCCCGCGGGGCCGAGCCGCGGCGCCCGCGCGGGCAGCACGTCCCGCAGGTCGATCTCGGCCCGGAAGCCGCCGTCCTCCCCGGTCCCGCCGGGGAGCAGCGGGCGGGACACGACCGGGCCGCCCGGCTCGCGGATCAGGTGGAGGACGGGGTCGGCCATGTCCGCGAGGGCGCGCCCCGTCAGCCGGAGCCGTCCGCCGTCCACCGTCCGGGCGGTGAGCCGGAACCGCTCCGGCTCGATCCGGATGGCGAAGTCCCCCTCGTCCTTCTCCGCGAGGAGCTTCACGCCGGGCCGTACCTCGCGGACCGTCTCGGCGCCGTTCGCGCGCAGGCGCTCGCGCCGCACCATGCCCCGGTGGAGCACCATCAGCTCGACGTGCCAGGTGGCGGCCCGCCCGTCGGCGAGTTTGGCCGGGTCGACGACGAAACGGAAGCCGCCCCAGTCGCGCCGCTTGCGGCTGGTTCGGGGGGAGCCGATCGATCCCGCCTGCACGGCCGTGACCGGCAGGCGGATCTGCCGCCCGGTGCCCGACTGCACCAGCGAGGCGAACACCTGCTGGTGCATCCGCTGGGTGGGGCGCAGGTAGCGGAGCGTCGCCCGCCCCTCCACCACCAGGCGGCCGTCCTCCCAGCGCACCTCGTCCACCTGCTGCCGCAGGGTGAGGTCACCGCGCAGGCGCGTCACCTCCGCGGGCAGCCCGCCCACCGGCGTGCCGAGGTGGTAGCGGGCCCCCCGGCGTACGGCCTGCGGCTCCGCGCTCCGCTCCCAGGCGAGGTGTTCGAGCGCCTCGGCGATCCGGCCGTGACGGATCAGGTGCCACACCACCCGGCGGGGGGATGAGACGGAGGCGAGGACGCCGGGATCGACATCGTCGAGATACTCCGCCGTCAGCTCCGTGAACCGCCGCCGGAAGGCGTCGTCGCCGTGCTGGAGCGCCGCGAAGAAGACGGGGAGGTCGTGGTCCAGGACCGTGCGATCCCAGGCGGGGACGTACCGGGCGAAGCCCTCCCCGAGGAGGAAGGAGCGCACCGACCGCACGGCGGTGAAGCGGTCCTCCGCCCCGTCCACCCGCGCGCGGTCCTGGGTGATCGAGAGCTGCTCGCCCTCCCGTTCCCGCCAGAGGTAGACGGGGGCGGTCAGCACGTCCACCGACTTGGCGCGGAAGTGCGCCGGGAGGGCGACCGCGATGTCCTCGTACAGCACGCCCTCGGGGAAGCCCATCGCGTGCTCCTCCCAGAACGAGCGGCGCCAGAGTTTGTTGGTGACCAGCCGGTCCCGGAGCAGGACGTCGTGCTCGGTGACGTGGGTCCGCCGGGCCGGGCGGGCGCAGACCTCCCGGTGCATCGGCGACTGCCGGAGCCCCCGCCCGCCGAACCGGTGCACGTTCCCGAGCACCAGGTCGGAACCGGTCTCCAGGAGGTCTCCCGCCATGGTCTCCAGGGCGTGCAGCGGCAGCATGTCGTCGCTGTCGAGGAAGGCGAAGAATTCCCCGGACGCCCGCCGCAGGCCCGCGTTGCGCGCCGCGCCGAGACCCCGGTTGGGCTGGCGCACCAGCAGGAACCGGGGGTCGTCCGCCGCGTACCTCCGCGCGATCTCGGCGCTCGCGTCGGGCGAGCCGTCGTCGACCATGACGACCTCGACATCGCGCCAGGTCTGGGCCGCCAGGGACTCCAGGCACGCCCCCAGGTACGGCTCGACGTTGTAGATGGGCACGATGACGCTGATGAGCGGCACGGTCACCGCCCGAACCGCTGCCTGCGGGCCGCCGCCGTCCCGGCGGTCCCGGCCGCGCCGGTGACCCGGGCCGCGGCGGCTCCGGTGATCCGGGCCGCCCCGACCAGCCGGAGCCCCTTGCCGACGGCCCGGCGCAGCCGCCGTACGGGCACCCCGTCGAGCTGCCCGGTCCGCCGGCCGAGCGCCTTCTGCTTCCACCTGCGCGCGCGACGCTCCCACCTCTCGGCCCGCCTGCGCCACTGCTCCGTCTGGATCGCCGGCCCGATCCCGGCCGTGGCGCCCGGGGTCCCGGCGGGCAGGATCCCCCACCTGCGGCCGTCCTCCCAGACCACGTCGGAGATCCGGTGGACGATCTCGTCCAGGTCCTCGCCGGGCTCGGCGAGCAGCCATGCGCGCGACAGGACGGCGGTCCGCTCCAGGCGGGCCGTCACCACCTCCCGGTGCTCGTCCAGGACCAGGGAGACCAGTCCGAGGGTCCGCTCGTCGGCGAACTTCACCAGCCAGCCCAGCGTCTCCGGCTCGGGCGCCCACCCCGCCGGGCACCGGAACCGGAACGGCGACGGGAACGCCGTCTCGGCGGCCTCCTCGAGGCAGCGGACGCGGCTCTCCCCCCGGAACGTCTCCCGGATCAGGCGCAGGTCCAGCAGCGGGTCGTCCAGCGGGGAGCGCCGCTCGTCGGTGAGCCGGCTCCAGGAGCCGACGAGGGTCACCGACAGATCGGTCATCCAGCTCGCCAGCAGGGCGTTGACCGTGGCCCGCACGTCCTCCAGCGTGTGCCCGTCCACCGTGACCACCGCCTCCACGCGGGGGACGAGATACCGGCGGCCGGGACCTTTCGGCGAGCGGTACTGGCGGTGGGGGACCCGCTCGGCCATGAACGGCTTGGTGTAGCGCTGGACCTCCTCCTGCCGGCGCATCACCGTGGAGCTGCCGAGGTGGCGGCAGTGCGACTCCCGGTCGGCGACGAAGGCCGCGCCGGCCTGCGCCAGCCGGTACCCGATCTCGGTGTCCGAGCCGCGCGGCAGCGCGGTGTCCATGCCGCCCACGCGCAGGTACAGCTCCCGGGGCAGGGACGCCGTCGCGCCGACGTGGAGCCGGAAGACGTCCAGCCCGGCCCGGCGGAGGTCGCCGGTGCCGTCCCAGACCGCCTCGGTCCACTGGGGGGTGCCCTCGCCGTCGAAGAGCTCGGCCACGTTCCCCGCGGCGACGGCGGCGTGCACCTCCGCGGCGCTCAGGCGCTCCGGGTCCCACTCGTTGAACCTCAGGTGGCCCAGGAGCACGAGGTAGTCGGCCAGGTGGTGCCAGCGCATCTGCGCCTCGACGTGCTCCCTGACCAGCACCAGGTCCGAGTCGATCCGGTGCACGATCTCGCCCTCGGCGGCCGTCACCCCGCTGTGGAAGGCGTTGGCGATGCCCCAGCCACCGGGCCTGGGCCGTACGATCCGGGTGTTCTCCGGGACCAGATCGGGCAGGCGGAGCGAGCCGTCCTCGCTGTCGTCGACGACGACGACCTCCATCAGGTGGCCGGGGTAGCTCTGCCCGGCCAGGCTCGCGAGGGTGAGCGGGAGGGTGTCCTCGCAGAGGTACGCCGGGATCACGACGCTCACGGTGCGGCGGGGGGTCCAGCCGCCCAGCGCCGGAGGGGTCAGGCAGCCGAAGTCGTTCCTGCGGATCAGTGGCCTGGGGACTCCGGCCCCGTCCGGGCTCGCGGTACCTATGTGCATCACTGCCGTCCTTTGATTGCGATGGCCTCGCTGCTGGCGCCGGGCTCTCCGGGCGGAAGGTGCTCTTCCATCTCCATCAGCGCGTTCGGGTGGAACCCCCGCCACTGACGGCGGTAGTCCGACAGGAAGGTGTTGAGCGGCTCCCGCCAGGTGTGGCCCTCCACCTGGCGGCGGCCGACGAGGTAGTTGAAACCGTGGGTGCGGTAGATCCTGCCGCCGGCCGCGGCGACCGACTCCAGCAGCTGGCCGTCCACCGTCCGGGGGATGGGGCGGAACCCGCCCACCCCGTCGAAGGCGGCCCGCGAGATCAGGATGGAGCTGCCCGCGACGTGACCGCTGTAGAGCTCGGAGTCGACGCTGCGGCGGACGGTGATCCCGAGGGGTTCCAGGTAGTAGAACTCTCCCGCCGCCCCCACGAGGTCGGCGCCCGAGTAGCGCAGGGCGAGCACCAGGTCCGACAGGTGGTCGGGGCCGTACCAGTCGTCGTCGTCCATTTTGGCGAGGTAGGTCCCGGACGCGCGGCGGGCCGCCCGGTTGAGCACCTCGCCGAACACCCGGCCGCCGTCCTCCTCCACCACGGTGATCGGGCCCGGGTACGCGGCCGTCGCCTCGGACACCTCGGGCAGGCCGGCGGGGACGCCGTGCAGGGTGAGGATCACCTCCGTCTCCACCCCGCGCTGCCGGGCCACCTGGCCGAGCGCGAACGCCACCATCTCGGGCCGTCGCGTGCACAGCAGCACGGAGACCGACCGGGGATCCGGCGGCCGGACTCCCCGCTCCCCCGCGATCTGCCGCCACCGGGCCGCCGTGCCGTGCGTCGCGAGCGCCGCCCGCCGCAGCCGGATGCTGTACTGCTCGCGGAGCAGGGGGTCCGACAGGTCCTCCGGGCGGGCGCCGTCCAGCAGCGCCGCCAGCTCCGCGCCGAGCACCCCGCTCCAGCGGACGCCCGGCCCGGCCAGGACGGGGACCCCCGCGGCGGCCAGGCCGCAGACGACCCGCGCGACGCCGGCCGGCGCGGACCAGTCCCGGTCGAGGTCCACGGCCACGCCCGCGAGCTCCCGGACCCGGGTGACGTCCACCTCGGTGAGGGCTCCCGACAGCGGGAACCGCGTGACGACCTCGCCCTCCCGGACCAGCTCGAACGTCTCCCGCTCCTCGCGGAGCCCGCCGACGGGCCCGTCCACCGCGGGGAGGAACCCGATGGGGCAGATCGAGAGCTCGTCGACCGGGGGGATGTCACCGGGAGAGAGCGGCGGGTTCGGGCCGCCCCCCTGCCGGGCCCGGCCGGCCCCGTCCCCTCCGGACGGCCCGCCGCCCGTGCCGACCCCGCCTCCGGTGAGGAGCCCGTCTCCCAGGACGGGGCTCTTGCCGGCGGGGCCGTTCCCGGGGACGGGCTCGGCCCGGTCGACCGGCTGCACGGCCTCCGCGGGCCAGGGCGGCGCGTCGGCCCCCACCGTCCGCAGCGGGACCTCGCACCCCGGCGCGTCCCGACGGGACGGGACGGGGCCGGAGGCGGGCGCGAGCGTCACGTTGGTGTCTCCCGGCCGCCAGTGGCAGGATCCGACCCCCGCCAGGGAGACCACCGGAGCGTCCAGGACGCCTCGCGGGAGGGCGGTCAGCCCACGGGACAGCGCTTTCAGGATCTCCCCGGACGGCACCCGCCCGGTGAAGCTCAGGTCGATCCGCCACGAGTCGTCCGGCCTGGGCCGGACCCGCAGGTCGAGCAGCCGGTCCCAGTACCGGGCGTCGCTGACGCTCGGCACGGGCGTCCGCCGCCAGCCGGGCATCTCCGCGATGATCACCGCGATCTGGCTCGCCCTGGGGAGGAGATCCGCCAGGGGGACCGCGCGCCTCAGGTCCGAGGGCGTCCTCGCCGCCAGGAGGAAGACGCCCGTCTTCACCTCCGTGAGGGGGCGGTCCGTGGGCACGCCGTCCAGATCCGCCCAGGTCCCGTCGGCGCCGCACAACCGCGCCAGCAGACCCGGATATCCCGCGAAGCCGATATGACAGCCCAGGGTATTGGACGTGGCCCTCAGGAACCTTTTCATGCACATCCCCCGTAAAGCGCGCACGCGAGTCTTTTAATGCGGCTGTGCGAATCTATCGGCGGGCGCACATCGCCGACCTGGCTGTTTACCCTTAATTTAAGACTTCCGGGCGGCCTTCGACCGCGGGCCCGCCATCGGCTTATCGCGATATGCGGAACGGGGGAGTCAATCCGGAGCGGTCAGCCTGATCGGCGAATCCGCGCTTTCTCCGGTGTGTTTCACACGGGCGTGCCAGCCGCGGACGGGGAGCCGGTATTTCCGCCATTCTGCCAGGTGGGCGACATCCCTATCGGCGTTTTCCCAGAAGACCACCATGATCGTGGATCTGATCGCCGCCTGCTGCCCCAGGTGGTAGGCGGACGCGACCGTGCGCAGGTTCCCGCCGTGCGCGCTCATCGCCTTGCAGCCCAGGTGGTAGGAGATCTGGGCGGTGTTCCAGCCGTACACCAGGCAGGGACGCCGGTAACCGATGTCCTTCAGGCCCTCCGCGACCAGGGTCGTGTCGGCGCGGGACAGTTCCGCCGAGGCGAAGTTGGCCGCCACCGGAAAGCCCTGCGCGTACACGTGCCCGACGGCGACCAGCGCGCAGAACGCCGCCGCGCACCCGACCCCCGTCCGCCGCCGCAGCGCCGCCCCCAGGACCATGAGCCCGTCCGCGGCGAGGATCGCCCACAGCCCGTAGACAGGCAGCAGATAGCGCGGCGCCGTGAGGCCGGGGTAGTAGAGATAGGCTCCGGCGACGCCCGCGCCGACGGCGACGGGAAGCAGCGCCGCGATCCGGTCGCCCCGTCTCCCCGCCGCCAGGACGCCGGCCGCCGCCAGCAGCGCGGCCGCCGCCAGCCATGCCGCCCCCGCCGGGGTGACGGGGCCGCACCTGTCCAGGCTCGAACAGACCGTCGGCCCGTCGAGGGCCCGCACGTGGTGCTCGATCAGCCACTGGTTGGTCCCGAAGTTCTCGGTCGCCTCGCTGAGCCGTCGCGCGACTCCCCCGTGCCGCACCACCGCTTCCACGACCCACTGCCCGAAACCCACGACGGCGCCGGCCGCCAGCGAGATCAGCGCGAGCAGGGCGGGTCGGCGCCGTCTCCGGGACGTCGCCGCGGCCGCGGCGACCCCCGCCGTGATCGCGAAGACGACCAGGGCGTCCGTCGGGCGGAACAGCGGCAGGACGGCCGCGACGACCGCCACCGCGACCAGGACGCCCCGCCGGGAGGCGTCGCCCGGCGTCAGGGCGCGCAGCACCAGTCCGGTCAATGCCACGGTGCCGAGCGCGGTGTACAGGTTGGGCATGACCTGGTTGCCGTAGAAGAGCGTCGTCCAGCAGCTGGCGAAGACCGCCGCGGCCAGCGGGACCGTGTATCCGGGCCGCACCGGCAGCCAGCTCCGGAAGGCGCCGAACAGCAGCAGGGCGGATACCACCGCCAGGTACACCCGCAGGGCCACGACCGAGTCGGTGGCCATGACCACCGGCGCGACGAGCAGCGAGGTTCCCCACCCGCGGGACTCGTGGAACCCGACCGATGCCCCGTTGGCGGAGAACTGGGTGGCGTACACGGCCTCGTCGTATCCCAGGCCGCTGCCCGAGGTGAGGAAGAGGAGCTGGACGGCGGCGTAGGAGAGCGCCACGAACGCCAGCAGGATGCCGGGGCCGGACCGGGGACGATCCTCCGGGCGCGCCGGACCGGCGCCTGCTCCGCCGGCCGGCCGGCCGCGCGCCGCGCGCCCGTCACGATCCGGATTCGAGATCACGTCACATCGCATGAGTCTTCCAAAGGATGATCCGGTGGTCGGAAATCACTGAACTGGGCACCGCGCGGGCGGGAACCGGGCGCCGGGCGGGAACCGGGCGCCGGACGGGCGCCGCGCGGGAAGCGGGCGGGCCCGCCGTCAGAGGCCGGGGAGGCCGGGGAGGCCGGATTCGCGCCGCGCGAGGTCCGGCGGGACGCCCGGGCCGGTCCGGCCGTCGTGCATCCGGGCGTACCAGCCGCTGGAGGGCAGCCGGTGCCTCGGCCAGGAGGCCAGGTCGGGGGCGTTCCTGTCCGCGTCGCCCCGGTAGACGACGATGACCGAGTAGCCGCTCGCCGCCCTGGCGGGCACGTGCGCCGGGGTGGCGGGCAGCGGCCGGCCGCCGGACGTGCCGGCCGCCTCGCACCCCAGGTGGTGGCCGATCTGCGGGGCGTGCCAGCCGTACACCAGGCAGGGGCGGCGGTAGCCGATCTCCTTGACGTCGGCCGCCACGGCCACGTCCCGGGCGCGTCCGGGCGCGAGCCGCCCGACGTTGTCGATCAGGTAGCCGGCCTGCGGGAACAGGTGCCCGGCCGCGAGCAGGGCGCAGAACGCCAGTGCGCACCCGGCCCGGGCCCGGCGCCGCAGGGCGGCGGCCAGCAGGACGACGCCCTCCGCCGCGGCGATCGCCAGGAGCCCGTAGGTGGGCAGCAGGTAACGCGGGTGCGGCAGGAGCGGGTGGTACAGGTAGGCGCCGGCGGCGCACGCCGCGACGGCCGCGGAGGCGGTGGCCGCCAGCCGGAGTCCCCGCCTCCACAGCAGCGCCGAGCCAGCCGCCGCGAGCAGCAGGAACCCCGCCGCCCAGGCGGCCGCCCCGGCGGTGACGGGGCCGCAGCCGTCCAGCGTCGAGCAGACCACCGGCCCGTCCAGCGCCCGCAGGTAGTGCCCGGCGAGCCACCGGTAGGGCCCGAAGTACTCGGTCGCCAGCTCCATGCGCTCGGCGGCGCCTCCGTACCGGCGGACCGCGTCCACGATCCACAGGCCCCACGCGACCGCCAGCCCCGCGCCCAGGGCGGCGATCACCGCGAGGGAGTCGCGCCGGGCCGCCGCGCGCGGGGTGAGGACGACCGCGGCCGCCAGGGCCAGGACGATGACCGTCGTGTCGGTGGGGCGGAACAGCGCGACGAGGACCACGAGACCGGCCGTCGCGGCGAGGAGCCCCCGGCCGCGGGAGGCGGCCGGGGCGGCCGCCCGCACGACCAGGCCGGTGAGCGCGACGGCCCCGAGCGCCGTGAAGATGTTCGGCATGGCCTCGCCGCCGTAGAGCACCGCCGGCCAGCAGGCGGCGAAGATCGCCGCGGCCAGCGGGACGGTGCGCCCCGGCCGCACCGGGAGCCAGATCCGGAAGGCGCCGAACAGCAGCAGCGCCGACAGGACCATCAGATACGCGCGCAGGACCGCGATCGAGTCCGTGAACATGACCACGGGGGCGACCACGAGCGGCGTTCCCCAGCCGCGGGAGGCGTGGAACGCGATGGGCGCCCCGTTCCCGGAGAACTGGCTGATGTACACCGCCTCGTCCCATTCGATCCCGAACGCCGTCGTGACCAGGGAGAACTGGGCCACGGCGTAGCACAGGGAGACGACCGCCAGCAGGAAGACCGGGGTGGTCCACGGGGTACGGCCCGGCGCGCGGGTGGTCACCGGGCGGCCGCCTTCAGCGGGCGCCACCAGTCCTCGTGCTCCCGGTACCACGCCACGGTCTCGGCCAGCCCTTCGCCGAAGTCCACCCGGGGTTCGTAGCCGATCGCCCGGATCTTGCCGCTGTCCACGGAGTAGCGCAGGTCGTGGCCCAGCCGGTCGGGGACGCGCACGACCATGTCCCATCCCGCGCCGAAGGCGGCCAGCAGCCGCTCCGTGAGCTCCAGGTTGGTCAGCTCGACGCCTCCGCCGATGTTGTAGATCTCACCGGGGGACCCCTTCTCCAGCACGAGCTGGATGCCCCGGCAGTGGTCGTCGACGTGCAGCCATTCGCGGACGTTCCGCCCGACGCCGTAGAGGGGGACCCGCCGCCCGTCGATCAGGTTGGTGACGAACAGCGGGATGACCTTCTCGGGATACTGGTGCGGGCCGTAGTTGTTGGAACAGCGGGTGACGCGGACGTCGAGGCCGTGGGTCCTGGCGTACGCGCGGCAGAACAGGTCGCCGGAGGCCTTGGCCGCCGAGTAGGGCGAGTTCGGCAGCAGGGGCCGCGACTCGGACCAGGAGCCCTCCGCGATGGAGCCGTACACCTCGTCGGTGGAGATCTGCACGAACGTGCCGACCCCGCCCTCCAGCGCCGCCTGCAGCAGCCGCTGGGTGCCCAGGACGTTGGTCGTGGTGAAGTCGCCCGCGTCGGCGATGGACCGGTCGACGTGGGACTCCGCCGCGAAGTTCACGATCACGTCGTGACCGGGGACGACCTCGGCGAGCAGGTGCTCGTCGGCGATGTCCCCGCGGACGAAGCGGTAGTTGCGGTGATCGGCCACGGGGGCGAGGTTGGCGAGGTTCCCGGCGTAGGTGAGCTTGTCGAGGACCGTCACCCGGGCGTCCTCGAACCCCGGGTAGGCGCCCCGCAGCAGGGATCGCGTGTAGTGGGAGCCGATGAACCCGGCTCCGCCGGTGATGAGGATTCTCATGCGCGCACCTGGATTCTGCTGTGGTCGCCCACCATGAGGCCGTACGTGTTGGGGGTGCCCTCCGCTCGGCTCACCTCGACGTTGCGGCCGATGAGGGAGTGGGCCAGCCGGGAGACCCCGTGGATGGAGGAGTCGTCGAGCACGATCGAGTACTCGACCTCGGTGTCCTGCACGACGCAGCGCGGCCCGATCGTGGTGAAGGGCCCGACGTAGGAGGACTGGATCTTCGCGTCGGCTCCCACCACGATGGGTCCGCGCAGGACGGAGTTCTCCACGACGGCTCCGGGCTCGATGACGACCCTGCCGGTGATCTCGCTCAGCCCGTCGACCGTGCCCCGGTTGTCGGGCTCGACGGTCTCCAGGATCATGCGGTTGCACTCCAGCAGATCCTGCAGCCGGCCGGTGTCCTTCCAGTACCCCGTCACCAGGTGCGAGTGGACGGCGCGGCCGTTGTCGATCAGCCACTGGATCGCGTCGGTGATCTCCAGCTCGCCGCGGGCGGACGGGGTGATCGCCCGGACCGCCTCGTGGATGGCGGGAGAGAAGGAGTAGACCCCGACGACGGCCATGTCGCTGCGCGGGAAGGCCGGCTTCTCCTGGAGTCCGATGATCTCCCCGGCGGGGCCGAGCTCGGCGACCCCGTAGAACTGGGGTTCGCTGACCCTGGTCAGCAGGACCTGGGCGTCGTAGCCGCCCCGGCGGAACGCGCCGACGAGGTCGGAGATCCCGCCGACCAGGAAGTTGTCGCCGAGGTACATGACGAACGGCTCGTCGCCGAGGAACTCCTGGGCGATCAGGACGCAGTGCGCGAGCCCGAGCGGGGCCTCCTGCGGAATGTAGGTGACCTCGAGGCCGAAGCGGGAGCCGTCTCCCACGGCCTCGCGCACCTCGGCGCCGGTGTCGCCGGTGATGATGCCGACTTCGGTGATCCCGGCGTCGCGTATCGCCTCGAGCCCGTAGTAGAGCACCGGTTTGTTGGCGACGGGGACCAGTTGCTTGGCGGACGTGTGGGTCAACGGCCGCAATCTCGTGCCTTTGCCGCCCGCCAGGACGAGTGCTTTCAAGCTCGGTCCCCTCTGCTCAGTTACGCGGTCGCGTTGGGACCGCCCGACCGTTCAGATTCTGAGCGGGAGGCAAGCGACGGGCCCGCGTGTTTGCGGATCGCCCACCGGCGCATTACCAACACTAGACGCTGGCGCGGTTCCGGAACGTCCACGACCTGTTGATCGCGTAACTCAGGAAGGCGCCGCCCGCCATGATGCAGAACTGCGCGAATACCACCGGGATGTCGAAAATTCCCACCAGAAGCGGCAAACCGACCATGGATGCCGCGAGAAAGCCCAGGCAGACCACGTAGAACCGCGCGTAGCCCTCGATCCACGACCCGCAGGTGACGCGGAAAACCGCCAGGCGGTACCACGGATAGACAATCAGCACCGTGGCGAAATGGCAGGTCGCGACCACGAGAAGATACGGGACCGAATCTTCAAGGATTGGCAATGCGAGGGCAAGGAGACCCAAATAGACCAGGGCTGTAAGGCCCCCTCCTATCAAGTATGTGATGCGCTGGTCATGAAGGACCGATACCGGCGTGCGCCTCCGGATACCCGAGTCGCCCCGAGAAGCGGTCCGCACCTCTACTTCGGTCATTCTGGTGACACCTCCAGCAGAGATCTAAATGGTCGTCGAGTGGAGTCTGCAGGATCGTACATGGATCCCGGAGATTCAAAACCAATAAGCGGGAGAATAGAGTGTCGATTTCAGTGGTCATCCCGTGCTACCGCTCGGGGAGAACCCTTCCGGCCCTGACGGCCAGGCTCGTCTCGGTGCTGCGCGACATGTCCGTCCCGCACGAGGTGATCCTCGTGGTCGACGGAAGCCCCGACGACACCTGGGAGGTCGCGGCCGCGCTGGCCCGCCAGGTCGGCGCGGTCCGCGCGATCCGCCTCTCCCGCAACTACGGCCAGCACAACGCCCTGGTCGCCGGCATCAGGGAGGCGCGGTTCGACGTGGTCGTCACCATGGACGACGACCTGCAGCACCCTCCGGAGCAGATCCCGCTCCTGCTGAGCGCGCTCGAAGGCGACCGCCTGGACCTGGTGTACGGCCTCCCGCACGAGGAGGAGCACGGGTTCGTCCGGAGCCTGGCCTCCCGGACGGTGAAAACCGGGATGTCCTGCGTGCTGGGCATCCGCAACGCGCAGAAGATCAGCGCGTTCCGCGCGTTCCGGACCTGCCTGCGCGACGGGTTCCGGGAGCTCTCCGGCCCGCACGCCTCCGTCGACGTCGCCCTCTCATGGAGCACCACGAAGGTCGGCGCGGTCAGGGTGCACATGAACGAACGCGAGCACGGAGGGTCCAACTACACCCTCCGCACGCTGGTGCGGCACACGGCGAACATGCTCCTGGGCTACAGCACCGCCCCGCTGCGGATCGCGAGCTACCTCGGGTTCGTCACCGGCGCCATCGGCCTGGTCCTGGGGGGCGTGGTCCTGTGGCGCTTCGCCACGGGCGACACGACCGTGGCCGGGTTCACCACGGTCGCGTCGATGGTCGCGATCTTCTCCTCCGCCCAGCTGATCTCCATCGGCGTCCTCGGCGAGTACATCGGCCGCATCCACGGCGGAGGACTGGGGCGGCCGACCTACGTGGTCCGCGAGCGCACCGAACTGTCCGCCCCGGTCAGTCTTCCCGCCCCGCAGAGCGCCGACGATCTTCTGTACACATCAGTCGGTTCCGGACCGCATGAACAGTGACCACCGCGTGGGAGGGCTGGAAGCCGTAACGCGTCCACGCCCTCTGCACGCGCGTGTTGTGCTCCTGGGTGGAGATGACCACCTCCGCCGAGCCCCGGCCGAGCGCCCGCTCCTCCACCGCGCCCAGCAGGTGCGTGTACAGGCCGCGGCCCTGTGCGGCCGGGACGACGCCGGCGAGCAGGATCTCCGTCCGGTCCCCGTCGTCCACCGTGGCCAGCCCGAGGAGCTCCGCGCCGGCCCCCGGTGACCCCGGCCCCCACAGGCCCAGGCACCGCCCCTCGGCGGCGGTGGCGGCCGCCCACTCCCGGTAGCCCTCCAGGGCGCTCATCCGGTCGAAGAGCGGGTTGGCCGCGTAGTGGTTCCCGTAGTCCGCGAAGATCTCCGCGACCAGCGCGGACGCCGCCGCGGGGTCCCTCAGCTCCCCCGTGCGGTACCCGTCGGCCGGTCCGGGCCGGCGGCCCCGGCCCGCGGGCAGGCGCCAGTACATCAGGGAGCCCGCGAACAACGGGGTCCGGTCCTCGAACGACAGCCGCGCGAACCAGTCGACGCACTCGGCCGGGTATCTCACGATGACGACGTCGGCGGCCGAGGCGAGGACGGCCTCCCGGACCTCCCGGACCTCCGGGAGCGGCCCGTCCTGCCCGACCGTCAGCCGTTCCACGGAGAGGCCGAACTTCGCCGACTCCAGCGGGGACCCCTCGGCCCGCGCCGGGGCGGGCGTCAGGGCGGGCGTCCCCATCAGGCCACCTCGTAGGACAGGACGGCGTCGACCACGCGGGACACGTCCGTCTCGTCGAGGTCCGCGAAGAGCGGCAGGCGCACCAGCCGGTCCGCGACCCGCTCCGTGACCGGGCACCCGCCCGACGCCGGGCGGCCGTACCGCTCCCCGGCGGGCGAGGCGTGCAGCGGCTGGTAGTGGAAGGCCGCCTGCACGCCCCGCTCCGCGAGATGGGCGATCAGGGCCTGCCGGTTCTCCAGATCGGGCAGGAGCAGGTAGTAGAGGTGGGCGGGATGGACCCGGTCCCCGGGCACGACGGGCTGCGCGACCTCGTTGTCGGCCGCCCAGTCCGCCAGTTCCGCGTGGTAGGCGTGCCAGACGGCCTGGCGGCGGGACTGGATCCCGTCGAAGGACTCCAGCTGCGCGGTCAGCTGCGCGGCGAGGACGTCGGAGGGCAGATAGCTCGATCCGATGTCGACCCACCGGTACTTGTCGACCTGTCCCCGGAAGAACTGGCTCCGGTTGGTGCCCTTCTCGCGGATCACCTCGGCGCGGGCGACGAGGGCGGCGTCGTTCAGCAGCAGCGCGCCGCCCTCGCCGCACTGCACGTTCTTCGTCACGTGGAAGCTCTGCGTCGCCATGCTCCCGAAGGAGCCCAGCGGCCGGTCCCGGTAGGAGCCGCCCAGCCCGTGGGCGTTGTCCTCGACGAGGGCGAGCCCGTGCCGCCGCGCGATCGCGCCGATCTCGTCCATCTGGCAGGCGACGCCCGCGTAGTGGACGACCACGATCGCCCTGGTCCGCGGGGTGATCTCGGCCTCGATCAGCCTCTCGTCGATGTTGAGGGTGTCGGGCCTGCAGTCCGCGAACACCGGCACCGCGCCGCGCAGGGCGAAGGCGTTCGCCGTCGAGACGAAGGTGAACGAGGGCATGATCACCTCATCCCCGGGCCGGAGGTCGAGGAGGAGGGCCGCCATCTCCAGGGCGTGCGTGCACGACGTGGTCAGCAGCGCCTTCTCCGCGCCGACCATGTTCTCCAGGAGCGTGTTGCTCCTGCCGGTGAACGGGCCGTCCCCCGCCGTGGAGCCCCGCCGAACGGCCTCGGCCACATACTCGAGTTCGTTCTGCGAAACATGGGGACGATTGAATGGAATCGTCGCCAGTTTGTTCTCAGTCATATGCGGATTGAACTGCGGGGGCACCGCCCCCGCAGGTTCGATCCGCTTTTCTTTGTCCTATCATTACGCGCGCCGC
Organism: Planobispora longispora; assembly: GCF_016863135.1. Classification (GTDB taxonomy): domain Bacteria; phylum Actinomycetota; class Actinomycetes; order Streptosporangiales; family Streptosporangiaceae; genus Planobispora; species Planobispora longispora. The sequence continues at coordinate 56,197 of NZ_BOOH01000018.1, forward strand.
CGGCACGCTCCGCGATTCACGTGATCGGCTCTCCGCGTTCCATCACCTCGTAGACGGAATAGCCCTGCGATCCGAACCTGAACTTCGCGTGACGCCACATCTCGGAAACCCGCCGCATCCGGCTCTCGTCGACGATCAGCCATTTCACCCCGTAACGGTCCCGCAGCCGCCCCACGGTGGCCTGCGACGGCGCGTAGAAGGCGTTCCGGTTGGCGGTGAAACGCTTCCTGTCCCAGAACTCGAACTTGAACGAATCCCCCGGCTTCCAGTTCCTCAGGTTCTTCGGGGTGTAGGCCCACCCCTCCAGGAGCACGCGCCGCTCGCCGAACGCCGCCACCCAGAACCGGGAGATCTCGCACCGGTCCTGCGAACCCCACTTGCAGTGCATGTTCGTGGCGACCAGGTCGTCCGGGCGGGAGTTCGCGCGCACCCACCGCATGACGTCCAGCGCGCCCTGCGGGACCGCCAGGGTGCTCTTGATCCTGACCTCCTGGTAGACCAGGCGGTCACGGACGTTCCCGGGCAGGCTGAGCGCGGTGAACACGACGATCATGACGGCGCCGGCGCGGAGAACCCCCATCCTGAGCATCAGGACGATCCCCGCCGGCACGGCGACGGCCGTCAGGACGAAGTACGGCCAGTACAGCACGGAGGGGTCCGTGCCGGGCGGCAGCGGGATCGCGACGCCGCACAGCAGCGGCAGGAGGAAGGCCGCGAGCACCCCGCAGCCCGCCGCGGCCACGACGGTCCCGCGCGACAGGCGGGCGTGCCGTACGACGACCATGAGCCCGTAGACCGCGAGGATCGCCAGGTACGGCAGGGCCCCCATGAGGAAGAAGAGCTGGCTCAGCCCGGGATGGCCGAAGGTGAGCGCCGCGCCGAGCCCGCCGGCGCCGATGCCCGCCAGCAGGAGCACCCCGGGGCTCAGGAGCAGCCGGCGGCGGCTCAGCAGCCCGAGGACCCCCGACCACGCCAGTGCCCAGCACAGCAGGTACAGCCCGGCCAGGCCGAGCATGGAGGACTGCTCGACCTCGGTCTTGAGCCCGGTCAGTTTCGTCCAGGCGATGCGCATGAGGTTGAAGGGGTCGACCGCCATGCCCAGCTTCGCCCCGCTGAACAGCACCAGCTGGGAGAAGAGGAAGCAGGCCCCGGTCAGCCCGAGCGCCAGCAGCGCGGGCCGGACCGGCGCGATCCCCCGGCCGCGGAGCGCCTGCCCGACGACCGCCGCGATCAGCCCCAGGCCGACCATGGGCATGTAGACCGCCTTGGCGCCCATGACCGCGACCAGGAAGACCCCGAGCAGGATCCACTGGCCGAGCCCGTTCCGCCGGCGGTCGAGCAGGTCGAGCAGGACGATCACCACCGGCGCGAACATCAGCGCGCCGAACGTCTGGGTGGGACTGCCCCAGGTGACGTCCTGGACTCCCCCGTAGGTGAACGCCCAGTTCTCGCCCTGGTACAGGTTGGGGGCCTTCAGCAGGATCATGGCCGCGACGCCCAGCGCCCCGCCGGCCCAGGAGCCGGTGACCCGCTTGCCGGTCACCCCCACCAGGACCAGCAGCGCGATCAGCATCGGCGTCATCGCCAGGCGGAACAGCAGCAGGTACGGCTCGATGCCGGTCACCCAGCTCGACGCCGCCAGATGCGCGTAGACGAACCAGTGGTAGAGCAGCGGCTCGCCCGACACCATGGGCACCGTGGGCGGCATGTGGTGCTTGAGCTCCCCGGTCAGCGCCACGTGGTACAGCATGTCGACCGCGGACGCCCAGCGGGCCGGCTGGGTGACGTCGTACTGCTGGAAGAAGGTCGCCATGGTCCAGGCGATCAGGTAGACCGCGACGAGCACGACGGTCCACGACCACCACACCGGCGCCTTCGGCCGGGAGGCCGCCCCCCGCCAGTGCCTCCGGAGCCCCGGCACCGCGCAGAACAGGGCGTACACCACGACCGGCCAGGCCACCACCAGCAGCGGCGCCCCCACCGCACGGGCGCCGATGTAGACGGCCACCTCGACCGCGTACCCCAGCGCCACGCCGAGGGCGATCTCCTCGGGCAGGGACATCCCGCCGCCCCGTACCGCCCGGATGACGAGCGTTCCCGGGAGCGCCACTCCCAGGACCAGATAGGCGGTGAAGACGGCGATGTCGAGCAGGGGAACCTGGTAGAGAGCCAGCGCGGTGACGGCGAAAGCGGTCAGGGAGGCCGCCGGGAGCCAGCGCCACATCCGCATCCAGCGGCTTTCCGCCTGCGACTCGGAACCCTCTCCGAATGGTTCATTCCTGTTCGTCCCGGAATATCCCGCGGATTCGGCCGAATCCGCTGGTCCGCCGGCGGGGGATGCTGTTCTCATGGCGGCAAGCATGGCGGCGGAGAAAACGCGGGTCAGCCGGATGGAAACCTTTGGATCCGGGTTTGCCGTCCCTTTATTCAGTCAACCGAGTAAAGGGCGTAGTGGCCCGTTCCGAACCGGAATCGCGCGGAGCCGTCCATGCTCGTTCCCTGCGGCATGCGGCGCTCGTCGACGAAGAGCCAGCGCACGCCGTAGCGCTCCCCCAGACGCCGGACCGCGGCGGACGAGGGCGTGGCGAAGGCCGCCATGTTCGCGGCGAACCGCTCCCGGTCCCAGAACTCGTGCCTGTTCGACTCCCCCGAACGCCACTGCTTCAGGTTCGCCTCCGTGTACGCCCACCCCTCGAGCAGGACGCGTCGTTCGGTGAACGCGGACACCCAGAAACGCTTGTGGTCGCACGGCGCCGGGAGCCGCCACTGGCAGTGGACGTTCGTGGCGACCAGGTCCCCCGGCCGGGAACGGGCGCGCAACCACCTCAGCACGGTCAGCGCGTCCGGCGGCATGACCTGGGCGCTCGCCGGCTTGGGCCCCTGGTGGAGGCCGCCCTTCTCCACGCGCTCCGCCAGCAGGGTGAGGCGCTCGTGCAGGTTGCCGGGCACGCTCAGCGCCATCAGCGCGACGACCGCGAGGGCGCAGGCGCGGCGGACGCCCGCCGTCGCCGCCAGGACGGCGACCGCCAGCGCGGCGCCGGCCAGCAGGACGGCGTACGGCTGGAACAGCACGGCGACCGGCCGCCCCGGATCCACCGGGACCGTGACGCCGCCGAGCGCGGGGATCGCGAAGGCGGCCGCCGTCCCGGCGGCGACCGCGAGCGCCACCGCCACGGCCGGCGCCCTGGTCTCCCGCAGGAGGATCAGGAGCCCGTAGACCGCCAGGATCCCCAGGTACGGCAGGGCCCCCATGAGGAAGAAGAGCTGGCTCAGCCCGGGATGATCGAACGCGAGCGCGACCCCGAGCCCGCCGGCGCCGATGCCCGCCAGCAGGAGCACCCCGGGCTGCAGGACCACCCCTCTCCGGCTCAGCAGTCCGAAGGCGCCCGACCAGCCGATGGCCCAGCACAGCAGGTACAGCACCGCGAGGGCGAGCACCGGCCCCGAGGAGGGCACGGCGAAGCTGGCCGGGTCGACCAGCTTCGCCCAGGCCCAGCGCATCAGGGAGAGGGGGGCGAAGTCCATGCCGAGCCGGGCGCCGCCGAAGAGCACGACGTGCGAGAAGGCGAAGCACACCGCCGTCATCGCGAGCGCGGCCGGAGCCGGCCAGGTCACCCGGCGCCTCCTGACCGCCTCGACCGCGATCGCCGCCACCAGACCGGCGGCGAGCAGGGGCAGGTAGATGGCCTTGGCGCCCATGACCGCGACCAGGAAGACCCCGAGCAGGATCCACCGGCCGGGCCCGTGCCGCCGGCGGTCGAGCAGGTCGAGCAGGAGGAGCACCACCGGCGCGAACAGCAGCGTCCCGAACGTCTGGGTGGGGCTGGTCCAGGCGGTGTCCTGGAGCCCGCCGTAGGTGAAGACCCAGTTCGGGCCCTGGTAGAGGTTCGGCGGCTTGAGGAAGAGCATGGCCGCGACGGACAGCGCTCCGCCTGCCCAGGAGCCGGTGACCCGCTTGCCGGTCACCCCCACCAGGACCAGCAGCCCGGCCAGCATCGGCAGGGTGCCCAGACGCAGCAGCAGCACCATCGGCTCGATGCCGGTCACCCAGCTCGACGCCGCCAGATGCGCGTAGACGAACCAGTGGTAGAGCAGCGGCTCGCCCGACACCATGGGCACCGTGGGCGGCATGTGGTGCTTGAGCTCCCCGGTCAGCGCCAGGTGGTACAGCATGTCGGAGGCGCCCGCCCAGATCCCCGGCCGGGTGATGTCGTACGACCGGAAGAACGTCAGCGCTCCCAGGACGAGGAGGTAGGCGAAGACCGCCACGACGGTCCACGACCACCACACCGGCGCCTTCGGCCGGGAGGCCGCCCCCCGCCAGTGTCTCCGGAGCCCCGGCACCGCGCAGAACAGGGCGTACACCACGACCGGCCAGGCCACCACCAGCAGCGGCGCCCCCACCGCACGGGCGCCGATGTAGACGACCACCTCGACCGCGTACCCCAGCGCCACGCCGAGGGCGATCTCCTCGGGCAGGGATCTCCGTCCGTCGTGCAGCGCGCGCAGGACGAGCACGCCCGGAAGCGTCAGTCCCAGCAGGAGGTAGCCCGCGAACCATGCCGTGTCCGTGACGGAGACGCCGTAGAGGCGCAGCACGACCCCGGTGAGGACGAGGGCGGAGGCCGCCGGGAGCCACCTCGCCGCCGGCCGGCCGCGGGACTCCCGGCCGGCCGGGGAGGCGTCCCCGCCGGGCCCCTCGCCGTACGGGATCCCGTCCTGCGGATCTCCCGTCCTCCGGGCGGGGCTGGAGGCTGGGCCGTCGATGGGCAGGGCTGTGTCCATGCGGGCCAGTTTGGTGAGACGGCCGCCGGGGCCACGGCGGGCATGTTCACGCTTGCCCCGCCCTTTGCCGGTTCCTTGCCGTTCCTGAACGCCGGCTCAAGGAAACCTGGGCGTCCGTTGTCAGATGCACTGATTCCGCCCCTAGGGACAAACGACCCTTTAGGATACTTTTTTTGTCCCAACAGCCTCACCAGCATCGCGCGGAGCCCTCCTCATGAAGTTCCCCATCCGAACCGTCCTCGCCGGAGGCTGCGCGCTCAGCCTGCTGACGGCGGCATCCGCCGCATGGGGTGCCGAGCGCTCCGCCCCCGCCGGCGCCGCCAAGCCGTCGGCCACCCCGACGGCCACCGCGAAGCCCAAGCCCAAGCCCAAGCCGGTGGACTGCGCGAAGGTGAAGTGCATCGCGCTGACCTTCGACGACGGTCCCGGCAAGTACGCCGACAAGCTGCTCGACACGCTCAAGAAGCACGGCGCCAAGGCCACGTTCTTCCTCGAGGGCCAGTACGTGAAGTCGCGTCCCGCCTTCGCCAAGCGGATGGTCGCCGAGGGCCACGACATCGGCAACCACAGCTACACCCACCCGAAGTTCACCGAGATCCCCCTGGAGAACATCCGGGAGGAGCTCAAGAAGACCCAGGACATCGTCAAGAAGGTCACCGGCAAGTACCCGACGATGATCCGCCCGCCGTACGGCCTGCTGGACGACGACACCAAGACCGCCGCGACCGAGATGAAGATGCCGATCGTCCTGTGGAACGGCGGCTCCCGCGACTGGGCGACCAAGAACGAGAAGGCCATCTACGACGAGGTCCTCAAGAACGCCAAGCGCGACGGCGTCATCCTCATGCACGACTGGGTCACGCAGACCGTCCTGGTGATGCCGAAGCTGCTGACCGAGCTGAAGAAGCGGGGCTACCACGTCGTCGCCGTCTCCTCGCTGCCGGGCGCGAAGAGCCTGAAGCCCGCCGACGTCTACCCGGCGGGCGCCGCCGAGGACAAGGACCTCTCGTCCGACTCCCCCACCGGGGACGCGGACACGCCGGTGGAGGCGCCCGCCGACGGCACCTGAGTCAGCCGCCGCCCCAGGCGCTGCATCGGCAGCTCGACGTAGCGGTAGGTGAGCGTGCTCAGCCCGAACACCACGCCGACGTAGAGCCCGATGAGCAGCGCCTGGGATGCCAGCGGATAGTCCTTCGGATCCCCGAAGACCGCGGTGAGCAGCAGCAGCAGCGGATGGTGCAGCAGGTACACCGAGTAGCTGATCAGGCCGAGCCAGACCAGGACGCGGGGGAAGCGCAGGCGGCGCAGGAGCATCGCCAGCGCGAAGACGCCCCCCGACAGCAGGACCGTGGGAATCCAGAACGACGACATCCACGGCGCGGACGGGATCACCGTGTGCGCCTGGCACATGATGGCCCCCACGGCGAGGGCGCACCACAGCCCGGAGGTCTGCCCGCGCTCCCAGCGGTAGATCGCGCTTCCGGCGAACATGATGGCCAGGATCATCAGCCCTCGCGGCGGGGCGGGGGCGCCCATCGTGAGCAGGCCCAGGGCCAGCACGCCCAGGATCAGCGCCCCCGCCACGCGCAGGCGCCCCCACAGCACGAGCGTCAGCCCGGCCGCGGCCACCGCCAGGGCCGCCAGCGGGGTCCGGTCCCCCAGCACCCCGTGCAGCAGTGACACCTCCTGCAGCACCACCGCGCCCAGCCCCGCCGGGAGCAGGACGAAGGCGAGCCCGAACCCGACCGCGAGCAGACCGCTCCTGCGGTGCAGCCCGAGCACGAACAGGGCGGTCACCAGCAGGTAGAACGCCATCTCGTAGGAGAGCGTCCACATGGGGGGCACGATCCGCGGCGAGTCGTCCACCACGGACATCAGCATGGTGAGGTGGGCCAGCGGGTCGACGCCCTCGACGATCGGCACGACCGGCGCCATCACCAGGACGAGCGCGATGGTCAGCAGGTAGATCGGGTAGAGCCGGAAGCTCCTGCCGATCCAGAAGGACCGCACGCATCCCCGGCGCTCCAGCGAGGCGGGGATGATGTAGCCGCTCACCAGGAAGAACACGATGACCCCGGAGGTTCCCAGGTTGAACCAGCGGGGCAGCAGGTCGGCCACGAGCGCGGGGAGCGTGTGCGAGACCAGCACGGCGAGGGCGGCGATCCCGCGCAGCACGTCCAACCAGGCCATCCGCGATTCGCCGCGGTGTTCTCCGGCCGATCGCTGCGGGAGGGGCGGGGTCTCGGGTGGGAGCATGGGGCCACGCTATTGACGGGCGAAGATCGGCACGGATCCGATGACCGGAGCTATACCGATCCTTTGACCTGGGGAGCCTCGCGTCCTTCGACCGGGGGAGCCTCGCGCGCCAGCCAACGGCCCAGCCGCTGCATCGGCAGCTCGACGTAGCGGTACGTCAGGACGCACACGCCGAGCAGCGCCGCGAGATAGAGGGCCGCCAGCAGTGCCGGCAGCGGCCCCGGCAGGAGCCTCGGCGCGCCGAGGACCTCGACGAACAACAGAAGCAGCGGATAGTGCAGCAGGTACACCGAGTAGCTGATCATTCCGAACCCGCTGAGGAGACGGGGGACGCGCCGGTGCCTGAGCGCCATGCCCACCGCGAAGACGGCCGCCGCGACGAGCACGGCGGGGATCCACTTCGCCGGCCGCGTGGACCCGGAGGCGGGGAAGCACACCATGGGGGCGGCGCACAGGATGATCACCACGATGAGGACGCACCACATCGCGGAGGCTCGGCCCTGCTCCCAGCGGCGGATCGCGGTCCCGGCGAACATCACCGCCAGGATGGCCGGCCCCAGCCACGGGTCCACCGGCCCCAGGGCGACGAGGACGACCGCCGTCGCGCCCAGCACGAGCGCGCCCGCCGTACGGAGACGTCCCCCCAGCACGCACGCCAGCCCGATCACGACGGCGACCAGGGAGACGAGCGGGGCCGAGTCGGGCAGCAGGCCGTTGGGCAGGGTCACCCCGACACCGAGCGAGAGGACCATGAACCCGACCGCGAACGGGCCGCTGCCGCGGTGCGCGCCGGTCACGAACAGGGCGGTCACCAGCAGATAGAAGATCATCTCGTAGGAGAGCGTCCACATCGGATCCACGATCCTGGCCGATCCGACGGTGGTCATCAGCATGGTGATGTGGGCGATCGGGTCGGCGCCGCGGTTGACCGGAACGATCGGCGCCATGGCCAGGGCGACGACGATCGCCAGGAGGTACAGCGGGTAGAGCCGGAAGAGCCTGCCGATCCAGAAGGACCGCACGCACCCCCGGCGCTCCAGCGAGGCGGGGATGATGTAACCGCTCACCAGGAAGAATATGAGAACCCCGCACACGCCCAGGCCGATCCAGGACGGGCTCAGCGCGGGGGCGAACCACGGGAGCGTGTGCGAGACCAGCACCATGCCGGCGGCGACGCCGCGCAGCGCGTCCAGCCAGGCCAGTCGCGCGCCGTCCCCCCTCCGGTCCTCCCGGGGGTCCCCTCGGCCGGGTGACGTCCCCGCCCCGTCTCGCGGAAGGGGGACCTCGGGGGTTCCGATCTCGGTGGTGGGCATCGCCTCACGCTAGTGAGCGCGGGCGCCCGGGGTCCGGCCCGATGACCAGCGCTATGCCGGTTCTTTAACCGGGGCCGCCCGGCGGGCCAGCCTCCTGCCCAGGCGCTGCATCGGCAGCTCGACGTAGCGGTAGGTGAGCCAGCTCAGCCCCAGCACCGCCGCGACGAACCCCGCCACCAGCCCGGCCTGCGCCACCGCCCCCATGGTCCGCGCGTCCCCCAGTACGGCGTGCGTCAGCCGCAGCAGCGGGTGGTGCAGCAGGTAGACCGAGTAGCTGATCAGCCCCAGCCAGACCAGGAACCGGGGGAAGCGGCGCCGGCGCAGGGCCATCGCGGCGGCGAAGGTCGCCCCGGCCAGGACCATCGTGGTGATCCACACATCGGGCTGGACCCACCACCAGCTCGCCTGGATCGACCAGACCGGGGCCAGCGCCACGAGCACGGCCGCGGCGGCCACCGGCCGGAGGGTGCCCGTGCCCTGCTCCCAGCGGCGGATCGCGGTCCCGGTGAACATCACCGCGAGGATCGCCGCCCCGAACCACGGCACGAAGCTGCCGAAGATCAGCAGCACCACCGCCATCGCCCCCAGCACGCAGGCGGCGGCCGTGCGGAACCGTCCGCCGAGCAGGCAGGCCATGCCGGCGGCGAACACGGCGCCCGACACGTAGGCGGGCCGGAATCCCGTCAGCACGGGCGCGGCGAGCACCAGCCCGGCCCCGACCGCCACGACCCCGAACCCGACGGCGAAGGTCCCGCTGCGCAGGTGCAGGCCGCGGACGAACAGCGCGGTGACCAGCAGGTAGAAGACCATCTCGTAGGAGAGCGTCCACATGGTGTCGGCCAGGCCGCCCAGGTGGACCACGTCCAGCAGCATCGTCAGGTGCGCGGAGACCGAGGCGAGGTCCCGCGGCACGTGCTCGCGGACCGGGAGCCAGACGGCCATCACCAGGACCGCGGCCGCGACCAGCAGGTAGATCGGGTAGAGGCGGAAGATCCGGCTGATCCAGAAGGCCCGGACGTCCCCTCTCCCCTCCAGCGAGACCGGGATGATGTACCCGCTGACCAGGAAGAACACCAGAACGCCGTACATGCCGAGGTTGAACCAGTACGGTCTCAACTGCGGCATGAACCACGGGAGCGCGTGCTCCAGCAGGACCGCGACCGCGCCGAGCCCGCGCAGGGCGTCCAGCCAGGCCAGCCGGGTGGCGTCCGCCGTGCGGACGGAGGGGGCGGCGGCGAGGGTCGTTGACACCCGGCCTAACTTACCCGCCTACACCCCACGAAACCGGATGAACAGCCGTCTCCGGATGAATACCGACCGAACCTCTATGGCTGCGGCGCGGCCCCGTCTCACTCCCACTCGATGGTGCCCGGGGGCTTGCTCGTCACGTCGAGCACCACGCGGTTGATCTCGCGGACCTCGTTGGTGATCCGGGTGGAGATGCGGGCCAGCACGTCGTACGGCACGCGCGACCAGTCGGCCGTCATGGCGTCCTCGCTGGAGACCGGGCGCAGGACCACGGGGTGGCCGTAGGTGCGGCCGTCGCCCTGCACTCCCACCGAGCGGACGTCGGCCAGCAGCACGACCGGGCACTGCCAGATCTCCCGGTCGAGACCGGCCCGGGAGAGCTCCTCGCGGGCGATGGCGTCGGCCTCGCGCAGGATGTCCAGGCGCTCGCGGTTGACGGCGCCGACGATGCGGATGCCGAGGCCGGGGCCGGGGAACGGCTGGCGCCAGACCATGGCGGCCGGCAGGCCGAGCTCCTCGCCCGCGCGGCGGACCTCGTCCTTGAACAGCGCGCGCAACGGCTCGACCAGCTGGAACCGCAGGTCCTCGGGGAGGCCGCCGACGTTGTGGTGGGACTTGATGTTGGCGGTGCCGGTGCCGCCGCCGGACTCGACCACGTCGGGGTAGAGCGTGCCCTGCACCAGGAAGTCGACCGGGCCGTCGGCCATGATGGCGCGCTGCTCGTCCTCGAAGACCCGGATGAACTCGCGGCCGATGATCTTGCGCTTCTCCTCGGGGTCGGTCACCCCGTCCAGCGCCTTGAGGAAGCGCTCCTGGGCGTCCACCACGCGGAGCTTGACGCCGGTGGCCTCCACGAAGTCGCGCTCGACCTGCTCGGCCTCACCCTTGCGCAGCAGGCCGTGGTCGACGAAAACGCAGGTCAGGCGGTCGCCGATGGCGCGCTGCACGATGGCCGCGGCGACCGCGGAGTCCACGCCGCCGGACAGGGCGCAGATGGCGCGGCCCTCCGGGCCGACCTGGGCGCGGACCTTGTCCACGGCCTCCTCGACGATGTTGAGCATCGTCCAGGAGGGGCGGCAACCCGCGGCGTCGAGGAAGTGCTTGAGCACGGTCTGGCCGTGCTCGGAGTGGAGGACCTCGGGGTGGAACTGCACGCCGTACAGGCCCTTGAGGGGGTGCTCGAAGGCGGCGACGGGGGTCTCGGCGGTGAAGGCGGTGACGTCGAAGCCCTCGGGGGCGGCGGCGACGCTGTCGCCGTGCGACATCCAGACCGACTGCCGGGCGGGGAGCCCGGCGAAGAGCACGCCCTCGCGGGACACCTCCAGGCGCGTCCCGCCGTACTCGGCCACGCCGGTCTTGGCCACCCGGCCGCCGAGCGCCTGGGCCATGGCCTGGAAGCCGTAGCAGATGCCGAAGGTCGGCACGCCGGTCTCGAACAGGCCGTCGGGAACGGCCGGGGCGCCCTCGGCGTAGACGGAGGAGGGGCCGCCGGACAGGATGATGGCCTTGGGCTTCTTGGCCAGCATCTCCGCCACCGGCATCGTCGAGGGGACGATCTCGGAGTAGACGTGGCACTCACGCACCCGTCGCGCGATCAGCTGCGCGTACTGCGCGCCGAAGTCGACGACCAGGACAGTGTCGAACGACGGGTCGAACTCTGACACCAAGACCCCCAAAGGAAACACAGCGGTGCAGCCAGTCTATCGGCGGCCCCGCGAGCGGTTACGCGCGGATGGACGCACACGGCCTCCGGATGCGCGGACGGACACGCGCGGTCTCTGAACGCGCGGTCTCTGAACGCGCGGTCCTCCGGATCTCTACCTAGCGCTAGGTTGGCAGAGCGGGTTACCGTGAGGGACACCCACGCCGAGGAGGTCATCATGCCCGCGACCGGGATCATCGTCACCGGCGGAGCCTCCGGGATCGGCCGGGCCTGCGCGCTGGCGCTCGCCCGCGCCGGGCGGCCGGTCGCGATCTGGGACCGCGACGAGGCGGGCGCCAAGGAGACGGCCTCCGCCGCCGCGGCGGACGGCGTGCCCGCCCTCGGTGTGGCGATCGACGTCACCGACTCCTCGGCCTTCCCCGCCGCGGTCGCCGCCACCCGTGAGGCCCTCGGCTCGATCGGCGGCCTGGTCCACGCGGCCGGCGCCGCCGGCCCCGCCGCGATCGCCGACCTCGACGAGGCCGCCTGGGACCGGGTCCTCAACGTCAACCTGCGCGCCCAGCCCCTGCTGACCCGGGCGATCCTGGACGACCTGCGGCAGCACGAAGGGTCCGCGATCGTGGGCATCGCCTCGATCGAGGGCCTGGTCGGCCAGGCCTTCGTCCCGGCCTACTGCTCCTCCAAGGCGGGCCTGCTCGGCCTGACCCGGTCCATGGCCCACGAGCTGGCCCCGATCCGGGTGAACGCCGTCTGCCCCGGCTACATCGACACCCCGATGCTGACCGACGCCACCGGCGGCGACCCGGGCTTCATGGAGGCGTTCCGGAAGAAGGCGATCTCGGGCCGCCTCGGCCGTCCCGAGGAGGTCGCGGCGGCGGTGCGCTTCCTGATGGGCGACGAGGCGTCCTTCATCACCGGCGCCCACCTGGTGGTGGACGGCGGCGCGACGGCCGTCGACCGCTGAGCCCCGCCTGCGCTTCCCCACGACGGCCGTCGATCGCCGCCCCCTGCCCGCGTTTCCCCGCGACGGCCGTCGACCGCTGACCCCCGCCCGCGGGCCCGGCCTGACGGAAAGCCCTCCCGTTCCGTCCGAGCGTCGTTACAGTGAGTGACGGCCTCCACGGGGGAGGGAACGGAGGACGACCATGGCCATCGCGGTAGCGGGCTGCCGGCGCGAACTGCCCCCGGAGTTCCCTCTGGACCATGCGGAGAACTCCGGGAACATGATCCACGCCAACGCGCCCTTCGAGATGTTCGACGACTGCGTGTTCCGCCTCGACCGCCAGTGGAGGACGCTGACCGGCGCGGCCACGTTCGCCGAGTTCGTCAACCGGCACTGCACCCACCTGGTGTTCACCATGGCGAACACGCTCAAGATCGGCTCCGACGACCCCGCCCCCTTCATCCGGCTGCAGAGTCTCCTCGACCAGATCGACAAGCCCGTCGTCATCTTCGGCCTCGGCGTCCAGTCCGACACCGACGATCTGACCGGCGCGACGCTGCCCGCCGAAGCGATCAGCGTGATGCGGCGCCTGCAGGACCGGTGCGCGGTCATCGGGGTCCGGGGCCGTACGACCCAGCGGGTCCTCGAACAGGTCTGCGGGGTGACCAACGTCAAGGTCGTCGGCTGCCCCTCCCTGTTCTCCCGCCCGGCGCACCTGGCCCGGCTCCGCGAGAGCCTCAAAGAGGGCCACGGCCGGCCGGCGTTCTGCGGCACCAAGCTCCACCAGCCGCTGGAGACCCGGATGCTCCGCAACGCCATCCGGCACGACGCGTTCCTGGTCGAGCCCTCGAACCGGCGCAACCACCAGTTCTACGTCGACGTCAGCAGCGGCCGGCACCGGCCCAGGCTCCCCCGCTTCCTCAGAGACGACGGGGAACACGGGCCGAAGCTCGCCCGCGACCGGATCGAGGACTACTACCAGCGCAGATACCGGCTCTTCCGCGACACCAAGTCGTGGTACCGGTTCAACGAGGAGTCCGTGTCGTTCACCTACGGCACCCGCTTCCACGTCAACATGGCCTCGATCCTCAGCGGCAAGCCGGCCCTGTGGCTGACCCACGACGCCAGGACGCGTGAGCTCACGGACTTCCTGCACCTGCCCGCCGTGCCGCTCGCGGATGTCGCGGACATGGACGTCCACGACATCCGGTCGCTGATCGACTACGACGACTTCTTCGACCACGTCGGCGGGCTGTTCGACAACTTCAACGAGTACCTGGCCGTCAACGGGCTGCCCGCCGTCGAGCGCCCCGCGATGTGACCGTCAGAGGATCCGCGGCAGCAGGCCCAGGGGCGGGGAGCCGAGGTCCAGCATCGCGGTGTGGAAGCGCTTGAGGGTGAAATCCGCGCCCCACCCCGCCCTGGCCCGCTCGCGCAGGTCCATGATCTCCAGCTTGCCCCAGGTGTAGCGGCCGTAGGTCGGGTCGAAGGTGGCCCGGCGGGCCTCCGAGAGGGCGGCGGGGCCGGCGTTGTGGGTGTCGGCCTCGAAGCGGCGGGCGGCCTCCCCGACCGTCATGGCGCCGGTGTGCACGCCGATCGCGCAGGCCATCCGGGTCACCCGGATCAGCGCCTCCAGCCAGACGCCGATCTCGAAGCGCGGGTCGTCGGGGGCGAAGCCCTCCTCGACGCAGAGCTCCTCGGCGTAGTGCGCCCAGCCCTCGGCGAACGACATGGACATCAGCGTCCGGCGCACGTCGGAGGGCGCGTGGCGCAGGGCCCGGCCGTGGGAGAAGTGCCCCGGGGCGACCTCGTGCACGTTGATCGCCGGAAGCGTGGTCGCGCTGAAGACCTCCAGCCACTCCTCGATCTCGTTCTCCGGCCACGAGGGGTCGGGCGGGGTGATGTGGTACCACGACGGGGCCTCCGGCTCGCCCGGGGCGGCCCAGCTCATCATCGCCATCGCCCACCGACGCGACTCGGGCGCGACGCCGACCAGGCACTCGCCGTCGTGGTACGGGACCAGGTCCTTCTCCCGGGTGAAGGCGATCGCCCGCTCGGTGCCGGCGCGGGCGGCGTCGAGCACGCCGTCGATGCCCGGATGGTCGCTGACCAGCTCGCGGCAGACGTCCAGCGGAGGCCGGCCGCCGTGCCCCAGCTTCGCGCACGACTCCGCCAGCCGTTCCATCAGCCGGTCGCGCTCGGCGTCGGCCCGCTCGGCGAGCCGTCCCAGATCCACCGGGAGACCCTCGTCCGCGCTCATCAACCGGGCCAGGCCGTCCGCGCCGAGGGACGCGTCCGGGTCGCCGGAGCGGGCGGCCTCCTCGACGTGCTCGACCAGGCGGGCGTGGGCCTTCAGCGCCGCCTCCCGCACCTGCCCGCCGGCGTCCTGCGGCACCCCGGCGCCCAGGCCGCGCACGGCTCCCAGCAGCGCCTCCGCGACCGGCGCGCTGAGCCGGTCGAGCGCGGCGATCGCGTTGTCCACCGCCTCGGGCCAGCGGGCCAGGTGGGCCAGCCGGGCGGCGGCCCGCTCGGGCTCCGGGGCGTACTCGCGGTCGTAACAGGCCAGGTCGAGGTTGTCCAGATGAGCCATCGGGCTGCGCCGGTGCAGTTCCAGCTCGCCGTACCGGACGCGGGCGGCCTCCTCGAAGACCTCCAGGTGGGCGGCGTCGCAGGGGTCCTCCGGCAGCGGCCCGCGGCCCAGCGCGGCCAGCCCGGCGCGCACGCCCTCGGGGGAGAGGTCCTGGATCATCCCGTCGTATTCGTGCCGTCCGGCCATCTCCCGGGAGCCCGCGACGGCCAGGTCGCACACCGCCCGCAGGCGTGAGTCGAGTTCGGTCATGGGGCGACGCTAGTCCAGGGGAAACCCCGTGTCAGGGGTGTCCCCGGCCGGACGCCCGGCGGAAAATGTCGGTGGGCCGTGACACTCTGCCCGCCATGGCGCAACCTCTCAAAGAGATGATCAGCACCGGTTCCGTGAACCTGCTCGCCGACGGCGTCGCCGCGGCCTGGGCGCCGTTCCCCCGCGACCGGTTCGTCTCGGAGGCGACCGCCGGACTGACCGGCCTGGAGCTGAAAGACCGCGTCCGGCACGTCGCCCGGGCGCTCGACGCCGCGCTGACGCTGCCGTTCCCGCACGCCGCCGCCGTCCTGCGGGACGGCGCGGCCCTGGTCCGGCTGGACATGTGGAGCGGCTGGCCCGCCACCGAGTACGTCTCCGCGCGCGGCCTCGACCATCTCGACGACGCCATGGCCACGCTCGGCACGCTCACGCCGTACGCCACCGGGGAGTTCGCCGTCCGCCCCTACCTGGAGCGCTACCGCGACGACGCCATGAAGATCATGTACGGCTGGGCGGAGTCCCCCGACGAGCACCTGCGGCGGCTGGCCTCGGAGGGGTCCCGGCCCCGGCTGCCCTGGGGGTCGCGGGTGCGGTGGCTGATGGAGCCCGGACCGGCGCTGCCGATCCTCGACCGGCTGCGCGACGATCCCAGCGAATACGTCCGGCGCTCGGTGGCCAACCACGTCAACGACATCGCCAAGGACCACCCCGGCGTCGCGGTCGAGCTGCTCGGCCGCTGGCGCGCGGAGGGCGGCTCCCACGTCGAGAAGGTCCTGCGCCACGCCGTGCGCGGGCTGCTGCGCGCCGGGCATCCCGGCGGCCTGGAGCTGGTGGGCGCCGCCCCGGGCGGCGGGTCGGTCGAGACGCTGGCGCTCGACGGCGACCGGGTCGCGGTGGGCGACCGCCTGCGGTTCACGGTCACGGTCCGGGCCGACTCCCCCGGCCCGCTCGTGCTCAAGTACGCGGTCCGGCGCGACGGCTCGCGGCGCGTCTTCCACCTCGGCGAGCGCCTGGCCGACTCCCCCGGCCAGGCCGTCACGGTGACGAAGTCCCACTCGTTCCGGCCGGTCACCACCAGGGTCGAGCCGCCCGGCCCGCGCGTCCTGGAGATCGTCGTCAACGGCACGGTCCGGGCGAGCGCCCCCTTCGTCCTCACCGAGGCATGACGGACGGGCATGATCCTCCGCCGGGGCGCTGCCACGACGTCTGCGCCGACCCGACGTCCTCTCCGCTCAGGACGACTCCCCACCCCGACGACCTGACGGCCCCT
Source organism: Planobispora longispora (assembly GCF_016863135.1). Classification (GTDB taxonomy): domain Bacteria; phylum Actinomycetota; class Actinomycetes; order Streptosporangiales; family Streptosporangiaceae; genus Planobispora; species Planobispora longispora. The sequence goes on from NZ_BOOH01000018.1 coordinate 72,514, forward strand.
CCGCTCAGGACGACTCCCTGACGACCAGGGTCGCCGTCCAGGGGTCGATCCGGTACGGCGTCCCCTGGCCCTCCGCGATGAGCTCCTCCAACCGCTGGACCAGCGTGGACGGCATCGCGGAGAGGTCGAGCCTGACCGTGGTCAGCCTCGGGCGCAGCAGCGCGGCCAGCGGCAGGTCGTCGCAGCCGACGACCCGCACGTCGCCGGGGACCGTCAGCCCCGCGTCGCCCAGCACCGCCATCAGCAGCATGGCGTACTCGTCGTTGTAGGCGAACACCCCGTCCACCGCCCGCCACAGGTCGGCCAGGGCCGCGGCGCTCTCCTCCCGGAAGGGGAGGTCGACCCTGGTCAGCGGGACCCCCCGGGCCCGTGCGACCCGCTGGACCCCGGCCAGCCTGCGCTCCCCCATCTCGCGCAGGCCGACCTCCGTCGGGACGATCGCGGCGAGCGTGCGGCAGCCGCGGTCGATCAGGTGCCCGGCCGCCAGGACCCCGATCCCCTCATGGTCGAGCGCGACGCTCGGGACCACGGGCGAGGGCTGGTTTCCGAGCGCGATGACCGCCTTGACCCCCGCCGATCTCAGCACCTCCAGGGCCTGCCGGCTGAGCTTGCCCGCCCCGGCCAGCACCGCGACCGGCCGCAGCTCGGCCCAGGCCCGGGCGGCCGGCACGCCCCGCAGGCGGCGGGCGCCGTACTGGACCAGGGTGTAGCCGCGCCGCGAGAGCTCCCGGTCGAGCTCCTCCAGCATGCCGACGGCCAGCGGGCCGTACGGGATGTCCTCCATGGAGATCAGGACGAGTCCGCTCCGGCCGGTGCGCAGCGTCCGCGCCCCGGCGTGCGGCACGTACCCGAGCCGGTCCGCGGCCTCGCGCACGCGCGCCCGCGTCTCGTCGCTGATCCTCATGCCCGGCCGGTCGTTGAGGACGTAGGAGACCGTCGCCTGGGAGACCCCGGCCAGCCGGGCGACGTCGAGACTCGTGGGGGGCTTGGCGTTCATCGACACCATCCCACCACAGCGCCGCCCCGTCGGGGCGACCGGTCACCCGGCGGCGGCCAGGCGGCGCCGGAGCTCCTCCTCCGAGACGTCTTCCAGGTGGGTCAGGAACACCCACACGTGCCCCGAGGGGTCCCTGAGAATGAGAGTGCGGTCACCGTGGAACATGTCCTTCGGCGGCTGGAGGATCTCGGCGCCCGCGGCCTCCGCGCGCTCCGCCAGGCTGTCGACGTCCGGCACGAAGACGTGCAGCGCGACGGACGTGCCTCCGCCGAGCGAGGCGGGCGCGGCGAAGGGGGCGGCCCCCGCCTCGTCCCCGCCGGCGTCGCCCAGCATCAGGACCGAGTGCCCGACGGTGATCTCGGCGTGCAGGATCCCGCCGCCCGGGGCGTCGATCCTGAAGTCCTCGCGGGCGCCGAACGCCCGCCGGTAGAAATCGATCGCCGCGGCGGCGTCGTCGACCATGATGTGCGGGATCACGGCGTGGCGGTAGCGGTCGGGGATCTCGGTGTGCGCTGCGCGCTCGGTCATGGCGGACCTCCTTGGAAAAGCACCGCCGGCCGGTTCCCGCGGTTCCGGAACGAACCTAAGAACTCAAGCTTGGTTGAGGTCAACCGCCGACACGACCCCGCCCCGCCGCAGACCGGCCACCGCCCCACCACAGGCCGATCACCACGCGAGGCCGATCACCACGCGAGGCCGATCGCCACGCGAGGCCGATCGCCACGCGAGGCCGATCACCACGCGAGGCCGATCACCACGCGAGGCCGATCACCACGCG